>CAVZAH010000011.1:0-585004 GCA_963773275.1 uncultured Acidimicrobiia bacterium | reverse complement strand
CCTGGTGGTGCGCAGCGGCGAGCTGGTCGGCGTGGCCGGGCGTGTCCGGCAACGGCCAGCGGGAGCTGTACGAGGTGGCCATGGGCCTGCGGGCTGCGTCCGCCGGAACGGTCCTGGTGGCAGGCACCGAGCTGGGCCGGGGTGGGCCCCGGTCGGCCCTGGCCGCCGGTGCCGTCGGGATCCCCGAGGACCCGGTGGCCGACTCCGTCGTGCCCGGCCTCACCATCGCCGAGCACATGGCGCTGGGCGACCTGAAGGTGCCCCGCAAGGGCCTCGGCATCGACTGGGCGGCGGTGAAGCGGCGCCTCGCCACCCAGGACGAGGAGACGCAGCTGCGCATGGCCGCCTCCCATCGCCTGGTCGCCAGCCTGTCGGGGGGCAACATCCAGCGGGTCCTGCTCACCCGGGAGCTGGCCCGGGAGTCCACCCTGGTGGTCGCCGCCTACCCCAGCCGGGGCCTCGACGTGGCCACCACCCGCCGCACGCAGGAGCTCCTGCTGGAACGGCGGGCGGCAGGAGCCGGCGTGCTCATGATCTCGGAGGACGTCGACGAGCTGCTCGAGCTGTCCGACCGGGTGCTGGTGCTGCACTCGGGCCACGTGGCGGGCATCGTGCGGCCGAGCGAGGCCGATCGCTACACGATCGGCGAGCTCATGCTGCGGGGTGCCTCGTGAGCGTGAGTCCCGGCGTGGAGCGCATCGCCCGGGGCGCGGGACGGCTGGCCCTCGCCTACGCCGCCGCCCTGGCGCTCTTCGGCGCCTTCGTCATCACCAAGGGCGTCAGCCCCGTCGCCGTGTACTCGGACATGTGGCGGTCGCTCTCCGACATCACGTCGCTGGGCGAGGTCCTGGTGAAGGCGTCGCCCCTGATCCTGGCCGCCCTGGCCGTGGCCGTGCCCGCCCGCGCCGGGCTGGTGAACGTCGGGGGCGAGGGCCAGGTGGTCATGGGTGCCATCGGGGCCGCGGGCATGGCGCTGGCCCTCGACGGAACCCTGCCCGGCACGGCCATGGTCGTGGTCATGATGCTGGCCGCGGCCGCCGCCGGCGCCCTGTGGGCAGGGATCGCGGGGCTGCTGCGGCTCACGGTCAAAGTCAACGAGGCGATCACCACCCTGCTCCTCAACTACGTCGCCATCGACCTCATGCTCTACCTGATCTACCAGTCGTGGAAGGACCCCAACGGGTCGGGCCAGCCCGCCACCCGGTCCCTCGCCGCCGTTGCCCGCCTGCCCCTCGTGGGTACCAGCCGGGTGCACACCGGGATCTTCGTGGCGGTGATCGCCACCGCCCTCATCTGGGCCCTGTTCAGGTACACCTCCTGGGGGTTCCGGCTGCGGGTCGTCGGCGGCAACCCGGAGGCGGCCCGCCGGGCGGGCCTGCCCGTGTCGCGCCTGCTGATGTCGGCCATGCTCGTGGGCGGCGCCCTGGCCGGACTGGGCGGCATGGTGCACTTCGCCGGGGCCGAGCTCAAGCTGCGTCCGGGGATGACGCTCAACTTCGGCTACATCGCCTTCCTGGCCAGCTGGCTGGCCCGCCACAAGCCCCTCAACGTGGCCGGGGCCGCGCTCCTGCTGTCCGCCATCGCCATCGCCGGCGACAGCCTGCAGCTCGACTCCGGCCTGCCGGCGGCGGCCGTCAACGTGCTGATGGGACTGGTGCTCCTGGCGGTGATGGGCCGGGGCATGACCAAGTCCCGCCCGGCTCCGGCCGACCCGGTGCCGGCCCCGCCCCCGCCAAGTGCTCCGGCGCCCGTAGGCGCCCCGGCATGAGGTCCGCCGAAGCGCAACCGGTGACACTTCACCCGCCTCTGGCCGGGCGAAGTGTCACCAGGTCACGGGGACCCGCCGAACCGGGGTCGGATCGGGGCGTCCTGGCGCCCGGAAGTGTCACCAGTTCGCTTGGGACGACGGGAGGTGGCCGATGGACCTGCTCCTGCAGGTGATGGTGGGCGCGGTGCGGGGTGGCACGTCCATCCTGTACGCCGCGCTGGGGGAGACGATGTCGGAGCGGGCCGGGGTGATCAACCTCGGCACCGAGGGTTGCATGCTGGTGGGTGCGCTGTCGGCCTACGCGGTCACCGTCCAGACGGGCAGCCCCTGGGTCGGGGTGGTGGCCGGTGCCGCCGCCGGGGGGGCGCTGGCCTTCATCCACGCCGCCCTCGTGTTGCAACGGGGGGCGAACCAGCTGGCGACGGGCCTGGTCGTGCTCTTCCTGGGCCTGGGCCTGACGTCGTTGTTCGGGGCCTCGTTCGTGGGTGAATCGATCAACGCCTTCGACCCCATCGCCATCCCCGGACTCTCGAGCATCCCCTGGTTGGGCGACATCCTCTTCAACCACGACGCCCTGACCTACCTGTCGTTCCTCGTGGGCCCGGCCATGTGGTGGCTCCTCTACCGGAGCCGGTGGGGGCTGTTGGTGCGGGCGTCGGGTGAGCGCGAAGAGGTGCTGGCCGCCTACGGGCACTCGCCGTTGCGGGTCCGCTACCTGGCCGTGGTCGGCGGCGGCGCCCTGGCCGGCATCGGCGGGGCGCAGCTTTCCACCGCCTACGCCAACGCCTGGTTCGAGAACATGACGGCCGGCCGGGGGTTCATCGCGGTCGCCCTGGTGATCTTCGCCGCCTGGCACCCCCTCCGCTGCATGGCCGGCGCCTACCTGTTCGGCGCCGCCCTGGCCCTGTCCCCGGCACTCCAGGCCCGGGGCGTGGGGATCAACCAGTTCGCCCTGGACGCCATCCCGTACGTGGTCACCGTCCTCGTCCTCGTCTTCCTGGGACGCAAGCGGGCCCACGCCGCCCCCGAGGGCCTGCGCAAGGTCTTCGAGATGGCGCCCACGAGTTGAAAACGGATCTTCGAATGAAGACAAGAGAGAGGACCTCATGAGCAGACGATGGCGTTCGGGAGTGGTGGTGATGGTGGCTGCGCTGGGCCTTCTGTCAGCCGCCTGCAGCAGCAACAGCACGACCACAGGGACCACGGCCGGTTCGACCGAGCCGGGGGCGGCCGCGGCCGGCACGGGAGGCACGGCGATCGGCTTCATCTTCGTCGGGCCCAAGGACGACGTGGGCTACAACCAGGCCGCTTTCGACGGCAGCCAGGAGGTGAAGAAGGCCTTCCCCGACCTCGAGGTCCTGACCGCGGAGAACGTCCCCGAGAGCGACGACGCCACCCGGATCATGGAGGACATGATCTCCAAGGGGGCCAAGATCGTCTTCGCCACCAGCTACGGCCACCTCGACCCGGCCACCAAGGTGGCCGCCGCCCACCCGGACGTGGTCGTGGTCCAGCAGGGGAACCTCATCAAGGGCACGGTCCCGGCCAACCTGGGCACCTACTTCGGCACGGTGTACGAGCCCGTGTTCCTGGCCGGCATCGCCGCCGGCAAGGCCACCAAGACCAACAAGCTGGGCTACGTCTACGCCTTCCCGATCACCCAGACCACCGAGAACATCGACGCCTTCCAGCTGGGCGCGGCGTCGGTGAACCCGGCCGTGCAGACGTTCACCGTGGCCACGTCGGACTGGTGCAACCCGGCCAAGCAGGCGGAGGCGGCCAACAGCCTGCTCTCCGAGGGCGTCGACGTGATCACCCAGCACCAGGACTGCACCAAGACGATCATCGAGAAGACCGAGGCGGCGGGCGCCTTCACCGTCGGCTACCACGCCGACGGCTCGGCCCTGGCCCCCAAGGGCTGGCTCACCGGCTCCGAGTGGAACTGGGGACCGCTCTACGTCGACATCGTCAAGACGATCCTGGCCGGGTCGTTCACGGGCAGCGAGTACAACGACAACTACCGGGTGGGGCTCAAGACCGGTGACAACCCGTTCGTGCAGTCGGCGTTCGGCCCGTCGGTGACGGCGGAGACCAAGGCCCTGATCGAGACGGCCAAGGCCGAGATCGCCAAGCCCGACGGTTCGCCGTTCAAGGGCCCGGTGGTCGACCAGGACGGCAAGGTGATCTGGCCGGCCGGCACCACGCCCGACTACGTGGCCATCGAAGGCCAGACCTTCTTCGTCCAGGGCGTCGTCGGCAAGCTGCCCACGTAGCCGCCACCGCCCGCCGCCACCGCCGCCACCGCTCCGCCGCCATGAAACCGACCCACGTCACCGGCACCCGGCCCTACCCGTGGCCCTACGACGGGATCCTCGATCCCGCCCGTCTGGCCCTGGTGGTGGCCGGGGGCCAGGCGTGGTTCGCCGAGCGCACGCTCGAGGCGGAGGAAGTGCTGGCCACGCTCCGGATCGCGGCCAAGGTGGTGCGGGACGCGGGCGGGGTCGTGGTCGTCCTGCACCATTCGTGCCCGGTCCCGGCCGGCGGCCCCCCGGCGAGCGGCCCCCGCGAGGGCGAGCGGGGCGGCGATCTGGTGATCACCATCGCCGCCGGCGACGTGGTCGTCGACTGCGGCGGTATGTCGGGTTTCACGGCCAGTGGCCTCGACGGTGAGCTGCGGCGGCGGGGGATCGACCGCCTCGCGGTCGGCGGGCTGGGAATGGAGACGGCCGTCTACTCCACCCTCGGCGCGGCCAACGACCGGGGCTACGAATGCCTGGCCCTGGCCGACGCATCGGCGTTCCACGACGCCGACGTCGGCCCCCGGGCCCTGGCCAGCATCACCATGTCCGGAGGCATCTTCGCCGCCGTCGGCACCACGTCCGCTCTGTGCGATGCCCTTCTCGAGGAGCAGAAATGACCTATGGCACGATCGACGCCGACCCCTATCCCTGGCCCTACGACGGTGCCGTCGATCCGGCCACCACCGCCCTGGTGTGCATCGACTGGCAGGTGGACTTCTGCGGTCCCGGTGGCTACGTCGACACCATGGGCTACGACCTCAAGCTCACCCGGGCCGGGCTGGAGCCCACGGCCGACGTGCTGGCCGCCTGCCGGGCGGTCGGGATGACGGTGATCCACACCCGGGAGGGCCACCGTCCCGACCTGTCGGACTGCCCGCCCAACAAGCTGTGGCGGTCGAAGCGCATCGGCGCCGGCATCGGCGACGCCGGTCCGTGCGGCCGCATCCTCACCCGGGGCGAGCCGGGATGGGAGATCGTGCCCGAGGTGGCGCCGATCGAGGGCGAGCTGATCATCGACAAGCCGGGGAAGGGTTCGTTCTACGCGACCGACCTCGACCTGCTCCTGCGCACCCGGGGCATCACCCACCTGATCTTCACCGGCATCACCACCGACGTGTGCGTCCACACGACGATGCGCGACGCCAACGACCGCGGCTACGAGTGCCTGCTGCTGGAGGACTGCACGGGCGCCACCGACTACGACAACTACCTGGCTGCACTGGCGATGGTGAAGATGCAGGGTGGCGTGTTCGGGGCGGTGGCGCCGTCGAGCGCGCTGCTGAGCGTCCTGAGCGGCGGTTGAGGCCCTCCGGCAGCCTCGGTCGCCAGTCGGTCGCCTCCGCCCGGGAGCTGGTCGCCCGGTACCGCCCGGCCCGACCCGACCGCCCGCCGGCGTTCTCCTACGTCCCCCCCGACTCCTTCGACGGGGGGGCGCCGCCTACAGCGCCCGCGGTCGTCGACGGTGCGGCGGGCCATCCCGGCCCGGTGTGGGCCGCAGCCGCCGAGTTGCGGGCGGGACTGGTCACCAGCGGGGAGCTGGTGGAGGACTCGCTGCTGGTGATCGAGAAGCACGACCGCGACCTGATGGCCGTCGTCCACCTCATGGATGCCTCGGCCCGGGCCGAGGCCGCGGCGTGCGACGCCGAGGCCTCCGCCGGCCGGTGGCGGGGACCGCTCCACGGGATCCCGGTGACGGTCAAGGACATCATCGACGTGGCGGGCGTGCCCACCCGGTGCGGGTCGGCGGCCTACGACGAGGTCCCCTCGGTCGACGCGGCGAGCGTGGCCCGGCTGCGGGCGGCGGGAGCCATCGTCGTGGCCAAGGTGTCCACCCACGAGTTCGCCCTGGGCGTGACCACGCCCCAGAGCCGCAATCCCCACGACCAGTCCCGGATCCCGGGCGGGTCGAGCGGGGGGTCGGCCATCGCCGTCAGCACCGGGATGGGCCTGGCCTCGCTCGGCACCGACACCCGGGCGTCGATCCGGGTGCCGGCCGCCCTCTCGGGGGTGGTCGGGTTCAAGCCCACCTACGGCTCGGTGCCCACCGCCGGCGTCGTGCCCCTCTCGTGGACGATGGACCACGTCGCCCCCATCACGTCGTCGGTGGCCGACGGGGCCCTGCTGGTCGACGTCCTCACCGGGAGGGGGTCAGGCTCGGGCGCACGACGGGGCCGGGGCCGGCCGCTGGTCGACTCGGTCGGGGTGTCGGTGGCGGGCGTGCGCGTCGGTGTGCCGGAGGCGGCGTTCGCCGGGTGCGAGCCCGACGTCGAGGCCCACGTCCGCCAGGTGATCGAGGCCCTGGCCGGGATGGGTTGCGTGGTCTCGCCCGCCGCCCGGCCCACGGCCGGCGACCTGGAGTCGGCCAACGCCGCCGGCCTGCTGATCAGCCGGTGCGAGGCGGCCGCCTTCCACCGCCGGCTCGGCCTCGACCGGTCGCTCTACTGGGAGGAGGTGGCCGACCAGCTGGAGGCCGCCGGGGAGCTGTCGGCCGTCGAGTACCTCGATGCCCAGACCCTGCGGGCCGACCTGGCCGAGGGGCTGCTGGCGGCCTTCGCCGACCACGATGTCCTCGCCATGCCGACGGTGCCTGCGGTGGCGCCCCCTCTGGCCGACTTCGCCCGCCACCTGATGCTGCTCTCCCGCAACGCCATCCCGTGGAGCCTCACCGGATTCCCGGCGGTGTCGGTGCCGTGCGGGTGGGCGGACGGGCTGCCGGTGGGGGTGCAGCTGGTGGCCGCCCCCTGGCGGGACGACCTGATCGTCGCCATGGGTTGCGCCGTGGAGCAGTGCCGAACCGGTTGGTGATCCGCCTGGCGGCGTCGGACATCGGGGACGGGCCGGTCGTGGTGCTCGTGCACGGGGTCGGAATCGGGGCGTGGGCCTTCACCGAATTGGCCGCCGCTCTGGCTGCCGACCACCGGGTGCTGGTGCCCCACCGCCGCGGCTACGGACCGGCGGGCGACAAAGTCGAGGTGCCCCGGTCGGCCTCGGTGGCGGAACAGGTCGACGACCTCCTCCGGCTGGCGGACGCCCGTGATGTGGCCGACGCCGTCTGGGTCGGCGTGTCCGGCGGCGCCACCCTGGTGCTGGCCCTGGCCATGTCGGCGCCGGAGGCGGTGCGGGCGGCGGTCGTCCACGAGCCCGTCTTCGGGCCGTTGGCCCCCGACCTGCATCGGGTCCTGGAGGCGGCGGCCACCCGCCTGGCGTCGGCCCCCCCGGGCCCCGCCGGAGTAGGCGAGTTCATGGCCGGCCTGGTGGGCGAGGACCGCCTGGGGACGCTGGCGCCCGAGGACCTCCAGGCCGTGCTCGGCCGGCACGAGGTGGTGCGGGCCGAGGTGCCGGAGTTCATCGCCTTCGCCCCCTCGGCGGCCGACCTGGCCCGGCTGTCACCGACGACGTTGGTGGCGACCGTCGGCCGGCGGAGCCCGGAGTGGCGGCAGCGGGCGGCGGCCGTGCTCGGGGCGCGGGCCGGGGCCCGGGTGGAGGTCCTCGACCGCGTCCGTCACCTGCCCCAGATCGAGGCCCCGGAGACGTTCGAGAAGGTCGTCCGGGGCGCGGCCGGCCTTCGCGCCGACTGACGCCGGCCGGTCAGGGTCCGGCGACCCGGACCACGAGGACGGCGAGGTCGTCGGTGAGCGTGCCGCCGACGTGAACGCCCACCGCCCGGTCGATCGCCTCGGCGAGAAGTCGGGCGCCGGCGGGGGCCGCCTCGATGGCGGCTCGGAGGCCCTCCTCCCCGAACATGTCGCCGTCCCGCCGGGCCTCGATCACGCCGTCGGTGTAGAGCACGACGGCGTCGCCGGGCCCGAGCTGCACGGAGCGGGTCCCGACGGTCGCCTCCGGGAAGACGCCGAGCAGCATTCCCATCACGGGAACGTCCTCGATGCGCCCGTTCGCCCGCCGTACCAGCGGACTGGGGTGGCCTCCCCCGGCCAACGCCAACTCGGCGCCGGCCGCCGTCGGCCGGAGGACGCCGAAGAGCGCGGTGCAGAACCGCTCGCTGTCGTGGCCGGTGGCGCCCGCCTCGACGAGGGCCCGGTTGAGGTTGGTCATGACCGACACGACGTCGGAGTCGCCCACCGACAGGGCCCGCAGGGTGAAGCGGATCATGGCCGTCAGCGCCGCCGCCTCGGGCCCGGTGCCGGCGGCGTCGGCGATGGCGAGCCCCCACGAGCCGTCGGCCCGCGACCACACGTCGTAGACGTCGCCGCCCAGCTCCATGCCGGTCCCCAACGGGTGGTAGACGGCGGCGACCTCCATCCTCGGCGGGGCCTGCAGGGCGCCGGGCAGGAGGCTGCGCTGCAGGCGGCGGCTCAAGTCCGCCCGCTCCTCCTCCAGCTGGGCCCGGTCGAGCGCCTGCGCCGTCTGGGCCGCGAGCGAGAGCACGAATCGGCGCTCGTCCTCGTCGAAGAGCCGGGGCTCGGAGAAGCTGAACCGCAGGGCCCCCAGGCGCCGGGTGCCGACGACCAGGGGCACGGCGCAGGCCGACACCGCGTTGGGGTCCACCTCCGAGAGCAGAGGGAACCGCAGGTCGCGCTCCTCGCGGGACTCGAGCCATACCTCCTCGCCCGTGCGCAGGGCCGCAGCCGCCGGCAGCTCCGCGTCCGGCGACTCCGCCCGCAGGCGGGCGACCACGTCGTCGTCGTAACCGATGGTGGCCGGTACCGACAGGCGGTCGGCGTCGCCGGCCAGCAACAGCCCGCCACCGGACGCGTCCAGGGCGGCGACCCCCTGCTCCAGCACCGCCTCCGCGACCGCCTCGGTCGTGGCCGCGATCACCAGCGCGGCCGACAGCTCGAAGAGCCGGGCGGCGCGGTCGGAGCTGCTCCGCTCCCGGGCGACCGTGTCGATCTCCCGGAGCAGGCGCTGCTCGAACGTCTCCCGCACCGGCGCCGGCGCCCCGGCGGCCGCCGACCGGAGCTGGCGCACGAGCTCGCCCACGTACCAGCGGCGAAACACCCGGTGCTGGGGCGGCGTCTCCATGGTGAGCAGCCGGGCCGCCCTGCAGTAGCCGTCGGCCGCGTCCAGGGCGCGCAGGTACTGCTCGCCCGCGTCGGCTGCCTCGGCCGGCAGGCTGAGCTCGAGACGGACATGGGACTGGCCCTTGTCGGCGGCCGCGATCGCCTGCCGCTTGATCGCCTGGCGCGCCTCCCCGAAACGGGACACGACCGCATCGATGAGCGACGCCAGGTGTTGGGGCACGGCGTCGGTGGTCCCTGACTCGGCGCCCCGGGCGGCGAGGGTGAACTCCCGCACGAGGTTGTCGACGTGTGACTTGGCCGCCAGGAGCAGGTCGGTGGGAACGTCGCCCAGAGTCACCCGGTAATAGGTGGGGCCCGGCACGAGGCCGGTGGAGGGCGACTCGAGCTCGTCGACCGCGTCGAGCTCCTCCAGCTCATCGGCCCACATCTCGATGAGCTGCTCGGCGCCCGGTGTGGCCGGAGGCTCCCTCCGGCACAGCTCGGCCCACACGATCTTGCCCTCGGGCGTGGGAGTCGCCTCCCACCGAGTGGCCACGGCGCCGACCAGGCGCAGGCCCCGGCCGGTCATGGCGTCGTCGTTCGATCGGAGGAGGACGGGTGGGACGCGGGTGCGGTCGTGGACCTCGATGCGCACGCCCCCTGCGATGCCGTCGACCCGGACCGCGACGACCCCGCCCGCATGGAGCACGGCGTTGGTGGCGAGCTCGGTGGCGACCAGGACGGCGTCGTCGACCAGGTCCCCCCGGCACCGTCGACGGAGCTCGCTGGTGACGAACTTCCGGACGTCGGCCACCACCCTGAGGTCGTCCCGACCGGTCTGGAACTGCGCCAGCCCCACTACACCCCCACCTCGCAGCTGCGTCCGCATGATCCTCGCATACCCGTTCCCCCCCACCGAGCCGCCGGCCGCCGCTGGTAGGGTGAGGTCCGACTTCGGGGCTGTAGCTCAGTTGGTAGAGCACTTGCATGGCATGCAAGGGGTCAGGGGTTCGAGTCCCCTCAGCTCCACAAGCCGCAGGTCAGAGGGGGTGCGGCGGCCCTCTCACCTCGACTCATGGGCAAGGTAGCCAGTTGGACGCAGCCTTTTTGCTCGTTGGCTACGTCCGAGGTTGGCGGACGGGGCAGCGGCCGACCTGTGCGGTGGAACGAGAAGGGAGCACGCTGGATGGCGTGGGTGCGCCTCCCCGACGGCTCCCGGCGAAAGGTCGAGCGGGTCGAGAGGAAGCTACCGGGCTGCCTGGCGATTTACTCAGGCAGCCGACGTGACCTCGAAGTGACGGGTGGCGATCTCGACGTCACTGGAAAGCATGGCGTCGAGGAGCGCGTCGAGCTTTTCAGCTACGTCCCAGGAGAGGTAGCGCCCCGCACAGGCTGGGCACTCCTCCATCGGAACTCCAAGGACGACGGCAACCCGACCGGACCGCTCAGCCATCTTCGCCCGGAGGACCGCGACCCGTTCACCCTGGTCGCATCGCTCGCACCGCATCATCGACCCCTACGGAAGTCCGTCGACCAGCATGCCGGCTCGGGTTCGTACACGGTCACGACTCGGTCCTCCTCATGCACCTCGTCCACGATAACCACGAGGTGGAGCGGTCGCCTCCAGGCCAGCGTCAGGACCACCTCCTTCAGGCCGTCTGACACGACGGACGTCCAGGTCGTCGATCTCACCCGGGTCGACTACCTGCGTTGCATCGAGCTGATCGACCGCTACGCCGACCTGGGTCTCGGCCTGGTCGACGCGTCGATCATCGCGGTCGCCGAACGGCACGGGCACACCACGATCGCCACCCTGAACCACCGCGACTTCCGTGTCGTGCGCCCCGCCCACGCCTTCGAACTCGTTCCCTGACCCCGCCCGTCAGCCCATCCTCGCCGGTTCACAACGTCCATGCGGACAACGAACGGCGCGGCGACTGAGACGCGGCGTAGCCACACGTCGCCAGGGATGACACCCGACGTCAGATCTGACCGATCCGGACGTTGGGGTGATCGGCGGCGAGGGCCAAGAGATCATCGGGATCGTGCGTGAGGATCAACCCGCCGCCGAGGCGGATGGCGGTCGCCACGACCAGTGCGTCGATGGCCAAGTCACTGCCGCTCCCGACGCGTGCCAGCAAGTGTCCGGCGATCCGGGCGATTCGGACTCCGGTGGTCACCACTCGAGCGAAGCCCCGAGCAAGCACCAGGTCGATGGGTTGATCGGTGCCGCCGCCCCGGTAGACCTCGACAAGCACTGCCGACGGCACACGGACAAGCTCCTGGCGGCGCTCGGCCGTTCGCAGTGCGGCCCGGACGCGTTCGTGTCGTCGACGATCCTCGAGCGGGCGGGCCAGGGCCGAGAGTGCTTCGCTGTCGAGGATCAGGACGGCCATAGGGCGTCGTATTGGTCGACGAGATCGTCAGGGACCGAGCCGTACTCCTCGTCGAGCTCGTCGAGGTAGCTGGCGAGCGCATCCCGTTCCAGCTCGTGTTCGACCGCCCGGGCGACGAAGCCGCTCAGGCCCCGATGGCCGACCCGCTCCTCGACACGGGATGCGAGCTGCTCCTCGACACTGACAGACCACTTGCGCACGGCCACGGCCGAATCCTACCTCAGTAGGAATCATGGCTCCGCGGCTTGGTGCCAGAGGCGCCGGCATGGAGAGCAACCTCTCGCTTGGCGCCCTCGGTCGTGCGTGAGCCGGATCAAACGATCGAGTGTGCAGTTGCGTGGCTATATCCCACGTAACTGCACAGTCGAACGACACGACCGCCGGGTGGCGGTTCATCAGGACGGCGGCCGGTCGAGGCGGGCCGATGAGTTGCGCCGGGCCGCGGCGTCGAATCTGCGACATCCCTTCACCTTCGAGGAGCCCACCATGCCGACACGAGAGACCGCACCCATCGGGGCGCCCTGCTGGGTCGACCTCACGACCTCGGACGCCGAGCGCAGCCGGTCGTTCTACTGCGAGCTGTTCGGGTGGACCGCCGAAGCCCCCAACGACGAGTTCGGCGGCTACTTCAGCTTCACCCGGAACGGCGTCCCGGTCGCCGGGGGCATGGCCAGCCAGCCCGGATCGGGCATGCCCGACGTGTGGTCGGTCTACCTGGCCACCGACGACGCCGACAAGACGCTCGAAGCCACCACCGCCAACGGCGGCCAGGTACACGTCCCGTCCATGACGGTCGGTGACCTGGGGACGATGGCCTTCGTCGGCGACCCGACCGGCGCCGGGATCGGCATGTGGCAGCCCGGCACCTTCCCGGGGCTGACCGTCCTCGGCGAGCCCGGGACGCCCAGCTGGTTCGAGCTGCACACCCGCGACTACGACGCCGCGATCACCTTCTACCGCGACGTCTTCCGCTGGGACACCGAGGCCGTCAGCAACGTCCCCGAGTTCCGCTACTCGATACTCGTCGGCGGCGAATCCGGCTTGGCCGGGGTCATGGACGCCTCCGGCTTCCTCCCCGAGGGCGTCCCGGCCCACTGGTCGGTCTACTTCGGGGTCGACGACACCGACGCCGCCCTGGCCAGGATCGTCGACCTCGGCGGCTCGATCGTGCAGGCGGCCGAGGACACGCCCTACGGACGTCTGGCCACCGCGGCCGACCCGTCCGGCGTCCAGTTCAAGCTCGTGGGTCGCAACGCGGAAACGCCCCCCGGCGACCCTGCGAGCTGACCCCGGCCATCGCAGATCCGCCGACGACCAGCCGGTCGATGGACCCCTCCGACGGGGTCCGTCGACCGGCCTCGCTCCATCCACCGCCCGACGAGCAGGCGCGTGTACGGTCGACTGCACTTCCCCCAGTATCCCGACGACGACGACGAACCAAGGGAGGGTCGCTTGGCCCGGGCCACGCCCGTCCGTGCCCAGGGGCGGGAAGAGTTGACGGTCCTCGACCTGCTCGGTCGGCTGGACGAACGGCGCCTCGCCACGCTTTTGACGGTTCGGCCCGACCTGGCCGATCCCCCGCCCAAGAGCCTGATCGAGCTGGCCACCCGTGCGGTGGCGCCGGTGAGCGTGGAGGTGTGTCGCCTCCAGCTCGAGCTGGCCGGGCACCAGGTCCACTGCGCGCTGTGCCTTCTGTCGGGGTCGGCCACGGTCGCCGAGCTGGCCGGCCTGCTCTCGGTCGACGAGGACGACCCCGATCTCGCCCACGCCGTAAGCGCCCTCACCGACCGGGCGATGGTCCTGCGCGACGGCGACCGGCTGAGCCTGCTCCCGGGCCTCGAGCTGCGATTTCCGGCCGGCCTGGGGCCGCCGGTGGCGGTGGCGCTGGCGTCCCAGTCGGGCCCGGCCCTCACCGCCTGCGCCCAGCGTCTGGGCGTCATCGTCACCGCCGGGACGACCAAGGCGGCCACCCTGGCCTCCATGTCCGAGGTGCTCTCCGACCCGGGGTGGCTGTCCCGCCTGCTGGCCAAGGCGCCGCCGGGCGCGGCCGACCTGGTTCGACGGCTGGCGTACGACGGGCCCGAAGGCCACGCCCCCGGCGCGATCTACAACGGCGACAAGACAGCCGCCGGCTGGCTGGTCAACCGGGGCGTGGTCGCGCCGGTGGGGTGGGACACGGTGCTGCTGGTCCGTGAGGTGGCGATCGCCATCCGGGGTGGGAAGGCCTTCCCGGGGCTGGGCCTGCGCCGGCCCGACCTGTCGACCTTTCCCATCGATGCCGCCGCCTGCGACCGCACCGCAGCCGAGCGGGCGCTCCGGCTGGTCGCCGACGTCTCCACGATCCTCGACGGTTGGGCCGCCGACCCTCCCCGCCAGCTCAAGGCCGGCGGCCTCGGCGTCCAGGCTGTGCGGCGGGTGGCCAAGGCCGTCGATCGGTCCGAGGTCGAGGCGGCCCGCGTGATCGAGCTGGCGGCGGCCGCCGGGCTGGTGAGCATCGACGGCGGCACCGACGCCGTCCTCCCGCTGCCGGCCTACGACGACTGGTCGGGGCTGTCGGCCGCCGCCCGCTGGTCACGCCTGGCGGCGGCCTGGATGGAGTGGGACCTGCACATCGGCGTCGCCGGCGCCCTCGACGGCAAGGGCAAGCCGATCCCCCCGCTGATGGTCAGGGCCCCGGAGGCCTACGCCATCGCCCGCCGCAGCCGCCTCCTGGACGCTCTGGCCGAGCTTCCGCCCGGAACCGCCGTCACGTCCGGGAGTGCGTACGAACGCCTCCTGTGGGACGCCCCCGCCCTCTGGGCCGGTGGTCCCGGCCCGCCCGACGTGGTCGTGGGGTGGACGCTCGACGAGTGCGAGCTGTTCGGCCTGTGCGGGCTCGGAGCGCTGAGCACGTGGGGCCGCCTGGCCGCCTCCGGCGACCGGGACGGGGCGGAGGCGGCCCTCGCCCGGACGGTGCCGGAGGCCACGTCGCATTTCGTCGTCCAGGCCGACCTCACCGCCCTGGCCCCGGCCGAGCTCGTCCGACCGGTCCTGGCCGAGCTCGAGTCGATGGCGAGCCTCGAGTCCCGGGGGGCGGCGGCCCTCTACCGGTTCACCGAGGCATCGGTCCGCCGGAGCTACGAGGCGGGCCGCACCTCGTCCGACATCCTGGGGTTCCTCGAGACCCATTCGGCCAAGGGCGTGCCTCAGGCGCTGACCTACCTGGTGAACGACGTCGGCCGGCGGTTCGGCCAGCTCCGGGTGACGGCCATCTCGTGCTGCGTGAGGAGCGCCGACCCGGCGTTGCTGGCCGAGGTCGTCGCCTCCCGGCCGGCGAAGCGGCTGGGACTGCGGCTGCTGGCGCCCACGGTCGCAGCCGCCACCGCCGAGGCGCCGACGGTGCTGGCCGCCCTGCGCGACGCCGGCTATCTCCCGGCCCAGGAGGGGCCCGACGGTACTCTCGTGCTCTCCCGCCCCGTCCCCCGCCGGGCCGTGCCCGAACGATCCCTGGCGAACCTGGCCAAGCGCCGCCCGGGCGCGTCGGCCGGATTCGGGCCCGCCGCCGCGGCCGGCAAACCGCCCTCGTCCGCCAAGCGCCCGATACCCACCAACCCCGGGTCCGCGGGCGCGACGCCTGCGATCGCCGACGCCCGTTCCCCGGCTGCGATCGCCGCCCGCCTCGTCCCGACCGGCGCGGCCGCCGAGCGGTCGCCGAAGCGGCCCGAGCCGGCGGTGGCGGCGACCCAGGCGCCCGCCGATGTCCGTCCCCCGACGCCGGCGCCTGCTCGAGAGGCGACGGCCTCGCTCTTCGACGCCGGAACGACGAGCGCCCGCCCGGCCACGATCGCCCGCGGTCCGGTGGCGGTGGCCGGACTCCTTCGCCGGGCGCAGGCCGATGACTGGCCGGTGCGCCTGGCGTACACCAGCAAGAAGGGCCGGACCACCCAGCTCACCGGCTACCCCCTCGAGGTCGGCGGCCGCGACGTGCTCTTCGAGCTCCTCACGGGGCAGAACCGGGTGCTGTCCTTGAGCCGCATCGGGTGGGCCCGGGTACTAACCGAAGCCGAGGAGGACTCGCTGTTGTGACTGCCGAACCCGCCGGGCCCCTGATCATCCAGTCCGACCGTACGCTGCTGCTCGACGTCGACCATCCCGACGGCGCCGCCTGCCGCGTCGACATCGCCCCCTTCGCCGAGCTCGAACGCTCGCCCGAGCACATCCACACCTACCGCCTCACCGCCCTCGGGCTGTGGAACGCCAGCGCGGCCGGCCACGACGCCGAGCAGGTGGTCGACGCCCTGCTGCGGTGGTCGCGCTACCCGGTGCCCCAGGCCCTGCTCATCGACGTGGCCGACCTCATGGCCCGCTTCGGCCGTCTCGTCCTCGAGGTCGACCCGGTGCACGGGCTCGTCCTGCGCAGCACCGACCGGGCCGTGCTCGAGGAGGTGGCCCGGGCCAAGGCGGTGGCGCCCCTCCTCGGGCCCCGCATCGACCCCGACAGCTTCGGCGTCCCCCGGGGCGAGCGGGGCCGGCTCAAGCAGGCGCTGCTCAAGGTCGGGTGGCCGGCCGACGACCGGGCCGGCTACGTCGACGGCACCGCCCACCCGGTGGTCCTGCGGGAGGGGACGGGTTTCGACCTGCGGCCCTACCAGCAGGAGGCGGTCGACGCCTTCATCGCCGCCGGCAGCGGCGTGATCGTGCTGCCGTGCGGGGCGGGCAAGACCCTCGTCGGGCTGGGGGCGATGGCCCGCGCCGGCGCCCGCACGCTCATCCTCGTCACCAACATCGTCGCCGCCCGCCAGTGGCGGGCCGAGCTGCTGGCCCGCACCACCCTCACCGAGGCCGAGGTGGGGGAGTACAGCGGCGAGCACAAGGAGATCAGGCCCGTCACCCTGGCCACCTACCAGATCATCACCACCCGCCGGGGCGGGCTGTACCCCCACCTCGAGCTGCTGTCCAGCGAGGACTGGGGACTTGTCGTGTACGACGAGGTCCACCTCCTGCCCGCCCCGGTGTTCCGGATGGCGGCCGACATCCAGAGCCGGCGCCGCCTGGGCCTCACCGCCACCCTGGTGCGGGAGGACGGACGGGCGGGCGACGTCTTCAGCCTCATCGGGCCGAAGCGCTACGACGCGCCCTGGCGCGACATCGAGGCCCAGGGCTGGATCGCCCCCGCCCGGTGCGTGGAGGTGCGGGTCACCCTGGCCGACGAGGAGCGGATGGCCTACGCCCTGGCCGAGCCCGAGGAGCGCTACCGGGTGGGCGCCACCGCCCGGTCGAAGCTGGCGGTGGTGGAGGCGCTGTGCGGCGAGGCCGTCCGCCGGGGCGAGCCCACGCTGGTCATCGGGCAGTACCTCGACCAGCTCGACCAGCTGGGCGAGCGCCTGGGGGCGCCCGTGCTCAACGGCAAGACCCCGACGATCGAGCGGGAGAAGCTGTTCGAGGCCTTCCGCCGGGGGCTCGAGCCGGTGCTCGTCGTGTCCAAGGTGGCCAACTTCTCGATCGACCTTCCCGAGGCGTCGGTCGCCATCCAGGTGTCGGGCACCTTCGGCAGCCGCCAGGAGGAGGCGCAACGGCTGGGCCGGATCCTGCGTCCCAAGGCCGACGGCCGGCAGGCCCACTTCTTCACCGTCGTGGCCCGGGACACCAACGACCAGGAGTTCGCCGCCCGCCGCCAGCGCTTCCTCGCCGAGCAGGGCTACGCCTACGAGATCGTCGACGCCGAGGCCGTGCTCGCGTCCGCCTCGGCGTCGGATGCGGTCGGGGGCACCGCCGGATCCGTCGGGCTCCCGGCGGGCCCGCTCGGCCTGGCCCCACCCACCCCGGGGCCGGCGGCCGACGACGACGCCTGAGCTCCCGACTCTCAGCAGTCGAGCGTGGCCGCCGCCACCGCGCACAGCAGGTGTTCCCGGGACCGGTCGAGGGCCCCGAGGCGCCGGACGAGCATCGCCTTGGGGAACGGTCGGATGTTCTCGAAGCTGGCCACCGACGGAGCGGGGAGCCCCTCGTCCTCGCCCAGAGGCAGCTCGCTGGGCACCGACCGCACGCGGGTCGTGACGGGGACGACGAGGACGCGCTGCATGACGCGGTTGGCCGCGTCCCGGCTCACGACCAGGAAGGGTCGGCCCTTCTCGTCGGGGGCCTCGCCCCACCACACCTCGCCCCGGGCTACCACCACTTCACCCACGGCTCGTCCTCGATGGCGTCGATGGCCAGGCGGCGGGCGTCCGCCAGCTCGTCGGGGCGTTCGGGGGACGCCCGGAACCCGTCGACGAAGGCCTGGTCGACAAGGTCACTTCTGGCCTGCCGGACGATGAGGTCGAGCCCGGCGCGCACGGCGTGGGACCGGCTGTCGAACCGTCCGACGCGGACCAGGTCGTCGACTGCGGCGACCATCTCGGCCGGGAGTTTCACTGCGATCTGACTGGTCATACCGAGAGTATAACCATGCGTACTACCGCGGCCCGGCTCGTCGTGGCGGCGGGACCGGGCCACGTCCGACCAGTTCGCGCGCTCACCCCCTCACCCGTGCAACTGCGCGGATTGGTCGGGTCGCGACCAGGCTTCGTCCGACCAGTTCGCGCGCTCACCCCCTCACACGGGCAATTGCGCGGATTGGTCGGGCGCGTCGGCTTGCGCGGCCTGCCGGTAACGGCGCCCCGGCCGCGGACCGGGCGCCGGTACGATCGACTCCTTATGGCCGAGGCCTACGACGTCCAGGAAGTCGAGCGCAGGTGGCAGGCCCGGTGGCGGGACGAGGGCACCTACGAGGTGGAGAACGACGACCCCCGGCCGCCGTTCTACGTCCTCTGCATGTACCCCTATCCCAGCGGGCCGGCCCACATGGGGCACGTGCGGAACTACACGTTCGGTGACCTCAACGTCCGCTACCGCACCATGCAGGGCCACGGGGTCCTCTCGCCCATCGGCTTCGACTCCTTCGGGCTGCCGGCGGAGAACGCCGCCATCAAGCAGGGCGTGCATCCCCGGGCGTTCACCGCCGCCCGCATCCCCGAGCTGAAGGCCTCGCTCTTCCGCCTGGGGGCCGTCTACGACTGGCGGCGGGAGGTCTACAGCCACCACCCGCAGTACATCCGCTGGACCCAGTGGATCTTCCTGCGCTTCCTGGAGGCGGGCCTGGCCTACCGCAAGATGGCGCCCGTCAACTGGTGCCCGGGCTGCCAGACGGTGCTGGCCAACGAGCAGGTCCTGGCCGACGGCACGTGCGAGCGCTCGGGTGACCTGGTCGTCAAGCGCAACCTCGAGCAGTGGTTCTTCCGCATCACCCAGTACGCCGACCAGCTCCTCGACGACCTCGACTCGCTGGACTGGCCGGAGCGGGTCAAGGTCATGCAGCGCAACTGGATCGGTCGCTCGGAGGGCGCCGAGTTCGACCTCCCGGTCGCCGGCCGCGACCTGGCCATCCGGGTCTTCACCACCCGGCCCGACACCAGCTTCGGCATGACCTACGTCGTCCTCGCCCCCGAGCACCCCTTGGTCGGCGACCTCACGACCGACGAGCAGCGGGCGGAGGTCGAAGCCTTCGTCGAACGGGTGAGCGGTGAGTCCGACATCGAGCGCCAGTCCACCGAGGGGGCGTTGGAGAAGCGGGGGGTGTTCACCGGCTCCCACGCCACCAACCCGTTCAACGACGAGCAGGTGCCGATCTACCTGGCCGACTACGTGCTCATGGGCTACGGCACCGGCGCCATCATGGCCGTCCCCGGTGAGGACCAGCGCGACTGGGACTTCGCCAGGGCCTACGACCTGCCCATCGTCCGCACCGTCCAGCCGCCCGACGGGTGGGAGGGTGAGGCCTACACGGGCGACGGTCCCGCCATCAACAGCCGGTGGCTCGACGGGCTCTCCAAGGCCGACTCGGTGGCCAAGGCCATCGAGTGGCTCGAAGCCGAGGGTATCGGTCGCCGCACCGTCAACTACCGCCTGCGCGACTGGCTGCTCTCCCGGCAGCGGTTCTGGGGCTGCCCCATCCCCATCGTCTACTGCCCCGACCACGGGGCGGTGCCCGTGCCCGACGACCAGCTGCCGATCGTCGCCCCCGACGACGTGGAGTTCCGGCCCACGGGGGAGTCACCGCTCAACCATCACCAGGGCTTCCTGGAGACCGTGTGCCCCGACTGCGGCGGGCCCGCCCGGCGCGAGACCGACACCATGGACACCTTCGTCGACTCGTCGTGGTACTTCCTGCGCTTCGCCGACCCGTGGAACGACGCGGTCCCGTTCGACCCCGTCGCCGCCTCCCACTGGCTGCCCGTCGACCAGTACATCGGCGGCATCGAGCACGCCATCCTCCACCTGATGTACGCCCGGTTCTTCACCAAGGCCCTGTCCGACCTGGGCATCGCCCCGCCCGACCTGCGGGAGCCCTTCGGGCGGCTGTTCACCCAGGGCATGATCCGGATGGACGGGTCGAAGATGTCGAAGTCGAAGGGCAACCTGGTGGCGCCCGAGAAGTACTTCTCGACAGTGGGCGCCGACGCCCTGCGCCTCTACCACTTGTTCGTCGGACCCCCGGCCGACGACGTCGACTGGACCGACGAGACCGACAAGATCATCGACGGCTGCGCCCGGTACCTGGCCCGGGTGTGGCGCCTGGCGATGGGTGAGGTGGAGGCGGTGGAGATCGACGACGCCACCGCCCCGCCCGGTCCGCCGGGCAGCCTCGAGCGGGCCACCCACAAGCTCATCGCCCGGGTGAGCGACGACTACGCCCGTTGGTCGTACAACACCGCGGTGGCGGCGTGCATGGAGTTCACCAACCTGCTGTACAAGCACGTCCAGGCCGGCACCGAGCGGGCGTCGGTGAAGTTCGCGGTCGACAGCCTGCTGCTGCTGATGGCACCGATGGTGCCCCACGTCACGGCCGAGCTGTGGGAGCGCCGGCACCCGGGCGAGCACGTCCACCTCCAGCCGTGGCCGACGTTCGACGCCGACCGGGCCGCCGCCCTCACCGCCACCATGGTGGTGCAGGTCAACGGCAAGGTGCGGGACAGGATGGAGGTCGACGCCGGCATCGGGCCCGACGAGATGGAGCGGATGGCCCTCGCGTCGGAGAAGGTGCAGGCCACCCTGGCCGGACGGACGCCCTCCAAGGTCGTGACCCGCCCGCCGAAGCTCGTCAACCTGGTGGTGAAGTAGCCCCAGGTGCGCGGGCGGGGGGCATTCGGGCTGCCACCCTCAGGTCACGCAAGCGTCTACTGCTAGTTCTGACTGATAGCATCGCCTGTCTATGACGACGACGCGCACGACGTTCACCCTCGACGAGTCGCTCGCCGAGCAGGCCCGCCGGCTTGGCGTCAACATCTCCGCGGCCGCCCGCGACGGTGTCCTGGCCGCCGTTCGAGCGGCGCTGACCGAATCTGATCGCGCCGCGTACGAACGCCGGCCGGAGCACCCCGAGTCGTTCTGGAACGAGGCCGAAGCCTGGGGTGAGGAGTGAAACGCGGCGAGATCTGGCTCGCCCAAGTCGGACGAAAGCGACGACCGGTGCTGGTTCTGACCCGCTCCCGAGTTCTCGACGTTCGGGAGCTCGTCACCGTGGCCGAGATCACGTCGACCGTGCGTGGGCTGGCGTCTGAGGTCGCTATCGATCCCGACGCAGTGAATCTCGACCGAGAATCGGTGGTCAATTGCGACGGGCTCCACACCGTGGCCCAGGCCTCCCTCACCACCCTGGTCGGAGAGGTCAACGACGACGTGATGGGCCGAGTCTGTGCCGGGGTGACCCACGCAATCGGTTGCTGAACCGGACAACGCACGACCCTCTGGGAGGACAGCGACGGGTGGCTTGACAGTCATGATCTCATCCAGGACCTGACGGACTGGCACCGCGGCGATCAACGAGAAATGGATCCGGGCCGGAGCCGGGCTCGACTCGAGTGCTTCACAGCTCATAAGCCGCAGCTGAGCTTCGGGTACCGCGCCGTGTGCGGTCATGTGCTCCGGGGTGGGCGTGGGACGAAGGTGAAGAGCCTGCGGTCCGGCTACGGCTGGTCGTCCCGCGACGTCCTCCACGCCTGATTCCCTATAGAGGATCGCCTGTCAAGAGGCTTTGCTCTGCGAACTGCTGTTCGGGTGTTGACAGAACCGGAGTCGTGGCCCGACGATGTCTGGCGGGGAAGGTCGCCCCGTTCGCCCGCGCCTCGTGCGCCGGGCTTCGATCGTCCCCCGTGGACGTTCTTGGGGGCCTTCCCCGCTTTCTTGCTCCGCCGGCGGGCCCGCACCTCGGCTGTCACCGTGAAGCGCTCGGCGATGACGGCCTTGGCTTCCTCTGGTGTCACGGGCGTCCCGTCGATGTCGCAGATCACGTAGGGCATGCCCCGGTCCATGACCGCCCACGCCCGCTCGGCCAGGTTGGCCGCCACCACGCACAGGGCACCCAGGTGGTCCTTGCCCCGTTCGGTCATCTGCAGGTAGTAGATCCGGGCCAGCTGGGGGTCGAGCTTGCGGGCGTGGTCGGCGGCCCGCACAAGCGTGGTCCGCAGCAGCGACGAGGTGTGGGCGCTGGCGATGCCCAGGTCGATGCCGACCAGGCTGGTTCATGTCCTCTCCTTGGGTCGTGTCGTTTCCACCCGGCTCGTCCTCGAGGGCGGCATCCCTCATGGCCACGGTCCCAAGGAGTCACGCCCAACCGACGGCTCCCACTCATGTGCTGCAAACGGGCCCGGCCTCGACCGGCACCGGCCCACTTCCCTCATCCGGGGCATCCGTGGCCGGGCCGGGTGTGGTAATCAGGCGTACGGGGCCAGATCCTCTCGGACCTCCCCCAGAGCCGAACTCGACGCCACCCCCCGGACCAGCCGGGATGACCATGCAACCTTGGGACCACGGCGATGTGGTGGATGCTCTATCGCCGGTGTCCCTTACACGAGCTCAAGACCTCACGGCCGGCACCGGCGGTCAACGGGGAGTGGGCCCCGGGCCGGACCCGGCTCCTGCGGGCTCGAGTGCTTCAGCTACGGCAGATCAGGCCCGGCCGCACACTGCGCTTCGGATACCGCACGGCCACTTCTGCGGGCGGGGCGTGGGACGAGTCGAACGGCGGCAGTCCCGCGATGGCTGGTTGTCCCCCAACGTACGCGTGACCTTGACGTTCCTGGGGCCGGGTCACTACCGTTTCCAACGCCACCGCTCTCACTTGCATCGGTCCCTGGACTTGAGCGTGCGGCCCATCAGCGATGTCGGCTTAGGCCGAGAAGGCGGGGCGAGTTCTTATGGGCATTCGAGCGGCGCGGCAGCTACCCGTGCCGGTGACCCCCGGGATAGAGCGAGTAGCATAGGTTGCTTTGGTGTCGCTATTTGGCGTAAGTCTGCTGTTCGGTATCGCGAACCCAGCTTCAGCTGGTTTTCCCGGACTGAATGGCAAAATCGTGTTTAGCGGTTCCCGAGATGGCAACCCCGAAATCTATACAGTTATTCCTGACGGATCCCAACTCGCTCGGCTGACGAACACCATGGGAACGGATACCTACCCGAAATGGAGATCTTCTAGGTCGTCGCATCACGTTTGAGAGTATCCGTAATGGTAACCGCGAACTCTACGTCATGAACGCGGACGGATCTGGCCAAACCAGGCTCGCCAGTAATCTCGCTGACGATGGACAGCCGAGCTGGTCTCCAGATGGCAGTTGCCTTGCTTTCGCCAGCAATCGAGACGGCTACAAGAGTCCTCAAGGAAACGGGCCCTTCTTCGAAGTGTATGTTCTTTCTCTCGTGAACGGCTCTGTAACGAGGCTGACGACCGATGGCTGCGCCCAGGACGGCGGACCAGCCTTCGACCCAGCGCGATGCGGCGGTGTTGTTGTTCGGAGCAATAGCCGGCCTGTCTGGTCGCCTGATGGACGAAAGATCGCGTTCGCGAAGGCAGGTGGAACTGGCGCCAGCATCTTCGTCATGAACTCCGATGGCTCTCAACAACACCGGCTTGAGCCCTTTTCCAATTTTCCAAATGACTTCGTCAACGTGCACCCCAACGGTTACGACTGGTCGCCCGACAGCCAGCGCTTGGTATTCGGCAGCAACTCAGGAAGTCTGCACATCGTCTCGAGTGATGGAATAAGCGCGCATCAAATTCCGGGGCCCGAGTCTGTCCGCCTCGGAAGAACTGCTTCGTCCTTGGAGTTCCGGGCTGGTCCCCAGACGGCTCGCGCATAATTGCCGCCACTATGACAACGGCGACAGACAACCCTGGATTATACGTTTTGGCACCCGACGGCAGCGGTTTGACACTGATCTTCGCCGATTCGGCGGGTGCAACGCATCCGAACTGGCAAGCCTCTCGAACGCTGCGGCCGAACCCCTCCATACCTACCACTTCTACGACGCCCAATACTTCCACGACAACGCGGCCCACAACTTCGACAACCACGCCGACCACAACGCCGACCACAACGCCATCAATTAACCAGACATGCGTGATTCTGCAGCGTGAGATAGCCAGAGCGACCGATCCGGCGACGCGAGCGAGATTGCAACAGCTTGCCGACGCACTTGGTTGCGCGTAGCCATCTCGCCCCACGGAAACTCACGTTAAAGAGGCAGGCCCCTGACCTGACATCTTTAAGTTTGCGAGCGTGCCCGCGATGGGGGTCCGAATCGTGATGAATGCCCTCAAGACCCCTTTGCCGCAGCTTGTTGAGAACGATCAGCCGGAATTCACCGCTCTGGGGAGGCGATCATGCATCGGCCCTGCCTGCGGAGGGCGGCCGCCGCGGCTGGCAGCGGCCGGTCCGCCCCAGGACCACCACCAACGTCGCTGTTCGGCTGAGCGACTCGCTAGCCCCAGCGCGGCCGAACCTCATCCGAGGACGGGAGCCTGGGCCGGTAGGAATCCCGGGAGCCTGAGATGAGGCGTCCCGGCCGGGCGGTTGGCCTGTAGAGCGCCAAGAAGCGGAGACTCGCCTTTTCGGGCAAAGGTACCAACAAGTTGGGCTCCAGCCAGCTCCTGATTCGGCTCAAGATAGCGATTCTACGGGCGAATGTGGCAGCAAAATCAAAAGCGACGACCAGAACATCGCCATATGATGCCGATCCCGGGTCTTGCCGAGGGCCATCCTCGCATCTCTGTAACGAACCGCGGTGGGGACGGACGGCAATGGTGACCTCGACCAGGGAGCCCCAGCCATGAGAAGAATCGTCACCGCCATCAGCGCCGTTGCCTTTGTCGCAGTGATCGCGCTGTCCACCGCCTCGCCCGCTTCGGCCGCGACACCGGCCGACAAGCCCGTCGTCAACATCCTCCAACTCACCGTGCGCGACAGCGGCGGGGTCACGCCCGACAGCTGGCGGACGAATGTGACGGTTCCGCTCGGCGGGAACAACTTCACTCCCGGGGGCAGGGTCTACGTGACCTTCCAGGACCTCACGGCCGGCACCGCAGCGATCAACGGGGAGTGGACCCGGGCCGGAGCCGGCTCCTGCGGGCTCGAGTGCTTCAACTACGGCAAGCTCAGCTACAGCCGCACGCTGAGCTTCGGGTACCGCACCGTCTGCGGCCACCTTCTGCGGGCGTGGGCGTGGGACGAGACGAAGAGCCCGCAGGCCGGCTACGGCTGGTCGTCCCGCGACGTCCGGGTGAGCTGCTGACGACGGTCGCGACGGTCGCGGCAGACCGACGGGTTACGGCGCCTCGTCCCGGAGGAACTTCTCCAGCTCGGCGGCCAGTTCGTCGCCCGAGGGCAGGTTGGCCCAGCCGGCGGCCAGGGCGCTCTGGTTCTCGGCCTCGGCGTCGAACTGCGACTCGAGCTGGCGGACGAGCGTGCGGTGCTGGGCGCTGTTCGACGCCAGGTCGTCGAGCCGGCGACGGGTCTCTCCCGCCGCCTCCCGCAGCTCAGGGGAGTCGACCCGCAGGCCCGTCACGCGGGACAGCCCGTCGAGGATCTGGAGGCTGCCGTCGGGATAGGGAAGTCCGGCGGCGTAGTGGGGGACACGGGCCCACAGGCCGATGGTGGGCACGCCCATGGCGCCCAGCTGCTCGCCGAGGGCGGCCAGGATGCCGGCCGGGACCTGCAGGATGCCGGGCACCACCCCGATCGACGTGGCCAGCTCCATCGAAGTGGCGCTCGCCGCCAGCGGCGCGGAGCGGGTGTGGGGGACGGGGGCCGGAAAACCGGCCATCCCCACCAGCAGCCGGGCCCCGAACATGCCGGCCAGCTCGGCGACCGCGCCCGCGAACGCGTGCCACCGGCTGTCGGGCTCGGGGCCGACCAGCACCAACACGTCCTGGCCGTCCTCGTCGCGGCCGGAGCGGAGCTCGATCGTGGGCCACGTGAGCCCCTGGTAGACGCCGTCCTCCATGATCGAGGTGGGGCGCCGGGCCCGGTAGTCGATGAGCTCGTCGGAGTCGAAGGTGGCGACCAGCTCGGTGGGAATGCTGTTCAGCAGCGCGCCCATCGCCCCCGCGCCGGCCAGCCCGGCGTCGATCCATCCTTCGGGGGCCAGCACCAGGGCGGGCCGGTCGAGCGGCGGCCGCTGGTGGACCTCGTAGAGCGGCTGATCTCGGTCCATCGATCCAAGGTACCTTCGGAACGGAATCCATCGTGAGGCCGAGGGGTTGGACAGCCGTATGGTCGACGTCAGCGACGCCACATTCGAACGCGATGTCCTCGACCGCTCGGTGGAGGTCCCGGTGGTCGTCGACCTGTGGGCGGAGTGGTGCGGACCGTGCCGCACCCTCGGGCCGATCATCGAGCGGGTCGTGGCGGCCACCGACGGCCGGGTCGAGCTGGTGAAGGTCGATGTCGACGCCAACCCCCGGGTGTCGGCCACGTTCAACGTCCAGTCCATCCCCGCCGTGTTCGCCCTGCGCGACCGTCGGGTGGTCGACTCGTTCATCGGCGCCCTCCCTGAGGCCCAGGTCAAGGCCTTCGTCGACAAGCTGGCCCCCGCGGTCTCGGCGGTGGACACGCTGGTGGCGGCGGGGGACGAGGCGTCGCTGCGGCAGGCACTGGAGCTGCAGCACGACCACCCCGGGGCGGTCGTGGCCCTTGCCGATCTGCTGGTCGACGGTGACCGGATGGCCGAGGCCTTGGAGCTGCTGAAGCGGGTGCCGGAGACGGTCGAGGTGCGCCGGGTGTCGGCCCGGGCCCGCCTGTCCGGGGGGAGGGCGGGCGCCGGGTCCGACGCCGACGTCGACGAGCGGTTCGAGTCGCTGCTGGGGCGGGTCAAGGACGACGAGACAGCTCGCCAGGAGTACCTCGACATGCTCGAGCTGCTCGGGGCCGACGATCCCCGCCGCGCGCAGTACCGCCGGGCACTGGCGTCCCGGCTGTACTGAGTCGTCGGACGATCGTGGGGGCGGGAACGGGCATCCGGCGAAGGGGCGACCACTGGATCTGGGTGGGAGGTCCGGTGCCGCCGGGGTCCGACGCCGTCACCATCTGGTCGGTCATCTCGGTGCGGCGGGAGTCCGCCGGAAGCGCCCACCTGCTCCGCCACGAGGAGGAGCACGTCCGCCAGTGGCGGAAGCTGGGGCCGGCCCGATTCGTCCGCCAGTACCTGGGCGCATACCTCGCCGGACGCTGGTACGGATTCGGCCATCGGGCCGCCTACCGGATGATCCCGCTGGAGATCGAGGCCGAGGACGCGGCTAGGCGGTTCATGGAGCGGCGGACGTGCGGCCTGTCGGGTGACCCGGGAGGCTCGGGCGGGGACGGGAGCCTGTCGTAGGCATCCGATAGTCTGGTCGGGCCGGCTTCCCCCTTGGCTGTGTCCAACGCCGTGGGGACGTGCCGATGTCCGATCTCCCGCAAGCCCCTCCGCCTTTTCTCTCGCCCACGTCGCCGTCGTGGGCGGCCCGGTTCGCCCTGCTCCGGGCGGTCGTCACGCCGGGGCGGGTGGTGCTTGCCCTCCTCGGCGCGGTGGCCGCCGTCGCGTTCGGCCTCGTGTTCCTCCGCACGCCCACGCACCCGCCGGAGCTGGTGCTGCCCAAGGCAGGCGATGCCCCGCCGGTGACCGCGGCGCCGGCGCCGGGGTCGGGCACGGCCGGTGCCGGTCCCGGGCCCGGGTCGGCTTCCACGACCATCGCTCCGGGCGGGGTGGGGGTGGTGACCGCCCATGCCGCCGGCCAGGTGCAGGCGCCGGGGGTGTACTCGGTGCCGGCCGGCGCCCGCGTCGCCGACCTGGTCACGGCCGCCGGCGGGCTGCTGCCCGAGGCCGACGTCGACCGCCTGAACCTGGCCGCCAAGGTGGTCGACGGCACCCGGGTCTACATCCCCCGGAAGGGGGAGCCTCCACCAGCCGACGTCGCCGCGGGCGACCCGACCGCAGGTGCGGGGGCGACGGGCGGGGCGGCCGGCGGGGGAGCAGGGGCCGCGGCCGCCGGCCCGGTCGACCTCAACACCGCCACCGCCGCCCAACTCGACACGCTGCCGGGCGTCGGTCCCGCGACGGCCAACGCCATCCTCACCTACCGGACCCGCCACGGCCGGTTCAAGTCGGTCACCGAGCTGCTCGAGGTGCCCGGGATCGGTCCCGCCAAGCTGGAGGCGATCCGACCCCTGGTGGTTGTGTCGTGACGCCGAGGGTGCAGTGGCGTGGGATTGGCGACATGGCGGCACGCTCGCCGTCGCCGTCGCCGTCGCCGTCGCCGTCGCCGTCGCCGTCGTCGTCCGGGTCGGCGGGGGCTTCGGCCGGGTCGGCGGGGGCGTCGGCCGGGTCGGCGGGTGCTTCGGCCGGGGAGTCGGCCGGGTCGGCGGGGGCGTCCGCCGGGTCGGCGGGGGAGTGGGCCGGGTCGGTGGGGTCGCGGGCGCTCTCGCCGTCCGGGTCGGCGGGTAGCCGGGTGCCGGCCGGGTCGGCGGGGTCGCAGCTGCCGGCCGGGTCGGCGGTCGCACGGGCGCAGGCCGGGTCGGCGGTTGGCGACCGCAACGCCGACCGGCACGGGCGGCGGATGGCCATGGGCGACGTGGCCGTGGTGGTGATGGCGCTGGCCGCGGCCGGCGGGGCGTGGGCGTCCGTCCGGCTACCACTCCTGCCGGTGGTGGCGGTGGCGGTGGTCGGCGTCGCCACCCGGCGGCCGGTGGTCGTGATCGTCGGCGTCGCACTGGCCGCGTCCGCCCTCGGGGCGAGGGCCGAGGCCGGGCTGCGGCCGCCCATGGTGGGGCAGTGGCGGGGTACCGCCACGCTCGTTGGCGACCCCTCGGACGCCTTCGGCGGGGTGAGGGTCGACGTGCGGATCATGGGCAAGCGGGTCGAGGCCCAGGCCCGGGGCCGGTCCGCGGCCCGCCTCCGTCAGCGGTTGGCCGGCGAGCAGGTGGCGATGGCCGGCGAGCTGCGGCCGGTGCCCGACTCGGCCCGTCGCTACCTCGATCGGCGCCACGTCGCCGCCCGCCTGGTGGTCGCCGAGGTCGGCCGGTGGGAACCCGGCAGCGGTCCCAGCCGCGTGGCCAACGGAATCCGCCGCACCTTGCTGGCCGGCGTGACGTCGTTGCCCGCCGACCGCCGCGCCCTCTACGCCGGGTTCGTCCTCGGCGACGACCGGGGCCAGCCGGTCGAGATCACCGACGACTTCCGGGCCGCCGGTCTCACCCACCTGCTGGTGGTGAGCGGCCAGAACGTGGCGTTCGTCCTCGCCCTGCTCTCGCCATTCCTGCGCCGGCTCCGACTGAGCTCCCGGCTGGTCGCGGGCCTGGTGCTGCTCCTGTTGTTCGGGGTCCTCACCCGGTGGGAGCCCTCGGTGCTGCGGGCCGAGGCCATGGCCGCCCTGGCCCTGGTGTCCACCACCATCGGTCGCCCGGTGTCGGGGGTGCGCATCCTCGCCCTGGCCGCCACCGCCCTCCTCCTGGCCGACCCCCTGCTGGTCGGCTCGCTCGGGTTCCTCCTGTCGGTGGGGGCGTCGGCCGGCATCCTGCTGCTGGCCAAGCCACTCGCCGCCCTGCTCCCCGGTCCCCGGCCGCTGGCCGACGCCCTCGGCGTCACCCTCGCCGCCCAGGTGGGGGTGGCCCCGGTGCTGATACCCGTCTTCGACGGGCTCCCGGTGGCGTCGCTGCCGGCCAACATGCTGGCCGTTCCGGTGGCCGGGCCCCTGATGATGTGGGGCATCGCCGCCGGCCTGCCGGCAGGGATCCTCGGCGGCGCGTTCGCCCGGCTGGTGCACGTTCCCACCGAGATCATGGTGGCGTGGGTGGCGGCGGTCGCCCGGTGGGGAGCCGGCCTTCCCCTCGGCCGGGTCCGTCTGCCACACCTCGTGGCGCTGGCGGCGGTGGTCGCCGGTGCCTTCGTCGCCCGGCGGCGGGGCGCCCGGCGCGCCGTCCGGGGCTTGGCCGCCGCCGGTGTCGTCGTCCTGCTCGTCCCCTCGGTGGCCGCCCGGTGGCCGCCCGGCCTCGACGGCCGCCAGCTCGTGGCGGGCGCCCACCTCTGGCGCCACGGTGGGACGACGGTGCTGGTGGTCGACGGGTCGACCACGACCGCGGGACGGTTGCTCACGGCGCTGCACAACCTCGACGTCCGCCGCCTCGACGTGGTGGTGACGGCTCGGCCCGGCGTCGCCGCCGCCCGGTGGATCGAGCCCGTCCTCCGGCGGTTCCCCGCCCGTCTGCTCGTGGCACCTCCCGGCCACCGGCTGGCGGGAGCGGTCGTCCCCGGCGAAGGGTCACGGATCGTCGCCGGTCCCCTGGCCATCGACGTCGACGCGGTCAGCCCCAGGCTCGCCGTCCGGGTGGGCCCGGCCCGCGGCCCCCCTCGATGAGCGGCCCGGAGGGCGGCCCGGCGGCGGATAGGTTCGCCGCCATGCGGCTGGCGCTGGGCACGCGCACCTACGACCTGGCCACCCGGGCCCTCGTCATGGGCATCCTCAACCGCACCCCCGACTCGTTCTTCGACAAGGGCGCCACCTGGGAGTTCGACGCATTCCTGCGCCGGGCCGAGCAGCTCGTCGAGGAGGGGGCCGACATCCTCGACGTCGGCGGGGTGAAGGCCGGCCCCGGGCCCCACGTCACCGAGGGGGAGGAGCTCGACCGGGTGATCCCGGCCGTGGAGGCGCTCCACGCCCGCTTCGACGTCCCCCTCTCGGTCGACACCACCCGGGCCGCGGTGGCCGCCGCCGGCTACGCCGCGGGCGCCGTCGTGGGCAACGACATCAGCGGATTCGCCGATCCCGACTACCTGGCGGTGAGCGCGGCCGCGGGCGCCACCGTCGTCGCCACCCACATCCGCCTGGCGCCCCGCGTCCCCGATCCCGACCCCCACTACGACGATCTGTTGGGCGAGGTGCGGGCGTACCTGGTGGAGCGGGCCCACCGGGCCGAGGCAGCGGGCATCCCGCCCGAGCGGATCGTGCTCGACGCCGGTCTCGACCTGGGCAAGACCGCCCACCACTCGCTCGAGCTGCTGCGGCGGTCCCGCCGGCTGGCCGAGCTGGGCTACCCACTGCTGCTGTCGGCGTCCAACAAGACCTTCCTCGGCGTGCTCCTCGGCCTCGACGTCACCGAGCGGCGCGACGCCTCCATGGCGGCCACCGCCCTCGGCGTCGCCCGAGGTTGCCGGATCGTGCGGGCCCACGACGTCAAGGGCACCCGCCGGGTGTGCCGCACGATCGCGGCCATCCTGGAGGCCCCATGACGCCCGGCGACACGCCCGTCCTGCCTGTCTACCTGGTCAAGGGGGACGACGCCACGCTCGTGGGCGACGCCGTCCACGCCCTGGTCGTCGAGCTGGCGGGCGACGACGACCCGGCCCTGGTCGTGGAGGACCTGGGTGCGGAGTACGAGATGCGCACCGTCATCGACGCGGCCCAGACGCCGCCGTTCTTCGGCGGCCACCGGGTGGTGGTGGTGAGGGACGTGGGACGGTTCCTCACGGCCGACGTCGCCCCGCTGGTCGCCTACCTCGCCGACCCCCTCGACACGACCCGCCTGGTGCTGGTGGCCGGGGGCGGCCAGCTCTCGCGGTCGGTGATCGACGCCGTGCGGAAGGTCGGGCACGTCGTCGACGCCGGCGTGCCCACCGGGCGCAACCGCTCGACGTGGCTGGCGGCCCGCATCAAGGAGGGGCCCGTACGCCTCGACGCGGCCGCCGTCGACCTCGCCGGCCGCCACCTGGGCGACGACATGGGCCGGCTGAGCTCGCTGCTGGAGACGCTGGCCGTGGCCTACGGCGCGGGGGCCCGGATCGGCGTCGGCGAGCTGGCGCCCTTCCTCGGCGAGGCTGGGGGAGTCGCCCCGTGGGAGCTCACCGACGCCATCGACCGGGGCGACACCGCCGCCGCCCTCACCACCCTGCACCGGCTGACGTCGGCCGGCGGCCGCCACCCGCTGGTTGTGCTGGCCACGCTGCACACCCACTTCGCCCGCATGCTGCGCCTCGACGGCGCCGACGCCCCCGACGAGACGGCGGCGGCCCAGCTGCTCGGCATGACCGGCTCCAGCTACCCGGCCAAGAAGGCGCTTCTCCAGAGCCGGCGCCTGGGATCGGCCCCCATCGGCCGGGCGATCACCCTCCTGGCCGACGCCGACCTGGCCCTCAAGGGCGCGGTGGAATGGCCGGCCGAGCTGGTGATGGAGGTGCTGGTGGCCCGCCTCAGCCGGCTGGCGCCGCCGACCCGCCGGTAGCGCCGCGCAGCCCGCGGGCCGCTACTTGGAGGACGAAGCCAGCCGCTTCATCAGGGCCGACTTGCGGTTCGACGCCTGGTTGGGGTGGATGATGCCCTGGGCCGCAGCCTTGTCGATGCGCTTGACCGCCAGGCGGACGGCCTCGGGGCTGTTGTCGGCATCGGTCGTGACGGCGGCGTTCGCGCGCTTGACGCGCGTCTTGATCTCCGACTTGACGGCCTTGTTCCGCAGGCGGCGAACCTCGTTCTGCCGGTTGCGCTTTATCTGACTCTTGATGTTCGCCATGGCTGCACCAGGGTACCAGCGACTCCAGCTGCGCCCGACTGGGGCCCCAGGCCCGGATTGATCCGCGCAATTCCACGCATGAGGGGGCAGGTGCGCGAAGTGGTCGCCGGTCGCGGGTCAGACTCGTGGCGTGTTGCTGGTCGGCCTGGAGGGCAACGAGCTGGAACTGCAGGTCGTCGGCTACCAGTTCCCGGAGGACGACACCGACCCCTGGGACTCGAACTGGCTGCTCGTATCGGTGCGGGTCGTGTCGCCCCAGGGCACCTGGGAGGTCGTCGACCCGTGCCTGACCACCTGGGAGGCCAAGCACCTGGTGCGGTGGCTGGTGGCTGCCGCCCGGGACGCGGGCTCCCTTCCCACCGGCCCCGGCGAACCGGTGACCTTCACCGAGCCCAACCTCACCGTGGTCGCCCGGTCCAACCCGGCCGACCCGAACCGGGTCGTGCTGCGAGCGTGCTTCGAGCTCGAGCTGCGGCCCCCGTGGGTGGGGGGCGCCCGGGGCAGCGAGCTGTGCGTGGAGCTCGACGTCGGCCGGGCGGCGCTGGCCCGGGCCGCCGCGTCCCTGCTCGTCGACCTGATCCGGTTCCCGCAGCGGGGCGACGACCCGACGCTGTAACACCCCTACGCTGTCTGCATGTCCACCTTCGCCCTTGTCCACGGCGCCTGGTTCGGCGGGTGGTGCTGGACGCCCCTCGCCGTACGCCTCCGCCGCATGGGCCACACGGTCGTCGCTCCCAGCCTGCCCATCGAGGATCCCGACGCCGGGATCCCCGAGTACGCGTCGGTCATCGAGAAGGCGATCGACGATCAGGCCGGTGAGGGCGGGGCCGGAGGCGACCTCATCCTCGTCGGCCACGACCTGGGCGGGCTCACCATCCCGGTGGTCGCCGAGCACCGCCCGGTCGCCGGGCTCATCTTCCTGTGCGCATTCCTGCCCGACCCGGGCCAGCCGATGAAGGTCGATCCCGACACCTTCTCGCCGGCGTGGGCGGCGCTCTCCGCGAAGCAGGTCACCCACGACGACGGCACGACCTCGTGGCCCCACGACGCCGCCATCGAGGCCTTCTTCCACGACATGCCGTACGACGAGGCCACCACCGCCGCCCGCCAGCTCCGTCCCCAGTCCTGGACGCCCGCCAACCAGGACAACCCCCTGAAGGCGCTGCCGACGGCGCCCGCGGCCTACGTGCTGTGCGTCGACGACCGCTCGGTCGACCCGGCGTGGTCCCGGCGGGTGGCCAAGAGCCGGCTGGGCGTCGACCCCATCGAGCTTCCCGGGGGCCACGCCCCCATGCTGGTGGACGCCGACCTCATGGCCGACCTGCTCGACCAGATGGCCGCCGGCCTGGCCCAGATCCGCTAGATCCGCCAGATCCACTGGCCCGGCCCGGCCCGGCTCGGGGCCCGGCCCGGCCCCGCTCGGGCGGCCCGGCCCGGCCCCGCTCGGGCGGCCCGGCCCGGCCCCGCTCGGGCGGCCCGGCCCGGCCCCGCTCGGGCGGCCCGGGACGCGCCGGTCGCCGATCCGGCGACCGGGGCTGTAGGACAATGGGCGACCAGCGAAATTGAAGGGCCATGATCTCCCGCGATTCCATCCGCAACCTGTCGATCATCAGCCACATCGACCACGGCAAGACCACCCTGTCCGACCGCATCCTCGAGCTCACCGGGGCGGTCGACGCCCGCGACATGCGGGAGCAGTACCTCGACTCCATGGACCTGGAGCGGGAGCGGGGCATCACCATCAAGGCCCAGAACGTGCGCCTGCCGTGGAAGGGCCACACCATCCACCTCATCGACACGCCGGGCCATGTCGACTTCGGCTACGAGGTCTCGCGTTCGCTGGCCGCGTGCGAGGGTGCGATCCTCCTCGTCGACGCCACCCAGGGCATCGAGGCCCAGACGCTGGCCACCTGCTACCAGGCCATCGAGGCCAACCTCGAGATCGTGGCCGCGGTCAACAAGGTCGACCTGCCGGCGGCCGACCCCGAGCGGGTCGAGGACGAGATCGAGAAGGTCCTCGGCATCGACCGCACCACGATCCTGCGCATCAGCGCCAAGACGGGCCAGGGCGTGGCCGAGCTGCTCGACGCGGCGGTGGCCCGCATCCCCGCCCCCAAGGGCGACCCCGAGGCCCCCCTCCAGGCCCTCATCTTCGACTCCATGTACGACCAGTACCGGGGCGTGGTCAGCGCGGTACGGGTGTTCAACGGCGTGCTCTCCACCGGCTCGCGGCTCCGGTTCATGCAGGCGGGCGCCGTCCACGAGGCGGACGAGGTGGGGGTCCGGGCCCCCGCCCTGACCCCGATCGCCGAGCTGGGCCCGGGCGAGGTCGGCTACCTGGTGGCCGGTATCAAGGACGTGAGTGAAGCCCGCTCGGGAGAGACCGTCACCGAGGCCGGCCGGCCGACCACCGAGGCCCTCGTCGGCTACCGCGAGCCCAAGCCCATGGTGTTCTGCGGGCTCTACCCGGTCGACGGCGACGACTACTCCGACTTCCGCGACTCCCTCGACCGCCTGCGGCTCAACGACAGCTCGTTCACCTTCGAGCCCGAGACCAGCGGGGTCCTCGGCTTCGGGTTCCGGTGCGGGTTCCTCGGGCTGCTCCACATGGAGATCGTCCGGGAGCGGTTGGAGCGGGAGTTCGACCTGAGCCTCATCGCCACCGTCCCGAGCGTGGAGTACCGGGCCCACCTGATCACCGGGGAGATCATCGAGGTCGACAACCCGGCCGACATGCCGCCGCCCACCAAACTCAAGTCGATCGAGGAGCCCTTCCTCACCCTCACCATCCTCCTGCCGTCCGACTACACGGGCGCGGTCATCGACCTGTGCCAGGGTCGTCGGGGCGAGATGAAGAAGATGGAGTACCTGTCACCCGAGCGCCTCGAGCTCGTCTACCGGGTCCCCCTGGCCGAGGTCGTCATCGACTTCTTCGACCAGCTCAAGAGCCGCACCAAGGGCTACGCCAGCCTCGACTACGAGCCCGACGGCTACGAGGTGAGCGACCTGGTGAAGGTCGACCTCCTCCTCAACGGGCAGCCGGCCGACGCCTTCAGCACCGTCCTGCACAAGTCCCGATCGGAGGACTACGGGCGGCGGATGACCGAGAAGCTGAAGGAGCTGATCCCCCGCCAGCAGTACGACGTCCCCATCCAGGCCGCCATCGGGGGACGCATCATCGCCCGCACCACGGTGAAGGCGGTGCGCAAGGACGTCATCGCCAAGTGTTACGGCGGCGACATCACGAGGAAGAACAAGCTCCTCGACAAGCAGAAGGAGGGCAAGAAGCGGATGAAGTCGATCGGGCGGGTCGAGGTTCCGCAGGAGGCCTTCATCTCCGCCCTCCGCCTGGAGGAGTAAACCGGCCATGGCGTCGGGCCGGGCCCTCGTCGGCTGCTCGGGGTGGACGTACGACCACTGGCGGGGCGTCGTCTACCCCGACGACCTGCCCCAGCGGCGCTGGTTCGAGCACTACGCCTCGATGTTCGGCACCGTCGAGATCAACAACACGTTCTACCGGCTGCCGCAGGAGAAGACGGCCGACGACTGGGCCGCCCAGGCGCCGGCCGACTTCGTCTACTCGCTCAAGCTGGGGGCCTTCGGCTCCCACCGGATGAAGCTCATCGACGCCGCCTCGTGGCTGCCGAACCACCTCGACCGGCTCGAGCGCCTGGGCCACCACGCGGGCCCGACGCTCGTCCAGCTCCCGCCCCATTGGCAGCGGAACGTGGCCCGTCTCGACGAGTTCCTGACGGTGGCCCCCAAGACCTGGCGCTGGGCGGTGGAGCTCCGGGAGCCGTCGTGGCTGCACGAGGAGGTCTACGACGTGCTGCGGGCCCACGGCGCCGCCCTGTGCATCCACGACCTGCTGGAAGGGATCCCGTGGGAGCAGACGACCGACTGGTCGTACTGGCGATTCCACGGCCCCGACGCCCGCAACCGGGCCTACCAGGGCCGTTACGGACCGGACGGCCTGTACTGGCCCGTCGAGCGCATGACGTACTGGCTCGGCCGGGGCCACGACGTCTACGCCTATTTCAACAACGACGACTCCGGCTTCGCCGTCGACGACGCCCGCTGGCTGGCCGACCGCCTCCGCACCGCCTGACAACGGTTGACCCGACAAACGGTTGACACGATGGGGCTGCGGCGCGACCCTGACTTGGCGAACAGTCCTTCAGCCGGAGGGAGGTCCATCTCGATGATGTGCAGCCTCGATGGAGCGGACGCCGGGCCACCCGGCTAGGTACGCAAGGGCCATACGCGACCTCTCCGTATCCGCTGTCCTCGGCCGCCAAGTGTGAAGGTCCGGTTCCTCCTCTGAGTGTCGAGGAGGACCCGTGACCCCCGCGATGGGTGGTCCCGACAATTACATCGGAGCGAAGAAGGGTGCGGCGAGCGAGGCACCGAGCGATCGGTGCCTCGCAGCGCGTCAGGGGGACGGGCGTTCGACGCGCACAAACGGTCAGGCAAAATGATCCGGACGGGCAGGAAGGACTGGCAGTGAGTGAGATCGCGGAGCGCTACCGGAAGATCGCGGGGCAGTTCACCCTGCGGGTGATGGCGGTGCCGGACCGCGCCTGGGAGAAACCCTCGCCGTGCGAAGGCTGGGTCGCCCGTGACGTCGTCCGCCACCTGGTCGAGTGGATACCGGGGTTCTTCGCAGGCCACGCCGGTGTGGTGATCCCGGAGGGCCCGGCGGTCGATGACGACCCCGCCGGCGCCTGGGTGGCCCTGAGCGACACGATCCAGAGCTGGCTCGACGACCCCGAGCTCGCCGCACGCGAGTTCGAGATGCGGGGCGAGCGCCACACGATCGAGGGGGCGGTGGACACCTTCTGCACGGGCGACGTCCTGCTCCACACCTGGGACCTGGCCCGGGCCACCGGTCTCGACGAGTCCCTCGACGCCGACGAGGTGCACCGGATGTTCGTGGGCATGGAGCCCTTCGACGAGCTGCTGCGCGCCAGCGGCCACTACGGACCACGGGTCGAGGTGCCGGCCGAGGCCGACGAGCAGACGAGGCTCATCGCTTTCACCGGCCGCCGCCCGTAGCGCTGGCCGGCGGCGACGCACGGCGGAGGGCCGACGGGTACATTCGCAGCGCACCTATCGGCGGCGGCGCGGGACAAGGGGGATACGGCATCACTGTCGTGCTGCTGGACGAGCTGAGGAAGCTCCAGGCCATCATCTCGGCGTTGGCCGCCGCCGCGTCGGAGGAGGAGATTGCGGACGTGGCCGTCGACCGGCTGCTGCTCGCCGTCGACGCCGACGCCGGGGTGCTGGCCCTGACCGATGACCAGGGCGGCCTCGACGTCCGTCGGGCGGTCGGTTACGGCGACCTCGACACCCGGTGGCTCCGCATCCCCCTGGACGCCGGGCTGCCTCTGAGCGAGGCCGCCCGCCGAGGCGAGCCCATCTTCCTCTCGACGGGGGCGGCCCCGTTGGCGGCGTTCCCGGCGACGGCCGGGATTCCCGTGCACCACGAGGGCCTGGCGGCCCTGCCGCTCGCGGTGGGGACGCGCTCGCTGGGCGTCCTCGGGCTGACCTTCACCGAGCCCCGCCACTTCGGGCCCGACGAGCAGGCGCTCCTCGTCACCATCGCCCAGCTGTGCGCCCTCACGATCGACCGCTTCCACCGGGGCGAGCGCCTCAGCCGCCTCCTCGCGCTCACCGGCAACCTCTCCCGGGCCTTCACCGTCGCCGACGTGGTGCGGGTGCTCCGGGACGAGCCGATCCCCGAACGGGCGGTATGCGGCCGGGGCCTGTGGCTGCTCGACGAGGAAAGCGGTGGGCTGCGGCTGGCGCTCCCCGAGGCGCCGGCGACGGAGCCCGTCGTCGTCCCCCTCGATGCCGACCTGCCGGCGGCGCAGGCGGCCCGCACCGGCGTCGCCGTCTGGGTCGCCGGGATGGCCGAGTCCGACAGCCGGTTCCCCCACCTCGCCGGCACCGGCTGCCGCAGCGCGGCCGCCATCCCCCTGGCCGCGGAGGACCGAGTCGTGGGGGTGCTCACCCTCGGCTTCGACCACGACCTGCCCCTCGAGGACGACGACCGCCGCTTTCTGGTCGCCCTGGCCGAGCAGGGGGCGGTCGCGCTCGAGCGGGCCCGCCTCTACGACAGCGAGCGGGTGTCCCGCCGCCAGGCGGAGCAGGACCGCCAGCGCTCGCTCGAGCTGGCCCGGGCCCTGCAGACGAGCCTGCTCCCGCCCCGCCTGCCCGAGGTCCCCGGCCTCGACCTGGGCGCCCGCTACCACCCGGCGCTGGCCGGCCTCGAGGTGGGGGGCGACTTCTACGACGTGTTCGACACGGGCGGCGACTGGGCGGTGGTCATCGGCGACGTGTGCGGCAAGGGGCCGGAGGCGGCCGCCCTCACCGCCCTCGCCCGCTACACGATCAGGTCGGTGGCCATGGACCTGCGCCATCCGGCCCAGGTGCTGCGCAAGCTCAACGACACCCTCCTGCACCATCAGCTCGACGAGCGCTTCTGCACCGTCGCCTACGGGCGGGTCGTCCCCACCGTCGGCGGGGTGCGGGTCTCGGTGTGCCGGGGCGGCCACCCCCCGCCCCTGGTGCTGCGCTCGGGCGGCGAGATCGAGCCGGTGGGCTCCGACGGCGGCCTGATCGGCCTCTTCCCCGAGATCCGGTTGTGGGAGGAGACGTGTCACCTCCAGCCGGGCGACAGCCTCGTCTTCTACACCGACGGTGTCACCGAGGCCACCCGGGGCCGGGAGCAGTTCGGCGACGAGCGGATGGGCGAGGTGCTGCGGTCGTGTGCCGGCATGACGGCGGCCGAGGTGGCGGAGAACGTCGAGGCCGCGGTGATCGACTTCGGCGGGCCCCAGCCCCGCGACGACCTCGCCGTCCTCGTGCTCCACGTCCCCGCCCCCGCCTGAGTTGTCGCGGCCACGAGCCGCCCCTGCGTGAACCGCCGCCCGCGCGAACCCGGGACCGGGTCAGACGTTCTCGAGGCCGTCGCCGAAGGTGTCGCCCACGACGATGCCCTCGGACGTGATCCTGTACTCCCGGATCTCGGGCTCGTGGAGGCTGGCCCGGGTCTTGAGGACGGTGAGGGCCCGTTTCACCCGGGACCCGCTGCGCAGGAACTGCAGGAGGATCACGTTGTCGGACATGTTGGAGATCCCCGACTCCGACAGGCGCGACAGGTGGAACAGGTCGGGCACCTCCATCGTCATCAGCACGCTGATCCCCCGCCGCGAGCAGCGCTGGGTGAGGGAGTAGATGTACTCCCGGAGACGGACCTGGTCGGGAGAGGCGAAGGCCAGGTCACCCAGGCTGTCGATGACCAGCCGGGTCACGTTCTGCGCCTCCAACGCCTCGAGGACGGCGTACACCCACTCGTCGATGTAGAGGTCGACGGTGGAGCGGTACAGCAACGACACGTTGGGATGCACGAGCGACCACCCGAAACCACTGGCGGTGCGCTGGAGCTGGCTCGGGTTCTCCTGCAGGTTGGCGATCAGGCCCCGCTCGCCACGGGCCGCGCCGCCGAAGATGAAGCTCAGGCCCATCACTGTCTTGCCCGAGCCCGACGGACCCGCCACCAGGGTGCAGGCGCCGGGCCAGTAGCCGTCGCCCAGCATGGTGTCGAGGGCGGGGATGCCGGACGAGATGCGCTCGTCGGACAGCTCGTAGCCGGTGGCGTCGCCGATGTCGGCCAGTCGGGGGTAGACGTCGATGCCCTTCTCCGACAGCCGGTAGGCGTGGCGGCCGGACAGGAAGCCGCTGCCCCGGAGCTTGAGCACCTGCAGCACCCGTGATTCGCGCTCGTTGACCATGACCGACGACAGCTGGATGATGGCGTCGGCCACCGCGAACTCGGGCTCCCGGGCGATGTCGTCCGGGCCGTACTCGCCGACCCAGAACGACGAGGCCCCGGAGGCCGACAGCCGGGCTGCGAAATCGTGGAGGAACCACCGGAAGTCGCCCGGCTCCCGGGCGAAGGCGTGCAGGGCCTTGAAGCTGTCGATGACGATGATCGCCGGCGAGCGTTCGCCGATCAGCGTCTGCAGCCGGTCGACGAACGCCGGCAGGCCCCGCTCGTCGAGGAGCCCTCCGAGGTCCTCGTAGAACACCGCCTCGCCCACCACTCTGTCGTCGTAGAACGACAGGCTGCGGGCGTACCGGAGGATCTTGTCGAGCGGCTCCGACACGGTGGACACGTAGAGGGCGGGCGCATCGGGGGTGGCGTTGGAGAACACGAACTGCTGGGCCAGCAGCGTCTTGCCCGTGCCCGGGGCGCCGGTGATGAGCGTGAGGGCGCCGGCGGACAGTCCGCCACCCAGCACCAGGTCGAGCCGCGGGTGACCGCTCTTCAGGCGTGTGGCCACACGCGTGTCCGCTGCATCAAGGTTCCGGCAATGTAGGCGCTACGGCCCGGTCACGCCCGACGGTGGGAGATTCGAGCGGCGACATCGGCCACGGACGTCGTCACCTGGTACCCGTCGCGCCGCAACCAGTCACGATTGCGCCGCTGGACGTCGCTGCCGTCCCACCGGTTGAGGACGACCACCACCGGCGCGCAGCCGGTGAGGAGCACGTCGACCGACAGGCGGACCGCGTTCACCGCCCCCAGCCCGGACGAGGAGACCAGGACGACGACGTCGGGGGAAAGGGCGGTGCACAGGTCGACGCTGTCGCCGTCGGCCGCGATCGGCGATCGGGGGCCGCCGACGGTCTCCACCAACCCGATGGATATGTCCTGGGGCCAGGCCAGCTCGTTCACCAGGTCGTCGACGCTGAAGGCGGGCCGGCCCAGGGATGCCGCCGCCATCGGGGGGGCGAGAGGTGCCTCGTACCAGCGGTGCGGGGGGCACACGTCCTGCGGCTGCTCGCCGCTGGCGGCGGCGAGCACGTGGGCGTCGGTCGTGGCGTTGTCGGCATCGGCGGGGGCGAACGACTGCACCGGCTTGCGGGCCACGGCCCGGGAGCCGTCGCCGGCGAGCTCCCGCAGGATCCCGGCCGTGACCCAGGTCTTGCCGACACTGGTCTCCGTCCCGAGGACCAGGACGAGCCGCTCAGGGCGCCAGGGCACGCAGCGCCTCGGAGAGACGGGCGACCTGCTCGTCGCTGTGGGCGGCCGACAGGCTGACCCGCAGGCGGGAGGTGCCGGGGGCGACGGTCGGCGGGCGGATGGCGGGCACCACCAGCCCCCGGGCGGCGAGGGCGGCGGAGGCGTCGAGGGCGGCCTGCTCGTCGCCCAGGATGACCGCCACGATGGGCGAGGGATGGGCCGGTCCGGCGACGGTGGTCACGTGCCGGCGCAGGCGGGCGATGAGGCGCTCACCCTCGTCCGACCGCAGGACCCGCAGGGCGGCCAGGGCGGCGGCGGCGTCGGCCGGCGCGGGGGCGGTGGTGAAGATGAACGAGCGGGCCCGGTTGACGAGGAGGTCGACGAAGCGGCGGGCGCCGGCCACGAAGCCGCCCACCGACCCGAGGGTCTTCGACAGGGTGCCCACGCGAAGGTGCTCGACCCCGTCGAGGGCGGGATGAGGCCCGAGGACGGCGTGGGCCTCGTCGAGCACGAGGAGGGCGCCGTGGTCGGCGCACAGGCGGGCCAGCTTGTCGACCGGCGCCGCGTCGCCGTCCATGGAAAAGACGGTGTCGGTGACGACGAGGGAGCGCGCAGAGTCCGCCGACAGGAGGTCGGCCAGGTGGGAGAGGTCGACGTGGTCGTAGACGGCCACCTCGGCCCGGGCCAGGCGGCAGCCGTCGACGATCGAGGCGTGGTTGCGCTCGTCGCTCAGGATCCGGGTGCCCGCCGGGCCGAAGGTGGTGAGAACGCCCAGGTTGGCGGCGTAGCCGGTGGGAAACAGGACCGCGGCCTCGGTGCCCTTCCAGTCGGCCAGCGCCGCCTCCAGCTCGGAGTGCACCGACCGGGATCCGGCCACCAACCGGGCCGAGCCGGCCCCGGTGCCGAAGCGGTCGAGGGCCTCGTGGGCGGCGGCCACCACCGCCGGGTGCTGCGACAGTCCAAGGTAGTCGTTGGACGCGAACGTGGCCGAGGGGGCGATGTCGAGGTCGCGGATCATCCGCCACCGACCGGTCGCCATCACCCGGTCGCACTCCTCGCCGGCCCACTGGGTCCACCCGCTCATGGCCACCCGCTCATGGACACCCGATGGCGGCGGCCAGGGCGTCGACGATGCGCTCCACCTCGTGCTGCGTGACGGTCAGCGGCGGCATGAGCACCACAGTGTTGCCCAGCGGGCGCAGCAGCACACCGGCCCGCACCGCGGCGGCGCACACCTGCCGTCCCCGGTCGGGATCGCCGGCGACATCCACCCCTCCCATCAGCCCGCACAGGCGGACGTCGAGCACTCCCTCGAGGCGGCGGACACGGGCGTCGAGCAGGTTGCGAAGCTGCTGGGAGCGGGCGACCACGTTGTCGAGCACGCTCCATTCGTCGAGCAGGCGCAGGTGGCGGAGGGCGACCGCCGCGGCCAGGGCGTTGCCGCCGTAGGAGTGGCCATGGGCCAGGTGGCGGCCCCGGGGGCCGAAGGCGCCGGCCACCCGTCCGCTGGAGACGGTGGCGGCCATGGCCAGGTAGCCGGCGGTGAGGCCCTTGCCCAGGCAGAGGAGGTCGGGCCGGCGCGTCGCACTGCTCGGAGGCGAAGAGCGTCCCTGTGCGGCCGAAGCCGGTGGCCACCTCGTCGTGGACGAGGAGGACGCCCGTCTCCCGGCAGGCGTCCGCCAGCCGGACGAACGACGCCGCCGGCGCCAGGCGCATGCCCGCCGCCCCCTGCACCAGCGGTTCGACGACCACCGCGGCCAGCTCGTTCGCGTGCTCGTGGACCATGTCGACGGCCACCTTGAAGCCGGGGTCGTCGTCGAAGCCGGGCGCCCGCAACACGGGGAACCGGAGAGGATCGAACACGTCGGCGCCGAGTCCGGCGTCGCCGAGGGAGAGGGCGCCCACGGTGTCCCCGTGGTAGGCGCCGCCGAAGGCGAGGAAGCGGTTGCGCTCCGGGCGACCGACGTTGACCCAGTACTGGAAGGCGATCTTGAGGGCCTGTTCCACCGCCGACGCCCCGTCGCCGGCGAACAGGACGCGGGCGTCGTCGACCGGCACCACCTCCGCCAGCGCCTCGGCCAGCTCCACGACCACCCGGTTGCCGTGGCCGAGCAGGGTGGAGTGGGCCACCCGGTCGAGTTGCCGGCGGACCGCTTCGTCCAGCTCGGGGACGTGGTGGCCGAGGGTGTTCACCCACAGCGACGAGATGGCGTCGAGGTACCGCCGCCCGTCGACGTCGATCAGCTCGTGGCCCTCCGCCCGCTCGACCACGATCGGCTCGCCGGCGAGGTACTCGTCCATCGGCGTGAAGCCGTGCCACACCACCGCCGCGTCCCGCCGGGCCCAGTCGCCTCCGGTGTCCTCGGGAGAGCCGGGGCCGGGGGAGGGAGCCACCCCGCCATCATGCTTCGTGACCGTGGGCGATGGGAGTGTCGTGATCACCAGCGGAGAGCTGCGGGCGGGCGTGCTCTCCGCCCGCGATGTCCTGACCCGAGACCGCCGCCTGGAGACGCTCACCCACGCCCTCACCTTGGAACCCGTGGCCGTGGATGGGGGGGTGGCGGAGGCGTGGTCGAGGCTCCGCCTGCAACTGCGCGACACCGGCCAGCGCATGGGCGTCAACGACTCGTGGATCGCAGCGACGGCCATGTCGCTCGATGTCCCGATCGTCATCCGGGACAGCGGCTACGTCGACGTCGCCGGGCTCGATGTCGTGCGGGTCTGATCACCCGTTCCGGGACGACATGGCCGTTCTGGCCGCGGCCGCGGCTGCCCGGCGGCGGCCTCGGCGACGATGGCATCGACGACCCGCTCCTCGAGGGCGTCAGGGGGGGCGACCCATATCGACGGGTCGGCCAGCAGCCGCGCCAGCCCGTCGAGGTCCCGCGCCGGCGTCGCGTCGTCGAGGCGGCCCGGCGATTCCCCCGTCAGGGACCCGAACGCGGCATCACCGCCGTTCGTCGGCGCAGTTGTCACGAAGGCGGTACGGCGCCGGACGGGGCGTGGTTCACCCGACTTCCTCCCGCAGGTAGCCGAGGCTGCCCGCCAGCCGCCGGTGGGCTCGGTTCGAGCGTGACTTCACCGTCCCGACCGGGATTCCGAGGTGGTCGGCGATCTGGGTGTGGGTGAGCCCGGTGAGGTGTTGGAGGCGCACGACGTCACGCTCCTCCCGAGGGAGGTCGTCGATCGCCGACCGAACCGCCCACAACTCGTAGGCCCGCTCCGACCCGTCGGCGACGGCCAGGGCCCCCGGAACGCGATCGGCCAACTCCTCGATCGAGCCGTGGGCCCGAACCGATTCCCGCCGGTGGACGTCGATGGCGGCGCGGCGGGCGATGGTGGCCAGCCACGGTCCGAGGTCACGGGTCGGGTCGAAGCTGCGGGCTGCCCGCCACGCCTGCAGGAACGCCTGCTGGGACGCCTCCTCGGCCAGCGACCGGTCGCCCAGCACCCGGTGGGCGACGGCGAAGACCAGTCCGCCGTAGGCGCGGTAGACCGCCCGCACCGCGTCGGGGTCCCCGGCCCGGAACCGGGCCACGGTCGCATCGTCGACGACGGGCATCGTCGGCCCGGGTCCCGGCTCGGGGACACGCCGAAGGATCTGGGTCGGCAGTGGGGAACGCATACCGCACGATGCGCCTCCGGCCGGCACCGGCACATCGGGGAAACCCTTGATGCGGTCCCTGATACCTGGCCCTGGCCTGAGCCCGAACCGGGACGCGCTCCCGCCCGTAGAGGGCCTCGACAGCATCGTCGCCCACGGAGGTCCCCAGATGTTCCTCAGCTCCCGTCCCCAACGAATCGTGCTCACCCTGGTCGCGGCCGGCATCGTCGCCGGCGCCTGCGGCTCGGGGTCCGGCACGCCCACGTCCACGCCCGATCCCACCTCGTCGCCGACCGAGGTGACCACCGCCCCGGCCGGCGCGTCGGTGAAGCTGGGCGAGGCCGAGCTCGGCAAGGTCCTCGTCGGTCCCGACGGCCGGACCCTCTACGGCTTCACCAACGACACCGCGGCCAAGAGCACGTGTTCCGGTGCCTGCGCCCTGGCCTGGCCCCCGGCGATCGTGGACGCGAGCTGGTCCGCCGGACCCGGCCTCGACACCGGGATCTTCGCCACCACGGTCCGCGACGACGGCGCCCTCCAGCTGGTCGCCGGCAAGTGGCCGCTGTACTACTTCGAAGGTGACGCCACCGCGGGCGACACCAACGGCCAAGGGTCGGGCGACGTGTGGTTCGCCGTGGCGCCCGATGCCAGGCTGGTGAAGGAGGGCGCGGCCACCACCCCCGGCTACGGCCGGGTGCCCGAGCCGGCGACCCCGGCGCAGGCGCCAGCGGACAAGCCCACGGTGAGCCTGGTGGACTCCTCGTTCGGCGGAGTGGTCGCCGACGCCGACGGCCGGGCCCTGTACGCCTTCACCAAGGACGAGGCGGGCACGCCGACCTGCACCGGCGGCTGCGCCACCGCCTGGCCGGCCGCATCGGCCCCCACCACGCTGGTCGCGGGTGACGGTGTCGACGGGTCCAAGCTCGCCGCGGTGGCCCGGCCCGACGGCGCCGCCGACCAGCTCAAGCTCGGGAGGTGGCCGCTTTACTACTTCGCCGGGGACGCGGGGCCGGGGGACTTCAACGGCCAGGGGTCCGGCGGCGTCTGGTTCCTGGTCAAGGGCGACGGGACGCTCGTCAGGTCCGCCACCTGACCGCTCGTGAAGTCGACGCCGATCAGGGCCGTCAGCGGGGGCCGGCGGCAGGGATCGTCCCTGCCGCCGGCCCTTTTTCCCGTTCCGGGCGCGAACCGGCCCGGGCACCCCGGCGTAAAGGTAGGCATGAAGACCAAGATCACCAGTTCCCTCGTCGTCTGCATCGCGGCTGCCGCCTTCACCGCCGGGGCGCTGGTGCTGAACGACGACGGCTCGAACAACCCCGCTCCGGTCGCGGCGGGCAGTGCCCCGTCCGCGGGGCAGGGCTACGCCCGGCAGCCGGGCGCCACCGGGGGTGCCGCGGCCGGCTCGGCCGCCCCGATCGTGCTGGAGGTCCGGGACTTCGCGTTCGGCGCGGTCACCGCCCAGCCCGGCGGTTCGGTCGTGGTCCAGAACCGCGACGCCGTCGCCCACACCGTCACCGCCGACGGTGGGCGATTCGACAGCGGTCGGGTCAACCCCCGGGGCACGGCCGCCATCACCGCGCCCGCGGCGCCCGGCAGCTACCGCTTCACGTGCCTCATCCACCCGCAGATGTCCGGGACGTTGGTCGTCCGATGACACCCGTCGACCCCATCCCGCCCGCCGCCGTCTCGGCGAAGCCCACCCCGTCGGGCTCCGCCCTGGTGCTGCCGGCGGTGGCCGGGGGGACGGTGGCCCTGGCACTCGGCGTCTACGGCCGGGTGCACGAGGCCACGTTCGAACCGATCCTCGATCTCGGGTTCCCGTCACTGCCGGCGATGAAGGCGTGGCTGGCCACCGTCGCCTTGGCCTTCGCCGTCTTCCAGGTCACCTCCGCCCTGGGGATGTGGGGGAAGCTCCCGTTCTGGCGGCCGGCCCCCCGGTGGCTGGCGACGGCCCACCGCTGGTCGGGCACGTGCGCCTTCGTCGTGTCGCTGCCGGTCGCGTACCACTGCCTGTGGGCGCTGGGCTTCCAGGCCGACGCCGGGGTCCGACCACTCGTCCACTCGCTCCTCGGCTGCGCCTTCTACGGGGCGTTCAGCACCAAGCTCCTCGCCCTGCGCTCCGACCGTCTGCCTTCCTGGGGGATCCCCGTGGTCGGGGCGACGCTCGTCGTCCTCCTCACCGGGATCTGGCTCACGTCGTCACTGTGGTTCTTCACCACGGTGGACTTTCCGGCGCTTCCCTGACGGCCGCCATCGGCCGCCGTGACCCCGGGTGCGGCGGAGAACCACGACCCCTCGGTATCATCGACTCGCACCATGCTCGACGATCGCAAAGCCGCAATCCTCCGGGCCGTCGTCCAGGAGTACATCCAGACCGCGCAGCCGGTTGGCTCGGCCCACCTGGCGCGCACGCGCAACCTGGGCGTGTCGCCCGCCACCGTCCGCAACGAGATGGCGGCCCTGGAGCGCGACGGCTTCCTCGCCCACCCCCACACCAGCGCCGGGCGCATCCCCACCGACAAGGGTTACCGGTTCTTCGTCGACAGCATCGGCGCGCCCCAGGGGGTGCTGGAGCCGGCCAAGAAAGCGCAGGTCCAGACCTTCTTCGCCCGGGCCCACGGCCAGCTGGAGGAGATGCTGCACGACACCAGCTGCCTGCTCTCCAGCCTCACCCACTACGCGGCCATGGTGGTGGCACCGAACCACGAGGATGCCGTCGTGCGCTCGGTGCAGGTGGTGGGGCTCGGGGCCCGGGTGGCGCTGGTGGTGGCGGTGCTCTCCACCGGCGCCATCGAGAAGTCGACCCTCGAGATCGATCCCGGCGTGGGGGACGAGAACCTGGCGGCGGCCGCCGCCCACCTCAACGCCCACCTGGTGGGCTTCCCGATCACCGACGACCGCGAGACCGTCCCCACCGGCAACGACGCCACCGACCGGCTGGTCGAGGCCGCCCGCGCCGGACTGGTCGCCCACCACCATCGGGACGCCGAGCAGGTCTTCGTCGACGGGGCATCGCACATGGCGGCCACGTTCGAGGCGGTGGCCACCGTGCGCCAGGTCCTCACCATCCTCGAGCAGCAGTACGTGGTCGTCACCCTGCTCCGGGAGGCCCTCCTCGACGACCGGCTCAACGTGCTCATCGGCACCGAGCACCGGGTCGAGTCCCTGGCCGAGTGCTCGCTCATCGTCGCCCCCTACGAGGTCGACGGCGGGCGGGCCGGCACGATCGGACTCCTCGGGCCCACCCGCATGAACTACCCCCAGGCCATGGCCGCGGTGGCGGCCGTCAGCCAGCGCCTCGGGCGGGCCCTGAGTGACAGCTAGCCCCACCGAGAGCTGACCGGAGCGACGTGGCCGACACACCCGACGACTTCTACGCGCTGCTGGGCGTGAGCCGCACCGCGTCGGAGGACGAGTTGAAGAAGGCGTACCGGGCCCGGGCCCGGGAGCTGCACCCCGACGCCAACCCGGGCGACCCCCAGGCCGAGAACCGGTTCAAGCTGGTCACGGTGGCCTACGAGACCCTCCGCGACCCCGAGCGTCGCCGCCGCTACGACACCTTCGGGCCGGAGGGGCTGCGGGGCTCGGGCGGGGGAGCGGGCGGCGCCAGCGGCTTCGACGACATCTTCGGGGCCAACCTGAGCGACATCTTCCAGTCGTTCTTCGGCGGCAGCTCCCCGTTCGGCGGCGGTGGGCGCCAGACCGGTCCGCCCCGCGGCAACGACCTCGAGACGGCCGTCCAGCTCGAGTTCCGCGAGGCCGTGTTCGGGGTGGCCCACGAGATCAAGATGCGGGTGCCGGTCACCTGCGACACGTGCTCGGGCAGCGGCGCCCGTCCCGGCACCAGCCCCGTCACCTGCACCCAGTGCGGCGGGGCGGGCGAGGTGCGGCGCACCCGGCAGTCGATCCTCGGCCAGATGATCACCGCCAGCCCCTGCCCCCGCTGCGGGGGACTGGGGGAGACGGTCGTGTCGCCCTGCCCCGACTGCCGGGGCGAGGGGCGGCGCACGGTCGAGCAGACCTACACCGTCGACGTGCCCGCCGGCGTCGACGACGGGAGCACGCTCAAAGTCACCAGCCGGGGCGCGGCCGGACCCCGGGGCGGTGCTCCCGGCGACCTCTACGTCCACCTGCGGGTGCGGCCCGACGAGCGGTTCGTCCGCCAGGGCAACGACCTAGTGCACGTCCTGCACGTCCCCATGGCCCAGGCCGCCCTGGGCGCCGTCATCCACTACGAGACGCTCGACGGCAACGAGGATCTGGTGCTGCCCCGGGGCACGCAGGCGGGCCGGGTGTTCCGCCTGCGGGGACGGGGCGTCCCCCGGGTGGGCGGCGGCGGCAGCCGGGGCGACCTGCTGGTGCAGGTGGCGGTCGACACCCCCACCGACCTGTCCAAGGAGCAGGAGGAGCTGGTGCGGCTGCTGGCCACGGCCCGGGGCGAGGACGTGGCCCCGCCCGACACCGGGTTCCTGGCCCGGGTCCGCTCGGCCTTCAAGTAGCCGGCGTCGTTATTCGTATGGCGGGCCCGGCCGCGGCGGGGGCCAAGGCGCACGTCTTCGTCGCCGATCTCGGCGCTCCGTCGTTGGAGGAGGGCGACCGCCACCACCTGGAGCGGGTGCTGCGGCTGCGCCCGGGCGAGACCGTCACCGCCTCCGACGGGGCCGGACGGTGGGTCTCCTGCCGGTTCATCGGCGGGGGCGACCTGGCGGTGACCGGGGAGGTGGTGGTGGAGGCGGCGGCCGACCCGCCGATCACGGTGGCCTTCGCCCCGCCCAAGGGCGACCGTCCGGAGTGGGCGGTGCAGAAGCTCACCGAGCTGGGCGTCGACCGCATCGTCCCCCTGCTGGCGGCCCGGTCGGTGGTGCGGTGGACGGGCGACCGGGCGTCGGCCCCGGTGGAGCGCCTGCGCCGGGTGGCCCGGGAGGCGGCCATGCAGAGCCGGCGGGCGTGGCTGCCGGTGGTGGAGGAGCTCTCGGCCTTCGTGGCCCTCGCCGCCCGGCCGGGCGCGGCGCTGGCCGTCGCCGGCGGCGCCCCGCCGTCGCTCGACCGGCCGGTGGTGCTGGTGGGACCGGAGGGCGGCTGGGACGACGAGGAGCTCGGCGCCGGGCTGCCCACCGTCGGCCTCGGGCCCAACGTGCTGCGCACCGAGACGGCGGCGGTGGCGGCCGGCGCGCTGCTGGTGGCCCTGCGCAGCGGGCTGCTATCCCCCCACGGGTGACCCGCACGCCTCGGTCGACGGCGGGCCCTCGACTCCGCCGGCCGACACCGCGGTGACCCGGTAGCACCGGGGGCCGGGGACGGGATCGGCCATCGTCCACGGTCCCCTGTCGAAGGCGTCGACGACGCCCAGCCGGCCCTCCGCGATGCCCAGGGTGGCCTTCGTCACGGTGGCGGGGTCCAGCTCGGTGCCGTCGGCCCGCCGGACGTAGAGCTTGTAGGAGTCGACGCCGGCCGTGTCGGGCAGGGGCGGCCAGGTGATCAGGACCTCGTCGGAGCCGCCGCCCGGCCCGGCGGCCAGGCCGCTGACCTGCGGCGGGGGGGCGGGCGAGGCCGCGAGGCGGGTGGTGGTGACGCCCGCCGCGGTCGTGGCCGGCCTCGGGGTGGTGGTCGTGGTCACCACGACGGTGGACGCGGTGGTCGTCGCCCCACTGGTCGTCGCCACGCTGGTCGACGGGGCGCCCGACGTCGAGACTTCGCCGTCGCCGCATCCGGACAGGAACAGCCCGTACAGCGATACGCCGAGCACCACCGATCGGCCCCGCCGTGGTCGCATGCCTAACGTCCTCCTCCGCCGCGAGAATAGGGGGTGCCGAGAGTCAACCACGGGGTTGGGGGAATGACCACGCAGGGCGATTGCTTTGGTGACGGAGAGCGAGATAACGTGGCGCAGCCGGCGAGGGGAGGGGGGCTCGGTCGTGGACGATGACACCGAGCTGGCTGGACCGGCGCAAACCTACGCCCGACGGGTGGGCCAGCGCCTGCGGGCCATCCGCCGGCAGAAGCGGCTGTCGCTCCAGGAGGTGGAGGCCGCCTCCGAGCAGGAGTTCAAGGCGTCCGTGCTGGGCGCCTACGAGCGGGGTGAGCGGGTGATCTCCGTACCCCGGCTCCAGCGCCTGGCCGACTTCTACAGCGTGCCCGTCGACCAGCTCCTGCCCCGTGAGGGGGAGACGCCGTCGGTGGCCGCGGTCGACGGGGGAGGCGAGGTGTCCGAGCGTCCGGCCCCCTCGGCGACGTCGCGGAAGATCACCTTCGACCTGGCCCGCTTCGAGGCCATCGAGCCCGACCCCGAGCTGGAGATGGTGCAGAAGTACCTCTCGAGCATCCAGGTCCTGCGCCAGGACTTCAACGGCCGGGTGCTCACCATCCGCCACGACGACATCCGGGCCATCGCCGGCCTGTTCGGCACCGACGCCGACGCCCTCGTCCGCCGCCTCGAAGACCTCCAGCTCCGCCTGACGCCGGCCTGAGCCGGGCGCCGTACGTCATCCGGCGTCGGGGCCGGCCGGCGGCGGGGCCGGGACGGTGAAGACCTGGGACGGGAAGATGAGGTCGGCATTCCCCGGGTCGGCGAGCTCCGACCGGTTGGCCTCGATGAGGCGCTGCCAGTAGGGGACGATCTCGGCGTCGGTGGGTGGGCGTCCCCACGCCCTGTGGAGCACGTCGTCGGCGATGGTCCAGAAGCACTCGCCGGGTTCGACCGTCCACGTGCCGGGAGCCGCGGCGTTCACGCTCGGCGGCGGTGCTTCTGGCTCGGCGCCCGCCGGCGGCAGGCGCCGCATGGTGATGGTGGGGGGCGGGGTGGACGCCGGGGGAACCGGGCCCGGGGTCGTGATCGATGTCGACGTCGAGGTTGTCGGCGGAGCGGGTTGGGCGGCCACGGCGAGCATGCCGGACGGGCCGATCCCGGCCAGGGTGAGCGTCATGGACCCGGCCAGGAGCCGGCGGACGGGCGCGACGGTGAGCCGGTCGGCGACGGCCACGAGGACGTGGGCGCGGAGCAGGCGCAGTCCGGCGCCCACGACGGTGACTGCGGCCAGGTACCAGCAGCCGCCGACCGCCGCCACCCGGGCCAGGGCGAAGGCGGCGCTGGCCGGATCGCGTTGCTCGAACCACGCCGGCCACCGGGCGGGGGCGCCGAGCGGCGGAGGGGACAGGGCGCCGTCGCCGGTCAGGCTCAGGGCGACGATCGCTAACGCGATACCGGTGGTCCAAGCCGCCAGCCGCACGGCTGCCATCCGTGTCACGAAGGCGGCCGTGGCAGCCGGACAACCTGCGGCGGCAACTCTCCCCGCTCGACGACCACCTCGTGGCAGCCGTCCCGGTCGACATCGGCCGCCCGGACGGCCTGGCCTCCCGGGACCGTGGCCACGGCCGCGCCGGTCACGGACTCCTGGGCACCAACGGCCCATCCGTCGAACCGGAAGATCTCCCCGGTGGAGGGGCGGAGCAGCACGATCGTGCGGTTGCCGCGGCAGGACCAGTCTCCCGTGGCCACCTGGTCACCGGCCCGGCCGACGGCCCAGCGCTGCCCGCCCGACTCGAGGACCCCTTCGTCGTAGTGGAGGGCGTCGAGGCACCCGTCGCCGTCGACGTCGGCTACCAGCACCGACGCTGGTGGCGGGCAGTCGGTCCGGGTGGTCGGACGCGTGCTCGAGGTGGGCGCGACGGTCGTGGACGTGGGTGTGACCCGCGTGGCCGGTGGTGCCGTGGTGGCCGTCGACGCCCGGTCGGGCGTCGGTCCCGAGGAGGCCCAGGGTGCAGTCTGCAGGAGCCCGACGACGGCGAGCGCTCCGACGCCACCCGCCAGGATCGAGGAGCGCAGGGGCGGCCGGCGTCGGCGTCGGCCGGACGCCCGAACTCCCGGCGGACGAAGGTGGGGAGGCGCCCCCGGCCCCACCCCCGCCCGGCCGGCCCGAGGGTCGAGAAGCCCACCGTAGGGCGTGATCTCGTCGGGCTCGGCTCCGGGCGGGTCCTCACCGCCCGGTAGCCCGTCGAGGGCACCGGAATCGGGGACTTCGTCGGGGCGGAACTCCGTCCCCAGCAGGCCGGTCGGGCCGGCCCGGCCGCGGAACAGGTCGGTGCCCAGGAATGCCGGCCCCACGCGAGAACCGTCACCGACCGAGCCGGCGAGTCTCCTGGGCCTCGGCGCGTCCCCCGGCGGGGCGGACGGACGGCGCCGGGCGCCGAGCCGCCTCCGGTCGGAACGGGCTCCCGCGACCAGCGCCCGGAGGTCGGGCACGGCTTCGCCCCCCGCCGGGCGGTCGGGGAGCCGGACGTGCGGCACGGCCTTGGCCAGCTCGGCGGACACGTCCCGGGCCGAGGGTCGGGCCGCGGGGTCATCGGCCGTGGCCCCATCGGCGATCCGGCGCAGGGCACGGGCCTCGGGACCGGTGGCCAGCCGTCGGAGGAGGCGGCCGAGGGCGGCCACGTCGGTCGAGGGATGCAGCTCTTCGTCGCCTGCGGGACCGGCCTCCCCGATTCGGCCGGCGGAGCCGAAGCCGCACAGCACGGGCCGGCCTCCGGGCCCCACGATGACGTGCTCGGCGGTCACCGCTCCGTGGACGATCCCCATGTCGTGCAGGTGGGCGAGCGTGGTGGCCACGGCGCCCACGACGGCCGCGACCTCCCCGGCGGTGTACGGGATCGGTGTCGCCAGCGTGGGGCCGTCGACGAGGTTGGTGACCAGCGTCGGCCGGTCGGCGCTTCCCTCGACGCCGATCAACTCGACCACCCCGGGGTGGCGGGCGGCCGCCAACAGCTCAGCCTGGCGGCGGATCCGGTCCGCCTGCGGCCCGCCCTTTCGGTACAGTTCCATTATATCTCACTATACCCCACACCCCGCATCCGTTGTCGCCTGTTCGGGGCCGGCCACCGACGTGGCTCGGACGGTGGCCTCGTCAGGTCCGCCGGGGAGCGCCTTGGCGAACACGTAAGGAACCCGCGACGACGCCGAGACCTGCACGGTCCACGGGCATCCGGGCGCAACGGGTGGGCTGGCCATGACCCGGACGTCGAGCGCCCGGTGGCGGGTCCCGTCGATGGCCAGCCGGACTCGCTCCGTCGCCACCGCTTCGACCGCGTCGGGGTCGAGCTCGACCCGGTCGCCCTGGTAGAAGGCCTGGGTGTCGACGCCCCGGCTGGCGGCGTCGTTGGCCGCGGCGGCGGTGGCGTTGGCGAGCTCGCGCTGGGCCAGGAACGCAATCGACGAGTCGACGGTGATGGCGCACAACACGAGCACGATGAGCACGGCGGCGGGGAACAGCAACAGGACGCTCCCGCGCTGGCGGTCACCCACGTTCGCAGCGGCTGGTGGCCGAGGGCACGCCGTCCCGGTAGGGGTCGACCACCTCGGTGTGGCGGGCGGCGGCGGTGAAGCCGGCACCCCGTCCCCCCACGAAGGGCAGGGCGACGGCCGGCACCCGGTAGGTGGCTTCGAACCGCACGACCTGGCAGCGGGTGAATCCCGACTCGATCGGACGGAGCACCATCCGCTCGGGATCCCGGCCATGGCCGCGGGCCGCCTCCCGGGCCGCCGCTTCGGCGAGGGCCATCGGGTCGGACCCCGCCGGCGCCTCCACGTAGGCCCTCGTCGCCTCCCGGGCCGCGGCCGACATCGCCATCTTGGCGTCGACCACCGCCCACGCGTTGGCCGCCAGCAACACCCCCACCACGAACGTGAGCAGCCCGAAGCAGATCGCCTCCAGCCCCGCCGCCTGGCCCGACTCGTCGAACGGGCCGAGCCGACTCACCGGCCTCGGACTCACCGGTCTCCGACTCACCGGCCTCCCCTCACCGGCCGCGATCATCGGAACTCCTCCACCCGGACCCGCACCGTGCGCTCGATCTCGTCAAAGGCCAGCGGCCCCGCCATCGACGGGAGCAGCCGGGTCGGGTTCCGGGCGTGCACCGACAGCACCACCGTCTCGCCATCGCTGCCGCTCCAGTCGAACGTCACCCGCCCGCCGTACCGGCCCAAGGCCCGCCGGGCGTCGGCCTCCGCTCCCGCGGTCGACGACGGTCCACCATCTGCTACCGCCACCCGCCGGGCCGCGTCGTAGGCGACCGCGGTGACGACCGACGTGGCGTACAGGTTGAACAGCGCCTGCACCGCGAACAGCAACAGCCCGAGAAAGACCACGAACCCCAACCACGCTGAAATCGGCCCCCCACCCCGTTCCGAGTGGTGGATCTGGACGTTGACTCTCCCCGCCGGCCGCCGACGCCGCCGGAGGCGGCCCCCCCGGATGGCCCCGAGCCGGCCGCCAGGCCGGCACGCCGTCGGGGGGAGGTGCGGAGGGGGGCCCGCCCCCCTCCGCCTACCTTCCGATGCTGTCGATCTGGGTGGACGTCTGGCTGCTGGCATTGCCCCAGATGTTCTTGAAGCCCACCCACATCAGGGCGCCGAGGGCGGCGAATATCAGCACCGCGATGGCGCTGGACACGACGCCCTCACCCCGCTCGTCCCGTGCCGCCAGGTTGTCGGTCACGGCTGTCATCAGGCAGCGGGTCCACACGTAGGCCCGCAAGAGCTGCTCCTGCAATGGAACTCCTTTCAGTGTGTCTACGACGACGAGAAGAGGCTGAGCGCCTCGAGGAAGGGGATTGCGATGAAGACCACCCCGGGCAACAGGGCGGCGATGGTGACGGGGATCCACACCTGCTGGCCCCGGCGTTCGGCGGTTTCGACCAGGCGGCGCTGGAGGTCGCGGCGGATGGACCGGGCCTCCTCCGAGAGCAGGCGGCCGAGGTCGCTCGACTCCCGGTTGAGGGCCAGCACGGGCAACAGGCGGTGGAGGGCCTCGACGTCGGCGACTGTCGCCCATTCCCGGATGGCCTCGGTCTCCGTCAGCCCCTGGCGCATCCGGGCGCACACCCGGGCCAGGTCGCTGGCCGCCGCCCCCCGGCCCCGGGCGGCCAGGCGGTTGAGGGCGGCGCCCAGCGAGTAGCCGGCGGACAGCAGCATCGCCAGCTGCTCGGCCATGACCGGCAGCTCGACGACCAGCCGGCGCTTCCACCGGTCCGACGCCGAGGCCACCTGCTGCTCGACGACGAGGAAGGCGAGCAGCGGCCCGCCGAGGATGAACAGGAGGGCGACCGCCGCCGGTGGTCGGGCGGCCACGGCCAGCATGGAGCCGATGGCGAAGCCCACACCGCTCCACCCGAGCTGGCGGACCCGGAAGGCGGTGACGTCGAGCGGCGAGTGGATCCGCTGCAGGCGGGTGGCGAGGTCCTCGGTGACGCCGAACACGCCCGCCACCCGTTCGCCCAGGGCGCGGCTGAGGGGCCGGACGACCTCTCGGAACGACTCCACCGAGAGCACGCCGCCGCGCCGGCGCCGCGCTCCCAGTCCCCCGGGGGCGTAGGGCCGCAGCCGGTCCACCATCGACGGCCGGGCGAACCACCGCAGCTCGGAGAACAGCAGGGTGCCGCCGGCCCACAGGGCCAGCCCGCAGGCCACCGCCAGGCGGGCCCCGCTCACGCCGGCTCCGCGGGGGATTCAGTCAACGAAGACCCGCTCTTCCTCCGGCAGCCGGAGGAGTCGTCCCGACCAGAGCCAGCAGGCCACGACCATCCCGACCGCGAAGACCGTCGCCAGCTGGCCGAATGGCGTTCCGTACGCGGCCCGGGCGTTGCCGATCGTGAGCCCGCACAGGGCCATTCCCACCGGAACGAACAGCACGAAGCGGCGGGCGAACCTGACCCCCGCCTGCTTCGACGCCGCGTCCTTGCGCCCGTGGACGTCGGCCACCCGATCCTCGACCAGGGCCGCCAGCCGGCGCTGGACGTCGCTGCCCCCGACCTCGTGGGCCACCAGCAGGGTCTCGCAGGCGGCGTCGGCGGTGGCGTCGGCCAGCCCCGCCTTGAGGACGGCCACGCTGCGGGCGAAGTCGGTGGAGACCAACCAGGTGCGGGAGGCGGCTTCGAACGCCGGCTGCATCTCCTCCGGCCCGCCCCGTCCCACCTCGAAGAGGGCCTGGGGGATCGAACGCCCGAGCGACCCGGTGAGCAGGGCGATCTCCTCGATCATCCGCGGCCACGCCTCAGCCGCCCGGCGGCGCCGGGCTCGACGCCGGCTCCGGTACGACGCGCCGGGATAGGTGGCGGCGAACGCCCCCACCGCCAGGGCGGGGAGCACAGCCCCGAACACGGCGAACGTGAGCCCGGTGCCCACGACCATGAGCAGGCCCATGACGGCCAGGAACTCCGCCGGACGCACCCCGTCGAGGCCGGCCTGCACCAGCCACTGCTGGGCCCGTGGCGGCCGCACCGGCCGTCCTGGTTCACGGGGCCCGACCCCGACGCCCTGCCAGCCGAGCACGAGGGCGGTGTAGAGGAAGAACACCCCGCACGCCCCGGCGACGGCGACGACGAGAGGCGCCATCAGGCCTCCGGGTTGCGGTTCGAGACGACGACGCCCAGCCCCGGCGGCCGGCGGCCGGTGGTGGACCCGGTGACGACCCGTCCCGCGGGGCGGCTGCCGCGAGCGGCGCCGGATCGTGGACCCGCCCGGCGCTCGGCATCGGCGTCGAGGAGCGATCGAACGTCGTAGCCGGCCTCGGCCAGCGACCGGGCCGCCCGCACCGGGAGGTTGCCGGTCCAGGCCAGGGGCTCGTCGGCCGTCGGCCGGGTGAAGAGCTCGGTGACGGTGAACTGCATGGCGTCCGGCCCCACCTGCAGGTCCTCCACCGCCACGACCTCGGTCACCCGCACCCGCCCGCCGGCCCGGCTGCAGTGGACCACGACGTCGATCGCCTCGCTCACGAGGGCGCTGAGGGCCGACATCGGCAGCTCGTTGGACGTGTCGGCCAGCTGGCAGATGAACCGCAGCCGGGTGAGCGCCTGCCGGGCCGAGCCGGCGTGGATGGTGGTGAACCCCTTCACCCCCGAGGACAGGGTGAGCAGCAGGGGCAGCGCCTCCCGATCGCGGACCTCGCCGACAACTGCGATGTCGGGGGCCATGCGGAGGAAGCCCGAGACCAGCCGGCGCAGGTCGACCGCCGGCCGGTCCTGGCGGGCGGGCCGGGTCTGCATGCTGGCCACGTTGGGCAGTGGCAGGTCGGCCTCGAAGACCTCCTCGGCGATCACGACCCGCAGCGTCGGGTCGAGCTCGGCCGCGCAGCAGGAGAGCAGCGTCGTCTTGCCCGACCCGGGAGCGCCGGAGAACACCGTCGACAGCCGGGACCGCACGCAGGCCCGGAGGAAGTCGGACACCCGGGTGTCGAGCATGTCGAGCTCGACCAGCTCGTGCAGGCTCCGGAAGGGGATGCCGGTGAACTTGCGGATGTTGACCAGCGTGTGGCCGTCGCGCCCGACGTCGCCGTGGACGATGTGGAGCCGGGCCCCGCTGGGGAGTTGGGCGTCCTGCAGCCCCTCGGCCGGGTCGAGCTTGCGGTGGCTGCCGGAGGCGTCGTCGAGGATCTTGGTGAGCGTGCGGACGACGTGCTCGTCGTCGTTGAAGACCTCGTCGTGGTAGCTGCTCGGCCCGTGGTGCCGCTTCACGAAGATCTGGTCGGGGGCGTTGATCATGACCTCCCAGACGTCGTCGTCGGCCAGGAGGGGCTCGAGCGGGCCGTAGCCGGCCAGGTTGCGGAAGGCCCGGGTGGCCACCAGCTCCGGGTCGGCCAGGTCGTAGGCCCGTAGGCCACGCTTGAAGTCGCGGGACCAGGCCGCCACCTCGTCGTCGACCAGTGACCGCAGCCGGGCCCGGCCGTCGCCTTCAGCCATGTCGACGGCGAGGTCGCCCGCCCGCTCCTGCACCCGCCGCTCGATCTCCTGGAGCGGCGACAGCTCGGTGGCACCCATCAGATCGCGGCCTCGTCGCCCGACCAGGTGCCGAGCGATCCCGGTCGGATGCGGGCGCCGGCCGCGGCGGCCGTGGGCCCGCCGCCGGCCGGCCGCTCGGACACCCGGCCGAGGACGGCGTGCAGGGCACCCGCCAACGGTGCCCCCAGGACGGACGGGAGCCGGTGCCCGTCGTGCAGGTCGCTCTCGATGTCGCGCTCGGGAAGGTGGACGGGGCTGGCCAGGCGGGCTCCGGTGGCCCCGGCCAGCTCGGCCACGGCCGTGCCCAGGGCGGCCCGGGCCCGGGGCGACCGGGGCGACCGGGAGAGCACGGGCACCACCCGGTGGGCGGGGACACCGAAGGCGATGAGGTCGGTGACCACCCGCACCAGGGCGTGGACCCCCTTGAGCGACGGGCTGCCCACCGCGAACACCACGTCGGCCCGCGACGCGGTCGTGCGGGCCATCACGTTGCGCTCCTCCACGTCGATCGACCCACCCCCGTCCTCGCCCTCGACGTCGGGGTCGACGTCGAGGACGACCGTCCGGTACGCCTGGCAGAGGGTGTCGAACGCGGCCTCGAAGGCCTGCGGGCGCAGGGCCGGCCAGAAGCGGGGCCGCCGCAGTCCGAGCAGCAGGTGGTAGCGGCGCTCGTCGACGGCCCACGCCAGCGATCGGGCCGCCTCGGACGACGGCTGCCCCGAGCGGTGGGCCTCGACCAGCTCCTGGATCCCGGGAGCGACGTCGCGGACGTCGTGGAGCATGGCCAGCTCGGCGTTGAGGCGCAGGTCGGCCAGCAGCACCGTCCCGGCCGCCTTGACGTCGTCGCCCAGGGCCTGGGCCAGGGCCATGGCCGCGGTGGACACGCCCGTGCCGCCCGGACCGGTCACCGCCACCACCGTCCCCCGCCACGACGACGGCGCCGGCCGGGCCAGCAGGTCGGAGGCGGGGGCGTCGCCCCGTCGGATGGTGCGGGCGCAGGCGGCGAGGGCGGTGACGAGCTCCTCCCGGGTGAAGGACGGCGTGAGCACCCGGGCCGCCCCCAGGGAGTGCCAGTCGCGCGGCGCCCGACCGTCGTCGACGACCAGGACCGCGCAGTCGGCGGCCGAGGCCGCGGCGAGCAGGTCGCGGTCGACGCTGGGGAGGCCGGCGTCGGCCACGAGGGCGGAGAACGGCCGCCCCGAGGCCAGCCGGGCCCGGGCCTCCTCGGCCGACACGCACTTGAGGAACTCGGCCGGCAGGGCGCCGGACGTGGCCCAGACGCCGACGGAGCGGAACCACGCGGCCCGCGGCGGCGCCAGCCCGAGCACCACGAAGCGCTCACCGGGGATCACGGCTGGGACCCACCGGGGGACGGGCCGGGCGCCCGGTAGGTGGGCACGGGCCCGTCGGACGGCTCCGCGCCGGTGGTGCGGACGACGGTGAGCTTGCCCACCTGGGCGGCGTGGGTGAGCGCGACCTCCTGCGCCGGGTCGGCGACGGCGACGGTGACGAACACCGGGCTCGTCTCGCCGACGCCCACCCGGGTGCGGTCGACGGTGACGACCGCCAGGTCTCGGCCCGCGACGAGCGTGTAGGCGTCGTCGCCCCCGCCGTAGGTGACGAGCAGGTCGATCCGCTCGCCGTCGCGGATGGTGGGCCCGATGCGCCCCCGCTCGACGGTGAAGGTGAGCTCCCGGCTGGCGCCGGTGATGCCTCCGGCGATCACCGCGCTGACCTGGATCAGCTCTCCCGGCCCCACCGGCGCGAGCAGGGTGGCCCCGGCGAGCACCTGCGGGTTCTCGAAGGCCCGGGCCCGCAGGGTGGGAGGGAGCTCGACCCGGGCCAGGGAGAGGTCGCCCGGCTCGAGCCTGGTGCCCGCGACGAGGGCCCGCCCGGCGACCACGTAGGGATGGCCGGGCTGGCGTCCGGCGGTGGTGGCCGCCGAGAACAGGCCCACCCCCGCGGCCGCCACCAGAACTCCGCCGACCACGGCCCGGCTGCCGGGCAACCCCCGCCGCCGCTGCACGCTCCGGACGCCCGCCCCGGCGACGGCGTCGCCGTCGAGGATCACATCGCCCCGGACCCGAGTTCCCGCCCTCGTCGCCACCAGCCCCCTCCCGCCCGCAGTGCAGCCATCCGTCGTGGTCGGCCAAGAATAATGAAAAGCCATGGAAACGCACAAGGGGATATCCTGGGGATTTCTGCCCCAAACCTGTGGGAACGATGTGGGCGACCTCGGGAAAACGAGGCGGGACGTCGTGGTGGCAACCGAAGGCGCCGTGAAGCGGACGAGGCCCGCCCGCGCCCCATTCGCCGGTCCCGCCGGCCCCCGTTCCCGTCGGGGGCATGAAAGCTCATGAGATCCCCCAAACGGGAGATGGCGCACGGTACGATCCAGGCATGTCTGAAGACGACATCCGATGGATGAGCACGGCGGGGGCGGCCCGCCGGCTCGGTGTCACCGTGCGCACGCTCTACCGCCTCATCAACGAAGCCGAGCTCCCCGCTTACAAGTTCGGGCGGGTCATCCGCCTCAAGCAGGACGAGGTCGACAGTTTCATCCAGGCGTCGCGCATCGCCCCCGGCTCGCTCGAGCACCTCTACCCCGAGTCGAAGAGAGACAGCTCCGAGACCGAGGCCAGCGTCACGTAGCTCCACCCCGGCGGCTCGCCGTCGGTGCGGACGGTGAGCACGTCGGTGCCCACCGCCCGCAGCTCGCCGACCACGCTGACCGCGCCGAGGACGATCGCGACTCGTGGCCGTCCGGCCACCGCCTGGGCCAGGACCTCGGCCAGTGTCACCCCCAGCCCCTCGCCGCGGAGATCCGGACGGCCCGACGCCACCTGCGGGCGTCGTCCCCCCGCCGCCGGCCGCACTTCGCCCAGCGCCGACGTCCGTATGAGGACGAGACGGCCGTCGCCGCCCCCGACGGCCACGAAATCGGATCCCACCGCCACGATCGGACCGTGGTGACGGCGCCCGGCCGTCGTCGTGATCGTCACCGCGCCGCCCTGCTCGGCCAGGTCGACCAGGAGGCCGGCGAACGACGCCTCCTCCTCCGCCGCCTGCCGCAGCCACCGCTCGCGGATCCGGGCCTCGGCCGCGTCCTGTGCCCGCGCCCCCGCCGCCCACCGCTCGAGATCGTCGAGCACCGCCGAACGCTACCCGGCCGCCGTCCGCATCCTTGGTGCAGCTTCTGCGACCTGCCAGGTCGTTTCCGCTGCAAAATCGCAGATCCAGAGCGGCGAATTAGCGTGATCGCCCATGGCGAGCGACTGCATCTTCTGCCGGATCGTGGCGGGCGAGATCCCGTCCACCGAGGTGGCGTCGTCCGAGCTGAGCTACGCCTTCCGCGACATCACCCCGGCCATGGCCGTGCACGTGCTCGTCGTCCCCCGGCGCCACATCGCCTCGGCCGACACCGTCGAATCCACGGACGCCGAAGTTTTGGCCGACATGGTGCTCACCGCCCAAAGAGTCGCCCGCCAGGAGGGCATCGCCGACAGTGGCTACCGCCTCGTGTTCAACGTCGGCGACGACGCCCTCAACTCCGTCGGCCACCTCCATCTGCACGTCCTGGGCGGCCGGAAGATGGGGTGGCCGCCGGGCTGACCCACGCCCGGTACCCTTGACCCAACACCCGTGTCCCCCACCCAAGTCAAGATCCTCGTCCCCGGCAACCACCTGATGGTGGAGCTGCTCGGCCACCGTGACCAGTTGTTGCGGTTGGTGGAGGACGCGTTCGACGCCGACGTGCTCGTGCGGGGCAACGAGATCACCATCAGCGGCGGCGACGCCGACCGGGTGGGACGCCTCTTCGACGAGCTGGTCGTGCTCCTCGGCCGGGGCCAGAAGCTCGACGCGGCCGACGTGGGTCGCACCATCGAGATGGTCAAGGCCGACGAGAAGCCCTCCGAGGTCATGAGCGCGGAGGTCCTCCGGGCCGCCAAGGGCCGCAGCGTCCGGCCCAAGACCAGCGGCCAGAAGCGCTACGCGGATGCCATCGCGGGCAACGTGATCACCTTCGCCATCGGCCCCGCCGGCACCGGCAAGTCGTACCTGGCCGTGGCCCAGGCGGTGCAGGCCCTCCAGGCCCGCCAGGTGAGCCGCATCATCCTCACCCGCCCGGCGGTGGAGGCGGGCGAGCGGCTGGGCTTCCTGCCGGGCGACATGCTGGCCAAGGTCGACCCCTACCTGCGCCCCCTCTACGACGCCCTCTACGACATGCTCGGCCCCGAGGGGGCCAAGCGCCTCCTCGACGGGGAGACCATCGAGGTCGCCCCCCTCGCCTACATGCGGGGGCGCACGCTCAACGACAGCTTCCTCATCCTCGACGAGGCCCAGAACACCACCCCCGAGCAGATGAAGATGTTCCTCACCCGCATCGGCTTCGGCAGCAAGGCGGTCGTCACCGGCGACGTCACCCAGGTCGACCTGGCCGCCGGCCGCAGCGGGCTGCTCGGGTTGGAGAAGGTCCTCACCGGGATCGAAGGGCTGGCGTTCGTCCACCTCTCCTCGAAGGACGTGGTCCGCCACCGCATCGTCCAGGACATCGTCGACGCCTACGAGCGGGCGACCCCGACCTCATGACCGTGGAGGTGTTCGCCGCCGACGAGCAGTCGGACGAGCCGGTCGACGCCGTGCGGTGGGTCGACCTGGCCCGCAGCGTCCTCGCCGCCCAGGGCGTGCGGGGCGACACCGAGGTCTCGCTCCTGTTCGTCGACGAGCCGGCCATGGCCGAGCTCAACCTGCGCTTCCTCGGCCAGCAGGGCCCCACGGACGTCCTCGCCTTCCCCATCGACGAGGAGGAGGCGCTCGAAGCGGGCCCCGCCGGTCCCCGTTCGCCCGATTCCCTCGGACCGGGCCCGGTCGACGAGCCGGAGCCGGGCGACGTCCCCCGCCTCCTGGGCGATGTCGTCGTCTGCCCGGCGGTCGCCCGTCGCAACGCTCCCGATCATTCAGGCAGTGGCCACGCCGGCACCTACGACGACGAGATGGCGCTGCTCCTCGTGCACGGAGTCCTCCACCTGCTGGGTATGGATCACGAAGACCCCCAGGAGGCGGAACGCATGGAGCAGCGGGAGCAGGAGATGCTCGACCGGTTCCACCGAAAAGCGGTGACCCAGCAGTGAGCGCCCGGCCGGGTTCCAACGGCCGGCCTGCTCCACGCGGCGGCCAGGCGGCCCGATCCCAGGCGGAACGATCCACAGGGTGGGTCGGGTGAACACCACCACGCTCATGGTGGTGGGCGTGATCATCCTGATCGCGATGGCGTCGGTGCTGGCCATGGCCGAGACGTCGCTCACCAGGATCAACCGCATCCGGGCCCTCACCCTCGCCGACGAGGGCAAGAAGGGGTCGAAGCAGCTGCTGCGGCTGGCCGAGCACCCCGAGCGCTTCATCAACCCCGTCCTGCTGCTCGTGCTGTTGTGCCACCTGGGCGCAGCCAGCATCGTCGGCGTCCTGGCCGAGCGGTGGGCCGGTGCGCTGGGCGTCGTCCTGGCCGTCGTGTTCGAGCTGGTCGTGATCTTCGTGTTCGCCGAGGCCGTGCCCAAGACGTACGCGGTGCAGCACCCCGACCGGGCCGCCCTGCGGGTGGCGCCCCTGGTGGCGGCCATCGTGGGCTTCCCGCCGGTGCGGCTGTTGTCGAAGATGCTGATCGGGCTGGCCAACGTGGTGGTCCCGGGTCGCGGCCTCAAGCAGGGTCCGTTCGTGTCGGAGGAGGAGCTGCTGGCCACCGTCGACGTGGCCGTGGAGGACGAGGTGATCGAGCGCGAGGAGCGCCGTCTCATCCACTCCATCATCGAGTTCGGCGACACCGTGGTGCGCGAGGTCATGGTCCCCCGTCCCGACATCCTGGCGGTGGAGGCCCGGGCCACGGTGCGGGACGCCCTGGAGGTGGCGCTTTCGGCCGGATACAGCCGCATCCCGGTCTACGAGCAGGGCATCGACGACGTCATCGGCATCCTGTACACCAAGGACCTCATCCGGGCCATCCACGACGGCCGGGGCGACGAGCCGGTGCGCGACCTGGTGCGCCCCGCCAACTACGTCCCCGAGACGAAGCGGGTGGCCGAGCTGCTGCCCGAGATGCAGAAGCAGAAGGCGCACATGGCGATCGTGGTCGACGAGCACGGCGGGGTGGCGGGGCTGGTCACGCTGGAGGACCTCATCGAGGAGCTGGTGGGCGAGATCGTCGACGAGTACGACGTGGAGGAGGCCCCGATCGAGGACCTGGGCGGGGGCGAGATGAGCGTCAACGCCCGGATGCCCATCGACGAGCTCGAGGAGCTGCTCCACGTCGACCTGCCGGAGGGCGACTACGACACCGTCGGTGGACTCCTGCTCGACCTCCTCGGCCACGTCCCGGCCGTGGGGGAGAGCGTCACATTCGACGGACACCGCCTCACCGCGGAGAAGGTGCAGGGGCGGCGCATCGGCCGGGTCCGCATCACGCCGTTGCACCCGGCGCCGGCATCGGCGGCGGCTTCGTCTGCCGGCAACCCGGACTCGGACGAGGAATGAGATCGGGGTTCGCCACCCTCGTGGGGCGGCCCAACGTCGGCAAGTCCACCCTGCTCAACGCCATCCTGGGCACCAAGGTCACCATCACCGCCTCGGCCCCCCAGACCACCCGCACCGAGGTGCGGGGCGTCCTCAACCGGCCCGACGTCCAGGTGGTGTTCGTCGACACGCCCGGCATCCACAAGCCCAAGTCGGCGATGGGGGAGCGGCTCAACGCCACCGCCACCAGCGCCCTGCACGAGGTCGACGTGGCCGTCCTGGTGATCGACGCCACCGCCCCCCTCGGCAAGGGCGACCGGTTCGTCGCCAAGCGGCTGTCGTCGAGCGCCATCTGCGTGCTCAACAAGATCGACGCCGCCTCGCAGCCCGAGATCCTGGCCCAGCTCACCAAGGCCGGCGAGCTCGACCTGTCGGCCTACTACCCCGTGTCGGCCCGCACCGGCGACGGCGTCGACACGCTGGTCGACGCGATCGTGGCCCGCCTCCCGGAAGGCCCGCAGTACTACCCGGACGGGATGATCTCCGACGCCGGCGACGGCTTCTGGGTGTCGGAGCTGGTGCGGGAGCAGCTGCTCAAGGTGGTGCGGGAGGAGATGCCGCACTCCATCGCCTGCCGGGTCACGGAGTGGGAGTGGCCCCTCATCCGCTGCGAGATCCTGGTCGAGCGGGAGTCGCAGAAGGGCATCGTCATCGGCAAGGGCGGCGCCGTGCTCAAGCAGGTGGGCCAGGCGGTGCGGGCCCAACTCGACCCCGGCGCCTACCTGGAGCTGGTGGTGAAGGTCGACAAGGACTGGCAGCGCCGCCCGGCCGCCCTCGACCGGCTGGGTTACTAGAGAGCGCCGAGCGGAGGGCCTGGGGCCGCTACGTTCCGACGGCAGCGTCGGCCCGCGGCCCTCGACCGGCTGGGCTACGAGAGCCGGTCGAGGGGCCTGGGCGCCGCTACGTACCTACGGTGAGCAGTTCGTACCGGGCGACGGGTTGAGGCACTGGTCGTTGTCCGGACCGCCGTCGTTGGTGTTGGTGCCACCGGAACCGGTGAGGCGGTCGTTGCCGGCGTCGCCGAACAGGCTGTCGTCGCCGTCGCCACCACTGAGGTTGTCGTTGCCGGCGCCACCACTGAGGTTGTCGTTGCCGCCCGAACCGGCGAGGAAGTCGTTCCCGATACCGCCGCACACCGAGTCATTCCCTTCGCCGCCCGTGAGCTGGTCGTCGCCCGGGCCGCCGAAGATCACGTCGTTGCCGCCGGCACCGTCGATCTGGTCGTTCCCGCCGAGACCGAAGATCCGATCATTGCCGGGGGTGCCGGTGAGCGTGTCGGCGTCGGCCGTGCCGACGATGTCGCCGGGACCCGGGGCCGGCTCGGGGGGACCGCAGGTCTCGGCGACCCCGCTGATCGAGATGGTGTCGACCCGCCAGCCGTTGTCCGACACGCTGATGTCGGATCCCAGTCGCCAACGCAGTTGGATGTTCTGGCCGATGGATGCTGCCGGGAGGTTGGCGATGGTGCTGATGAAACCACCGGAGTTGTTCGTCCATGCCTGACGCCCGGCGATCGGGCTGCCGAAGTTGACCGAGATGGGCCCGTTGTAGCCACCGACCCCGAAGGACCCGCCGGCGACGAGGATGTCGGTGAAGGCCCCGCCCCCGATCTTGATCTCCAGGACCCCGCCGTCGAAGGTGTTCTCGAGGTCGTAGAAGTTGCGGAACGAGACGGTGCCCGCGGCACCGATCGGCACCACCGGGGAGACGAGGACGTTGTCGGTGACGTGGTTCGGATTCGGCACGAAGGTGGTGTTCGGAGGGGTGTCGACTGTGCCCGCGGCGGTGGTGACCCAGGTCGGGTCGGCCGGGAGTCCTACGAGCTTGGTCGCCGTCCAGCCCGGCGGCAGCGCCGGTGCGACCACCCCGTCGAAGTTCTGTGTGAGAACAGCGGCTGACGCGGGCCCCACGCCCACGACCAACGACAGCGCCACGCAGGCGACGACGAGCGCTCCCGCCCGGCTACCGATCCAGCTACGACGAACCTTGCCCATGTCCGATACCTCCGCGGGTCTCCAGCCTCCATGACGGTCCCCGACCGGGGGGATCGTGGGCAGGAAGCTACTCCGTTCGTTGCCCGCGTGCCCGGATCCGAGGACGGGTGCGGGTGCGGTCGCGTCGCCTACTCGGCCTCGGGCGGTCGACGGAGCCGTTTGCGCTCCGACGTGCGGCGTTTGCCCTCCAGGCGCCGCACCCGGGCGCCCGTGGACGGCCTGGTCGCCACCCGCGGCCGATCCACTTTCAGGGCCTCCCGCAGGCGGGCGGCGAGCCGCTCGAGGGCGAGCTGGCGGTTGCGGAGCTGCGACCGCTCGTCGTCGGCGGCGACCCGGACGACCGGCCCCAGCCGCTCGATGATGCGGGCTCGCTGGCGAGGACCGAGCGATGGCGAGTTGGCCACGTCGAAGATGACCTCGGCCCTGGTGTTGGAGGTGTTGGCGTGCTGGCCCCCCGGCCCGCCGGAGGCGGAGAACCGCCATTCCAGCTCCTCCAGGGGAATCCGGCAGGAGCGGCTCACGACCAGCATCGGGACCCGACCGTACCGGCTGGTAACATCAGACCCAGCGCTTGGGCGACCTGCCAGGCGCGTCCGCAATCGGCCCGTTCCCCTGAATACGGCCGGGGACAAGGAAGATACAGCGAGCGTATGCCCGACAAGACCGCCACCATCGGCGAGTACAGGCTCCATGAGTCCGACACGGGGTCGCCCGAGGTCCAGGTCGCGCTCCTCACCGAGCGCATCAACCACCTCACCGGCCACCTGAAGGACCACAAGAAGGACCATCACGGTCGGCGTGGCCTCCTGATGATGGTCGGCCGTCGCCGGCGCCTCCTCGACTACGTGAAGGCGAACGACGTCGAGCGCTACCGGGCCTTGATCGCCCGGCTCGGCCTCCGCCGATAACTGAACCCTGAGAGCGGCCCGCCGGGCCGCTCTCGCCATTTTCGAACCACTACACCAGTAGGGGCGACAGAGTCAGCTGCCAGTCGCCAGCTCCCCGAACCGCATCGTCGTCCGGGTGGCTGACAACTGGGAACTGGCCGCCGCTCCGAACGACACAAGGAGCGACACACATGACGGAACCCGTTTCCGTTTCGTCCCCCGTCACGGGGACCGACAAGACCCTTTCCTTCCAGGCCGGCAAGCTGGCGCAACTGGCCGACGGCGCGGTGCTGGCCCAGCTGGGCAACACCATGGTGCTCTGCACCGCCACCGCATCCCGCAGCGTGCGGGAGGGGGTCGACTTCTTCCCCCTCACCGTCGACATCGAGGAGCGGATGTACGCCGCGGGCAAGATCCCCGGCTCGTTCTTCCGGCGTGAGGGCCGGGCCACCGACCAGGCCATCCTCACCTGCCGGCTCCTCGACCGGCCCCTTCGGCCCTCCTTCCCCGAGGGATTCCGCAACGAGGTCCACATCGTGGGCACCATCCTCGGGGCCGACCAGGAGAACCCCCACGACGTGCTGGCCATCAACGGCGCCTCGGCCGCGCTGATGCTGTCCGGCATCCCGTTCGACGGGCCCATCGGGGCGGTTCGGGTGGCCTTCACCGCCGAGGGCGAGTGGATCCCCCACCCCACCTACCAGGACGGCGACGACTCGACGTTCGAGCTGGTCGTGGCCGGCCGGGCTCTGGACGACGGCGACATCGCCATCATGATGGTGGAGGCCGGGGGCACCGAGGACGCCTGGCGCTTCTACGAGGACGGCGCCCCCAAGGTGACCGAGGAGGTCATCGCCCAGGGGCTCGAGTCGGCCAAGACCTGGATCCGGGAGGCGATCGACCTCCAGAACGACCTGGTCGCCAAGTTCGGCCAGAAGCCGCCGGTGCCCTACGAGCGCCAGGTCGACTACGGCGACGACGTGTTCGCCCGGGTGACCGAGGTCGGCACCGCCCTGGTCGCCGAGGCCAGCGCCATCTCGGGCAAGGCCGAGCGCAACCTGGCCACCGACGCCGCCATCGCCTCCATCAAGTCCCAGGTGGCAGCGGAATTCGAGGGCCGCGAGAAGGAGATCAAGGCTGCCGTCAAGGCCCTCCAGAAGAAGATCGTGCGCAAGCGCATCGTCGACGACGGCATGCGCATCGACGGTCGTGGACCCACCGACATCCGGGCGCTGTCGGCCGAGATCGGGCTCATCCCCACCGCCCACGGCTCCGGACTCTTCCAGCGGGGCGAGACCCAGGTCCTGTCCGTGGCCACCCTGGGCATGCCCCGGATGGAGCAGATGCTCGACACCATCGGCATCGACGACTCCAAGCGCTACATGCACCACTACAACATGGCCCCCTTCGCCACCGGGGAGACGGGCTTCATGCGGGGACCGAAGCGCCGGGAGATCGGCCACGGCCTGCTGGCCGAGCGGGCCCTGCTGCCCGTCGTCCCCCCGATCGACGAGTTCCCCTACACGCTGCGGGTCGTCTCCGACTGCATGTCGTCCAACGGCTCCACGTCGATGGCATCGGTCTGCGGGTCGACGCTCTCGCTCATGGACGCCGGCGTGCCCATCAAGGCCCCCGTGGCCGGCATCGCCATGGGCCTGGTGTTCGCCGAAGGCAAGTACACGACCCTGACCGACATCCTGGGAGCCGAGGACGCCTTCGGCGACATGGACTTCAAGGTGGCGGGCACGTCCGACTTCGTGACCGCCCTCCAGCTCGACACCAAGATCGCCGGTATCCCGGCCGACGTGCTGGGCAAGGCCCTGCAGCAGGCCTACGAGGCCCGCATGCTGGTGCTCGAGGTCATGGCCGACTGCATCGCCGAGCCCCGGGCCGAGGTCAACGAGACCGCGCCCAAGATCGTCAGCTTCGAGATCCCGATGGACAAGATCGGCGAGGTGATCGGGCCCAAGGGCAAGGTCATCAACGCCATGCAGCAGGAGACCGGCGCCGACATCAACGTCGACGACGACGGCCAGGTCGGCACCGTCACCATAGGGGCGAAGGACGGGGCGGCCGTCACCGAGGCCCGCCGCCGCATCGAGCTGATCCTCGACCCGCCCCGGGCCAACGTGGGCGACGTCTACACCGGCAAGGTGGTCAACATCACCAAGTTCGGGGCCTTCGTCAACATCCTCCCCGGCCGCGACGGCCTGGTCCACATCTCCAAGCTGGGCCGGGGCAAGCGGGTCGAGCGGGTGGAGGACGTGGTCTCCCTGGGCGACGACATCATCGTGCGGGTCGACGACGTCGATCCCCAGGGCAAGGTCGCCCTCTCGCCCGTGGGCGAGGACGGCGAGGTCGCACCCGACGGCGGCGGCTCCGACCGTCCCGAGCGGGCCGAGCGGGCCCCCCGTTCCGACGACCGCGGCGGCGACCGGGGTGACCGGGGCGACCGGGGCCCCCGCTCCGAGGAGCGGCCGGCGGCCGACTCGTCGGGTCGCGAGTTCGTGTCCTTCGAGGAGGCGTTCGACTCCGAGGCCAAGTCGAAGTTCGGCGACCTGGGCCCGGCCGAGGTGGTCACCGGCGCCGGGGGCGGCGGCGACGGAGGTCCCCGACGCAACCGTGACCGCGACCGCCGCCGCAGCGGTGGCGGCGGTGGCGGCGGCGGCCGGAGGTAGTTGCTTGATCCGTAGCACCCGCCTCGGTAGCGGCCTCCAGGTCGTTACCGAGGCCATGCCGGACTCCCACTCGGCCACGCTCGGGTTCTGGGTCGACGCCGGCTCCCGGGACGAGACCCTGCCCGAGTGGGGGGCGTCCCACTTCCTCGAGCATCTCCTGTTCAAGGGCACCGACACCCGCAGCGCCAAGGACATCGCCGAGTCGATCGAGGCGGTGGGGGGCGACATGAACGCCTTCACCACCAAGGAGTACACCGCCTATTACACGAGGTTGCTCGACGAGGACATCGAGCTGGGCCTCGACATCCTCTGCGACATCATGGACTCGCCCGCCTTCCGGGGCGAGGAGGTCGACGCCGAGCGCCAGGTGATCCTGGAAGAGATCAACATGCACGAGGACGAGCCGTCCGACCTGGTGCACGAGGTGTTCCACGAGGCGCTCTACCCCGGCCACCCACTGGGGCGTGAGGTCCTGGGCGAGCGGGCTTCGATCACGGCGATGACGCCGGAGCAGATCCGGTCCTACTTCGACACCCGGTACCGCCCGCCGAAGATGGTGGTGGCGGCGGCCGGCAACGTCGACCACGACCTCGTGGCGGCCGGAATCGAGCGTCGCTTCGGTGGCCGTCCGGGTGACGCCCCGGCCCGTCCCGTCGCCCACCTGGCCCCGGCGGTGCCCCTGCGCGTCGTGCGGCGCAGCACCGAGCAGGCCCATCTGATCGTGGGCATGCGCTCGATCGACCGCAGTGACGAGGACCGCTTCGCCCTGGCCGTCCTCAACCAGATCGTGGGCGGGGGGATGTCGAGCCGGCTGTTCCAGGAGATCCGCGAGAAGCGGGGGCTGGTGTACTCGGTGTACTCCTACCGGGCCGCCTACCTGGAGACCGGCGCCTTCGGCGTCTACGCCGGCACCGCGCCCGCCCGGGCCCGCCAGGTGCTCGACATCATCGACACCGAGTTCGACAAGCTGCTGCAGGACGGTGTCACCGACCGCGAGCTGGCCGTCGCCAAGGGCGGCCTCAAGGGGTCGCTGACGCTGGGCCTGGAGGACTCCGCCGGCCGCATGAACCGCATCGGCCGCAGCCAGCTCATCCACGGCGAGGTCATGGCCTTCGACGACCTGGTGGCCCGTACCGAGGCCATCGGCCACGACGACGTCAACCGGGTGATCGCCCGGGTTCTCGGCGCCCAGCGCGTGCTTGCCGTGGTCGGCCCCTTCTCCGAAGAGGAGTTCTCCGAGCGCGTCGCCTGAGACGGCTCGCCACGGCGAACTGGTGACAGTCACCGGGGCCTGGCGCGGTTTGGTGTCACCGGTTCGGCGTGGGAGGCCGGGCCGTGGCGAACTGGTGACGCTCACCGGGGCCTGGCGCGGTTTGGTGTCACCGGTTCGGGCGGGCCGACTGGTCCGCTTTCGGCCTATACGCGGACGGCCGGCGGTGGCGGGGCCGGTAGGGTCGCCGGGGTGACGATCAAGGTCGGTGTGTTCGGCGCCGGGGGGCGAATGGGGTCGACGGTGTGCCGGGCGGTGGTCGCCGACGCCGAGCTGAAGCTGGTGGCGGGGGTCGACCCGCTGCACGCCGGCATCGATGTCCGCAAGGTCACCGGGGCGCCCATCGGCGGGCTGCAGATGTCGCCCGACGCCGACGCCATCCTCCAGGCCGGGGCCGACGTCGCCATCGACTTCACCCACGTCGACGCGGCCCGGCAGAACCTCGTCTGGTGCGCCGAGAACGGCATCCACGCGGTGGTGGGCACCACCGGCTGGCTGCCCGACGACTTCGACCGGCTGGCCGAGATGTTCACCAGGAGCAACTGCTTCGTCGCTCCCAACTTCGCCATCGGGGCGGTGCTCATGATGCGCTTCGCGGAGTTGGCGGCGCCCTGGTTCGAGTCGGCCGAGATCATCGAGCTGCACCACGACCAGAAGGTCGACGCCCCCTCGGGAACGGCCATGCTCACCGCCGAGCGCATGGCCGCCCGCTCCTCGGACTGGGCCACCGACCCCACCGAGCGCACAGTGGTCGAGGGGGCCCGGGGCGGCTCCGGACCGGCCGGCATCCGGCTCCATTCCGTCCGCCTGCGGGGACTGGTGGCCCACCAGGAGGTGCTCCTCGGCACGACCGGCCAGAGCCTGTCGATCCGCCACGACTCCTACGACCGGGACTCGTTCATGCCCGGGGTGCTGCTGGCGGTCAAGGCGGTGGCCGACCGTCCCGGCCTCACCATCGGCCTCGACCGCCTCCTCGACCTGTAGCCGACAGGTCGTCCGCTTCAGGGCGGCGGGGCCAGGTGGTGGAGGGCGATGGCGGCCGCGGTGGCCACGTTGAGCGAGTCGACGCCGGGCGCCATGGCAATGCGGACCCGGCGGTCGGCAGCGGCCAGGGCGGCGGAGGACAGGCCGTCGCCCTCGGCCCCGACGAGCAGGGCCCGTCGCGGGTGGGGCGGCAGCGTCCGCAGGTCGTCGGCCGACCGGGACGGGGTGAGGGCCAGCACCTCGAACCCGAGGTCCTGGAGGGCGGCGACGGCGCCGGCCGGCCAGTCGGTCATCCGGGCGAAGGGCAGGCGCAGGACCTGGCCGGCCGACACCCGCACCGACCGCCGGTAGAGCGGGTCGCACGTGGTGGGGTCGAGGAGCACCGCACCGACCCCGAGGGCGGCCCCGTTGCGGAAGAGGGCACCGAGGTTCTCGTTGTCCCCGACGCCCTCCACCAGCAGCAGGCGGTCGGTGCCCGCCGCCAGTTCGTCGGCCGCGGGCAGGGGTAGCCGGTCGGCGGCGGCCAACGAGCCCCGGTGGAACCGGAAGCCGGCCACCGCTTCCATCACCTCCTGGGTGGCGAGGTAGACGGGCGCGTCAGGTGCCGGCCGCGCCCCGTCGGCCAGCAGCTGCTCCAGGGACCTCAGTCCCCTGTCGGTGACGAGGAAGGAGCGGATCGGGTACGGCGACCCGAGGAGCCGGCCGATCACCACCGCCCCTTCGGCCACGAAGATCCCCGCCCCGCGGGCGCCGCCGGCGCCAGGGCCCGGCTGCTCGATCCGGCGGCGGGCCCCGGCGTCGGACAATCCCACGTAGTCGGCGACCCGGTCGTCGGCGGGATCGTCGATCGGCTCGACCCGAAGCGGTCGTCCATAGGTCATTCGGACCAGTTCACAACACTTGGTCATCTCCCTCTTCAGGGATCCGGCCGATGAGTCGATCACTTACGCATCAGCCGAACGTATAAACGGTTCATTAAGCGAGAGCGAGGCGAGATGTTCAAGCGGAAGGCAGGATTCGTAGCCTGGACGGCGGGGTTCATCGTGACCCTCGGCGTAGCAGCCGGGGCCAGCGCGGTGGTCCCCAGCCTGATCAATGCCGAGGAGGCACCTCCGGCCGTGACCAGCCCGACGGTCGACGTCGCCGCCACCGTCGAAGCCCCGCCGGCCGTGGTGGCCGCCGCCGCGGCCGACGCTCCCGCCCCCGAGGTCACGATCCCCGAGATCGTCGTCCCCGAGCCGGAGACGGCCGTCGTCGCCCCTCCCACCACCAAGGCCAAGGCCGCCGCCCCCAAGATCGTCGTGCCCACCCCCGTGGTCGAGGCCCCCGCTCCCGTGATCGTCCCGGCCCCTCCGGCCATAACGCTCGCCCCCCGCACGGTGCCCTCGGCGGCCCAGGTGCAGTCGGCGATCGCCGGCATCAGCGGCCTGGTGCAGCTGCCCCTCTTCTTCCAGATCAGCCCGGCCAACGTCGCCGACGTCGGCAACAAGGTGTGCACCGCATTCGACCAGGGCCAGACCTTCGCCCAGGTCAAGGCCGTCGGGCTGGCCCAGGTGGCCGCCTACGTGCCGGTCTCGCCGGCTGCCGCCGACTACGCCGTGCGCACCGCCGTCTCCATGTACTGCCCGGCCTACGCCTCGAAGCTCGTCTGAGATCCGGAGACCGACGACCATGACGATGCTGCTCAACAACCCACAGATCGCCGAGACGGTCGCTCCCCGGGGGGCGGGCTCGCTCCGCCTCCTGGAGAGCCCGGCGCCGGCGGCCCGGGTGGTCGACGCCACCAAGATCTACGGCCGGAACGGAAACTCGGTCCGGGCCCTCGACGGTGTCGACCTGGAGATCGGCCGCGGCGAGTTCACCGCCATCATGGGCCCGTCGGGCTCCGGCAAGTCCACCCTCCTCCACTGCCTCGCCGGTCTCGACACCCTCACCTTCGGTCGGGTGTACATCGGCGACACCGACCTCGGCTCGCTCAACGACAAGCGCCTCACCCGCCTGCGCCGGGACCGCATCGGCTTCGTGTTCCAGGCCTTCAACCTGCTCCCCACCCTCACCGCGGCCGAGAACATCACCCTTCCCCTCTCCCTCGCCGGGCGGAAGCCCGACATGGAGTGGTTCGACCGCATCGTCGACGTCATCGGCCTCCGCGACCGCCTCCACCACCGCCCCAGCGAGCTGTCGGGCGGCCAGCAGCAGCGGGTGGCGGCGGCTCGGGCCCTCGTCACCCGGCCCGAGATCATCTTCGCCGACGAGCCCACCGGCAACCTCGACTCGACCACCGGCAGCGACCTCCTGGCCTTCCTCCGCATGGCGGTGGACGAGTTCGGCCAGACCATCGTCATGGTCACCCACGACCCGGCGGCGGCGGCCGTCGCCGACCGCATCGTCTTCCTGAAGGACGGGCGGGTGGTCGACGAGATGCTCGACCCCACCACCGACCGGGCCATCGACCACATGAAGCGCCTCGGGGCCTGATCCGATGGACCGGATCCGGAGCCTGCTCGACGAGCTGGTCCAGCTCGGGATCGGACGGGGGAACCGGCGGCGGCCCGTCCTCGTGCCGCTCCGGGTGGACAACCGCCGCCGGGCGCGACCGGTACGATCGACCACACCGGGGGGGGACAGGAGATGTGGCGGGTACTGAAGGGTCTCCTCGCTCACAAGAGCCGCCTGGTTCGCACCGCATCGGCGGTCGCCCTGGCCGTGAGCCTGGTCTCGGGGACATTCGTCCTCACCGACACCATCGACGGCGCCTTCCAGCAGGCGTCGACCTCGACGGCCCAGATCGACGTGGTGGTGCGGGCCAGCGCCCAGTTCACCGCCCAGGCCACCACCCTCCCTGAGCGGGAGACCCTGCCCGAGTCGCTGCTCGACGTGATCGCCGCCATCCCCGGAGTCCAGAGGGTGTGGGGCCAGGTCATGGGCTTCGCCGAGATGGTCGACAAGGAGGGCAGGGCGATCAGCCCCTCGGGCCTGCCCACCGTCGGCACCGCCTTCTCCCAGGCGGACACCATCGTCGCCGGGCGGCCCCCGGTCGGCCCCGACGAGGTCGTCATCGACGACGTCACCGCGGCCAAGGACGGCTTCAAGCCGGGTGACCAGATCAAGATCCTCTTCCAGGGCCTGGTGCGGGAGTTCACCATCGCCGGCCTGCGCAAGATCGACGACCTGCTCAGCTCCACCACCGCCAGCTTCGACCTGGAGACGGCCCAGGAGCTCCTCGGCGAGGACGGCGCCCTCGACGCCATCCCGGTGAAGGCCGAGGCCGGCGTCTCGCCCGAGCTCATGCGGGCCCGCATCGGCGCCGTCCTGCCCGAGAGGTACGAGGTCGTCACCTACGACCAGGCGGCGCGCGAGACCCAGGAGTCGTGGACCAAGGCCCTCGGCTTCCTCACCACCGCCCTGATGATGTTCGCCGCGGTGGCGCTCCTCGTCGGCGCCTTCATCATCTTCAACACGTTCTCGATCCTCGTGGCCCAGCGGACCCGGGAGTTGGGGCTGCTGCGGGCGGTGGGCGCCAGCCGCCGCCACATCATCACGTCGGTGCTGGCCGAGGCGCTGATGGTGGGCATCGTGGCCTCGACCGCCGGCATCGTCCTCGGGCTCGGGGCCGCCCACGGACTGCTGGCCCTCATGCGCATGATCGGCTTCGAGCTCCCGTCGGCCCCGATCGTGTTCCGGGGCCGTACCGCGGCCATGGGGCTGGCGGCCGGCGTGGTCGTCACCGTCGCCTCCGCCATCATCCCCGCCCGGCGGGCCATGAAGGTCTCGCCCATGGCCGCCATCGTGGGCCGCACCACCGACGACGCCGTTCCCGTCGGGCGCCGCGTGGGGATGGGGGCGAGCGTCGCCCTCATCGGGCTGGCCTCGCTCTTCATCGGCCTGTTCGGCCGGGTCGACAACCCGCTGGTGGCGATCGGCCTCGGGTCGGCCGGTGTGCTGGTCGGCATCGCCATGCTGATGCCCCTCATCGCCCGCCCCTCGGCCTGGCTGCTCGGGCTGCCCCTGGTCCGCATCTTCGGCCAGCCCGCCGTCCTCGGCCGGGAGAACGCCATGCGCAACCCCCGGCGCACCTCGGCCACGGCCGCCGCCCTCATGATCGGGATCACCCTGGTGGGCGTGGTCGCCATCCTGGCCGCGTCCATCAAGAGCTCGGCCAGCCACACCATCCAGGACACCCTGCGGGCCGACTTCGTGGTCACGCCCCGGACGGCGGCCGGCGCCCAGGGGGGTGTCCCCACCGCGGTGGGCGACAAGTTGCGCAAATCCAAGGCGGTGGCGCTGGTGTCGGAGATCCGGGGCGGGCAGTGGGGCCTCGGGGGACGGACGAACACCCTCGTGGCCGTCGACCCCAAGACCGTCACCGAGGTGTACGCCCTCGACCCGGAAGCGACCGTCGCTCTCCGTCGCCTGGACGACGACGGGGTGCTGGTGCGGGCCAGCGTGGCCGAGCGCCACGGCTGGAAGGTGGGCGACGAGGTGCCCATGACCTTCGCCCGCACCGGCGTGCAGCCCATGGTGCTGGCCGACACGTTCACCTCGACCGCCGTCCGCAGCGACTACGTGATCACCCTGGCGGCCCACAAGGCCAACTTCAAGCAGCAGCTCAGCCTCGAGGTCGACGTGCGGCTCAAGGCCGGGATCACCCCCGAGGCGGGCCGGCTGGCGGTGGAGGAGGCGCTGGTCGACTTCCCCAACGTCGAGGCCCGCGACCGGGTCCAGGTGCTGGCCGCCCAGAAGGAGGCGATCGACCGGCTGCTGGTGCCGGTGACGGCCCTTCTCGGCCTGTCGGTCATCATCGCCCTGCTGGGAATCGTGAACACCCTCGCCCTCTCGATCCACGAGCGGACCCGGGAGCTGGGCCTGCTGCGGGCCGTCGGCATGGGCCGGGGCCAGCTGCGGTCGATGGTGCGTTCGGAGGCGATGGTGATCGCCGCCCTGGGCGCGGTGCTCGGCGTGGTGGTGGCCGTGTTCTTCGGCTGGGCCCTCGTGGGCGCCATGCGCGACCTGGGCGTGTCCGAGCTCGTCGTCCCCGTCCGCCAGCTCCTGGCCCTGGTGGCCGCCGCCGTCGTGGCCGGCCTGCTGGCCGGCATCCTGCCCGCCCGCCGGGCCGCCCGCCTCCCCGTCCTGGACGCCATCAGCGGCTCGTAAGCGCGCGCCGCCGTTTCCGCGGCAAGGTGCGCGGGACTACACCGGAATGAGCTCGAGGTGGGTGCCGGCGGCGGCGGCGAGGGGGAGCAGGTCGTCGGGATCTGAGCTGAGGATCCAATCGCCGTCGTCCGCCAGCAGGACGACGGCCGCGTCGATCACGTCGCGTTGGCCCGTCCGGCCCAGGAGGATCCCGGCCCGCCGGCCCAACGTGTCGTCGAGCGCGACCGCATCGATCCCGGCCAGAGCCCGGGCCAGGTTCGCCTGGCGGCCCGTCCCTCCCCGCCACACCTGACCCACCACCCCGCCGTGGGTGCGAGGGAGCCGACCGGCGAGCAACTCCCGCTTGAGGAGGGACGCAACCTCGCGATCGCCCCGTTCCAAAGCGATCAGTGCCCCGGCATCGAGCACGATCGTCACCGCGCTCGCCGGCGGGCGCCGGATACCTCCCCGGCCGGGCCACGAACCACGACGGCTCTGGACTGAGCGTGGCGGGTGGCCAGGCGGATCTCCTCGTCGGTGATCTCCCCGTGCTCGGCCTCGTAGGCCGCCACGAAGTCGCCGAGCGCGCCGAGGCGCCGCTCGTGGTCGACCTGGCGACGCAACGCTTCGCTCACCCAGGCGCTGACGCTCTCGGCGCGACCTGCGTGGACGGCGGCGTGGGCGGCCACGACCAGGTCGGTGTCCACCGATGCCGACAGCCGCTGCTTGCTCACACCTTCATCCTACGCCTGTACCACGCCCGTGGTAGTCCCGGCTCAGCGGCGGGTGGCGAGCCGGATGCCGGCCCCGGCCGCGCCGGCAACGGCCACGACCGCGACACCGAGGACGATCGGGAGAACCGGCAGTCCTGACCCGCCCGAGTCGGCTGCGGCCCCGCCGTCCGCGCTGGGCACGGTGGTCGAGGGCGCGGCCTGGACGGCGGCGTCGGCCTTGAGGCGGCCGCGGCAGCCGTTGCCGCAGGGGGTGGAGGTGTCGAGGGTGGCCAGGAGGCGGTCGACGGCGGCCTGCTGGCCGAGGCCCTGGGCCAGGATGAGGGCCAGGGCGCCGCTGACGTGGGGGACGGCGAGCGACGTGCCGGCGTGCCAGGTGTACCGGCCGCCCGGTTCGGTGGACAGGATGTCCTGGTCGGCCCCCTTGCTGTTGCCGCCGGGGGCCACGACGCCCCACTTGGCGTTGCCCAGGGGGGTCGAATAGAAGGCGACGGCGCCCGTCTTGTCGGTGGCCCCGACCACGATGGCGTTGAGGTTTCCGTAGCCCGCCGACTGGGTGCCCAGGACGCCGGAGTTGTAGTTGCCGGCGGCCAGGACGGGGATGGCGCCGCGGGTCCAGGCGTACTCGATGCCCGACGCGAGGGTGTTGCCGGACCGGCTGAAGATGTCGGCCGGATCGCCCAGGCTCAGGCTCACGATCTTGGCCCCGTGGTCGACCACCCAGCGGATGCCGCTGTTGATGCTCTCGATGCCGCCGAAGCCGTCGTCGTCGAGGACCTTGGCCACGACCAGCCGGGCGTCGGGGGCCACGCCCGCGATCCCGGTGCCGTTGTCAGTGCTGGCCGCCGCCACCCCCGCCACCGACGTGCCATGGCCGTCACCGTCGGACGCGCTGCCCTCCTGGCAGGGTCCGTCGGTGCAGTCGGCCTGGGCCTCGATCTTGTCGGCCAGGTCGGGGTGGCGGGCGTCGATGCCGGAGTCGACGATGCCGATCTTCACGCCCGCGCCGGTGGAGACGTCCCACGCCCCGGCGGCGCCGATGTGCTCCAGGTTCCACTGCTGATCGAAGAGGGTGTCGTCGGACGGCGCGGCGGCCACACCCGGGGCGGCGGTGAGCAGCAGCCAGCAGACCGCCGCCACCGCGACCCTCCCGGCGGACGCGGTGGCGGTGCGGCGGACCTGCTCAGAAACCAAAGTTGGAGCCGCAGCTGCCGAGGCCGTAGGCGTCCCACTTGGCGTCGGCCGCGGTGATGAGCGTCGTGACCTCACGGTCCAGGGCGTCCATGCGGTCGAAGTCGTCGTCGGCCGCCGCGTCCTGGAACTCACGCTCCTTGGCCTGGACCTTGTCCTGGGCGGTGAAGATCTCGTCCACCGTGGCCTCCTCACCGGGGGTGACGGGCAGCGCCCGGATGTCGGCCACCAGCTCGTCGAAGATGTCGATCGTCTCCCCGATGTAGCGGGCGAAGGACCGGGCGTCGTCGGACGTGGGGAAGTCGATGTCCTCCAGGTCGTTGGCCGCCCGGCGGCAGAGGACGTCGGCCTCGGCGATGAACCCGGCCTTGATGACCGACTGGGAGCCGCCGAAGACGGCGTCGATGCCGGGCTGCATGCCGATGGAGCACGCCGCGAAGCCGGCCGTGGTGGCCCGGGTGCGGGCGTCGCCGGCCTGGCTGGCCATCTCCTTGGTGGCGGCGATGGTGGCCCCGTCGTCCTGGTTGCCGGCCGCGTCCTGCAGCCGCTTGGCGGCCGCGCTGGTGCCCTCGAGGGCGGTGTACACGCCGGCCACGTCGGTCTTGGCCCCTCCGCCGGGCTGGTCGAGCGCCCGGAGCTGGCCGAGCTGGGAGTCGATCGTGGTGTTCAGGGTGCCGGCCGCGGTGGCCAGCTCGGGGTAGCTGGTGGGCTTGACGATGGCGGCCACCGGCCCGTTGGCGGGACGGCAGACATCGTCCGCATCGGCCACGAACTCGGCCCGGGACGGCGTGCCGGCGTCGGCGAGGAGCAGCACGCCGCCGACTCCGCCTGCCGTGAGGACGAGTCCGCCGGCGACGATGGCGGCGATCAACCCACCGCTCATCCCCTTCTTCCGGGGGGACGGGGAGTAGGCGCTGGGCCCCGGGGGCGGCGAGGTGGGGCGGCTGGGCGGAGGGGTCCACGCCGGTGCCGAGGAGCGTGACGGCGGACGGAGGGTCTCCACCTCGGAGTCCCACTCCATCGGCGGCGGAGGCGGCGGAGGGGTGTAGGCCGTGGCCCGGGAGGTCGCGGCGGGCGGCCGCGGAGGCGGCGGCGGGGGCACCGCCCGGCCCACCGGCGTGGCCGCCCCCATCGTGGGCGCGCCGGACACGCGGCGGAACTTGGAGACGGGCGCGTCGTCGGCGGGGGCGTCGACCGGTGCGGCGTCGGCCACGGGCCCGGAGCGCCCGCGGAGGATCCAGGGAACGGACTCGTCGTCCGTCGGGGCTCCACTGGAGCCGGGGGTGTGCTGCGACATCTGGTGCTCCTCCTCGTGTCCGACCGCACCCTCGACCGCCGGTTGCCTTGCCGCCGTAGGGGAATGTGGGTCGGCTCTCGCGTCCATTATCGACCGACCGGGGGGCCCGCTTGAACGCGGTTCGCTGCCCGCTGCCGGCAATGGCTGGCGCGAGGCCCGTCAGGCTGGGACCATGCCGGTATGGCCCGGAGCAAGCGGCGCAGGACCATCACCCTCGACGCGGGCGTGGCCGACGTGCTCGGCGACGACGACGAGGCCCTGTCGTCGGCGGTGAACGAAGTCCTGCAGGACGAGGTCGAGCGGCGCCAGCGGGGCGCGGCACTGGCCCGGCTCCTGCGCATCCTCACGGCCGAGCGGGGGCCGGTGGACCCGGCCGACGTCGACGACTTCCGGACCCTCGGGGCGGTGGGCACCCTGGTGCTCGACTCGGAAGCGGTGTCGGCGCTGGCCCGGGGAGGCGAGCCGGAGCGCACCGTGCGGGCCGCCCTGACTGCAGTGTCGATCACTGCGGTGTCGATGCCGGGAGTGTCGACGCCGGGAGTGTCGACGCCGGCGGTGTCGATGCCGGCGGTGTCAATGCCGGGAGTGTCGACGCCGGGAGTGTCGACGCCGACGGGGTCGGCGCCGACTGGCCCGGGTCGCTCGACCGATGTGGTCGTCCCTGCCGCCGCCCTGGTCGAGCTCTACCGGGGCGGCGCCCAGGACCAGGCAGTGGACGCCTGCCTGGGGGCGGACGGGGGGATCGCCGTCGTCGCCACCGACCGGGCCCTCGCCCGCCGAATCGGCAAGATCCTGGCCGACGCCGGGCGCGGCACCGACGACCACGCCGACGCCAGCGTGGTGGCCGTCTGCGCCGCCGCCGGCGGTGGGGTGATCCTCACCGGTGACCCTCGCCGGATCACCGACCTGTGCGGTTCCAGTCCGGCCATCGTCGTCCGGGGCATCGGGGCCAAGTGGCGACCTGCTGTGTTCGGGACGCAGGTCTTCGGGATCTCGGAGTTCGGGACCACCGACTTCGGGTCGCCCGACTACGGCTCGCCCGAGTTCGGCTCGGGGGCGACCGACTACGGCTCGGGCTCACCCCTGTCCGGCAGCCCCCTGTCCGGGTAATCCCCCGGCGACCTCTCGGTTACACGCCGGTGCGGTCGCCGTCGCCGCCCCGCCCGGGAGCGACGTCCTCGTCCAGCACGTCGAGGTCGGCGTCGAGCTTGCCCTGGACCTTGCCGAGGACGAGGGACAGGATCACCAACCCGACGGTGATGGAGGTGGTGAGCACCATGTTGCGCTCGAAGAACCGGAGGATGGCCTCGACCGGGCTGGAGATGGCATCGCTGAAGATGCGGACCGCGATCACCGAGGCCAGCGTGCCTCCCAGGTTGCAGGCGGCGAACGCCGCCGGGCGCATCCGGGTGACGCCGGCCAGCGCGCACACGATCGCCCCCGGGAAGAGGAAGACCATCAGGTAGGACGCCTTCTTGAACCACTTCTCCGACAGCGTGACCAGGGGACCCCCGCCTCCCTTCTTCTCCAGCCAGCGGATGGAACGGTCGCCGTAGAGCCGTCCGAGCAGGTAGAAGAGCGGGTCGCTCAGGCTGCGGCGGAGCACGGCCACCACCACGAACGGCACCACGTCGACCTCCCGGGCCAGCACGAGCATGCGGTTGCGGGCGTCGAGGAGGATCAGGAGGAGCGGGTGGTTGGCAGCCAGGGCCGGCGTGAAGGCGGACGCGATGGTGCCCGCGGTCGACAGGACGATGATCGGGGCGATCAGCAGGACCAGGGTCTTGCGGGACGGTTTGGGCAGCTCGTCCGGCGCAACCTCGTCGCCCTGGTCGTCGTCGGCATCCTCCGCCAGCCCGGCGTCCGCGTCCGCGTCCATGGCCGCGGGCGTAGGTGGCGCGTCGGTCGTCGCGGCCGGTTCGGGTCCGGCCGGTTCGGGTCCGGCCGGTTCGGGTGCGGCCGGTTCGGGCTCGGGCGGTCCGGGCTCTGGCGGTTCGGGTCCGGGCGGCGGCACCGGAATGGGCGGGGCCGGGGGGTGTTCCTCGGGCACCGGCGCGTCGTCCATGCCCTGACGCTACGGGGTCGGGGGCACGGCCATGGCGCACGCCGCCGCCATGTGCGCCACCAGATCGGCGTACGACGTCGACGCGTTGAGCCCGCTGGTCGAGGGCATCACGTAGGCCGGGACGCCGCCGAAGGGCTCGCCCTGCCGACCGGGGGCGGCCCGGCGGTCGACGGCCGCCCGCCAGCCGGCCAAGCCGACGAACAGGACGGTGGCCGGGCGGAGCCAACCCACCATGGCCCGGACGCGCTCGGCCCCAGCCCGGTACTCGTCCCGGCTCAGGGCCGCGGCCGCAGGTGTGGCCCGCTTGACCAGGTCGGTCATACCAACCCGGTCGACCTGGAGGACGGCGAGGGGATCCTTGGGCCGGGTGACCAGGCCCGCCTCCACCGCCGCCCGCCAGAACCGGTTGGTCGGGCCGGCGAATCCGACGCCGGCATCCGCCGAGACCACGCTCGGGTTGAGGCCGCAGACCAGCACCCGCATGCCAGGACCGACGGTGTCGGCGAGGGTGCGGGCCCGCCGGGCCTCCACCCAGATGCTGTCCCCCTGCACCACCGTGCTCCCGACGTCGAAGCCGGCACCCGTCACCACCGCGGCCACGTCGGCGGGCTGCCAGCGGGCGAAGAATCGGCCGGGCAGGTCCGCGTCCTCGTCGGGGCCGACGACCCCCTCGCCGTCGCCCCGCCACACGCTCATGGTGAGAGGCGCACCGACCTCCATGGCCCACTGGAGGCGGGCCAGGGCCATGGGCAGGCCTGCCCGGGGCACGTGCAGGTGGCTGTGGCGGGACCAGGCCCCGCCCAGCGAGCGGTGGCGGAAGGGGAGGGCGGCGAGGTCGGCCCGCACCAGGCGCCGGGCGCCGGCGGCCCGGGCCCGCTGGAGCATGGCCGGCGACAGGTCGAGGCCCACGCCTTCCCCGCCGAGCTCGGGGGTGTAGCCCCCGGGTCCGCAGCCGGCGTCGAGCACCAGCCGGTCGGGCAGGGCGGCGGCCACCAGGGCGGCGGCCCGGGCCTGGTGCCGGGGGGGACGCAGGCGCACGTAGTCGTCGGCCCGCCGCTCGTAGACCTCGAGGGTGGGGTCGGTCATACGGTCGCGGGCCGTCAGGCGGGCAGGTGTCAGCCCACCACGTCGGCCCGGGCCACCGACGCCGGATGGAGGGTGGCGGCCGCGGCCGCCAGCGAGGCCGGGTCGCGGGTGGCCACGCCCGCCCCGAACGGCAGGGCGGACTTGACCGCCCGCTTGAGCCACGAGAGCACCAGCGAACCGTGCCGGGGGTCGACGCCGGTGTCGACCGTTGTGCCCGACACCAGTTGGACCGCGGCCCGCCATACCCGTTCGGGGTCGGGCTGCATCCCGGCGGCCCGGGTCCGGTGGACGAGGTGGGAGGCGACCATGCCGACCTCGTCGCCGCCGCGGGTGACCGACGAGTAGATGGCGGGGCCGGCGGCCGCCACGACCCACAGCGGCGTCCGTCGGGCGAGGAACTTCAGGGGCCCGAACCTCTGCGCCACCCGGGTGGCCATGGCGGCGGCCGTCGCGCTGCCGAGCGCCGGCGACCCGGGCCCCGCGGCGAGGGCGCGGGCCAGGGCCTTCTCGTCGGCCAGCGGCCGGGGGGCGGCCACGGCAGCCTCCGCGGCCCGCCGGGTGAGGGCCCGGGCGGGCGCCTCGACCGCCTCGCCCAAACCCGTCGCGGTGAGGGTGCCGGCTCGTCCGAGGGCGGACTTGAGCGCGTGCACCACCGCTTTCACGGCGCCGTCGTCCTGGGGCGGGCGGGGTCCGGGCCGGTTGTACCTCACGCTTCGCCCTCTACCCCGCCCCGAGGAGGGCCACCCCCCGGCAGGATGTAGAGCAGGGCCAGTCCGGCGTCGATCGCCAGGCTGAGGGGCACGCTCCAGATGGCGGCCAGGGTGGCGACCAGATAGCTGGGTACGCCGTAGCAGTTCCGCCGGGTGACTTCGGCCGCGGCCTCCTCGCCGCCGGGCACGATCAGCCGGTTGCCGGTCGCCGCCACCCGCCAGAGGATGTTGAAGAAGACCGCTGTCACCACGAACGAGCCGCTGTAGAACAGGGCCGCGGTGCGTTGATCGTCGCCACCGTGGCCCAACTCCTCGGCCAGGATCCGGGTGGGGAAGGGGAGGAACGAGACGCACAGCAGCAGGAGGAGGTTGGCCACGACGAGGCCGTGGGTGGCCCGGCCGATGAGGTGGAAGTTGCCGTGGTGGTTGGCCCACATGATCCCGATGACGAGGAAGCTGATGAGGAAGGCGACGTAGCCCGGCCATGCCGCCGACAGCCGTGGGCCAACGAGTCGCCGTTCTGGGCCGGTAGGCGTACCTCCAGGATCAGCAGCGTGATAGCGATGGCGAACACCCCGTCGCTGAACGCCTCGAGCCGTTGCGTGGTCACGCCCGCCACGCTACGGCGCACGTCCGCCGGATCGGTTAGGTGACGGTGAAGGTGGCCTGCTCCACCGGGTCTACCGGCGCATCATCCGGATCGGAGTCGTGGGCGTCGATGCCGTAGGTGCCGGCGGTGAGGTCGACGCCGATGTAGACGGTGCGGGCCGGTCCGAAATCGAAGACGGCGGCGACGACCTGGCCCGGGACCTGGGCCGCAGCGTTCACCGGGAGCACGAAGCCGGTCTCGGTCTCGAAGACCGCGAACGCCCGGTTGACGTCGGCGATCGTCGTGCCTGCGTCGAGCTTGACCAGCACCGGCTCCAGCTGCTCGCCGTCGGCCGCGGCCGCAACCTCGAACTTGAGCACCTTCTTGCCGGCGGTGAGGGTGGCCGGACCCGTCACCGGCTTGCCCGGTGCGACGGTGAACGTGGCGTCGGCCATGGGCTCCGCGGCCTTGTCGCCGACCACCGTGAACTGGCCGACCATGCCCTGGACGAAGTGCGGCGGACCGCCTCCCTCGACCGGGATGTAGCACACCATGGCGTAGGTGCCGGCGGCCAGGCCGGGAACCGTGATCTCCGCCTTCTGGCCCGGGCCCATGAGGCCGCCAGGGGCGCCGACGTCGTCGAGGATTTCGGCGGTGGGGTCCTGTCCCTCCTCGGACTCCGACCCGGTGGCGGCCGTGGTCGTCGGCCCCGTGGTCGCGGCGGCGGTGGTGGTCGGCCCCTCCTCCTCGGGCGGCGCCTGGAGGATGGCGGTGAGGTCGGCGAGCGTCTTGCCCTCCTTGAGCTTCCCGAGAGCGATCATGTGGATCTCTTTACCGGTGTTGCTCAGCCGGATGGTGCCCCCCGCCTTCAGGTTCTCGCTGACGGTGTAGGAGAAGTCCTTCATTTCGATGTCGATGGCGTCGGCACCGGTGGGCGGGGCGGTGCTGGCGACCGTGGTCGCGCTGCTCGCGTCGGTGTCGGAATCACCGTCGTCGCCACACGCGGCCAGGCCACCGGCCAACGCCAGCGCGATGAACGCGGCGGCAGGTCGTCTCAGACTTCTCATTCGCCCTCCCAGCTAGGGTCAGAGCGCAATCCTTGCTTCCCGACCCCGGTGGGTCAACCATTATCTGACGCGGGGATGAACTCGCGGCGCAGGTGCCCCCGGCAGCCCTTTGGTCACCGCGTCATACTGTCTTTCGATGGCTCTCGCGCCGGCATGGGGAGTCCCCCTCACCTACGACGACGTGCAGCGCTTCCCCGCGGACGGGCACCGGTACGAACTGGTCGAGGGGGTGCTGCTGGTGACCCCGGCGCCCGACGCGGAGCATCAGAGCTTTGTCGGCGAGCTGTTCCTCGCGCTGAGGCTGGCGGCCGGTGACGACCATTTCGTCGTACCGGCCCCGTTCGACTTCTTCGTGAACGAGGCGACGTTCTTCCAGCCCGACATCGTGGTCGCCCTCGATACCGAGGTGGGCGACGCCAGGCTCGAACGCCCGCCGTTGTTGCTGGTCGAGGTCGGATCGCGGAGTACCCGGCTGGTCGACATGGGTACCAAGCGCCTGGCCTACGAGGCCGCCGGCGTCCCGGAGTACTGGCTGGTCGACCCCGACGAGCCGAGCCTCACCGTCCTGCGTCTCGTCGACGGCCGCTACGAGGAAGCGGCGCGGGTGTCCGGCGACCAGCGGTACGAGGCACGTACCCCTTCCCGGTCACGATCGTGCCGAGCCACCTGAGCCGCCGCCGCCTTCCTCGCTCCTGATCGCCGTCCACCGCTGCCGATCCCGACGTTTCATCGACTGCCGTGGATGTGGCTCGAGAGGTGCTCGGTGCCGGTAGTTGGGCCGGCGCGCGAGTCGGCCCGTTGCGGCCCGGCGGGCGCATTGCCCGGAGGCAGCAGTGGCTCGGCAATCGACGTGACTTACGGCAAGGTCAACTTGCCCGTGTAGACGACGTTGGACGCCTTGGCGCCGGGCGCCTCGGCCAGACCGGTTGCCATGACGTAGCCGGAGGCCCCGGTCAACGCGGCGGTGCCGCCCACTATTTTGAACAGGAACGACGCCTCACCGTCGCCGGCAGGATCGGGGTTGAACACCGCCGTGAGGCCGAGATGGAGGTTTCCTTCGGCGGTCCGAATGACGACGGCCGACTTGGCGATCACGTTGCTGGCCGGCTCCCCCGGGAGGAAGGCGATGGCGCGGCCCTCGCCAGTGCCCCTGAGGGCGCCGTTGAACGTGTAGGTCGCACAGTTGGGCGCTACGCATCCGGCGCTGCCGCCGAGCCCCACGGTGAAGATGCCGGCCAGGCGTCGGCTCCTGACGGCGGCATCGGCTTGCCCTCCTGCGAGGGTCAGAGATGCCAGCCCTACCGACACCATCAGCAGAACGATGCCGGATGCGCGCCGGCGGGCCCTTGGGTTGTGCGTCGAGCACGTGAAAGTCGTCACGAGTCGTCCCTTTCGTCGAGCGGGAGACTGGAACGACACGACCGCCGGCGAGAAGCCGTACAAAGACTCCGCCGTTGCCCGCCGCCCTCCCGTTGGCGGGCAGTGTAGGTGCACGCATGCCCGGAGGCGAATGATTGGTCCCGGTGGAGTCACGGGACATCGCATGGGCTTACGCCTGGCATCACGAGCCGTGGCGCGCTCCCCAGGGCTGTACCGGGAGGCTCCCATCGAAGCGCCGCGGCAGGACGCTCGACCACGCCGAGGTCACTTCTACCCCTCGAGAACGAGTGGAGGTGGAGGGATTCGAACCCTCGTCCCCCGGACCCTCCATGGGACTTCTCCGAGCGCAGCCGACGTTTGATGTCGGGCGGTCGCTCGTCGCCGGCACCAGGCGACCGCCCCAGTCAGCAGAAATGTTCCCTATGGCCCGCTGACATGGCCGGTTGGGTGAGCCCCGCTTGATGACGCCCGATTCCGATCCGCAGGGCTGAGACCGGGAGGACGCAAGCTGCTATTTAGGCAGCGAGAAGTGCCAGGTTAGGCTTGGCATTTATGTTTTTTTCCGGCTCTTTTACGTGGCTCCGGAAACCACGGCTCGCTTCTTCCACTTCGTCGCCCGAGGTCGAAACCATGCACCCCCGTTGACTTGCAGCCTTCAGTCTACCGCCTCACTCCGACGGACGTCCGCGGGTTCCCCGACCTTCCCGCTCGCCGTGGCCCCGGGTGTTCATGGCCCGGTCGGCCTCCCGGTTGGCGTCGCGCTCGGCGATGGCAGCCCGCTTGTCGTGCTGCTTGCGGCCCCGGGCGAGGGCCAGCTCCACCTTGGCCTTTCCGTCCTTGAAGTAGACGGACAGGGGGATGAGCGACAGCGACTCGCGTTGGGTGCGTCCCCCGAGTTCGTCGATCTCGTCCCGGTGGAGGAGCAGCTTGCGGGGACGCTCGGGGTCGTGGCCGCCGAAGCCGTCGGCCTGCTCGTAGGGCGAGACGTGCACCCCCACCAGCCACAGCTCGCCGCTCTCGAGCTTGGCGTAGGAGTCCTTGAGCTGGATCTTCCCCTCCCGCAGGGACTTGACCTCGGTGCCCACCAACGCGATGCCGGCCTCGACCACGTCGAGGATCTCGTAGTCGTGGCGGGCCCGCCGGTTGCTGGCGACGGGGCGGGGGCCCTTGGGTGACGGTGGCATCGTCCTTCGAGGCTACCGGTCGAGGTCTGGCGCCAGATTCCGGGAGATAGCCTCGGCGGACGATGCTCCGACTACCGGCCGTCCACCGCCAGGCCATGATCGACCACGCCGTCCGCGACCTGCCCAACGAGGCGTGCGGGCTGGTGTCCGGACCGCTCGCGGGCGACGTGGTCGAGGCCGTCTATCCCTGCGGCAACGACGAGGCCTCGCCGGTCGTCTACACCCTCAACCCGCTCGACCACCTGCGGGCCGACCGCGACGCCGACGCCAACGGCCGGGAGATCGTGGGCGTTTACCACTCCCACACCCACACCGACGCCTACCCGTCGCCCACCGACGTGGGCAAGGCGCCCGATCCGGGTTGGCACTACGTCCTCGTGTCACTGAAGTACGACCCGCCGGTGGTGCGCTCGTTCCGGATCGTCGAGCGGGAGATCACCGAGGAGGAACTGGTGGTCGAGGACGGCGAGTAGCCGTCGCCCGCCGCCCCGTCCCGCCAAAGTCCACCGACTCGGTAGGATTTGGCCCGTTCCGCCAATTTCGCCACACCAGTTTCGTCCGCCAGATTCGCAAGTTCGTGATTCAGCAGGAGGCCCGAGCCGTGCCCGTCGAAGTCCGCCTGCCCACCGTCCTCCGCCAGCACGCCGGCGGCCAGTCGTCGGTGAAGGCCAACGGCTCCACCATCGGCGAGGTGTTCGACGACATCGTGCGCCAGTTCCCGCTGCTCAGCGGCCAGGTCGTCACCACCGAGGGCGCCTTGCACAAGTTCGTGAACGTCTACCGCAACGACGAGGACGTCCGCTTCATCGGCGCGCTGTCGGCCCCGGTGGCCGACAACGACGTGATCAGCATCCTCCCGGCCGTCGCCGGGGGCTAACGACCCCACCCTCGTCCGCATGCCGGTGCACGCGTCGGTCCTCGACCTGATCGGCAACACGCCGATGGTCGACGTCAGCCAGCTCAGCCCGACGCCGGGCGTGCGGATCGTGGCCAAGCTCGAGGGCCAGAACCCGGGGGGGTCGATCAAGGACCGCATCGCCCGGGCCATGGTGGAGGCGGCCGAGGCCGACGGCACGCTCCAGCCGGGCCAGACCATCCTCGAGCCGTCGTCGGGCAACACCGGCATCGGCCTGGCCATGGTCTGCCTCATCAAGGGCTACCCGCTGCGGATCGTCCTGCCCGAGAACGTGTCGCCCGAGCGCCGGCAGCTCCTGGAGATCTTCGGGGCGTCGATCACCCTGTCGCCGGGGTCGGAGGGGTCGAACGGGGCCGTGCGGATGGCGCAGCGGCTGGTGGCGGAGGACCCCTCCGTGGCCTTCCTGTACCAGTACGGCAACCCGGCCAACCCCCGGGCCCACTACGAGTCGACCGCCCCCGAGATCCTGCGGGACTGCCCGGAGATCACCCACCTGGTGGCCGGGCTGGGCACCGCCGGCACGCTTATGGGCACCGGGCGTTACTTCCGGGAGCACAAGCCGGCGGTGGAGATGTGGGCGGTGGAGCCGCCGGCCGGTGAGCTGGTGGAAGGGTTGCGCAACCTCGACGACGGGTTCGTGCCCCCCGTCTACGACCCGCAGTACATCGACCGCCGGATCATCGTGCGGCCCCGGGAGTCGATCGAGTGGACCCGGCGACTGACGTCGGAGGCCGGCATCTTCGGCGGGATCTCGGCCGGCGCGGCCATGGCCGGCGCGGCCAAGGCGGCGGCCCAGCTCACCGCAGGCGTCATCGTGGCCGTGCTGGCCGACGGGGGCTGGAAGTACCTGTCCACCGGCGCCTGGACCGATCCCCTCGACGAGGTCGTCGAGCGAGCCAAGAAGATCATCTACTTCTGAGGCGCGTGGCCGCTTTCTGAAGACTTTTGTACCCCTGAGGTACAAAACTCTTCAGAGAGCAACGAGGGGCGGCGCGAACCGGCGAGTCAGCCGAGGAACTCGCAGCCGATGCCGTCGTCGTCGTTGCCGTCGAAGCGGTGGGGGTCGGCGCCGATGACGGTGAAACGTCGGTGGGGGATGTCGGCGCAGTCGAGGTCGGGGGGGCCCGGGGGGATGCAGACGCCGGGGTAGGACGGGTCGCAGCCGCCCGCGTGCGCCGGCGTGACCGGGACGATCGGTGTCGTCGGAGGCGTGGTGGGGGCGACGACCGGGCGGGGCGCAGCCGTCGTCGGCGGGGTGGTGGCCGGCGGCGCCTCGGTGGTCGGCGGAGGGGGGGCGACCGTGGTGGGGGCGGCGGTTGTGGGCGGCTCGGCGATCGGGAGCGGGGCGACCTTGGCTGCCGGGACCGAGGAGTCGGGCGGTCCGGCGGCCACGGTGCCGGTTCCACCGCAGCCGGCCAGGCCGCATGTCAACAACAAGGAGAAGATCCCGAGAGCCCGCCGTCGCATACCGGTCTTATCGGCATCGCCGGGCCAACCTGTAGATCGACCTAGCCTGGTCCGGTGGACGACCGGCCGATCGGGATGTTCGACAGCGGTTTCGGGGGGCTCACCGTGGCCCGGGCCCTGATCGACCTCCTGCCCGACGAGGACCTGGTGTACTTCGGCGACACCGGGCGGTACCCGTACGGTCCCAAGTCGCTCGACGAGGTGCGGGGCTACGCCTCCCAGATCACGTCGTGGCTGGTGGAGCGCTACGACGTGAAGATGGTGGTCGTCGCCTGCAACACCGCGGCGGCGGCCGCGCTCGAGCTGCTCCGCTTCGAGTGCGACGTCCCGGTGGTCGGCGTGATCGACCCCGGCGTGCGGGCCATGGTGGCCGCCACCCGGAGCGGGCGGGTGGGCGTGATCGGCACGCTCGGCACGGTGCAGTCGGGCGCCTACCAGCGGGCGGTGCACGCCACCCGGGCCCCGGTCACCCTCACCTGCTCGGCCTGCCCCGGCTTCGTGGAGTTCGTGGAGCGGGGGGAGACCGAGAGCGAGCAGGTCCACGTCCTGGCCGAGCGGTTGCTGGCACCGCTGGTGGCGGCTCGCGTCGACACCCTGCTGCTGGGCTGCACCCACTACCCGTTCCTCGCCCGCACCATCGGCGACGTCATGGGCCGGGAGGTGGTGCTGGTCTCGTCGGCCGACGAGACCGCCTTCGAGGTGAGCTCGATCATGGCCGACACCGGCATCGGCCGGCGCACCGCGGGCAAGGGCGCCCACCGCTGGGTGTCGTCGGGCGATGTGGCATGGTTCCGGGCGCTGGGGGCCCGCCTGCTGGGGCCGGAGCTCGACGGCGTGGAGGGATGGGAGTGGTGATGCCGGAGGGAGTGCCCGAGGAGGCGATGCGGGCGGGAGTGGTGCCGGGGGGAGTGGTGCCGGCGGGGGTGGTGCCGGAGGAGTTGAGGCCGGGGGGAGTGGGGCCGGAGCTCGACGGCGTGGAGGGATGGGAGTGGTGATGCCGGAGGGAGTGCCCGAGGAGGCGATGCGGGCGGGAGTGGTGCCGGGGGGGTGGTGCCGGCGGGGGTGGTGCGGGAGCCGGCCTTGAGCGTCACCGTGCTCGGGTGCTGCGGCTCGTTCCCCGGGGCGGGCGGGGCGTGCAGCGGGTACCTGGTCGACGACGGGAAGACCCGGCTGTGGCTCGACGCCGGCTCGGGCACGATGGCCAACCTCCAGAAGCACGTGTCGCTCGACCAGGTCGACGCCCTCGTGCTCAGCCACGAGCACCCCGACCACTGGCAGGACCTGGAGGGGCTGGTGATCGCCCTGAAGCACGTCACCGGCCGGACCGGCTTCCCCGTGTACGCCCCGGCCGGCCTGCGCGACCACGCCTATCACCCCACCGAGCGGTCGATCGCGTGGCACGACGTCACCGACGGCGACCACGTGGAGGTCGGCACCCTGGCCCTCACCTTCTCCCGCACCGACCACCCCCCGGAGACGCTGGCCGTGCGGGTCGACGCCGCCGCCGGCTGCCTCGCCTACTCGGCCGACACGGGTCCCGGGTGGTCGTTCGAGGCCCTGGGGTCGGGGATCGACCTGGCCCTGTGCGAGGCCACCGTCCCCATCTCCGACGAGGGCAAGCTCCACCACCTGAGCGCCCGCCAGGCCGGCTCGTCGGCCCGGGCCGCCGGCGTGCGGAACCTCGTCCTCACCCACCTGTGGCCGACACTCGATCCCGAGAAGTCCCGGGCCGACGGGGCGGACGCGTTCGGGGCACCGGTCGAGGTCGCGTCCACCGGCGCCCGGTTCGCGGTGGCCCGATGACCCGGGCCGACGGGCGGGGACCGGAAGACCTGCGTCCCCTGTCGTTCGTCCGGGACTACACCGAGTTCGCCCTCGGCTCCGTCCTCGTCTCGATGGGAAAGACCCGGGTGCTCTGCACCGCGTCGGTCGACGAGCGGGTGCCGCCGTGGATGCGCAACAAGGGCACCGGCTGGGTGACGGCGGAGTACTCGATGCTGCCCGGGTCGACGCCCGAGCGCAGCGACCGGGAGGTCAACCGGGGCAAGCCGTCGGGCCGCACCCAGGAGATCCAGCGCCTCATCGGGCGCTCGTTGCGGTCGATCACCGACATGGCGATCCTCGGCGAACGCCAGGTGGTGCTCGACTGCGACGTCCTCCAGGCGGACGGCGGCACCCGCACGGCCTCGATCAGCGGCGCCTACGTGGCCCTCCACGACGCCTGCACCCGGCTGCTGGCGGCGGGTCGCATCCCCGCCATGCCGCTCACGGCCGCGTGCGGGGCGGTGTCGGTCGGAATCGTCGACGGGATCGCCCTCCTCGACCTCGACTACTCGGAGGACGTCCGGGCCCAGGTCGACATGAACGTGGTGATGACCTCGGGCGGGCGGTTCGTCGAGGTGCAGGGCACGGCCGAGGGCCTGGCCTTCTCCCGGGCCGAGCTCGACGACCTCCTCGGTCTGGGCGAGAGCGGGATCGCCGAGATCCTCGACGCCCAGGCCATCGCCCTGGTCTCCCCCCCGCCGCACCGACCCAAGCCCTGACCCGGCAGGTGAGAAGGCTGGTGCTCGCCACCGCCAACCCCGACAAGGCCCTGGAGATCGCCGGGCTGCTGCCGGGAGTCGAGCTGGTGCCCCGTCCCGAGGCGGCCGGCGAGGTGGACGAGACCGAGGACACGCTGGAGGGCAACGCCCGGCTGAAGGCGCGAGCGGTGGCCGCGGTGGCGGGTGAGCCGGCGGTGGCGGACGACACCGGCCTCGAGGTCGACGCCCTCGGCGGGCGTCCGGGGGTGCACGCGGCCCGCTACGCGGGGGAGTCGGCCACCTACGCCGACAACGTGGCCAAGCTGCTGGACGAGATGTCCGCCCAGGGGGAGCGGGCGGCGCGGTTCCGCACGGTGGCCCTCGTGGCCTGGCCCGACGGGCGGGAGGTCGTCGCCCACGGCGTCGTCGAGGGCCGCATCGCGCGCCAACCCCGCGGGAAAGGCGGGTTCGGCTACGACCCCGTGTTCGTGCCCGACGACGGCGACGGCCGGACGTTCGCCGAGATGACGGCCGAGGAGAAGGCGGCCGTGTCCCACCGGGCGCGCGCCTTCGCCGCCCTGCGGGTGGCGCTGAAGGCTGTCGAAGGTCCGCCCGCGCTCGCGTAGGGTTCCGGGGGCGACATCTCGCAGGTGGCGGTCTGCGTCGCCCGGGAACGCGTTCGCCGCCGCAGGATCGGTGTGCCTCCCTCCCGAACAGGAGCCATGGTGACTTCCGCCCCACCCGACGACATTCCCCCGGCCGCCGACACCAGTGCCGCCGCGCCCGGTGGGGCCGACGAGGGCGCCGGCTTCGCCGACCTCGGCCTGCGACCGGAGCTGCTGCGGGCCCTCACCGAGCTCGGCTACGAGGAGGCCACCCCGATCCAGCGGGAGTCGATCCCGCCCCTGCTCGAGGGGCGCGACCTCCTCGGCCAGGCCGCCACCGGGACGGGCAAGACGGCCGCTTTCGCCCTCCCGCTGTTGCAACGGATGTCGTCCCGGAAGACCCGGGGCACCGACCCGATGGCGCTGGTGCTGGTGCCCACCCGCGAGCTGGCCATCCAGGTGTCGGAGGCGATCTACCGCTACGGCCGGGAGCTGGGTGCCCGCGTCCTGCCCATCTACGGCGGCCAGCCCATCGTCCGCCAGCTGCGGACGCTGGAGCGGGGCGTCGACGTCGTCGTCGCCACGCCGGGGCGGGCGCTCGACCACATCGGCCGGCGGACACTCCGGCTGCAGGCGCTCGAGGTCGTGGTCCTCGACGAGGCCGACGAGATGCTCGACATGGGCTTCGCGGAGGACATCGAGACGATCCTCGCCGACACCCCGTCCACCCGGCAGACGGTGCTGTTCTCCGCCACCCTGCCGCCCCGGATCGACGGGATGGCGCGCCGCCACCTCCGCGACCCCATCCGCATCAGGATGGGCCGCGCCGGCAACGAGCCGGGCGAGGCGCCGCTCGTGCGCCAGACGGCCTACGTGGTGCCCCGGGCCCACAAGCCGGCCGCCCTCGGCCGGGTGCTCGACGTGGAGGCGCCCGCCGCCGCGCTGGTCTTCTGCCGCACCCGGGAGGAGGTCGACCACCTCACCGAGAGCCTGAACGGGCGGGGCTACCGGGCCGAGGGCATGCACGGCGGCATGAGCCAGGAGCAGCGGGACCGGGTGATGGGCCGGCTCCGCAGCGGCACCGCCGACCTGCTGGTGGCCACCGACGTCGCCGCCCGGGGACTCGACATCGACCACCTCACCCACGTCATCAACTACAACGTCCCGTCCGCTCCCGACGCCTACGTCCACCGGATCGGCCGGGTGGGGCGGGCCGGTCGCGAGGGCGTGGCCATCACCCTGGCCGAGCCCCGCGAGCACGGGATGCTCAAGACCATCGAGCGGGTCACCAGGCAGCGCATCACGGTCGAGAAGCTGCCCACCATCGCCGACCTGCGGGCCCGGCGCCTGGAGCTCACCCGGGCCGCCCTGGAGGAGTCGATCCGGGAGGACGACCTCGAGCACTTCCGGGTGGTGGTCGAGTCGCTCACCGACGAGTTCGACGTGATGGAGGTGGCGCTGGCGGCGGTGAAGCTGGCCCACGAGGCCAGCGGGGCGGCCGCCGCCGAGGAGGAGATCCCCGAGGTGGCGGCCCGACCGTCTCGGGCCGGCGGTCGTGACGGGCCCGGGCGGGAGGGGGGATCAGGCCGTGAAGGATCGGGCGGCCGTGAGGGATCGTCCGGCGGGCGTCGCGGCCGGGTGCCGGCCTCGGGGATGACGCGCCTGTTCGTCGGTGCGGGGCGGGCGGCGGGCATCCGTCCCCAGGACCTGGTGGGGGCCATCGTGGGCGAGACCAACCTGAGCGGCCGCGACATCGGCGCCATCGAGATCGCCGACCGGTTCTCGCTGGTGGAGGTGCCCGAGGCGGCTGCCGACGAGGTGATCGCCGCCATGCGGGCGGGCAGCATCAAGGGCAAGCGGACCAACGTCCGTCGCGAGCGCGACGAGGTGCGTTAGGCCTCCGCCGTTCCCTCCGCCAACAGGGCGATGACGCGGCGCAGATCTTCGGGGGACGAGTCCGGGAGGACGAGGACCACGCCCTCGGGGCCGTCGATCGCCAGCCTGGCCCGGCGCCACCTGCGGACCCAGTCGAGCAGCGACTGGGCCAGGATCTCGGCCGCGATGACCTGACCGCTGATGAGGAGGACCCCGGCGGCGACGCCCACACCGGACTTCGCCCCGGCCGGCGGGGGGTCCGCCACCGTCACCCGCTCGACGTCGACCGGAGCGTCCGACAGGTCCGTCCGAAGGCTTTCGACCGCCTCCTCCAGCTCATCGGGACCGGACTCGTCGCCCAGGTCGATCCGGACCGTCACCCGCAGCGGCTCGCCTGCCATGCAGATCTCCTAACGTCGTCGGCCGGAGCCTACGGCACCGCTCCCGCTGTCACCGGACCGGAGGACGAGCAGCGCACCGGCAACGGCGACGACCATCAGCCACAGTGCGAGATCGTTCCCCGGCAGTCGGTCCGCTCCGACGTTGCCGGGTCCCCAGAGCCTGCCCCCCAGCGCAACAGCGGCCAACATCACACCGACGACGATCGCCCGCCGCGTCGACACCGATCGGGATGCGGTCATCCTCGTCCGTCGTCTCACGGCTATCCCGGTCAGCACCACCGCGCCGGATGCGAACGCGGCGGTCAGGATGCCGGAGATGCTGTCTCCGCAATCCCCGGATCTGATCCCCGGGAGCGGATCTTCGAGCGCTGACGCGACGAGGAGGAGGGGCATGTCCGGCTCGGGCGTGGGCGCCGCGGACTCGCAATCCGGGCGGTGCCAGGGGACCGTCGCCAGGCTGACCACGAGAAGGACGCCGGCCAGAGCGACCAGGCCCAGGCCGAGCGCGCCGGTCCGGCGGCGTCGGCGGGCGGCCCTCGTGCGGGCGGGCAGGGGCGGCACGGCCGCAACTGGTGGGACCACGCTCGCCGGCTCCTTGCCGGTGTGGACGGCCGCGCCGCCATCCCGACTCGGGTTCTCCGGCGCCGGACCCGGGTCCGGCGGGGACGCACCCGGCTCGGCCGTCGCCGTCGCGGAACCGGGATCGTCCGGCGCCGGACCAGGGTCCGGTGGGGACGCACCCGGCTCGGCCGTCGCCGTCGGCGTCCCGGAAGCGTTCCCGTCCATGGCGGTGGCGTCCGGCGGATGCGAGTTCATGTCGGCCGGTTCGGATGGGGGACCGCGTTCGTGTCCGGGGGCTTCGACGTCCGGTAGGTGTGGTTCGGCCGCCGGCACCGCCGGACCGCCGGGGCCGCCGGCGGCGACGCGGCGACAGCGGCGACGGCGTCGGCTTCGGGTCCGCCCGCCTCCCCGGGGGTCGGATCGAGGGCCGTGTCGGCGCCCGTCCCGGCCACGGCGTAGACGGCGAGAGCGGCGCCGGCGGCTTCGGTGACGCGGCGGCTGTCGTCGCCGAGCAGCTCCTGGAGCGCGGCGCGGGCGGCGGCCGCCATACGGCCGTCCGTTCCCCGCAGGAGATCGACCAACTCCTCGACCGCTCCCAACCGGACCCGGGGGAGGGTGTTCGAGAGGGCCGACAGCAGCTCGTCGGGTAGCAGCACCGGACGGACTCCGGCCCGGCTGGTGGCCACCACGCCATGCCCTGCGTCTCGATCGAGATGCTGGGCCGTTGCTGGGGGTTCTCCTGCACGACCTGGTCGTGGACGTAGCGGTAGAGCTCGTCGACTGCGATCCGGCCGTCACCGTCGAGATCGGCGGCTCCTGTCTCGAGGCCGGCCACCAGGTGCTTGGTGAACACGGACTGGTGGGCGTCGCCCGACGGTGTCCGCCCTTCGAACGAGTACTGGAGGGCGTTGGAGGCGGTGATGACGACGCGGCCGATGCCCCGCAACTCCTCGGCCGCGTTCACCAGGCGGTCGTCCTTCGTCATGAGCGACCGGGAGAAGGCCCCGCTGTAGCAGCAGTCGAGCAGCACGATCTTGGTCTGGGCCCGAGCCCGGCCGAGCTGGCCGCTGACGAACGAGGACGAGACGGCGGACGCCGACAGCAGGTCGACCTCCGTGTCCGCCATGGCGAAGTACAGCATCCCGTTCTCGTCCTTGAGCCCGTGCCCGGAGAAGTACAGGAGGAGCGTCTCGTCCCTCTCCCCGGCGCCGAAGAACCGCGCGATCGCCCGTTCGACCTCGTGACGGGGCCGGTTGAGGATGGTGCTGACCTCGAATCCCCCGACGTCAGGGTCGGCCAGGATCCGGGCCAGGTCGGCGGCGTCCCGGCGGGGCGCCACCAGGGCCCGGAGGCCGACGTCCTCGAACTCGTCGGCCGCGACGACGAGCGCACGACGACCGTTCGGCACGTCGACAGACTAGGTCCGGGAGTCCCGCAGGCGGTGGTCCGTGATGTCGGGGTCGCGGCTATTCGGTCACGAAGTCGATGAGGCGTTCGACGGCGCCGACGAGGGCGGGCTCGAGGTCGGCGTAGGAGCGGACCGAGGCCAGCACATGACGCCACATGGCGGCCGGATCGGCCACGCCGAGCTGCTCGCACACGCCGGTCTTCCAGTCGACGCCCTTGGCGACGACGGGCCACCCCGGGATGCCGACGACGGCGGGCTTCACCGCCTCCCACACGTCGACGAAGGGCGTGCCGGTGACGAGGACGTGGGGATGGTCGACCTCGGCCGCCAGCCGGGCCTCCTTGCTGCCGGGGACGAGGTGGTCGACGAGCACGCCCAGGCGGTTCCCCGGCCCGGGCCCGTACGCCGCCACCACCGACGGCAGGTGGTCGAGGCCGTCGAGCCGCTCGACCACCACGCCCTCCACCCGCAGGTCGTCGCCCCACACCAGTTCGACCAGCTCGGCGTCGTGGACGCCCTCCACGAGAATGCGACTGGCCCGGGCGACTCTGGCCCGCTGCCCGTTCACCGCGATCGAGCCGGAGGAGGTGACGGCCGGCGCCGACGGATGGGCGGGCGCCGCGGGCCGGGGCCGCACGAGCGTGACCGCCCGCCCTTCGACGTCGAAGGCCCCGGGCGCGCCCCGCAGGACCCGTTCGAGACCGGTGCCGCCCCGCACCACCACGCCGTCGCCCTCGAAGCGCAGCACCACGCCGGTGAACCCGCTCGACCGGTGCCGGACGGCCAAGCCGGGAGGGGCGATCACGTCGGGGTAGGTGGTCCGCAGCCGGGCGGGGCCGTCGACGGGTCCGGAGAGGATGCCGGCCCACGGGTCTCCTCGAGTCACTCCCGGCGACCATACCGGCGCCCTGCTCGGCACACGGGGACCCCTCGACCGGGGTGCGGCGTCAGGGGATGACGGTGCCCTCGGGGAGGAGGCGGGGTCCGTAGTACACCTGCCAGCCGTGGTAGGCGAGGTACGTCCGCTCCTCGGCCTCCATCTGCCGGGCGTAGACGGTGACGGCCCGCACGTAGCGGTTGGAGTTGTTGTACCGGAAGAGGGCGGCGTCCATGTCGGTGCGGGCGCCGTTGGCCCGCAGCAGGCGGGCGGCGGCGTGGATCGAGTCCCGGGTCGACTCGATGTCACCCCCCTCGCCGTAGATGTCCCACGTGGTGGGGAGGAACTGCATAGGTCCCTGCGCTCCGGCCGAGCTGTCGCCCCGGATGCGGCCCATGCGGGTCTCGACCAGGTGGATGGCGGCCAGGTACTCCCACGGCACGCCGATGGCGACCTCCGCCTCCTTGTAGTGGGCGAGCAGCGTGGCTGCCGGCTCCGGCGGGACGATGCGCCAGCGGGGGAGGGGGCGGTTGGGGTCGACCGGGCCGGCGAGGGCGGTGAGGTCCTTGCCGGCGGCCAGGTGGGCCTCGGCCGCGGCCCGCACCGCCGGCGGGAGGACGGCCAGGGCCTCCGCCTCGAGCTCGGGTTGGAAGAGGAGCTCCCGGACGGCGGCCTGCTGGAGTTGGCCCCACCGGTCCATGTCGGCGTCGGGCGTGGCCGGGTCGTGGATGGCGGTCTCGGCCGCCACCAGGTCGGCCGCCACCCGGGCGGCCGGCGCCAGGGTGGTCGTGGGCCCGGTGGGGGCGGCGGTGGTCGTCGACGGTTGGCCGGTGGTGGTGGGCGACGGGGGGGCGGCCGTCGGCTCGCCGTCGCCCGAGCAGGCGACCGCCGTCAGCCCGACGAGGAGCGAGGCCACCCACAGGCGCACACTCCGCCGAACAGGCATTTCTGCGCGTTCGATCCGCTGATCGGGTGGGGGCTCTAGCCTGGGTGGGTGGCCGGCAAATACCTGATCAGGACGTTCGGCTGCCAGATGAACGTCCACGACTCCGAGCGGCTGGCGGGCGTGCTCGAGGCGGACGGGATGGAGGCCACCGACGACGTCGAGCAGGCCGACGTCGTCCTCCTCAACACGTGCTGCATCCGGGAGAACGCCGACAACAAGCTGTACGGGCACCTCGGTCACCTTAAGGCGGTCAAGGACCGGCACCCGGGCATGCAGATCGCGGTCGGCGGCTGCCTGGCCCAGAAGGACCGCGACCTCATCCAGGAGCGGGCCCCGCAGGTGGACGCCGTCTTCGGCACCCACAACGTGGGTCGGGCGGTCGAGCTCCTCCGCCAGGCGGCCGGCGGCGGGCGCCCGGTGATGGAGATCCTCGACGAGGCCCCAAGCCTGAGTGGCGGCGGCGACGAGGGCGAGTTCCCCTCGGCGTTGCCCGTGCGGAGGGGCCTGGCCCACACCGCGTGGGTGACGATCCAGATCGGCTGCGACAACTCGTGCGCCTTCTGCATCGTGCCGTCGGTGCGGGGCAAGGAGATCAGCCGGCCGTTCGACGACATCGTGGCCGAGGTGCAGGGGCTGGTGGCGGCAGGCACGGTCGAGGTCACCCTCCTGGGCCAGAACGTGAACTCCTACGGGCGCGACCTCACCCGCCGCCGACCGCTGTTCGCCGAGCTCCTGCGGGCGGTGGGCGGCGTGGAGGGCATCCGCCGGGTGCGCTACACCAGCCCCCACCCCAAGGATCTCCGGCCCGACACGATCGAGGCGATGGCCGGGGTGGCGACGGTCTGCGAGCACCTCCACCTGCCGCTGCAGTCGGGGAGCGACCGGGTGCTGGCCGCCATGCACCGGGGATACACCGCCCGCCGCTACCTGGAGCGGCTGGCCGCGGCCCGAGCGGCGGTGCCCGACCTGGCCGTCACCACCGACCTCATCGTCGGGTTCCCGGGCGAGACCGACGACGACTTCGAGCGCACCCTCGAGGTGGTGGCCGAGGCCGAATACGACAGCGCCTACACGTTCCTCTTCTCGCCCCGTCCGGGCACGGAGGCGGGCGACCTGCCGGCCGAGCGCTTCGTGCCCCCCGACGTGGCCGCCGGGCGGTTCGAGCGCCTGCGGGTGGTGGTCGAGCGATCGGCGCTGGGCCGGCACCGGGCCCGCATCGGCCGCACCGAGGAGGTGCTGGTCGAGGGCCCGAGCAAGCGTGACCCGGCTGTCGCCGCCGGCCGCACCCGCCAGAACAAGCTCCTCCACTTCCCGGCCGCCACGGTGCCGCCCGCCGGCACCTTCGCCGACGTCGTGGTCACCGGCGCCGCCCCCCACCACCTCACCGGCGAGCTGGTGGCCATCACCGCCCGCCCTCGCCACAAGACCCGCATCCCCCTGGCGGTCGTCTGACGCGCCTGCGCCCGCACACCGTCCGCGTGCACCGCGGCGTATCACCGGGAACGGACCGCCCGTTCGATGCGCCCGGATCGTCGTGAGACGACCCGGTTGCGCCTCGGATCACCACGCTTCGGACGCACGAAACCGCCGTGCGAGGACTCCCGGAGCCCGAGTCCTGTTCGATGCGCCGGTAAGGACGTGAACCCGGCGGCCGATTCGAGCGGGATCACGTCCCTGGGGACGGATGAAACCGAGGGCAGGCGGCATCTGGCGCTGGTGGGGCCCACGGCCTCGGGGAAGTCGGCGCTGGCGATGGAGGTGGCCCGGCGGCTGGGCGACGTCGAGTTGGTGTCGGTGGACTCCATGCAGGTCTACCGGGGGATGGACGTGGGCACGGCCAAGCCGACGGTGGCGGAGCGGGCCGAGGTCGCCCACCACCTCCTCGACCTGGCCGACCCGTCGGAGGAGTTCTCGGTGGCCCGCTTCCAGGCCGAGGCGGAGGCCGCCATCGCCGGGATCGAGGCCCGCGGCCACCGGGCCCTGCTGGTGGGCGGTACCGGCCTGTACCTGCAGGCCGTGGTCGACCGGCTCGCCGTCCCCGGTCGGTGGCCGGAGCTGCGGGCCGAGCTGGAGGCGGAGGCGGAAAAGGAGCCGGCGGCGGTCGGCGCCCTCCACCGGCGGCTGGCCGACGCCGACCCGACGGCCGCGGCCCGGATCGAGCCGGGCAACGCCCGCCGGATCGTCCGCGCCCTGGAGGTCACCCTGGGCAGCGGCCGGCCCTTCTCGTCCTTCGGGCCCGGCCTCGACGCCTACCCGACCACCACCCGATTCCGCCTGGCCGGGGTGTGGTTGCCCCGGGCCGTGGTCAACGCCCGCATCGAGTCCCGGTACCGGGCCCAGCTCGACGCCGGGTTCCTCGACGAGGTGCGCGCCCTTCCCCCGGACCTGTCCCGCACCGCGAAACAGGCCCTCGGCTACCGGGAGCTCCTGGCCCACCTCGCCGAACCCGGGAAGCTCCCGCTGGACGCGTCGGTTGACGAGGCCGTCCGCCGCACCCGGGAGTTCGCCCGCCGTCAACGGTCGTGGTTCCGCCGCGACCCCCGCATCACGTGGCTGGGAACGTCCCGAAATCCCCTCGATCTGCTTCCCGCCCTCCTGGGAGACTGGCGCCGCCCATGAACCTCGAACTCGAGAAGTACCACGGCCTGGGGAACGACTTCCTCGTGCTCATCGACCTCGACGACCGCCATCCGGTCGACGGGGCGACGGCGCGCGCCCTGTGCGACCGCCACACCGGCGTGGGCGCCGACGGGCTCATCCGGGTCACGGCTGGCCCCGCCCCCACCCCCTATGTGATGGAGCTCTACAACGCCGACGGCGGCCGGGCCGAGATGAGCGGAAACGGCATCCGCTGCCTGGCGCTGGCGCTGGTCGACGCCGGCCTGGAAACCGGCCCCGAGATCACCGTCGCCACCGACGCCGGGCCCCGGCGGGTCGTGGTCGTGGACGCGGGCACGATCCGCGTCGACATGGGCGTGGCCACGGTCGAGCCCGGACCCGGCCAGTCGCTGCTGGTCGGGATGGGCAACCCCCACGCCGTGGTCGAGGTCCAGGATCCCGACGACGTCGACCTCGGCCGGGAGGCCCGCCGGTTCGGCGGCAACCTGAACCTGGAGGTGGTCGCCCCCGGTCCCGGTCCCGACGAGCTGACCATGCGGGTGTGGGAGCGGGGGGTGGGCGAGACCCGGGCGTGCGGCACGGGAGCGTGCGCGGCGGCGGTCGCCGGGCACAAGTGGGGCATGGTCGGTGAGCGGGTGACGGTGCACCAGCCGGGGGGCGACATCGAGGTCGATCTGAGCGGGGAGCAGATCGTGCTCACCGGGCCGGCGGAGTGGATCTGCTCGGTGCGTGTTCGCGTGGGGGACGTGCGCCGATGACACTCATCGAGCGCGGCCGCCGGGAGCGGATCGTGCTGGTGGGGGTGGCGGTCCCCCCGGCCACCCTCGACGACGCCGAGTCGTCGCTCGACGAGCTGACGGCCCTCGTCGACACGGCCGGCGCCGACGCGGTCGAGCGCATCCTCCAGCGCCGCGACCATCCCGACCCGGCCACGTTCGTGGGCAAGGGCAAGGCCGAGGAGCTGCGGGAGATCTCGTACCAGGTCGACGCCGACACGGTCGTGTTCGACGAGGAGCTCACGCCGGCCCAGAGCCGCAACCTGGAGAAGATCCTGGGCCGCACGGCCATCGACCGCACCGCCGTGATCCTCGACATCTTCGCCCAGCACGCCCACAGCCAGGAGGGAAAAGCGCAGGTCGAGCTGGCCATGCTCCGCTACCGGCTGCCCCGGCTGCGGGGGAGGGGCAAGGCCCTGAGCCAGCAGGCGGGTGGCATCGGCACCCGGCGGGGACCGGGCGAGACCCAGCTCGAGGTCGACCGCCGGCGCCTGGTGCGCCGCGTCACCAAGCTCGAGGCCGACCTCAGGGTGCTCACCAAGAACCGCCGCACCCAGCGCAAGGCCCGGGCCCGCTCCCGGCTGCAGACGGTGGCCCTGGTCGGTTACACCAACGCCGGCAAGTCCACCATCCTCAACCGGCTCACCGACGCCGGGGTCCTGGTGGAGGACCGCCTGTTCGCCACCGTCGACCCCACCACCCGCCGCCTCGAGCTTCCCGGCGGGGAGCGGGTGCTGCTGTCCGACACCGTCGGCTTCGTGCGCAAGCTGCCGACCCAGCTGGTGGAGGCGTTCCGGTCGACGCTGGAGGAGGTGGCCGAGGCCGACCTGCTCGTCCACGTGGTCGACGCCTCCGCCGCCGACCCCGAGGCCCAGATGGAGGCGGTGCACACCGTGCTGCGCGAGATCGGGGCCGACGAGGTGCCGGAGCTGCGTGGCCTTCAACAAGTCGGACCTGGTCGGACCCTCGGAAACCGGCGGGGAGGTCAAGCGCCTGCTCGACCGCCACCCGGGCTCGGTGGCCCTGTCGGCCGCCACCGGGGAGGGGGTCGAGGCGTTGCTGGAGGCGATGGGCGAGCGGCTGCGCATGCTGTCGCGCACCGTGGAGATGCTCGTGCCCTACGAGCGGGGCGACGTGGTGGCGGCCCTGCACCGCCAGGGCGAGGTGCTCACCGAGGTCCACGAGCCCGACGCCACCCGGCTGCGGGTCCGCCTGCCCGACCCCGAGGTCAGCCGCTTCGCCGACTTCCTGGCGTGACGGCCCCCACCGCCACCGGCCGGCCCGGCTTCGAGCCGCCGCCCTACCCCTACGACCGGCTCGACCGGCTGAAGCCGCTCGCCGGGGGCCACGAGGGGGGCCTGGTCGACCTGTCGATCGGGACGCCCTGCGACCCGCCTCCGCCCGAGGTGGTCGCCGCCCTGTCGTCGTCGGGCGCGGAGCGGGGGTATCCGTCCTCCATCGGCACCCCTGCCTTTCGGGACGCGGCCGCGGGGTGGATGCGCCGGCGCCTGGGCGTCGACGTCCCGGTGGGCGACGTCGCGGCCTGCATCGGGACGAAGGAGCTGGTCACGGCGCTGCCCCAGTGGCTCCACCTCCGCCACCCGGACCGGGACACCGTCCTCTACCCGGCTGTCTCCTACCCCTCCTACGCCATGGGGGCGACCCTCGCCGGCTGCCGGGCGGTGCCGGTCGACATCGAAGGCGCCGGCGTCGGGGCGGGGGGGGCCGGGCTCGCCGCCGTCGACCCCGACGACGCGGCCCGGGCGCTGTGCCTCTGGGTCAACAGCCCGGGCAATCCCACGGGGGCGCTCACCGACCTCGGGGCGGCCGCGGCCTGGGGCCGGGCCCACGGGGTGCCGGTGCTGAGTGACGAGTGCTACGTGGAGTTCACATGGGCCGACCGTCCCCGCACGATCCTGGAGCACGGTGCGGAGGGGGTGCTGGCGGTCCATTCGTTGTCGAAGCGGTCCAACCTGGCCGGGCTGCGGGCCGGCTTCTACGCCGGCGACGTGGACCTCGTGCACTACCTCTCGGAGGTCCGCAAGCACGCGGGAGCCATGGTGCCGGGGCCGGTGCAGGCGGCGGCCGTGGTCGCGTTCGGCGACGACATCCACGTCGACGCCCAGCGGGAGCGCTACGCGGAGCGGATGGCGTTCTTCCGGGAGGTCCTGGCCGGCGTGGGGGCCGTCACCGAGCCGTCCGCCGGGTCGTTCTACCTGTGGGCCGCCGCGCCGGGAGGCGACGCGTGGGGCCTCACCTCGTGGCTGGCCGAGTGGGGCGGCGTCCTGGTGGCCCCCGGCGACCTGTACGGATCCGCCGGCGCGGGCCACGTCCGGGTGGCGCTGGTGCAATCCATGGACCGCCTGCGGCTGGTGGCCGACCGCCTCCGCCGGGCCCCCGCGGGCGGGCGCCAATCCGGTTGACCGGGCCGCTGACCGACCGGCGCGCCCCGGACAACCCTGCCCCGGCGAGTCGTTGTCCCCCTGGGGGTGCGGCGGTAGGGTGGCGCATCGGACGGCGTCACGAGCTCGGCACCCGGATTTTCGCAGGGTGCACGTCGGTCATGGTCACCGGCGAGTCGCGGGGCACGGGCGCGGCCCGCCTGCGGCCACCACCGATCTCTCCCTCCCGGCCGCCACGGGGGTGACCGAGGCCGACTACCCCTGGGGTGGCGCGCCCGGTGAGGAGTCGCCCCCGCCCCTCCCGCCGCCGCCCCCCACTTCGACGGCGACGCCCCCGTGGGCGGGGACGAAGCTGCCGGAGGAGAACCTGGCCGGCGACGCCGCGTCCGACCACGAGGCGGAGCTGGCGGCCCGGCTCCGGTCGCTGGCGGCCAGCCCGGGTGACGCCGAGAGCCTGCGTCGGGGCCTGCTGTGGATGGCGGGCGAGGTGCAGGCGTGCGGCCGGGCGGTGCGCCAGGCCACCGAGCAGATGGAGGCCATGTCCCACCGCGTGGCCGCGGTGGAGGCCCGGGAGCAGGCCCTGACCCGGGCCAGCGGGGGCCTCGACAGCTTCCGTCGCGAGTTCGTGTGGCTGTCGGGCGAGGTCCAGGCCCGCAGCGACGCCCTCACTCGGGCCACCAGCCAGATCGAGGAGATGATCGGCGAGCTGTCGTCGTTCCGCCTCCAGGCGGCCGAGCGCATCGCCCGCCTGGAGGCGGGGGGCGTCTCCGGGGGCTTCTCCGGCGACGTGCGGGCCGACCTCGACCGCTACGCGGTGGAGTACGCCGGCGCCACCGACTTCGCCGAGGTGGCCCGGGCCGCGCTGCGCAGCAGCCTCCTGGAGGACACGATCCTCGGCTTGCGCGACGAGCTCGAGCGCGTCGCCCACGAGCTCTTCGCCAGCCAGCAGGATGCCCTGGCCCACGTCACCGGCCGCACCGGTCCGCTCGAGGCGACGGTGCTCGAACTGCGCCGCGACCTCGACGTGGTGGCGGGCCAGGTGAGATCCGCCGCGGCCGAGGGCGGCGGCCGCGGTGAGGCGGCCGACGCCATGGGCGCCCTCGACGCCCGCCTCACCGCCGTGGAGACGCTCCAGGGCGAGCTCGACGGGGTCTACCGCGAGCTCGACCGGGTATCCGGCCACATCTCGGGCGGGGAGGGGGTGGTCGCCGATCTGACAGCCCGGCTGCTGCCGATGGAGGAGGCGCTGGCGGTCACCCGCCAGGAGCTGCTCGAGGCCAGGGCCGAGCAGGGGTGGGTGGGCGAGCGCATCCAGGAGGTCGGCGTCCGGGTCGACGCGGTGGACGACCGGATGGGCGCCGTGTTCGAGGGGATCGACGGCGTCGGCCGGCGCATCGACGTGGTGGGCGAGCGCATCGACATGGTCGAGGAGCGCATCGACATGGTGGGCGAGCGGGTCAACGGGGTCGACGACCGGCTGGCCGCCCTGGCCGTGCTCACGTCCGACATCGAGGGCATGTACCGGGAGCTCGACCGGGTGGCCGAGCTGTCCCTGTCCCGCGACGGCGCCCTGGCCCAGATCGCCGACCGCACCACGCCCCTCGAGATCTCGGTGGCCGGCCTCCGCCAGGAGCTGGCCCGCCTGTCGGGCGAGGTGCTGGCGGCCCAGCAGGAGACGCTCGGCCAGGTTTCCGAACGGGTCGAGGGCGTCGCCGAGCGGGTGGGCCCGCTCGAGCTGCTGGTCGACCGGGTGGCCGAGCTCGGCCACGAGCTGCGCCGGGTCTCGGAGGAGGCGGGAAGCGCCCAGCAGGCCGCCCTCGCCGCCAGCACCGAGCAGCTCGGGCTGGCCGGCCGGCTGCGGGTGCTGGAGGTGCTGCCGTCCGACATCGAGGGCATGTACCGCGACTTCGAGCGGGTGGCCGAGGCGGCCGCCGCCCGGGACGACCGGCAGGGCGACGTGCTCGAGCGCCAAGCGGCGGTCGACGCCGCCATCGAGGGCCTGCGGGCCCAGGTGGAGCGGGTGGCCGGCGAGAGCCAGGAGGCCGAGCTCGACCTCCGCCGCCGGCTGGCCGGCCTGGAGACCCTCACCACCGACCTCGACGCCCTCTACCGGGAGCTGGGCCGGGTCACGGCCCTGGCCACCGACCACGACGACCGGTCGGCCGGCTTCGAGGCCTCCGTCGCCGGCGTGCGCGACAGCCTGGCCGACCTGCGGGAGCGGATCGAGGACGAGCGCATCTACACCACCGAGCAGGTCACCGGCCTCTGGGCCCGGATGCGGGCGGTGGAAGGGGTGCCGGCCGACGTCGAGCGGGTGTCCACCGAGATGGAGAAGCTGGCCGAGGCGGTGCGAACGGCGTTCGGGGACTCCAACGAGTCGGTGGAAGTCGTCGCCCGCCGGGTGCAGGCCCTCGAGGACCTGCCGTCCGACCTGGAGGGGCTGAGGCACGAGATCGAGAGCCTGGCCGAGGCGGCCCGGGCGCGGGAGGAGCAGGTGGCCGCCCTGCGGGGCGGGCTCGAGCCCCTCGATTCCGCCCTGGCCGACGTCCGGACGGAGATCGAGCGGGTGCGGGCCGAAGTGGCGGTGGCGGGTGACGCACACCAGTCGGTGGTCGACGAACGCATCGGCAACCTCGAGTCCCTGCCGGCGAAGGTCGAGGCCGCCCTGCGCGTCCTGACGCGCACGTCCGAGGAGGTCACCACCAACCACCAGGCGTCCCTCGCCGGCGCCACCGTCCTCCTGCAGGACTTCAACGACCGCCTGCGGGCGCTCGAGGCGCTGCCGGCCGACATGGAGGGCCTCTACGCCGCCCTCTACCGGGTGGCCGAATCGGTCAAGACCCTGCGGGAGGAAGCCCACACCTGAGGCGATTACCCGGGCTGGGGCATGGGCCGGGGTGGCACCTCACAGGCGGGGGACCGCGTGGAGCGGTGAGGGGTACCCCTCGCTGGTCACGAGCAGGGCGTCGCCGTCGAGGCGGTAGGCGATCGACTCCCCCTGGACCCGGCCGGGGAGGGTGACGGCGGCCGGCGGGCGGGCCCAGACGGCGTCGAAGCCGCTCCCGCCATCGAGGGTGAGCTCGAAGCCGCCGACGAGCGTGGACACGGCCACCCGCCGCCCGTCGGGCGAGATGTCGGCCCCCGTGGCAAAGCCGAGCAGCCCCAGGCCGAGCGCACCGACCCGGGTGAGCACGCCCCCCTCCGGCCGAGCCTTGTAGACCCGGGTGTCACCGATCGCCTTGGTGATCACGTAGAGGTCGCCGGTGGTCGGGTGCACCATCAGGCTCTCGGCGTCGTGGGGTCCGTCGTCGTACCGGAGCCGGAGGGCGGTCGCAGGGGCGGTGACGCCGTCGGCTCCGCCGGTGGTGCCGGGACCCGCCGGCGCCGGCACCGTGGGCTCCACCACGCGGTAGACCACCACGTCGTCCCGGGAGACCGTGTTGTCGCCGACATCGCCCACGTACAGGTAGTGCTCGCCGGCCACCGGACCGGGCCCGGCGGCGATGTCCTCCCAGTCGACGTTGGCGGCGCCGTCGACGGTCCACCCGCCACACGGCCCGCCGTCGGGCTCCACGCACACCAGGACCGGCGGGTTGTCGGAGTCGTTGTGCGTCCACAGCCGCCCGGGGTGACGTCGGGAGGCGACCAGGCCGCTGCTCTCGGTGACCCGCTCGTCGGTGATCTCGCCGAGCAGGACGGGCGGCCCGAAGGCGGACCGGCCGGCTGCCCCCGAGGTGGGCCCGGCGACGGTGGTGGTGGCGGGCAGCGACCCACTGCCGCCGGGGGACGGGGACGACCCACCGCACGTGGCGAGCATCGCCGTCACCACCGCGAGGAGCAGGGCGGCCGTCGGGGTTCGGCCGGGGGACGGGCGGTGGCGGCGGGCCGGGTCGGAAGCGACGGCGCCGTGGTCCATGGTGGCCCATCATGGCCCCACCGGGGGACCGGTAGGCTCGGTCGGTGGCCGACCTCCAGTCGCAGATTGCCGAGCTCTGGGACAGGCGGACCGAGGTGTCACCGTCCGACGCCGACGCGGTGGCGGTGGTGCACCAGGTCATCGACCTCCTCGACCGGGGTGAAGTCCGGGCGGCCGAGATCGACCCCGCCTCCGGCGAGGTGGTGGTGCACGCCTGGGTGAAGCAGGCCATCCTCCTGCTCTTCCGCCTGTCGGAGATGGAGACCATCGAGCTGGGGCCGTTCGAGTACGCCGACCGCATCCCCCTCAAGCGGGGCTACGCCGCCGGCGGCGTGCGGGTGGTGCCCGGCGGTTCGGCCCGGTGGGGCTCGTTCCTCGACCGGGGCGTCGTGCTCATGCCCGGCTACGTCAACATCGGCGCCCGGGTGGGGGCCAACACCATGGTCGACACGTGGGCCACCGTGGGTTCGTGCGCCCAGGTGGGGGCCAACGTCCACCTCTCGGGCGGCGTCGGCATCGGCGGGGTGCTCGAGCCGCCGCAGGCGGCGCCGGTGTTCATCGGCGACGACTGCCTCATCGGCAGCCGGTGCATGGTGGTCCAGGGGGCGAGGGTGGGCCAGGGCTGCGTGCTCGGCGCCGGCCTCATCCTGTCCGACACCATCCCCGTGATCGACGCCGCCACGGGCGAGGAGCTGGGACGGGGCGTGATCCCGCCCTGGTGCGTCGTGATCACCGCCACCCGGCCCCGCACCTTCGCCGGGGGCGAGTTCGGCCTGCCCTGCGCCCTGGTGATCAAGCACCTCCCCGAGGGCGCCCGTCACGACAAGGCCTCCCTCGAGAGCCTCCTGCGCCAGCACGGCGTGGCCGGCGGCGTCTGACTTGCCGCCGCCTGCCGGGCGCCCGCCATCCCGATCCCGTTCGAGCAGGAGCACCTGATTCCATGACCGACCTGGTCGAGCTGACCGCGCCCGCATCCCGACCCCGTTCGAGCAGGAGCACCTGATTCCATGACCGACCTGGTCGAGCTGACCGCGGCGCTGGTCGACATCCCGTCCGTCAGCCACAACGAACGGGCGATCACCGACGACCTGGCCGCCCGGCTGGCCGGCGCCCCGTGGCTCGACGTCACCCGGGTGGGCGACAACCTGGTGGCCCGCACCGACCTCGGGCGTGCCCAGCGGCTGGTGCTCGGCGGCCACACCGACACCGTCCCGGCCAACGGCAACGAGCGGGCCCGGATCGAGGGCGACGTCCTCTGGGGACTGGGCTCGTGCGACATGAAGGGTGGGGTGGCGGTCCTGCTGGAGCTCGCCCTTACCATCCGCCAGCCGGCGATCGACGTCACCTACGTGTTCTACGAGTGCGAGGAGATCGACTCGCAGTACAACGGGGTCGAGCGCCTGTTCCGGGAACGCCCCGACCTCATGGTGGGCGACGCCGCCCTCCTGGCCGAGCCCACCGGGGCCATGGTAGAGGCCGGCTGCCAGGGCACGATGCGGGCGGTGGTCACCCAGACCGGCGTGCGGGCCCACTCGGCCCGGCCGTGGCTCGGCGTCAACGCCATCCACCGGCTGTGGCCGGTGCTGGCGGCGGTGGCCGCCTACGAGGGCCGCCAGGTCGAGATCGACGGCTGCCTGTTCCTCGAAGCGGTCTCCGCGGTCGGAATCGAGGGAGGGGTGGCGGGAAACGTCGTGCCCGACCGGGCGACGGTGGTGCTGAACCACCGCTTCGCCCCCGACCGCACGCCGGACGAGGCCGAGGCGTTCCTCCGCCGGCTGGTGGGCGAGGTGGACGGCTTCGAGATGGTCGACTTCGCCGCCGCCGCCGTTCCCGGCCTGGGCCACCCGCTGCTGCGGTCGCTGGTGGCGGCCAGCGGTGGTCCGCCCCGCGCCAAGCTCGGATGGACCGACGTGGCCCGCTTCGCGGCCCGGGGCATTCCCGCCACCAACTTCGGTCCGGGCGACCCCAACGTGGCCCACGCGGCCGACGAGCGGGTGACCCGAGCAGAGCTGGAGAAGGTGTACTCGGTCCTCAAGTCGCTCCTGGTCTGAGCCGATGAACGTCGGGTGCCCTGTCACCTGTCGGAGGGTCCCCGGCCGGCGGGTCGCCGATCGGCCGGCGGGTCGGCGGCGATCGGCGGGGCCGCGTTGGCCGGCGGGGATCGTCGGCGCCGTCGTCCTGCTGTCCACCGTGTTGGCGACGCCAGCGGGAGCGAGCAACGACCCCTTCTTCGATCGCCAGTGGGCCCTCGAACAGATCGGGGCGCCCCGGGCGTGGACCGTCTCCCGGGGGGCGGGGGCCGTGATCGGCATCGTCGACTCGGGCGTGGAGGCCAGCCACCCCGACCTGGCCGGCAAGGTCGCCCTCACCGCCGACTGCGTGGGCCGCGTGGCCTGCCTCGACGGCGCCGGCAATGCCGATCCCACCGGCCACGGGACCCTCATCGCCGGCGTGGTCGCGGCCGGCACCGACAACGGCCGGGGCGTCGCCGGGGTGGCCCCCGATGCCCGCCTGGTGGTGGCCAGGGTCCTGGGCCCGGGTGGGGCGGGGCGGGCGGAGGACATCAACCTCGGCATCCGCTGGCTCGTCGACCACGGGGCCCGGGTGGTGAACATCAGCCTGGGCGATCCCAGCTTCGCGCTCTCGGCGACGCCGGCCGGGGTCCAGTCGCCCCTACGCAACGGCATCGACTACGCCTGGAGCAAGGGGGCGGTGCCGGTGCTGGCCGCGGGGAACTACGGCGGGCTCACCAGCGAGAACTACGGCACCCTGAACGCGCTGGTGGTGGGAGCCACCGACCGCACGGGTGGGGTGGCCGCCTATTCGAGCGCCATCGGCAACGCCAAGTGGGGGCTGGTGGCCCCCGGCGGCTCGGGGGTCGCCGGCGCCGACAACAACGTCATCTCCACGACCAGCGGCGGGGGCTATGCGTCCTCGGCCGGGACGTCGATGGCCGTGCCCCACGTGTCGGGCGCGGTCGCGCTGTTGCTGGCCCAGGGCCTGAGCCCGGCGGCGGCCGTGGCCCGGCTGCTGGGCGGCCTCGACCGGGTGCCGTGCGGCACCGGGTGCCAGGGCCGGCTCAACGTGGCCACCGCGCTGGGGGCTGGGCCCGCGGCGCCACCGACCACCGTCCGGGCCCCGGCGGCGACTCCCCCGGCGACGGTGAAGGCGTCGCCGCCCGCGCCCGCGACGACCGTGCCCGAGGCGCCGACCACGACCACCCCGCCGGCGCCGACCACGACGGTCGCCCCAGCCGCCGTGTCGAGCCCGGGGGACGTGGAGCCAACCGCCCTGGCCGCCGGATCCGGGCGGCCGCTTCCATCCCGTCCCGAGCTCGACCCGATCGCGACGGGCGCGGCGGCTGCCCTGCTGCTCGCGGTGGCAGCGTCTGTGACCGGAGTGTGGGTGCGACGCCTCCTCGTGTTCGACCCCCCGGCCCGGCGCTGACCCCGGCCGGGTTGCTCAGACCCGGCGCATCACGGTGACGACCTTGCCGTAGATGGCGACATCGGCCGGGTCGAGCTCGATCGGCTCGAACTGCGGGTTGGCGGGTAGGAGCACGACCTTGTCGCCCCTGCGGGTGTAGGTCTTGACGGTGGCCTCCTCGCCGGGGATGCCGGCCACCACCAGATCGCCCTTGGCCGCCTCGCTCTGCTGACGGGCGACGACGTAGTCGCCGGGCAGGATCCCGGCCTCGATCATCGACTCGCCCCGGACCCGGAGCATGAAGACGGGACCGTCGCCCGTCCACTCTGCGGGCACGGGGTAGGTCTCCTCCGCGTTCTCCTGGGCCAGCACGTCGGTACCCGCGGCCACGTCGCCGACCAGGGGGACGTGGCGGACGGGCCGGCGCTCCATCGGCGTCGCCGAGTCGGCGTCGTAGCGGACCTCGATGGCCCGGGGCTTGGTGGGGTCGCGCCGGAGGTAACCCAGCCGCTGGAGCGTGGCCAGGTGGGCGTGGACGGTGGACGTGGAGGTGAGCCCCACCGTCTCGCCGATCTCGCGCACCGAAGGCGGGTAGCCGTGGTCACGCGTGTGGCTCACGATGCACTCGAGGATCCCCCGCTGGCGCTCGGTGAGTGCCGGATCGGTCACTGCGGACTCCCTTCCTACGGCGCATGGCCCTACGAACATGCGTTCGCTGGGACTGTACCAGGGCTGCCGGCCGAGTACAAACATCTGTTCGTTTCCGGCTTGACGGGGAACATTCGTTCGTGGTGTACTGACCGGGTCCGAACGTACGTTCGCAGGTCAGGAGCGGTCCATGGTTGCGGTCCAGCAGAGGTCCCGGTCGGTCTCCCGGCAGGCGTCGGCGGTCGCCGTGGTCCAGCTGCCGACGCCCCGGGGCGTCCTCGTCGCCCACCCGCTGGCTCCGCCCATGCCTCGCCGAGTGGCCCGGCCGGTGGCGGCCCGGCCCGTTTCTCCCAGCACCTATCGCCGGCGGCAGGCCCTCGCCGCCGGCGCGGTGGCCGCCCTCGCGGCGGTGGCCTCGGTCGTGCTGGGTGCGCTCGGGGGCGGTTCCCTCACTGCCCCCGAGCGCCCGCTCCCGGTCGTCGCCGGCCGGCTCTACGAGGTCCAGCCGGGCGACACCTTCTGGGCCATCGCCCGCAGCCTCGACCCCGACGGCGATCCCCGCCCACTCGTCGACCGGCTGGTCGCCGACCACGGCGGCGCCCTGCTCGTGGCCGGCGAGCACATCCGCCTCCCCACCCGGAGCTGAGTCACCCCTCGGGCCGGCGGCAGGTAGCGTCGGTGGTCGTGCGGTGCCCCGGTTGCGCCCATATCGACGACCGCGTCATCGACTCCCGCCAGGCCGACGACGGTGCCGCCATCCGGCGCCGGCGCGAATGCCTCGCCTGCGGCCGTCGGTTCACCACGTTCGAACGCCTCGAGGAGGCGCCGCTCATCGTGCGCAAGCGGTCGGGATCAGGGCAGCCCTTCGCCCGGTCCAAGCTCGTAGCGGGCATGCGGGCGGCGGCCAAGAACCGTCCGGTGGGCGACGACCAGCTCGAGGCGGTGGCGGCCGACATCGAGGAGCAGGCCCGGCTCCGCGGCTCGGACGTCACCAGCGCCGAGGTCGGCCGTATGGTGCTCGAACGCCTCCGCCGGCTCGACGAGGTCGCCTACCTGCGCTTCGCCAGCGTCTACAAGGACTTCGAGGCGCCGGGCGACTTCCAGCGGGAGCTGGGATTGCTCACCGAGGCCAACCCGCCCGGCAGCGATCACCTCGATCCGGCCCCGCCCGCGTCGACCGACGCCGCTCCCTGATCCCGGGCGATCTGCGCCCGCGCTCGCCGCCAACGCTTCCGCGCCGTTTCGACACCCGCCAGGGGTGTCCATCCGTGCCAGTTCCGCCCGGGACGCTCGGCCCCCAGTCGCATCCACAGGCTGCCCACAACCAGCGGCCCTAGCGATCCACAGGTGACGGGTGCGACGGTGGTGGGCGTCCGCTAATCGTTGACACGGGTGGAATTACGAACGTAGTATTATCGGCACATCTTGTGGCCCTGCGCCATCGAGGCGCTACATGTAGTGGCTCACTTCCCCTGAGACACAACTTTTCGTGGTGGGACGGCCTGGCGGCCGGCCGCCGAACAGGAGGAACTCCGTATGGCTCTCGCTCCCGAGCAGACCGGCATCGGCATTCGTCGGCATTTCTCCAACGAGGGCGTCGACCCGTACGACGAGGTCACCTGGGAGACGCGCGACGCCCGCATCACCAACTACCGCGACGGCACCGTCGCCTTCGAGCAGCGCGACGTCGAGTTCCCGGTGGGATGGTCGCAGAACGCCACCAACATCGTGGCCCAGAAGTACTTCCGGGGCACCCTCGGCTCCCCCGAGCGGGAGCGGTCGCTGCGCCAGGTGATCAACCGGGTGGTGTCCACCGTCACCGCCTGGGGCCGGCGCGACGGCTACTTCGTCGACGCGGCCGAGGCCGACGCCTTCCGCGACGAGCTCACCACCCTCATCCTCCACCAGCGGGCCGCCTTCAACTCCCCGGTGTGGTTCAACATCGGCGTGATGGGGGCCCCGCAGCAGGCGAGCGCCTGCCAGCCCTACGACGCCCTCGTCTCCACGCCGGAGGGCCTCGTCCCGATCGGCAGGCTGGTCGAGGAGCAGGGCGTCGGGGCCAAGGTGTTCGACGCCCATGGCCTCACCAAGGTTGTGGCGGTGAAGGCCAACGGCCGCAAGCCCGTGCTCCGCATCCACACGAAGGCGGGCTATCAGCTCGACGTCACCGCAGACCACCTCGTGTGGCGGGCGAGCGGCGACGCGTCGGGTCGGTTCGTGCCGGCCGGCGAGCTCCGCCCCGGCGACAAGCTCGAGTGGCACCGCACCGAGTCTCACGGGGCGGGAGAGATCTCCCGCCGGGCCGTGGCCGAGGCCGCCCTCGCCGGCTGGTTGCAGAGCGAGGGTTTCGTCGGCCGGTACGAGGGCACCAACCGGTCACTCACCATCGAGGCGATGACGGTCACCAACGCCGAGAAGGCGTGGGTGCTCGACGCCATCGACACCGTCTTCCCCGACGTCCACCGCCACGAGCGCCGGGTGGTCACCGCCGACACCAGCCTCGACTGCCGGCGCACCCGCTTGTACGGAGCCGGCTTGCAGGATTTCGTCGATCGCTGGGACCTCATGACCCGAGGCGTCGACATGGCCGTGCCCGAGCACCTCTACACCGCACCGTTGCCGGTGGTAGCCGCCTACCTGCGCAGCATCTTCCAGGCCGAGGGCTACGTTTCGGTCCGCCCCCCGAGCTCGACGGTCGGGATGGCGATGGTTTCGCAGGCCCTCGTGCGGGGCGTGCAATCGCTGCTCCTGCGGTTCGGGATCTTCTCCCGGGTCCGTTTCGCTCCCGACAGCCGGGCTGACCGCAAGGGCTGTCTCGTCCTGAGCATCCGCACCGCCGGTGACCGCCGACGCTTCGCCGACGAGATCGGGTTCATCGACCCGGTGAAGGCGACCAAGCTCGAGGCCAGCCTGGAGCTGCCCGGGCTGGCGGCTCGCCCGACCAAGCGGCTGGAGATCGAGCGCATCGAGGAGATCGGCGAGACCGAGGTCTACGACATCCAGACCGAGAGCGGCGAGTACCTGAGCGGCAACGTCCGGGTCCACAACTGTTTCATCCTCGCCGTCGAGGACACCATGCGGTCGATCCTCAACTGGTACACCGAGGAGGGGATCATCTTCCAGGGCGGGTCGGGGTCGGGCGTGAACCTGTCGACCATCCGGTCGTCGTACGAGCACCTCAAGGGCGGCGGCACGGCGTCGGGCCCGGTGAGCTTCATGCGGGGCGCCGACGCGTCCGCCGGCACCATCAAGTCGGGCGGCAAGACCCGGAGGGCCGCCAAGATGGTCATCCTCAACGCGGATCACCCCGACGTGGAGGACTTCATCTGGTGCAAGGCGGTCGAGGAGCGCAAGGCCCGCGTCCTGCGCGACAACGGCTTCGACATGGACCTCGACGGCAAGGACAGCCACTCCACCCAGTACCAGAACGCCAACAACTCGGTCCGGGTCACCGACGAGTTCATGCAGGCCGTCGTCGACGACGCCGACTGGCACCTGCGAGCGGTCACCACCGGCGAGCCGGTCCGCACCGTCAAGGCCCGCGACCTGTTCCGCCAGATCGCCGAGGCGGCGTGGGAGTGCGCGGATCCCGGCATGCAGTTCGACACCACCATCAACAATTGGCACACCGCGTCCAACACCGGCCGCATCAACGGGTCGAACCCTTGCTTCACCGGCGATTCCCTCGTGCATACCGACAAGGGTCTGATCCGCTTCGCCGAACTGCTCGATCGGGTTCGGGCGGACGAGAGCTTCGGGGTCTACACCCACGACGCCACCAATCCGGGCGCCCCTGCTGCACGAGTCCAGATCACGAGTCCCGACGCGTTCATGATCACGGGACGGAAAGAGATCGTCCGACTGCGCTTCGACAATGGAATGCAACTGCGCTGCACTGCAGGCCACAAGGTGTTCACCATCAACCGCGGGTTCGTGGCCGCGTCTGAGCTCACGAACGCCGACCAGGTAAAGGTGCTCGATGTACCGGCACCAGCCGTGAACGCCGATCTCCGCCTACCGGTTTCGACCGACGTGCGCGATTATGCGGCGAAGGGCGACTGGTCCAAGTCGTTGCGACTGCCCGAGAAGTGGTCTCCCGAGCTGGCTCATTACATGGGCTGGTTGGTCGGAGACGGATGCATCGCCGGCGATGTAGTCACGAGCGTGTACGGCGGCGGAGACGACCAGGAGCAGGTGCTGCCCCGTCATCTGGAGCTTTTGACCTTGCTCAACGGTGATCGATGCCCGAAACCATCGGTGCAGGCGAACGGTACGGTGCAGCTCCGCCAGAGTCGGCGTGTGGTGGCCCGTTTCCTCGAAGCCCTGGGGCTCACCCACAACAAGGCAGCCGAGAAGGTCGTGCCGTGGTCGGTGGAACAGGCTCCCCCCGAGGCGGTCGGAGCGTTCCTGAAGGGCCTGTTCGACGCCGACGGATGCGTGGTCGACAGCGCCAAGAGTCGGTACGTCGGCCTCGGCTCGGCATCGGAGGAACTCCTTCGCGGCGTCCAGCGCCTGCTCACCACCTTTGGCGTCTTCAGTCGCATCTATTGCACCCGGGGCCCGAAGGATGCGGCGTTTCAGCATGTCCGCCGGGACGGAACGGTGGCGAGCTACGGGTCGAAGTCGATGTACGACCTCCGCATCTCCGGCCGCTCGATCGACGCGTACTCGAGGGCCGTCGGATTCAGCGTCCAGGCGAAGGCGGAGAAGCTGGCAGTCGTCCTCAGTGAGCACACCTTCTACTCGACGAGTATGACGGCGCGGCTCGTGGAGATCAGCGACGACGGAGTCGAGCTGACGTACAACCTGTGCGAGCCGAGGAACCATTCGTACATCGTCAACGGGCTCGTCGTTCGCAACTGCAGTGAGTACATGCACCTCGACAACTCAGCGTGCAACCTGGCCAGCCTCAACCTGCTCAGGTTCCTGAACGACGACGGCAGCTTCGACGTCGAGGGGTTCCGGGCCGCGGTGCGGGTGGTGTTCACCGCCCAGGAGATCCTGGTCGGCAACGCCGACTACCCCACCGAGCGCATCGCCGACACGTCCCGGCGGTTCCGCCAGCTGGGCCTCGGCTACGCCAACCTGGGCGCCCTGCTCATGGCCATCGGCGCCGCCTACGACTCCGACGCGGGACGGGCGTGGGCCGCCGCCATCACTGCGGTCATGACCGGCGAGGCCTACGCCACGTCGGCCCGCACTGCGGCCCGCATGGGCCCGTTCGCCGGATACGCCCAGAACAAGGAGCCGATGACCAAGGTCCTGGGCATGCACCGCGACGCCCTGTCCTCGATCGACCGGTCCCTCGCCCCGAGTCCGTTGGTGGCCGCCGCCGCCGACGCCTGGGACGACGCGATCGGCTTGGCCGAGATCTATGGCGTGCGCAATTCGCAGGCCAGTGTATTGGCTCCCACTGGCACTATTGGATTGATGATGGATTGTGACACCACCGGAATCGAGCCGGATCTCGGTCTTTGCAAGACGAAGAAGCTCGTCGGCGGTGGCACGATGTCGATCGTCAACCAGACAGTTCCCCGGGCTTTGCGGCGTATGGGTTACACGCCGGAGCAGGTCAACGACATCCTCGCCTACATCGACGAGCACAAGTCCATCCTTGGTGCACCCCACCTGTCGGCCGGTCATTTGGACGTGTTCGCCTGTTCCATGGGCGACAACGTCATCCATTATCTGGGCCATGTGAAGATGATGTCGGCCGTCCAACCGTGGATCTCGGGCGCAATATCCAAGACGGTGAACGTTCCCGAGACGGCGACGGTCGACGAGGTGGAGCAGTTGCACATCGACGCCTGGCGGCTGGGGCTCAAGGCGCTGGCCATCTACCGCGACAACTGCAAGGTGGGCCAGCCGCTGTCGGCCACCAAGACCGACAAGGCCCTGGCCGAGGCGGCGGCCAAGCTGGTGGAGACGGTGATCGTGCAGCAGCAGGGCCCGGTGCGCGAGCGCCTGCCCCGGATGCGGAACTCGAAGACGTTCTCCTTCCGGGTGGCCGACTGCCACGGGTACGTGACGGTGGGGGAGTACGACGACGGCCGGCCGGGGGAGATCTTCCTGCGGGTGGCCAAGCAGGGCTCCACCCTGGCCGGGATCATGGACGCCTTCGCCATCTCCGTCAGCCACGGCCTCCAGTACGGCGTGCCCCTCAAGGCCTTCGTCGACATGTACGTCAACATGCGCTTCGAGCCGGCGGGCATGACCGACGACCCCGACATCCGCTTCGCCAGCTCCCTGGTCGACTACATCTTCCGCCGGCTGGCGGTGGCCTACCTCACGTTCGAGGAGCGTTCCGACCTGGGCATCCTCACCGTCGACGAGCGCATGCAGCCGACCCTGCCGGGGGTCGAGGAGCAGTCCACGCCCAGCTCCCTCGGGTCCGACGTGGTGGCCGACCCGGTCACCCGGGTGGCCAAGGCGGCCGTGGCGACCGCAGTGGTGGCCGCGGTCGCCCCGGCCGTGGCGCCCCTGCCCCAGGCGTCCGACGCGCCCTACTGCTACCAGTGCGGCATGGTCATGCAACGAGCCGGCGCCTGCTTCGTCTGCTCCAGCTGCGGCACCACCAGCGGCTGCTCCTGACCGCGGAGCAGCCCGCCACGGGCTCCTCTCGAAAGTCCTCGAAGAGTCTCAGGAACAACGAGCGCTTCTCCTTGGGCTTGACCCGTGACCGATTCGGGACAGTTCAGACGGTCACCTCGTCCTCCGGGAGCTCGACTTGGGATTCGGGCGACGGCCGCGTCGCCCGGAGTGACAACACCACCGCCAGGGCGAGGACGATGGCGATCACCGCCAGCGACAGGGTGGTGGGGACGTGCCAGAGGTCGACGATCACCATCTTGACCCCGACGAACACCAGGATCGCGGCCAGCCCGTACTTCAGGTAGACGAACCGGTCCATCATCCCCGCGAGCAGGAAGTAGAGCGCCCGCAGGCCGAGGATGGCGAAGGCGTTCGACGTGAAGACGATGAACGGCTCGTCGGTGACGGCGAAGATGGCGGGGATGGAGTCGACCGCGAACAGGATGTCGGTGGTCTCCACCGCCACCAGGACGGCCAGCAGTGGCGTCGCCACCGTGCGGCCGGCCTGGCGGATGAAGAACCGGGTCCCGTGGTACTCGTCGGTCACGGGCATCACCCGGCGCAGCAGCCGCAAGACCGGGTTGCGCTCGGGGTGGACCTCCTGGTCGCCGTGGCGCACCATCTTGACGCCCGTGTAGATCAGGAACGCACCGAACACGTAGATCACCCAGTGGAAGTTCTCCAGCAGCGCGGCCCCGGCGAAGATGAACGCGGCCCGGAACACCAGCGCCCCCAACACGCCCCAGAACAGCAGCCGGTGCCGGTAGGCGGCGGGCACGCCGAAGTACGAGAACAGCAGCGCGAAAACGAAGATGTTGTCGACCGAGAGGCTCTTCTCGATGAGGTAGCCGGCGAAGTACTCCCCGGACCGGTCACCGCCGGCGGTGGCCCAGATCACCCCGCCGAAGGCCACCCCGAGCGCCACCCACAGCCCGCTCGACACCGCCGCCTCGCGCATCGAGATCTCGTGCGCTTGGCGGTGGAAGATCAGCAGGTCGGCCAGCAGCACCGCCACGATGAGCGCCGACACGGCAGCCCAGGCCCACAAGGGGACATCCATGGTATTTCTCCTCCGGTTGGTCGAATGCGATCAACCGGAGGTCTCTCCCGCCCGCCGATTACGGCTGGCCGGTGACGCCGGGTCCGAGCGAACGGACCGTGATGACGACGACACCGTGGATGGGATACTCCCCTCCGACGAACGACACCGTACCCGACCGACCGACCGACGGAAGTTCGTGCCATCGGCGGCCACGCCCCGACTGCGACCCCGACTGCGACCCCGGCGGCCGAGGACCGCCAGCGTCCTACTTCTTGGGGCGCCAGTCGACGCAGAGGATGGTGGCGTCGTCGGCCAGGGGGCCCTCGCGGTAGGCCCGCACGGCTCGCACCAGGCGGCGGACGGTCTCCGACAGGGTCTGGTGGTCGGCCAACGCCCGGCGGGTGAGGTCGAGGAGCCGTTCGGCGCCGAAACGCTCGCCGCCGGGAGAGCCGGCCTCCACGATCCCGTCGGTGAAGAACAGCAGGGCGTCGTTCGGCTCGAGGGCCATCTCGGTCACCGGGACCGCCGGCCCGCCGAGGCCGAGCGGGAGGGCCGGCTCGCAGCGCAGCTCGAAGGCGGACCGACCCCCGCGCAGCAGCAACGGCCGGGGATGGCCGGCGTCGACCCACCGCAGGACGCCGGTGCGGCTGTCGAGGGTGGCGAGTTGGGCGGTGACGAAGTGCTCGTCGCCGAACTGGTCCCGGAGGGCCCGGTCGATGAGCCGGTAGGTGCCCGGGAGCTCCAGTCCCCGCCGGCGGGCCGTCCGGTAGGCGGCGGTGGCCAGGTTGGCCAGGCGGGACGCCTCCAGGCCGTGGCCCATGGCGTCCATCACGGCCAGGTGGAGGACGCCGTCGTTGAAGGCGTAGTCGAACGCGTCCCCCGCCACCTCGTACGCCGGCTCCAACACGCACGCCAGCGCCACCCGGTCGGCGCTGAACGTGGTCGGCGGCAGCATCGCCCACCGCAGCTCGGCCGCCAGCGTCATCTCCTGGGTGCGGCGGGCGACGACCAGGGCGTCCCCGTACTGCGTCTTGGAGACGATCAGCTCCGACACCACGCCGGCGAGGTCCTCCAGCCGGCGCAGGAGATCGTCGGAGGTGGCCGGGCTGCGCAGGTACAGCACCCCCAGCCGTTCCGCCCCGTCGATCAGCGGTATCCAGATCCCGGAATCGCCGCCGTCGGTACCGGCGACGACGAACGGCCGTTCCACCTGGAAGGCCCGGCCCGCGATCGTGGTGTCGATGTCCTGGGACACGAACCCGTGCGCCGGGGGAAGCGGGCTGAGCAGGATCTGTTCGAGGTCGACCATGAAGATGGTGACGACGGAGAACCCCGCCCGGGCGCCCTCGTCGGCGACGAGGCCCGCCAGGTCGTCGGGTGCCAGTCGGGTCGAGGCCCGGAGGAGGCGGACGATGGCGGCGTCGATCCCTTGCCCCAACTGGGCGGTCTGGTCGGCAGGAAGGGCACCGCCCCTGCTCACGGACACCGGGTCGGCTGGCGTGGCGGGCTCCTCGCGGCGATGAGCCGGCTGCCATCCTCCCGGCTGAAGACGGGCGCCGAATCAGTTGGACGCAGGCTATCTGCCGTCCACCTTTTCATCATCTGGCGCCGAAAACCATGGACCTGCTCAGGATTGGCGCCGGCGGGTCGATACTTGGGAGATGCAGACGGTGCTGGTGGTCGACGACGATTCCGACATCAGGACGTTGATCACGTGGAAGCTCTCGCTCGCCGGCTACGAGACCATCGCCGCGGCGGACGGCGAGGCGGCGTTGCGAGCGGCCGCGGGTGGGTCGCCGGACGCCCCCGGGGTGCGTCCCGACCTCGTCCTCCTCGACTGGACGATGCCGAGGATGAGCGGGATCGAGGTGTGCCAGGCGCTGCGGGCCGACCCCGCCACCGCCGGCGTTCCCATCATCCTGCTCACGGCCAAGGGCGCGGAGTCCGAGCTGGAGGAGGGCCTGGCGGCGGGGGCCGACGACTACATCGTCAAGCCCTTCAGCCCGGGCGAGCTCCTGGTGCGCGTCACCGCCATCCTCGCCGACGGCGCCTGACGGGCGCCCTCAGGCCAGAGCGACCTCATGCCAGACGCTCGAGCTGGTCGCCCTCGAGGGACCAGATCTCGACGCCGTCGAGCATCGCGTGGTGGCGGGTGAGCCAGCGGTTGACGAGCTCGAAGTCGTGGCCGACCAGCACGAACGGTCGGTCGGCGACGACGTGGCTCACCACCCAGACGTGCTCCGACAGGGTGGCGGACTTCGATCCCGGCGACTCCAGTCCCTCCAGCCAGACCACGTCGCCCACGATGCGGCCGTTGCCCGACACCAGCGGGAACTCGAAGGACTGGCCCCCGGGGACGGCCGCCGCCCGGCGGGAGAGCGACGTGCCCCACCGGGCGAGCAGGACCTGGCGGGCGTGGTCGACGAACGCGTCCTTGCCCGACCGTTCCCGCTCCCGCTCCTTGCGCCTCGGGAAGAGGTCGGCGAAGGGATCGGACACGCGCAGCACGCTACGCGGCTCCGACCCGGAATGGGATGACCGGAGTGGACGACCAGGCCGGGTGACCTGATGGATGGCTAGACGCCGCGGATGACGACCAGGCTGTCGGCCGCCGACTCCGCTCCCCAGACCTCCCCCGGCCGCCCCAGGATCTGGCGGACGTCGGACGGGGTGGAGGGCAGGTCGAACGAGCGGAACGTCTCGGTACCGGGGTCGAAGTGGACCAGGGTGTTCGCCCCGAAGTCGCTCAGCCAGACGCCGTCGGCCCCGTCGACGTAGACCGCGTAGGCCTGCGGATCGGACCCGGGCAACGTCCATTCCTTCCACGACCCGTCGGCCGGGTCGTGACGGGCCACCTTTCCCACGTTCCACTCGCTGACCCAGATGCGGCCCGACGAGTCGGACCACACCCGGCGGGCGCCCTGGCCGGCGGTGGGAGGCTCGACGGCCGTCGCCGCGCCGGTCGCCCGGTCGATCCGGGCGATGTGGTTGCCGGCCAGCGAGGCGTACCAGACGTCGCCCGCGGGGGTGACCGTGATCCCGTACGGGCCCCGTCCCCGGGGGGAGGAGAAGACCTCGACGGTGCCGGTGGCCGGGTCGAGACGGCCGTGGTAGCCGGCCTGCCCGGTGAACCACAGGACCCCGTCGGGGGCGAAGACGGCGGTGTTGAGGTTGACGTTGGGGGTGCCCGGGGGCAGGGGGAAGCGACGCACCGCGGACGTGGCGGGGTCGACCCGGACGATCGCGTTCAGCCCGCTGTCGGTGACCCACGGCGCGGCGTCCGGTCCCACGATCACCCCGTGGGGCGACGAGCCCGCGCCCAGGGCGACGTGGGTCGTCGCCCCGCCGGCCGGGTCGAGGCGGCCGAGCTCCCCGGAGCCCTGGGCCGTGTACCAGACGGTGCCGTCCGCCGCCGGCGCCACGTCGTGGGGCCGGGACCCGGCGGGGACCGGGTAGGCGGCGACGACAGGATTGCCGGTCCTGGTCGGCGTGGTCGGGGGTGCGGTCGTGGTCGCCGACGGGCCTCCCGTCGGTTGGGAGGTGGTCGACGGGCCGCCGCCGTCGTCCGCCGTCGGACTGCAGGCCACCCCGGCGAGCATGGCCACGCCGGCCAGAACACCGGCCAGGGCACCGGCCGGGTGCCGCTTCACGACAGGTCGGTCGCCGCCGGTCGGGGGAGGCGGTCGAGGAAATCGGTGACGGCGGCGTTGAACGCCCCGGAGTTCTCGAGGTTGCTCAGGTGCCCGGCGTGGGGGATCACGACCAGCTCCGACCCCGTGATCCGCTGCTGCCAGACCTTCACCACGTCGGGCGGCGACGGGGTGTCGTGCTCTCCCACCAGGACGAGCGTCGGCGCCTTGACGGTGCCCAGGCGGGGCAGGGAGTCGGGCCGCCCCTTCATCGCCTCCAGGCCCCCGACGAAGCCCCCGGGCGGGTTGGACGCCATGATGCGGCGCACCTGCTCCACCAGCTGGGGTCGGGACTCCATGGTCTCCGGGGCCAGCAGTCCGGCGAGGAGCGTCTCGACCAGGTCCGAGACGCCGTCCCGTCCCACCTGCTCCTGCTGGTCGGTGCGGCGCTGGGCGACCTCGGGCGTGTCGCGCCCGGCCCGGGTGTCGGCCAGGACCAGGGCGTGCACCATGTCGGGGTGGCGGGCGACGAAGGAGAAGGCGATGTAGCCGCCCATCGACAGCCCACCGAGCACGACCCGTTCCAGGCCCAGCGCCCCCAGGAACCCGGCCAGCTCGTCGACGTAGCGGGCCATCGAGTACGCCGACGGGTCGTCGGGGGCGGACGACTTCCCGAAGCCCTTCAGGTCGGGGACGATCACCCTCCGGCCGGCGGCCAGGCAGGCCACCTGCGGTCCCCACATGTCGGAGTGGAGGGGGAAGGCGTGGAGGAGCACCACCGGCGGGTCGCCGACGCCGATGTCGACGTAGTGCAGCCGGACCCCTTCGACCTCCACGAACGGCACGTCCCCAACGTATCGGCCCGCGACCGCGGATCGGGCGGCGCCGCGGCCGGGCCGAGATGCGCCCCGCCTACCCTCGATGGGGTGCGTCCCGGGGTCGTGGTGCTGGGCGGCCTGCCGGGGGCGGGCAAGAGCGTGCTGGCCGCCGCCCTCGCCGACCGGCTGCCGGGAGCCCGGGTGGTCGACAAGGACCAGGTCCGCCACGCCCTGTTCGCGCCGTGCGACTACAGCTCGGCCGAGCGCGACGTCACCTTCTCGGCCATGCTCGACGCCGCCAGCTACCACCTGGGCCGGGGCCGGGTGGTGATCTTCGACGGGCTCACGTTCTCCCGGCGGACGGAGGTGGAGGCGGCCGAGGCGGTGGCGGCGGAGGCGGGGGGCTTCTCGGCGGTGGTGGTCTGCGACGTCCCGATCAGTGTGGCCATCGAGCGGTGCGAGGCCGACGCCGCCGCCGGGCGCCACCTGGCCGGTAATCGGGACGCTGACCTCGTCCGCCGGGTGGCGGCGGAGATGGAGGAGCCCCCCGGCGCCTACCTCACGGTGGACATGACCGCCGACCCCGACACGGTGGCGACCCAGGCCCTGGCCTACGTGGAGGATCTCGCCGGCTGAGGTGCGGGTGGTGGACGCTCAGTCGACGAGGGCGCAGTTGGCGGGGGCGAGGCCGGCGCCGTCCTCGACCACCGCCGTGCACCGCTGCTGGTACTCCTTGACCTCGGCGAACTTGTCCGCCGACGCGTCGACGAACAGCTCCACGTCGTTCGGGCCCAGCACCCGGTAGATCGTCGTGATGGGGTCGCCCTCGATGGAGGTCACGGTGATGGCCAGCTCGGCCTCCCGGCCCGCGCCGAAGGCGGAGAGGAAGCAGTCGCGGGCGGTCCGGGCCTCGGCCGGCAATTCGGCCGCCAGGCCGACTTCATAGGCCCCGCACGACGGCATCGGCCGCCGCTCCTCGACCGAGGCCGACAGGCCGTCACCGCCGGCTCCATCGTCCCCGTCGCCCCCGCCGCAGCCGGCTCCGGCCAGGACCACCACCAGCGCCGCGCCCAGGGCGGCCATCCGGATCAGCCGGCGTGTCCGAGTCATCCCCCCAGAGGGTACGTTGCCGCGGTGGCGACCCGGGTCTCGGCGACGTGACGGATACCTACCTGCTCCCGCCCGAGCCGGTCTTGTCGGTCGCCGGGTGGCGGGCCCTGGGCGGCGGGCGCGGGCTCGACGCCGCCCGGCGCCTGGGCGCCCAGTTCACGATCGACGAGATCACCGTGGCGGGCCTGCGGGGACGGGGCGGCGGCGGGTTCCCCACCGGCCGCAAGTGGGCGGGCATCCGCGACCAGGAGGGCACCCACAAGTACGTGGTGTGCAACGCGGCCGAGGGCGAGCCGGCCACGTTCAAGGACCGGGCCATCCTGCGGGCGAACCCGTACCAGGTGGTCGAGGGCCTGGCCATCGCCGCCCTCACCGTCGGGGCCCGGGAGGTCTTCGTCGGGATCAAGGCCAAGTTCACCACCGAGATCGAGCGCCTCAGCCGGGCGATCCACGAGATGCAGGACGAGGGACTGGCCGGCGCCGTCGACATCACCATCGTCCAGGGTCCCGAGGAGTACCTCTTCGGCGAGGAGAAGGCGATGCTGGAGGTGATCGAGGGCCGCCCGCCGATGCCCCGGATCCTGCCGCCCTACGAGCACGGCCTGTTCGCCACCGCGCCCCAGATGGGTTGGGAGGCGGCCACCCCCGAGCCCGGCCACGCCGACGCCCACCTGTCGAACCCGACCCTCGCCAACAACCTGGAGACGCTGGCCAACGTGCCCCACATCCTGGCCCGGGGGGCGGAATGGTTCCGGACCATGGGCACGGACGACTCGCCCGGCCACCACGTGATGACCGTGGTGGGCGACGTCGCCCGCCCGGGCTACGCCGAGGTCGACCTGGGTACGCCGCTGGCCGAGGTGATCGAGCGGGTGGGCGGAGGGCCGCGGCGCCCCGGCGTCGCCATCAAGGCGGTGTTCTCGGGCGTGGCCAACGCGGTGATCACGGCCGACAAGCTGGGCACGCCCGTGTCCTACGAGGCCATGGCCGCCATCGGCAGCGGGATGGGCGCCGCCGGCTACGCCGTCTACGACGAGACCGCCTGCATGGTGGAGCTGGCGTTCCAGTTCTCGCGGTTCCTCTACGTGGAGTCCTGCGGGCAGTGCCCGGCGTGCAAGCTCGGTTGCGAGGAGATCACCTTCCGGCTGAACGAGATCGAGGCCTGCCGGGGCACCGATCAGGACGTCGCCGTCATCGGCGCCCGCCTCAACGAGGTCACCGACGCCAACCGGTGCTACCTGGGGACGGAGGAGCAGCTGGTGATCCGCAGCATCCTGCGGGCCTTCCCCGAGGAGTTCGCCGCCCATCTCGAAGGCGACTGCCCCTTACCCCGGTCCGACCTGGTGGTCCCCCTCATCGTCGACCTGGCCCACGGCGTGGTGACCTACGACGAGCGCCAGTCCCGCAAGCGCCCCGACTGGACGTACGAATAGCCACGTCGAAGGCGTGGAGCGCCTTCGGCGCCCGTTTTTTCTGTTCCGACAGGCGCATCGGCCCGTCGGGCCTGCCTGTCGGGCCCGGGACAAAACACCGTCCCGGGCGGACCGCCCCGAGCACTCCGCGCAATTACGCGTGGGAGGGGGCAACTGCGCGGACTGGTCGGCGGCACCGGTCCGCCGCCCCGACCAAACCGCGCAATTACACGTGGGAGGGGGCAACTGCGCGGACTGGTCGGCGGCACCGGTCCGCCGCCTCGACCAAACCGCGCAATTACACGTGGGAGGGGGCAACTGCGCGGACTGGTCGGCGGCACCGGTCCGCCGCCTCAGACGGCTGGCGCCGCCCGCCCAACTGGTGACGCATCTGGTCGCCAGGGCGCCCGGTTCTGTCACCGGTTCGGCCGGCGCTCGCAAACGGTGACGGATTTGGTCGCCAGGGCGCCCGGTTCTGTCACCGGTTCGGCGGCTGCTCGCAACCGGTGACGATCTGGTTGCGGTTCTGTCACCGGTTCGGCGGCTGCTCGCAACTGGTGACGGATCTGGTTGCCAGGGCGCCCGGTTCTGTCACCGGTTCGGCGGCTCGGGGGCGCCTTTGCGGCTCAGCCGCCGTCGGACGTGGCGGCGGCCTTGGCCTTGGCCGCGGCCTTCTTGGCAGCGGCTGCCTTGCGGGCCTTCTTGGCCTTCTCCGCTTCCTTGCGCTCGGCGTCGGCGGCGGCCCACTCGGGGGTGGTCGTGTCCTCCACCACGGCGTCGGCCGCCAGCTTCTTCACCGACCGGATGCCGGCCTGGGCGGACGTCTTCGACTCGTAGGCCTCGCTCGTCGCCACGATCTGGCCGTTGGTGGACACGAGCGAGAACCGGAACTTCCCGGTGGTGCCCTTCTTGATCACGAACTTTCCCGGCACTGAGCCTCCCTGTGTGAGTCTGCCTCTGCCCCCGCCGGCCTGCCCCTGGGGGCAGCATACCCAGCACCCCCGGGAGCGGCCCGGGATGGCGCGTCGACGCGGACCGCGGTCAGCGGCGCCGGCGGAGCAGGCCGAACACGCCCCGCGCCACGGTGTTGAACATCGACCGGCCCTCGCGTGACTTGAGGTACTCGACCACCACGTTGTCGTCGTCCTTCTTCTGATCGTCCTTCTTCTGGGCCTTCGCCTTGGGCCTCGGTCCCGGCTTGGGCCTCGGCGCCTCCTCCGCATCGGCCGCCGCTTCGGCGGCCTCCTCGGCCGCCGCCGCTTCGGCCAGGCGGACGCCGAGCTTCTCCCGGGCCGACTCCCGGTCGATCTCGGTGGCGTACTTCGACCACAGCGAGCTCTCCTTGGCCCCCCGGTCGACCGCCTCCTCGCCGATGGCGGCCATGAGCGAGCGGGGCGGACGCATTCGTGTCCACACCACCGGCGTGGGCGCGCCGCGCTCGGAGAGGATCGTCACCATCGCCTCGCCCGTCCCCAGCTGGGTCAGGTCCTCCTCCAGGTCGTAGTCCGACGTCTTGGGATAGGTGGTCACGGCCGCCCTCAGGGCCTTGGCGTCGCGGGGGGTGAAGGCCCGCAAGGCGTGCTGCACCCGGTTCCCGAGCTGGGCCAGCACCTCCTCGGGGACGTCGTCGGGGAGCTGGGTGACGAAGAACACGCCCACCCCCTTCGACCGGATGAGGCGGACGGTCTGCGCCACCTGGTCGAGGAACGCCTCGGACGCGTCGTCGAAGAGCAGGTGGGCCTCGTCGAAGAAGAAGACGAGCTTGGGCTTGTCGAGGTCGCCGACCTCGGGCAGGTCGTGGAACAGCTCCGCCAGCATCCACATCAGGAAGGTCGAGAACAGCTTGGGCTTGTCCTGCACCGCGGCCAGCTCGAGGCACGACACGACGCCCTGGCCCTCGGGCGTGCAGCGCATGAGGTCGGCCACCTCCATCTCCGGCTCGCCGAAGAACGCCTCCGCCCCCTGCTCCTCCAGCTCCACGATCTTGCGCAGGAGGACGCCGACCGTCGCCGGCGACAGCCCGCCGATGCCCTCCAGGGCGTCCTTGCCCTCCTCGCCGTCGAGGTACCGGAGCACCTCCCGGAGGTCGGCCAGGTCGAGGAGCGCCAGCTCGTTGTCGTCGGCGTAGCGGAAGACGAGGGTGAGCGACGACGACTGGGTCTCGTTGGCGTCCATGACCTTGGCCAGCAGCTGGGGCCCGAAGGCCGACACCGAGGCCCGCACCGGCACCCCCGGCCCGTGGCCGCCCAGCGAGAGAAAGGTCACCGGGAACCCCGCCGGGCTCCACTCGAGCTGCATCTCGTCCACCCGGGACGTCACCCGGTCGTTGACCTCGCCCGGCCGGCTGATGCCGCTCAGGTCGCCCTTGACGTCGGCCGCGAAGACCGGGACCCCCATCGCCGAAAGCTGCTCGGCCATGAGCTGGAGGGTCTTGGTCTTGCCGGTCCCGGTGGCCCCGGCGATGAGACCGTGGCGGTTGCACATCGCCGCCGGCACCTGCACCGTGGCCTCGGGGAGCACCGCGCCCCCCAGCATCGCCCGGCCCAGCTCCAGCGCCGGCCCCTTGCTGGCGTAGGCGGTAACGATTCGCGCCGCGAACTCGGTTGTATCGGACATAGGCCAGAACTTAGAACCGGTCGGCGAGGAGGGCGCGAGCCGCCATCCGTCCCGGTGTTCCCGCGATGCCGCCGGTGGGGTTGGTCCCCGCGCCCGAGACGTACAGGCCCCGGATCGGCGTTCGGTGCCCGCTCAGGCGGCGGGTGGGGCGGAACGGACCGAGCTGGTCGAGGGAGATGTCGAGATGCATGGGATGGGCGCCGGTCCACCCGTCCTCCTGCTCCATCACGTCCGGCGTGCGGACGGCGACGCCCCGGATGCTCGACCGGAAGCCGGGAGCCCGCTCCTCCATCGTGTCGAGCGCCCGGTCGACGAACTCCTCGCGCCGGGCCGGCCAGCCCCCGACGACGCGGGCCGGCGCCGCCGGGCAGGCCAGGTAGACGGTGTGGTGGCCGGCCGGGGCCAGCGTGGCGTCGATGGCCGAGGTGGTGAACGCGTAGAGGGGGAGGACCTCCGGCAGGTGTCCCGCCTCCGACGCCCGCCATGCCCGCGAGAGGTCGTCGAGGTGGTCGACGAAGCTCTGCAGGCCGTTCCAGTCGCCGTCCCGGCATCCGGGGTAGGGCGGGAGGCGGTCGGTGGCCACGTGGATCAGGGCCTGGACGACGTTGCCCCGCCGGGCGGCGGCCAGGTCGGCGCCCGCCACCCCCGCCAGCGGGGGGTCGAGCAGCTCGAGGAGGGCGACCTGGGGATGGACGGCGGTGACCACCGCCCCCACCTCGATGCGCTCGCCACCCTCGGTGACGACGGCCCGCACCCGGCCGCCCGGGGCCTCGATGCGCGCCACCCGGGCGCCACAGCGCACCTCGCCGCCCAGGCTCTCCAACCGGGCCACCAGGGCGTCGGTGAGGCCCTGGGCGCCACCCCGGGCGTGCCACTGGCCGAACAGGTGGTAGGCGGCCTGCCACCAGGCGAAGACGGCCCCCCCGGGACAGTTCCGGCCCCATGGCGGCGTGGGCCGCGAAGGCGGCCACCGGACCCCGGGTGAGGTCGGACGGCAGGTGGCGGCGCAGCAGCGAGTCGTACGGACCGAGGGCGTCGCGGACCGTGCCCAGGGCGTCTCCCCGCAGGGCCCGGAAGCCGGTGACCAGCCGTCGGGGCAGGTCCCGGGCCGATGTCTCGCCCCGCACCGCCGGCAGCACGGTGCGGACCACCGGCAGCGCCCTCTCCATGAACGCGGCGTACGCCTGTGCCTCGGCCGGGCTCGACTCGGCGATCGAGTCCACCGTCGCCTCGATCGACCGGTGGAAGCGCACCCGCCGCCCGTCGGCGTGGACGGCGATGGAGAACGGGTCCATCTCCAGGTATTCCAGCCCGGCCCCGGCCAGGTCGAGCTCGGCCGGGATGGTCGTCATGTTGATGATGTTGTGGGCGACGGAATGGGTGTCGAAGCGGTAGCCGGCCACCGTCTCCTCTGTCCTCGAACCGCCTCCCGGCCGGTCGAGGCCCTCGAGGACGACCACGTCGAGCCCGGCGCCGGCCAGGTAGCAGGCGGCTACCAGCCCGTTGTGCCCCGCCCCCACCACCACCACGTCGCAGGGCCTCACCGGGTCAAGTATCGTCGGCGATCACCAGGGCACGTTCTGAGTTCCGGCAGGCGCGGGCGGCGGGCCTGCGGTAGTAGCTTCCTGACGGAAAAGTTTGTAGGTTTCTTGCGACGGGAGATAACCGAGCGAGCAGAGGGTCGCGGCTCGGTGTTTCTGGACGAGCATGCCCGCCATCGGGCATGGTATGGACCCTCGGTCGTGGGGATCCAGGTCGGGACCACCGGCTTGGTTTGCGAAGGACCAAAGGAGCGGACGTGGGGAAGCGAGTAGCTCGAGTGCTCATGGGGGTGGTTGTCGCGAGCGCAATGCTCGTCTCCTCCCCTGTCCGAGTGGAGGCCCAGCTCGCCGCGCAGCCTTTCGCGGCATATGGCAACGCCACGGCCGTAGCGCTCAACGCGCTGGCGCTCGGTGCGACGCAGGTGGCCAACACGCAGGTGGCCAACTCCGCCGGTGTGGTCAACTCGACCGGTCTCAGCGGCACGGTGAACAACCAGTTCAACCAGCCGGTCCAGCCGCCGCAGCCGGGCAAGAACGCCTACGGCCGAGGCAGTGGCGTCGAGGTGGGGTTGCTCACACCGACCGTCCCACCGGCGAACGTCAACCAGCTCAGGGTTGACGGCATCGCCGAGGCCAACGCCGCGCCGCCCAGCGACCTGATCACCAGGGAGATCGCCATCAACCTCCCGGGGCTGCTGACGGCCTCCACCGGCCGGGGCCAGGCCCAGGCCACGTACCACCCCGACTTCTGCCCCGTCGGCCGGCCCCTCACCTACGGCCTCGGCTACGTCGAGAACCTGCAGGCGCTGCCCGGTCCCCTCGGCGGACTGATCGGCACCAGCGCCACCGGCAACTCGGTCACCCAGACCCGCACGGTCACCTACATGGTCCCCAACGGTGACGGCACCTACGGCGTGGTCGCCGAGTCGCAGGCCATCATCGCTCCCATCAGCGTGGCCGGCACCGGCGTCACCATCGACGTCGCCGGGCCGATCGGGTTCCGCGTCACCGCCACCGGCAAGCCCGGCGACCCCCGCAACGGCGTCACCTACACCGGCACCCCGGTGATCACGATCGCGCTGGCCGGGGTCCCCCTTCTGCCGCCCATCACCCTGGCCTCGCTCCTCGGCACCACCGGGATCAACCTCCCCATCCCGCCGCTGCTGACGGTGCGCGTGGGCACCCCGCCGGTCGGCCTCAACGGAACCGGCGTCCCCGCCGTGGCCGCCGACGGCACGTCCGCCTCGGGCTCCACCGACTCCGTGCGCCTGACGCTGCTCGCCCTTCCCGGCATCAGCGCACTCGACGTCGGCCTCGGCCACTTCGAGGGCGCGGTCAGCGTCCCCGCCGGTGGCGTGCGTTGCACCCTCCCGGTCAGCAAGGTCGCCAACCCCGACCCGGTGCCGGTGGGCGGCGAGACCGTCTTCACCATCAGCATCCCGAGCGACCCGGGCCTGTTCAACGCCCTGTTCTCCTGTGACCTGATCAACATCCGGGCCGTCGACACCGTCGACGTCCTCAGCGGTGCCGTCAACTTCACCATCGTCGGTGCCGACCGGGGCGGGGTGGTCGGGCCGGCCAATGTCGTCACCTGGGAGAATCTGGGGTCCTACGCCCTGGGTGATCCACCGCTACAACTCAACATGCGGGTCAGGGTCAACGACGCAACCGGCAATGCCGTGCTCCGTGACATCGTCGACGTGAGCGCCGCTCTCGGCAACTGCCGGGGACGGGCCGCCGGCGACGACCTGGTGCTCGGTAGTGGCCAGATCACCGGCAACGCCATCACCGGACGGTTCGTCCTCAACGGGCCGCAGGTCGGCGGCGGGGACATCCTCTCCGTCACCGGTGGCACCTCGGCCCCGCTGGTCATCGGTGGCGCCTTCCTCCTGGGCGGGCTCGGGCTCATGCGCCTGCGCCGCACGCTCATCCAGCGCCGCGTCTGACGCACCCGTAACGCCAAGCAGTAAGAGAGGGCCGCGACCTCAGGTCGCGGCCCTCTCTTGTCGATACTTACCGGATGCGGTGCCGGCTTCTCGAGCTCGTAATCGGTCCGCGTCCCCCAGGACCCCCGAAACGGTGGAGAATGGTGCGGTGATGGGGCTTGTCGCGTCGCGCAGAGCGACGAAGGTGCTGGTGGCAGGGGTGTTGGTGGCCGTGATGGCGGCCGGCTGCAGCGGGTCGGGCTACAAGTACGTCAAGACCACCACCGACAACGCCTTCTACAAGATCCCCGAGGAGTGGAGGCTGTTCGACAAGCAGCAGGTGATCGCCTCCACCGGCGCCCAGCTGAGCAGCGAACAGGAGATGGGCCTGCGCTACCTGGCCATCTTCGACGCCGACCCCGCGCCATCGCTCGAACACGACCTGCAGACCGCGTCCCACCCCTTCGGCGTGGTGCGGGTCCGCAGCCTCGACATCGAGGAGCGCGACGCCTTCAACCTGGCCGACCTGCGCAACGAGGTCATCCCGATCGACGAGATCCTCGAAAAGGAGCTCGGCAACGTCGAGGTCGTGGCCGGGCCCCACACCATCACCCAGAAGGACGGCATGCGCGGGTCGCGCATCGTCTACACCGTGCAGGGAACGCAGAACTCCTTCACGGTCGACCAGACGGGCCTCGTCGACCCCGCGACCAACATGGTCTACTTCTTCATCGTGGGCTGCCAGGCCGAGTGCTACGCCGAGAACCGGGGGACGATCACCGAGATCGCCGATTCCTGGACAGTGAAGCTGACTTGATAAGGGAGCAGTGATATGAGTCCGACCGGCACACCTCCGGGGCTGGCTGCCCCTGGCTCCGGCCCCGCGCCGCCCTCCGAGACCGAGCGGCGGGAGCCGCTGACCCGCAAGCCGATGTCGACGTGGGACCGGTCGAAGTTCCTCATCGCCCTGACGCTGATCTGGGTCGTCCTGTTCTGGTCCATGGTGATCGACAACCCGATCATCCCGGTGGCCGACGCCTTCAACCAGGCACTGGAGGACCGCTGGTGGCTGCTCCTGCTCATCCTGGTGGAGGGGGTCCGCCAGCTCCACTACGTGATCAGCGAGCACTCCGCCGGCTACCACCAGTTCTGGACGACGAAGGTCTTCGGGGCCATCGAGGCGCGCACGTTCCGGCTCAACGACTGGACCCGGTACCGGGTGGCCCGGGTCCTGAAGTGGCTGACGCTGCTCGCGGTGGTGTCGATCATCCTCGGCGCGATCAACAAGCAGTCGCCGCTGCTGGCCCTGTTCGAGCTGCCCAGCACCATCTGGGAGGCGATGCCGCTGGTCCTGCAGCTCGTCTTCTCGATGATGTTCCTCATCCTCCAGTTCGCGGCGCTGTTCTGGTTCATGTCCCGGGGGGGCGTCGAGACGTACTTCCCCGACGACATCAAGACCCGCTTCACCGACGTCTGGGGCCAGGACGCGGTCGTGGCCCGGGTCAAGGAGAACATGCTGTTCCTCGAGGATCCCGAGTCGATCGAGGCCAAGGGTGGGTACGTGCCGGGCGGCCTCCTCCTCTGGGGACCCCCCGGGACCGGCAAGACCCTGATGGCCGAGGCGGTGGCCGGCGAGACGGGGCGGCCCTACGTGTTCGTCGACCCCGGCGCCTTCGAGGGCATGTTCATCGGCGTCGGCATCCTCAAGGTCAAGGCCCTGTTTCGCAAGCTGCGCAAGCTGGCCGTGCGCTACGGCGGCGTGATCGTCTTCTTCGACGAGGCCGACTCCCTGGGCAACCGGCGCCAGGGCAGCGACGGCGGGCCCTTCGGCGACCGCCAGGGCGGGGGCTCACCCTGGTCGGCGACCCACGCCGGCTGCAACGGGATGTCGTACCTGTCCCAGGACTCGGCGTCGCTCCTCTTCCGGCGGTCGTTGTCGGCGACGGATCACAGCTCCGATCCCGAGATCAGGCGTCGCCTCCGCGACCGGATCATCATGGGCGGCAGCGGGATGGGAGGCGCGGGCCAACTCCAGGCGCTCCTGTCCGAGCTATCCGGGCTGAAGAAGCCCCGCGGCTTCATGAACCGGGTGGTGCGGCGGACGCTGGGCATGCGGCCCAAGCCGCCGCCCAAGTACCGGATCATGGTCATGATGGCCACCAACCTGCCCCAGGCGCTCGACGAGGCCCTGCTGCGGCCGGGCCGCATCGACCGCATCTACAAGGTCGGCTACCCGTCGAAGGCGGGCCGCATCCGCACCTACGAGGGGTACTTCGCCAAGGTCCGCCACTGCCTCACGCCGGCCGAGATCGACAAGCTGGCCACCATCACCCCCTACGCCACCGGGGCCACGATCAAGGACCTGGTCAACGAGTCGCTCATCTACTCCATCCGCAAGGAGCGCGACACCATCACGTGGGAGGACGTGATCAAGGCCAAGCAGCTCAAGGACCTCGGTCCGCCGGAGGACGTGGAGTACATCGAGCGGGAGCGCCACGCGGTCGCCGTGCACGAGGCGTGCCACGCCGTCACCGCCTTCCGGGTGCGGCGCCACCTCACGATCGACATCGCCACGATCGAGAAGGGCGGCAACTACCTGGGCATGGTGGCGTCGATCCCCCCGGAGGACCAGTTCACCCAGTGGCGCACCGAGTACGAGGCCGACGTCATGGTCTCGCTGGCGTCGCTGGCCGGTGAGCGGCTGTTCTTCGCGGGCGACAACTCGTCGGGGGTGTCCGGCGACCTGGAGAGCGCGACCCAGATCGCGACCCTCATGGAGGGCTACTGGGGCATGGGCTCCACCGTCACGTCCCACGGCGTCACCCAGAAGGTCGGCATCGGCGGGGGCGGGCGTCCGGGCAAGGGTGACGGCAAGGGCCCCAAGAACGAGGCCGACCTGCTCCACGGCGGCCTGGGGGAGCGCATCGAGGAGAAGCTGGAGGAGCTGCTGCAGCGGGCCGAGGACCTCCTCAAGGCCAACCGCATCGCGGTACTGGCGGTGGCCCATGCCCTCGAGACCCACAAGACGGTCACCGGCGACGACATCGAGGCCATCATCGAGTGCCGCCCCGGACCGCTGATCGACGGGCGTGTCTACGGCGACCCCGAGTTCGCCCGGGTGGTCGAGGAGTACCACGCCCAGGCGATCACCGCCCACCAGGGCCACGGCAACTTCGAGATCTCCCTGCCCAAGCTCAACGGCAAGCACCGCAACGGGGAGTTCGACAACGTCACCGTCCGCCCCGACGGCACCTACGCCGGCCCGTCGCCGTGGTCACGCCCGATGGGAGGGGTGGCGTCGCCACCCCCGATCCCGCCCGTGCCCCCGGTCTGGCCCGAGCCGGTGGCGGAGCCGAACGGTCCGGTGGGCAACGGCCCGGTGGGCCACGGCCCGGTGGTCGACCACCCGGTCCCGGTCGACGACGATCGCACGATCGAGCACCCGACCGTCGAGTACCCGGGGGAGACCAACGGGGCGACCGAGGCCGGCGCCGCCGGGAGCGAGGCGCAGGGCCGCCCTGCAGACGACTGAGCTCCGGCTCGACACGTCGGGGCGCCCCTTCACCGATCTCACCAACCACGTCGCCGCGTTCTGCCGGTCACTCGGCGACGGGTTGGTGCACGTCTTCGTGCCCCACGCCACCGCCGGGGTCGCCCTCATGGAGCTCGGATCGGGGTCGGAGGCCGACCTCGCCGAGCTGCTGGAGCGGTTGCTGCCGCGCGACGACCGCTACACGCACCGCCACGGCGCACCGGGCCACGGCGCCGACCACCTGCTGCCGGTGCTGGTCAACCCGTCGTTGTCGATACCGGTGGAGGGCGGGCGGCCGCTCCTCGGCACGTGGCAGAGCGTGGTCCTGGTCGACCTGAACCGCGACAACCCCCGTCGCCAGGTCCGCCTGTCGTTCCTGCCCGGCTGACGCCCTCGCGACCCGAGCACTCCGCGCAATTACACGCCCGAGGGGGTCGGCGCGCGAAGTGGTCGGGGACGGCGCCGGCTGACGCCCTCGCGACCCGAGCACTCCGCGCGAATTACACGCCCGAGGGGGTCGGCGCGCGAAGTGGTCGGGTCCGGCGCGCCGGCTGACGCCCGCACGACCCGAGCACTCCGCGCAATTACACGGCCGAGGGGGTCGGCGCGCGAAGTGGTCGGGGACGGCGCCCGGCTGACGCCCTCGCGACCGAGCACTCCGCGCAATTACACGTCCGAGGGGGTCGGCGCGCGAAGTGGTCGGACGCGTGGGGTCCGCCGGACGGTGTCAGACGAGGTCGAGGACGGCGCGCAGGTCGGTGGCCCGCACGACGCCGTCGGGGAGCGGGGGGGTGAGGGGCGCGGCGCCCATCTCCCGGGCCCGGTCGGCCTGGTCGGGGCGCCAGAGGTGGACGGGACGCATGCCGGCGGCCAGGGGTCCCTCCACGTCGGGGCCCCAGGTGTCACCCACGAAGAGGGTCTCCGCCGGCTCCAGGCCGCACCGGGCGAGGGTGTGGCCGAAGATGCGGGGGTGGGGCTTGCGGGCCCCGGCCTGGGCCGAGGTGACGATGGGGTCGAGGAGGGCGTCGAGGCCGACGCTGGCCACCGCCCGCTCCAGGTCCCAGTCCCAGTTGGAGCACACGGCCAGCACCAGGCCCCGGTCCCGCAGCTCACCCAGGACGCCGGCCACCTCGTCGTAGGCCGCCAGGGTGTAGGTCTTGGTGGCCTGGTGGAGGTCGGCGACCAGGGGCTCCAACTCGTCGTCGGCCACCCCGCACGCCCGGGCCCGGGTCCGCAGCCGTTCGAGCTCCCAGGCGGTGTAGGCGTCGCGGCTGACCGAGTGCTCGACGTGGTCCTCGCCGTCGATCGCCCCGCCGACCCACTGGCTGCCCCATTCGGCGCCCGGGCCGTGCAGGCCGCGGCGGGCGAAGATCGCCTCGTGGGTCTCGCCCCACGTCACCGCCCGGGCCAGCGTGCCGTAGAAGTCGAAGAGCACCCCCCGGACGGCGACCCCCCTGTGTTCGGCCATCCCCGATGGTCGCACGGCCCGAGCCCGCTCGATTCCACCGGTCCCGGCTGTGGGCCGTGGCCGGCAGGGAGAATCTTCGGCCCGGCGGTAACGTGGCCGTCGTGACCGCGACCCGGGCCCGGCCTCGCCGAACGTCCCCCGCACCGGCCGTCACCGTCCTCGCCATCGCCCGCTGACCGTGGACACCCTGACCCTGCCGATACTGGCCGTCGTGGCCGGGTTGCTGTCGTTCAGCTCCCCGTGTTGCCTGCCGCTGCTGCCCGGCTACCTGTCCTACGTGTCGGCCCTGCCCGTCTCCGAGCTGGGCGAGCGCCAGGCCCGGGGGGTGACCCTGAAGGCGGCCCTGCTCTTCGTCGGCGGGTTCAGCCTGGTGTTCACCGTGCTCGGCGTGGGCGCCAGCCTCCTGGGCAACCTCTTCGTCCGCAACCAGGACACTGTCGTGCGGGTCTTCGGCGTGGTGATCGTGGGCCTGGGCCTGTCCACCCTCGGCGTGTTGCGCCTCCCCTTCCTCCAGCGGGAGAAGCGCATCGACATGGCCCGGGTGCCGCGGGGTACCGCCTGGGCCTTCCCGCTGGGCATGGCCTTCGCCGCCGGCTGGGCCCCGTGCATCGGCCCCGTGCTCGCCACCATCCTGGCCACCGCCGCGGTGAGCAACGGGGGGGCGGTGTGGGGCGGCGTGCTCCTTCTCCTCTATTCGGCCGGGCTGGGCGTGCCCTTCGTCCTCCTGGCCCTCGGGTTCAACAAGGCGACCCGGTCGCTGGCCTGGCTGCGGCGCAACGGGCGGCGGATCGAGATCGCCGGTGGGCTGCTCCTGGTGGCGGTGGGTTTGTTGTTCGTCTCCGGTCGCTGGCAGGGTTTCTTCATCCCCCTCCAACGCTGGTTCGCCCGCCTGGGATGGCCCCCCGTATGACCGACCCCACCCCCACCCCCGACCCGCCCTCCCCTGGGCCCGTAGGCCCGGTGGTGTCGCGGCATCCGGCGCACGCGGCGGGCGCTGTGGATCGCGGTCGGGGTGGCGGTGCCGGTGTTCCTCCTGGTGGTCGTGCTGGCCACCCGGCCGGCGGCCAGCACCCGCACGGTCCGCTCGCCCCTGCTGAACAAGCCCGCCCCGGCCGCCGCGTCGACCACCATCGACGGCGAGGCGGTGAAGCTGGCCGACCTCGAGGGCAGGTGGGTCGTCGTCAACTTCTTCGCCACGTGGTGCGTCCCCTGCCGCATCGAGCACGACGAGCTTCAGCGGTTCCACACCGAGCACCAGGCGGCGGGTGACGCGTCGGTGTTCGGCGTGATCTTCGGCGACTCGGCCCAGGCGGTGAAGGAGTTCCGCACCGACGAGGGCGGCACGTGGCCCATGCTCACCGACCCCAACGGCCGCATCGCCCTCAACTTCGGCGTCTCGGGGGTGCCGGAGTCGTTCCTGATCGACCCGGACGGGATCGTCCGCCAGCGGATCCTGGGCGGGGTGCGGGCCGTCGACCTCGACGAGCTGCTGGCGGAGACCAGGGGTGGGGGGTAGGCGCCCGCCCCGCCTGCGACCATGCCGAAATCCGCTGACCCGCCGCCCGGCGACCTGTTCGGGGCCGCCCTCACCGACCGGCTGGCCCGCCAGGCGCCCCTCGCCGCCCGCCTGCGGCCCCGCACCCTCGACGAGATGGTGGGCCAGGAGCACCTGCTCGGGCCGGGCAAGCCGCTGCGCCGCCTGATCGAGGCCGACCGGCTGTCGTCGGTGATCCTGTGGGGTCCCCCGGGCACGGGCAAGACCACCCTGGCCCGCCTCATCGCGGGGGTGACGGCGAGGTCGTTCGAGACGCTGTCGGCCGTCAACGCCGGGGTCAAGGACGTCCGGGAGGTGGTGGTCCGGGCCCGGGCCCGCCTGGGCGAGCAGGGCCAGGGGACGATCCTGTTCCTCGACGAGGTCCACCGCTTCAACAAGTCCCAGCAGGACGCCCTCCTGCCCCACGTGGAGGACGGCCTGCTCACGCTCATCGGTGCCACCACCGAGAACCCGTACTTCGAGGTCAACGCCCCGTTGCTGTCGCGCTCGAGCCTGTTCCGCCTCCACGGCCTGTCGCCGGACGCGGTGCGGACCCTGCTCCGCCGGGGCCTCGAGGCGGAGGGGGCGACGGCCGACGACGAGGCCGTCGAGCACCTGGTGAACCGGTCCGACGGCGACGCCCGCACCGCCCTCAACGGGATCGAGGTGGCGGTGGCCCTGGCCGGCGACCCGGCCGACGGGGCGGGGCCGGCCCACGTCACCCTGGCCGAAGCGGAGGCCGCCCTCGACGCCCGGGCCCTGCGCTACGAGCGCGACGACCACTACGACGTGGTCTCGGCCTTCATCAAGTCGATCCGGGGGTCCGATCCCGACGCCGGCCTCTACTGGCTGGCCCGCATGCTCGAAGCGGGGGAGGACGCCCGGTTCATCGCCCGCCGGCTGGTGATCCTCGCCTCGGAGGACGTGGGCATGGCCGACCCCATGGCCCTGGTGGTGGCCGACTCGGCGGCCCGGGCGGTGGAGTTCGTGGGCCTGCCCGAGGCCCAGCTCAACCTGGCCCAGGCCGTGGTCCACCTGGCCACGGCGCCCAAGTCCAACCGGGTGACGCAGGCCCTGGGGCGAGCCGTGGACGACGTCAAGAACCGTCCCGCGGGCGAGGTGCCGGCCCACCTGCGCAGCGCGGCGTACTACGGCGCCCGCAAGCTGGGGCACGGAACGGGCTACGACTATCCTCACGACGACCCTCGCGGGTGGGTGCCCCAGGCCTACCGCCCATCCGATCTCGAGGGCCGGGTGTACTACCAGCCCTCCCCCCACGGCTTCGAAGAGGAGATCGCCGAGCGCATGCGCCACAACGAGGTGGGACGAGCCTCGACGGGCCGGGGGACGGGCCGTTCGACGGAACGGGGGACGAATCGTGAGTCCGACCGGATGAGTGTCGACGTGGCCGCGATCATCTTCTCGGTCGCCACCGTCATCGGGGCGGTGGGGCTGGTGCTGGTGCTCCACGCCGCCGCCCGCACCCTCGCCACCGTGCGGAGGACGGTCGACGACGTCCACCGGGCCGCCCTCCCGCTGCTGGCCGACGCCCATGTCGCCGTCCAGAAGGCCAACCTCGACCTCGACCGGGTCGACACCCTCCTGACCACCGTCGAGTCCATCGCCGGCACCGTCGACGCCGCCTCCCGGATGGCCCACAACGCGGTCGGCAGCCCGCTGGTGAAGGTGATGGCCACTGGCGCGGGAGTGGCCGGGGCCTGGCGCCGGTTCCGTCGTTCCTAGCCCCCCGCCGGCCGGCGGCGGGTTGTAGCGTCGGATCGTGGTCAGACGCACGATTACCTTCGCCCTCGCCTTCACCTGCGGGTTCCGCGCCGCCTACCTGGTCGTCGAGGCCGGGGGCCGGGCCGCCCTCACCTTCCCGTGGCGGCAGTCGCCCCGGATGCTGGCCGGCGAGGTGTCCTCGGCCGTGCGGGCGAACGTCACCGACCCGGTGCGGGGGCGGGTGGCCGACATCCGGGCCGCCGTCGGCGACGGCCGCCAGGCCATGCGCCGGCGGGAGGAGGAGTTGCGGGCCGAGAACGGCCTGCGCCTCCGCCGATCCTCCTAGAGCCCGCCCGAACTGGTCTCGCCCGGGTGGCGGGCGTCCTAGGCTGAGAACGGAATGGACGCCCAACAGCTTCGGAAGGCCTTCACCGAGTTCTTCGTCGAGCGCGGCCACACGCCTGTCCCCTCGGCCGGGCTGATCCCCCACCACCCGGCGGCGCCCATGCTCACCAACGCGGGGATGAACCAGTTCATCCCGGTGATGATCGGCGAGGAGCCGGCGCCCTACCCCCGGGCGGTCACGGTGCAGAAGTGCTTCCGCACCCAGGACATCGAGATCATCGGCGACACCACCCGCCATCTCACGTTCTTCGAGATGCTGGGCAACTTCAGCTTCGGCGACTACTTCAAGGAGACGGCCATCCCCCTCGCGTGGGAGCTGGTCACCAGTGTGCTCGGGCTCGACCCGGAGCGGCTGTGGATCACGGTCCACCTCGACGACGACGAGGCCGAGGTCATCTGGCGCGAGAAGGTGGGGAGGCCGCCCGAGCGCATCCAGCGCATGGGCGACGACAACTTCTGGGAGATGGCCAAGGGCAAGCCCGGTCCGTGCGGGCCGTGCTCGGAGATCTACTACGACAAGGGCGAGGAGTTCGGTCCCCCCGGGGGGCCGCTCCACGGCGGTGCCGAGCGCTACGTGGAGATATGGAACCTGGTCTTCATGCAGTACCGCCGCCAGCAGGACGGGTCCCTCGTCGGCCTGCCCACCCCCAACATCGACACCGGGGCCGGGCTCGAGCGCATCCTGCCCATCCTCCAGGGCGTGTCGACGGTGTTCGACACCGACGTGGTGCGGCCCGTCCTCGACGCCGCCGGGCGGGCCATCGGCCGCGACTACGGGGCCGATCCCGGCGTCGACCGCAGCCTGCGCATCCTGGCCGACCACGGCCGGGCCATGACCATGCTCACCGCCGACGGGGTGTTCCCCACCAACGAGGACCGGGGCTACATCCTGCGCCGCATCATCCGCCGGGCGGTGCGCCACGCCTTCGGACTCGGCGTGGAGACCCCGGTCACGCCCGCCCTGGTCGACGCCACCGTCGACACCCTGGGCGTGGCCTACCCGGAGCTGGTCGAGAAGCGGGACTTCATCGTCGGGGTGGTGGGCCGGGAGGAGGAGACGTTCCGGCGCACGCTGCGCTCCGGGTCGGCCATCCTCGACGAGGAGCTGGCCCGGGTGAAGGCGGCGGGCGGCCGCGCCCTGCCTGGTTCGGTGGCCTTCCAGCTGCACGACACCTTCGGCTTCCCCCTCGAGCTCACCCTGGAGGTGGCGGGGGAGCGGGGCGTCGAGGTCGACCTGGCCGGCTTCGACGAGGAGATGGCCCGCCAGAAGGCGATGGGCAAGTCGGCCCGCAAGGGACCGGCGGCGGGCACCGACGACGAGCGCCGCGCCGCCTACCGCCGGCTGGTCGACGAGTTCGGCCCGGGCGAGTTCACCGGCTACGACGAGACGGAGTCGGAGGCCCGGGTGCTGGCCGTGCTGGCCGGCCCGGCGGCCGACGGGTCCGGCGCCGACGGTGCCGGCGCCGACGGTGCCGGGGCCGACGGGTCCGGGGCCGACGGTGCCGGGGCAGACGGGGCCGGGGCCGGCGGCTCGGGCGCTCCCCTCGAGGTCTTCCTCGATCGCACTCCCTTCTACGCCGAGGCCGGCGGGCAGGTGGGCGACACCGGCTCGATCACCACCGCCACCGGCAGCCTGCACGTGGCCGACACCACCTACGCCCTGCCCGGCCTCCGCCGCCACCACGCCCGGCTGGTGGAGGGGGAGGTGGGCGCCGGCCAGGAGGCCACCGCGTCGGTCGACCCCGCCCGCCGGGCCGGCATCCGCCGCAACCACACCGGTACCCACCTGCTGCACTGGGCCCTGCGGGAGGTCCTCGGCCCCCACGTGAAGCAGGCCGGGTCGCTGGTCGCGCCCGACAGGCTGCGCTTCGACTTCAGCCATTACGCGGCGGTGACGCCCGAGGAGCTCGAGCGGGTGGAGGACCTGGCCAACCAGCAGGTCCTCGAGAACGAGGAGGTGCGGGTCTTCGAGATGTCGCAGCAGGAGGCGTCGGAGCGCGGGGCCATCGCCTTCTTCGGCGAGAAGTACGGCGACACGGTGCGCGTGATCGAGGCCGGGAGCCAGTCGGTGGAGCTGTGCGGCGGCACCCACGTCCACGCCCTGGGCGACATCGGGCCGATCAAGATCCTGGGCGAGAGCTCCATCGGCGCCAACCTGCGCCGGATCGAGGCCGTCACCGGGATGGCCAGCTTCGACCGCATCCGTGACGAGCGGGCCACCCTCGGCCGCACCGCCACCCTGCTGCGGGTCGCGCCCCAGGAGGTGCCGGAGCGGGTGGAGAAGCTGCTGGAGGACCAGAAGGCGCTGTCCGACCAGATCCGCCAGCTGCGCAAGGCGGGGGCATCGGGACGAGCCGGCGAGCTGGCGGCGGCCGCCGTCGGGGGCGTGGCCGTGGCCCGCATCGACGGCACCACCCGCGACGACCTGCGCGACCTCACCCTGGCCGTGCGCGACCAGCCCGGCGTGCGGGCCGTCGTGCTGGGCGGGGCCACCGAGGGTGGGGGGGTGGCGCTGGTGGCGGCGGTCGTCAAGGGCAGCGGCCTGGTGGCGTCCGACCTCATCGCGGCGGCCGCCCGCACCGTCGGCGGCGGCGGCGGCAAGAACCCCGACGTGGCCATCGCCGGCGGGCGAGACCCGAGCCGCCTCGACGAGGCCCTCGACCAGGTCCGGGCCGCTGCCAGTGCGGTGGCTGTCGCCCCGGGAGCCGTCGAGGCATGAGGGTAGTGGGCCTCGACCTGGGGAAGCGCCGCGTCGGAGTGGCCGTGAGCGACTCCGGCGGGGTGCTCGCCGTCCCGTCCACCACCGTCGAACGCACCGGCGACGACGTCGCCGACCGGGCCCGGGTGGCCGACGCGGTTCGGGAGCTGGGTGCGGAATGCGTCGTGGTGGGGCTGCCCCGGTCGCTCGACGGGTCCGAGGGGCCGGCTGCGGCCTGGGCCCGGGACGAGGCGGCGGCGCTGGCCGAGCTGCTCGACGTCACCGTCGAGCTCCACGACGAGCGGCTGACGACGGTGAGCGCCCAGCGCTCCCTGGTGGCGGCCGGCGTCAGGGGTCGCGACCGGCGCAAGGTCGTCGACCAGGTGGCGGCGGCCGTCCTCCTGCAGGCGTGGCTCGACGGCGGACGGGGCCGGGGATCCGCCGGGTGACCGGCCGGCGTCGGTGGCCCCTCGTCCTGGGGGCCGTGGTGGTGGCCGGTTTCGTGGCCTTCGCGCTGGTGGCCGCGTGGTTCCAGCGCAACGTCAACCCGCCCGGCAAGCCGGGAGCCGAGGTCGCCATCACGGTGGCCCCGGGCATGTCGACCACCGAGATCGGCGCCCTGCTGGAACGCGAAGGCGTGATCAGCAGCGCCAGCGTCTGGCGCTACTACGTGAGGCTCAACGGCCTGGGCACCGTGGAAGCGGGCGACTACACCCTCCGCCGGGAGGAGGACATGGCCCAGGTGGTGAAGGTGCTGGAGGCGGGGGCCGAGGTCGACAAGGGTGTGCCCCTCACCATCCCCGAAGCCCTCACCGTGGCCCAGGTGGCCGACCTCGTCGGCACCCTGCCCGGACGGTCGGCGGCCAGGTTCCTCCAGCTGGCGGGCAGCGGCGTCGTGAAGTCCCGCTACCAGGCGCCCGGCATCACCAGCCTGGAGGGACTGCTGCTCCCCGAGACCTACTTCTTCGTCGCCGACGACGACGAGGAGGACATCCTCCGGCGGATGGTGGAGTCCTTCGACGCCCTGGCCACCCGTCTCGACCTCACCGGCGGCGCGGCCCGGCTGGGCGTGACTCCGTACGAGGCGATCGTCGTGGCCTCGATGGTGGAGCGGGAGGCACGCGTCGACGAGGACCGGGGCAAGGTGGCCCGCGTGATCTTCAACCGGATCGAGGCGGAGATGCCGCTGGAGATCGATGCCACGGTGCAGTTCGCCCTGGGCAAGCAGAAGGAGGTCCTGTTGTTCGAGGACCTCGAGATCGACTCGCCGTACAACACCTACCGCAACGCCGGGCTACCGCCGGGCCCCATCGCCGCCCCCGGCCAGGAGTCGCTGGCGGCCACCCTGAACCCGACCCCCGGGAACTGGATATTCTTCGTCGTGATCGACGACAACGGCCGCCACGCCTTCGCCGCCACCCTCGCCGAGCAGAACGCCAACATCGCCCTGGCCACCCGGAACGGCGTTCGCTGAGCGCGGCGGCCTGGGCGCCGGGCCGTGACACCCGGCTGGCGGCGATCATCGGCAGCCCCGTCCGCCATTCGCTCTCCCCGGCGATGCACAACGCCGCCTTCCGGGCCCTCGGCCTCGACTGGGTCTTCCTGGCCTTCGACGTGGAGCCGGGCCGGGTGCCCGAGGCGCTAGCCGGCGTGCGGGCGCTGGGCATCCGGGGACTCTCGGTGACGCTGCCCCACAAGCAGGACGTGGCGGCTGCGGTCGACGAGCTGTCCGCCACCGCGGCCGCGCTGGGGGCAGCCAACACGGTCGTGGTCGGGGCCGACGGCCGGCTGCGGGGCGAGAACACCGACGCCCCCGGGTTCCTGGCCTCCCTGGCCGACGCCGGGGTCGACGTCGGCGGCCGCCGCTGCCTGGTGCGGGGCGCCGGAGGTGCGGCCCGGGCGGTGGTGTGGGCCCTGGCCCAGGCGGGGGCGTCGGAGGTCGTCCTGGTCCCCGGGCGCGATCGGGACAAGGCGGCGCGCACCGCGTCGCTGGCCGGCCCGGTGGGACGGGTGGGCTCGGGGGACGAGGTGTCGGGGGCGGAGATCGTCGTGAACGCCACGCCCCTCGGGCTCGACGGTGGCTCCGACCTGGCCGTCGACCCCGCCCTCCTCGGCCCCGGGCACGTGGTGGTCGACCTCATCCCGAGGCCCACCACCGCCCTGCTGGACGCGGCCGCGGCCCGGGGGGCGCAGGCCGTCGGCGGGCTGGGGATGCTCGTCCACCAGGGCGCTCTGGCCTTCGGCATGTGGACCGGCTGCGAACCCCCACTCGAGGTCATGTGGGAGGCGGTCCGCTCGTGAGGATGTGGGCCGCCCTCGGGCTCGGGGTGGTGGGGGTCCTGGTCGGCATGGTGGTGAACGTGCTCGTCGAACGCGTCCCCGAGAAGCTGCCCCTGCGGCCGCTCGGACTGCGGCTGCGGCCCGGCTCCCGGCGGGGGGTGGTGGTGCAGGTCGCCTGCGGGCTGCTGTGGGCGGCCGCCACCCTGCGCTTCGGGGCCGACTGGGCGCTGCCCGCCTACCTGGTGTTCTTCACCTCGCTGCTGGCGATCAGCGTCATCGACTTCGACCTCCACATCATCCCCAACCGCCTCGTCTACCCGACGATCTTCGTCTGCGTGCCGCTGCTCGCCCTGGCCGCGGCGGCCGAGGGCGACTGGGGCCGCCTGCGCCAGGCGCTCATCGGCGCCGCCCTCGCCTGGTTCGGCCTCCTGGTCATCCACCTCGTCTCACCGGCGGGCATGGGATTCGGCGACGTCCGCCTGGCGTTCGTCCTCGGCCTGCTCCTGGGCTGGCTCAGCCTGCGCCACGTGCTCACCGGCATCTTCCTCGGATTCCTGCTGGGCGCGGTGATCGGCGTCGGGCTGGTGGCGTTGAAGGTCCGCAGCCGCAAGGACGCGGTGCCCTTCGGGCCGTTCCTCGCCGGCGGGGCCGTGCTGGCCGTGCTCTTCGGCGACCAGATCATCCGGACGTGGTTCGGCGGCTGATACCTGCGCCTGACGCCTGGGCCGAGCCGACCGACCGGTTGGGTCAGGCGGGACACCCTGTCTGGAACCACGCGCTGACCCGGTTGGCCGCCTCGAGGAAGTCGCTTTCCTCCAGCTTCTCGTTGGCGTCCTCCAGCGCGGCCAGCGCCTCCTCCGAGGGCGGCTGCCCGCTGGCCGGGTTGTAGTTCGTGTCGGCGAGAACCTTGGCGAAGGAGGAGTAGCCGTCGGCCACCGTCCTCAGGTCCCTCCCCACCGCCGCCGGCGCGGTGTCGGCGAACGCCCGCAGCGTCTCGGCCGTGCCCTCCGTCCCGGCCGCCGTGCCGTAGAGGCCCTGGGGGACGGCGGCCCCCGCCTGGGCCATGGCCGTGGCCGCCGCGGTGCAGCGGGCCTGGTCGGCCGCCGGGTCCCCGGTGGCGGACCCACCCGTCGTCGAGTCGGTCACCGAGGTCGCCGACGGGCTCGACGCGTCGTCGTCGTCGTCGCCGTCCCCGCAGCCGACGAGCACCACCGAGCCGATGAGGAGTACTCCGAACGCCCGACGGATTCGCATCACAGTTCCTGCCTCCTCGTGAGCGGACCCCGGCCCTCGCCGGACGCTCCTGATCCCAACCTGTACCCGACGGTGCCCGATCGCAAAGGTGCCCGATGGCAAAGCTGCCAATGCCGGGGTGGTCGGTCCCGTCGCCGGTAGATTCAGGGTCGTGCTCCGCTTCCTCACCGCCGGCGAATCCCACGGACGGGCCCTGCTCGTCACCATCGAGGGACTGCCCGCGGGCCTGGAGATCACCGCCGGGGAGATCCAGGCCGAGCTGGCCCGGCGCCGGCTGGGCTACGGCCGGGGTCCCCGGATGCGCTTCGAGCAGGACGAGCTCACCATCCTCGGCGGCGTCCGCCACGGCCGGACCCTCGGCTCGCCCGTCGCCCTCGAGATCGGCAACACCGAATGGCCCAAGTGGGAGCAGGAGATGTCGCCCGGGCCGGGCCGCACCGAGAAGCCCCTCACCCGCCCCCGGCCCGGCCACGCCGACCTGGCCGGGATGCAGAAGTACGGCTTCACCGACGCCCGCGACGTGCTCGAGCGGGCCTCGGCCCGGGAGACGGCGGCCCGGGTGGCGGCCGGGGCGTGCGCCAAGGCCCTCCTGTCGCACCTGGGCGTGTCGCTCCTGTCCCACGTGATTCAGATGGGCCCGGTCGTCGCCAAGGCCGCCGCCGGTGGATCGGGTCGCCCCACCCCCGCCGACCTGGCCCGCATCGACGAGTCGCCGGTGCGGGTGAACGACCCGGCCGACGAGGAGGCCATGATCGACGAGATCAAGGCCGCGGCCAAGGACGGGGACTCGTTGGGCGGGGTGGTGGAGGTCCTCGGCTACGGGGTCCCGGTGGGCCTCGGCAGCCACGTGCACTGGGACCGCCGCCTCGACGCCCTGCTGGCCCACGCCCTCATGAGCATCCCCGCCATGAAGGCGGTGGAGATCGGCGAGGGCCTCGAGGGGGCCGGCCGGCGGGGGTCGGAGGCCCACGACGCGATCCTGTGGGACGCGGCGGAGGGCGTCTACCGGCGGGAGACGGCCCGCGCCGGCGGGATCGAGGGCGGCATGTCCACGGGTGACCTGCTGGTGGCCCGGGCGGCCATGAAGCCGCTGTCCACCCTCAACCGGCCGGTGCTCAAGACCGTCGACGTGGAGACCAAGGAGGCGACGGTGTCGTTCAAGGAGCGCACCGACGTCACGGCCGTGCCCGCCGCCGGGGTGGTGGCCGAGACCATGGTGGCCCTGGTGCTGGCCGGCGAGGCCCTGCGCAAGTTCGGCGGCGACTCGGTCGTCGAGCTGGTCCGCAACCACCGCTCGTTCATCGACTCCCTTGGCTGAAGGGACTCCCTTGGCTGATAGGGACTCCCTTGGCTGAGCACGCGCCCCCCGACCGAACTGGTGACGCTTCACCCGCCCCTGACCGGGCCGACCGTCACCAGTTCGCCGGGCCGCCGACCTCGATCGTGCTGGTGGGGATGATGGGCGCGGGCAAGTCGGCGGTGGGACGGCGCCTGGCCCGCCGCCTGGGATGGGACCTGCTCGACAGCGACCGCCAGGTGGAGGCGATGACGGGGCGCACCGTGCCCGAGATCTGGCGGGCCGACGGTGAGGCCGCCTTCCGCCGGCTGGAGAGCCAGGTGCTGGCCGACGCCCTGGCGTCGACCACGCCGAAGGTGATCGCGGCCGCGGGGGGAGTCGTCCTCGACGAGGGCAACCGCCGACTCCTGACCGACCACCACCCGGTGGTGTGGCTGCGGGCGCCGTTGTCGACGCTCCTCGCCCGGGTCCGCAAGGGCGAGGGGCGGCCCCTCCTCGCCGACGACCCGGCGGGCGCCATGCGGCGTCTCGAGCGGGAGCGCCGGCCGTTCTACGAAGAGGTCGCCGACCTCACCGTCGACGTCGACAACGACCACCCCGCCGACCACGTCACCGAGCGGATCGTCCGGGCCCTCGGCCTGTCCCCCGTGGCGACATGACGGTGTCATCGACCAGGCTCCTCGATCGGGGCCCGGGTGCTCCCCGGCCCGTGATCCCGAGGCTCGTGATCCCGAGGCTCCACGACCCGGGCCCGGGAGTTCCGAGCTCGTGATCCCGAGCTCGTGATTTCCGTCCCCGTCGAGCTGGGTGACCGGTCCTACCACGTGCTGGTCGGGGCCGGAGCCCGTCACCGCCTGTGCGAGGTCATCCCGGCCGGCGCCACCCGGGCCGCGGTGGTCGTCCAGCCCGACACCGACTTCCCGGTCGACGCCGGTATCGAGCAGCGCAGCTTCCTCCTCGACGAGGGGGAGGAGGCCAAGTGCATGGAGAGCGTGGAGGAGCTGTGCCGGGCCTTCTCCCGGTGGGGGCTCACCCGGGGCGACGTGGTCGTCGCGGTGGGCGGGGGAGTCGTCACCGACACGGCCGGATTCGCCGCCGCCGTCTACCACCGGGGGGTGGCGGTGGTCCACGTGTCCACCACCCTGCTGGGCATGGTCGACGCCGCCATCGGGGGCAAGACGGGCGTCAACCTGCCCGAGGGCAAGAACCTGGTGGGGGCCTTCTGGCAGCCGTCGGCGGTGCTGTGCGACACCGAGCTGCTCGCCTCGCTGCCGCCCCGCGAGTACCGCAGCGGCCTGGGGGAGATGGCCAAGTACGCCTTCCTGGGCGTCGACGACCTGCCCGACCTCCCCCTCGACGAGGCGGTGGCGGCCTGCGTGCGGTGCAAGGCCGACCACGTGGGGCCGGACGAGCGCGACACCACCGGCCGCCGGGCCCTCCTCAACTACGGCCATACCCTGGCCCACGCCCTGGAGACCACCGGCCACTACGACCTGCGCCACGGCGAGGCGGTGGCCGTGGGGCTCGTCTTCGCCGCCCGCCTGGCCCGCCGACTGGGCCGGATCGACGAGGAACGGGTCGAGGAGCACCGGGCGGTCGTCGGCGGCTACGACCTGCCCCAGGTGCTGCCCGAGGGGGCCGACGGGGCCGAGCTGGTCAAGGTGATGGCGCGGGACAAGAAGGCGCCGGCCGGATCCGACGGCTGCCTCACGTTCGTCCTCGACGGGCCCCGCGGCCTGGAAGTCGTCGACAAGATTGCCGCCGACGTGGTGGCCGAGGTGCTCGAGCAGGAGATGCGGCCGTGACCGACAACCCGACCGATGACCCGCAGGCACCGGACTGGGACATGGCCGTCACCAGCTCGGACGCGACCCCCGACGCAGACCCGAACCCCGGAGACGCACCGACCCCTGACTGGGACCTGGCCGTCATCAGTTCGGAGGCGACCCCCGACCCGGGACGAACCGGTGACACGCAGCCACCCATGGGCGGGGCGGGCGGCGTCACCGGATCGCAGGGTCATGCCGGCGGGCGTCCGATCGTGCTGCTGCTGAGCGGGGCCAACCTCAACCTGTTCGGGCAGCGCGACCCCGACATCTACGGCACCGACACGCTCGACGACTTCGTGGGTCGGGCCCGGGCCGCCGCCGACGGCAACGGGCTCGATCTCGAGCATCTGCAGTCGAACCTCGAGGGCGAGCTGGTGGAGGCGGTGCACGCCGCCCGGGGCCGGGCGGCGGCGATCATCGTCAACCCGGGAGCCTTCGGGCACTACGCCTGGTCGCTGCACGACGCCCTCGCCGCCTTCGACGGGCCGGTGGTGGAACTGCACGTGTCGAACCCCTACGCCCGGGAGCCGTGGCGCCACACGTCCGTGATCGCACCGGTCGCCGACGGCACCGTGGCCGGGTTCAAGGGCCACGGGTACGAACTTGCGGTGGATGCCGTGGCAAGGTTGTTGGCATGAGCCCGACGATCCCCGCGATGGCATTTCCGAAGATGGACGTCCCGTCGCGCGTCGAGCGGCTGCGGGCCGCGATCCTCGACCTCGGCCAGGATGGGAGCGGCTGCGACGCCCTGCTCGTCACCCACCTGGTGAACGTCCGCTATCTCACCGGGTTCACCGGGTCGGCGGCCATCGTGCTGCTCACCGCAGACGGGATGATCTTCGTCACCGACGGGCGTTACGGCGACCAGTCGGCCGAGCAGTTGGCGGCGGCCGGTGTCGACGCCCACATCCACATCGGGCTCACCGGTGCGGCCCAGCGGGAGTACCTCGAGGAGACGGCGGCCGGCATCGCCCGGCTGGGTCTCGAGGCCGAGGACGTCACGTGGGCCCAGCAGCGCCGCTTCGCCGCCGACTGGTTCCCGGGCGCCGAGCTCGTCCCCACCGAGGGCCTGGTCGAGACCCTGCGCCGCACCAAGGACACCGGCGAGGTGGCCCGCATGGCCGAGGCCGCCCGCATCGCCGACGACGCCCTGGCCAAGGTGCGGCCCCGGCTGGCCGAGGGGCCCACCGAGCGGGAGATCGCCCTCGACCTCGACTTCGAGATGCGGCGGCTGGGGGCGGCGGGCTCGTCGTTCGAGACGATCGTGGCCTCCGGTCCCAACGGGGCCAAGCCCCACCACCGCCCCGGAGACCGGCGCATCGGCCCCGGCGAGCTGGTCGTGATCGACTTCGGGGCCATCGTCGACGGGTACTGCTCCGACATGACCCGCACCCTGTGCGTGGGCGAGCCGGCGTCGCCGACCGCGGCCCGGATGGTCGACGTGGTGGCCGCCAGCCAGCGGGCGGGGGTGGACGCGGTGCGGGCGGGCGTGGAGGCCAAGGCGGTCGACGAGGCCTGCCGGTCGATCATCGCCGAGGCCGGTTGGGCCGACGCCTTCCTGCACAGCACCGGCCACGGCGTCGGGCTCGACATCCACGAGTCGCCCCGGGTGGCGTCCACCTCCACCGAGACGCTCGGCGCGGGCTGGGTCGTCACCGTCGAGCCGGGCGTCTACCTGCCCGAGTACGGGGGCGTCCGCATCGAGGACACCGTCGTCGTCACCGAGGACGGTTGCACCGTGCTCACCAACGCCCCCAAGACGCTCGTGGTGGCCTGAATGGGATTTTGCTGAATGGGATTGACCGAACGGGAGTGATCTGACGTGCCGAACGTCTCCACCAACGACCTGAAGAACGGGATGGGCCTCCAGCTGCCGGAGGGCCTGTTCACGGTCGTCGAGTTCCAGCACGTGAAGCCGGGCAAGGGCGGCGCCTTCGTCCGCACCAAGCTCAAGAACGTGCGCACGGGGGCCGTCCTCGACCGCACCTACCGGGCCGACGAGAAGCTCGAGCAGACCATGATCGACAAGCGGGAGATGCAGTACCTCTACCGGGAGGGCACCTTCTGGGTGTTCATGGACAACTCCACCTACGACCAGACCCACGTCGACGGCCCCGTCCTGGGCGAGGCCACCAAGTACATGAAGGAGGGCGACTCCGCCATCCTCCAGGTGGCCAACGAGGACGAGGTGGTGGGTGTCGAGCTGCCGGCGGCGGTCGAGCTGCTGGTGAGCGAGACCGAGCCCGGGGTCCAGGGCGACCGGGTGTCGGGGGCCCGCAAGCCGGCCACCCTCGAGACGGGGCTCGTCGTGCAGGTGCCCCTGTTCGTCAACCCCGGCGACCGCATCAAGGTCGACACCCGCTCGGGCGACTACCTCACCCGGGTTTAGGGGCGCCCAACCGTGGTGAGGGCTCTCGCCGCCAGCCGACGCCAGGCGCGGGAGCGGGCGCTGTCGCTGCTGTACGAGGCCGAGACCAAGGGGGTCACCCCGGCCGAGGTGCTGGCCGAGCTGCCCGTGGAGCCGGCCCCGTTCGCGTCCGACCTGGTGGCCGGCGTCGGCGACCATCAGGCCGAGGTCGACGGGTGGATCGTCCGCTTCGCCCGCGACTGGGCCCTCGAGCGGATGCCCGCCCTCGACCGGGCCCTGCTGCGGCTGGGTGTCTACGAGCTGGTGCACCGGCCCGACGTGCCCACCGGGGCGGTCATCTCGGAGGCGGTCGAGCTGGCCCAGCGCTACTCCACCGACGACTCCAGCCGGTTCGTCAACGGGGTCCTGGCCGCCATCGCCTCCGAGGTCCGGCCCCAGGCGGCGGGCGACGAACCGCCCGAATCGGGAGACCCGGACGGACACGCGTGGGACCCGGACGACGATCCCTTCGATGACGAGCCGTCAATGCCCGCCGAGAGAGGTGACCCAAGCCCATGAACGACCGTGACACCGACCCCGCCCCCCCCGACGCGGACACACCCGACGCTCCCGACGCCGCCGTCCGTTCCGACCGGGAGGACGTCGTCCTCTACGACGATGCCCCCGACCAGGGGGTCGTGCTCTACGACGCCGCCGCCCACGACGTCGCCGTCCGCCCCGACCGGGAGGATGTCGTCCTCTACGACGATGCCGCCGTCCGGGGCCCCGCCCTCGACGGCCCCGCCCTCGATGCCGCCGCCCTCTACGACGATGCCCTCTACGACGATGCCGCCGTGCGGGGTCCCGCCCTCGACGGCCCCGCCCTCGACGCCGCCGCCCTCTACGACACCGTCGCCGGCGGCGGCCAGGCCCGCCACCCGGCCGGAGCCGCCGGCCGCGAGCGGGCCCTCGACGCCGCCACCGCCGACGCCCTTCGCGCCGTCGCCGCCCAGGCCGACGTCGTCACTGTCACCAGCAGCGACGCCACGACCGGCGGCACCGGCACCGAGACCAAGGCGCTGAAGAGTCCGAAGGGTCGCGCCACCACCAAACGCGTCGCGGCCGGCGCGTCCGGAGACGGTGGCACCGGAGACGGAAGCCTGGTCGCGTCCGACGCGGCCCCCCGTCGCCCCGGTCCGTCGCGCCGGGTGCTGGCGGGGATCGGCGCCACGGTGCTGGTGGCCGGGCTGGCGGCCGTGTTCCTCGTCGACTGGGGCGACAAGGAGCCCGCCGACACCCGGTTCACGGTCACCGAGGCCAGCAACGGGGCCGCCCTCACCGTCAGCCGGGGCCAGGAGTTCGTGGTCCGCCTGCAGGGTTCGGTGGAGGAGCCGTGGACCCTGCCCGAGGCCAACCTGGCGACGATGGCCAGGGCCACCACCGAGACCCTCCCCGACGGCTCGGCCGTGGCCACGTTCGTCCCCCTGGATCCGGTGTCGGCGGTGGTGACCGCCACCCGGGTCCCCCTGTGCGCCGACGACACGCCCCCGTGCGCGTCGAAGTCCAACAGCTTCCAGGTGACGATCAACGTCGCCGAGTAGGCCCCCGGCGGCGACCCGGCCGTGGGGGAGGGGCCGGGTCCTGGGGTAGCATGGGCGAGCCGTTAACGCCGGTCCCGAGAGGCCGGCACGGACAAGGAGCCAGCGGATTGGCCGAACGAGAACGCGCTGCCACGCCCCCGTACGGGGGCATTTTCGTGGCCCGCACCCAGGTCATGGACGCCGAGGACCTGCGCCGGGCCGTCACCCGCATCGCCCACGAGATCGTCGAGCGCAACCACGGCCTCGACGGTGTGGTGCTGGTGGGGCTGCAGACGGGGGGCGTCCCCCTCGCCCGCCGCCTGGCCGAGGCCCTGTCCCGGGTGGAGGGGGTCGACGTGCCGGTGGGCAGCGTCGACGCCACCTTCTACCGCGACGACATCGGGTTGCGGCCGGTGATGCCCCAGGCTGTCACCGACATCCCCATCGACCTTTCGGGACGGGTGGTCGTGCTGGTCGACGACGTCCTGTTCACCGGGCGGACGGTGCGGGCCGCCCTCGACGCCCTCAACGACTACGGACGGCCCCGGGCGGTGCAGTTGGCGGTGATGGTCGACCGCGGCCACCGGGAGCTGCCCATCCGCCCCGACTACGTGGGCAAGAACCTCCCCACCCGCCGCAACGAGGTCGTCGACGTGCGCGACGACGGGGTCGACGTGGGGGTGAAGCAGTGACCGCGCCGGGTCATCTCCTGTCGGTGGCCGACCTGGGGGCGGACGGCATCGAGGAGGTGCTCCGGGTCAGCGACTCCTTCGTCGAGGTCAGCCAGCGGGCGATGCCCAAGGTCCCGGCGCTGCGGGGCAAGACCGTGGTGTCGCTCTTCTTCGAGGAGTCGACCCGCACCCGCCTGTCGTTCGAGGCCGCGGCCAAGGGGCTGTCGGCCGACACCATGAACTTCTCGGTGTCGACCTCGTCGGTGAAGAAGGGCGAGTCGTTGCGCGACACCGTCCAGACGATCGAGGCCATGGGGGTCGACGCCATCGTCGTGCGGCACTCATCGGCGGGCGTGCCCTGGCAGGTGGCCTCGTGGGTCGACTGCTCGGTGATCAATGCCGGCGACGGCTGGCACGAGCACCCCACCCAGGCCCTGCTCGACTGCTACACGATCCAGAAGGAACGCCGCCTCCGGGGAACGGGCGACTCGTCGCTCGACGGGCTGCGCATCGCCATCGTGGGCGACGTCAAGCACTCGCGGGTGGCCCGCTCCAACGTGCTCGCCTTCACCATGTTGGGGGCCGAGGTCACCCTGGTGGCGCCGCCCACCCTCCTGCCGCCGAGCCTCGACGGGTGGCCGGTGGCGGTGAGCACCGACCTCGACGCGGTGCTGCCCAAGGCCGACGTCGTCTACCTGCTGCGCATCCAGGCCGAGCGCCAGAACGAGGCCCTCCTGCCCTCGCTGCGGGAGTACACCGCCCGCTACGGGCTCACCCGCGACCGGGCCCGGCTGCTGTCCGACGACGCCCTCGTGATGCATCCCGGCCCCATGAACCGGGGCGTCGAGATCGCGGCCGACGTGGCCGACCTGCCCCGGTCGACGATCACCCGCCAGGTCGCCAACGGCGTGGCGGTGCGCATGGCGGTCCTCTTCCTCCTGCTGGGAGCCACGCCCAAGTGACCGATGACCTGCTGATCCGGGGAGGGACGGTGGTGGACGCCACCGGGTCCCGGCGGGCCGACGTGCTCGTGCGGGGCCGGGTGGTGGTGGCCGTCGGCCCCGACCTCGACGTGCCTTCCGGGACCGGGGCCGAAGTGCTCGACGCCGGGGGGTGCGTGGTCGCCCCCGGCCTGGTCGACCTCCACGTCCACCTCCGCCAGCCGGGACGGGAGGAGGCGGAGACGGTCGAGACGGGGGCCCGGGCCGCCGCCCTCGGCGGCTACACGGCCATCGTGGCCATGCCCAACACCGAGCCCGCCATCGACTGCGCGTCGGCGGTGCGCGAGGTGCTCGAGCTGGGCCAGGCGTCGGTGTGCGACGTGCGGGTGGCGGGGGCCATCACCAAGGGCCGCCGGGGCCGGGAGCTGGCGGCGATGGCGGAGATGGCCGACCTCGGCGTCCGCCTGTTCACCGACGACGGGGCCGGCGTGCAGGACGGCCGCCTCATGCGCCGGGCCCTCGAGTACGCGTCCGCCCTCGGCGTCACCCTGGCCCAGCACTGCGAGGACGACTGCCTGGCCGCCGGCGGCCACATGCACGAGGGCGAGTGGTCGTCGCGGCTCGGGTTGCCGGGCGTGCCGGCGGAGGCGGAGGAGCTCATGGTGATGCGCGACATCGCCCTGGCCCGGTTGACGGCGCCGTTGGGGAGCCGGATGCACTTCCTCCACCTGTCGACGGCCGGTTCGATCGCCGCGGTGCGGGCGGCCAAGGCGTCCGGCCTGGCGGTGACGGCCGAGGCCGCCCCCCACCACTTCACCCTCACCGACGCGTCCGTGGCCGGCTACGACAGCGTGTTCAAGGTGAACCCGCCGCTGCGGTCCCCCGGTGACGTGGCCGCGGTGAAGGCGGGCCTGGCCGACGGCACCGTCGACGCCATCGCCACCGACCACGCCCCCCACGCCCCCGAGGACAAGGAGCGCCCCTTCGACCACGCCCCGCCCGGGATGCTGGGCCTGGAGACGGCCCTGGCCCTCGCCCTTACCGAGCTCGACCTGCCCATCGAGCAGGTCCTTGCCCTGATGTCGTGGCGCCCGGCCCGCATCGCAGGGCTGGAGGGGGTGCACGGCGGACCCGTGGCCGAGGGCCGCCCGGCCAACCTGGTCGTGATCGACCCCTCGGTGGTGTGGGTGGTCGATCCCGACGCCCTGGCCAGCCGCAGCCGCAACACGCCCTACGCCGGACGCAAGCTCACCGGCCGCACCCGCCACACGGTGCTGCGGGGCGAGCCGGTGGTCGTCGACGGGGTGGCCCAACGGTGAGCCCCAACGGTGGGCCTCGACCCACCGAGCCAACCGGTGACGCTCGACCGCGCCAGGCCCCGGTGAGCGTCACCAGTTCGATCCCGGGCCGGCGGCGGGAGGCGCTGCTGGTGCTGGCCGACGGGACGACGTTCGAGGGCGAGGCCGTCGGGGCCGACCCGCCGGGGGGCGTGGCCACCGGGGAGGTGGTGTTCAACACCGTCCTGAGCGGCTACCAGGAGGTGCTCACCGACCCGTCCTACGCCGGGCAGATCATCGCCTTCACCTACCCCCACATCGGCAACTACGGCGTGAGCGCGGACGATGCGGAGAGCGCCCGGGCCTACTGCCGGGGCGTGATCGTGCGCGACATGACGGAGCGGCCCTCCAACTGGCGCTCGAGCCTCGACCTCGACTCGTGGCTGCGGGCGTCGGGCGTCCCCGGCATCACCGGCGTCGACACCCGCCGCCTCACCCGCCACATCCGCGACGCGGGGGCCATGGCCGGCGCCTTCGGCACGGCCGACGAGGTCACCCTGAAGGCGGCCGCCCTGGCCGAGCCGGGCACCGACGGCGTCGACCTGGTGGCCGAGGTCACCACGGCCGAGGCGTACTCGGTCGGAGAGGGCCCGCTGTCGGTGGTGGCGTACGACTTCGGGATCAAGACCAGCATCCTGCGCATGCTGTCGGGCCTGGCCACGGTGGAGGTCGTCCCCGCCTCCACGTCGGCCGCGGGGGTGCTCCTGCGACGTCCCGACGGGGTCTTCCTGTCCAACGGCCCCGGCGACCCGGCCGCCGTCACCTACGCCATCGACGCCATCCGCGACCTGCTGGAGTCAGGCGTCCCCGTCTTCGGCATCTGCCTCGGCCACCAGCTCATGGCCGCCGCCTTGGGCGGGTCGACCTTCAAGCTCCCGTTCGGCCACCACGGCGGCAACCACCCGGTGAAGCGGCTGCGGGACGGGGCGGTGGAGATCACCAGCCAGAACCACTCGTACGCGGTGGCCGAGGGGTCGGTGGCGGGGGCCGACGTCACCCACGTCAACCTCAACGACGGGGTCATCGAGGGGCTGGGGTGCCGCGACGTGCGGGCGTTCAGCGTCCAGTACCACCCCGAGGCCGGCCCCGGTCCCCACGACGCCCGCTATCTCTTCGAGGACTTCCGGACGCTGATGACCGGCGAGCGCCCATGACCACTTCGCGCCCTTGCCCCCCCACGCGTGCAATTGCGCGGTCTGGTCGGGAGGCGGGCCCCGGCGGCCCGACCACTTCGCGCACGTGCCCCCCCATGCGGGTAATCGCGCGGTCTGGTCGGATGGAGGCGGCCGGCGTCCCGACCACTTCGCGCACTTGCCCCCCCACGTGTAATTGCGCGGTCTGGTCGGGAGGCGGGCCCCGGCGGCCCGACCACCTCGCGCACTTGCCCCCCCACACGTGTAATTGCGCGGTTTGGTCGGAGGTCTCTTGCCTAGGCGGACCGACATTGAGTCGATCCTGCTCATCGGGTCGGGGCCGATCGTGATCGGGCAGGCGTGCGAGTTCGACTACTCGGGCACCCAGGCGTGCCGGGTGCTCAAGGAGGAGGGCTACCGGGTGATCCTGGTGAACTCCAACCCGGCCACGATCATGACCGACCCCGACTTCGCCCACCGCACCTACGTCGAGCCCCTCGACTGGGAGACGGTCGCCAAGGTGGTCGAGCGGGAGCGGCCCGACGCCATCCTGCCCACCCTCGGCGGCCAGACCGGCCTGAACCTGGCCATGGCCCTGCACGAGCACGGCGTCCTCGAGGAGTTCGGGGTGGAGCTCATCGGGGCGTCGGCCGAGGCCATCCGCACCGCCGAGGACCGGGAGCGGTTCAAGGCGGCCATGACCGAGATCGGCCTGGCCGTGCCCCCGTCCGGCTTCGCCTACGCCACCCACGAGGCGGCCAAGGTGGGCGACGAGATCGGCTACCCGGTGATCGTGCGCCCGTCGTACATCCTGGGCGGACGGGGCACCGGCATCGCCGCCGACGCCGACGAGCTCACCCTCCTGGCCGAGATCGGCCTCGCCGCCAGCCCCATCTCGGAGATCCTCATCGAGCGGTCGATCGCGGGGTGGAAGGAGTACGAGCTGGAGGTGATGCGCGACCGGGCCGACAACTGCGTGGTCGTGTGCTCGATCGAGAACTTCGACCCCATGGGCGTCCACACCGGGGACTCGATCACGGTGGCGCCCGCCCAGACCCTGTCCGACGTGGAGTACCAACGGATGCGCGACGCCGCCTTCGCCTGCATCCGGCGCATCGGCGTCGACACCGGCGGGTCCAACATCCAGTTCGCGGTCAACCCGGCCGACGGCGAGATGGTCGTCATCGAGATGAACCCCCGCGTGTCCCGGTCGTCGGCGTTGGCGAGCAAGGCCACCGGGTTCCCCATCGCCAAGATCGCAGCCAAGCTGGCCGTCGGCTACACGCTGGACGAGATCCCCAACGACATCACCCGCAAGACCCCGGCCAGCTTCGAGCCCACCATCGACTACGTGGTCACCAAGATCCCCCGGTGGGCGTTCGAGAAGTTCCCCGGGGTGCCCGACGTGCTCGGCACCCGCATGCAGTCGGTGGGGGAGGCCATGGCCATCGGCCGCACCTTTCCCGAGTCGCTGCAGAAGGGCCTGCGCTCCCTCGAGCACGGCCGCCTCGGCCTCAACTGCGATCCCGCCGAGGCCGCCCTCGACGGCCTCGCCGACGACGACCTGGTGGCCCGGGCCGCGGTCGCAACCCCCGACCGCCCCTTCCAGCTGGAGGCGGCCCTGCGCCGCGGCATCAGCGTGGAGCGCCTCTACGAGGCCACCCGGGTCGACCCCTGGTTCCTCGACCAGATCGCCCGCATCACCGCCGAGCGGGCGGTCTTGGCCGCCATCGGCTTCGACGGCATGGCCCGGTCCGACTGGCGCCGGGCCAAGCGCCTGGGCTTCTCCGACGCCCAGCTGGCCTATCTGTGGGGCGTGGCCGAGGCGGAGGTGCGGGCCGCCCGCCTGGCCGTCGGGGGTGAAGGCCACGTTCAAGACGGTGGACACGTGCGGGGCCGAGTTCGAGGCCGCCACCCCGTACCACTACTCCACCTACGAGGACGAGGACGAGGCCCGCCCCGGCGAGCGTCCGACGGTGGTGATCCTCGGTTCGGGGCCCAACCGCATCGGCCAGGGGATCGAGTTCGACTACTGCTGCGTCCACGCCAGCTTCGCCCTGCGCGACGCCGGCTTCGACACGGTGATGGTGAACTGCAACCCGGAGACGGTGTCCACCGACTACGACACCAGCGACCGCCTCTTCTTCGAGCCCCTCACCTTCGAGGACGTGACGAACATCCTGGAGGTGGAAAAGCGACCAGATGCCTCCGGAGCCGGCGGGCTCGTGGGGGTGATCGTGGCCCTCGGCGGGCAGACCCCGCTCAAGCTGGCGGGCCGCATCCCCGAGCACCTGGTCCTGGGCACCCGGCCGGCGGCCATCGACGAGGCCGAGGACCGGGAACGGTGGAGCTCGCTGTGCGCCCGCCTGGAGATCCCCCAGCCGGCGGGTGGCACGGCAGTCGACGTCGAGCAGGCGCTGGCCATCGTGGGACGCATCGGCTACCCGGCCCTGGTGCGCCCGTCCTACGTCCTCGGCGGGCGGGCCATGGAGATCGTCTACGACGACGACGAGCTGCGCCGGGCCATGGCCGAGCTGGCCCGGTTCGGCTCGCTGGGCCGGGAGGGCGGCCTGTCGTCGGAGCGCCCGGTGCTCGTCGACCGCTTCCTGGAGGACGCCACCGAGGTCGACGTCGACGCCATCCGCGACCACACCGGCGAGGTGTTCATCGGGGGGGTGATGGAGCACGTGGAGGAGGCGGGGGTGCACTCGGGCGACAGCGCCTGCGTGATCCCGCCGCCGACCCTGTCGGCCGACGTCGTCGAGGTCATCGAGAGCCACACCCGGGCCATCGCCGAGGCCCTCGACGTCCGGGGCCCGCTCAACGTGCAGTACGCGGTGAAGCAGGGCCAGGTGTTCGTCATCGAGGCCAACCCCCGGGCCAGCCGTACGGTGCCGTTCGTGGCCAAGGCCACCGGGGTGCCCCTGGCCAAGGTGGCGGCCCGGGTGATGGTGGGGGCCACCCTGGCCGAGCTGCGGGCCGAGGGCGTGCTCTGCCGGCCCGCCCCCGACGGGCACGTGGCGGTCAAGGAGGCGGTGCTCCCGTTCAACCGCTTCCCCGAGGCCGACACCCTGCTGGGCCCGGAGATGCGGGCCACGGGCGAGGTCATGGGCATCGGCACCACCTTCGGGCTGGCGTTCGCCAAGAGCCAGGCGGGGGCGGGCGACCGCCTCCCGAGCCACGGCACCGTCTTCCTGTCGCTCTCCGACCGCGACAAGGCGGGCGGGTTGCGGGCGGCCCGCCAGTTCGCCGACCAGGGCTTCTCGGTCGTGGCCACGTCGGGCACGGCCCGCTACCTGGAGGAGAACGGGGTGGCGGTGGCCGACGTGGTGCCGATGCTGGGCCACCCCGGGCGCTCCGCCGTCGAGCGCATCGCCAACGGCGAGATCGACCTGGTCGTCAACACCCCCCGGGGCCGGGGCCCCCGGGCCGACGGGGCCTACATCCGCACCGCGGCCAACGTCCACAACGTGCCCTGCCTCACCACCGTCGCCGCCGCCCTGGCCGCGGCCAACGGCATCGCCGACGTGGCGTTGCACGGGACGTCGGTGCGCTCGCTGCAGGAGTACCACGGACGGTGAGCTGACATGAGGCGGACGAGCCGGGCGGTGGACCTGGCCACCCGGGTCGGGCCCGTCGTGCTGCCCAACCCGGTGATGACCGCCTCCGGCACCGCCGGCCACGGGGCCGAGCTGTCGGCCTTCTTCGAGCTGTCGCTCCTGGGAGCGGTGGTGGTGAAGTCGCTGTCGGCCGAGCCGTGGGCCGGCAACCCCGCCCCCCGCGTGCACGAGACCGAGGCCGGGATGCTCAACAGCGTGGGCCTGCAGAACCCGGGCGTGGAGGCGTGGCTGGCCGAGGAGCTGCCGGCTCTGACCGCCACCGGCGCCCGGGTGGTGGCCAGCATCTGGGGTACGACGGTTGCCGGCTACGAGAAGGCGGCCGCCGCCCTCGGCGCGGCGCCCGAGGCGGCGGTGGCGGTGGTGGCGGTGGAAGTCAACCTGAGCTGCCCCAACCTGGAGGGCGGGCGCCACATGTTCGCCACCGACCCGTCCGCCACCCGGGAGGCGGTGTCGGCCGTGGCGGCCGCCGCGGGGGGCCGGCCGGTGTGGGCCAAGCTCAGCCCCAACGTCACCGACATCGTCGAGATCGCGGCCGCGGCCCGGGCGGGCGGCGCCTCCGCGGTGACCCTGGTGAACACGGTCAAGGGGATGGCCATCGATCCCGTCACTCGCCAGGCGCGCCTGGGGGCGGGCGGCGGGGGACTGTCGGGGGCCGCCATCCGGCCGGTGGCGGTGCGGGCGCTGTTCGACGTCCACCAGGCGCTGCCCGACCTGCCGCTGGTGGGGGTGGGCGGGGTGGCCTCCGCCGAGCACGCGGTGGAGCTGCTCCTGGCGGGGGCGTCGGCGGTCCAGGTGGGCACGGCCACCTTCGAGGACCCCCGGGCGCCGCTGCGGGTCTTGCGGGGCCTGGAGGCGTGGTGCCGGCGCCACCGGGTGGCTCGGGTCGCCGATCTGGTAGGACAGGCGCATGGAGCTTCGTGACCGCCTCTGCCTCGCCCTCGACGTCGACGACCTGGTGCTCGCCCTCCGGCTCGCCGACCAGCTGCGACCGTGGTTCGCGGTGGCCAAGGTGGGCCTCGAGCTGTTCACCGCCGCCGGGCCCGACGCGGTGGCGTCGATCTCCGACGCCGGCTTCAAGGTCTTCCTCGACCTGAAGCTGCACGACATCCCCACCACCGTGCGCAAGTCGGCCCGGGTGGCGGGCACGCTGGGGGCTTCGTACCTCACCCTGCACGCCCGGGCCGGCGCGGTGATGCTGCGGGCCGGCGTCGACGGCCTCCGGGAGGGGGCGGCGGCCGGCGGGCTGCCGGAGCCGACCGCCCTGGCCGTCACCATCCTCACGAGTGACGCCGACGCGCCTCCGCACATCCTCGGCGGTCGGGTGGCGGCGGCGGTGGAGTCGGGCTGCGGCGGCGTGGTGGTGGCGGTGGCCGACATCCACGAGGCCAAGCAGCTGGCCCCCCGCCTGTTGGCCGTGGTGCCCGGGATCCGCCTGCCCACCGGCGACGCCCACGACCAGGCCCGGGCCGGTGGCCCCCGCGACGCGTTCCTGGCCGGCGCCGACCTGCTGGTGATCGGCCGGGCCGTCACCGCCTCCGCCGACCCGCCGGCCGCCGCCGCCGCGCTGCACGCCGCCATCCAAGGCGAAGCTCCGCCGCCGGGCTCGTAGGTCGCGGTTTCGTGCCCTTGGACAGGTTGTCGCAGGCTGCGGTCAGGGACGGCGGGTACACGTACGACGATCTCGGCTGGCTTCGCGACGAGTTGGGCGTCGCCCATCTGGAGCTCGACCCGTGGGGGAGCCTGATCGTGACGCCCGCGACCGACGAGCACGAGACAGCGGTCGCGGTGCTCATGGCCGAGGCCGTGCGCCAGCTCGCACTCCCGGACGGGTGCATACGCGGCAACGGGACGGGGTGGAAAGTCCCGGGGGGAAGCGGCTACCTCAATGTGCCGGACATCGTCGTGGTCGCGCCGGGTTGGGCACGCGTCGGAGACCTTCATCTCGACCCGCCGCCCCTGCTCGTGGTCGAGGTCGGGCCCCCGTCGACCCGAGGCGTGGACCGGAGCCGGAAGCTCGCCGACTACCGCCTCGGTGGTGCCGGCGTGTACGTGCTCGTCGACCTGCCGGACACGGGGCCGCCGACGTTCGAGGCCCACGACTTTGCCGCCGGACGGGTTGTCGTCGCCACCGGTGCCATCGACCTCGTCGTCGGCGGCCAACCGTTGCGCCTCGACCTCACCGCACCTGGCTGAGTACCCGGCCAGTCGGTTTCGTGCATCGGCAGCGTGGCGATCTGGGCGCCACAGGCGGGATTCACCACGCTCCGGGCGTTTCGGAACGGACCGCATGATCGTCGCCGGCCACCCGGGCGAAGGCCAGGCAGGCGTTGTGCCCGCCGAAGCCGAACGACGGGGAGATCGCCAGGGAGAGGTCGGGGGCCGGGCGGCCGACGAGGGCGACGTGGTTGAGGTCGCACTCGGGGTCGGGGTGGTCGAGGTTGATCGTGGGCGGAAGGAACCGGTCGTGGATGGCCAGGACCGTGATGATCGCCTCCAGGGCGCCGGCGGCCCCGGTGAGGTGGCCGGTCATCGACTTGGTGGACGACACCGGCACCGTTGCCACCGCCTGGCCGAGGGCGAGCTTGAGGGCCCGGGTCTCGGCCGGGTCGTTGAGGGGGGTGCCCGTGCCGTGGGCGTTGACGTAGCCGACGTCGGCCGGCGCCCGGCCGGCCCGGGCCAGGGCCAGGCGCACGCACCGGGCCGCCTGGGTGCCGGACGGGTCGGGCTGGGTGATGTGGGCCGCGTCGGCCGTCGCTCCGTAGCCCACCAGCTCGGCGTAGATCCGAGCCCCCCGGGCCCGGGCGTGGCCCAGCTCCTCGAGCACCAGGACGGCGGCGCCCTCGCCGGTGACGAATCCGTCGCGGTCGCGGTCGAAGGGCCGTGACCCGGCCTCGGGGTCGTCGTTGCGGCGGGACAAGGCCCCGATCACGCAGTACATGGCCATCCCTACGGGCGTGATCGACCCCTCCGTCCCCCCGGCCAGGGCCACGACGGCATCGCCCCGGCGGATCTGCTCGGCCGCCTCGCCGATGGCGTGGGCGCCCGACGCGCAGGCGCTGACGATGGCGAAGTTGGGCCCGCGGGCGCCGACGTCGGCGGCCACCATCCCGGCCGCCATGTCGACGAGCATCCCGGCGGCGGCGAACGCCGAGACCCGCCGGTAGCCCCCCTCGGCGTAGGCCAGGACGGCCTTCTCGAACAGGGCCAGCCCGCCGACGCCCGACGCGATGATCACCGCCGCCTGCTCGGCGATCGGCCCCAGGTCGATCCCGCTGTCGGCGACCGCCTCCCGGGCCGCGGCCACCGCGAACTGCACCGGCCGGCTGGTGCGGCGGGCCTCCTTGTGTCCCAGCAACGCCACCGGGTCGAAGCCCTTCACCTCCCCCGCCGTCTGCGAGGGCAGGTCGGACGGGTCGAAGGCGGCGATCCGGGCGATCCCGCTGCGACCGTGGCGCACCGCGTCCCACATCGACACCCGGTCGTTGCCCACCGGGGACACGCAGCCCATGCCCGTCACCACCACCCGCACCCCGCCGGTCACGGGGCCGCCCGCAGCAGGAGGGCCGCGTTCTGCCCGCCGAACCCGGAGGCGTTGACCAGCACGGACCCCAGTGGGCCCGGCCGGGGCCCGCCCATCACGTGGTCGAGGGCGCAGTCGGGGTCGACGTGGTCGGGATCGAGGCCCCTCGTGGCCGGGAGGACCTGGTGGTGGAGGGCGAGGGCGGCCACCAGCACGCCGAAGGCCCCGGCCGCGCCCAGGCCGTGGCCGAGGGCGGACTTGGGGGCGGTGACGGCCAGGGCGGGGACGAGTCCGAACACCGCCCGCAGGGCCCGGGCCTCGGCCACGTCGCCCTGGACGGTTGCCGTGGCGTGGGCGACGAGGGCGTCGACCGTGGCGGGCCCGGCGCCGGAGCCGGAGCCGGAGCCGGCGTCGGCCAGCGCCCGGCGGATGGCCGCCGCCGCCCCTCGCCCGTCGGGATGGGGCGCGGCCACGTGGTGGGCGTCGCCGGCGCTACCTCCCCCCGCCACGACGGCCAGCACCCGCGCGCCTCTTTCCCGGGCCCGGTCGAGCCGCTCCAGGACGAAGACGGCGGCTCCCTCGGATGCCACCATCCCCGCCCGGCGGACGTCGTAGGGCCGGCAGGCGGAGGCGGGGTCGTCGCCCGCCGGCGCCAGCGCCCCCGCGTTCGTCAGCGACCCGAGGAGCAGGGGGGACAGCGCGCCGTCGGTCGCGCCGGCCAGCACCACCTCGGCGTCGCCCCGCTGCAGCATGCGCAGGCCGTCGATCACGGCCTGCACGCCCGCCGCGCACGCCCCGACGCCGCCCAGGACCGGGCCGGTTGCGCCCAGGACGATCGACGGCTGGCAGGCCGCCATGTTGGCGCCGTAGATCGGCACGAAGAAGGGGCTGACCCGGTCGGGACGGGTACCGGCGGGGCCGGCGGCGATCTCGGCCTCGATCAGACCCCCGGCGCCGGTATGCACGACCACGCCCAGCCCGTCACCCGAGTAGCCCTCCAGGCCGGCGTCGATCAGCGCCATGCGGGCGGCGGCCACCGAGAACTGGCTGAAGCGGCCCATGCGGCGGGCGGCCCGGCGGTCGAGGTGGTCGTCGGGCCGGAACCACCCGGCCCGGCCGACGACCTCGCACCCGGCCCGGCGCAGGGCCTCCGGCGCCGCCTCCAGCCCCGACTCGCCCGCCAACAGACGCGACCAGGTGTCGGCTGCGTCGCCGAGGGGGGTGACCGCCCCCAGCCCGGTGATGACGACGCCGGTGAGATCCGGATTGGCGGACCGCGCGCCAGGCCCGTGCCCATCCATCCCGGTTGCTACCGTACCGGTGGCGGCCGTCCGGGGCTGCGGTTCGGTGGGGCGAGGGGGGATCGCGATGACGCAGACGCAGGCGCAGGCCGACGTGACGGTGAGGCTGGTCCGGCTGCTGTCCACCCAGCTCGACGTCGACCCCGAGCGGCTGCGTCCCGAGACGCGCCTGGGCGAGGACCTGTGCGTCGACTCGCTGGGCGCGGTCGAGCTCACCATGGCGATGGAGGACGAGTTCGACATCGCCCTGCCCGACGAGGCGGTGGCCGACATCTGCACGTTCGGCGATGCGGTGGCGGTGGTGAGCGGGCGGCTCGCGGCCCGGGCCTGAACCGGGCGGGCTACAGCAGGGGGGTGTCGGGCTCGAGTCCGAGCAGGACCCGGCCCACGGTCTCGTAACCGGAGAACGCCAGGGCCACGTGCGGGCCCAGGGCGTGGACGTCGCGGTGGCGGCGCTGCAGCGGGTGCTCCAGGAACAGCGCGGTCGTGCCGGCGGCCTCGAAGCACAGTTCGACGGCGGTTCTGCCCGCCTGGGACGCGTTCACCACGGCCAGGCGGGCGACGGCCCGATGGTGCATGGTGGGCGCTTCTCCACGCGCCGCCGTGGCGGCCAGGCCGTCGAGGGTCTCGACCAGGAACGCCCGGGCCGAGCGGGTGGCGGCCTCGGCCCGGGCCACCATCGACTGGACGACGTCCCGTTCGGCCAACCGGCGAGCGCTGCGGTAGGGGGTCTTCACCGCGGCCAGTTCGACCAGGTCGTCGATCGCGCCCCGGGCGATCCCGAGGGCGACCGCGGCCTTGGCCGCGAGGAACAGCGGCATCGGAGGCATCCTCCACATGGCCCCCGCCGGCCAGGGGGTGAAGTCGAACGCCATGGTGTGGCGCCGGGGGACGTCGAGCGCCTCGACCGAGTAGTCGTGGCTGGCGGTGCCCTGCAGGCCCGAGGTGTGCCAGGTGTCGGCGATCGTGACCGCGGCGGCGGGGAAGAGCGCAAGCAGGGCCTGCGGACGCCCCTCGCCGTCGGTGACGGGCTCGCCGGCGTCGTCGACCAGCAGGCAGGCGCCGCCCATCCAGTCGGCGTGCGAGCCGCCGCTGCCGAAGCCCCAGCGCCCGGTCACCCGGACGACGTCGGGGCCGACGGCGGTGGCCCGGCCGGCCGGGTTGAACGATCCGCCGGTGATCGTGGACGGACTGGAGAAGATCTCCCGGGCCCCGTCCTCCGGCAGGTAGGCGGCCAGGGCGTTGGTGCCCACGGTCACCGCCGCGCACCACCCCGTCGACCCGTCGGCCGCCGCCAGCGCGGCGATGGCGTCGACGACCTCGGCGGGGGACGCCTCGCTCCCGCCGAGCTCGGCCGGTAGCCAGAGGCCGGGCACGCCACCGGCCCGGAGATCGGCCACGACCTCCTCGGGGAGACGCCCGGCGGCCTCGATGGCGGCGGACCGGTCGGCCAACGTCGCCGCCATCGCCCGGACGAACGCAACCACGTCCGCCCCCGCCGGCCCCGGCGTCACCTGATTGCCACCAGGCGGCGGATCCGGTAGCCGACCCGGACGGGGCGGGAGCGCACCTGCCGTTGGAAGACCGCCACCGCCGCCGCCACCCGGGCCGTCCCCGCCGCCGGGGCGTAGAACGAGCGCACGACCAGGCCGGCGTCGTCGGGGTCGCCGACCGTGCGGTGGAACACGCAGGTCTCGTCGTGGCGCAGGGCGAGGCCCGCGGCCGAGAACCGGTCGGCAAGGCTCGCCGCGTCGAGGGGCTCGGGGTAGTCGATGGTGGCCTGGCCGAGGGCGGCCAGGATCTCGGCGAACGCGGCCGGTCCGTCGCCGACCTCGGTGGTGGACTTGGCGCGGGACGGGACGGTGGCCACGAATGTGCCGCCCGGGCGCAGCAGCCGCCTCGCCTCGCCCAGCACCGCGTCCAGGGGGGCGAGCACCATGAGCGCCATCGACGCCACGACCGCGTCCACCGACGCGGTGGCGATCGGCAGGGCGGTGGCCCGGGCCTGGACCAGCAGCCCACCGGGCGCGTCCGACCGGGCCCGCAGGAGCTCGCCGGACGACAGGTCGATGCACACCACCCGCTGCGCGAACGCGCCGGCGGTGAGGAGGCGGGCGACCGGTCCGCTCCCGCAGGCGAGGTCGACCACGGTGGACGCGCCGGGAGGCACGGCCTCCACCAGCCAGTCGTAGGGCGTCCGCCGGTCGCCGTCGCGCGCCCCGTCCATCACGTCGGCCGTGATCCCGGGGTGGGCGTCGTGGTACTCGGCCAGGTACGGGTCCCAGCGGTCGTCCGGCCGGGAGTGCCCGCCTTCAGGCACCGAGGACCTGGGCCAGGACGGTGGCCTTGAGCGCGACGAAGCGGGGGTCGGCCAGCGCCTGGCGCCCGCGGGGCCAGGGCAGGTCGAGGGCCAGCTCCTCCAGCACCGTCGCCGGACGGTGGGACAGCCGCACGAGGCGGTGCCCGATGAGGATGGCCTCCTCGACGTCGTGGGTGACCAGGACGGTCGCGGTCCCCCGCTCCGCCAGCAGGCCGATCAGCCATTCCTGCATGCGCAGGCGGGTCTGGGCGTCGAGCGACCCGAACGGCTCGTCCAGCAGCAGCAGGGGGGGCCGGTTGGCCAGCACCTGGGCGATGGCGGCCCGCTGGCGCATGCCCCCCGAGAGCTGGCGGGGGAGGAGGTCGGCGTAGCCGCTCAGGCCGGTGGCCTCCAGCAGCTCGTCGATGCCGGCACCGGGCTGCTTGTCGCCGAGCGCCCGCGGTCCCCACTCGAGGTTGGCCCGCAGCGAGAGCCAGGGGAACAGGGTGGCCCCCTGGACGACCATCGGCCGGTCGGGCGAGGGTCCCCGCACCGGGTCGCCGCCGACCTCGACCCGGCCCCGGTCGGGGAGCTCCAGGCCGGCCAACACCCGCAGCAGGGTCGACTTCCCGCACCCGCTGGGCCCGAGGACGGCGACGATCTCGCCCTCGTCGACCCGCAGGTCGATGCCGGCCAGCACGGCCAGGGCGCCGTAGGCCTTGCTCACCCCGGTGGCGGCGAGGACGGGCCGGGGGACGGCGTCCGGCGCCGCCCGCCCCTCCGCCACCTCGGACTTCCCGTCGAGGGGCACCTCGGGGGGCACGTCGGGCTGGCCCAGGGAGGGCACATCGGGCTGGCCCATGGGGGCCACCTCGGACTTCCCCTCGGGGGGCACCTCCGACTTCCCTTCGGGGGGCGCCTCGGGTTGGCCCACGGGGGGCGCCTCAGGCATCGGCCCACCGCACCAGCGGCCGGGTGAGCTTTCGCAGGAGCAGGTCGCCCGTCAGGCCGATCACGGCGAACGTCACCATGCCGACGATGATCTGGTCGAGGTGGACCTGTTCCCGGGCCGAGAACATCATCGCCCCCAGGCCCCGGGTGGTGCCGGTGAGCTCGCCGACGATCACGCTCGTCCAGCCCAGCGTGAGCCCGAGCCGCAGCCCGGTGACGATCCCCGGAAGGGCGGAGGGCAGGTACACCCGCCGGGCCAGGTCACGGGGGCTGGTGCCGAGCATCCGGGCCGTGTCCACCAGCTGGCGGGGGACGCGGGCGGTGCTGTCGGCGGTCGCCACCACGATCGGTGACACCGCGCCGACGAACACCAGGAACCGGGCCGCCCCCTCGCCCAGGCCGAACCAGACCAGGGCGATGGGGAGCCAGGCGGTGATGGGCACGGAGCGGAAAGCCTGGAAGGTGGGATCGACGGCGGCCGACATCCATCGCGACAGGCCGAGGCCGAGCCCGAGGGGCAGGGCGACGCAGAGGGCGATGCTGTACGCCACCGCCCAGCGGCCGACGCTGGCCCGGACGTGCATGCCCGCCGCGCCCTTGAACGGGACCACGCCGGGGAACGACGACCGGTCGGGAGCGAACACGAAGTCACGGGCGCTGCGGGCCACGGTCACCGGTGCCGGCAGCAGGTTGTCGGAGATGACCCCGGCCGCGCTGAAGATCGACCAGATGGCGATGAGGACGACGGGAAACGCGACCCCGATGGCCACCCGGCGCCAACCGGTCATGGGCCGGCGGGTGGCGGTGGCGCTGGTGGGCGCCAGGTCGTCGGCGGGATCGAACCCGGGGACGCCGCCGACCTGCAGGATCGTCACCCGGTCAGCTCGTGGGCTGGTAGTCCAGGAGCAGCAGGTCGTCGATGTTCGGCTTGGTGGTTATGGCGCCCTGGGCCAGCATCAGTTCGGCGGCACCCTCGAACTGGGCCTTGCGGGTGTCGTCGAAGCGCCACACGGCCCCGACGTTGTCGAGCACCGCCTCGTAGACGGCCTCCTCGTACTCGAACTGCTCGACCAGGAGCTTGCGCCACTCGGTGCGGCTGTTCACGCCACCGGGGGAGAGGAACTCGGCTGCGTCGCGCTGCATCTTGGTGACCGCCCGGAGCAGGTCGGCGTCGCCCAGGTTCTTGGGGGCGGCCCACATGGCGGTGTTGATGTCGCCGGCAGGGGTGTCGTAGACGCCACCGATGCGGACACCGCCCCCCGACACCACGCTCTTGGTGCAGCCCGGCTCGGTGCCGATGTAGGCGTCGACGTCGCCCCGTTCGAGCACCGCGAACTGGTCCGCGAAGGCGACGGGCACGGCGGTGACCTCCTGGCCGATCTTGAGGCCGACCTTGTCGAGGGCGGCGGTGAGGCACATGACCTGGACGCCGGGCGGCGGCACGGCGATGGTCTTGCCGGCCAGGTCGGCCACCTTGGTGATGCCCCGGTCGGACCGGGCGATGAGCCCGACGCCCTGGCGCGAGCACATGGAGATGATCTTCGAGGCCATACCGGTGGTGGATGCCTCGATGATCGTGTTGTAGTAGCCCATCAGGCCGAAGTCGAGGTCGCCCGCCACCAGCGCCCGGCTGATGTCGGCCGGGCTGGTGACGATCACCGGCTTCACCGTGAGCCCCGGAGGGGCGAACTGCTGCCAGAACAGCGGCGACGAGGCGTGGTTCTTGGCGTAGACCGCGGTCGTGATGGTGCGGCCCCCGAAGTCGACCACCTCCTGGGCGGTGGTGGTGCCCGGGGCGGCGCCCGGCTCGGCCGGATCGTCGTCGCCACAGGCGGCGAGGAGGAAGGCGGCCGCCGTGCCGCCTGCGGCCAGGCCGAGGAATCGTCGTCGAGACAGGTCGTGCTCGGTCACCGCTGGGTCCCCCCGCTAGATCAACTGAAGTTGATGAACGTACCCGGCGGCGTCATCCGGTCGCAAGGTGCCGGGCGGCGGACCGTATCAGGCTCGATTGATCCGTCTCCGGGCCAGTCCCTACAGTTGGCCAATGGTCAACGCCGTGACACTGCACGAGGCCGGCCGCCTCTCGGAGGACTTGTCCGTCATCGCCGAGCCTCACCGGCTCCTCATGCTCCGCCACCTCCGCCGCGGCCCCCGCAGCGCCGGCTACCTGGCCCGGGCGGTGGGGATGCCGCAGCCGCTGGCCGCGTACCACCTGTCCGTGCTCCTCGAGGCGGGGCTCGTCACGAAGCGCCGCAAGGGCAACTTCAGCTGTTATGCCGCCGACCGCGAACGGGTCAAGGAGCTGTACCGTCGCGTCGGCCGGCTGGTGGGGGCGTCGGGGGCGGTGTCCGAGGGTCCGCCGGGCGACGATCCGCCCCCCGACGACCCGTGCTGAGCCCCGAGGCCCCCGGGTCATCGAGCCCCGAGGGCCCCGGGTTGTCGGAGTTGGTGCTCGAGCCGTGGTTGGGGGTGGCGGTGCGGTGCTACCCCGACCGGGTGCGCACCATCGTCGAGGCCCTCGACCGGGCGGTGCGGCTGTTCCCCGACGCAACCGCGCTGGAGACCCCCGAGGGCGACGTCACCTACGCCCAGCTGGCCGAGCTGGTGGAGGGCGCCGCCGAGCGGCTGCTCGAGGAGGGGCTCACGCCCGGCGACCGCCTCGCCGTCTGCCTGCGCAACGGGCTCGACATCGTGGTCGCCATCTGGGCCTGCGCCCGGGCCGGGCTCGTCTTCGTGGGCCTGTCGACCCGGCTGGCGCCGGCCCAGTGGGCGTACATGCTGTCGCATTCGGGAGCCTCGCTGGCGCTGGGTGGCCCCGAGTTCGCCGACGGCCTCCGGGCGGCGGGGGCGGAGGCGGGTCTCCCCGCCGACCGGGTGCGGGAGGTCGGCGACCACCTCACCGGCCGCCGCCGGCCGTGGCGGGGTGCCGACGTGGCCTTCCCCGACGAGGACTCCACCTACGCCGTCATCTACACGTCGGGCACGACCGGCCGGCCCAAGGCGAGCCAGGTCGTGCACCGGGGCACCATGCACTCGGCCATCGCCTACGTGCGAACCCTCGCCCTCACGCCTGCCGACCGCACCGCCATCGTCTTCCCGCTGTATTACGTCACCGGCCACGTGGCCCAGGTCACGCCGATGATGCTGGTGGGGGGGACATCGGTCACGGTTTCCGAGGTCGTGCCCCGTGATTTCGTCCGCCTGATGGCTGAGCGCCGTATCACCTACCTGATGGTCGTCCCTTCGATCTGGCCCCTCCTCCTCCGCGATCCCGCCTTCTGCTGGCCCGACCTGGCCCACGTCGAGATCGGCGCCTTCGGCGGCTCGCCGGTACCGATCAGCACCGTCGCCGCCCTGCGCCGGCGCATGCCCCAGCTCCGGCTCTACGACGCCTACGGGCTCACCGAGACCCACTCCCCGGCCACCATCCTCCTCGACTCCGAGTTCCGCCGGAAGCCGGGCTCGGTGGGCCGGCCGCTGCCGTGCGCCGAGGTACGGGTGGTCGACGACGACGGCCGCGACGTCCCGGATGGGCAGCCGGGCGAGCTCTGGGTACGGGGACCCATGGTGACCTCGGGGTACTTCGGCGACCCCGCCGCCACCGGGGCCGCCATCACCGACGGGTGGTTGCACACGGGCGACTTCGCCCGGGTCGACGACGAGGGCTACGTCTTCATCCTCGACCGCAAGAAGGACATGATCATGCGGGGCGGCAACAAGGTGTACTCCGTGGAGCTGGAATACCTGCTGGTCAGCCACCCCGACATCGCCGAGGCCGCCGTGTTCGGGGTGCCCGACCGGCTGGCCTACGAGTCGGTCGCGGCCTACGTCGTCCCCGCCTCCGGGCGCAGCGTCGACGTCGCAGGCGTCCAGCAGTGGGTGGCCGGCCGCATGGCCGACTACGCGGTCCCCCGCCACGTGCGGGTGGTGCAGGCCATCCCCCGCAACCGCACCGGCAAGATCGACAAGAGGGCGCTGAGGGAGACCATGGAACGGGAACTGCATCCGACGGCAGCATCAGGAGCCACGGCACGGGGGGAACGATGACATCGGATCGGGGGACATCGGATCGAGCTGGCGGGACGGACCTGGATCTCCGGCTACGGACGGTGGCCGCCACCCACCTCGACGTCGACCCCGCCCGGCTGCTGCCGGCAGCCCGGTTGGGCGAGGACCTGTGCGTCGACTCCCTCGACGCGGTCGAGCTCACCATGGTCCTGGAGGACGAGTTCGACATCGCCCTTCCGGAGGACGTGACGGGCTGCATCCGCACCTACGGCGACATCGTCACCCTGGTCCGGGACCGCGTCGAGGCCCGATCGGCAGGACCCGGATCCGACGGTGCCCGACCCGACGGTGACCGACCCGACGGGGCCCGACCCGACAGGGCCCGATCCGACGGGGCCCGATCCGACGGGGCCCGCCGGGAAAGGTGCGGGGAGTAGAGGTCCCCTCCGCCCCGCCCGCCCCGCCCGCCCCGCCCGCCCGTCGCCCTGTCCGCCCGCCCGTCGCCCGTCGCGGCCCGGCCTGGGCGGGCCGGGCAGCTCCCTCGGGGTGCGCCGGGGGCCGAGCGCCGGCGGGCCCGTTCGGCGACGGGCGGGGGCCTGCCTCGGACCGGTGGTTTCGGGAGGGTTGCACCGGCTCACCGGCCGGGCACCGCTCCGTTTGGTCGCGCTAGGGTTCGGCCCATGCCGCTGCCCCCTCCTTTGTCACCCGAGGCTCGCCAGAAGGCGCTCGACAAGGCCGCAGCCGCGCGGCGTCAACGAGCCGAGCTCAAGGACAGGCTAAAGATGGGCTCGCTCACCCTCAAGGAACTGATCGACCAGGGCGAGAACGACGACGTCGTGGGCAAGATGAAGGTGCTCACGGTGCTGGAGTCGCTCCCCGGCGTGGGCAAGGTCCGGGCCCGCCGCCTCATGGACGAGATCCGCATCAGCGAGGCCCGGCGGGTGCGGGGCCTGGGCGCCCAGCAGCGCGAGGCGCTCCTGAAGCAGTTCCCGTCCAACCCCTGACGCGTCCACCGCGCCCGACTCCCCCGTCCCCCTGATATTCGTCATCGTCGGCCCGTCCGGCGTGGGCAAGGGGGCGGTCGCCGCCGGGCTGCTGGCCCGCACACCGGATCTGTGGCTCAGCCGGTCGTGGACCACCCGTCCCCGCCGGCTTTCCGACGCGCCCGACGCCTACGTCTTCGTCGACCGGCAGGCGTTCGAGGCGGAGCGCGACGCCGGCGGGTTCCTCGAGTGGGCCGAGGTGTTCGGCAGCCTCTACGGCACCCCGGTCCCGGCTCCACCGCCCGGCGCCGACCTGCTCCTCGAGATCGACGTGCAGGGTGCGGCCCAGGTCAAGGGCTTACGGCCCGACGCGGTCGTCATCTGCGTGCGGGCGCCGTCCCGGGCGGCCCAGGAGCAGCGCCTGCGCAAGCGGGGCGACGACGAGGCGGTGATCGCCCGCCGGCTGGCCCGGGCCGAGGCCGAGGAGGAGGCGGGCATGGCCCTGGCCGACCACGTGGTGGTCAACGACGAGCTGGGCCGGGCTATCGAGGAGGTGGCTGGTATCCTGGAAGGGCATCGGTCCCGGCGATCCCGCCCGTCTCCGCCGCCCGATGCCCCCGTAGCACCGCCACCCGATTGAGCCAGGAGCTGTCCAGCATGTCCGAGCGCGCCAGCATGATCCACCCCCCCATCGAGGACCTGCTCGACAAGGTCGACTCCAAGTTCAGCCTGGTCAGCCTGGCCGCCAAGCGGGGCCGGCAGATCAACTCCTACTTCAGCCAGCTGGGCGAGGGCCTGGGCGCCATCGTCCCGCCCCAGGTCGCCTCGGTGTCGCGCAAGCCCCTCTCGATCGCCCTCGAGGAGATCGCAGCCAACAAGATCACCTTCGTCCGCATCGAGGAGCCCGCCGAGCCCGAGGACCCGGCCAACTAGCCACCTTCCGAGGGGTTGTGACCTCGCCCACGGGGGGCGCAGCCCCCCGTGTGATTCTGGGGGTCTGCGGGTCGATCGCGGCCTACAAGGCGGTGGAGCTGTGCCGGCGGCTGGTCGACGCGGGGGCCCACGTGGTGCCGGTGATGACGGCCGACGCCGAGCGCTTCGTCGGCGCCGTTACCCTTTCGGCGCTGGCGTCGGAGCGGGTGCGCACGTCGCTGTGGCCCACTTCGTCCGACGGCGGCGCCGAGCCGGTGCCCCACATCGCCCTGGCCCGCACCGCCGACGTGGTGCTGGTGGCCCCCGCCACCGCCCGGCTCCTGGGGGCGTACGCCGCCGGCATCGCCGACGACCTGCTCACCAACGTCCTGCTGGCCACCACCGCCCCGGTGGTCGTGTGTCCCGCCATGCACACCGAGATGTGGGAGCACCCGGCCACCCGCGACAACGTGGCCGTCCTTCGCCGGCGGGGTGTCCACGTGGTGGAGCCCGCCGTCGGCCGGCTGGCCGGTGGCGACGAGGGCGCGGGACGTCTCCCCGATCCCGAGCGCATCCTGGCCGCGGTGGCCGACGCCCTGGGCCGACGGTGGCCGGCCGACCCCGACCCCGACCTCGACCTCGTCCTCGTCCAGGACCTGGCCGGCCGGCGGATCCTGGTGACAGCGGGGGGCACCCGGGAGCCCATCGACCCCGTCCGCTTCCTGGGAAACCGCTCGTCGGGCAGGCAGGGGGAGGCGGTGGCGGTCGAGGCCGCCGCCCGGGGGGCGTCGGTGGTGCTGGTGACCGCCGCCGGCGGACGTCCGGAACCGCCCGGTGTGGAGGTGGTGCGGGTGGAGACCGCGGCCGAGATGGAGGCGGAGGTGATGCGCCGGGCGGCCACGGCCGACGCGGTGGTCATGGCCGCGGCGGTGGCCGACTTCCGGCCCAAGGCCGTCGCCGGCGCCAAGCTGGGCAAGGACGAGGGCGTCCCCGACCTGGTGCTCGAGCCCACGACCGACATCCTGGCCGCGCTGGGCCGGGCCCGGCGGGCCGGCCAGGTGCTGGTCGGCTTCGCCGCGGAGACGCCGTCGGGCGGGGGCGACCTCCGGGAGCGGGCGGCCCGCAAGCTGCGGGCCAAGGGCCTCGACGCCATCGTCGCCAACGACGTGACCGCCCCCGGCGCCGGGTTCGGCCACGACACCAACGCGGCGGTGATCCTGGAGGACGGCCCGGACGGGATCACGGTCCACGACGTCCCCCTCACCTCGAAGCGGCAGCTGGCCGCCGAGGTGCTCGACGTCGTCGTCCGCCGCCTCGGCGGAGCGGTGACTAGCCTTTCCCACCAATGAAGAACTACACGTTCACCTCGGAGTCGGTCACCGAAGGCCATCCCGACAAGATGGCCGACCAGATCTCGGACGCCATCCTCGACGCCATCCTCACCGAGGACCCCACCGGGCGGGTGGCGTGCGAGACGCTGCTCACCACCGGCCTGGTCGTCGTGGCCGGCGAGATCACAACCCGGGCCTACGTCGACATCCCCAAAATCGTGCGCCAGACCGTCTGCCAGATCGGCTACGACCGGGAGTCGTACGGCTTCGACGGCAACACGTGCGGCGTCATCACCGCCATCGACGAGCAGTCGCCCGACATCAGCCAGGGCGTCACCACCGCCTACGAGGTGCGCAAGGGCACGAGCGGCGAGGACCAGATCAGCTCCCAGGGCGCGGGCGACCAGGGGATGATGTTCGGCTACGCCTGCGACGAGACCGAAGATCTCATGCCCCTGCCGATCTGGCTGGCCCACCGGCTGGCGCAGCGGCTGGCCGAGGTGCGCAAGGCGGGCGTGCTGCCCTACCTGCGCCCCGACGGCAAGACCCAGGTCACCTTCGACTACGAGGACGGCCGTCCCGTCCGGCTGCGGACCGTGCTCATCTCCAGCCAGCACCAGCCCGGCCTCGACACCGAGACCCTGCTCAAGCCCGACCTGCGCGAGCACGTGATCCACCCCCTGCTGCCGGCGCAGTTCGTCGACGACAAGTACCAGCTGCTGGCCAACCCCACCGGCAGCTTCGTGCTCGGCGGTCCCCATGCCGACACCGGCCTCACCGGCCGCAAGATCATCGTCGACACCTACGGCGGCGCCGCCCGCCACGGTGGGGGCGCCTTCTCGGGCAAGGACCCGTCGAAGGTCGACCGCTCGGCCGCCTACGCCGCCCGCTGGGTGGCCAAGCACGTGGTCGCCTCGGGCGCCGCCCGCCGGTGCGAGATCCAGGTGGCCTACGCCATCGGCGTGGCCCGGCCGGTGTCGATCATGGTGGAGACCTTCGGCACCGAGACCGTCGACCCGCTGAAGATCGCGAGCATGGTCGACGAGGTCTTCGACCTCCGGCCGGCCGCCATCATCCGCGACCTCGACCTGCGCAAGCCGATCTACCGCCGCACCGCCGCCTACGGCCACTTCGGGCGGAGCGACAAGGAGTTCACCTGGGAGCACCTGAGCCGCCTCGACGACGTCAAGAGCGCGCTCGGGGTGTAGCAGCCGCGCCGGCGCCCGCCGCCGTCCGCGCCCCGGCGGCGCCCCGTCCGGGAGCCATCGGCGGCCAAGGCCAAGGCCAAGGCCAAGGCGGAGGCCGAGGCCGAGGCCGAGGCCGGGCCCGGGTCGAGGTCGTCGCCGGCCGGGGTTAGCCTCCGGCCGTGATCGCCCGGGTCGCGCCCGACGTGGCCGGCATCGCCAAGACGTTCGACTACCTCGTCCCGCCGGAAATGGAGCCCGACGTCCGGGTGGGCACCCTCGTGCGGGTCGCCCTCGGCGGCCGCCGGATCGGGGGCTGGGTGGTCGAGCTGGCCGACGAGCCGGCCCCGGCGGCGCTCGAGCGGGGGCGTCCCCTGCAGCCGCTGGCCAAGGTCACCGGATGGGGACCGCCGGCCGACCTGGTCGACCTCGCCGGGTGGGCCGCGTGGCGGTGGGCCGGCCGCCGCACGGCACTGCTGAGGACGGCGTCCCCGCCGGGCGCCGTCCGCCGCCTGCCGCCCCGGCCGTCACCCGCTCCTGCGCCGGCCGGCCCAGATGGCGCCTCGGCCGCGCTCCGGACCCTGGCCGAGGAGGGCTTCACCCGCCCCCTGGCCGTCATCCGCACGCCGCCCGACGACGACCTCCTGCCCTTCGCCCTGGAGGCGGCGGCCCGGGAGGACGCCCTCGTCCTGGCCCCCTCGTTGACCGCGGCCGGGCTCCTGGCGGCTCGCCTCCGGCGCCACGGCCTGCGGGTGGCGGAAGTCCCCCGGGACTGGGCCATGGCGGCGGCCGGCGGGTGCGTGGCGGTGGGCGCCCGGGCCGGGGCGTGGGCCCCACGGCCCCGGCTGGGCGCGGTGCTGGTGCTCGACGAGGGCGACGAGGCCTACCAGGAGGAACGGGCCCCCACGTGGAACGCGCGCGACGTCGCCGTCGAACGGGCCCGCCGGGCGGGGGTGCCGTGTGTGCTGACGTCGCCCCACCCGTCGCTGGAGGCGCTGGCGCTACCCGGCGGAGAGCTGCTGGCCCCGTCCCGCGCCGCGGAACGGGCCGGGTGGCCGATCGTGGAGGTGATCGACCGCCGCCACGAGCCACCCGGGTCGGGGCTCTACTCGTCCCGGCTGGTGACGCTGCTCCGCGAGGCGGGACCCGATCGGCGGGTGGTGTGCGTCCTGAACCGCAAGGGTCGGGCGCAGTTGCTGGCGTGCGTCGCCTGCGGCGAGCTGGCCCGGTGCGAGGTGTGCGCCGGACCGGTGGCCGACGCCTCCGACCGGCACGGGAGCGAGGGCGCCCTCGAGTGCCGGCGGTGCGGGGCCACCCGGCCCTCGGTGTGCACCGCCTGCGGCGCGACCCGGATGAAGGCCGTCCGGGTGGGCGTCACCCGGGCCCGGGAGGAGCTCGAGCTGCTGGCCGGCCGTCCGGTGGCCGAGGTGACGGCCGACGACGCCCGCGGGTACGGGCCTGGGAGCGCTCGGGGGCCGGACGCCCCCGTGCCCGCCGATGTGGTCGTCGGCACCGAGGCCGTGCTGCATCGGCTGGCCGGGGCCCACGCGGTCGCCTTCCTCGACTTCGACCAGGAGCTATTGGCGGCCCGCCACACCGCGGGGGAGCAGGCGCTCGGACTCCTGGTCCGGGCGGCCCGGCTGGTGGGGGGCCGGGACCGGGGTGGGCGCATCCTGGTCCAGACGCGGCTGCCGGGCCACGAGGTCATCGACGCCGCCGTCCACGCCGACCCGTCCCGCTTCGCCCTGGTCGAGTCGGCCCGCCGGGCCGCCCTGCGCCTGCCCCCGGAGACCGCGCTGGCCGTGATCTCGGGCGCGGCCGCGGCGGGGTTCGTGGAGGCACTGGGCGCGGTGATCGCGTCCGGCGCGGGCGAGCCGGACGCCGGGGGCCGGGCCGTCGACGTGCAGGGCGTCGAGGTGCTCGGGCCGTCGGAGGGGCGGTGGCTGGTGCGGGCCCCCGACCATGCCGCGCTCGCCGATGCCCTCGCCGATGCCCTCGCCGCCGCCCCCCGTCCCCCGGGCCGGCTCCGGGTGGAAGTGGATCCCCGCCGGCTCTGAACGACGTAGGCGGGGAACGCCCCGACGGTCAGGAGAGCCGGGGCGCCGACAGCCGGGCGGACCGACCCCACGGTGCAGAAGGCTCGGGTCCTAACGGGCGGTGAAGGAGAAGCTGGAGATGACGATCTCCGTCTCGGCTCCGTCAAGCGGGGGAGAGCCGCCGTCGAGCCAGAGGTTGATGTGCACGCGCTCGCCGCCGGGTCGGGGCACGTCGCGGCTGGTGTGGCGCCAGCTGGCGATGGTCTGGCCGGCGGCTGTGGCACTGGTGAAGGACACGGACTTGGAGGCCCAGGTGAAGGAGTGGACGGACGCGGACGTTGCGGGCTGGACGAACCGTCTCAGGTTCCCCGCGCGATCGTACGGCTGGACGACGTACTGACCGGCGGTGGGGTCGGTGGCGTTGCCCCAGCGGGCGAACTCCACGTCGATCTCCCTGTGGTGGTACGCCGGGTCGTCGTTCCAGGTGAAGAGGCCGGCGACGACGTTCGGGTCGAGGTTGCCGAGCGGCGAGGAGATGCGGAAGGTGTATTTCCCGAAGCCGAGGCTCCGCCCGAGGATCACCTCGGCCGACCGCCAACGACCGTCCCGGGAGGTCGTGCGCAGGTGAAGTTGCCCGGCGGGGTCCACCCAGACGTTCTCCGCGCTGGCCGAGAAGACGTTCGGACCGGGCCCGACCGGCGCCGTGCTCGACTTCACCGCCCACGAGTACCCGGAGAACGCGATCGTGGTACCCGGGACGGTGGTCGCGGGCAGCGGTGGTACACGTGCCTGCGCCGGTGCCGCGAGCACCAGCGGCAGTGAGACAAGGCCCGTCACCGTGACCATACGAAGCCTTCTCAACTGGTCCTCCGCTCGTCGGGAGCCACCCGCGTCGTCCGAAGAGGTGCGGACCTTGACACACATTCCCCACAACTCTCGCGGGCGCCGCTTCCCGGCATAGGATTACCGGACTTCCGGCTGCCGGAACCTGCACGACCCGCCCTCGTGAACTCAAGTCGCGTCCAGATCGGCCGAGGTGACAAGTATGGCCAGAGTCCTGCGTTCTCGTCGCGCCCGGACAGCGGCCGGCGGGGATAGCTCCTCGGCGGGCGACGGCGCCACGACCCGGCGCCGGTTCCCGACCGTACGCCTCGGGGGCGTGCTGGTTCTGGTTTGCATGGTGCCGCTGGCCCTGCTGACGTACTTCACCGTCCAGTTGGCCGATCGGGCCGTCGTCCACGAGGTCGACGCACGGGTCCAGACCACCGCAGTGGTGACCGCGGCGTTGCTCCAGAGGCAGATGCTGGCCGTCGCCGAGCTGACGGCCTCCTACGGCAACCGTCGCCTGCTCGTCAACGCCATGGGGGACGGTAAGCCGGACCAATTCGACACTGTCGCGATCCTTCAGCAGCTGACCCAACTCGAGGCCGCCGACCCCGCGTTCAGGGGGGCGTTCGTCACCGACTCCAGTTGCCGCCTGACCCACGTCGAGCCGGCGACTCCGGCCATCGTCGGTGTGGACTTCAGCTTCCGGGACTGGTGCCGGGGGGTGCAGGCCAGCGGTGCCCCGTACGTGTCGGAGGCGTACCGGACGGCCATCGTGGGCGAACCCCTGGTGGTCGCCGTCGCCGTCTTCGTGCGCAGCGTCAGGGACGACGATATCGGCCGGCCGCTGGGCATCGTCGGCGTCACGTACTCCCTCGACGCCCTCGGGGACTTCGCTGACAGCCTGGCCCGGGCCCATGGGCTGCACCTGCTCATCACCGACCAGCGCGGGTCGGTGCTGGTGGGAAACAGCAGCCACGTGCGCGCCGACGGCCTCCCGTCGGCCCGATCCGACCCCCGGGTAGGAGCGGCCCTGGCCGGGCGCTCCGGGAGCGCCCGCTCAACGGGGGCCCAAGGCGACAGGTTGTCGGCTTTCGCCCCCGTCGGGGACATCGGTTGGACGGTCACGGCCGAGGTCCCGGCCGATGAGGCACTCGCCGGCGTCAGAGGACTTCGGGCGACCGCGCTGAGCGTCGCGGGCGGTCTGGCGCTGCTGCTGCTGGCCGGCATCGTCCTGTTGGCCCGGGCCCTTCGACAGCGTCGTGAGACGTACCGCTTGCTGCGGGACTCGGAGGCCTACACCCGGGCCATCGTCGAGGCGGCCACCGACGCCTTCGTCTCGATCGACGACCGGGGCTTCATCACCGGCTGGAACGGTGAGGCGACCAGGACCTTCGGCTGGACCGAGTCCGAGGCGCTCGGCACGCAGGTGTTCGCGACACTCGTTCCCGTTATCAGCGGGCGGTCCTCGAAGGGGAGATGATCCGGTTCCTGGCCACCGGTGACGAGCGGGAGCTGCGCAGCCGTCTCGAGATCGTGGCGCAGCATCGTGACGGGCACGAGTTTCCCGCCGAAGTGGCCGCCTGGCCGGTCAAGGTGGGCGACACGTGGGGCTTCAACACCTTCATCCACGACATCACCGACCGCAAGCTCGCCGAGGCCGACCTCGCCGGGGCCCGGGACCAGGCTCTCCAGGCGTCGCAGGTGAAGTCGGAGTTCCTCGCCACCATGAGCCATGAGATCCGCACACCGATGAACGGCGTCATCGGACTGACCGGATTGCTGCTCGACTCGGAGCTGACCGATTCCCAGCGCCACCATGCCGAAGGGGTTCGGGCCTCGGGGGAGGCGCTCCTCGGCATCATCAACGACATCCTCGACTTCTCCAAGATCGAGGCGGGCAAGCTCGAGCTCGAGACGGTGGACTTCGACCTGAGCCACGCCCTGGAGGACGTGGCCGCGCTCGTCGCCGAGTCGGCCCGGGCCAAAGAGCTGGAGTTGGTGGCCTACTGCCGTCCCGACGTGCCGACCGCGCTGCGGGGCGATGTAGGTCGGCTCCGGCAGATCCTGCTCAACTTCGCCACCAACGCCGTCAAGTTCACCGCCACGGGCGAGGTCGTCCTGCGGGCCGGCCTGGCCGAGGAGCCGAGCGGCGATCAGGTGACGGTGCGCATCGAGGTGGCCGACACCGGGATCGGCCTCGACCCGGCCGCCGCCGAGCGGCTCTTCGAGCCCTTTTCCCAGGCCGACGCCTCCACCACCCGCCACTACGGGGCACGGGCCTGGGCCTCGCCATCTGCCGCCGGCTGGCCGAGGCCATGGGGGGCGAGGTCGGAGTCGACAGCGAGCCCGGCCGGGGCAGCACCTTCTGGGTGCGGCTGCCCCTCGCCCGGGCATGGGCCCCCGTCGCCGTCCCCGACCGGTCCGCCCGCACCCTGAAGGGCAGCCGGGTGCTCGTGGTCGACGACAACCAGACCAACCGCGTCGTGCTGGCCTCCCAGTTGCTGGCGTGGGACGTCCACGCCGACCTGGCCTGCGATGCGACCGAGGCGCTGAAGTACCTGCGGGCCGCAGCGGCAGCGTCCAGCCCCTACGACCTGGCGCTGCTCGACCTGGCCATGCCCGGCATGGACGGCCTCGAGTTGGCCGCCATCGTCTCCTGCGACCCCGAGCTGTGCTCGGTGCCGATGCTGCTCCTGAGCTCGGTGTCGATCGAGGCCGAAGCGGCGGCGGACGCCGGGTTCGTGGCCCGCCTCACCAAGCCGGTGCGGCTGGCCGCGCTCTACGACGCCCTGCTGAACACGATCGCACCCGAGGCGCGCCAGGAGCCGCCGACGGGCCCGTCGCCGTTGCCGGCCCCCTCCGCCGGTTCGCGGGGGACGTTGCTGGTGGTCGAGGACCACGCCATCAACCAGGAGGTGGCCAAGGGCATCCTGGCCAAGCTCGGCTTCGGCTGCGACGTCGCCGGCGACGGGAGAGAAGCCCTGGCGGCGCTGGAGCGACGGAGCTACGACGCCGTGCTCATGGACTGGCACATGCCCGAGATGGACGGCTTCCAGGCCACGGTCGAGATTCGCCGGCGGGAGGCGGGGCGGCGCCACGTGCCCATCATCGCCATGACCGCCGGGGCCCTGGCCGAGGACCGCGAGAAGTGCCTCGCGGCGGGCATGGACGACTACGTGTCGAAGCCGGTGAAGGAGAAGGATCTGGAGTCGGTGCTCAACCGCTGGCTGGTCGGTGCGCCGTCGACCACCACCGCGACCACCCACCCGCAGGGTGGGAGCCCCGAATCCACCGACGAGGTGCTCGATGCCGTGCAGTTCGACGGCCTCCGCCGGCTGGCGGCGGCCAGCGGCGATCCGAGCTTTCTCCGGACCCTGGTCGACAACTACATCGACGACGCCGAGTCCCAGATCGAGGAGCTGCGCCAGGCGGCCGCCCGCGGTGACGCCCCCGCCCTGCTCGCAGTGGCCCATGGCCTGCGAGGCACGTCGGCGACGATCGGCGCGGCGGGCGTCGCCACCGCCTGTCAGTCGCTGGAGAACTCTGCCGTCCGGGGAGAGATCGACGGAGCAGGGGGACTGGATCGTGTCGCCGGAGAGCTGCGGAGGGCGAAGAAGGCACTGCTCCTCGGTGCGCCCACCGACTGACGTGGCTCAAAGCCGTGGTCCGGCAGACTCGGACGGCCCAGCCACCTCGGACGGTTCAGCCACGTCGGACGGCCCAGGGGAGTTGAAGCCGGTGCGGGTCATCGTGCCCCAGTCGGTCTTCTTCTGGAGGAACTTCATGATCCCCCGCAGGCGCCAGAACACCGTGCACTGCCGGTACCCGATGCTCCCCAGCGCAGCCCACAGCAGCAGCCAGAGGCGATCGCCCATGCGGTGGTAACGGCGATAGCTCAGTTCCTCCAGCAGCAGGGTCAAGGCGTCCAGCACCAGGGCGTAGCCGTAGGCCACGAGGAAGAACAGGACAGCGAAGTTCCCGTCGATCGAGCCGGTGCAGATACCCAGCGTCAGGCCGATCAGCCCGAACGCCTCCACCACCGGCGCCAACAGCTCCACGAGGACGTAGTACGGGAACACGACGAGCCCGAGGCTGCCGTAGCGGGGGTTGAAGAAGAGCCGCTTGTTGCGCCAGATCACGTCGGATAGCCCGCGGTGCCACCGGTCGCGCTGGCTCCCGAGCACCTTCATCGTCGACGGGACCTCGGTCCACGCCACCGGGTCGGCGACGAACACGACTCGGTGCGGGAGGTCGTTGTCGAGCCCGCGACGGCGAAGGCGGACCACCAGCTCCATGTCCTCACCGACGGTGCCCTCCAAATAGCCACCCGCGGCCAGGACGGAGTCCCGCCGGAACAGGCCGAAGGCGCCGGAGATGATCAGGTTGCCGCCGAGGCGGTTCCAGCCGAGCCGCCCGACGAGAAACGCCCGGAGGTACTCCGTCACCTGGATCCCGGCGAGGACGTGGTGGGGGACCCGGGCCTCTACCACCCGCCCCGCACGCACGCTCGCACCGTTGGCCACCCGGATGGTGCCGCCGGTGGCCACCACGTCGTCGCCGGTCAAGAAGGGCGCCACCATCCGCAACAGTGCGTCGGGCTCGATGATGGTGTCGGCATCGATGGCGCAGGCCAGGTCGCCCGATGCGACGTTCATCCCCGCGTTCAAGGCGTCGGCCTTGCCGCCGTTCTCCTTGTCGACGACCACCAGCCCGGGATTGTCGGGCGAGCTGTAAAGGGCCACGATCGGCTTGTGCTCGACCGTCTGTCGGTACATACGGTGTACCGGAACGAGTCCGAACTCCCTGTGGAGCACGCTCATGGTGTCGTCGGTCGAACCGTCGTTGATCAGCACGACCTCGAGGCTGGGATAGCGAAGGGTGAGCAGCGACCGCACGCTCTCAGCCACGGTCGGCCCCTCGTTGTGGGCCGGGGCGAGCATGCTGATCCGGCGGGCGACAGGCGAGCCCAGGAGCCGTGACTGGTCCTCCCGCCAGGAGCGGAGCCGGTAGCTGCGCAGCTCCCACGCGGCGCTGAAGATCAGGAGCCCGTAGAAGCTGTTGACGAACAGGAAATACACCAGGATGATCGATTCCACGCGCTGGAGGACCGCATGGAAGACCTCCATCAGAGGTTGCGCATGGTGCTCTCGGGCAGGTCGAGCATGTGCTGGGCCGCGTCGGCGGCGAACGCGTCCTCCCCCGAAAGCGCCTGCCGGAGGAAAAGGGTTCCGGGAGATCCCAGCGACCTCAGCGCCACGGCCGCCTGCAGGCGCACGTCCCATGACTGATCGCAGAGCAGCCGGGAGAGCTCCGCGGCCGATGGCCAGTTCCCGGCGTGCCCCAGGGCGCGGGCGGCCGCCGCCCGGACCTCAGGCGCCTCGTCGACGAGCAGTCCAGTAAGTGCTTCGACCGCCGAACTGCCGCCGATGGCCCCCGCCAGACCCGCCGCCAGGGCCCGTGTTCTCGGAACGGCGTTGGCGCAGAGCGACAGAGCCGCCGGCAGGAGGACCGGGTCGGCGACGGCCATCGCCACCTCCAGCGCCGACGCCGGCGCCAACGACGGTCCCGACCGGCCGGACAGGTCCGAGGCCAGGCGCTCGACGAGAGGCCGGCCGATCCGGATGAGCGAGTCCTGCACCCAGAAGCGCGTCGTGCCATCGTCGGCGTCGAGCATCTCCAGCAGCAGGTCGACCAGGTGGTCGTCGTGGTGCTCCACCACCCACTGGGCCGCCTGGGACCTCACCTCGGGGCGCCGGTCCTGCAGGAGGGCCGGCACCGAGGCGACCCCTCCTCCGACGAGGGTGTACAGGCGGGCGCCGTGGAGTCGTCTCCACCACAGGCGGCTCCGGCACCTGGCGTCGGCCCACCCGAGAAGCCCCAGGTCAGCGGCCAACTTGGTCAGGCGCTGCCGCTGTGAACCAGCCAGGCTGGGGGCGACCCCGACGAGGACGTGGATTCGCAGCCGTCGGGGCAACGCCGCCAGTCGGCGGTGGTGGGCCTCGGTTCCCGACCCGTCGAGGACCGACTGCAGCGCCGTCCGGCCCCGAGCCAGGCGGGCCGCGTTCCTTCGGGTCGCCGGACCGGACCAGGCGCCGTGACCGAGGAACAGGCCGATCCCCGTGAGGAACACCACCCCGGCCACGGCCACGACCTGGCGGAGCAGATCGGTCTGTATGGCTGCGAGGAACCCCGGCTTCACCACTGCATGGCGCGGTGGACCCGCTTCATCAGCACGGGCACGCTGAACGGCTTGGCCACGTGGTCGAACGCTCCCAGGTCGAGGGCCATCAGCACCTCGGTCTCGGAATCGCGCGCCGTGAGCATGATCACCCGGGTCCGGCCCAGCACACCGGTGTGGGCCAGGCGGCGCAGGATGCGCAGGCCGTCGAGGCTGGGCATGCCCCAGTCGAGCAGCACCACCCGAGCCGACACCTTCGGCGTCGGGCCCTCCAGCGCGGAGGCGGCGTCCTGCCCATCGTCGAACCGGTGGGTCCGGTAGCCCCGGGTGGACAGCGCGTGGAGGAGCACCCCGGCCAGCGCATCGTCGTCCTCCACCAGCACGACGTCGATCATCGAGTCGGCGCCGGTCGACCAGCCGACCGGTACCACCCGGTCGCCGCCGACCTCTTTGGCCCGGTGGACGGCGCTGTCGGCGCCCCGGTAAAGAGCACGCAGGTCCCGGCCGTCCTCGGGATACTGCGCCACGCCGGCGCTGAAGGACACGCTGAACCAGCCGCTCTGCCCATCCGGGAATCGCCGCGCCCGGAGCTCGTCGAGAGCGTCGGCCAGGCGCTGGACTCCGTCGGCGCGCGTCATGCCGACCATACCGACGAAGAACTCCTGCCCGGCCCAGCGCCCGACCGAGTCGTCACCGGGGAACCGGCGCATGAGCATCTGGCCGAGACCGGCCAGGACGGCATCCCCGGCTGCGTATCCGAACCGGTCGTTCACCGACCTCATGCGGTCGACATCGACGACGCCGAGCGCCACCGGCTGCCCGTAGCGCTCGCCGGTGCCGAGAAGGCGTTCCAGAAGCTCGGCCGAGGCCCGTTGGTTGGCGACCCCGGTGAGCATGTCGGTCTCGGCCATGCGGCGCAGGAGCCCTGACCGCTCCAGGCGATTGGCGATGCGCGTCGTCAGTTCCGGGCCCACCAGGGGCTTGACGACGTAGTCGTCGGCGCCGGCGGCGAAGATGTCCTGCACGGTGGTGACGTCGGTACGGGCGGTGAGGAAAACCACAGGGAGACGGGACCACTGGGGGTCGGCCCGCATCACCTGGCACAACTCGATGCCGTTCACCGCCGGCATGTCCACGTCGAGCACGACCAGGTCGGGCGACGTTTCCTTGAGCGCCTGCCAGAACTGTGTCGGTTCGTCCAGCGTCACGACCCGTCGGCCTGCGGATTGCAGCAGCGCGGAGATGGCGGCCAGCACCACCGGGTCGTCGTCGACCGCGAGCACTGTCGCTTCTGCGGCCCGGGCCCGGCTGATGACGTCGCCGACCGCCGAGAGCACGTCGGCGGGCGATATCGGCTTCTGGAGGAATCCCCGCCCGCCGAGCCGGGCCGCCTCCACCCGATCGGTGAGGGTCTCGGCGCGGGTGAGCACGACCACGGGCACCGGGGGCGTCATGGCCTGGAACTCCCGCATCAACTGGAGCGTCTGGTCGGCCTCCGGGCCCGCCAGGTCCACGAGGGCGGCTTCGGGCCGGCGGGAGATCAGGAGCTGCCGCGCCGGATCGACACTGTCCACTGCGACAAGAGCCAGGCCCCGCAGTGCCGCCGCAGGGCGCAGTCCATCGGCCAGGGCGCGGTCCTCGTCCACCAGGAGCAGGTACGGCCTGCCGGCGCCCGCGCCGGCGGGCCGCGGCGTGACGGGCGGCCTCGGGCCGGGCCCGGCCTCGAGGCACTTCCGGAGGCCGACCACGCTGTCGGACAGGCGCACAACATCGGCGGCGGCGGCACCCAGCCCGGATGCGAACCACGTCTCGATCTCGCGGGCGATCTCCGACCCCCTCGGCAGGCCGAACGTCCCGAGGGAACCGGCGAGCTTGTGGGCCTCGCGCTGCGCCCGGTCTCGCTCCTCGGGGCGGAGCTCTTGGGACAGGATGGCCATCACCGCTGATTCGAGCACGGAGACCTGGTGATCGAAGGTCTCCCTGAATTGGTCCCAGAGCCCGGCGAGAGCGGAACCGGCCGTCTGTTCGACCGTAGGTCCGGCCGCAGGTTCGCCCGGGCCGCTCAGAGGTCCCAGCCCAGTGCAGCCGCCACATCAGCTGCCAGGCCCATGATGTCGAACGGCTTCGCGAGCACGGCGGTAACCGGCTGGTCGAACACGGGTGCCTGCCCGTCGGCGCCGACGGACGCGGTCAGCATGATGACCGGGATGTCGGCGGTGGCGGGGGAGGCCCGGAGCTGGCGAAGGGTGGCGTGGCCGTCCATGCCGGGCATCATCACGTCGAGGAGGATGGCGTCCGGCTGGGCCGCCGCCGCCTGCGCCACCCCATCCGCCCCGGAGCTCGCGGAAAGGACGTCCCACATCCCGACGAGGCTCAGGCTGGCGGACGCCACCGCCCGGATCTGGGCGTCGTCGTCGATCACCAGGATGCGCTTGACCATGCGTGAAGCTCCATGAATCGCCCGGCACACGGCTGGACCGGCGACCTCCAACCTACGCCTTCAGGGCCCCAGGTGCAGCCGCTCCAACGCCGGCCAGGTCAGCCGAGAACGCTCGACTGCACCCCCCGTCAACCGGCGAAGGCATCGCCTGCGCCATGCCCGCGGGTAGCCTCGGGAGGGATGGCCATCTTCCCCATCCGGACGTTCGGCGACCCCGTCCTCCGCCAGCCGGCGCTGGAGGTCACCGACTTCGACGCCGACCTGCGACGGCTGGCCGACGACATGCTGGAGACGATGTACGCCGCGCCCGGTGTCGGCCTGGCCGCGCCCCAGGTGGGCATCCAGAAGCGGATGTTCGTCTACGACATCAACGACGGGCAGGGCTGGGGCGTCGTGGTCAACCCCACCCTCACCGACCACCACGGGGAATGGGAGTACACCGAGGGCTGCCTGTCGGTGCCCGACCTCCACTGGGAGATCCTCCGGCCCAACCGGGTGCTGCTCACCGGCTTCGACGTCGACGGCAAGCCGCTGGCGATCGAGGGCGACGAGCTGATGGGCCGCATGTTCCAGCACGAGGTCGACCACCTCGACGGCATCCTCCTGCTCGAACGGCTCGACCCCGTCCAGCGCAAGCAGGCCATGCGGGCCCTGCGCCAGCGGACGCTCGGCCTCGGCGCCTAACCCCGACACCGTTCCCTTGCGGCTGGCCTACCTGGGGACGCCCGAGGTGGCGGTCGGCCCGCTGCGGGCCCTCGTCGACGCCGGCCACGAAATCGCGGTCGTCGTCAGCCGTCCCGACCGCCGGCGGGGACGGGGCGGGGCGCTCCTGCCCAGCCCGGTGAAGGCCGCCGCCGTCGAGCTGGGCCTCCCCGTCACCGACCGGGTCGACGACGTGATCGGCGCCGGCGCCGATCTGGGGGTGGTGGTGGCCTACGGCCGCCTGATCAAGCCCCACGTCCTGCAGGCGCTGCCGATGGTCAACCTCCACTTCTCCCTGTTGCCCCGGTGGCGGGGAGCGGCCCCGGTGGAGCGGGCCATCCTGGCCGGCGACCCCGTCACCGGCGTCTGCCTGATGGAGCTGGAGGAGGGACTCGACACGGGCCCCGTCTACGCCTCGCTCGAGCACCCCATCGGTCCCGACGACACCCTCGAGGAGCTGCGCGTGGCCCTTTCGGCCGAGGGGACGGAGCTTCTCGTGCGCCTGCTCGACGAGGGCCTCCCCGAGCCCGTCCCCCAGGTGGGGGAGGCCACCTACGCGGCCAAGATCGAGCCCGCCGAGCACCACCTCGACTGGACCCGGCCGGCGGTGCACCTCCACCGCGTCGTCCGCCTCGGCCAGGCGTGGACCACCTTCCGGGGCCGGCGCCTGCTCGTCCCCCGGGCCCGGTTGGGGGGCGGCGACCGAGCCCCTGGCCGAGGGCGAGGTCGACCCGGCCACTCTCGACGTGGGCACCGGCGACGGCGCCTCCCTCGTCCTGGTGGAGGTGCAGCCCGAGGGCAAGGCCCCCCAGCCCGCCACCGCCTGGCGCAACGGCGCCCGCCTCCAACCCGGCGACCGCCTCGGGACCTGACCGCCGCGACCCCGCGTACGATCGTAAGGGTGATCCTGCAGGCCAAGGTGCTCACCGTCTCCGACGGGGTGATCGGCGGTACCCGGGAGGACCGGTCGGGCGCGGCCCTCGTCGCCCGGCTGGAGTCGGCCGGCTACGACGTGGTCGACCGGGACGTGGTCGCCGACGGGACCGACTCCGTGGCCGACGCCCTCCGCCGCCTCACCGGGGGCTTCGCCGGCCTGGTCGTCACCACCGGCGGCACCGGGTTCGGCCCCCGCGACCTCACCCCCGAGGGCACCGACGCCATCCTCGAGCGCCACGCCCCCGGCCTGGCCGAGGCCATGCGGCTGGCCAACCCCGACAAGGGCCGCCTGTCCCGGGGCGCGGCCGGCACCGTGGGCACCGCCCTCGTCCTCAACACGCCCGGGTCCACGGCCGGCGCCGTCGAGTGCCTGGAGGCCGTCCTCGACGTCATCCCCCACGCCCTCGAGCTCCTCGCCGGCCAACCCACGGAGCACCCGTGATCCCGATCGAGTGTGCAGAAAAGTCGGTATATCCCACTTTTCTGCACACTCGACCCGCCGGCCCACCTCGTCGCCGCTTCGCCGTCGGCGCCGGGATCCCAATCGAGTGTGCAAAAAACTAGGTCTGTCCATGGTTCTTGCACACTCGACCAGCGCTAGCGGGCCGGTCGTGACCGGCGCCGACGAGGCGGCCATGGACCGGGCCGTGGAGCTGGCGGCCGGCGTGCGCACGTCCACGTCGCCCAACCCATGGGTGGGCTCGGTGATCGAGCCCGGGGGCTTCACCGGCGCCACCCAGCCGCCGGGCGGGCCCCACGCCGAGATCGTCGCCCTCGCCGCGGCCGGCGCCCGAGCCCGGGGAGCCACCCTCTACACGACCCTCGAGCCGTGCTCCCACCATGGCCGCACCCCGCCGTGCACCGAGGCCATCGTCGCCGCCGGCATCGCCCGGGTGGTGGTTGCCATCGAGGACCCCGACCCGCACGTGCAGGGCTCGGGCATCGCCAAACTCCGGGCGGCGGGCGTCGAGGTCGAGGTCGGCGTACGCCGGGCCGAGGTGCTGGCCCAGCTGGCGCCCTACCTCAAGCACCGCACCACCGGCCGGCCGTGGGTGGTGCTCAAGCTGGCGGCCACGCTCGACGGGCGGACGGCCGCGGCCGACGGCTCCAGCCGGTGGATCACCGGCGAGGCGGCCCGGACCGACGCCCACCGGCTGCGGGCGGAGAGCGACGCGGTGATCGTGGGCGCGGGCACGGTGCGGGCCGACGACCCCTCCCTCACCGTGCGTCACGCACCCGGTAACGACCCGCTGCGGGTCGTCCTCGGCCACGCCCCCCCGGGGGCCGCCGTCCACCCCGCCCTCGAGCTCGAAGGCGACCTGGAGAAGGTCCTCGACGAGCTCGGCCGGCGCGACGTCCTCCAGGCCCTGGTGGAGGGCGGGCCCACGGTGGCCGGCGACTTCCACCGGGCCGGGCTGGTCGACCGCTACGTCCTCTACCTGGCCCCCGCCCTGGCCGGGGGCGACGACGGGCGGCCGCTCCTGGCCGGCCCCGGCGCGCCCACCGTCGACGACCTCTGGCGGGGACGCATCGTCGACGTCACCCGCCTGGGCGGCGACCTCCGCATCGACCTGGAGCCGGCGTGTTCACCGGCCTGATCGAGGAGATGGGCCGCCTCCACACGAGGGACGGCCACCGGTTCACCTTCGAGGCGGCCACCGTCCTCGGCGACACGAAGGTCGGCGACTCCATCGCGGTGAACGGGTGCTGCCTCACCGTCGTCGCCCGCACCGAGGCCGCCTGGGAAGCGGACGTGGTCGACGAGACCCTTTCCCGCACCGCCCTGGGCGACCTCCGCCCCGGCGACCCGGTCAACCTCGAACGCCCGATGAAGCTCGACGGCCGCCTCGGTGGGCACCTCGTCCAGGGCCACGTCGACGCCGTGGGCGAGGTCACCGCCTCCGCCCCCCAACTGGCGATCGCGACGGCGGACACCCGCTACCTGGTGGAGAAGGGTTCCATCTCGGTCGACGGGGTGAGCCTGACGGTGGTTGACTTGTCCGACGAGGGGTTCACCGTGGCCGTCATCCCCCACACCGCCGAGGTCACCACGCTGGGCGCCCGCCGGCCCGGCGACCGGGTGAACCTCGAGTTTGATCTCATCGCCAAATACGTCGCCAAATCCATTGGGCGACTCCTCCCAGGACGGTAAAACGAGTGCCCTTCACCCCCATCGACAAGGCCGTGGAGGCGTTCGCCCGCGGCGAGATCGTGGTGGTGGTCGACGACGCCGATCGGGAGAACGAGGGCGACCTCATCGTCGCCGCCGAGTTCGCCACCCCCGAGAAGATCGCCTTCTTCCTGAGCCACACGTCGGGCGTGATCTGCATGCCGATGCTGGGCGAGCGCCTCGACGAGCTCGAGCTGCCACCGATGGTGGCGGCCAACACCGAGTCCAACCGCACCGCCTTCACCGTGTCGGTCGACGCCCGCCACGTCACCACCACGGGGATCTCGGCCGCCGACCGGGCCGCCACCATCGCCGCCCTGGTCGACCCCGCCACCCGCCCGATCGACCTGGCCCGGCCCGGCCACGTCTTCCCCCTCCGCTATCGGGAGGGCGGGGTGCTGAAGCGCAGCGGCCACACCGAGGCGGCCGTCGACCTGGCCCGGATGGCCGGCCTGTACCCGGCCGGCGTGCTCTGCGAGGTCGTCACCGAGGACAAGGCGGAGATGGCCCGCCTCCCCGAGCTGGAGCGCTTCGCCGCCCTCCACGGGCTTCCGCTGATCACCATCGCCGACCTCATCCGCTACCGGCGCCAGTCGGAGAAGCTGGTGAAGCGGGTGGCCGAGGCCCAGATCCCCACCCAGTGGGGGGAGTTCACCTGCTACGTCTACGAGTCCCTGCTCGACGGCGACCAGCACGCGGCGCTGGTGCGGGGGGCGGTGCAGGGCGAGCAGAACGTGCTGGTGCGGGTCCACTCCGAGTGCCTCACGGGCGACGTCTTCGGTTCCCTGCGCTGCGACTGCGGCCTCCAGCTGCAGGGCGCCATCGAGCGGGTGGCCGAGGCCGGCATCGGCGTCGTCCTCTACCTGCGGGGCCACGAGGGACGGGGCATCGGCCTGGCCCACAAGCTGCGGGCCTACGCCCTGCAGGACCTGGGCCACGACACGGTCGACGCCAACCTCGAGCTGGGCCTGCCCGTCGACAGCCGGGAGTACGGCATCGGGGCCCAGATCCTCGTCGACCTCGGGATCACCACCATGCGCCTGCTCACCAACAACCCGGCCAAGTACGGGGGGCTGGAGGGCTTCGGGCTCGACATCGTGGAGCGGGTGCCCCTCCAGTCCGTGCCCACCCCCGAGAACCTGCGCTACCTCCGCACCAAGCAGCAACGCCTGGGACACCTCCTCGATGGCCTGGAATGACGGACGGCCTCGAGTGACCGCCTACGAGGGCCAGCGCCGGGGGACCGGGCTGCGCATCGCGGTCGTCGTGAGCCGCTTCAACGAGCTCGTCACCGGCCTCCTGCTCGAAGGCTCGCTCGACGGGCTGGCCGAGCTGGGGGTCGACGAGGCGTCGATAACCGTGGCCGGCGTGCCGGGCGCCTTCGAGCTGCCCCTCGTCGCCCAACGGCTGGCCTCGTCGGGAGAACACGACGCCGTGATCTGCCTGGGGGCGGTGATCCGGGGCGAGACCGACCACCACATCCACGTCGGGGGACAGGCGTCCGCCGGCTGCCAGCGGGTGCAGCTCGACACCGGGGTGCCCGTCATCCTGGGCGTGCTCACCACCGACAACCTGGAACAGGCCGTGGCCCGGGCCGGTGGGCCCCACGGCAACAAGGGCCACGACTGCGCCATGGCGGCGGTGGAGATGGCCGACCTCCTCCGCCAGCTGCCCAAGGACCGGAGGTAGGAGCGTGCTGCGCCTGGTCCTGCCCAAGGGATCCCTGGAGAAGGCCACCCTCGACCTGTTCGCGGCGGCCGACCTGGCCGTGAACCGGTCGTCGTCGGTCGACTACCGGGCGACCATCGACGACCCCCGCATCGTCGACGTCCGCATCCTGCGGCCCCAGGAGATCCCCACCTACGTGGCCGAGGGCCTCTTCGATCTCGGGATCACCGGCCGCGACTGGATCGAGGAGACCGGCAGCGATGTCGTCTCCCTCGGCGAGCTCCACTACTCGAAGGCCACCGCCCGCCCGGTGCGCATCGTGCTCGCCGTGGCCGGTGACTCGCCGTTCGACTCGGTAAGCGACCTGCCGGCCAACCTACGGGTGTCGACCGAGTACCCCGGGCTCACCCGCCGCTTCCTCGAGACCCACGGGGTCACCAAGCCCGACATCCGGCTCTCGTACGGCGCCACCGAGGCCAAGGTGCCCGACATCGCCGACGCGGTGGTGGAGATCACCGAGACGGGCCGGGCCCTGCGGGCGGCGGGGCTGAAGGTGATCGAGACCATCCTCATCTCCTACACCGAGCTCATCGCCAACCAGCAGGCCTACGACGACCCCGAGAAGCGCCACGCCATGGGCCAGCTCCACACCCTGCTGCAGGGCACCCTGGAGGCCCGGGGCAAGGTGCTGGTGAAGGTCAACGTGGCCCAGGCCGACCTCGACCGGGTCATCGCCATGCTGCCTGCGCTCAAGGCGCCGACGGTCTCGCAGCTGTTCGGGGGCACCGACTACGCGGTGGAGACGGTCGTCCCCAAGGCCGAGATCAACACCCTCATCCCCGCCCTCAAGGACGCCGGCGCGAGCGACATCATCGAGCTGCCCATCTCCAAGATCGTCCACTGAACGAAGCGCCCCGGAGGGCGGCGTTCAGGGTTGTTCGGGCTGGCTGAGGTGGTTCTTGGCCTCGACGAAGGCCATGCGGAGTTGGGTCAGTGCCTCGCGGAGCGGCTTCTCGTTGGGGCCGAAGCGGGGGCCGACGGCCTCGACCACGGCCGACATGGCGTCGATGGCCACCTGGGCGTCGGCCAGCTTGGGCGGCTCGGGACTCAGGTAGAGGGCGGCCAGCTCGAACAGGGCCATGCAGTGGTTGGCCACCACGACCGCCGCCGGGGTGGCCAGCACCTGCTCCTGCATGGCCATCATCTGCTCGGCCATCTCCTCGTCGGTGAGGTCGTCGGGCCCGAGCGGGGCGCCGCGACCGGCTCTCGAAGGCGTGGGCGGAGGGGCCGGTTCGGGCTCGGCTCGCCCGACCGGACGCTCCCCGCCCGGTGTCCAGAGCGAGCTCATGCTGCTACCCTATCGGGACAACTGAAGAACGGAAGCGGGGCCTACCACTGATGCGCGAGCACCGGTGCGACACCCCCACCCGGCCACCGCCGATCGGGCAGCGTACAGAGCCGATGGCATATGGTGCGTCCAGGTCGATCGACCGCCGCAGGCGGGCGTGCTTCCTCGACGTCCCCTGTACGCGTGTTCAGATCGTTCTGCTTCTAAGGAGTGATGCCGCATAGCTGCACCGGAGAGTGGCGACCCCAGGATCAATGACCGGATCCGGGCGCGAGAAGTTCGTCTCGTCGACCCTGATGGCGCCCAATTGGGCATAAAGCCCCTGCCCGAGGCCCTGTCCATCGCCCGTGAGCTGGAGCTCGACCTGGTGGAGGTGGCACCTCTCGCCGACCCCCCCGTCTGCCGCATCCTCAATTACGGGAAGTGGAAGTACGAGGCGGCGCAGCGCGAGAAGGAGTCCCGGCGCAAGGCCACCAACGCCGCCATCAAGGAGATGAAGTACCGACCCAAGATCGGCGGCGGCGACTTCGACACCAAGACCCGCAAGGTCGGCGAGTTCATCGACCAGGGCCACAAGGTCAAGATCACGATCATGTTCCGGGGTCGGGAGGTCGCCCATCCCGAGTTGGGCAAGCGAATCCTCGACCGCATCGCCGAGCAGCTTCCGGCGGCCAAGGTCGAGGCCGCACCCAAGCTCGACGGGCGCAACATGATCATGGTGCTGGCTCCTGATCGCCGGGCCCGCCAGGCCCACGAGGCCAAGTCGGACCACGACAAGAGCACCCCGGCACCGGCCGCCGCACCGCCGCCGGCCACCAGTCCGACCACCCCCAGACCGACCACCCCCAGACCGGCAGCCACTCCGCCGGCCGCAGCCCCTAGACCACCGGCGGCAACTTCGCCGGCCGCAGCACCGAGAACACCGGCGGCCACCACCCCGGCGGCCACGTCCCCAGTGCCCGACGCACCCGCGGCCGGCAACGGCCAGACAGAACCACAGCAGGCAGGCCTGAACCAGGCAGGCCAGAACCAGATTGGGAAGAGCTGAGCCAATGCCGAAGATGAAGACCCACCGCGGTGCGGCCAAGCGGTTCAAGGTGACCGGGACCGGCAAGATCATGCGCCGCAGGGCGTACCGCGCCCACATCCTCGAGAAGAAGTCGTCCGTCCGCACCCGCCGCCTGGCCCGCCCGGCCGAGGTCACCGGGGGCGACAAGGCGCAGGTCAAGAGGCTGTTGGGTCTCTAGCCCGGAGCCGGCCGGCTCGGCTCCTCCCCCCCGAACTCATTCGTAGAAAGGAACACCTCCATGGCCAGGGTCAAGCGCGCCGTCCACGGTCGGAAGCACCACCGCGCAGTCCTCGAGGCGGCCAAGGGGTACTACGGCAACAAGAGCCGCTCCTACAAGGCGGCCAACGAGCAGGTGATGCACTCCCTGCAGTACGCCTTCCGCGACCGCCGGGCCCGCAAGGGCGACTTCCGCCAGCTGTGGATCCAGCGCATCAACGCCGGCGCCCGCCAGCACGGCATGAGCTACAGCCGCTTCATCGCCGGCCTGCGCGACGCCGGGGTCGAGGTCGACCGCAAGATCCTGGCCGACCTCGCCGTCCGTGACGGGGCCGCCTTCGCCGCCCTGGTCAAGGTGGCGGCGGCCGCCCACGAGGCCAACGCCGACGCCCGCGACAGCGTGGCCCCCGCCGATGCGGACGCCGAGACCGATGAGGACGCCGACACCGATGCGGACGCCGACACCGATGCCGACGCCGAGGTTGCCGCGGAGGCCGGCGCCGCCTCGTGAACCTCGCCCCGTGATCATCGCTCCGTGACGTGACCCCCCGGAAATGACCTTCCGGACATGAACAGCCCCCCGGGGCACCACGGCGGGCTGGGGTTCAGGCACAAGCGGGTCCAGCGGCTGCGCAAGCTGGTGCAGCGCCACACCGCGCGCCAGTCGGAGCGGGCCTTCGTGGTCGACTCCCTGAAGGTCCTCGACGCCGCCCTCGACGCCGGTGCCGCCATCGAGTCGCTCTACCTGCCGCCCGAGCCGGCCGACGGCGACGGCCACGCGGCTGTCGTCGACCGGGCCCTGGCCGCCGGTATCCGTGCCTCCGACCTGGCCCCCGGCGTGCTCGAACGGGTGGCCGGCACCGTGTCGCCCCAGCCCGTGCTCGCCGTCGCCCCCTACCTCGACGTGCCCCTCGACGCCCTGCGGGACGCCAACCTGGTGGTCGTGTGCGTCGACGTCCGCGATCCCGGCAACCTGGGCACGGTGCTGCGCAGCGCGGAGGCGGCCGGGGTGGGCGGGGTAATCTGCTGTGACGGCACGGTCGACGTCTACAACCCGAAATGCGTGCGTGCGTCGGCAGGTTCGTTGTTCCATGTGCGTGTGGTCGCAGGAGGGGAGCCGGAGGACGTGCTGGCGACGCTGGGCGAGTGGGGGCTGCACCGCATGGCCACGCGGCCGTCGGGCGGACAGGCCTACCACCGGGCCGACCTGATCCGTCCCACCGCCTTCGTCCTCGGCAACGAGGCCACCGGCCTGCCGGCGTCGCTCGACCACCTGGTCGACGAGACGGTCACCATCCCCATGGCCGGGCGGGGGGAGTCCCTCAACGTCGGCATGGCGGCAGCCGTCCTGTGCTTCGAGGCGGCCCGCCAACGCGCCACATGACCACTGCGGGCGACGGATCGGGCGTCGGCAGCGGCTACGACCGCCTGCCCGACGCCGTCCTCGAATGCGACGCCCAGCGCCGGGTGCGGGCGGCCAACACCGCCACCCTCGACCTGCTGGGCTACTCCGCCGAGGAGCTGGTCGGCAGCGACGTCGACGACCTGCTGGCCCCGTGCGGCGCCGACGGCGAGCGGCTGTTGGCCCACGGCTGGCACCGGTCCACCCGGCTGCGGTCGGTCGGGCGCATCCCCGAGCACGAGGTCCGGCTGCGGGGCGCCGACGGGATCGAGGTGCGGGTGATGCTCACCGGCCGCTACGAGCGCGACGCCGACGGGACGGTGCAGGGGGCGGTCCTCATGCTGCGCGACGGCGCCCGCCGCCGTCAGGCCGTGGCCCAGGGCATCGAGGTCATCTCCACCGTCAGCCACGAGCTGCGCTCGCCCCTCACGTCGGTCAAGGGCTACACCAGCCTGCTCCTGAACCGGTGGGACCGGCTGGCCGACGAGCAGAAGCTGATGATGCTGGAGCAGGTCCACCACGACGCCGACCGGGTCACCCGCCTGGTCACCGAGCTGCTCGACATCAGCCGGCTGGAGAGCGGCAAGCTCGTCCTGCGCCGCCAGATGGTCGACCTCTCCGACCTGGTGGTCGTGGTCGTCGAGAAGGTGCGGATGATCGAGGCCGAGGTCCGGGCCGAGATCGATTTCGACGGGAACTTCCCCCAGGTCTACGCCGATCCCGACAAGATCGAGCAGGTGCTGACCAACCTGGTGGAGAACGCGGCCAAGTACGCCGACCCCAAGGGGGTGCGGGTGCTGGGCCGGCTGGGGGCGGGCGAGGTGTCGATCGCCGTGGTCGACCAGGGCGAGGGCATTCCCGAGTCCGACCTGCCCCGGGTCTTCACCAAGTTCTACCGGCGGGCCGAGACCCGGCCCAGCGGGTCCGGGCTCGGCCTGTGGATCAGCCGGGGCCTGGTGGAGGCCCACGGAGGACGGCTGGTGGTCGAGTCGGAGGTCGGCGTGGGGTCGACGTTCCGCTTCACCCTGCCCACCGCCATTCCCGAGGGACTGCTCCCCTCATGACGGCGGTAATGACGCCGGAGGAGGTGGAGGCCGAGGGCCTGCGCCGGGTGGCGGCGGCCACCTCGCTGGAGGAGCTGCGGGCGGTCGAGACCGACGTCACGGGCAAGCGGTCCGCCTTGTCCGGGCTCAACCAGCAGCTCGGCCGGCTTCCCGCCGAGGAGCGCAAAGACGCCGGCCGGGTGATCAACGCCCTCCGCCAGCGGCTGACGCAGGCCCTCGACGAGCGGCGGGCGGTGCTGGAGGCCGACGACCGGCGGCGGCGGCTGGAGGCCGACCGGCTGGATCTCACCGAGGTGGTGGGCGGGGTGGCCCGCGGCCACCTCCACCTGGTCAACCAGGCCCGCCGGGAGCTGGAGGACGTCTTCGTCGGGATGGGCTACTCGGTGGCCGAGGGTCCCGAGGTGGAGACCGACTGGCACAACTTCGAGGCCCTCAACATGCCGCCCGCCCACCCCGCCCGGGGGATGTGGGACACCCTCTACGTGAAGCTGGGCGAACCCGAGTCGACCCTGCTGCGCACCCACACGTCGCCCGTGCAGATCCGGGTGATGACCTCCCAGCCGCCGCCCATCTACATCGTGGCCCCCGGCCGGGCGTACCGCCGCGACACGCCCGACGCCCGCCACCTGCCCGTCTTCCACCAGATCGAGGGTCTGGTGGTCGACCGGGGCATCACCTTCGGCGACATGGCCGGCACCATCGAGGCCTTCACCACCTCCTACTTCGGGCCCGACATCACCGCCCGGCTGCGCCCGTCGTACTTCCCGTTCACCGAGCCGTCGGCCGAGTTCGAGGTCACCTGCATCTTCTGCCAGGGCAAGGGCTGCCGGGTGTGCTCGAACTCGGGGTGGATCGAGCTGGGCGGCTGCGGCATGGTCGACCCCAACGTGTTCGAGGCGGTCGGCATCGACCCCGAGGAATGGCAGGGGTTCGCTTTCGGCTTCGGCATCGACCGCTGCGCCATGCTCCGCCACGACATCGACGACATCCGCCACTTCATCGGCAACGACATCCGCTTCCTCGAGCAGTTCTGAATGGGTTCGGCCTCGCTTCGCTCGTCCGAGTTTCAAGGACGGAGGCCGGCCGGCGGAGCCGGACGGCCTCCGGCCGAAGGCTTGTCGGGGCCGGCTGCGCCGGCCGGGGCCGCCAGCCAGGGGGGCCGCCTTCGGCGGCGGTCGTGGCCGGCGGCGGTCGTTTCATGCGTCCGTAGCGCCCCGGAATCGGCCGTGAGGGCGTTCCTCGGGGCGCCAACGGCGCACGAAACGTCGGGCGCCGCCCCTTTCCGCAGCCGTGGCGTTTCGGGCCGGATCACGGCGCTTCCGCCGCACGGGACGGCGAACGCCAGGCTTTCATGCGTCCGAAGCGCCCCGAAATTGGCCGCGAGGGCGGTTTTCGGGGCGCCAACGGCGCACGAAACGTCGGGCGTCGTACTTTCGCGCAGCCGTAGGGCCGTGCAATCGGCCGTCGGGGGCCACGCAACGGTGGCCGCGTGAGGGTTCCGCTCTCCTGGCTGCGCGACTTCGCGCCCTTCGGCAGCGATGTCGACGAGCTGGCCTCGGCCCTCTCCGGGCTGGGGCTCGTCGTGGAGCGTGTGGAGCGGGTGGGGGAGGGGCTCGACGGGGTGATCGTGGCCCGGGTGGTGGCCACCAGGGTCCATCCGGACGCCGACAAGGTCCAGCTGGTGGAGGTCGACACCGGCGACCCGGGCGGGGCCACGCGCCAGATCGTGTGCGGGGCGTTCAACTTCGGGCCCGGCGACCTCGTCCCCCTCGCCACCACCGGCGCCCGCCTGCCGAACGGGATGGAGATCGGCCGGCGCAAGGTGCGGGGGCAGTGGTCGGAGGGGATGCTCTGCTCGACCGCCGAGCTGGGGATGGGCGACGACCACTCCGGGATCATGATCGTGGATGCGGAGGGTGCGACGCCCGGGATGCCCCTCGCCGAGGCCCTCGGCATCCGTCCCGACGCCGTCTTCGACCTCGACATCACCCCCAACCGGCCCGACGCCCTCTCGGTGGCGGGCGTGGCCCGCGACCTGGCCGCCCGCTACGGCCTGCCCTTCGCCCTCCCCGACCCGCCGCCCCTCGTCCCCGACGACGGCGGGTCGAAGGCCACCATCGCCGTCGAGGCCCCCGACCTCAGCAGCCGCTTCACCGGCACCGTGATCAGCGGGATCACCGTCGGCCCGTCGCCCGCGTGGCTGGCCGGGCGCCTCACCCTGGCCGGGATGCGCCCGATCAGCAACGTGGTCGACGTGTCCAACTACGTGATGCTCGAACTGGGCCAGCCCAACCACGCCTACGACCTCGACCAGCTCCCGGGACGGGGACTGCTCGTCCGCCGGGGTCGGCCGGGGGAGACGATCGTCACCCTCGACAAGGTCGAGCGCCGGGTGGGGCCCGACGACTGCCTGATCTGCGACGCCGAGGGCACGCCGGTCGGCGTCGCCGGGATCATGGGCGGGGCGTCGTCGGAGATCTCCGACGCCACCACCACCGTCTTCCTGGAGGCGGCCTGGTTCCGGCCCGCGGCCATCGCCCGCACGTCGAAGGGCCTCGGCCTCCGCAGCGAGGCGTCGGTCCGCTTCGAGCGCGGCGTCGACCCCGACGGCGTCCACCGGGCGGCGGCCCGCTTCTGCCGCGCTCCTCACCGGGATCGCGGGCGGTGAGGTGGTGGGTGGCATCGTCGACGCGACCGACCGCGAGCACCTCCCCGGCCCCGTCACCGTCGCCCTCCGCCCGGCCCGGGTGAACGCGATCCTCGGCACCGCTCTGACGTCGGAGCAGGTCAGGGGCTATCTGGAGCCGATCGGCTTCACCACTGCGCCGAGCGAGAACGGCACGTTCGAGGTCACCGTCCCCACCTGGCGGCCCGACAGCGAGCGGGAGATCGACGTCATCGAGGAGGTGGCCCGCCACCACGGCTACGGCCGCATCCCCCGCACCCGGCCGCCGGTGGCCACCGTGGGCATGCTCAACGCCTACCAGCGTGACCGCCGGCTGGTGGCCGACATCCTCGTCGGCGCCGGGCTGTCGGAGGCGTGGGCCACGTCGTTCCTGGCGCCCGACGACCTGGCCCGGGCCGGCCTCCCGCAGGACGCGATCGAGGTCGAGAACCCGCTGGCCGCGGAGGAGTCGATCCTGCGCCCGTCGCTCCTGCCCGGGCTCCTGAAGGCCCTGGTCACCAACGCCAACCACCGGCGGCCCGACGTGGCCCTCTTCGAGATCGGCCACGTCTTCCTCCCCCCGGCCGCCGGCGAACGTCTCCCCGACGAGCCCGAGCACGTGGCCGTCGTGCTTGCCGGCCGGGACGCGGCCCAGGCCGTCCGCACCTGGCGGGCCCTGGCCGAGGGCCTCCGCCTGGCCGACGTGCGCCTCCAGGCCGCCACCCGCCCTGGCCTGCACCCCACCCGCACCGCCGACCTGGTGGCGGGCGGAACGGTCGCCGGAACGGTGGGCGAGGTCGACCCCGGGGTGCTGTCGGTCCACCAGCTCGACGGGCCGGTGGGCTGGATCCAGGCCGACCTCGGGCTGCTCCTGCGCGACGCCCCCCGCCGCCCGTCCACCTACCGCGCCATCAGCCGCTTCCCGTCGGCCGACATCGACCTGGCCTTCGTGGTCGATGACGCGGTCCCCGCGGGCGACGTCGAGCGCACGCTCCGCACCGCCGGTGGCGACCTGGTCGAGCGGGTGGAGCTGTTCGACGTCTACCGGGGCCAGGGCCTCGATCCGGGCCACCGCAGCCTGGCCCTCCACCTGCGCTTTTCCGCCCTCGACCACACCCTCACCGAGGACGAGCTGGCCGGCCTGCGCCGCCGCTGCATCGAAGCCGTCGAATCGGCGTGCGGGGGACGGCTCCGGGGCTGATCCCGTCCCGGGCCCCGGTGACGATCAGACGGCGCCGTCGCCCCCCCGCCACTTGGACGCGTTCTGCATCCGCTCCTGGACACCGCCGAGCGACGCCCGGTAGGACTGGCGGCGGGGCGACCAGCGCAGCCCCTCCTCGTCGAACTCCTCGTCGGTGCGGGGGCGGTAGTGGGCGGCCATGTAGGCGGAGATGTCGGCGCCCTCCTCGAGCATGGCGCACGGCGTGGAGAAGAGGCAGGCGGCGCATTTCTCGGGCGACGGCTCGGGGTAGATCTCGACGTCGGAGTCGCGCACCAGGAGGGCGTCGATCGCCATCTGGCGGCTGATGGGCGCGAGCGTGGCCCGGGAGCGGGTGATGTACGTGCGGCGGACGTAGTCGTTGCCCTCCCGCTGGATCACGTGGTCGGAGCCGTCGTCCTCGTACTTGCTCTCGATGGCCGAGGCCACCCGCCGGAAGTTGAGGTGGCGGGCGCCCTTGGAGTGGTCCCGCATGTCCTCGCCCACCGGCTCGGGGGACGGGGCGGCTCCCTCGAGCTCGGCCCTTCCGATGCGCAGCTCGTTGTAGACGGTGCCGGCGATGCGCAGCTGGGGGTAGGCGATCTCGAGGGCCCGCTGCCCGAGGAGGGTGTGGGTGTCGCCCAGGAGCGTCTCCTCGTCGGCGAACTCGTCCCACACGACCCGGTGGTCGACCACCCAGTACTCGTCGTCGGGGGTGGACATCATCTGGTCGATCCGTCCGAAGTACCGGATCTCCCGCTTCTTGTCGGCCGACCCGAGGTCGGAATCGGGGGCGTCCGGATCGGGGACGGCGGCCCAGATGTCCTCGTCGGCGAGGATGGAGTCGAAGTCGTCGGCGCCGGTGGCCCAGTCGAAGTAGCGGTTGAGGACGGCCTCCCCCAACTTGAGGTACTTGGTCCAGGCCTCGTCCATCTCCGGCGACACGGGGAAGTGTTCCTCGTAGGCGGCCCGGTCCTCCCGCATCTTGCGGTCGAAGCCCTTCATGGCCACCGGGCGGACGATCATCCGGCTCCAGTCGTCCATCGCCGGGAAGTACCAGACGGCGAGGGCCTGGTGGATCGCGAGGTCGAAGTCGAAGTGCCGGGCGGGCTTGATGGGGACCAGGTTCTGGCGCAAACGGCTCTCGAAGTCCCACTGGCGGCGGCAGGCGCGGAAGACCTCCATCTCCTTCGGACGCACCACGATCGTCCACGGCATGGAGCAACTCTACCGACGACAAGGCCGTAATCAACCTCCCCGCCTCCAGGCGATCAACCGCGGCTAGCGTTCGTGCACCTCGTGGACCGACTCGAGATCCTGCGTCAACTTGCTGAAGGAGGACGGTGGGCGAACACCCGAACAGCGAGCGGGTCCGGGTATACCTGCAGCACCTGGAACAAGGCGAGCTCGACCAACTGGGGGACTTCTACTCCGAGGAGATCGTCTGGCACGTCGGCGGCAACCATCCGCTGGCCGGTACCTACCGGGGACGGGACGCCCTCCTGGAGTACTTCGCCCGGGTGCGTGAGCTCACCGGCGGCTCGCTGCGGGTCGAACCGGACGAGATCCTCGTGAGCGACAAGCACACCGTGATGTTCAGCCGGACCACCGCGCAGCGCGACGGCAGGAGCCTCGACGTCATGTTGGCCCAGTTCTTCGCGGTGGGCGACGACGGTCGCTGGAGCGAATACTGGTCGCTGGCGGACGACCCGGGCGCCGTCGACGCGTTCTGGGCGGCGACGTGAACCAGGAAGAGGCGGGGACCATGGCCGAGCACCCCAACATGGCGTGGATGTACGAGATGCGCGACATGTGGAACGCCGGTGACTTCCAGGGCTTCCTGGAGCGCTGCTCCGACGACATCGTGGCGCGTGTCGGGGGCAACAGTCCCCTGGCCGGGACCTACCGCGGGCGGGCCGAGTACATGGGATACCTGGGCCGGCTGGCGGGGCTCAGCGACGGCAATCCCCAGGTGTCCTTCGAAGACCTCCTGGCGGGTGACCGCTACGGCGCGGCGGTGCTGATGGGATCGGCCACCCGGGCGCGCGACGGCGCCACCATCGACATGAAGACCGCCTTCGCCTTTCGCTTCGACGACGAGGGGAGATGGAAGGAGGTTTGGTACCTGCCGGCCGATCAGGCCGCCTGGGACGACTTCTGGAGCTGAGCTCCGAGGCAGGAGCGACCGAATCTGGACGCATAACCATGCAACCGCGTGTATGATCGGTCGATGATCGACGTCGGGATCGTGGGGGGGTCGGGGTACACGGGGGCCGAGTTGCTCCGCCTGGGCCACGGCCACCCCGACCTGCAGGTGGCCTGGGCCACGGGCGACACCCAGGCCGGCACGGCGGTGGCCACCCTCTACCCGAGCCTGGCCGCGGCCTACCCGGACATGGTGTTCGACGCCTTCGACCCGGCCCTGGCGGGCGGCGTCGACCTGATCTTCCTGGCCCTGCCCCACGGGGCGTCCCAGCGGCTGGTGCCCGGGCTGGTGGCGGCCGCCCCCGACACCCGCATCGTCGATCTGGCCGCCGACTTCCGCCTCCGCGACCCGGCCGCCTACGAGCGGTGGTACGGCGAGGCCCACCAGGCCCCCGAACTGATCGAACGCTTCGCCTACGGCCTGCCCGAGCTGCACCGCAAGGACATCGTCGGCGCCCGGGCGGTGGCCGCCCCCGGCTGCTACCCCACGGCCGCCGCCCTCGCCCTCGCCCCCCTGGTGGCGGCCGGAGTGGTCGAGCCCGACGGGATCGTGGTCGACGCCGCCAGCGGGGTGTCGGGCGCGGGCCGGGCGCCCAAGCCCACGTCGCACTTCGGCGCCGTCAACGAGGACTTCGTGGCCTACGGGCTCCTCGACCACCGTCACACCCCCGAGATCGAGCAGGCCACCGGCGCCACCGTCCTCTTCACCCCTCACCTGGCCCCCATGACCAGGGGCATCCTGGCCACCTGTTACGCCCGGCCGACCGGCCCCACGTCCACCGCAGCCCTGCTCGACCTGCTCCGGGATGCCTACGCCGGCGAGCCCTTCGTGGTCGTCGGCGACACCCCGCCGTCCACCAAGGCGGCGTGGGGCTCGAACGCCGCCCACCTCACCGCCCGCCACGACCCCCGCACCGGATGGGTGGTGGTGCTCGCCGCCATCGACAACCTGGTCAAGGGGGCGTCGGGCCAGGCCCTGCAGTGCGCCAACATCGTCCTCGGCCTCGAGGAGACGGCCGGCCTTTCGGCCATCGGGGTGTACCCGTGACCACCGGCGTGACTACCCCCGCAGGCTTCGTGGCCGCCGGCGTGGCGTCGGGCATCAAGCCCAGCGGCGCCCCCGACCTGTCCCTCGTGGCCACCGACGACGGCCGGCCGGTGACGGCGGCGGCAGTGTTCACCACCAACAAGGCCACCGCCGGGCCGGTGAACGTCACCCGACGACACCTGACCGACACCGGCGGGCGGGCGGCCGGCGTCGTGGTCAACAGCGGCTGCGCCAACGCCGCCACCGGGCCCAGGGGCGACGCCGACGCCGAGCGGATGTGCGAGCTGGTGGCGGCCGACCTCGACTGCGACCCGTCCGAGGTGCTCGTCTGCTCGACCGGGCTGATCGGCTACTACCTACCCATGCCGGTGGTGGAGAAGGGGATCGGACCCCTGGTGGCGGCCCGCCACGTCGACGGCGGCGGCGCCGCAGCCCGCGCCATGATGACCACCGACACCGTCCCCAAGGAGGTGACGGTGGTGGGCGACGGCTACACCGTCGGGGGGATGGCCAAGGGGGCGGCCATGCTGGCGCCCGACATGGCCACCATGCTGGCCGTGCTCACCACCGACGCCGTGGCCGACCCGGAGGAGCTGCGGGCGGCGCTCGTCGAGGCCGTCGACGGGTCGTTCAACTCGATCGTGGTCGACGGGTGCACGTCCACCAACGACACCGTGATCGTGCTCGCCAACGGCCGGTCGGGGCGACCGCTCGACGTCAGTGTGCTGGCCGCCGCGTGCATGTCCCTGGCCGCCCAGATGGTGGAGGACGCCGAGGGCGCCACCAAGGTGGCCCGGATCCACGTCCGGGGAGCGGTCTCCGACGCCGAGGCCCACGCTGGCGCCCGCAAGGTGGCCGAGAGCCAGCTGGTGCAGTGCTCGCTGTACGGGGCCGACCCCTACTGGGGTCGGATCGTCAGCGAGCTGGGCAGCGCCGGGATCGCCTTCGACCCCCAGCGGGTCTCGGTGGCCTACGGCGACGTGGTCGTCTGCTGCAACGGCGTCGCCGCCGACCACGACGAGGACGCGGTACGGGTCCACCTGGCCGGCCGCCACGTGTCGCTCACCGCCGACCTGGGCCTGGGCGAGGGTATGGGCGTCATGCTCTTCACCGACCTCACCCCCGGCTACATCGACGAGAACATGCGTACCTCGTGAACCTCACCACCTCCCTGGCCAAGGCCGCCGTGCTGGCCGACGCCCTGCCCTACATCCGCCGCTTCGCGGGCAAGGTCGTGGTCATCAAGTACGGCGGGGCGGCCATGACCGATCCCGATCTCGGTGACCTGTTCGCCCAGGACGTGGTCCTCATGCGCATGGTGGGCATGCTGCCGGTCGTCGTCCACGGCGGCGGTCCGCAGATCGGGGCCCTCATGCAGCGACTGGGCAAGGAGCCCGAGTTCCTCGACGGGCTGCGGGTGACCGATGCCGACACCCTCGACATCGCCCGCATGGTGCTGGTGGGCAAGGTCAACCGTGACATCGTGGCCAGCATCAACGTGCACGGGGCGCTGGCGGTGGGGCTGTCGGGGGAGGACGCGGGCCTCATCATGGCCAGCGCCCGCTCGCCCGAGCTCGGTTTCGTGGGCGACGTGCGGGGCGTCAACCCCGGCCTCCTGCAGCGCCTGCTGGCCGAGGATCTCATCCCGGTGCTGGCCACCATCGGCTCGGACACCGAGGGACAGGCCTACAACATCAACGCCGACACCGTCGCCGGCGCCGTCGCCGAGGCCCTGGGCGCGGAGAAGCTCGTCTACCTCACCGACGTGGTCGGCCTCCTGGCCGAGGTCGGCAACCCGTTCAGCATCATCTCCACCACGTCGGCCGACGAGCTCGAAGCGCTCCTCGCTTCGGGGCGACTCAAGGGCGGCATGATCCCCAAGATCGCCTCCTGCGTGCACGCCGTCCGCAACGGCGTCGGCCACGCCCACATCCTCGACGGGCGGGTCCCCCACGCGCTGCTGCTCGAGGTCTTCACCCCCGAAGGCGTCGGCACCATGGTGACGCCATGAGCTTGGCCGACGTGACCACCGTGCCTGACGTGCTGATGCACAACTACGCCCCGCCGCCGGTGACGTTCGTCCGGGGGGAGGGCTCGCGCCTGTACGACGCCGACGGCAAGGCGTACCTCGACTTCCTGGGCGGCCTGGCCGTCACCTCGTTGGGCCACTGCCACCCGGCGGTGGCCGAGGCCATCTCCGCCCAGGCCCGCACCCTGCTCCACGTGAGCAACCTCTACGGCAACGTCGTCGGGCCCGAGGTGGCCGCCACCCTCGACCGGCTCCTCGGCGGCGGCGGACGGGTGTTCTTCTGCAACTCGGGCGCCGAGGCCAACGAGTGCGCCATCAAGCTCGCCCGCCGGTGGGGCGGACCGGGACGCTACGGGGTGGTGAGCGCCTACGGCTCGTTCCACGGACGCACCCTGGCCACCCTCCACGCCACCGGCCAGCCGGCCAAGCACGAGGCCTTCCAGCCCCTTCCCCCCGGCTTCCGCCACGTGGCCCTGGGCGACATCGACGCCCTGGCCTCGGCCATCGACCCGTCGGTGGCGGCCGTGCTCCTCGAGCCGGTCCAGGGCGAGGGCGGCGTCAACATGGCACCGCCGGGCTGGCTGGCAGGCGTCCGTCGCCTATGCGACGAGCGGGGCGTGCTGCTGGTCATGGACGAGGTCCAGACCGGCCTGGGCCGTACCGGTCGCTGGTTCGGTTTCGAGCACGAGGGGATCCGGCCCGACGTCGTCACCCTGGCCAAGGCCCTGGGCAACGGCATGCCCATCGGGGCCTGCTGGGCCCGGGCCGAGGTGGCCGACGCCTTCCGCCCGGGGGATCACGGCACCACCTACGGTGGCCAGCCCCTGGCCGCCGCCGCCGCCCGGGCCGTCCTGGCCGTGATGGAGGCGGAGGACGTGCCGGGCCGCGCCGCCCGCGCCGGCGCCCGGCTGGCCGCGGGCCTGGCCGCCCTGCCCGGCGTGGTGTCGGTGCGGGGACTCGGACTCCTGCTGGCCGCCGAGCTCGTCGCCGGGGGACCGCCGGCCCGTGACGTCGCCCTCGCCGCCCTCGATCGGGGTCTGGTGGTGAACGCGGTCACGCCCACCGCCATCCGCGTGGCCCCGTCCCTCCTCGTGACCGACCAGGAGATCGACGAGGCCCTCGCCATCCTGCGCGACGCCCTCTCTCTTACGCACGGGGAGGCGGTCGTATGAGGCACCTGCTCGACGTCGACGACCTCGCCCCGGCGGAGCTGGTCGAGGTCCTCGACCTGGCCGAGCTGCCCGGCCCGCCGCCGCTGCTCGCCGGTCAGGGGGTCGCCCTGCTGTTCGAGAAGGCATCCACCCGCACCCGGGTGTCGATGGAGATGGCGGTGGTGCAGCTCGGCGGCCATCCCGTCACCCTGCGGGGTGAGGAGGTGGGTGTCGACGACCGGGAGCCGGCGGAGGACGTGGCCAGGGTGCTGTCGAGCTATTGCGCCGCCCTGGCCGCCCGCGTCTACCACCACGACCGGTTGGTGCGGATGGCCGGCACGGCGACGGTCCCGGTGGTCAACCTCCTGTCCGACGACGCCCACCCGTGCCAGACGCTGGCCGACCTCCTGACCCTGCGCCAGTGCTTCGGGCGGCTCGAGGGCCTGACGCTGGCGTACGTCGGCGACGGCAACAACGTCTGCCGGTCCCTGATGAAGGCGGCGCCGCTGGCGGGCGTCACCTTGCGGGTGGCCACCCCGCCGGGCTACGAGCCGCCCGCCATCGGGGGGGCCGCGATCGGCAACGACCCGATGGCGGCGGTCGCCGGGGCCGACGCCGTCTACACCGACGTGTGGTCGTCGATGGGCCAGGAGGGCCAGGCCGACCGGCGCCGGGAGGCCTTCGCCGGCTTCACCGTCGACGACGCCCTGATGGACGCGGCCGCCCCCCACGCCGTGTTCCTCCACTGCCTGCCCGCCCACCGGGGCGAGGAGGTCTCGGCCTCCGTCATCGACGGGGAGCGCAGCGCGGTGTGGCGCCAGGCCGCCAACCGCGTCCACGCCCACCGCGGCCTGCTCCTCTGGCTCCTCGGCGCCCGCCCATGAGCCCGCCGACACGAAAAGGTGACGTTTTCCGTCGCCAGGGCGACAATTTCCGTCACCAGTTCGCCGGTGGCGGCGCCCCCTCCCTGCCAACCGGTGACGTTTCTCGTCGCCAGGGCGACGGTTTCCGTCACCGGTTCGCCGCCACCACGCCCTCCCTGCCAACCGGTGACGTTTCTCGTCGCCAGGGCGACAATTTCCGTCACCGGTTGGATGCCGGTGGGGGCCGGGCGTGAGCGTCACCGGCACGCCGGGGCGGGAGCCCCTCATCGGCGGGGGACGCCTGCGACTGGCCAAGCCCCAGCGCCAGCACCGGGTGGCCCGCATCGTCGAGCAGAACTCGGTCACCAGCCAGGGCCAGCTGGTCGACCTGCTGGCGGCCGAGGGGGTCGTGGCCACCCAGGCCACCGTGTCCCGCGACCTCGAGGACCTGGGGGCGGTGAAGGTGCGGGTGGCCGGCGGGGAGCCGATGTACGCCATCCCCGAGCACGCCAAGGAGCGACTGGCGCCCGGGGAGCACCTCCGGCGGGTGCTGGGCGAATGGGTGGTGGAGGTCGCCCACTCGGGCAACCTGGTCGTGCTCCGCACGCCGCCGGGCTCGGCCCACGTGGTCGGCTCCGCCCTCGACCGGGCCGGTCTGCCCGACGTCCTGGGGACGGTGGCCGGCGACGACACCCTCATCGTGATCGCGTCGGAGCGGGCCGGCGGGGAGAAGGTGGCCCGCCGCCTCAGTGGTTTCGCCTTCGGAAGCGGAGCTTCCTCGGCGAGTTCCAAGGAGCTACGGCCGCCGGCCCGGTCTCGGTCGGACAGGGCCCGTCGGCCTCCGCCGGATTCCTCGCCTGCCGGCGAGCTGCGCTCGCCGGCGGGGACGCCAGCCAAAGAGGCCGGCTTCGCCGGCGGTCGTGGCCGGCGTCCCAAACCCGTTGAAGGAGACAACTGAGTGGCGAAGCGTGTTGTTTTGGCGTACTCGGGGGGGCTTGATACCTCGGTGGCGGTGCGGTGGTTGATCGAGGAGAAGGGGGTGGAGGTGATCGCCCTGGCGGCCGACGTCGGGCAGGGAGGCACCGACTCGCCGGAGACGCTCAAGGCGCGGGCCTTCGCCGCCGGCGCCGTCGAGGCCGTCGTCGTCGACTGCCGCCAGGAGTACGCCGACGACTACGTGGCGCCCGCCCTCAAGGCCAACGCCCTCTACGAGGGCCGTTACCCGCTGGTGTCGTCGCTCTCCCGGCCGGTGATCGTCAAGCACCTGGTGGCGGCGGCCCGGGAGTACGGCGCCGACGCGGTGGCCCACGGATGCACCGGAAAGGGCAACGACCAGGTCCGGTTCGAGGTCGGCACCCGGGCCCTGGCCCCCGACCTGGAGGTGCTGGCCCCGGTCCGGGAGTGGGGCATGACCAGGGCCGACTCCGTCGATTACGCGGCCCGCTTCGACATCCCCATCCGCGTCAGCCGCACCAGCATCTACTCCATCGACGAGAACCTCTGGGGACGGGCCATCGAGTGCGGCATCATCGAGGACCCGTGGGAGCAGCCGCCGGAGGACGTCTTCGCCATGACGGTGCCCACCGCCACCGAGCCCACCGAGTTGACGGTCACCTTCGAGGCGGGCGTGCCGGTGGCGGTCGACGGTGTCCGGATGCCGCTCCACGAGTTGATCCCGGCGGTCGGGACGGTGGCCGGATCCTACGGATGGGGCCGGGTCGACATGGTGGAGAACCGGCGGGTCGGAATCAAGAGCCGCGAGGTCTACGAGTGCCCGGGCGCCTTGGCCCTCATCCAGGCCCACCAGGACCTGGAGGGACTTACCCTGGAGCGCGACCTGGCCCACGAGAAGCTCCGCCTGGAGCCCCGGTGGGCCGAGCTGGTCTACGACGGGATGTGGTTCTCGCCCCTCAAGCAGGCCATCGACGCTTTCGTCGACGAGAGCCAGAGGTACGTGTCGGGCGACGTCCGGCTGCTCTGCGCGCCGGGGCGGTGCACGGTCGTCGGCCGGCGCAGCGAGGTCGGGCTCTACGACCACGGACTGGCCACCTACGACGCGTCCGACACCTTCAACCACGAGGACGCGGCCGGCTTCGTCCGCCTGTGGGGCCTCGGGGTGCAGACGTGGGCCAGCCGCCAGGTGCGTCGGGGCGGGTCGCGGGACGGGTCGCCGGACGGGTCGGGCGGATGACGGCCGCGCCATGACCCTCTGGCAGGGACGGCTCGATGCCGAGGCGGCCGACGGCCTGATGGCCTTCACCGCCAGCCTGTCGGTCGACGTCCGGCTGGCGGCCGACGACGTCGCCGGTTCCAAGGCCCACGTCCGGGGGCTGCAGCGAGGAGGGCTCCTGTCCCCCGAGGAGGCCACCACCGTCCTCGAGGCCCTCGACACCGTCGGCGAGGAGCTGTCGTCGGGCACGTTCCGCTTCGGCCCGGGCGACGAGGACGTCCACACCGCCGTCGAGCGCCGCGTCACCGAGCTGGCGGGGGCGGCCGGGGCCAAGCTCCACACCGGCCGCAGTCGCAACGACCAGGTCGCCACCGACCTGCGGTTGTGGACCAAACGGGAGCTGACGACGGTCGCCCGGGGAGTGGTGAGGTTCCAGCGGGTCCTGCTGGCGAGGGCGCAGTGGGCCCTCGACCGGGGCGTCTACCTTCCCGGCTACACCCACCTCCAGCGGGCCCAGCCGGTGCTCCTGGCCCACCACCTGCTGGCCCACGCCTGGGCCTTGGCCCGCGACGTCGACCGTATCCACGACACCCGCCGCCGCCTCGACGTCTCCCCGCTGGGCGCCGGCGCCCTGGCCGGTTCGTCCCTGCCCCTCGACCCGGTCGCCACCGCCCGCGACCTGGGTTTCGCGTCGGCCTTCGAGAACTCCCTCGACGCCGTCGGCGACCGCGACTTCGTGGCCGAGGCCCTGTTCGACCTGGCCCTGCTGGGCGTCCACCTCTCCCGGATCGGCGAGGAGGTGGTGCTGTGGTCGAGCGGCGAGTTCGGGTTCCTGCGGCTGGCCGACGAGTGGGCCACCGGCAGCTCGATGCTGCCCCAGAAGAAGAACCCTGACGTGGCCGAGCTGGCCCGGGGCAAGGCGGGTCGGCTCATCGGCGACCTGGTGGCCGTGCTGGTGGCCCTCAAGGGCCTGCCCCTCGCCTACAACCGTGACCTCCAGGAGGACAAGGAACCGCTCTTCGACGCCGTCGACCAGGTGGGACTGGGCCTGGCTGCGCTCTCCGGCCTCATGGAGACGGCGACGTTCGACGTCCGACGGATGGCCACTGCGGCCGACTCGCCGGAGGCGGCCGCCGTCGACCTGGCCGAGTGGATGGTGCTGCGGGGGGTGGCCTTCCGCACCGCCCACGGCATCGTGGCCGGCCTGGTCCGGGAGTCCCTCGACCGCCACGTGCCCCTCGCCGAACTGGTGGCGGCCTCGCCCCACCTGGGCGCCGACGCCGTCGTCCTGCTGGAGCCGGGGGTTCCCGTCACCCGGCGCACGACGGCCGGCGGGGCCGGGCCCGGTCCCGTCGCCGAGCAGCTGCGTCGCTTCCGGTCGCGCCTGGAGGTCGACGAGGAACGGCTGGCCCGCGGTTGACCGGTTGACCGGTTGACCGAGGCGCGGGCCCTGGGGCGGGACTTCTACCGCCGCGGCAGCCTCGACGTCGCCCCCGACCTGCTCCACAAGCTCCTGGTCATGGAGGACGGCCGGATCGGCAGGATCGTCGAGGTGGAGGCGTACTGCGGGCCGGACGACCCCGCCAGCCACGCCTTCCGGGGCCGAACCCCTCGCAACGCGACGATGTTCGGCCCCCCCGGCCACCTGTACGTCTATTTCACCTACGGCATGCACTTCTGCGCCAACGTGGTGTGCGGCGAGGAGGGCGAGGCCTCCGCGGTGCTCCTCCGGGGCCTGACGCCGGTGGAGGGCCTGGACGGGATGCGGGCCGTCCGCCCGACGGCTCGTCGCGACCGCGACCTGTGCGCCGGGCCGGCCCGCCTGTGCCTCGCCCTGGGGATCGACCGGGCGTACGACGGCGCCGACCTGGTCACCGGCGAGCGTGGCGTCCTCGTGGCCGACGACGGCCTCCCGCCCCCCGCCGTACCCGGAGCCACCGGCCGGGTGGGCCTGACCGTCGCCGCCGACCGGCCGTGGCGGTTCTACGTCCCCGGCGCCGTCGGCCTGTCCCGTCCCGGTTGAGTGCGCGACATCAGGTCGGGTAGGCGTGGCGGACGGGCATCACGGGCACAGTCGCCCGGCGGTCGGTAATCTGCCGCACGTTCTGTCCGTCACGACCGGAAGGGCAACTTCGACATGAGACGCAGGCTGCAGATGGCGATGGTGGTGCTGTCCCTGACGGTGTTGGTCGGCGCCTGCTCGGGCGGCGACGACGACGACGAACCGACGACCACCGTGGCCACGACGGCCACCACCCCCACCACGGCCAGGACGGCCACGACCCAGCCGGGTGTCCTGCCCCGCCTTCCGGAGGTCTTCGCCCGGATCTCCGGCTTCGAGTACGTCGAGCTGCCCGAATCCGACCTCGAGGACCTGCAGGACCAGTTCACGTCGGACGCGGAGATGCAGGAGGCGGTTGCTGCCGTCGACGGTCGTACGGTCACCCGCGACGGCGACGGGGTTGCCGTGATCATCGCCGTCGGTTTCGACGAGAGGTCATCAGCCCTGCCCGGCTTCCGGGATGGCTTCCTCTCCGGTGCCACCCAGAACGCCGTCGACACCGAGGAGCTCACGCTGTCAGGGGAGGAGGCGATCCTCGGCACGGACGCAGACGGCACGAGCACCATCCTCTGGCTGAAGGGCGACCTGGCCCTGGTGATCGTCGGCGGCGACCCGGCCACGCTGCGGACCGTGGCGACGGCCCTCATCGCGGCCAACAAGTAAGCCCGCCGGCACGGAGGACGCCGGGGATCGCCGCCGGCCGGGCTGGCCCCGGCCGGCGTTCCCCGTCGGTAGGTACCGGGGCTCGGATACGGTGCCGCGGTGCCCACCCCCGACGTCTTCGCCGAGCTCGAATGGCGGGGGATGGTGCACCAGGTCACCGACACTGCGCTCGGCGCCCGGCTGAACGCGGAGCCCACCACCTTCTACGTCGGTTTCGACGCCACCGCCGACAGCCTGCACGTCGGCAGCCTGTTGCCCCTGATGGTGACGGCCCGGCTCCAGCGGGCGGGGCACCGGCCCATCGTGCTGCTCGGGGGCGGCACGACGCTCGTCGGCGATCCCAGCGGAAAGGACGCGGAGCGGCCCGTCCTCGACCCGGAGCAGATCAAGGCCAACGCGGCCGGTATCCGGGCCCAGGTCGAGCGAATCGTCGGCACCGAGGTCGACCTGGTCGACAACGCCGAGTGGCTGGGAGAGCTGCGGCTCACCGACTTCCTGCGGGAGGTCGGCGGACACTTCCGGGTGAACGACATGATGGCCAAGGAGTCGGTACGGACCCGCCTCGAGCGGGACCAGGGCATCTCCTACAAGGAGTTCAGCTACATGCTCCTGCAGGCCTACGACTTCCTCCACCTGTTCGAGGACCCCCGGTACCGGTGCCTCCTGCAGGTCGGCGGCAGCGACCAGTGGGGCAACATCACCGCCGGCATCGACCTCATCCACCGCCGCCACCGGGAACAGGCCTACGGGATGACGTTTCCCCTGGTCACCCGGGCCGACGGTTCGAAGTTCGGCAAGAGCGAGGGCGGCAACGTCTGGCTCGACCCGGCCCGGACGAGTCCGTACGAGTTCTTCCAGTTCTGGCTGCGGGCCGCCGACGCCGACGTCGGGCGCTACCTGCGGCTGTTCACCTGGCTCGACTTCGACCGGATCGTCGAGCTCGACGCGGCGGCGGCCGACCAGCCCGAGCGGCGGGCGGCGCAGCAGGTGTTGGCCCACGAGGTCACGGCCATGATCCACGGCCCGGAGGCGGCGGAGGCGGCTCGCCGGGCGGCCGAGGCCCTCTTCGGCGGCGAGCTCGAGGGCCTCGACGAGCCCACCCTGCTGGAGGTCTTCGCCGAGGCCCCGGCCACCGTCCTGCCGCTGGCGCAGCTCACCGGGGGCGATGGCCTGGGCCTGGTCGACCTGCTGGCGTCCACCGGGCTGGCCCCGTCGAAGTCCGCCGCCCGCACCGCCGTGGGCCAGGGGGGCGCCTACGTCAACAACCGGCGGGAGACCGACCTCGACCGGCGACTGGGCCCCTCCGACCTGCTGGTAGGCTCGTACCTCGTGCTCCGTAGGGGCAAGCGCAGCCACCACCTGGTGCGCTTCCGCTAGAGAGAACGCCCGGTTGCCAAGAGGTGGCCGGGGTGGTACGTTAGGCAATTGCGCCGGACGGCGGCCTCGGGGAAACCCAGGGTCCGTAGGAGTGTTCAAACGTCCGAGTGCCGAGGAAGTGCGAGTTCTGCCCGCAACCCTCGACCAGACAGGAGTGCACCAACGTCTCCGACGTGTGCCCGCCTGGCCAGCGCTCCTTGAAAACGGAACAGAGACAGCTTGTAAACGCCAGTGCGGGCGATCGCGTGCGATCGCATAGTTTCAAGCACTGAACGGACAACGCGTCTGGAGCGATTCAGACGCCAAAAACCGCTCTGTGCCAGTCGGGCCCAAGGGTTCAGTCACCCTACGGCCTGGCTCTCCGATTTCCGGTTGTGTGTTTCGTCCAACGACGAGACGTGCAGCCTGAGGTCTCGATGGAGAGTTTGATCCTGGCTCAGGACGAACGCTGGCGGCGTGCTTAACACATGCAAGTCGAGCGAGATCCAACCAGTGGCAACACTGGGGAAGATCTAGCGGCGAACGGGTGAGTAACACGTGAGCAACCTGCCCCGAAGACTGGGATAACACCGGGAAACCGGTGCTAATACCGGATACCCCCACGAGATCGCATGGTTTTGTGAGGAAATGAATTTCGCTTTGGGAGGGGCTCGCGGGCTATCAGCTTGTTGGTGGGGTAACGGCTCACCAAGGCGACGACGGCTAGCTGGTCTGAGAGGACGACCAGCCACACTGGGACTGAGACACGGCCCAGACTCCTACGGGAGGCAGCAGTGGGGAATCTTGCGCAATGGGCGAAAGCCTGACGCAGCAACGCCGCGTGGGGGATGAAGGCCTTCGGGTTGTAAACCCCTTTCAGCAGGGACGAAATTGACGGTACCTGCAGAAGAAGCCCCGGCCAACTACGTGCCAGCAGCCGCGGTAATACGTAGGGGGCGAGCGTTGTCCGGATTCATTGGGCGTAAAGAGCTCGTAGGCGGCTTGGCAAGCCGGGTGTGAAAACTCCAGGCTCAACCTGGAGACGCCACCCGGGACTGCTATGGCTAGAGTCCGGTAGGGGATCACGGAATTCCTGGTGTAGCGGTGAAATGCGCAGATATCAGGAGGAACACCGGTGGCGAAGGCGGTGATCTGGGCCGGCACTGACGCTGAGGAGCGAAAGCGTGGGTAGCAAACAGGATTAGATACCCTGGTAGTCCACGCCGTAAACGTTGGGCACTAGGTGTGGGGCCTTATCAACGGGTTCCGTGCCGTAGCTAACGCATTAAGTGCCCCGCCTGGGGAGTACGGCCGCAAGGCTAAAACTCAAAGGAATTGACGGGGGCCCGCACAAGCGGCGGAGCATGTGGCTTAATTCGATGCAACGCGAAGAACCTTACCTGGGTTGAACTACGTAGGAAAAGCCACAGAGATGTGGTGTCCGAAAGGGCCTGCGATAGGTGGTGCATGGCTGTCGTCAGCTCGTGTCGTGAGATGTTGGGTTAAGTCCCGCAACGAGCGCAACCCTTATCCTATGTTACCAGCGGGTTATGCCGGGGACTCGTAGGAGACTGCCGGGGTCAACTCGGAGGAAGGTGGGGATGACGTCAAGTCATCATGCCCCTTATGTCCAGGGCTGCACACATGCTACAATGGCCGGTACAAAGGGCTGCTATCCCGCGAGGGTGAGCGAATCCCATAAAGCCGGTCTCAGTTCGGATTGGAGTCTGCAACTCGACTCCATGAAGTCGGAGTCGCTAGTAATCCCGGATCAGCAACGCCGGGGTGAATACGTTCCCGGGCCTTGTACACACCGCCCGTCACACCACGAAAGTTGGTAAGACCCGAAGCCGGTGGCCCAACCCGTAAGGGGGGGAGCCGTCGAAGGTGGGATCAGCGATTGGGGTGAAGTCGTAACAAGGTAGCCGTACCGGAAGGTGCGGCTGGATCACCTCCTTTCTAAGGAGTCGAACTGCCCGATACGCGGCCTCGCTTGCGAGGTTTCGTCACTCGGGGACTCCCAGTTGATCACTGGCCGTACAGCCGGGCCGAAGGCCCTTGGCTGTACGGAACAAAGAGGCAGTCGGCCCGCAGGGCCGTCCTCGATGTTTTGTTTCTCGCATGTCTCTGTTCCGTTTTCTGGGGGCGTAAGCCTCCTCTCGAGACGTATCCGACGCCGCTCCCTTCGGGGGGCGGCATCTTGCGTCTCACCAAATGAGGACACTGCAATGCCGGCGCCTTCGGCGCCGACCGCTTGCCCGTTCCGTACGAACAAGCGCGGCTTCGCCGCCTTGTCCGTCGGCTTGAGAACTTCATAGCGAGCACGAGCATCTTTAATTCTCCAAGCTACAAAGAGCCAACGGTGGATGCCTTGGCGCCTGAAGCCGATGAAGGACGTGGGTGGCTGCGAAATGCTACGGGGAGCTGCCGACCAAGCTTCGATCCGTAGATATCCGAATGGGGCAACCCAGCACCCGTCATGGGGTGTTACTCCGGTCTGAACACATAGGACCGGTAGAGGGAACCGGGGGAACTGAAACATCTCAGTACCCTGTGGAAAGGAAAGCAAATGCGACTCCCTGAGTAGCGGCGAGCGAAACGGGAAGAGCCTAAACCGAACTGGTGTCAAAGCCTGGTGGCGTTGCCAGTTGGGGGTTGCGGGACCGATTACTTGGGGCACCAGACCCAGGAACCGAGTTACAAATCTGATGCCTAGCAGAAGCGATCTGGAACGTCGCGCCGTAGTGGGTAAGAGCCCCGTATGCGAAAGGTATTCAGACTCGGAATCGTCATCCCAAGTAGCGCCGGACCCGGGAAGGCCGGCGTGAATCTGCGAGGACCACCTCGTAAGGCTAAGTACTTTCAGGCGACCGATAGCGAACTAGTACCGTGAGGGAAAGGTGAAAAGCACCCCGGGAGGGGAGTGAAATAGTACCTGAAACCGTTGGCTTACAAACAGTCAGAGCGTCGTCTTACGGCTTGCCGTAAGGCCGTGATGGCGTGCCTTTTGAAGAATGAGCCGGCGAGTTACCGTGAGTGGCAAGGTTAACCCGTGAGGGGGAGCCGGAGCGAAAGCGAGTCTGAATAGGGCGTTCAGTCGCTTGCGGTAGACCCGAAGCCGAGTGATCTATCCATGGGCAGGTTGAAGCGGGGGTAAGACCCCGTGGAGGACCGAACCCACCATGGTTGAAAACATGGGGGATGACTTGTGGATAGGGGTGAAAGGCCAAGCAAACTCGGTGATAGCTGGTTCTCCCCGAAATGCATTTAGGTGCAGCGTTGGGTGATCAGCATTGGAGGTAGAGCACTGAATGGGTTAGGGGGCCTACAAGCTTACCGACCCCAATCAAACTCCGAATGCCAATGCTCACAGCCCGGCAGTGAGACCATGGGGGATGAGCTTCATGGTCGAAAGGGAAACAGCCCAGACCGCCAGCTAAGGCCCCAAATTCTAGGCTAAGTGGGAAACGATGTGGGATTGCACAGACAGCCAGGAGGTTGGCTTAGAAGCAGCCACCCTTAAAAGAGTGCGTAATAGCTCACTGGTCGAGTGGTCCCGCGCGGACAATGTAACGGGGCTCAAGCCTAGAGCCGAAGCTGCGGATTTCTGTCCTAGCGACAGAAGTGGTAGGGGAGCGTCGAGCGTGCAGTGAAGCGGGGGTGGAAACCGTCGTGGAGCGCGTTCGAGAGCGAATGCCGGCATGAGTAGCGAAAGACGAGTGAGAAACTCGTCCGCCGAATGCCCAAGGGTTCCTGGGGAAGGCTAATCCGCCCAGGGTGAGTCGGGAGCTAAGGCGAGGCCGCGAGGCGTAGTCGATGCACAACTGGTTGATATTCCAGTACCACCGTGTCCGCGTCAATCCCAATACGGAAATGCTAAGGGGCTTGTTCCTTCGGGAACGAACCGACCCTTTCCGTGGAGGGCAGCAATGGGGAGACGCAGGAGGGTAGGTGAACCCGGGCGTTGGTTGTCCCGGGGTAAGCGTGTAGGAGGAGGTCCAGGCAAATCCGGACCTCATACACTCTGAGACGCGATGCCGAGCCGTTTCAGGCGAAGTCACTGATCCCATGCTGCCGAGAAAAGCCTCTAGCGAGTTGACATGGTGCCCGTACCCCAAACCGACGCAGGTGGGCAGGTAGAGAATACCAAGGCGATCGGGAGAACAGTGGTTAAGGAACTCGGCAAAATACCTCCGTAACTTCGGGAGAAGGAGGGCCTCATTAGGGTGAAGCACTTCGCGTGCCTAGTCCGAGGAGGTCGCAGAGAGCAGGGCCAAGCGACTGTTTACTAAAAACACAGCAGCGTGCGAAGTCGTAAGACGATGTATACGCTGTGACGCCTGCCCGGTGCCGGAAGGTTACGGGGAAGGGTTAGTCCGTAAGGGCGAAGCTCTGAACCTAAGCCCCGGTAAACGGCGGCCGTAAGGTCCAAGTTGCGGCCCTGGTGGAGTAATCCGCCAGATAAAAACTTTGCTATATGCTGGAAACCCCGTGTATCCGGCGGTACTCGTTCATTGTCACACCCTCCTCGTAGAGTGTGTGAGGTGAGCAGTGACAATCCGACCGGTGCGGACAATCAGCAGGAAAGGCCCAGTTCCTCGAACTGGTTGGATCAGATACCCTCCGATGTGGGTCACTACATCGCGGGATTCGTCGACGGCGAGGGAAGCTTCAACGTCCCTGTCCGTCGTAGTGGTGACCGTGGCCTGCCATGGCGGGTCTCGCTGTCGTTCAACGTTTCGCAGGTCGGCCCAGAAGCGCCATCGTTTCTGCGGCAGACCTTCGGGGTGGGAACGGTGCGAGGCCGCGGCGATGGTGTCTTCTACTTTGAAGTCACAAGGCCGACGGAGCTCGAGTCGCGGGTCTTCCCGTTCTTCGAGCGCTTTCCGTTACGCGGTCCCAAGGCGAACGACCTGGCGGTCTTCCGCCAGATCACGAGCCTCGTCCAGTCAGGCCGTCACCTGCTACCGGCAGGCATCATCGAAATCCTCGCATTGAGGAGCCCGATGAACCGCGGTGGCAAGCGACGTCGCACCGATGAGCAGATCATCGAGGTGTTGAGGAGTTGGGAATCCTCAGAGGCCATACGCAGAGCTCCGTCATTGAAGCTGACGGATGAAGATATGGTCCACCCCTCATAGCGATATGGGGACATGGGAACTATAACGGTCCTAAGGTAGCGAAATTCCTTGTCGGGTAAGTCAAAACTTGCCCCACACGGAGGTGACTCCGTGAAAAAACCCGCTCATAACGGCGAAACCCACACCGTCTGCCCTGCCTCAAGGACAGGGCGATAGACGGCGGGTAATGCCGTGGGAAGCCCTCTGCCTGGCGACAGGTATGGCCCCGTAACGACTGATCCCTTCGGGGAGAGGCGCCGGTCACTGTCTCACCCCCTCGCTAGCGTGGGGGCGTGGCAAATCTACGGCCGACGCAATACGCGGGCGCTCAACTTGTCCAAGATGATCTTAGATCCTCGAGGGCCTGATGAGATGAAGGCATAGTCTGGTTCCTCTGGAAACAGAGGATGGAACTGAAGTTCCGACCTGCACGAATGGCGTAACGACTTGGCTACTGTCTCAACCACTGACCCGGCGAAATTGAAGTCCGAGTAAAGATGCTCGGTAGCTGCGACAGGACGGAAAGACCCCGTGGACCTTTACTATAGGCTGATGTTGAGCTTTGGTACGGATTGTGTAGGATAGGTGGGAGGCTAGGAAGCTGCGGCGCCAGCCGTGGTGGAGCCAACGTTGAAATACCACCCTGTTCGTAGTGGGGCTCTAACCCAGATCCGTTATCCGGATCGGGGACAGCGGCAGCTGGGTAGTTTGACTGGGGCGGTCACCTCCTAAAATGTAACGGAGGTGCCCAAAGGTTCCCTCAGGCTGGTTGGCAATCAGCCGTCGAGTGCAATGGCACAAGGGAGCTTGACTGCGAGACAAACACGTCAAGCAGGTGCGAAAGCAGGGCATAGTGATCCGGCGGTAGCGTGTGGAAGCGCCGTCGCTCAACGGATAAAAGGTACCCCGGGGATAACAGGCTCATCTTCCCCAAGAGTCCATATCGACGGGAAGGTTTGGCACCTCGATGTCGGCTCGTCGCATCCTGGGGGTGAAGCATCTCCCAAGGGTTGGGCTGTTCGCCCATTAAAGCGGTACGCGAGCTGGGTTTAGAACGTCGTGAGACAGTTCGGTCCCTATCCGTCGCAGCCGTAGGAGATTTGAGGAAGGCTGTCCCTAGTACGAGAGGACCGGGACGGACGCAGCTCTCGTGTGCCAGTTGTCCTGCCAAGGGCACGGCTGGTTAGCGACCTGCGGGTGGGATAAGCGCTGAAAGCATCTAAGCGCGAAGCTCGTTCCAAGATGAGATCTCCCACAGGGTTAACCTGGTAAGGCCCGTGGCCAGATGACCACGTTGATAGGCCGGAGGTGTAAGGGCCGTAAGGTCTTCAGCCGACCGGTACTAATCGGCCGAGGGCTTGGGGATAATTTTGCTTGTGCTCGCTATAAAGTTCTCGGGAGTGTCCTCCCATTGACAACAGGTTTCCGGTGACTATAGCGGCGGAGTTACACCCGTTCCCATGCCGAACACGGAAGTTAAGCCCGCCAGCGCCGATGGTACTTGGGGGAAATCCCCCTGGGAGAGTAGGTCGTCGCCGGATTTCTCCGAAAGAAGGCTCCCCTTCGGGGGGGCCTTCTTCGCGTTCCTCCTCGGGTGCGTTCGGTAGTCTGCAACCGTGTCTTCGCGTCGTCCTGATCCCGATGACGACCGGGCCGCCAGGCCGGCGAGAGCGCCCCGGCCGGACCGTCCGACCGCAGGTGCCGACAGCCCACGATCGCCTGCGGGCCGACCTGGCGGTGCCGGCCGACCCGCCGCCGGCCGGGTTCCGGCGAGCCGGGGACCGCGGCCCGGCGGTGGCCAGGGACGGCCCGAGGGATCGGGCAGGCCGTCGCGGCCCTCGGATGCCGGCCGTCGGCCCGCGGGCGACGACCGACGCGCAACGGGGAGCGACCGGCCGACGGGCTACCGGGCGGCGCCCGGCGGGCGCTCGACGGGAGGGGGGGCCCGTGGCGGCCCCGGCACCGGCACCGGGTCCGGTGGTGGTCGGGCGAGCGGCGGAAATGGCACGCGACGGCCGGCCCCGGGGTTCGCCGAGGATCGGCGGGACGGAGGCCGAGGTGGCCGCCCTCCGGCGTCCGGTCGAGCGGGCGGAGGACGGTCCGGGCCGGCAGGCTCGGGGGACGGCCGGCGGGGGTTCGACGACGGCCGACCGGGTGGGCGCCCCGCTCCGACCAGGGACCACCCGGACCGGGGCCGCTCAGACGGGGACCGGCCAGACCGGGACCGGCCGGGCCGGGGCCGCCCAGACGGGGGCCGCTCAGTCGGGGACCGGCCGGACAGGGTCCGGCCAGACAGGGACCGTACCGGCACGGTGCGGTACGCGGGCGGCGTATCCGCGGACCGGGACGGTTCCCGCCGGCCCTCCGACCGCGATCGTCCGGCCGGGCGTCCGCCCTCGTCCGGAGGGTCCCGCACCGACTCCGGCGATCGGCGCGGTACGCACGAGTCACCCGGCGGCCGCCCGTCGGCGGCTGGTGGGTCGCGCTCCGAGCCGGGCGAGCGTCGCGGACCGCGACCCCCCGGCGGGGGCAGGGAGGGTACGGGGCCCTGGACGCCGCCTGGTCCCAAGGGGTGGGGGAGCCTCGCCCGCAAAGGCGCCCGCAATATGCAGATGCCCGACGACCGCCCTCACTCCGACGAGTACGACCGGAGGAGCCCCCCTCCGGCATGGGAGCCGGAGGACTGGCGGAGCGAGGGTCCGGCCACGGCGAAACCGGCGACGGACACTGGGCCTCCCCCTCCCGTCCCCGAGCGACCGCGGCGCAAGGCGCCCCGCCCGGTGGCCGACGAGCTGGTGCGGGCGGTCGGCGCGCAGGTGGCGTTCAAGATGGAATCCCGACTGGTGGACGCCGCATCGGCGTTCGAGCGGGGCCGGCCCCAGGACGCCATCCGGCTGCTCCGCCCGCTTCTGCGGGACGCGCCGGGCGTTCCGTCGGTGCAGGAGCTGGCCGGTCTCGCCCTCTACCGGCTGGGAAAGTGGGCCGAGGCCGCCCGCCATCTGGAAATCTTCCGGGCTGCCACCGGGTCGGTGGAGCAGGACCCGGTGCTGGCCGACTGCTACCGGGCCCTCGGGCGCTACGCCAAGGTCGACGCCCTCTGGGAGGAGCTCCGGGAGGCGTCGCCCGAGCCGGAGCTGATGGCCGAGGGCCGCATCGTCGCCGCCGGGTCGCTGGCCGACCGGGGCGACGTCAAGGGCGCCATCCGGTTGCTGGAGCGGGGCCCCCTCGAGCCCCGCCGGGTGGTCCAGCCCTACCACTTGCGGCTGTGGTACGCCCTCGCTGACCTGCACGAACGAGCCGGCGACGCCCCTCGGGCGCGGGAGCTGTTCGCCCGGGTGGTCGACGCCGACGCCACGCTGGCCGACGCCGCCGAGCGCCTCCACGCCCTGGGCTGAGCACGCCCTGGGCTGAGCAAGCCCCAGGGGGGACTGTCACACCCCCCCGGTAGGGTGATGATCCGACGCTTCCCCCTCGCGTACGGGGCCTCCATGGCCACGACAACCGGGGTGATGGTGTGATGACGATGACGAACGTGGTGGCGCTTGTCGGACGGTTGGCTCGTCCGGCCGAGGTGCGGGAGCTTCCCTCGGGGTCGAGGCTGGTGACGTACGAGGTCACCGTTCCGCGGCCGGGAGAGCGGGCCGAGAGCGTGCCCGTGGTGTGGTTCGATGCCCCCGCCCGGGCCGCCGACCTTCCGGTCGACGAGCAGGTGGTGGTGGTGGGCAGGGTCCGCCGGCGGTTCTTCCGCACCGGCGGCGGCACCCAGAGCCGCACCGAGGTCGTGGCCGACGTCGTCGTTGCCGCCCGCCAGGCCCGGCGCGCGAAAACGGCCCTGGAGGCAGCCCAGGCGCGCTTGGAGGCAGCGTGTTCCTGAAGCCTCCCGACCCGACGGATCAGTCGTGGAGGCGGCGGAAGACCAGGCCGGTGCGGGGCTTGGGGGCGAAGAACGTGGTCTTGGCCGCCATGCGGTGGCCGGCCCGGGCGGCGGCCGCGATCTGGCGTACGGCCACCGGGCGCACCAGCACGGCCGCGTCCACTTTGCCCGCCCGCGCCTGCTCGACCACCACCTCGGCCGACTGGTGGAAATCGAGCCGGTGGTCGGGCAGGCCGGCGAGGGCGGTCTCGAGGAGGGTGGCGTCGGGATCGTCGGCCTGCTCTGCGCCGATCCCCCGGGGGCGCAACAACCACGTCCGCTCGCCGGCGAGGAGGGCCAGGGCGCCGGCGGAGGCCATGCGCCCGGTGAGCCCCCCGGGGACAGTCGGCGGGTCGAGCAACTCCTCGGCGTCGAAGAACGGCGTCAGTGCGTTCACGATGTCGAGGTCGGAGGGCAGGCCGGAGATCAGGCGGTGGATCGGTTGCACTCGGAGCTGGTCCTCGCTGAGCTCCACCACGAGGGCCAGGACGAAGTCGAAGTCGCCCCCGGCGAGGCCCGTGGCCTCCCGACGCTCCTCCGCGTAGGCCAACCCGGTCTCGTACCGGTGATGGCCGTCGGCGATCACCACCACCGCCGACGCCACCGCGTCGGTGATGGCCGCCAGCACCCCCGGTTGGGTGATGCGCCACAGCCGGTGGTGCACACCGTTGTCGTCGGTGGCTCGGGCGACGGGTGGTCCCGCCACCTGGCACAGCTCGCTCAAACCGTCGGCCAGCGACAGGCACCATACCGGCGACAGGTTGGCTCGACACGTCCGGAGGAGCCGAAGGCGGTCTCCTTTGGGCTTGCCCATCGTGCGCTCGTGGGGCAGCACCCGCCCCTCCTCGGGGGTGGAGAGCTCGAGCGCGCCCATGATGCCCGTGGTCTGGTGCGCCTGGCCGGCCTCGTCGTGCCATCCCATGCTGTAGACGTAGAAGCTGGGGTCTTCGTCGACCCGCAGGACGCCCGCCTCCAGCCAGTCGTCGAAGTAGCAGGCGGCCAGGTCGTAGCGGGCCTGGGCCGGGGCGCCGTCCCGGCCGAGCTCGACGAGAACGGCGTTGTAAGGGCTGCGCGCCTCGAGGAGGGCACGGGCATCGTCGTCGATCACGTCGTAGGGAGGGGCCAGCACGTCCGCCAGGTCGACCCGGTCGGGGTCGTAGCGGATGCCGGAGATCGGTTGGAAGTTCGCCATGATGTCAGTAGGCCACGGTGAGGTCGGGTGTCGGTCGTAGCCGCTCGCGCAGGAGGAGGGCCACCAGGGCGCCGAACACGAATCCGCCCACGTGGGCCACCCAGGCCACGCCCGCCGACGGGTTCGTGAAGAACTGGGTGACGAACCAGAACCCGAGCAGCCACTTGGCCCGGACGTCGACGAGCATGAAGAACACCAGGCTCCTGATACGCACGTTGGGGAAGAGCACCAGGTAGGCGCCCATAACCCCCGCCACCGCGCCCGACGCGCCCACCACCGGGATGGTGCTGGCGGGCTGGACGAGAATGTGGGCCGCGCTCGCCACCACCCCCGCCGCCAGGTAGAACCCGAGGTAGCCCGGTATCCCGATGCGATCCTCGATGTTGTTGCCGAAGATCCACAGGAAGAGCATGTTGCCGGCGATGTGGAGGACGCTGCCATGCAGGAACATCGAGTAGATGAGCGCCAGGTAAACGTTCTTCTCGGGGAAGACGGCCGGGGTGGTGTCGTCCCCGACGCACGCTTCGGTGTCGCCCTGCTCCAGGGTCCGCACGACCTCCTCCTCCGAGAGCGGCTCACCGTCGACCACCTCGCAGGGGATGGCGGCGTAGGAGTAGTTGAAGCGCAACTCGCTGTCACGCGCCGCCTGCGGCCGCTGCACCAGGAAATACACGTACACGTTGACGGCGATCAACAGGAGCGTCACCAACGGGAACCTGCGCGTCGGGTTGTCGTCCTGGAGCGGGATCACGCTGGATCGGAGCTTACGCTCGGCCGGAGGGGCGATTGGTACCCTCGAACCGTGCGCGACGACCGGATCGACGAGAGGGACGGGCGTGGCTGACGACGAGGGCTTCCGCCGTTACCTGGCGGCGGGGATGACCTGGTTCTCGGTGACCCAGCAGAAGGCCGAGGCCATCATGCGCGATCTGGCCGATTCCGGCGAGACCGCGGTGGCGCAGGCCCAGAAGGCGTTCGAGCGGATCGTGGAGCGCAGCCGGCAGGGTTCGGACGAGTTGCGCGACCTGGTGCGGGCGGAGATCCGCGAGCAGGTGTCGGCCCTCGGCCTGGCGTCCAAGGAGGACATCGCCCGCCTGGAAGCCAAGATCGACGCCGCCGCCAAGGGGGCGTCAGCCGCGCCGCCGCCTAGGAAGAGGGCGCCTGCCCCCAAAGCAGCGCCTGCTGCGAAGGCGGCGCGGGACGCGGCGGGCGGCGGTTCGGCCCGCGCCGCATCCGGGAGGAAGTCGGCGGCGGCCCCAGAACCGGGTCCGGCCGGTGGGTCCTCCTCCGAGAAGGCTTGAGCTCGCTGCGCCGGCGGCTCGACGCCGAGATGGTCCGCCGGGGGCTGGCGCCGACCCGCCACCGGGCCCGCCACGACATCGAAGCGGGCCGGGTGCTGGTGGGCGGCGTCCCCGCCGACAAGCCGGCCCGTCTGGTCGCCCCCGACGACCGGTTGGAGGTAGCAGCCCCGCCTCGCCGGTTCGTCGGGCGGGGCGGCGAAAAGCTCGACGCCGCCCTCGGCCGCTTCGCGGTCGCGGTGCAAGGCCGGCGGGCGCTCGACGCGGGCTCGTCCACCGGCGGATTCACCGACTGCCTCCTCCAGCGGGGGGCGGAGTCGGTGGTGGCGGTCGACGTCGGCTATGGCCAACTCGACCTCGGCCTGCGCCAGGATGCCCGCGTCACCGTCCTCGAGCGCACCAACCTGCGCCACCTCACCCTCGACCGGCTCGGGGTCGACCCGTTTCCGCTGATCGTGGCCGACCTGTCGTTCATCTCCCTGCGCACCGTCGCCCCCGCCGTCCTCGGCCTGGCCGCCCCGCAGGCCGACCTGGTCCTGCTGGTCAAGCCCCAGTTCGAGGCCGGTCGGGTCGAGGCCGGCCGGAACCGGGGCGTCATCCGCGATCCCGAGGTGTGGGCCCGGGTGCTACGGGAGGTCACCGTCACCTACGTCGGTGCCGGTGCCGGCGCGGGGCTCCGGGGCCTCATGGTCTCGCCGCTGCGGGGGGCGGACGGCAACGTCGAGTTCCTGGCCCACCTGGTGTCCGGGGCGGACGCCACCCCTCCGGAAGAGGTCGACGTGGCGGTGGCGGGCGCGGTGGCCGAGGCGGTGGCGGAGTAGTGGCGACCGTCGCCCTCGTCGTCCATCCCCGCCGGGCCCACGCCGCCGACTACGCCCGCACGGCTGCCGCCTGGCTGTCGGAGCGGGGCCACTCGGTGTTGATGCCGGAGGAGGACGCAGCGGCCCTGGAGATGGCCGAGCTCGGCGTCGCCAGCCGTGAGCTGGCCGCCGCCATGTCCGCCGGGGGCGTGGACCTCGTGGTCGCCCTCGGTGGCGACGGCACGGTCCTGCGGGCCGTCAGGGTGGTCGCGCCCCATACAGTGCCCGTGCTGGGCGTCAACCTCGGCCGGCTCGGTTACCTGATCCAGATCGGTCCCGACGACCTCGTCTCCGCCCTCCAGCGGTTCCTGGCCGGCGACTACGCAGTCGACGAACGGATGATGCTGGCGCTGTCGATCCTGCGGGGCCACACGCCGGGCGGGACGATGCTGGCCCTCAACGACGCCGTGCTCGAGAAGCCCCGCCCGGGCCAGACCGTGCGGCTGGCCACTCGTATCGGCGACCGGCCATGGGTCGAGTACGCCGGTGACGGCCTGATCGTGGCCACCCCCACCGGGTCGACCGCCTACTCGTTCTCGGCGCGAGGCCCGATCCTGTCGCCCGGGATGCGCGGCCTGCTCCTCACCCCGGTCTCGGCCCACATGGGGTTCGACCGGAGCCTGGTGGTAGGGGGCGACGAGCCGGTGCGGGTCGAAGTCAGCGACGACCGTCCGGCCGCCCTCACCGTCGACGGCCGTGACCGGGGTCTGCTGCGTCGCGGGGACTCCATCGTCTGCCGCGCTGCGGCCGAGGTGGCCCGGCTGGTCACGTTCGGGGAGCACGACTTCTACGGGATCCTGAAGTCCAAGCTCGGGGTGCCCGAGCGCTGATGCTGGTCGAGCTCCACGTCCGCGACCTCGGAGTCATCGCCGACCTCACCCTTGTCCTCGACCCCGGAATGACCGCCCTCACCGGCGAGACGGGGGCGGGCAAGACGCTGCTGGTGGAGGCCATCGAGCTGCTGGTGGGCGGCCGGGCGGAATCGGTCCTGGTGCGGCCTGGGGCCGACGAGGCCCGGGTCGAGGGACGGTTCGTGGCGGGGGACGACGAGGTGGTGCTGGCCCGGGCGGTGCCCCGCAACGGGCGGTCGCGGGCCTACGTCGACGGACGGTTGGCCACCGCCGCCGAGCTGACGGAGATCGGCGCCCGGCTGGTCGACCTCCACGGGCAGCACGCCCACCAGTCTCTGCTCGGCGGACGGGTGCAGCGGGCGGCTCTCGACCGCTTCGGCGGCGTCGACCTCGGTCCCCTGACGGCGGCCCGCACCCGGGTGTCGGCGCTCGACGACGCCCTGGCCGCCCTCGGCGGTGACGCCCGGGCCCGCGCCCGCGAGATCGACCTGTTGGGCTTCCAGGTGGCCGAGCTCGACAGCGCCGGTCTCACCGACGCCGGCGAGGACGAAGCGCTGGAGGAAGAGGAGGACCTGTTGGCGGCCGCCGCCGCCCACCGCCAGGCGGGCCTGGCCGCCCATGCCGCCCTTCGCGACGACGGCGGGGCGGCTGACGCGCTGGCGGTCGCGATCGAGGCGGTGGGGGGCCGGCGGCCGTTCGCCGAGATCGAGGCCCGGCTGCGTTCGGCGGCCGCGGAGCTGGAGGAGGCGGCGGCCGACGCCCGGCGGGTGGCGGACGCCATCGCCGAGGATCCCGAACGTCTCGACGCCGTCCGCACCCGGAGGCGACTGCTCTCGGAGCTCTGCCGCAAGTACGGTGAGCGGTTGTCCGACGTCTTGGCATACGGGGCTGACGCCCGAAACCGGTTGGCGGAGCTCCACTCCCACGACGAGCGGGTGAGGGAGCTCGAGGAGGAGCGGATCTTGGCCGTGTCCGCCGTCGAGGTGGCAGCCGCCACCGTGGGTCGGGCCCGCCGGGAGGCGGCGCCCCGGCTGGCGGCCGCGGTCGAGAGCCACCTGAAGGAGCTGGCCCTGGCCCGGGCCCGCTTCGAGGTGGCCGTCGCCCCCGAGGACCCGGCCGGCAGCTCGGTCACCTTCCTGCTGTCCGCCAACGCCGGTGAAGCGGCGCTGCCGCTGGCCAAGGTCGCGTCCGGCGGGGAGCTGGCTCGCATCATGCTCGCCTGCCGACTGGTGCTGAGCGACGCCCCGCCCACGCTGGTGTTCGACGAGGTCGACGCCGGAGTCGGCGGTCAGGCCGCCCTCGCCGTCGGACGGGCCCTCGCCGCCCTGGCCGGTCCCGGCCACGACGCGGGGGACGACACCCCCGGGGACGGGCACGGGCACCGCGCCCACCAGGTGCTCGTCGTCACCCACCTGGCCCAGGTGGCGGCGTTCGCCGATCACCAGGTGGCGGTCACCAAGGACGAGCGGCACGGCCGGACGGTGGCCGACGTGCGCCGCCTCGACGGTCCGGGCCGGGTGATTGAGCTGTCGCGCATGCTGTCGGGCCAGCCGTCGAGCGCCAGCGCCCAGAACCACGCCGAGGAGCTGCTGGCCACCGCCTCCCGTCAGCGGGGACGTTGATGGGCCGCCCCCCCGAGGGCCGTGCCACCGACCATCGGTCCGCCGCCGGGTCCCCGTCCGTCGACGGCATGGCCGACGATCCACCGCCCACCGAGACTCTGGTCGCCGCCGCCACCCAGCCCGCCACCGCCCAGCCCGCCACCCGCCAGTCCGCCACGGTCCAGCCCGCCAGCGTCCAGCCCGCCAGCGTCCAGCCCGCCGCCACCACACAGCCGGCCGCCATCACACAGCCCGCCGCCACCACACAGCCGGCCGCCACCACACAGCCGGCCGCCGCCACGCAGTCCGCCACCGGCCAGTCCGGTACCGGGCCTGCCGGCGGCGAGCGGGCTCGGCTCGCTCCTCGGTTGCGACAGGTGTGGGCGAGGGCCAACGGCAACGGCTCCGGCCAGGGGGGGCTTCCCTACGCCCCCGAGCAGACCGGCGTGGCCACCGGGCGGGCCCGCGTCGACCACCGCACGAAGAACCTCATCCCCCGCCTGCTGCCGGGCGAGGTGGCGGTGATCGACCACGAGGATCTCGACCGGGTGGCGGCGGAGGGCATCATCCGGGCCCAGGCGGCGGCGGTGGTCAACGCCGCCCGCTCGATCTCCGGCCGCTATCCCAACCTCGGCCCCCTCCTGTTGGCCGCGGCGGGCATCCCCCTGGTCGACTCGGTGGGCAGCGAGGTGATGGACCGCATCGCCGAGGGCGACGTCCTGCGGGTGGTGGGCGGCGACGTCCTGCGCGACGGCGAGGTGGTGGCCAGCGGCACCCGTCACAGCCTGGAGTCCCTGGAAGCCCAGATCGAGGTGGCCAAGCAGTCGATCGACGTCGAGCTGCAGGCCTTCGCCGAGAACACCCTGGAGTACCTCCGCCAGGAGCGCCACCTGCTCACCGAGACGCCCGTCCTCCCCGACCTGAAGGTCGACATCGCCGGCCGCCACGTCCTGGTGGTGGTGCGGGGCGGCTCGGACGCCAAGGCCGATCTCAACGCCCTGCGGGCCTACATCCGGGAGATCCGGCCCGTCATCATCGGCGTCGACGGAGGCGCCGACGCCATCCTCGAGGCCGGCCACCGGCCCGACATCATCATCGGCGACTTCGACTCGGTGTCCACCGAGGCACTCCGGGGCGACGCCCAGCTGATCGTGCACGCCTACCGGGGCGGCGACGCCCCCGGGGCGGCCCGGCTGGCCGACCTCGGCCTGCCCTACGCCACCTTCGAGGCCGCCGGCACCAGCGAGGACGTCGCCATGCTCCTGGCCTACGAGAAGCGGGCCGAGCTCATCGTGGCCGTCGGCACCCACGCCTCGATGGTGGAGTTCTTCGACAAGGGCCGGGCGGGGATGGCGTCGACGTTCCTCGTGCGGCTGAAGGTGGGTCCCATCCTGGTCGACGCCAAGGGGGTCAGCCGGCTGTACCAGAGCCGGGTCCGCACCCGTGACCTGGTCTTCCTGGTGGCCGCCGCCCTGTTCGCCATGCTGATGATGGTGGCGGTGGCGCAGCCGCTGCACGTGTTCGTCAAGGCGCTGTGGTTCAGCCTCCAGGAGACCTGGCGGACGCTGCTGTGATCAACCTCCGCTATCACGTGGTTTCCCTCGTGGCCGTTTTTTTGGCCCTCGGGATGGGCATCGTGATGGGCTCCACCGTCATCGACCGGGTGACGGTCGACGCCCTCAACAACAACCTCAACAACGTCCGGGACGACGTGAACCGCACCCGGGAGGAGAACCGCCGGCTGGCCGACCTCGTCGGCGAGGGCCAGGAGTACGCCGACCAGTCGGTCGTCCACGTCCTGGACGACCAGCTGCCCGGCGTGCCCGTACTCGTCGTGGCCGTCAGCGGCATCGACCGCAAGCCGGTGGAGTCGCTCCGCCAGTCGCTGTTGACCTCGGGCGCCTCCATCCAGGGCACGATCTGGGTCACCTCCAAGATGCGGCTCGACAACGACGGTGAGACCCGGGCCCTGTCCGGTGCCCTCACGGGCGCGTCCGCCGCCACGACGACTGCCCCGACGGCCACCGGCCCGGCCCCGTCGACGACCGTCGGCACCGCCCCGTCCGACGAGCTGCGCCGGCAGGCGCTGTCGAGGATGGTCTCCGAGCCGGGGACGCTGGCCGCCCTGGTGTCGGCCGGCTTCCTCGCCTACGAGCCGCCGCCAGAGACGCCGCCCGGTTCGACCCCGGACGATTCCACGCTAACCGGTCCGACCCCGGACGGTTCGACGCCGGACGCCGGGGCCGGCCCCTCTACGTCCGGCCCGTCGCCCGCGCTGGGCGTGATCCCCGTGACCGGCACCCGGTTCGTGATCGTGTCGGGGGCGGGGGCCGAGGTGGGCGACGACCTCCTGGCCCTGCCACTGGCCCAGGTCCTGGCCGGGGGCGGGGCGCCGGCGGTGGCGGCCGAGGCGGGGCAGGACACCGACGGCGGACGGGGTGTGTTCGTGGGGCTGCTGCGGCGCGACGCCACCGCCAACGGCAAGGTGTCCACCGTCGACAACCTCGAGTCGCCGATGGGCCAGGCGGCCGTCGTCCTCGCCCTCGCCGAGCTGAGCGAGGAGCGGGTCGGCCACTTCGGCGTGGGCCCGGGGGCCCAGCGGCTCCTGCCCGCCCTTCCTGCGTGACCTTGCGGTTCCCCCGATCGGCGTCGGCCCCGGCGCCCCGGCCGGTGGCGTGGCTCAGAGGCGCCCCCGGTCGGCTGGGGCTGGCCGGACCCACCGCCCAGGTGACGGTGGGCAACGTCGTGTCGCGGGCCACCGGCCTGCTCCGGGTGCTGGCGATCGGCGGCGCCCTGGGAGCCACCTTCCTGGGCAACGTGTACCAGACCGCCAATCTGGTCTCCAACCTGCTGTTCGAGCTGCTGGCGGCGGGGATGCTCTCGTCGGTCCTGGTCCCGCCCTTCGTCGCCCTCCTCGACGCCGGTCGCCGGGAGGAGGCGGAGCGGCTGGCCGGCGCCCTGCTCGGGGTGACGCTGGCCGTGCTGGGGCTGGTCACCGTCGCCGGGATCCTGGCCCGCCCGTGGATCATGCGGGCCCTCACCGTCACCGTGCCCGACGCCGGCGTCAGGGAGGCGGAGATCCGGCTGGGATCGTTCCTGCTCGTGTTCTTCGTCCCCCAGGTGCTGCTGTACGCGGTGGGGGCGGTGGCCACCGCCCTCCTCCACTCCGCCCGCCGCTTCGCGGCCGCCGCCCTCGCCCCCGTCGCCAACAACCTGGTCGTGATCGCCACCATGGCCGCCTTCTGGGCCGTCACCCACGACGGGGGGACGACGGCCGGCCTGCAGCTCGACCTCGGCCCCCGCCTCCTGCTCGCCGGCGGGACCACCGCCGGGGTGCTGGCCATGACCGCGGTGCCCCTCGTGGCGGCCCGCCGGGCGGGCCTGCGCCTGCGGCCCCGTTGGGACCCCCACCACCCCGGCCTGCGGACCCTCGCCCGGGCCGGGCTGTGGGGAGCGGCCGCGCTGGCCGCGTCGCAGGTGCTGCTGGCCACCACCCTGGTCCTGGCCAACCGGGTGGAGGGCGGGGTGGTCGCCTACCAGATCGCCTTCACCATGTTCCTGTTCCCCCACGCCCTGCTGGCCCACCCGGTGCTCACCACGCTCTATCCCCGCCTGGCGGCCGACGCCGTCGAGCGCCGGTGGACGGCCTTCGCCGACGCCCTCAGCCGGGGCGCCCGCAGCATCGTGTTCCGGACCGTGCCCGCCACCGTGCTGCTCGCCGTCCTGGCCGTCCCCGCGCTGGGGGTCATCCGCATCGGCGCCCTCGACCCCGCGGGGGCGTCGCTGGTGGCCGCGGTGACGGCCGCCTACGCCTTCGGGGTCGCCGGTTACGCCGGCATGCACCTCCTGACCCGGGCGTCCTTCGCCGCCGGCGACGTGCGGACGCCGGCCGTGGCCGGGCTCGGCGTCGCCCTCGGCGGGTCGGCCCTCATGGTCGCCGGCTTCGCTGCGTCCACCGGGGACGACCGGGTCGTCGTGCTGGGACTGGCGCACTCGGTGGCCGTGGTCGTGGGGGCCGCCGTCATGCTGGCGGTGGTGCGGCGGCGGGTGGGGCAACCGGTGCCGGTGGCGGCGGGGACGGTACGGGCCGTGCTGGCGGGCGCCGTGGCGGCGGCGGCGACGGCCGGCGTCGCGGCCGGCGTCGACCGTCTCTGGCCCGGGCCGGGAGGGATGGGCGCGGGACGGGTGGCGGCCGCGCTGACGCTCCTCGTGGCCGGCGGTGCCGGCGTCGCCGCCTACGTCGTGGCCCAGCGGCTCCTGCGGGCGCCCGAGCTGCGTCGATCGGACCTCGTCCCGGCCCTGGAACCCCGATGACCGGATCCCCGATGACCGGACCCCCGATGACCGGCTCCCCGATGACCGGCTCCCCGATGACCGGCTCCCCGATGACCGGCTCCCCGATGACCGGCTCCCCGATGACCGGCTCCCCGATGACCGGCTCCCCGATGACCGGCTCCCCGATGACCGGCTCCCCGATGACCGGCTCCCCGATGACCGGCTCCCCGATGACCGGCTCCCCGATGACCGGCTCCCCGATGACCGGATCATCGTGACCGGCGGCGCCCCCGACCTGGCCGTCGCCGGCTCTGGAACGCCCGTCGCGAGGTCGAGTGTGCAGAAACGTGGCTATATCCGACGTTTCTGCACACTCGACTGGGGCGGCGGACACGGACCCACGAAATCCACCGATGACGTTTCCGGGCGGCACGGCACCGATGCCGTCGCCGGCTCGGGCTCGCCGACCAGCGCACCGGCGACATTTTCGGCGCGACCCCTGCCCTCCTCGGATCGTCCCCGGGTCGTCGCCCTGGTGGCGGCCAAGGACCGGGCCGACACGGTCGCCGCCACCGTCGTGGCCCTCCGGCGCCTGGCGGACGTCGACGAGGTGCTGGTCGTCGACGACGGCTCCACCGACGCCACGTCGTCGGCGGCGACCGGGGCCGGGGCGTGGGTGTTGCGCCTGCCCGAGAACGTGGGCAAGGGCGGGGCGGTGGCGGCCGGCGTGGCCGCCAGCTCGGAGACCGACGTCTACCTGCTGGTCGACGCCGACGTGGGAAGCACGGCCGGTGCGACCGCGGCGTTGCTCGAACCGGTGCTGGCGGGACGGGCCGACCTGGTGATCGGAGTCCTGCCCGGCGCCGGCGGCAAGGGCGGGTTCGGGCTGGTCCGGCGCCTGGCCGGGGCCGGGATTCAGCGGGCCTGCGGGTACGCCACCGAGGCACCCCTGTCCGGCCAGCGGGCGGTGCGGGGCGAGCTCCTGCGCCGGCTCGACCTGGCGCCCCGCTTCGGCCTGGAGGTCGCCTTCACGATCGACGCCGTCCGGGCCGGGGCCCGGGTGATCGAGGCGCCGGTGGCCATGGACCACCGCCACACCGGCCGCCGCCTGGCCGGATTCGTCCACCGGGGCCGGCAGGGAGCCGACATCGCTCGGGCCCTCTGGCCCCGCCTCACCTCGACCCGGTCACGGATGGCGTTGCTGGCCGGCGCCCTGGTGGTCGTCCTGGCGGCGATGGCCTGGTCGGGGTCGCGGTGGGAGCCCGCCAGCGTGGCTGGCCCCGCCACCGCGTCCAAGGTGTTGCTGGTCGGCATCCCCGGCCTGAGCTGGGACGAGATCGGCACCGGCGACATGCCCAACCTCGACCGGCTGGTCGAGACCGGCGCCGTCGCCGCCATGAGCGTGCGCACCCGGTCCGACCACCCCGCGGTGGCCGAGGGCTACGCCACCCTCGGCGCCGGGGCCCGGGTGCAGGCCGCCAACCGGGCCGCGGCCGGCGTGTCCGGCATGGCCGGCGTGGACCCGGCGGCGGGTGGGAACGGGCCGATCGTGGTGGACGCCGCCGCCGACCTGCGCCGGTCGGCCGGCCGCCACCTGCCCACGGGCCCCGGCGACCTGGGCCAGGCGCTGCACGTCGCCGGTCGGCGGACGGCCGTCGTGGGCGCGTCCGACATTCCCGGGGGGCTCACCGGACCGAACGTCCCCCAGGCCCGCCCGACGCGGTTCCGGCCCGCCGCGTTGGCCCTGATGGACCGGGCCGGCATGCTCGACGCCGGCGTGGTCGACCCCACCGTCCTCCTCGCCCAGGACTCGGCGAGCCCGTTCGGCGAGCGGGCCGATGCCGACCGAGTCGTGTCCGCCACCCGGGAGGCGCTGCAGGACGCCGACGTGGTCCTGGTCGACACGGGGGACCTGACCCGCGTCCAGGCCCTGCGGGAGGTGGCCACACCGATCTTCGCCGAGTTGTCCCGCGACTTCGCCCTGGAGGACACGGACCTCATCCTCGGCCGCATCGTGGCCGACCTCCCGCCCTCCACCCTGGTGCTGGTGGTGTCGGTCGTCCCCCGCGACGACGAGTGGCGGCTGACCCCGGTGGTGGCGGCCGGCGCCGGCGTGGTGCCCGGCTACCTCCACTCGCCGTCCACCAAACGGCTGGGACTGGTGACCATCACCGACCTGGCGCCTACCGTGTTGGCTGCAGTGGGAGCGCCGGTGCCGGTGGAGATGACCGGCAGCCCGCTGCGCTACACAGCGGGCACGCCCGACATCGGCCGGCTGGTGCGGCTCGACCGCGACGCCGTCTACCGGGAGCGGATCTACTTCGCCGTCGCCTTCGGGTTCGTCGCCGCCCAGGCCCTGGTGTACGCCCTGGCCCTCCTGCTGTTCGCCCATCGCCGGAAGGCGAAGGCGCCCGCCGCCGGCGCCTCGACCACTGACGGCACCGGCCGCCCCGCCCCCCGGGCGGGCCGGGCCCGGCTCGTTTCCCTCCGGGCTCTGATTCCCTCGGGGTTCTGGTCGGCGTCCCAGATCGCGGCCGCCACCGCCATCTCCACGACGGTGGTCCGCGTCGGCGTGCTGGCCTTCGCCGCCTTCCCGCTGGCCACGTTCCTCTTCCGGATCGTCCCGTTCGCCCCCGCCCTGGGCTTCGCCGGCATCTCCGTCCTGGTCGTCCTCGACGCCGCCATCGTGGCCGTGGCGGTGCGCACCCGCCGCGACCCGCTCTCGGCCCTGGCGTGGATCATGGGGGCGACGGTGGCCGTGCTGGTGGTCGACGTCGCCACCGGGGCCCGGCTGCAGACGGCGTCCATCCTGGGCTACTCGCCCCACACCGCCGGCCGCTTCTACGGGCTCGGCAACAGCGCGTTCGCCGCCCTGGCTGCGACGACGCTCCTCGCCGCCGCCCTCCACCTGGAGCGCGCCCCCCGCCGGAGGGAGGCCCTGGCGACGGTGGCCGCCCTGTTCGTCCTCGTCCTGGTCGCCGACGGCGCCCCCGGCCTGGGAGACGACGTGGGCGGCATCCTCACCCTCGGTCCGGTGTTGGCGCTCGCCCTCTTCGCCTTCTCCGGCCGCCGCCTCACGTGGCGGACGTTGGCTGCCGCCCTCGCCCTGACCGCCGTCGCCCTGTGCGTCGCCGCCGGAATCGACCTCCTCCGGCCGCCCGAGGCCCGCACCCACCTGGGCCGGTTGGTGGCCGACACCCTCGACGGCCACGGAGGCCTGGGGGCCACCGTCGCCCGCAAGGCGGAGGCCAATCTGCGGGTGGTGCAGGCGTCGGTGTGGGCCCTGGTGGTGCCGATCGTGGCCGCCTTCATCCTGGGCCTGCTCGTGTGGCAGCTGCGGGTCGACGACCTGCTGCCGCCCCGCTCCCCCCGGCGCATCGGCGCGGTAGCCGCAGTCGCGGCGGGCGTCCTGGGCTGCGCCGTCAACGACTCGGGCATCGTCGTCACCGCCGTGGTCCTGGTGTTCGTGGCGCCCTTCCTCACCCTCCACGCCCTGGCCGCCGGCAATTCCCGGGGCCGACCCGTGCTGCTCGAGCCCGCCCTCGACCTGGCACCGCCCCAACCGTCGGAGGCCCGGTGACGGCCATCGTCGGCGGACTGGTGGTCGGCTTCGTGGTGGCCCGGCTGCTGTGGCTGGGACTTGGCCCCGCTCTTCGAGTCCCCCGCCCTCACCCGGACGAACTTCCGGGGCGTCACCCTGCCCACCGCCGCCGGCGTGGTCCTCCCCCTGGCCGCCCTGGCGGTGGAGGCGGGACGGGCGGCGGCGTCGTCGTTCGGCGTGGGTGACGTGGGCCTCACCCCTCCCCGCGTCCTCGTGCTGATCGCCGTCCTCGGCTACGGGGTCCTGGGCCTGGTCGACGACCTCCTGGGCTCGGCCCGCCACAAGGGCTTCCGGGGCCACGGCTCCGCGTTGCTGTCGGGCCAGATCACCAGCGGAATGCTCAAGCTGGCGGGCGGGGGGGCGGTGGCGCTGGTGGTCGTCGCCCCGGTGGTGGGTCGTTCGCCGGGCCGCCTGGTGGCCGACGCCCTGGTGGTGGCCCTGGCCGCCAACCTGGCCAACCTGCTCGACCGGGCCCCCGGCCGCACCACCAAGGCCGCCGGCGCCGCCTTCGTCCTCCTGGTGGTCGGGGTGGGGGGCGCCGCCGGCCTGGTGCCGGTGGCGGTGATCGTGGGCGCCGCCCTCGGACTCCTCCTCGACGACCTCCACGAGCGACTGATGCTGGGTGACGCCGGCGCCAACCCCCTGGGCGCGGTGCTCGGGCTGGCGGTGGTGCTGGTGGCGTCGGGAGGCGTGCGGGACGTGGTGCTGGTCGCCCTGGTCGTGCTCAACGTGGCCGGGGAGCTGGTGTCGTTCAGCCGGGTGATCGACCTGGTCCCGCCCCTGCGGGCACTCGACCGGGCCGGTCGCCGCCGCTGAGCGAACCCTGGGGGAGGGCTCTAGTTCCGCATCAGGCAACGTTCGCCCTATCCGCCGACACCACCTCTAGAGGTCGGTCGAATCGCCTGGGCGGGAGGGCTTTCGGGACGCATGATCTGGGACACCCCACGGTTCGACGCCCACAAACCGAGCCGTCGATCTGGGCGCCCGTCGGCGTCGCCGGGGCCTGCCCCCGCGCGGATCCGATGACCAAATCGGGCGTCACACCGATCCGGCGGTAGGGGCGAGGGGACGTCGTCGGAGAAGCGCGTGATATTGGGGCATCCGGCATCTTTGGTCGGCTGCGCTCGACTTGTCAGGAACGGAGGCGGGCTTCATTGCTGGGTGGCTCCCGCACTCGTCCCATGCGGAATCGGGTGCGTCGAGGGCGGCCCGTGATCACATTTCCTAGTCGCCGAGCAGCGACGGACCCCCGATCGGAATGGCGTGGGCGAATCGGCCTGTCATCGGCGCCCGTCGCGAGCCGGCGGTGCCCTCCACATCCTGCTCGACGCCGTCGACCCGCTCCATGTCATCGTTACGCTGACCTATCAGCTGACAGGTGGGAGAGAGATGTGAGCGCCGATCTCAACCACATCATCGTGCATGCGACCGACCCGCGTGGCTCCGCAGGGTTCCTCGCCGAGCTGCTCGGCGCGACCGTGCTTCCCGACTGGGGCCGTTCGTGCGTGTGCAGACCGGCAACCACGTCACCCTCACTACCTGCAGGACGACCAGCCGTTCACCGTCCAGCACTGCGCTTTCCTCGTTGACGACACCACCTTCGACGAGGCCCATCGACGACTCCTCGACAACGACGTACCGATCTGGGCTGACCCATCTCAGCGCCGGGCCGGCGAGATCAACCATCTCTATGGCGGTCGAGGCGTCTACTTCGAGGACCCCGACGGCCACCTCATGGAGCTCATCACCGCTCCCTACGGCGAAACCAGCTTCCTCGTCGACTCCGTCGAGGCGGGCGACACCTACGCGGTCATGGCGTTCGTGCTCCTGTCCGGCGCCGTCGTGGTCGTGACGAACATCGCCGCCGACCTCGCCGTCGCCCTCCTCGATCCCCGGGCCCGCCGTGCTTGACCGCTTCCTGCGCAATCGGTTGGCGACGGCCGGCGCGGGCATCCTCGCGCTCCTGGCGCTCTTCGCGTTCCTCGGACCGCTGCTGTGGAAGTACGACTACCGATTCCACCCCGAGATCGTCTCGGACAGCGCCCCCAGCCTGGCCCATCCCTTCGGCACGTCGCGCTCGGGCCACGACCTGCTTGGACAGGTGATGCGGGGCACGCAGCAGTCAATGCGCGTGGCGGCGCTTGCCGGTTCCTTGGCCGCTGGGATCGGGGCGGTGTGGGGCGCCGTCGCCGGCCTGCGGGGCGGATGGCTGGACACCTTGCTCATGCGCGCCGTCGACGTCGTACTGACGGTGCCGCTTCTCGCGGTCGTGCTCGTGCTGGCGCGTGGCGCCGGGGGCACGGACTGGTTCGAGCTCGGCCTGGTGATCGGCCTGTTCGCCTGGGCGGGCATCGCCCGGGTGGTGCGCGGGCTCGCCGTGTCGGTGTGCGCTCAGGAGTACGTCGACACGGCACGGGCGCTCGGCGCGTCCGACTGGCAGATCTTGGTCGACCACGTCCTGCCCAACGTGGCCGGCACGGCCGCCGTCGCGGGAACGTTCACGGCCAGCGCGGCGGTCCTCGTCGAGGCGGCGCTGTCGTTCCTCGGATTCGGCATCACGATTCCGGACACGTCGCTGGGCCGGCTCGTCGGCACTGGGCAAGACGCCGCCTTCACCCGACCATGGCTGTTCGTCATCCCCGGGCTGTTCCTGGTCCTGCTGTGCGTGGCTCTGCATCTCCTGGGGGACGGGCTGGTCGACGCCCTGGACGTCCGCCGGTGAGAAGCCCGGTGCTCGCGGTTGACGCTTTGCGCGTCGACCGGGCGGGCGTGCCCGCCCTTCGCGACGTGTCGTTCGCCGTCGAACGAGGAGCGTCGGTCGGCATCGTCGGGCCGTCCGGATCTGGCAAGACGACGCTGGCGCTGGCGGTCATGGGCCTTCTGCCGGCGAGGTGCACGTCGTCGGGGTCGGTCCGCATTTGCGGGTCGGAGATACTGGGCCTCGGCGACCGGGCCATGAGCAGGGTGCGGGGCACGGCCGTGTCCATGGTGTTCCAAGACCCGGCCGCGGCGCTCAACCCTGTGCTGCCGATCGGCCGCCAGGTCGCCGAGGCAGTGCTCTCTCACCAGGCACTGAGTCGTACGGAAGCACGGGCTCGGGCCGCCGCACTGCTCGACCTGGCCGGAATCCCCCCCGCCGAGCAACGGTTGGCGGCGCTGCCGAGTGAGCTGTCGGGAGGCCTGCGGCAGCGGGTGGCGATCGCCATCGCACTGGCCAACTCCCCGAATGTTCTCATCGCCGACGAGCCGATTACCGACTTGGACACTGTGGTCGCAACCCAGGTCCTCGACGTGCTCGAGAGCGGCCGGCGCGGCGCGGGCTCGGCACTCGTTCTCATCACCCACGACCTTGCGGTCATCGCCCGCCGTGTCGAACACGTCGTCGTGATGGACGGCGGGACCGTGGTCGAAGCCGGCGATGTCGGGTCCGTCCTCGGGGCTCCCAAGTCGGCGACGACCCAGCGGTTGGTGAACAGCCAGGTGTTCCGCCGGGCCGTCCGCTCGGTCCGACCCAGGCGCGACGGCGCCAGGGAGCCCGTCCTGTCCGCGCACGGGCTGATCAAGGACTTCAAGCGCGGCGACGTCCGTGCTGTCGACAGAGTGTCGCTGGAACTGGGCGAGGGCACGACGTTGGGACTCGTGGGTCAGTCCGGGAGCGGCAAGACGTCAGTGGTGCGCATGCTTGTCGGGCTCGAATCCCCCACGGCGGGCGAGGTCCGGTTGCGGGGGGTGCCGCTGGCGTTGATGGACCGCGCCGCGCGGGCCGAAATGCGCAGTCAGGTCCAGGTGGTGTTCCAGGATCCCTACCGGACCCTCGACCCCCAGATGACGGTCGCCAGGATCGTCGCCGAACCGCTGCGGATCCACCGCAGGCCGGGCAGGCTGGAGCGAGCCGAGGAAGTCCTCACCGACGTGGGGCTCGACCCGGCGATGGCCGGGCGAAGGCCGCACCAGCTCTCCGCGGGAGAACGCCAGCGCGTCGCCCTCGCCCGTGCGCTGGCCCTGCGTCCGGCCGTCGTCCTGCTCGACGAGCCCGTGTCGTCGCTCGACGCCGTGTCCGCTGCCGCCGTCCTCGATCTGCTGGTCGCGCTGCAGGCTCGGTTCGGGCTCGCCTACTTGTTCGTCTCCCACGACCTCGGCGTCGTGCGGTCCATGGCCGACCGGGTGGCGGTCATGCTGGACGGCAGGATCGTCGAGACCGGCGCCGTCGCGGACCTGTTCGACCGCCCTGAGCACCCCTACACCAAGGCGCTCTTGGCCGCGTCTCCCAGTCGAGCCCTGCCGGAATCTCCGTAGTCGACTACGGGAGACGGTCGGGTCTCGATGACGTACAACTGCGGGATGGACCGCCAGACGGCTCTGCTGGAGCTTGCGACGGGGTATGCCGTCGCGCTCCGACTCCATGATGCCGGCGCTGCGGACGACTCCGTCGCTCAGGGCGAGGCCCTGGCCCTCACCACCTCCTCCATCGACGGCCCCGCCGGCGCCCGGCGGCTGCGGGTGGTGGGCAAGGGGTGCAGGGTCCGCTCGGTCCCCGTCGACGGGCCCCTCGAGGAGCTGCTGGGGATCTACCTGGCCTCCCTTAGGGTCCGCTTCCCCCGTCGCAACGCCGCCGCCGGGGGGGGCGGCGCTGTTCGTGGGTCACGACGGGCAGGCCATGGCCTGCTCGGCCGTGCAGTACGCCATCGCGAGGCTCTACGGCCCGAAGCTCCCGATGGTGACCCCAGGGGCAAACCAGGGAGCCTGCCACTATGATGATGAGAAGCTGGCGGTTCGCGGGCGGAGGAGGGTTCCCGGTGCGGGTGGAGCCCAAGGATGGGTTTCCCCGACGAACTCGCGTTGGGCGCAGGCTGTGCAGAGTGCTCGTCATCCTGACCACAACCGCGACACTCGCTGGCTCTTTGGCCGCCAGCTCAGCGGCGCAGACCCAGGTCGCGCCGCCCAACGACGACTTCGCCGCCGCCCAGGTCCTGTCGGGGCCGAGCGGCACGGTGAGCGGCTCGACCATGGGGGCGACGAAGGAGCCCGGCGAGCCCGACCACGCCGGCGACGCCGGAGGCGCTTCGGTCTGGTACTCCTGGGCGGCCCCCTCGTCGGGACAGTTCAGCTTCGAGACCTGCGGGTCGGGCTTCGACACGGTGCTGGCCGTGTACACCGGGGCCACGCTCGAGGCGCTGGTCCCCGTCACGGCCGACGACGACAGCTGCGACACCCAGAGTCGGGTCAGCTTCACGGCGACCCAGGCGACGGTGTACCACCTGGCGGTGGACGGGTTCGGGGGCGACCAGGGAGCGCTGACGCTGTCGTGGCAGAACCAGGTCGTGCCGCCCAACGACGACTTCGCCGCCGCCCAGGTCCTGTCGGGGCCGAGCGGCACGGTGAGCGGCTCGACCATGGGGGCGACGAAGGAGCCCGGCGAGCCCGACCACGCCGGCGACGCCGGAGGCGCTTCGGTCTGGTACTCCTGGGCGGCCCCCTCGTCGGGACAGTTCGGCTTCGAGACCTGCGGGTCGGGCTTCGACACGGTGCTGGCCGTGTACACCGGGGCCACGCTGGAGGCGCTGGTCCCCGTCACGGCCAACGACGACAGCTGCGACACCCAGAGTCGGGTCAGCTTCACGGCGACCCAGGCGACGGTGTACCACCTGGCGGTGGACGGGTTCGGGGGCGACCAGGGAGCGCTGACGCTGTCGTGGCAGAACCAGGTCGTGCCGCCCAACGACGACTTCGCCGCCGCCCAGGTCCTGTCGGGGCCGAGCGGCACGGTGAGCGGCTCGACCATGGGGGCGACGAAGGAGCCCGGCGAGCCCGACCACGCCGGCGACGCCGGAGGCGCTTCGGTCTGGTACTCCTGGGCGGCCCCCTCGTCGGGACAGTTCGGCTTCGAGACCTGCGGGTCGGGCTTCGACACGGTGCTGGCCGTGTACACCGGGGCCACGCTGGAGGCGCTGGTCCCCGTCACGGCCAACGACGACAGCTGCGACACCCAGAGTCGGGTCAGCTTCACGGCGACCCAGGCGACGGTGTACCACCTGGCGGTGGACGGGTTCGGGGGCGACCAGGGAGCGCTGACGCTGTCGTGGCAGGTCGTGCCGCCCAACGACGACTTCGCCGCCGCCCAGGTCCTGTCCGGGCCGAGCGGCACGGTGAGCGGCTCGACCGTGGGGGCGACCAAGGAGCCCGGCGAGCCCGGCGACGCCGGAGGCGCGTCGGTCTGGTACTCCTGGGCCGCCCCCTCGTCGGGACGGTTCAGCTTCGAGACCTGCGGGTCGGGCTTCGACACGGTGCTGGCCGTGTACACCGGGGCCACGCTGGAGGCGCTGGTCCCCGTCACGGCCGACGACGACAGCTGCGACACCCAGAGTCGGGTCAGCTTCACGGCGACCCAGGCGACGGTGTACCACCTGGCGGTGGACGGGTTCGGGGGCGACCAGGGAGCGCTGACGCTGTCGTGGCAGACCCAGGTCGTGCCGCCCACCACCACCTCGTCGACCACCACGACGGTGCCGCCCACCACCACCTCGTCGACCACCACGACGGTGCCGCCCACCACCACCTCGTCGACCACCACGACGGTGCCGCCCACCACCACCTCGTCGACCACCACGACGGTGCCGCCCACCACCACTTGTGCGGCTCTTGTCAGCGCGAAGAAGGGACCCGCGTTCTGTTTCAGCTCTTGGTGTCAGTGCTGCCAAGTGTCCAGAGTCAGTTCCTCACGCTCAGTGGGGTGCTGATCGCCCGGATCGACGAAATGCTCCAGGACTTCGGGTGCCGTTGAGGTCCGCGACGTGCTGCGACGCGTTGGAGGAGTCCTTCACCTACGGCAGGGCGGCCGCGCTAGTTCACTCGTCCTGACGGTGGCCGAGGCTGTTGGGGTGGAAGCTCTCCTGCTGATGTTGGTTGAAGACCCGGAGCCGGCATCGAGGAGGTAGGGCTGGGACGTACACAGCTCGTGGCCAACGAAGGCGTCGTAGCTGTCGACATAAGAAGGCCCTGGCCTTCAGGAACCACGTGGGGCATTTGGCCGGCGGGTTGACGGGGAAGAAGCGGGGGTAGCCCATCACGGGGACCTTGGCGTTCGGCGCCTTCTGGCGGACTGTCCGACCACGTCTTGCCCGAGGATCGGTGACAGTGATTGGCCGGTACGTGTCCGTACCGGGGTCGTAGGGCGGTCATGCTGGACGGCAGGATCGTGGAGACCGGCGCCGTCGCGGAGCTGTTCGACCGCCCTCAGCATCCCTACCAAGGCGTTCTTGGCCGCGGCTCCCAGTTGAGCCCTGCCGGAATCTCGGTAGTCGACTACGGGAGACGGTCGGGTCTCCATGACGTACAACTGCGGGATGGACCGTCAGACCGCTCTGCTGGAGCTTGCGACGGGGTATGCGGTCGCGCTCCGACTTCATGATGCCGGCGCTGCGGACGACTCCGTGGCTCAGGCACTCGGCATCCCGATCGAATCGGTCCCCGGGTTACTTCGCGTGGCCGAGGCAAAGCTGGCTGCCCTGCTGGCGTTAGCTGATCGGCAAAGAGGCTGCGGGAGCTGACGGCACGGGGGTGTCCAGCCGTTCTCCGTCGTGCGGTGCGATTCCAGTAGTCGACTACGGATGACTTTTGGTCCGCCCTCGTCTACAACTCAGCCGAGGGGTCGGATGGTGTGCGCACCGCCCGTTCTGTGACGCACGTGGGGGTTTCAGCATGAGGTTGCGGAGAGTGACGGGCGCTGGCGCGCGCCGTGGCGGGGCAACGACACGAGGGGTGCACGCGACGCTGGCCCGGTGCCTGCCGCTCTTGGTGCTGGCGGCTGGTCTCGGCGTGGTGGGGGCGCCGGCGGCGAGCGCGGCGGGGGGCCTGGTGACGTTCTCCCAAAGCTCCGTCGCCGCCAGCACTGAGCCGGGGCCTTATTGCGCAAGTGCCTCTTTTGGACCCAGCTTCTGCGGCCAAGTGGAAACGGTCGGAGACTTCAACGGCGACGGGCGGCTCGACCTGGCCGTGGCCAACTACACCTTGGACACGGTCTCGGTGCTGTGGGGCACCGCGGCGGGGAACTTCGGCGCAGCGACCACCTATTCCGTCGGCGCCGGCCCCGACGCCCTGGCGGTGGGTGACTTCAACGGAGACGGGCGGCTCGACCTGGCCGTCGCTAATTTCACCGGTGGGACGGTGTCGGTGCTGTTGAGCACCACAACCGGGAGCTTCGCCCCTCAGATCACAAACCAGACAGCCACAGTGAAAAACCCGACCGGCTTGGTGGCGGGAGACTTCAACGGGGACGGGCGGCTCGACGTGGTCGTCTCTGGCCTCTATGCCGCCGCAACGCTGCTGCCAGGCGGGGGGGACGGGAGCTTCTCGCCGCCGACGGGCGCCGCCGACAGCTACCAGCTCTGGTCTAGCGTGGCGGCGGGCGACTTCAACCGCGACGGAAAGCTCGACGTGGTGGTGACGAGCCAATTCCAGAAGGGCCTCCCGCGCAGCTTCGACGGGGTCAGTGTGCTGCTGGGGGATGGGAAGGGCGGTTTCGGCGCCCCGACCATCTACCAAATGTCTGTTCCTTATGGTTGTAACTGCCCGGATGCGGTGGCGGTGGGGGACATCAACGGCGCCGACGGGAGCCTCGACCTGGCGGTCGCCAGGTTCGGCCCCTGGCCCCCCGACGCGACGAGCGAGCTGGGGATGCTGGCGGGAAACGGGGACGGGACCTTCAGCATTTCCAACATCTACGACAACTTCAAACAATGGGATCTGACCGCGGTGGCGATCGCTGACCTCAACGGCGACGGGCGTAACGACGTGGCCGTCGTCGGCCAGAAGACCGGCCTCACCGTCTGGAGCGACGGCCACCTAAACAAATTTCCCGCCGCCTACGGTCACGGGCTGGCGGTGGGCGACCTCAACGGTGACGGGCGCGCTGATCTGTTCCTTGCCAACAAGGGCTCCGTGACGGTGATGCTCAACACGTTCGGGCCCGGACGTCTGGCGGCCGTGAACGACAGCTACCTGGCCCTCCCGGACACCCCGCTGTCGGTCAGCCAGCCGGGGGTGTTGGGGAACGACACCGAGCCAAACCGCAAACCGCTCACCGCCTCGCTGGTCGGCGCCCCCGCTCACGGCGCCGTGACCCTCAACTCCGACGGTTCGTTCACCTACAAGGCGGCGGCCGGCTACTACGGCCCCGACGCGTTCACCTACACCGTCAGCAACGGCACCGCGAGCTCGCAACCCGGCACCGTCTCGTTGAGGGTCCATCGTCGACCCAGCGCGGCGAACGATTCGTACTTCCTCAACGTGAACACCGTGCTGAAGGTCGGAGCAAGCGGGCTGATGGCCAACGACACGAACTTCTCGCTCTTCCCGCGACTCACCGCCAAGCTGGTCAGTCCTCCCGCCCACGGCGCCGTGAGCGTGAACCCCGATGGCTCGTTCGCCTACACCCCGGCGGCGGACTACTACGGCCCCGACGCATTCACCTACACCGCCAGCGACAACCTGGCCACGTCCACCGTCGCCAGCGTCGCGCTGACCGTCCGGCCCATACCGGTGGCGGTGAACGACCAGTACACCGGGGTCCAGAACAAGCCTCTGAACGTCCCGAAACCGGGATTGCTGGGCAACGACCTCGGCAGTCCGGGCTACACGAAGGTGAACGCGGTCCGAAACGCGTCCCACGGCAAGGTCGCCATCTCCCACACCGCCGAATGCCCGTCGACGACGGTGTTAGGGTGCGGCCAATTCTCCTACATCCCGGCCGCAGGCTTCGCGGGCGTGGACTCGTTCACCTACAAGGTCACCGACCTCGGCGGCACCTCCAACGTCGCCACCGTCACCTTGAACATCACGCCCAAACCGACCTTTGCCGTCGCCTCCGACCCCACCAACGGGCAAACCATCCTGGCCCTGCAGAGCACGGGCACGCTGCTCGCCAAGCAGGGCCTCACCGGAGGTTGGGTCACCGAAGACACTGGTGTGAACTCCGCCGCCATCGCCTCCGACCCCGCCAACGGGGTCACGATCCTGGCCCTGAAGGGCACGACCCTGCTCGCCAAGAAGGGCCTCACCGGAGGTTGGGTCACCGAACACACTGATGTGAAGTCCTTTGCCGTCGCCTCCGACTCCATCAACGGGATCACGATCCTGGCCCTGCTGAGCACGGGCACGCTGCTCGCCAAGAATGGCATCGCCGGAGATTGGATCACCGAATACAGTGGTGTGAGCTCCGCCTCCGTCGCCTCCGACTCCGCCAACGGGATCACGATCCTGGCCCTGCTGAGCACGGGCACGCTGCTCGCCAAGAAGGGCCTCACCGGAGGTTGGGTCACCGACGACACTGGTGTGAACTCCGCCGCCGTCGCCTCCGACCCGACCAACGGGATCACCATCCTGGCCCTGCAGGGCTCGACCCTGCTGGCCAAGCAGGGCATCAGTGGCAACTGGGTCACCCAGCTCAGTGGTAGCGGTGTGCACTCGGTCGGCGCCGTCGCCTCCGACCCCGCCAACGGGGTCACCATCCTGGCCCTGCAGGGCACGACCCTGCTCGCCAGGAAGGGCCTCAGCGGAGGTTGGGTCACCCTGGCCAGCGGTGTGAACTCCGCCGCCGTCGCCTCCGACCCCACCCACGAGCCCACCATCCTGGCCCTGCAGGGCACGACCCTGCTGGCCAAGCAGGGCATCGGCGGCAACTGGGTCACCGAAACCACTGGTGTGTGAACTCACGTAGAGCCGGGCGAGGCTGAGGACGGACCGGCCGCGGCGCGCGGGATCGTCGCCAGCAGGACGGCGCGGCCGGGGGTCCGGCCAGACCTGGTCGTCGAGGTTCGCCACGACGTCCTCGAGAGATCGACGGGCGATGCTGCGACCGGACGTCGTCGCCACCTTCACCCGATGGCAGAGCGCCGCGGCCGTCGCCGCAGCGTCCGCCTTCGCGGCCACACGGGCTCCAAGACCTCCACGGCGGGCACCTCCGTCTAGGCCGTCGGACGTTCGCGGGGCCACGCCGAGAACGCCTGAGCTCGTCCTGGCTCACTGAGTTCACCGACGCCTCCGGCGCGAGACCGGCCGGGTCGCCTCGGACTCGGACCGCCGCCCGCTGACCGCTCGGGGTCACGTCGGCCAGAATGATTTCCGCGCGGACGCACTACCTGGTCATCAGCATCGTCCGCCGGGCGCTCGCCTCGCTCGTGGTCCTGCTGGTGGCGACCGCGCTGACCTTCAGGGCTTCAAAGGCCAGGAGTCCTTCACGTACACGGTCACCGACGTCGTCGGCACGTCCAACGTCGCCACCGTCACCTTGAACATCCCCTAGTCGACAACCACCACGACGAGCGGCTGGACTCGTCAGTGGGCGATGACCTCGGGGAGCGCCCGGCGGTTGTCGATGCCGAGCTTCTGGCAGGCGTTCAGGAGGTGCGATTCGACCGTCCGGACCGACACGACGAGTTGCTCGGCGATCTGCTTGTTCTGGAGCCCGCGGGCGGCGAGGACCGCGATCTCGCGCTCGCGCTTGGTGAGCGCCGGCGCGCTTGGGCGGACCTGCAGGGCCCACGAGAAGACGGGGCCGCAAGGGGCGACGAACTTCGTGGCGAGTGCGGTGGCCTCTCGCGAGGAAGCCAGGCGTCCGGCATCGGCGAACGCACGCGCCGCCCGGGCCGCGGCCTCGGCCGCGATCAGGTCGCAGCCTCGGTTGTGGAATCGCCGAGCGAGAGCGAGCTGTGCGGTAGCATCGTTGTTGGCCAGTGCGTCGGCGTGTTCCAGGAACAGCTCGCCCAGCTCGTCCTGGGTGCGGGAAACGAGCGGACGGAGCCGGCGCGCCACGCTTCCCGGGTCCGCCCCCAGGCGCAGTGCCTCGTAGAGTGCGGTGATCTCGCCGGTCGGGTCGTCGTGACCGGCGTCCGCCACCGTGAGCAACCGGGCAGCGGCGTCAGACGTCCGCCCTGCGCAGCCGTCGACCATCGCCCGGGCCGTCTCGATGTCGACGGCCAACTGTCGCGCACTTCGGGGGTGCGCTTGGGCCATTCGGCCTAGCTCTTCGAGCTGGGCCTGGGCCCGAACCGGATCTCCACAGGAGGCGAGCGCTTTGGCATGGAGCGTCGCCGCGAACAGCGCGTTGTCCCCGGCGTCCGCTTCGGTGAGGGCATCCGCGTTCTCGTCGAAGTAGGCGACCGCATCGACGGCGTGGCCACGTCGTAGCTCGAGCATGCCCAGCATCATTGAACCCCCGGTCTGCAAGGTCCGATCGCAGGTCGCCGCTGCCTCTTGTCTCGCAGCGAGCAGCACGGCCTCAACGCCGGGGAGGTCCCTGCCGACTCTGATGACGGGCCACAGCTCGGCAAACATGACCGCGACGCGCACCTCGGACGGAACGGGCGCCATCGCCGCGGCCAGCCGTTTGACCCTTTCAGCCTCCCGGGCGCACTCGTCGAACCGGGCCAGGCGAGCGTACGCGTTCGCGGCGACCGCCCACAGATTGAACCGGCGTCCCAGGCTCACGCGCTCGTCGTGGGCGAACTCCTCGACACAGCGCAGCGCATGCGCAGGCCTGCCCGCGTAGAACGCCGTCCAGCCGTTCTCGTTCGCAATGAGCGCGGCCCACTCGGGGCCGGTGTGCCAATGCTGCGCGCGCTCGAGCAGGTCGACGCGGATCTGGTCGGGGAGAGAGCCTCGCAGCAGCGCTCGGCAGCGCCGTCCGACGTACCCGACGCTCACGGCCACCGCCGATCGCGACGCGACGGCCTCGTACGGGGCCAACAAGGATTCGACGTCGTCGAAACGACCCAGCCCAAGGAGCGCACCGCCGACGGCGAGCGCAGCCTCGAGGGTGTCACCGGCGGCCTCGGCGAGCCTGAGCGCAAAGCGCACGCCGCCCCGGCGCAACGCGATGCCGCTGGCTTCGACGAACAGGGGCGGGTCGGACGCCCCCGCGTCGAGGAGCAGGGTGGCAATCTGGAGAGGATCCGCACGGATCCCCCTGAGGGCGGCCGCCGCTCGCCGACTGAGGCGCAGAGCCGTCGTGCGGGGCAGGCCGGCGGCCACGACCTCACCGTAGAGCGGGTGGGCGACCGTCACTTCCGCCGACGGGCCCGGCGCGACCCGGACCAGCCCCTCGCGCTCCAACTCTTCGACGGCATCAGGAGACGTGAGCTCGGCGAGCACGTTCAGCGGCAGGTGGTCGACGACCGAGACGAACTCAAGTGCCTCCCGGGCGGCGCCGGTGAGCGTCCCGGTGCGACGCTGGATGAGGACCGACAGCCGGTCGAACGCGAGGACCTCTTCCTTCCAGCGCCAGCCCTCGTCGCCGCGTTCGAGCGCGCCCGTCTGGCGAGCGTCGTGGAGGAGCTCGCGGACATAGAGCGGGTTCCCGAGGCTCAGCTCGGCGACCCGGGACGCGGCCAGCGCGTGCACGGGCCCGTCCAGGTGGGCACGAACGAGCTCACTCACGTCGTGGGGACCCAGGCTTTGGAGCTCGAGCCGCTCGAGCCCGTGCTCCTTCCACAAGGCGCTGATGGCGTCGGGCGCCCGCTCCGGCGTACGGAGCGTGACGAGCGGACGGGCCGCTCCAGTGGTGAACAACGCCAGGACCAGCGCGGCCGACGCATCGTCGAGAAGGTGCCCGTCGTCGACGAGCACGACCGGACCGCCGGGGTGCTCGGTTCGGACCATCTGGATGAACGTGGGGATGATCTCCGTCGTCCGCTGGCTACCGGGCGGGAGCAGGTGGGCGAAGGCGCCGTAGGGGATTGCGGCCGCGGACTGCGTCGCCAGCACCCGGATAGCCGGCCGCTCGCGAACGGCCTCCGCTGCCAGCCGGGACTTGCCGATACCTGCCGGGCCGGCGACCACACACCCGCCGGCGTCAAGAGCGGCACGGACGAACGCAAGCTCCTCTGCCCGGCCGACGAAGTCGGCGCGAATCCCTCCGGCGGACCCCACACGGCGAGTCTAGATTTCCGCGCCAAACGGCGATCGTCGCTGCGCGGGCGGCGACAGTTCTCCGCCGATTCCGAATCGGCCGCCCGAACAGGATGCTCGTCCGATCGCGAGGCGACGTTCGGACGATGACCAACGAGTCCGCTGGCTGCAGGCCGTCAGGCTGGCGACATGATTGAGGACCATCTCGCCGTGACGGTCGACGAGTAACTCGACGTCCTGAGGTTCGGGAGGGGAGATCGGGCTGAAGGTCGCGGTCATTCGGGACGGACGTACACTTGTCGACGCAGCCCGCGGTGTGGCCGACATCCGCACCGGAGGGTTTGTCGATCTGAACGTCCTCGGCCTCGACTTTCGAGCCCGCTTCGTCGGCCAACCGCACGCAGGTCGTCCGCCTCTTGCGGCAATACGGTCAGGGTGAACTGGCCGAGTCCGTCGCGACCTCCTACCGGGCCGCCTGGCGAGGCTTCACCCGCGGGTGGAGCAACAGCGAGGCCATTCGCGCCGCCTTCGGCGCAACAGTCCGGGCCCTGAGTCGCCTGGAGGACATCATCGGTCGCACTCTGACGCCGGATGCGTTGCCAGGTTGATACCGCCAGTACTGCCGTTCGGTGCTACCCGCGCCCGCAGAGCTGTGTCCCAGAACAGGTGCCCCATTTATCCGCCGCGTTGCACCTCCGAGACGATCTCGGGGTGGAACCGGTAGTCGTACCTCCACACCAGCGGTCCGAGAAGGGCGAAGAGGGCTAGGAGCACGAGCGCGCTCGCTCCTACCGTCGCCAGCCGATTCTGGAGGAAGCGCTCAACCACGGCGGGTCCGCGGATCCAGGACCGCGACGGCAAGGTCCGCGGCGAAGTTCGTCGCGACCACGACGGCGCCGGACAGGAGCACGAACGCCATGACCGCGTAGGTGTCGCCCGCCTCGACCGAGTCGACGAGAAAGGCGCCCAGGCCGCGCCACCGGAACACCTCTTCGACGATCACCGTGCCGGCGATCGCGCCCGAGACGATGAGGGCGGCGAGCGCAGCCGTCGGGATGAGCGAGGTCCGCAGGGCGTGGCGGCGCAGCACGACACGAGAGCGCAGGCCTTTGGCTCGCGCCAGGCGGACGTAGTCGCTCTCGAGCACCTCGATCGTCGCAGCGCGCTGAAACCGGCTGACTGCGGCGTAGCCGGTTAGGACGAGAACCAGCGTGGGCAACGCGAGGTGACCGGCCACGTCGGCCAGCCCCGAACGACCAGGCGACGACTCGCCGATCGTGTAGAAGTACCGGTGACCGAGCCATTGGTTGACCCGGATGGCGGCGTCCTTCGCGAACGCCGCGACCCAGAACGTCGGCAGCGCCAATGCGATGTAGCCCACCACTGTGCTCACGCCGGTGAGAAGGGTGTGCCGGCGCACTGCGCTCAACACGCCGATGGTCACACCGACGAGAAGCAGCAACACGATGGCGCAGGCCACGAGGCGGAGCGACGCCAGCGACCGCTCGCCGATCTGGGCGCCGATGTCCACGTCGCGCACCGACGGTCCCCACTTGCCCTGCAGCACGCCTATGTCACCATTGTCGAGGCCGAGCCCCGTGAGCCACAGCCAGTAACGCTCCGCCACTGGACGGTCGAGGTAGAGACGAACTCGCATGGCCTGGATCGTCTGCTCGGGCACCGGGGGCTGGCGGGTGCGGAGGGCGTCGAGCGGGTCGCCTGATGCAGTCACCAAAACGAAGGTCAGCGCGGTCGCCACCAGGAGGACCAGGATCGAAGCGAGCGCCCGGCGCGCCGCGGAGAAGGCCATCTAGCGGTTGGCCGACACGCCCCAGCCCCCGATGTCGTACATGGCGCGCAGGTTGCTGAGGGGGTTGTCCCGCACGTTCACGAACCTGTCGCGAACGAAGATGAAAGCCGGGTTGTCCCACAGCGGCAGCACAGCCGCGGTGGCCATCAACCGTTCGGCCACCTCGTTGGCGTACGCGGCCGCCTTCCCCAGATCGGTCTGGGTGAGCACCGCGGCAGCGGCACGGTCGAGGGCTGGGTCGGAGACCCTGGTGAAGTTGATACTGCTCCCGGTGCGGTAGTACGCCGACGCGGCCTCAGTGAACAGCGGCCCGCTCTGAATGGCGAAGACCGTCAGGTCGAAGTCCCCGGTGTGCAACGTTGTGCCGTAGTTGGGGCCGGGCACCGCCACCGGTCTGACGGTGAGCCCGATCTCCCGTAGGCGTTGCTGAGCAACCTCGACGAGCGTCTCGCGCGTCGGATGGCCGGCGATGTAGGCGAAGCGCAAGCCGGGTACGGCGGCGCCTCCCTTGGCCAGGCGCTGCCCGGCCGCCGCTCCGGTGTAGCCGGCGTCGGACAGCAGTTTCCGGGCTGCCGCCAGGTCACCCGTTCCGAATCCGGTGGCGGTGACGACGTCCTTGTTGTACGGGCTCTGGGGAGGAAAGAGCGGGTTCGTTCGGAACGTTGGCGAGACGTCGCCGAACAGGCGCGTCCGCAGGTCCTTCACGTCCAGCGCGGTCAGGATCGCCTTGCGCAACGCCAGGTCGGCCAGCGGCGGGCTCTTCAGGTTCAGCTCCACGTGCTCCCAGTTCGCCCCGCTGGCGCCGAGCCCGGTCGACACGCCCGTGGTCGACCGAAACCGCTCAGCTACATCAGAGTTGTACGAAAGGGGGGCGCCACCGTCGATCTCGCCGTTGGCCAACGCGGCCGGCCAGTCGGCCTGGCTCGTCACGACCTCCTTCACGATCCGCGTGAGCGTGGGCTTGTCCTTGCCGTACCAACGCGGGTTGGGGACGAGGATGGCGCGCTGGTCCTTCACGACACTCTCGATCACGTATGGGCCGCCCGACCAGGTGGGAACGGTGTCGCGGAAGTAGGCGGACGCCCTGCCCATCCCGTCGGGCGTGTGCCAGTCGATGCCCGCTTTGGTTGCGATGTGTGCCGGGTAGGGCGAGGGACCGAAGTGGGCGAACCACTCCGGGTCGTGCACGCCGGCCTTCAAGGCGATCGTCACGGTGCGGCCGGTGGCCTGGACCGAGACGACGTCCGACCAACCGGTCGTGTCGGCGGGAGCGCAACCCACACACTGATCGGCGCGGCCGCTGTTGTGGAACCAGTTGAAGCGGAAGTCTTCCGCGCTGATGGCGACGCCGTCGTTCCAGACGGCCTCGGGGCGCAGGACGAACTCGGCCATTTGAGGGTCCGTGCTGACGAGCCGGGGCTCGGTGGCGAACAGGTCGAGGTTCCACGCCCAGGTCCCCGACGGCAGGAACTGGCCGGCCACCGGCGTCGTACCGGCCAGTATCTGGCTGAGGTAGAAGGAGGTTCCTTCCGGGCGCATCGTGTTCCACTGGTCGCCCCAGCCCTGCTCGACCACCCACGTGATCGCGCCGCCGGCTTTCCGATCGCCCGAGTTGCACGTCGCCGGGGCGGACGGGCAGACGGCCAGCCCGCCGGCGGAAGCGCCGGGTTTGGCGGCCGCTGAACAGCCGATGAGGACGAGGAATGTAAGCAGGACCGCACCGACTCGCCGCATGCCTCGTCGCCCCACCTTCAGCCCTCCACCCACACCCTACGTGCGCGACGGTGGGGCGTCCCAGCAGCTCTCCGTAGCGCCGTGCGATTCCAGTGGTCGGACTCCGTCGCGACTCCTGGTCCGCCCTTTCCCGAATCTACCCAAGGGGTCGGGTGATGCGTGCGCCATCCGACGGTGACTCACACGGCTCCGCACGGCTCCGCACGTAGCGCCTGGCGTGCGCGCGCAACAGCGGCCGTCGGCCGAGCTGGCAAAGGGCCTCGCCGTTGCCGCATTCCCGTCCGCCGATGCTCGTTGGAACTCCTTTCGATGTGCACCACCGACAGCAAGGAGCGGCCCCAACGCGTAGTCGCCGCTGCCGAGCTTGTCCTCGCGTGGTTCCATCCCTACCAGCACGTGTAGGGCGCTGGGCCTATGCGCGCGCCGGCCGGACATCCTGAGCGGATCATTGGATCCCGCGACGGCGCGTCCGCGCACACGGATCGACGGTTCCGGGATGTGGTCCCCGCCGCTCAGGTGTCCCAGAACGTGTGCCCCAGAACATGCAGTCACAGTCGCCCGGGCGTGTGGCAGATGTGCCGGTAGGTGGCGCGGCGGGATTACGACACTGGCGGGCTCAGAACATCCGTTCATGGGCGGATGCCGTTTCTTCAGGGACCGACGTGGACGGCGCACCGAATCGGCGATCTGCTCGAGCCAGCCGGCACAGAAGAGTGCCTCAGAACGCGCGCCAACGCGATCAGGCGTGGCTAGCACCAAACGCCGGCTCGGAGGCACGACGACGACGACGCAAACGTTGCCTGACGGAACGGCTAGCCCGGGGGAGCCGTCACCTGGTTCGAGCGTGGTCCCTCGCGGGCGCCGTTCTCGGCCGACACCGCGTAGACGTAGGTGACCGACGGGGATGCGGTCGGATCGACGTAGGCGGTCGTCGTCCCGAGGTCGGCGATCTTGGTGAACGCGCCCGCGCCGGTCCTGCGGTAGACGTTGTAGCCGGTGACCGGGCCGATGGCGGGCGCCGACCAGATCAGCCACGTCCCGGATCCGGCACGGTGCACGACCAGGTCCCGGGGGGCCGACGGGGTGCCCGCCGGGCCGAGGGTGGTGGTCGTGCTGGGCGGCGGACGGGTCGTTGTGGTCGTCGTCGGCGGACGGGTGGTGGTCGTCGTCGGCGGACGGGTCGTCGTGGTGGGCGGGCGGGTCGTGGTCGTCGTCGGTGGCGGTGGCGGGGGAGGAGGAGGGGGTGACGACGGGTTCGTCTTGGCCAGGAAGGCGCTGGAGGCGACGTTCCAGTGGGTCGCCAGCCAGGAGCCGCCGACCGGGCTGGTACTGAAATAGTCGTCGTTGTTGCAGTCGAGCAGGCGCTCGTTGGCGACCGGGCACCGTTGGACCATGGTGGCGCCGCTGGTGTCGGAGTAGCACATCCGGTCCGACTCGTCCTTGCAGTGCCAGCCGGTGGTGGCGTTGGGGGCGCCGACCTGCACCCCGCCGATCATGTGGACCGCCTCGTGGGCCTCGACCGAGTTCGCCTTCCCCCAGCACGCGCTGTCGACCCGGGCGAAGGTGCCGTCGATGCCCGGTCGCCCGTTGTTGCCGTTGCTGGACGGCAGCCCGGGCGTAGTGCCGGGGCTGTCGTCGGGGAAGATCTCGGCGATCCCGCAGTACTTGGTGGCGTCGGCCCACGACCAGTACTTCCGGTCGAACCGGTTGAAGCCCTTGGCCCGCAGCTCGGAGATGTAGGTGGTGAAGTTGCCCATGGCGGCGGCCGACACCTCCACCTTCTGGATCACCAGGTTGCAGGCGGCGTCGGTGACGAAGCGCACGTTGCGGACGCCCCCCGTCTTGGCCGCGCTGTCCTTGAACGCGGTGTTGGCGGCGGCCGCCCACGTGACGAAGTTGGGGAAGAGGGTGGCCGACTTGTCGGCCGTTCCCGCCTGGCGCACGTAGAGGAGCTGGAACCGGTAGCCGTCGCTGCCCGTGCCGAAGCAGGGGATCCCGACCTGGGCGGCAGTCCCCGCTCCGCCCGTCGGGCCGTCGGAGGAGGACGGGGCGGGGGCCTCGAACTCCGGACGGACCCGGACGTCGACGCCGTCGGGGGCGGGGTCGGGTCCGTGGGTGCACCGGATGCGCCCGCCGGTGACCCCGCCGTTGAACGGGTCGACGATCTCGAACGCCTCGCCGCACGGCCCCCCTGCCCGCCGCCGCAACCCGTCGAACACCATGCCCCGCCGCTCGTCGTGCAGCTGTTCGATCAGCGGGTCGGGACCGGTCTGCCCCCGGACAGGCGTCGGCGACAGGAGAGCGGCCGACAGGGCCAGGGCACCGGCAGTGATCAGGACGGCACGACGCACGGGTCCCTCCAGAGAGGAGCCCACGCTATCGGCGCGGCTCCGTCGGCGTCAGCCACCCCACCCGTGCGCGCCTCGAGCCACCTCACCGGTCGGCGCCGGCTGGCCCTCGTACACCAGTCCCGGGCGCTCGACGGTCGCGGCCTGGAGGCTCGGCGGGGAGGACACGAGCTCCCCGGAGAACGCCACGAACGTGACGGCAACGGCGAGGCATCGTCGCCGGACGGAAGTGGACAGGACGGAAGTACGCATTGGCACTCACCCCTTGTGGCACGGCTACCAGTGGCCATCGGCGCCCCGCCGAACGGGCTTGATGGGCCGATCGGCCTGAACCGGGCCCGGCCGGGCCCGGGCCGTGCTCTCAGTCCCCGTCGGTGCCGAGCGTGTTGCCGGCGGCCACCGCCGCGTCGACGTCCGGACTGGCCAGTGGGGGAGCGGACTCCAGCCCGTTGAGGGCGTCGATGAGGCTGCGCAGGCGTCCCTGGCGGGCCCGGTCGAAGTGCAGGACCAGGCGGGGCAGCTCGACCCGGTCGTCGCCGGACAACTCCGCCGCCAAGGGGCCGGACGCCTCGATCCGGCCCCGGGTGACGATGTCGGCGAAGTCCCGGTTGACGGACTCGATCTCCCCGGCCGTGGGCGCGGCCCGCAGGCGGATGACCAGGCGCTGGCCGACGAAGCGGATCGAGTGGTAGTTGCGGAAGAAGCCCAGGATCTCGTCCCGGGCGACGCCGGCGTCGTCGGTGATCCGGTAGAGGGCGAGGTCGTCCTCCGAGATCAGGCCCCGGGCCAGCACCTCCTCCCGGATGAAGCGCTCCCACGCCCGCCAGTAGGTGCCGCCCGGCACCTCCAGCAGCACGATCGGGGCCGGGGCGGCCTTGCCCGTCTGCAGCAGGGTGAGCAGCTCGAAGGCCTCGTCGAGGGTGCCGAAGCCCCCGGGGAGGACGGCGAATCCGGCCGACTCCTTCATCAGCATCAGCTTGCGGGTGAAGAAGTACTTCATCGAGACCATGTTGAAATCGGCCAGGAGGGGATTGGGCGTCTCGAACGGGAGCCGGATGTTGACGCCGATCGAGCGCTCGGGCCCCGCCCCCTCGGCCCCGGCGGCCATGATCCCGGGGCCGGCGCCGGTGACCACCATCCAGCCCGCGTCGGCCAGGTCTCGGGCCAACTCGCGGGTCTGGACGTAGAGGGGATCGTCGGGACGGGTGCGGGCCGACCCGAAGATGGTGACCTTGGGGACCTCGGCGAAGGGGGCGAAGAGGTTGAACGCCTCCCGCATCTCGCTCAGGGCGGCGTTGGTGATCTTCAGGTTCAGGCGCTCGGCCCCGTCGCCGGCCAGCCCCGCCACCGTGACGAGGATGTCGAGCAGCTGGTCGCGGTCGGCCACCGCGGGGGCCGCGTCGAGGACCTCCATGAGTAGGCGGTCGAGATCGGGATTACCGGTTTGGTGACGCGACAGGCTCACGATGGCGAGGTTAGACATCCCACGGGCCGAATCTGTCAAGCAGCCGCCGCGACCCGGTGCCCCCAGGCCGTGTTCTCGTCGTAGAGGGTGCCGTGGCGCAGGCACCCGTGGAGGATGCCGACGAGGCGGTTGGCCAGCGCCCGCAGCGCCTTGTGGTGGGTGTCACCAGCGGCCCGTCGTTGGTCGTAGTACATCCGAGCACCGGGGCTGGCGGTCAGCGAGCAGAAGGCCCACTGGTAGGTGGCGTCGGCCAGGCGCATGTTGCGGGCGTAGCGGGCGAGCACGGCGCGGTGTTTGCCTGACGCCCGGGTGATAGGCGACGTGCCGGCGTAATTCTTGCGAGACTTGGCGTCGGCATAGCGGTTCGGGTCATCCCCGAACTCGCCCAGCACCCGGGCGCCGAGGATCATCCCTAGTCCTGGCAGGGAGCGGATGACCTTGGCGGCCGGGTGCTGCTCAAAACCCTCGACCAGCGCCGCCTCGAGCCCGGCGGTCTGGGCCACGAGCTCGGCGATCACCGCCACCAGAGCCCGGACCGACGAACCCATGGCCTCGGAGACCAGCTTCGGAGCCTCCAGCGCATCTGCTCGAAGGGCGGCGTGGATCTCGGCCGCCCGCTCGTCGACTCGGCGCTGGCGGCCGCCGCGGCGCAGGGCCGAGGCGATCTTCGATAGGGACAACCGACGAACCAGGGCGGGCGTGGGGGCGATGGCCAGCACGGCCAGGGCATCGCCCGAAGCCAGGTCATCGAAGCAGGTCAGGGCGTTTGGGTAGAACTCCCGCAGCGTGGAGCGCAGCTGGTTGACCTGGCGCTGGCGGGTCCAGATCATCGACTGATGGGCCCGGGCCAGCACCTTGACGGCCTCGGCCGCCTCAGAGTCGCCGGCGACGGGCCGGTGGTTGTGGCCGTCGGTGCGGGCCAGCTCGGCCAGCACGAAAGGCGTCGCCGGGATCGGACTTGGCCCCCGATGTCGAGTGGCGCTCCCGATAGCGAGACGTCGACATCGGGTTCACCGCCAACACCCGGTAGCCGGATGCCACCAGCGCCCCCACGAACAGGCCCCGGTCGGTCTCGGTGGCGATGGTCACCTCGGCGGGGTCGTCGACGAAGGCCGCCACCAGCTCGTGGAACCGGGCCACGCCCTCGATGCCTTCTGGCAGCCTGGCCTTGGCCAGCCGCTTGCCGTCGCCGTCCTCCACGTGCACGTCGTGATGGGCCTCGGCCCAGTCATGGCCCACGAACACCTTGGCCACTTCCACCTCCTGGTCGTCGTCGGATAACGAGCCCGAGGCGACCAGCAGCTTCCTAATGGTTCAGTGCTCGAGGCACGTCATCCCACCAGCCGTCGAAGGTCCACCTCACCGACCGGCAAGCGCACGATCTAAACCTAGGGCTCTCTGCCCTGGCGCACAGAGTGCTGACCTGACGGCGGCTCGGCCACAGCCTCTCGGATCGACTCCGGCAGGCGGTGGATCCCCATTAGGTGCACCTCACCGCATATCCAGGCCGCGGTTTCCGACCCATCCGAGTTTCCCTGGTCCTGGACAGGGCAGAATGCACCCATGCCGACCGCTGTCCTGCTCGTCGTCACGTCGTTGGCCGTCATGGTGATGCTGCTGGCGGGTGTCACCTGGTTCGAGCAGAGGGTGCTGTCGCCCAAGTCGATCATCCTTCACACGGCCCGGTGCCGGGGCGCCCGGGTCGAGCACGTGGAGGCCCTGGTCCAGCTCGAGGCCGAGCGCCTGCTCGCCGCCGAGGACCTCGCCCGGCCTCGTACCTGACCGACCTCAGAATGGGTGGGCTTCGAGCTCACCGAGCTCGAAGAAGTCCCGCGTGTACGTCACCGCCGCCCCCTCGTCGAACGCCTTGCAGGTGAACAGGACCACGGCCACGAAGCGGGGGCCGGTCCAGGCGTAGAGGGAGATCCCCGAGTCGATGAGCGGCAGGAACGCGTCGAAGCCCTGGTTCTTCTCCTGGCCCTCGCCCGCGGGGGAGAAGATCGCCGATCGCCCGTAGGCCCGGAGCCCCAGGTGGGCGGCCACCCCCTGGAGGTACTCCTCGACCCGCTGCTCGTCGACGTCGGCCGTGTAGAAGCCTTCGATCAGGAGACGCTGCCGGGTGATCTCCGGCGCCAGATCCCGCATCCCATGAGTCTCGCGTCAACGCACGTCGCGGTCGGCGACGGGTTGCTCCCAGGACGGCACCCTCGTCGACGGACGCTCCCAGTACGGCGGCCTCGTCGGTCGGTGGGCCCAGATGATCAGCGCCATCACGCGGGCCACCGGGACCGCCAGAGCCCAGAGAGCGAGCGTCCACAGCCACATGCCAACCGCGCCGGCGGTGGAGGCGTAGCCCGGGCCGAGCAGCGCCCTCACCGCGACGGAGAGCGCGGCCCCGATGATCCACGCGATGGGGACGACCAGCAGGCCCGTCAGCCCCGCCGCCGGGCGGTGCGCCGCCCGCAGGGCCAGCCAGCAGGCGACGGGTGTACCGGCGAACGCGACGAGGGCGATCACGACTCCCACGACGATCAGCAGCAAGCCCCAGTCCCCTCTCCACCACTCCCATCCCAGGGAGATGCACACGAGTCCGGTGATCGTCGCGAGGAGGGCCACCTGGGTGAGGAGCGCCACCCCCACCGCCAGGAGGAGATCGCTGGGATCGCGCACGAGCTGCGTGATTGCGCCACGTCGGTCGGTGGAAGGCATGGCGCCACCGTCGCCCGCCACTGGTCGCCCGTTCACCCGGCGCCGCCCCCAAAGCGTCCTGGGGTGCCGGCCGGGCCCAGACGTGGTAGATGTCGACCATGGCAGGTCAACGGGTGGTGTTGGGTCGCAAGGGCGAGACGTCGATGGTGAAGATCCGGTGGACCGACGAGGCCCCGCAGGCCCTGAACGACATCGAGGAGGCCGAGGAACTGGGCGCGGTGTGGGAGGGCACGGAGCTGGTCACCTACGACCTCGCCGGGTTCACCGATCTCTACGTCTTCTACGAGACCAACCAGTGGCTCCCTGACAACGACTGAGCGATTGCGGTTGAGATCGCGCCGCCCTCCGGTCCTGTGGCGATTGGGAGTGAGTGAGCCGTCACGTCGTTGCGGGCGGCGGGGGCGGGGTCTTGGCCTGCTCCGCCTGAGCTTTCGCGCTGCTGGCGGCGAGCAGCCGTCGGGCGAACGATGAGCAGGCCGCTCGGAATCCGGGAGGCTCGACGATCGAGAAGTCCGCGTCGAGAAAGGCGAGGTTGAGGACGAGCCATTCCCAGGTGTCGAGCCAGAGGGTGACGCGGGTCTGCTGATCGCTGATGGGCTCGAGTTGGGCGTCTTGATACTTGACCGCGTCGGCGACCTGGGAGGCGGGCGCGTTCACGACGATCGCGACTCGCTGGCGGTCGACGTTCAGGCCTTGGCGGAGGTACGCCAGAGCCGAGTCCGCCGGGAGCGCCCGGGGAGCATGCTGGACGCTGCTCAGCCTGACATCGGTGATCCTGTCGGCGCGGAACACCCGCCAGTCACTCCGGTCCAGGTCCCAGCCGAGGAGGTACCAGCGCAGCTGCAGATGGATCTGCCGATGGGGTTCGACCTGGCGTCGACTCGCCTCGCCCTGCTTGTCGTCGTAGCCGAAGGTCACGATCCGGCGGCTGGTGATGGCCTCGGCCAGGCTTGCCAGCAGGGCCGCGCTCACGCCGGGAGTGCGTTGGCGACCGGTCTCCAGGCTGGAGCGGAGTGAGACGACGCGCGCCCGGAGTCGGGTTGGGAGGAACTGGTCGAGCTTGCCGTAGGCGCGGGTCGCGGCGTCGTCGAGGGTGCCGTCGTCGCCCGAGCCCGTCGAAGCGAGAGTGGCGAGCCCGACCAACGCCGCGACCGCTTCGTCGTCGTCGAGCACGAGCGGCGGCATCGTGCGGCCTGCTGCAAGCCGGTAGTAGCCGCCCGGCCCCGGTTGTGTGTCGACGGGATACCCGTAGCTGCGGAGCCGTCCGACGTCGCGGCGCACGGTCCGGGGGCTCACGGCCAGGCGGGCGGACAGTTCCTCCCCGCTGAAGGGGCGACCCGTCTGCAGGGTCGAGAGCAGGGCGAGCATGCGGTGGGTCACGTCTGCCACATCCTCATGATGCCGGAAATTCAGGTCACTATCCGGCCACATCCGCCCGTACGATGGGCGGCGTGACCCACCGCAGCATTCGCATCCGGGCGGCCCGGACGAACAATCTCCAGTCGCTGGACGTCGAAATTCCACGGAACCAACTGGTGGTGTTCGTCGGTGTCTCGGGATCGGGCAAGTCGTCGCTGGTCTTCGACACGATTGCCGCGGAGGCCGGACACCAGCTGAACGAGACCTTTCCCCCGTTCGCCCGGAACCGGCTGCCGAAGTGGAGTCGTCCCGACGTCGATCACATCGACGGCCTCTCGCCGGTGGTGGTGATCGACCAGCGGCGCATCGGTGGCAACGCCCGCTCCACGGTGGGCACGATCACCGACATCTGGACCTATCTGCGGTTGCTGTTCTCCCGGATCGGCGAGCCTCGCGTCGGCGAGTCGAGCCACTTCTCGTTCAACGATGCGGCCGGCATGTGTCCGGCCTGCTCGGGATTGGGCGAGGTCGTGGTCAGCGACGTCGACCGCTTCCTCGATCTGGACAAGTCCCTCGAGCAGGGCGCCATCCGTCTCCCGGGCTTCGGCAACGGTCAGTACTGGTACCGGCAGTACGCCGACATCGGCAGCTTCAGCCCGGACGCCCCGCTGCGGGACTGGAGCCCGGAGGAACGCCAGGCCCTCCTCCACGGCGGGGAGGCAGCGGCCCAGTTGGGGCGGAAGCCTCCGAAGGACTACGAGGGCGTCGTCGAGCGGTTCGAGCGGATCTACCTCCACACGTCCGACAACCTGTCCGAACGGAAGCAGGCGACGCTCCGCCGGTTCACCCGTTCGCAGGTCTGCCCCGAGTGCGAAGGCGACCGGCTCAACGTCAGGTCCCGCTCGGCCACGGTCCTGGGGCGCACCATCGGCGAGATGTCGCGGATGGAGGTCACCGAGCTGTGCGAGCTCGTCCGCGCCATCGACGAACCCCGCGTCGCACCCGTCGTGGCGGCACTGACCTCGAGGCTGGCGGCGATGGACACCATCGGGCTCGGGTACCTCAGCCTGGCGCGCCCGACCACCACCCTGTCGGGCGGAGAGTCCCAGCGCATCAAGACCGTGAAGCACCTGGGATCCAGCCTCACGGAGATGCTCTACGTGTTCGACGAGCCCACCGTCGGACTCCACCCCACCGACGTCGAGTCCATGACCCGACTGCTCGAGGATCTGCGCGACCACGGCAACAGCATCCTCGTCGTCGAGCACGACCCCGCGGTCATGGCCTGCGCCGATCGGGTCATCGAGCTCGGACCCGGGGCGGGGGCCGGCGGCGGCCGGCTCATCTTCCACGGAACGTTCGCCAGGCTCCAGGGGGCGGACACCCCCACCGGCCGAGCCCTGTCCGAGCGCCGTCCGGTCAAAGCGCTCCCGCGGACCGCCGAGGCGACCATCAGGATCACCGGCGCGACCCGCAACAACCTGCGCGACCTCACCGTCGCCATCCCCGCCGGCGTGATGACGGTTCTGACCGGGGTCGCCGGCTCGGGAAAGTCCAGCCTGGCCTGGGAACTGGTCGAGCAGCACGGCGCCACCGTCATCGACCAGAAGCCGGTGAGCACCAACCGCCGGTCGACGCCCATCACCTACACCGGCGTCGCTCCCGCCATCCGCCGGTTGTTCGCCGAGCACAACGGGGTTCCTGCCGCGACGTTCAGCGCGAACTCGGACGGAGCCTGCCCCGAGTGTCACGGACTCGGGGTCAGCTACACCGACCTGGCCTTTCTGGATGGCCAGGAAGTCGCCTGCGAGGCGTGCGCAGGCCGACGATTCACCCCTGAGGTCCTTGCCCACACCGTCGACGGCCTCTCCATCGCCGACGTCAACGACCTCAGCGTCGACCACGCCGTCCACCGGTTACCGGACAGGAGGATCGCCAATTCCCTTCGACACCTGGGGGACGTCGGCCTCGGCTATCTCCGCCTCGGCCAGCCGCTCACCACCCTGTCCGGCGGAGAATGCCAAAGACTCAAGATCGCCAGGGAACTGCGCCACGCCGAGCAACCGACCACCTACCTGCTCGACGAGCCGACCACCGGGCTGCACCTCACCGACATCGACACCCTGCTCCACGTGCTCGACACCCTCGTCGGCCAAGGTCACACGGTCGTGGTCATCGAACACAACCTGGACGTGATCGGGCAGGCCGACTGGTTGATCGACCTGGGCCCCGGCCCCGGCAGGCACGGAGGCACCATCCTCTACGAGGGCCACGTGATCGACTACACCGACCGAGCCACCCCCACCAGTCACGCCCTTGCGACGAGCCAGGCCGCGGTCAGCGGCAACGTTTGCATCGTCGTCGGCGTGCCTCCGAACCGGCGTTAGGGACGGTCCGCGGGCGCGGGATCGCGAGCCTTGTCACACCCTGCACGTACCGTGGATGGCGTGGCTGACAAGTCGGCGATCGAGTGGACTGAGGCGACGTGGAATCCGACCACGGGTTGCGACCGCGTGTCTCCCGGTTGCGATCACTGCTACGCGTTGACACTGTCGAAGAGGCTCAAGGCGATGGGTTCGCCGAAGTATCAGCTCGACGGCGATAGGAGGACTAGCGGACCTGGCTTCAAGCTGACGATCCATCCCTCGTCGCTAGATGTCCCACGCGGCTGGAGCGCGCCGAGGCTGATCTTCGTGAACTCGATGAGCGACCTCTTCCATGAGGACGTCCCGATCGAATTCATCGGGCAGGTCTTCGACGTGATCCGCGAAACACCGCAGCACACCTACCAGATTCTGACGAAGCGGGCCCAGAGGTTGAGCCGGGTAGCTAGCGAGCTCAACTGGCCGTCGAACCTATGGATGGGCGTAAGCGTCGAGTCTCGGCGCTACACGTTCCGCATCGACCAACTCCGCAAGGTTCCGGCAGCGGTGAGATTCCTGAGCGCCGAACCGCTTCTCGGACCGCTCGGCGACTTCGACCTTGATGGCATCCACTGGGTGATCGCGGGTGGCGAGTCTGGCGCCATCGCTCGGCCGCTGGAGCACAAGTGGGTGGCCGAACTGCGTGACACCTGCACATCGGCCAACGTCGCCTTCTTCTTCAAGCAGTGGGGAGGCAGAACTCCGAAAGCGGGAGGACGGGAACTCGACGGCGAGCTGTGGGATCAACTCCCCGTGAAAGCATCGAACTAGCCGATGGCCGTACCGACGGACGTGCTCTGGGAGCGCGATCCGCACACGGCGGCGAAGCACACGTTGCTGAATCGCTATTTGTCGGCGTGGTTCCCCATCATGGCGAAGCAGTTCCGCGACGACGGGATCACGTTCCTCGATGGCTTTGCTGGACCGGGCGAGTACACGAACTCCCCAGAGAGTTCGCCGGCCATCGCGATGACACAAGCCATGCGCAGCGAGGTGGTCAGCTACGGCACGCGGACTCGTCTTGTGTTCATCGAGGACGACCGCCGGCGAGCAGAACACCTTAAGAGCCTCCTCGACCGTCGGTTTCCGAGATCGAGCAGACCCGCCGGTTTGGTGTCACGGGTCCATCACGGCAAGTGCGGCGACCTGTACGAGCCGGCGATCGTCGAGGTTGGCGGGTGGGCAGGCCCGGTGTTCGCGAACCTCGACGGCTGGGGTGCCGACACCAACTACGAGATCGTGCGACGGATCGCTCAACAGCAGTCATCCGAGGTGTTGGTGACGTTCAAGGACCAGTTCTTCATCCGATTCGCCAACGGGGAGCAGGAAGCCGGTGAGCGCGTCTTTGGCCACAGCGACTGGCGGAGCGTCGACCAGCACTTGACCCCGGACAAGAAGCCGTTCCTGCTCAGGCTGTACCGCCAGTGCCTTCATGACGCCGGTTTCCCGCACGTGTTGACGTTCGAGATGATCGACGAGGGCGGACAATCGTTGCACCTGTTCTTCGGTACGACCAACGAAGTTGCCGTGCAGAAGTTCAAGGATGGACTGTGGGAAGTCGACGGAATCGCCGGTCAGCGGTTCCGGGATCCACGCGACCCCAAACAGATGTCATTCGACATTCTCCGGCCCGACTTCACACCACTCGAGAACGGCATCATCGAGCTGCTGGAAGCGCGTGATCACAACCTGGCCGAACTCTGCCGGTACGCGCTCCTCGAGACGATCTACAAGGACACACACGTCAAGCCAGTCGTCGATTTACTCCTCCAGCACCGCAAAGTGGAGATGGCGCGCACCGGCAGGTCGTACGAGGACCGCGTACTCCGCCTCGCGCCTAAGACGCTATTCTGAGCCGAGAAGATGCCCGTGACGCGGTCGAATCCCCGATCTGGGAGGAGCCGCCGGGCCGCCGGGCCAGGGGTTGGGACGGGGTGCCGTAGCCGACCACGTAGTGGTCCTCGGCATGGCCACGTCCACGTCAGGATCTCGTCGCAAATTGGCATATCGCCAGATTTGGACTTACTCCAGCTTATGGGGGTAGGCTCCGGGCGTGCCCGAGGAGACGTCGGTCGACAACGATGCGCTGCTCCGACGGCATGGTCTGCAGGTCACGGCCCAGCGCCTGGCTGTCCTGCGGGCGGTGTGCGACCGACCGCACAGCGCGGCGGACGAGATCTACACGGTCGTACGGGCCGAGATCGGCGCCATCTCGGTGCAGGCGGTGTACGACGCCCTGGCGGCCCTCACCGCCAAGGGACTCCTCCGGCGCATCCAGCCGGCCGGATCGTCCGCCCGCTACGAGGACCGGGTCGGTGACAACCACCACCACCTCATCTGCCGCACCTGCAGCCGGATGGTCGACGTCGACTGCGCGGTCGGCGACACCCCCTGCCTGACGGCCGCCGAGGATTCGGGCTACGAGATCGACGAAGCCGAGGTCACCTACTGGGGCCGATGCCCCGAGTGTGCCGCGGCAACCGGAGCAGCCAATGGTTGAAGCAACGCGCCATCAGATCGATACAGCGAGCGAGGAGAAGGACCGACGTGTCCGACACAGGTAGCGAGAGCGAAAACCCGGTAATCGATTCCCCGACCGTCAAGTCGACCCGGCCCAGGACGAACCAGGACTGGTGGCCGAATCAGCTCGACCTGTCGGTTCTGCACCAGCACTCGCCCCGGTCCAATCCGATGGACAGAGATTTCAACTACGCCGAGGCGTTCAAGTCCCTCGACGTCGACGCCCTGAAGCAGGACGTCTTCGATGTCATGACCACGTCGCAGGACTGGTGGCCGGCCGACTACGGCCATTACGGGCCGCTCTTCATCCGCCTGAGCTGGCATGCCGCAGGCACCTACCGCATCGCCGACGGCCGGGGCGGCGGCGGCAGCGGCGACCAGCGCTTCGCCCCCCTCAACAGCTGGCCCGACAACGCCAACCTCGACAAGGCCCGCCGGTTGCTCTGGCCGGTCAAGCAGAAGTACGGCCGGAGGATCTCCTGGGCCGACCTGCTGGTCTTCGCCGGCAACTGCGCCACCGAGTCCATGGGGTTCAAGACCTTCGGTTTCGCTTTCGGGCGGGAGGACATCTGGGAGCCCAACGAGGTCATTTGGGGGTCCGAGGACGAGTGGCTCGGAGATGAGCGCTACAGCGGCGACCGGGAGCTTTCCGGTCCTCTCGGCGCGGTCCAGATGGGCCTGATCTACGTGAACCCGGAGGGCCCCAACGGCAACCCCGATCCGCTGGCTTCCGCCCGGGACATCCGAGAGACCTTCCGCCGCATGGCGATGAACGACGAGGAGACGGTGGCGCTCATTGCCGGCGGCCACACGTTCGGCAAGTGCCACGGCGCGGGCGACGCCGATCTGGTCGGCCCCGAGCCCGAGGGTTGCCCCGTCGAGCACCAGGGCCTCGGCTGGAAGAACCCGTCCGGCAGCGGCAAGGGCGCCGACACGATCACCAGCGGCCTCGAGGGCGCCTGGACCACCGAGCCCATCAAGTGGGACAACGGGTACTTCGACAACCTGTTCAACTTCGAGTGGGAGCTCACGAGGAGCCCCGCCGGCGCCAAGCAGTGGACTCCCACGGATCCCTCGGCCCAGGACACCGTGCCCGATGCGCATGATCCGTCCCGGCGGCACGCGCCCATGATGCTGACGTCCGACCTCGCCCTGAAGCTGGATCCGATCTACGGGCCGATCTCGAAGCGCTTCCACGAGAACCCCGACCAGCTGGCCGATGCGTTCGCCAAGGCCTGGTACAAGCTGTTGCACCGCGACATGGGTCCCGTCTCGCGCTACCTCGGCCCGTGGGTTCCGGAGCCGCAGATCTGGCAGGACCCCGTTCCCGCAGTCGATCACGAGCTGATCGGCGATCAGGACATCGCTGCCCTCAAGGCCACGATCCTGGCATCGGGGCTGTCCGTGTCCCGGCTGGTCGCAACCGCGTGGGCGTCGGCGGCCACCTTCCGGTTCACCGACGCCCGGGGCGGGGCCAACGGGGCCCGGATCCGGCTCGCGCCGCAACGGGACTGGGAGGCCAACGACCCGGCCGAACTGGCCTCTGCGCTGGCGGCCCTCGAGCAGATCCAGCAGGACTTCAACGGCTCACAGTCCGGCGGCACGAAGGTCTCGCTGGCCGACCTGATCGTCCTGGGCGGGTGCGCGGCCGTCGAGCAGGCGGCCAAGGACGCGGGCCACGACATCACGGTCCCGTTCTCACCGGGGCGCACGGACGCCTCGCAGGAGCAGACCGACGTGGAGTCGTTCGCCGTGCTCGAACCGACCGCCGACGGGTTCCGCAACTACCTCCGGGCGGGGGAGAAGTTGTCGCCCGAGACCCTGATGCTGGACCGGGCCAACCTGTTGACGCTGACCGCGCCCGAGATGACGGTTCTCGTCGGTGGCATGCGGGCCCTGAACGCCAACGTCGGGCAATCGACCCACGGCGTCTTCACCGACCGGCCCGGGACGTTGACCACCGACTTCTTCGTGAACCTGCTCGACATGGGCACGGAGTGGAAGACGTCCGTCTCGTCCGAGAACGTGTTCGAGGGTCGGGACCACGCCACGGGCGAGGTCACCCGGACCGCCACTGCCGTCGACCTCGTCTTCGGCTCGCACTCCCAGCTCCGAGCCATCGCCGAGGTCTACGCCTGTGACGACGCGGAGGAGAAGTTCGTGCGTGACTTCGTGGCCGCGTGGGACAAGGTCATGAACCTCGATCGCTTCGACCTCGCCTGATCCGACGGTCCCGCCTGATCGAGACCCGGTTCGGTGACCGGTTGGCGCGGACGATGGGCGATGGGATTGCATGAGAGGCGATGTACCTCTGCACATCGTGGAGCACCTGCTCGTCGGGGCGACCTCCGAATCCTGTGCTGACGTCCTGATCCTCTCGGCCATCGTGGCCGGCGTGGCCGACGGGGCCACCGGGAAGCCCTGGGATCCGCCGGGTGGTCCGACGGGGCGCCAGATCGCGGAGACGGTTGCCAGAGTTCTCACCGAGACGGGCCCTGAGGCCACCGCCGAATCGGCCACCGCGGCGGCGACGGCCGAGGTGGCGAGGCTGTTCGTCGCCATCGGATTGGAGCCGGGTTCCGGCTCGGCGGCGACGTTCGCCGTGGTGCACGTCCCTCGCCGGCAGGTGTGGCGGGTGGGCGACCCGGCGGTGCTGGTCGACGGACGCAGGGTACCGAATCGGCCTACCGCTGAGCAGGTGGTGGCGAACGCTCGCAACATGGTGCTCCGTCAACGACTGGCGGACGGAGCGAGGGTGGACGACCTGCGCCGGGACGATCCTGGTCGGATCGCCGTGGAGCCGCTACTACGGGCCCTGGTCGGACTGCGCAACCGCGAGGTCCCTGGGCTGGGGTACGGGGCGATCGACGGCAGCCGGGTTCCGACGACCCTCGTCGAGGTGATCGACCTGCCGGCAGACGCCTGCGAACTGGTGATAGCCACCGACGGCTACCCGGACCCGGCGGGCACGCTGGTCGAGTCGGAGCGCCGGCTCCAATCCCGACTTGCCACCGATCCGCTCATGATCGGCGGTCCACCGGCGACCAAGGGCTGGGCACCGGACCAGGCATCCTTCGACGACCGGGCGTATGTTCGCGTCACCGTACGGGGAGATTGACCAGGGGGCGGCCGAGCATGGCAGGCGAAGTCATCTTCCTGATCCTCGGCGTCTTCCTCGGCCTCTTGGCGAGCGCGTTGCTCGAGGACGATCTCAAGGATGTGTTCAACCGCGCCCGGGTGCGCTTCCGGCGGCGGCGCGACAAAGAGCTGGCGGCGAAATTCGTCGAGGAGTTCACCCTCGGACCGATCCGGACGGGGTTCCACACTCTCGAAGGCGACGGCACCCGGTTCATCGCCGAGGACAATGTGCGCGTCATCCTGGACGCCACCGACGTGGTCTTACCGGACGACCTGGTGCCATGGCGGGAGGAGAAAGCCAGGGAGCTGGAGGCACGGTCGGGCGGCAACCCGGCGTGGAACGGCCCCCGCTACGCGGTGGCCAAGGTCGCCGTCAGCCGGGTGGGGGAGAACGAGGACCCCGAGGTCTGCTTCACGTTCAAGCACAGCGACTACCTGAACTTCCTCACCACCCAGCAGCTCGACCGGGCGTTCGCCGATGGCACCACACCCCGGTCTCGGTATCTGGACGGGAGAGGGGTCGAAGAGCTCCCCGACTTCATGGCCAACAGCTTCGGCGCCCACGTGGCCCTGGTGACCGCTGACGACTACCTGGTCTTCTCCCAGCGGGGACCGAATGTGGCGGTCCAACCGTTGAAATGGAGCTCGTCGATGGGCGAGGGTTTGGCCCGGGGCCTCGACAGCGAGGGCACGGGCCCACCGAACCTCTACGCCGTCGCTCGTCGGGGGCTACGGGAGGAGCTCGGCCTCGACCGCAGCCAGTACCGCCTGGATCTCCTGGCCATCGGGCTGGCCGGTCCGGTGCACCAATGGGTCGGGTTGTTCTTCGCCCAACTGTCCGAGCTGACCTGGCAGGAGCTCTCGGACAGCCGGGCACGCGGTGTCCAGGACCCGTGGGAGCACATGGAGCACGTGGCGGTGAAGTTCAACCCGGACGAGGTCCTCGAGTTCATTCTCGACGGCAGCCGCGTCGACGAGTGGACACCCATGTCGCCCCCGCTCTACTACTACGCGCTGGTCAAAGAATTCGGCAGGATGCGGGTGGAGCGGAAGCTGCGCCGACTGAAAAACGCCACTGTGCGGCCCTGATCGGTCGGCCCGCATCGGCCCCCTCGTAGGTGGGCCTTCGGTCGAGGCGGTGCTGAGCCCAGGCCGCAGCGTGCGCACACCCAGCACACCTGGCTCCGCCGACACCGACGACGGCTGCACTGAGGAGCCTGCTGGCTACTGACCAGAGGGAGGCGTCGATCGGCGGAAGGTGTGGGGCCGTGGTGGCGTGTCGGACTCGATTACCTGCAAACCGTCCTCCTCGCGACCGGACCAGCCCAGGCCCTTGGTCGCAAAGGTGGTCGGCACCTCGGGCGCCAGCCCGTCGTCGCGGTGCGCGTCATCCGTCGGTAGCTCCTCGTCGGTCATGGTCCCCTTACTACCCGCTTTCCTGCGCCCCGTCACTCCCGGGGTCTCGGGATCGGGTTGCGCGCCAGGCGGGGCGGGCGCGCCCGCTGGAAGGGTCCCGGCCGTTAGGGTGCGCGCGACCGGCGAGCAACGGAGGAGCGGCCATGCCCGAGCGCGAGGGATACATCCCGGGAGTGCCCTGCTGGATCGACACCAACCGGCCCGACCCCGAGGCTTCGCTCCCCTTCTATACCGGCCTGTTCGGATGGGAGTTCGAGAACATGATGCCCGAGGGGTCGGGTGGCATGTACTTCATGGGCCGCATCCGGGGCGGCGACGTGGCGGCGGTCGGGTCGACCCCGGAGGGCGCGCCGCCGATGGCGACATGGAACACGTACATCTGGGTCGAGAGCGCCGACGAGACGGCGGCCAAGGCCCGCGATGCGGGCGGGCGGGTGGCGATGGAAGCCTTCGACGTCATGGACGCGGGGCGCATGGCGGTGCTCATCGATCCCGAAGGAGCCGTGTTCTGTGTCTGGCAGGCGAAGGATCACCGAGGCGCCAAAGTCGTCAACGAGCACGGCTCGCTGAACTTCAACGGCCTCGCCACGCGGGATCCCGAAGGCGCCAAGGCGTTCTATGGCGCGGTCTTCGGGTGGGAGGTGCTGGGGTTGCCCTCCGGTGCGATGTGGACCCTGCCGGGCTACGGCGACCACCTCGAGGAGGGCAGCCCGGGCCTTCGCGAGCAGATGGCCGCGATGGGGGCACCCGAGGGGTTCATCGACGTGGTCGCGGCGCTCAATCCGATCGCCGACGGCGACGCCGACACGCCGGCGCACTGGAGCGTGACGTTCGCCGTCGACGACGCCGACGCCGCCGCGGCGAAGGCGAGCGCGCTCGGCGGCGAGATCGTCGCCGGCCCCTTCGATGCCCCGTGGACCAGGATGGCGGTCATCAAGGACCCGCAGGGGGCGACGTTCATCGCCAGCCAGTTCGTCCTCGAGAACAGGGACCTCGAGGCGTAGCGGGACGCAGCCGCCGGTTCCGGGCGTGGATCGCCTCATCCCGGGTGCGATCAGCCTCACGCCACCCCGACGACCACCTTCCCCCTGGCGCGACCTTCTTCCAGGTAGGCGATCGCGGCGGGGATCTCGGCGAACGGATAGCGCCGGTCGATCTGCGGGCGCACCTTGCCGGCCTCGATCAGCTCCGTCAGAAGCTCCAGATCCTTGGCGGTCACGTGCGCCGACACCATGGCCATGGCTTTGCCGCCGCGCAACGAGACGCCCACCAGCTTCCCGACGGTGGTGAACCCGGTGACGGAAACCTTCCCGCCCTCGACAACGGCACGTCTCAGCTCCGACCCCGATCGGTTCCCGATCGTGTCGAGGACGAGGTCGTATCGCGGCCCGGCTCCCACGAAGTCGGTGGTCGTGTAGTCGATGACCTGATCGGCGCCGAGCGATCGGACGAGCTCGACGTTCCGGGAGCTGGTCACCCCGGTCACCTCGGCGTCGGAGGCCTTGGCGATCTGGACGGCAAAGGTGCCAACGCCGCCAGAAGCGCCGTTGACGAGAACCTTCTGCCCGGGCTGGAGCTCTCCGTGGTGGCGGAGGCCCTGGAGTGCCGTCACCGCCGCAACCGGGACCGCCGCCGCCTCCTCGAACGACACGTTCGTCGGCTTCAACGACATGACGCCAACCGGCACCGAAACGTACTCGGCAAAGCCGCCGCAGCCGTGGTCCAAGAGGCTTGCGTAGACCTCGTCGCCGGGCTTGAACGTGGTGACGCCGCTGCCGACCGCCTCCACCTGCCCGGCAACGTCGCCGCCGAGGATCGGATGTTTCGGCCGCAGCAATCCCAGGGTGATGCGGGCGAAGGTGGGCTTGCCGCGCATGTAATGCCAGTCCGCCGGGTTGACCGATATGGCCAGCACCTTCACCAGGACCTCACCGGCCTTTGGCGCAGGCTGCTCGACCTCGGCCATCCGAAGCATCTCCGGCGGCCCGTACTTTTCCATCAAGAAGGCCTTCATGGCCGGCACTCTCCGTTTTCGGCGGCGTCACCGAGCCTAGGGGCCGAGCCTCTTGACCACGGAAGTCCTCCCGGCTGTCGGTCGAGCAGGGTACCTCGACCGATCAGACCCGGCCGTGCTCAAGCGTGGCTCACCGACGGGTTGGACGACCCTCGACGCGTGAGCGCTCGATCTGCGGTTTCGAGAGCCCGCCCGTCATCGAGACCAGGCATTCCGCTACCACGGCTGTGGCACAATTGTAGCCATGAGCACCGAGGCACTCCGGACGGTGAAAGACCGCTTGTCAGAGTTCGTCGATAGGGTCCAGCGGGAGCACGACCGCGTCGTGATCACCCGGAACGGGACGCCTGCTGCGGTGCTCATCAGCCCGGAGGACTTGGCCTCGTTGGAGGAGAGCCTCGACCTCCTCTCCGACCGCAAGGCCATCAAGGAGCTTCGAGACGCCGAGCGCGCCGTCGCTGCCGGCGACGTCGTCCGAGGTGTCGACGCCGTCCGCAAGCTCCGTGGTGACTGATGCCGCACCGTACGAGCTCGTCGTAGCCGGGCCCGCGGCGCGGGCCATCGCAGAAGTTCTGCCCGAGGCGGTTGCTGGAGCCGTCATCGCGTTGGTGACCGGCGATCTCGTTGCCGCTCCGCGCCGCGTCGGCAAGCCGTTGCGCCGTGAGCTCGAAGGCCTGTGGGTCGCACGCCGGGGCACTTTTCGCGTGGTGTACCGGATCGACGACGACAACCACGAGGTTGTCGTCCTACGAGTTGACCACCGACGCGATGTCTACCGAGCCCGCTGAGGAGCCTCGGGGGCGTTTCGACGTTGCCCGCGATCGGCCGAGCACCAGTCCATGAGAAGCCCTTTTCTCGTCGGCGCGACCGACTATTCGCTCCCTACCGACTGGTGGAGGCGGATCCAGCGATAGCCGTAGGCGTTGAGGGCCAGCTTGGAAAGGTCGGGTCGGGGGTCGTCGTAGTCGGCGTCGCCGAAGATCTCGGTGGGAGGGGTCGGCAGGTCGCCCAACTGGTCGCCGAGGTCGATCACGCACCGCCGGTCGGCCAGGTTGGTCAGCGCCAGCATCACGCCCGACGGCGCCTCGTAGCGGAGGGCCAGCACGCCGCGCTCGGCGGTGTCGAGGGGCTCGGGGCGGCCGATGGCGAACTCGGGGCACTCGTGGAGGGTGTGTAGCGCCCGCCCCATCCAGGTCAGGAGCGAATCGGGGTCCCGCCGCTGGGCGGTGACGTTCACCTTCGGGTAACCGTACGCACCGTCGCCGATGACTGGCCGGCACAGGTCGGCGGCCTTGGCCGTCGAGAAGCCGCCGTTGGGGGCGTCCGACCACTGCATCGGAGTTCGGACCGAGTTCCGCTCGGGCAGCGACAGGTCGTCGCCCATGCCGATCTCCTCCCCGTAACGGATGACGGGCGTGCCGGGCAGGGTGAACTGGAGGGCGTAGGCCATCTCGATCCGCCGCCGGTCGCCCCCCAGCATGGGCGCCAGCCGCCGGCGGATGCCCCGGCCGTAGGCCTGCATCTCGGGCTCGGGCCCGAACTGCTCGAAGACGTCGCTGCGCTCCACGTCGGTGAGCCGGCCGAGGTCGATCTCGTCGTGGTTGCGGAGGAAGGTGGCCCACTGGCACGACTTCGGGATGGGCGGCGTCATGGCCAGGCCGGTGAGCACGGGGCCCGCATCGCCCCGGGCCAGGGCCAGGAACTTCTGCTGGTTGAGGAGGAAGTTGAACAGCATCGGCAGCCGGTCGCCCGTCCCGAAGTACTCGGTCAGCTCCTGCGGCTCGGCGTTGGCCTCGGCCAGCACCATGGTGTCCCCCTTGCGCCACGACATCAGCTCGCGGAGCTCCCGCAGGTACTCGAAGTCCTTGGGGGGGTTCGGGTTGTCGGGCTCCGAGAGCTCGATGACGAAGGGGGCGGCGTCCATGCGGAACCCGGCCACGCCGAGCTGGAGCCAGAAGGCGGCGATCTTCTTGACCTCCTCCCGCACCCGGGGATTGGTGGCGTTCAGCTCGGGCTCGAAGTCGTAGAAGCGGTGGTAGTACCAGGCCTTGGCCTTGCGGTCGTGGGTCCAGGTGGCCTTCTGCACCCCCGGGAACACCATGCCCTGGTGGAGGTCGGTGGGACGCCGCTCGCTCCAGACGTAGTAGTCACGGAACGGTGACTCGGGATCGGACCGGGCCGCCTGGAACCACGGGTGCCGGTCGGACGTGTGGTTGATGACGAGGTCGATGATCACCCGCAGGCCGCGGTTGGCCGCCTGGTGGATGAGCTCGACGAAGTCGCCCAGGTTCCCCAGGCGGGGATCGATGCCGTAGAAATCGGCCACGTCGTAGCCGTCGTCCCGGTTCGGCGTGGGGTGGATGGGGTTGAGCCACAGGCAGGTGACGCCCAGGCGCTCGAGGTAGTCGAGGCGGCTGGTGAGGCCGGGCAGGTCGCCCACGCCGTCGCCGTTCGAGTCCTGGAACGTCTCCACGTCGAGGCAGTAGATGACCGCTTCCTTGTACCAGCGCTCTCGCATCTCCCGTGCCTACCCCGACGACGATCGGGCCAACGGCCGGGCGAGAGCAAGGTGGTCGACGGATCCGTGCGACGGGAGTACGAATGACACATGACCGATAGCGCGACCGACAAGGGATCGGACCGACCGTTCGACCGGGCCGCCGTGCTCGAGCGCCTCGCCGCCGAGACGTTCGACGTCCTGGTGGTCGGAGGCGGCATCACCGGGGCCGGGGTGGCCCTCGACGCCGCCTCCCGCGGGCTGCGCACCGCCCTGGTGGAGGGGCGGGACTTCTCCTACGGCACGTCGTCCAAGTCGTCGAAGATGGTCCACGGGGGCATCCGCTACCTCCAGCAGGGCGACGTGAAGCTCGTCTGGCAGGCGCTGCGGGAGCGGCGCAAGCTGCTCGCCAACGCCCCCCACCTGGTGCGCAAGCTGGGCTTCATGATCCCCATCTACACCAAGGGCGGGCTGATCCCGAGGTTCCTGGCCCGGCTGTTCCGCATCGTGCTGTTCGCCTACGACCTGGTGGGAGGGGCGGCGGTGGTCGGCCGTCACCAGCGCCTCACCAAGGACGAGGCCCTCGCCCTCATGCCTTCGCTGAAGGCCGACCGGCTCCACAGCGCGCTCCTCTACTACGACGCCCGCTGCGACGACGCCCGCCTCACCCTCGCCATCGCCCGCACCGCGGCCGACCACGGGGCGGCGGTGGCCAACTATGTGCGGCTCGTCGAGATCCTGAAGGACGGGCAGGGCAAGGCCATCGGGGCGAGGGTGGACACCGGCGGGGGCACCATCGACGTGTCCGCCGGCTGCGTGGTGAACGCGGCCGGCGTCTGGATCGACGAGGTGGCCGCCATCGATGTCGGCCCGGGCCAGGAGATCATGCGCCCGGCGAGGGGCGTCCACATGACCGTCCCCGCCGCCACCCTGGGAAATCGGGACGTGGCCGTCATCCTGGCCGCATCCGGCGGCCTGGGCAGCGTGTTCGCCGTCCCGTGGGGGGACTTCGTCTACATCGGCACCACCGACACCGACTTCTCCGGTCCCCTGGACGATCCCTGGGTGTACGGATCGGACGTCGACATCCTCCTCGAGCACATCAACCCGTCGATCCAGGAGCCGCTGGCGGCCGAGGCCGTCCTCGGCAGCTGGGCCGGCCTGCGCCCGCTGCTGAAGGGGGCGCCCGACGCCAGGACCGGCGACCTGTCCCGTCGCCACCGGATCACCCGCTGGCCGAGCGACGTCGTCAGCATCGCCGGAGGCAAGCTCACCACCTACCGGCACATGGCCCAGGACACCGTCGACGAGGTGCTGGAGGTGCTCGGCCGGAGTGCCAGGTGCCGCACCAAGGCGCTTCCCATCCACGGCTCGTCCGGCTACGAGCAGATCGCCGACGAGCACCTGAGGGGCCGGTACGGCGCCGACGCGGCCGACATCCTGGCCCTGGTCGGCGCCGACCCGACCCTGGGCGAACCGCTCGTGCCGGGGCAGCCCTACCTGCGGGCCGAGGCGGTGTACGCCGCCCGCCACGAGATGGTCGTCGACCTCGACGACATCTTCGCCCGCCGCACCCGGGCCCGGCTGTTCGCCCGCGACGCCACGGCCGACGCCGCCGGCGCGGTGGCCGCCCTCGTGGCCCCGACGCTCGGGTGGTCGGCCGACGAGCAGGCCCGCCAGGTGGCGCGCTACCGGGCGTCGGTGGCGGCCGAGCGCCATGCCATCCGATCGGTCCCGGCGGCGCCCCCGCCCGGCGTCCGGCGGGTGGCGGAGGGTTGGGCCCCGGGAGTCAAGCTGCCGAAGTCGCTGTCGTAGCCGGGCCGTCGATGGGCGGCTGTCCCCCGAGCGCTTCCCCGACGGGACCTCGCGTGCGATCATGCCCGGAGGACAAGTGGGCGGATCGCGCCTCCATGGCGCGGGTCGAGGCGAGGAGAGCACGATGACGCACACCCGGAAATCGCTGGCCGGACGGCTCCGCTGGCTGCCCGCCATCGTCCTGGCCGCGGGGCTGGCGGGTGCCGGTGTGGCCGGCGCCGCACCCCGCCCCTTCGGCGACGCCAAGGTGCTGGCCAAGGTGCCGACCCCGCCCGGGTTCCCGGAGGGCATCGCGGTGGCCAACAACCTGGTGTGGGTCTCGGGTCCGGCCACGTTCGGCACCGCCGGCAAGGGACCGTCGAAGGTGCTTGTCTACAGCGCCGTCACCGGCACGCTGGTCAAGACGTTCGACACCAAGGGCGAGAACCTGGCCCAGGAGCACGCCAACTCGTCGCTCGCCCTCGACCGGTTGCTCCGGGCCTACGTCCTCAACACCCAGCTGGGGGTCTACCGGATCTCGCTCGCCGGCCAGCAGCAGCAGTACTCCACACCGTTCCCCGACCTGAAGCCGTGCGCCGCGGTGCCTCCGGGGACTCCCTGCTCGCCGTCGCCCTTCGACGCGCCACCGCTGCCCAACGACCTCGTCTTCGACAGCGCCGGCAACCTCTACGTGACGGACTCCCTCCAGGCCACCATCTGGAAGGTGAAGCCGGGCGGCGGCGTGCCCGAGATCTGGTTCCAGGACCCACGCCTGGCCTCGGCGTCGTTCGGCCCCAACGGCATCCGCCTCGACCCCGCCCGCACCAAGCTCTATTTCACGGTCACCGCCGACCTCGCCAACCGCTCCTACGTGTACACCCTGCCCCTCGTGGCCAAGCCGCCGGCGGCCGCGCTGACGGTGTTCCACGAGTACACCGGGGGCGACCTCCCCGACGGCATCGCCTTCGGGCAGACGGGCCGGCTCTACGTCGCCATCGCCACGCCCTTCGCCTCCGGCATCTCGATCCTGGCGCCCAACGGCACCGAGGCCGTGCGCCTGGCCAACCAGGGCAACCCGATCTTCCCCTACGACTCTCCCGCCAACCTCGCCTTCGACGGGAAGGGGTCGGTCCTGGTCACCAACCACGCCTTCGTGACGGGTGTCACCAACCCCGCCCAGTTCACGGTGCTCGACGTCTGGGTGGCCGACACCGGCAACCCGCTCGAGAAGCCCCTCCTGCCCTGACGCTGACGTACGACCTCTGGGCGATCGGCTGGGTCGAGTCGACGCTGGTCGACCCCGCCGCCGCCCCCAAGCAGGGTCACGAGGGCTCTCCCGACGCCTGGCTCGTGTTCGACCCGGGCGTGGCCGAGGGCCTTCGTGACCTGCGGGTGGGGGACGAGGCGATGGTGCTCACCTGGCTCGACCGGGCCCGGCGTGACGTGCTGGCGGTGCATCCCCGCGACGACCCGGCGAACCCCGAGACGGGCGTGTTCAGCACCCGGTCCGCCGACCGCCCGAACCCCATCGGGCTGCACCGGGTGGAGATCCTCGCGGTCGACGGCCTCCGGATCCAGGTCCGGAACCTGGAGGCCGTCGACGGCACACCCGTGGTCGACGTCAAGCCCGTGCTCGGGTCCGACCTCGACGCCTGACGATCACGATCACACCGCCGTGCACTGGCCCGACTTGGCCACGGCGGTGTTGGGCTGGCCCGCATTCACGGGAGGCGGGTTGTTGCCGGTGCAGGCCAGGGTCCCGACGACCGAGTTGGCCTTGACGGTGGGCGTCCCGACCGAGTTGCTGCTCACCGTCACGTTGCCCGCCAGGAGGTTCGCACCGAGGGTGAGGCCACCGCTGCCTGAGGTGAGGCTCACGCCGCCCGTGACCTTGTTGGCGGAGCAGGCCTTGGCCGGGTCGCCGATGCGCACGAGCCCGGTGGCGCCCGAGACGACGACTCCCTGGGCGAGGTTGGTGAGCGGGGCCACGATCTGCGAGCCGCAGATGCCGAGGAAAACAGGACCGGTGGCCACGATCCCCCCGACCACCCTCGATCCGGTGACCTCGAGCGCACCGCCCGGTTCGACGGTGACCTTCCCGATCACCGTGGCGTTGGTGATGCGCACGCGCTCGCCGAGCTTGACCACCACGGCGCTGATGGCGGTTCCGGTAACCGTGCGGGTGGGGGTCGGGGTCTCGAACAGCCCCGTCGACACCGGCCCGCAGTGCTTGACGTTGCCCGCCGCGTCGGCCACGTCGAAGGACCATTTCGTCGGCAGGTTCGGGTTGGCCTTGCGGGCGGTGAGCACCACCGGCCCGGTCGTTGCCGGAGCGAAGGTGTAGGGCAGGACGTGGCCGTTGGTCACCTGGATGTTCTTGATGGATCGCAGGCCGGAGCCGGTGTCGCGCACCGTGATGTCCTGCTCCACCGGCGGCCCGGCCCGGAGGCCACTGACACTGCAGGTGGGAACCGTCGTCTCCGTCGGCGCCGCGCACTGCAACACGAGGTTCAGGTCGGTGACCGGGGGCGGAATGGTGAGGACCGCGGTATCCACGAATGCCTGCCCGGGGTTGCCGGGTGCATGACAGTTGGCCTTCTGGGCGCGCACCTTGTAGAACCCGGCGATCACGTCCCAGCCGAAATGGCCGACACCGTCGGTGAAGTCGGGGTTGGTGCGGTTGGCCGGCGACATGATGGCGTCCCCGTTGGGAACCTGGGTGAACGGGCCACCGATCGCGTCGCTACGCCAGAGGGTGACCGTCGCGCTCACGACCGGGTTCGAGGCGGTGTCGACCACCACGCCGCTGGGATCGATGTAGATGTTGAAGGCGACGGTCGACAAGGTGCCGTCCGGGCAAGTGACGCGGATGACGATCTCAGCCGCTCCGTGGGTTGGCAGCAGCGGGGGGATCGAGCCGGTGTAGGTGCCCGCCGGGCCCTCGGACATCGTGCCGCTGTAGCCCTGTACGACGGCGGACCCTTGACGCACCTCCCAGGTGGCCGTGCCGCCGGGGCAATCGGTCGTCGTGAGGGTCAGGGTGTTGCCCCAATTCACCACGGGGACGCCGTCGACCATGTTCGTGTTGATGATGGTTGTCGTGGGCGGAATGGGCACCGGCACCGGCAGGAGGGCGTCGACCTGACGGTCCTCACCGACGGCGAGGCCGTTCACGCCGACGGTTACGGGCGAGAAGGTGGTGTTGGCGGGAGGAAAGACCGTGACCGAGTAGTTCCCGGCCGGGCGTCCGACGATGCTGTATTGGCCGGCGCCGTTGGCCATGGTCACCACGCAGTGGCCTCCGGCGGTGGGACACAACTGCGCCTTGGCTCCGGGCAACGGGTTGGTGGCGGTCCCGCCGGTAATGGTTCCGTGCACCGCCGAGGTGCCGACCGGGTTGTTGCGGACCTCGAGGACGTAGCGGCCGAGCTGCGTCGTGCCGATGCTGTGGTGGATCAGACCGCTGCTGCTGGAGTCGACGAACCCACCGCTCCCAAATCCCGGGGGGAGCTCGAAACGGGTGCCCGTGCCGGCGTCATAGCCGGCGGACGCGGTCACCGGGAAGAAACCCGTGATGGGGTCAGGGCAGCAGGGGGCCCAGCTCGTCTCCCATTCGATCCGGTCGTAGTTGAAGATGATGTCGAAGTCGCCCGGACCGGTGTCGGCCCGGTCGACCAGGAGCAGCTGGAAGCTGTTGCGGGTCCCGTTGGGGAAGTCACGAGAGGTGACGTTCAGCCAGTTCACGCAGAACGCCGGCCGCCCGCCGAAGGCGTCCACGCCGTAGCGGACCGTGTCCGTGCCCGATGTGGACGCCGCCGCAAAAAACGGCGCGATGACATGGTCGGCCGGGAACATTCCGTTGTTGACGTCGCCGTCCAAGGGCGCTTCGAAGCTGACGCTCCCGTCCTGGTTGACGTAGAGCGCGCTGAACGTGCTGCCGTAGAAATTCGGGGAGAAGGGGAGGCTGACGGGACCCGACGACTGGTTGTTCGTGTCGGGGGGCAGCTGGTTGGCCTGGCAGCCGGCCAGATTGACGACTGCGTTCGGCCCGACGGCCAGAGCGGGCTGCGGGGAGGCTGCCACCCCGACGATGCCCGCGCTCGCAGCCATGCTCAACCCCACGACTGCATGCACCAGGGAGCGCCGTAGCGCGGTTCGCAACCTCTGAGACCCACCCGACTCGTTTGCCATGTCCGCCGTCCTTTGGTCGTGGACGGCTCGTTGGCATGACCCGCACTGGTGGCGGGCGCCCCTGCCGGCTCAAACCGAGCGTCCTCTCCTCAGATGCGGGACGACCGGCGGAAATACATCCGAAAGAAACGGCGGCCCCGGGCGCTACGCCACGTCGGCCCGCTCGACCCGGCCGTAGAGGGTGGTCCGCTGGCGCAGGGGACGGTCGAGGGGCTCCACGATCCTGCGGAAGTCGTCCTCCGCCATGCGCTGGCCGTGGCTGGCGCCGGCGGCGCGGGAGATGTTCTCGTCGATGAGGGTTCCGCCCAGGTCGTTGGCCCCGGCTACGAGGGCCTGGCGCGACCCGACGGCGCCCATCTTCACCCACGACACCTGCACGTTGGGGACGAGCTCCCGGTAGGTGATGCGGGCCACCGCGTGCATGAGCAGCGCCTCTCGGAACGTCGGCCCCCGGCGGGACCTGCCCTGCAGGAACATGGGCGTCGCCATGTGGACGAAGGGCAGGGGGACGAACTCGGTGAACCCGCCCGTCTCCTTCTGCAGGTCGCGGGTGCGGAGCAGGTGGCGGGCCCACGAGACCGGCTGCTCGATGGCGCCGAACATGATCGTGATGTTGGATCGCAGGCCGATGGAGTGGGCCGCCCGGTGCGCCTCCAGCCACTCCTCGGTGGTGATCTTGTCGGGGCACAGCACCCGCCGGACCTCGTCGTCGAGGATCTCGGCCGCGGTGCCGGGCAGCGTGGCCAGGCCGGCGTCCTTCAGCCGGCGGAGGTAGTCGACGAGGGGCTCGCCCAGCCGCTTGGCCCCCTCGGTGACCTCCAGGGCGGTGAAGCCGTGGACGTGGATGCCGGGAGCGGCCTCCTTCACCGCCCGGCAGACGTCGATGTAATAGTCGCCGTCGAAGCTGGGGTGGATCCCACCCTGCAGGCACACCTCGGTGGCGCCGAGGTCGACCGCCTCCACTACCCGGCGCTGGATCTCGTCGACGCCCAACAGGTAGGGGTCGCCCCGCAGGTTGAGGGAGAGCGGTCCCTTGGAGAAGGCGCAGAACCGGCACTTGAACGTGCAGACGTTGGTGTAGTTGATGTTGCGGTTGGCCACCCAGGTGACCGTGTCGCCGGCGATGGTGCGGCGCAGGTCGTCGGCCACCTCCGCCACCGCCGCCACCTCCCGCCCGCGGGCGCCGAAGAGGGCGACGATCTCGTCCTCGCCCACCTCCTGTCCGGCCCCGACGCCGTCGAGCACCTCGCCGATGCGGCCGCGGGCACCCGGCCTCGCCGACCAGCTCCGCGCGCTGACCCCCTGACGGGTGTAATTGCGCGGTTTGCTCGCTGTCCGGCGTTGCCCTCGGCCGCCCCCGCCACTCGACCAGTTCGCGCGCTGACCCCCTGACGCGTGTAATTGCGCGGTTTGGTCCGGTGCGACGGCGGCGCCGTCGGCCGCCCCCGGCACCGACCAATTCGCGCGCTGACCCCCTGACGGGTTTAATTGCGCGGTTTGCTCCCGTCCGGCGGTGGCGTCGGCCGCCCCCGGCACCGACCAGTTCGCGCGCTGACCCCCTGATGCGTGTAATTGCGCGGTTTGGTCGACCGGCAGGAGTTGGGGCGGTGGATGGTCGCCGCCGGCGTGCCACCGGTCGAGGTCGCGGGCCAGGCCGTGGGCGTCGGACGCGGCCAGCACCGGCGGGCGAACGGCGGGGTCGAGCCACCGTTCGGGCGCCAGGGCGAACTCGGGGTAGATCGTGAGGCGGGGGGCGAGCTCGTAGCCGGCGGCCTCGGTGGCGGCCCGCAGGACGTCGAGGGCAGGCCACGGCCGCTCCGGGTTGACGTGGTCGGGCGTCACCGGCGACACCCCGCCCCAGTCGTCGATGCCGGCCGCCAGCAGCGGGGCCAGGTCGTCGGACAGGTTGGGGGGAGCCTGGAGGTGGACCTCGGCCGGCAGCAGGAGGCGGGCGACGGCGACCGTCCACACCATCTCCTCGGGCGGGCAGGGGGGCGTCCCGTGCATGGCGGTGCCCGCCTTGGGCCGGAAGTTCTGGACGATCACCTCCTGCACGTGGCCGTGGCGGCGGTGGCTGGCGGCGATGGCCTCCAGTGCCTCCAGCCGGTCGGCCCGGGACTCGCCGATGCCGACGAGGATCCCGGTGGTGAAGGGGATGCCCAGCTCGCCGGCCGCTTCCAGCGTCGCCAGCCTGCGCTCGGGGGTCTTGTCGGGCGCCCCCCGGTGGCAGTCGAGGCCGGCGTTGAGGCTCTCGATCATCATCCCCTGCGAGGCCGAGACCGCCCGCAGCCGAGCCAGCTCGGCCGCACCGAGGGCGCCCGCGTTGGCGTGGGGCAGCAGCCCGGTCTCGGAGAGCACCCGGCCGGCCATGGCCACCAGGTAGTCGACGGTGGACTCGTAGCCGGCGGATTCGAGCCACTCCCTTGCCACGGGGTAGCGGTCCTCGGGGGCCTCGCCCAGGGTGAACAGCGCCTCGTGGCAACCCGCCGCCACCCCCGCCCGGGCGATGGCCAGCACCTCGTCCGGCGCGAGGAAGGGGGATTCGAGGCGGGCCGGCGGCTGGGCGAACGTGCAGTACCCGCACCGGTCGCGGCACAGCTGGGTGAGGGCGATGAAGACCTTGGGCGAGAAGGTGACGCGGGTGCCGGTGGTCGAGTCCCGCTTCCGGCCGGCGGCGACCACGAGATCGCCGACCGCCGCGGCGAGGAGCTCGGCGGCCGTCACGCCGACGAGCCTAGGACCAGAATTCGTCCCAGGCGTACGGGTCGCCGGGGTAGATCCAGATCTCGTCGAGGGTGCCGTCGCCCATGCGCCAGACGTGGACGTTGTCCATGGCCAGCTCTTTGCCGTCCCGCTCGGCCAGGTCGCGCAACAAGCCCACGCCCCGGTCGCCCGAGGCCAGGACGGTGCGGGGCTCGAAGCGGATGGTGCCTCCCGACAGCTCGACCAGCTGGCCCACGTAGTCGGCTACCGCCGCCTTGCCGCGTAGTCGCCCGCCACCGGGCTGCGGCCGGGGACGTGGCCGACGATGTCGTCGGACAGCAAGCCCAGAACCCCGCCGAAATCGCCCGCCCCCAGGGCGTCGTAGAGCGCCTGCAGGACCTGGAGGTTGGTGTCGTCCACAGCCGGGGACGTTACCGGCTCGGCCCCGCCGACGGCGGGCCGGCTCTGCTAGCGCAACACGCGCCGGCGTCCGACCGGCCGGGAGCCGAAGGCCTCGTGGTCGGCCACGAGCGGCACGGCGGCATAGGCGGTCAGGCCGAGGGCGATGAAGCCGATCTCGTTGACGCTGAGGGCGTCGGAGAAGGCGGACAGGGCTGCGATGGCGAAGCACGCCACCGCGACGATCAGCAGGATCCGGGTCATGGATTCTCCGTACCCCGGTGGCAGGTTCGCCATCCACGGCTGCGCGCCTCGTCTCAGCTCGGCATCGCGGGCGTGAAGGGGCCCCGTCCCTGCGGCGATTGGTTTGGTGCGCCGGAAGCGCCCCTTTTTCGGCCGGGAAGGGCCGGGAAGGGGCGCTACGAACGCATGAAATCGGCCGGGCGCCGGGACGCCGGGCGCCGGGCCGCCGGGACGCCGGGACGCCGGGACGCCCGGGACGCCGGGACGCCGGGACGCCGGGACGCCGGGACGCCGGGACGCCGGGACGCCGGGACGCCGGGACGCCGGGACGCCGGGACGCCGGGACGCCGGGACGCCGGGACGCCGGGACGCCGGGACGCCGGGACGCCGGGACGCCCCGGCCCAGCGCAGGGTCAGCCGGCGGCGGCGGGGTCGACCAGCCAGATGATGCGTTCGGCCCGGACGCGCACCGCGGGGCAGGACTGGTCGCCGGACTGGACCCGGGCGAAGGCCTCCCGCTTGGCCTCCCCCTCGACGGTGAAGATCACCAGCCGGGCCCGGGCGATGCCCGAGTAGGTGAGGGTCATGCGCCGGTGGGGGTTGCGGCCGTGGGGGTCGTCGTTCATGACGACCAGCCGGCCGGGGTCGGCGTCGAGGGCGGGGGAGTCGGGGAAGAGCGAGGCGGTGTGGCAGTCGCGGCCCAGCCCGAGGTGGACGAGGTCGAAGCGTCCCACGGTGGCCACCCGCTGTTGGTAGGCGTCGGGTCCCTCGTCGCAGCGCATGGGGTAGACCGCGTTGGCCGCCCCCACCCGCTCGAGCAGGGCCTCCCGGACCAGCCGCTCGTTGGAGTCGGCGTGGTCGGGCGGGACGCACCGCTCGTCACCCCAGTAGACGTCGACCTGCCACCAGTCAACCTGGTCGGCACCGTCGGCTGCCAGCCGCTCGTAGCACCGGCGGGCGGTGCCGCCACCGGAGACGGCCAGCGAGAAGCTCTCGCCGGGGCGGGTGTGGAACGCCTCCACCACCCGCTCGGCGAACTCGGAGGCCACGTCGTCGACGACGATGACCTCGCCGTTCATGGGTCCGCTCACCGGGGTCCGCTCACCGGGCCGTCGGAGGGATCGGAGGCATCTACGCCGCGCCCCGCAGCTCGCGGGCGCCGGCCAGCGCCTCCTCGTAGGGCTCGTCGTGACCGACGTTGGTGAGGGCGCCGGCCAGGGCCAGGGCCGGCCACCGCTCCTGCATCCGCAGCAGCTGCTCGAGATGGGGGCCGTCCTCGATGTCGACCGTCGAGGTGATCACCCGTTCGGCCCCCGTCCGCATCACGCAGAACGATCCCCGCTTGCCGTGGAGGTCGGTGGAGTGGATGCAGACCGACAGGTGCGGCGCCGACTTCAACTCCACCCGCGCCGCCGGGAGGCCCAGGCGTCGGAGGAGCCATCCCCCGAGCAGCTGGCGGGGGCCGCGGTTGCCGGCCACCTCGACCCGGTCGATCCCGTCGAGGAAGGGCCGGTTGACGGAACCCTCGAAGAGACCGGCAAGCAGGCTGCGCCACGGCGCCATACGGATCCACGACAGGTCGGTGACCGGGATGCGGCGGGCCAGCACCGCGGCCCGGGCCAGCACGTCGCCGCCGCCCTCGTCGGCCGCCCGGCTGTCGACGACGAGCCGGTCGGCGACGTCGAGGAGGGGGTCGCCGGGCGACGGCAGGCTGGCCGGCAGCCACACCACCAGGGGGACGTCGGGGAGGGCGAACGGCCCGACGATGGAGTCGAGGTGGAACCGGGCCGGGCCCCGGACGAGCAGCCGCACCTCCTCGAAGCACACCACCCGCCCGTCGTACTCGTTGGCGTGCACCCAGAGGGAGGCGTCGACACCCGTGCCCTCACCCGCCGGGAGGTCGGGGGCGCCCTTCTCCAGCACGACCACCAGGGTGCGGGACGGGTGGCGCACCCCCAGGTCGTGGACGATGCCCCGCACCAGGTCGGCCTCGGCCTGGCTCTGGGTGACGGCCACCAGGGTGAGCACGCTGGCCCGCACCGCGGCCCGCTGCTCGTGGCGGCGCAGGTCGGAGAGGGCCCGCTCCACGTGGCCGATGGAGACGTTGTCGGCCTCCCATGTCCCGATGGTCGTCGACGTGGCCTGGGTCGACGTGGCCTGGGTCGACGTGGCCTGGGTCGACGTGGCCTGGGTCGACGTGGCCTGGGTCGACGTGGCCTGGGTCGACGCGGACTGGGTCGACGTGGACCGGGTCGACGTGGACTGGGCCACCGGGCGGGAGTCGCTCACGGCCGGCGCCAACCGCGGCCGTCGCGCCGGAGCAGCTCGTCGGCCTCGTCCGGGCCCCATGTGCCGGCCTCGTAGCGGGCCAGGGGCACGTGGCCCTCCTCGAACGCCTCCAGCACCGGGTCGACGATACGCCAGGCCTGGGCCACCTCGTCGGAGCGGATGAACAGCGTCTGGTCGCCGAGAAGGGCGTCGAGCAACAGCCGCTCGTAGGCCTCGGGCGTCTCCTCCAGGAAGGCGGCGCCGTAGAAGAAGTCCATCGACACCGACCGCACCCGGAACGCCTGGCCCGGCACCTTGGCGCCGAACCGGAGCGTTATCCCCTCGTCGGGCTGGACCCGCAGCACCAGCGCGTCGGGGTCGAGGCCCTCGGCCTGGTTGGCGGCGAAGGGCAGGTGGGGCACCCGGTTGAACTCCATGGCCACCTCGGTGACCCGCTTGGGCAGGTACTTCCCGGTTCGCACGTAGACCGGCACCCCCGCCCACCGCCAGTTGTCGACCCGCAGCCGCATGGCGATGTAGGTCTCGGTGGTGGAGTGGGGGTCGACCCCCTCCTCCTCCCGGTAGCTCTTGACCTCCTGGCCCTCCACCCATCCCTTGCGGTACTGGCCCCGCACCACCTCGAAGGGCACCTCCTCGGGGGTGAGGACGTCGACCGCCCGCAGGGCCTTGACCTTCTCGTCCCGGATGCCGTTGGCGTCGAAGGTGGCGGGCGGCTCCATCAGGGTGAGGGCCAGCACCTGCATGACGTGGTTCTGGACGATGTCGCGCAGGGCACCGGCCCGCTCGTAGAAGCTGCCCCGGTGGCCCACCCCGAGGGACTCGGCGACCGTGATCTGCACGTGGTTGACGTAGCGCCGGTTCCAGAGGGGCTCGAAGATGGCGTTGGCGAAGCGCAGGGCGAGGACGTTCTGCACCGTCTCCTTCCCCAGATAGTGGTCGATGCGGTACACCTGCCACTCTTCGAAGGCGTCGTGGACTATCCGGTCGAGCTCGGCGGCCGACTCGGCGTCGCGCCCGTAGGGCTTCTCGATGACGATGCGGACGAAGGCGTCGGACGAGGCGGGCCGGTTGAGACCCTGACCGGCCAGGCCCTGGACGACCGTGGGGAAGGTGTCGGGCGGCGTGGCCAGGTAGTAGAGCCGGTTCCCGGCGGTTCCCCGCTCCCGATCGAGCTCCTCCAGGATCTCCTTCAGGCGGACGAACGTCGCGGGGTCGCCGTAATCACCGGCGACGTAGCGGAAACCGGCCGAAAAGGCGTCCCACACGTGGCGGAGGTCGTCACCCCCGCCCCCTTCGTCGAGAGCCGACTTCATCATCCGCTGGAGGAACTCCTCCTCCGTCATCTCGGTGCGGGCCACGCCCACGACCGAGAACGAGCCCGGCAGCAGGCGGCGCAGGGCGAGCCGTTCGACGGCGGGCATGAGCTTGCGGCTGGTGAGGTCGCCGGACGCCCCGAAGATGACCAGCACGGCCGGTGGAGCGACTCGCTCCGCGGTCTTCTCCGCCAGTGGGTTGGACGTGCTCATCGGCCGCAATGCTACGGGAAACGGTGCCCGCCACCGCCCTCCGACACCGATCCGCCGGTTGTGTCAGGCGCAGAGCTCGTCGGTGTTGGCGATGCCTGCCTTCCCCGACCAGATGGCCACCACCTCGCCGTCGGTGATCTGGAAGAACATCTCGTAGCCGGTCGTGGTCGCGTTCTCGGGCGTGTGGACGAGCCGGCCCGAGCCGTCGATGAGGCGCTCCTCGAGCCCGTCATAGGCGTGCCGGACCTCGTCCACCGTGCTACCCACCCCGATGTCGCGGGCGGTGCGCACTCCCGGGGCGTCGACGATGATCACGTCGACCGCGTCGGACCCGATGCTCGCGATGAACTCCACCCCTTCCGGTCGGCCGGCGGGCGACAGCCGGGTGCAGGCCGCGCCACCGCCGCCGTCGCGGACCATGGCGATGCCGGCGAAGCGCTCGGCGTGGGTGAGGCTCATCCCGATGTAGACGGGGCCGAGATTGGTGGCTTCGAGGAACGACCCGGTGTCGAGGGCGGCGTAGTCCAGGCTCTGCTGTATCGCCCCCAGGAGCTGGTCGTTGATGGCCACTTTGCCGTCGGCGCCCTCGTGGCGGACCTGCACGATCAGGTCGGTGCCGGCCGGTCCGTCGACGTCGAGCGTCACCGAATCGCCGGCCGCCACCGTTCGGGTGGTGCTCGCGTTCCATTCGGACCCGGGCCGCTTGGTGCGCACGACCACCCGGCCCGGTGCGGAGCTCGTCACGTCCACCCCGAGCCGGTCGCCCCGGCGGCCGACGTAGAGGCCCACGATCCGGTCGCTGCGGGAGCCCGTGACGTAGTAGATGCCGTCGGGGCCGGGCTCGCCGCCCAGGTTGAGCTGGTTCACGAACACCCAGCCGCCGACGCCGCCCGACGTGTACCGCAGCACCCCGGCCTCGCCGAGGGCGCGGGGCGTGCCGGTTCCCGACGTCGGGAGGCCACGGTCGTCGAGGTAGCGCGCCGCCACCTGCTCCGGGTCGAGCCGCCACGGCTGGGAACCCTCGTCCACCGCGGCTTGCACGCTCTCCAGCTCGAACGCGGTTTCCGGCCAGATGGTCCCGGTCGGGAAACCCGTGCTCGACATTCCGGGGCTGGCCGGGCCCGAGCCCGGTCGGGGGGCGAGGGAAGTGATCCCGGGCGAGACGGGGTCGGCGCCCGGTTCGTCCGGGTCCTGGCCGGGGACCGTCGGGGTTGCGCCGGTGACAGGCGGGCCGGCCCCCGGCGCCCCGGGGTCGACGAACGGCGAGATGGTGGTCGAGGTCAGGTGGGCGGGGTCGCGTCCCCCGGCGGCCACGTTCTGCTGCGCATCTTCGGGGGTGACGGTGAGCACCGTCACGGCCAGGGCGACGGCGGCCAGGGACATGCCGGCCACGAGCGACAGCCGCACCGTGTGTGTCCGGCGCTGGCGACGCTCGATGCGGCGGGTGATGGCGGTCCAACCCGCCGCCGAGGGCTCGACCGACGCCGCCCTCCGGTCGAGGGATTCGCGGAGACGTTCGTCGACGTTCATTGCTCCACCACCTTGCGCAGCTCGGCCAGTCCCCGGTGCAGCAGCGACTTCACCGTGCCCGGGCGGCAACCGAGGGCGACGGCGATGTCGGCCTCGGGCAGGTCCTCGTAGAAACGCAGCACCAGCGCCGCCCGCTGGCGGGGAGGCAGGGCGGCCAGGGCGTCGAACAGCTCGTCGGCCTCGGCCAGCACGGTGTCGGCGACGGCCGACGGGTGGCGCTTGTAGGCCCGTTCGAGGGCGAGGCGGCGCAGGTGCGACCGGCAGGCGTTGACCACGGACGTGCGCAGGTAGGCCCGGGGGTGCTCGGTGGTGTCCCAGTGGCGGTGCATGCGGGCGAATGCGTCCTGCACCAGGTCCTCGGCCACGGTGGAGGACCCCACCATCAGGTACGCCAGTCTCACCATCGGCACGTATCGCTCCCGGTAGAGGTCGGCCAGCGACCCGGGCCTCGGGGCCCGGACCGCCGCCTCGTCCACCTCGTCAGTTCTCTCGTTCGCGGCCGCCACCTCGCTCCTCACGATCGCAAAGACGCCCGACGCCTTCCGCCGGTTCCCGAGACATTGCTACACCTGTCGACCGGATGGTTCCCGGATGTCGTCCCGACCCAGGCATCGGGTGCTGTCACCCCGACTCCAGAGTCGTGCCAGCACCGTGGTCCCCCGGCGCCCGATCTGTTGGAGTGGGCTGACACGGCGGAACAATCGACCCAGGAGGAACCAGTGAAACGGTCGCTGACCCGGAGGTTGGCCATTTTGGCCGCGGTGGCTGTGCTGGCGGGTGCGGCCTGCGGCGGGTCGGACACGGCCACCCCGGAGAGGCCCACCGCGGCCGCCGACAAGGCCGCGGCCGAGCGGATGGTCCTCACGGCGGCCGACCTGCCCGGCTTCGTCCTCGAGCCGGAGGACGACGGGGACGAGGATACGGACTCCGCCGACTTCATCGACCGGTGCCTGAAGGGCGATCCGCCCTTCGGCCGCGGGGAGGAGCCCCGGCGCTCGGCGGCCACCAACTTCACCCAGGACGACGGTTTCCGGTCCGTCGTATCCGGCGTCCACCTGGCCGTGACGGAAGCCGAATCCCGCCGGGCGTTCTCCGACTTCGAGGACGCCCTGTCGGGCCAGTGCCTCGAGAACGGCCTGAAGGAGGCCATGGAGGACAGTGTCGACGGCGACATGGTGGTGGGGGACGTGTCGATGTCTCCTCTCCCGAGCATCGAGGTCGCCGACGAGGTTGCCGGCACGCGGGTGACGATGGAGATGGCGGGCGAAGGCGGCGGCCTGTCCGTGCACAGCGACATGATCATCCTCCGCCAGGGGCGGGTGTTCGGGCTGCTGATCCTGTTCGAGCTGGGGGCGCCGTTCTCCGACTCCGAACGGATCCGGCTGACGACCCTTTTGGGGGACCGTATGGCAGGCAGGGCGGAGAACACCGCCGCCCCCGATTCCCCCTCACCCGATTCCCCCTCGCCCGATGTCGCGGTCTCCGAAAAGCTCGTCTCCTTCCGCGATCCCTCTGGCGTTCGCCTCGACCACCCCCAGATGTGGGGCGTGAAGCCGAGCGAGGGCGACGACCCGATCTTCTTGTTCCTCGACCAGCCCGGGGGAGTCCCCTTCCGCCGCAACGTCAACATCGTGGCCCGCACGCCCGTCCCCGAGGTGACCCTCGACGAGTTCACCGAGATCTCCCTGGAGGAGATCCGCAAGATCCCGGGGGCCAGGATCGGGGAGTCGCGACCGACGACGCTGTCGGCCCTGCCCGCCTACCGGGTCTCCTACCGAGCCGAGATGGACGGTGCCGACCTCCGGTTCCTGTTGGTCTGGGCGTTCCGCGGCGACGTGGTGTGGTTGGTGACCTACGCCGCCGATGCCGCCCGGTACGACCAGGGGTTGCCCGAGGTGGAACGGGTGTTGACGACCGTCGAAGTGCCGGCCTGATCGCCGGAAGGCAGAGCTACGGCGTCGACTTCAGGTAGTCGTCGAGCTGCTTGGCCATCGCCGGGATGCGCTGGGTGTAGCAGATGCCTCCGACCGCGTCGTAGCACGGGTACGACGAGCGGGAGGCGAAGGCGGGGTCGGTGTAGCGGTAGCCGAGGCTCGAGATGAACGAGATCACGTAGCGGCGCTCGGGCTTGCCCGGCAACGACCGGACGATCCCGGCGTTCGACCCGTAGTTGAACGTGAGTCCCGTCTTGTGACCGAACACCACCTCGGCGGCCGCGTTGCAGGGCCGAACGTCCTGGCCGTAGGGGAAGCCGCCGGCCGTCTCGGTGCCGTCCGGGTTGATCCAGCGGGCGGGCACCAGGGCGGGGATGCCGGGGCGGACGTTGGCCTTGCCGCACAGGCTTCCGGTGCTCAGGACCTCGTGGAACGCCTGGTCGTCGAGCAACCCCTTCAGGAACGAGCGGGAGCGCGGGGACAGCAGCGACGCCAGTACCGGCCGGCCGTCGGGACGGAGCCAGAGCGTCCCCGACCCCCCCTCGATGAGCCACAGCAGGCGGGCCGTGTCGAGCGACGTCATGTGGATGCTGCCCGGCTGCCAGTTGCCTCCGGTGCCGGGGTTGGTGCCGTTGATCTGGAGGGTGCCCAGCCCCAGGCCGCGGAGCTCGGCGTGCATCGCCGGGAGGTCGTTGCGGTCGTGGAGGAGCTTGAGCAGCGCCCGCGCCGCGTTGTTGCTCGACACGGTGATCATCGGGTCCATCCAGTCCCGGATGGTCCGCGTCTCGCCCTCGGCCGCCACCGCGGCGGCCGCCTGGCCGGCGCCCTGCGCCACCGGGCGCTCCAGGGGCTGGTCGGGCTGCCTGGCCTCGGCCGCGAACGACGCCGCCGGGAGGTAGGTGTAGGGCTGGTCGAGGCTCAGCTGGCCGGCGTCGACCAGCCGCATGATCCGGTAGGCCACGATGATCTTGAACAGCGACGCGGGGTAGGGCGCCATGAAGTCGAGCGGCAACCACTGCCGGCCGGGGACGATGTCGTCGGCGGCGGTCAGGGGTGGATTGTTCTTCCACCCCTTTTGGGTGACCTGGTGGCCGTCCTCCTGGGAGAACGTGCCGCCGTTGTAGCGGTCGATGTCCCACTCCCGCCAGCGCACCAGGCTCACGCCATAGCTCCCGGCGGGACCGGCCACCCGGTCGATGGGGAGCGGGAGCCCGCCCGGGTAGTCGCGGGAGAGCACGACGTTGCCGACGGCCGTCGCCTGGCCCTGCCGGTCGAGCTCGATGATTGCCAGGTCGACGTTCGGCAGGTACTTGACCGGCCGGGCCGGCACCGGGCAGAACGAGGCACCCGGGCACACGTCCTCGAACGGGCCGAAATCGATGGTCCTGTCGAACTGGGCGGCCCGCAGGGCGAGGACCATCTGCCCCACGAGCTGCACCTGGCTCGGGCTGCCGGAGGCCTGGCTCCCGCTCCTGGCATCGGCGACCGTCACCGGACCCAACGTCGCCGCCAGCACCGCCCCCGCCACGACCAGCAACCCGCGCACCCGCCGCTTCGACATTTTCGTTACCTCCGCCCGCTCCACCGTGATGTCGCCCGAGACACAAGCACCTCACTCCTCGGGGTGTCAACCCGGGAGTTACGGGACGGAATCCCGGCCGACCGGGGCGGTGACGTGCCCGAGCGACCTCCGGCGGGGGCGGGTAGGCTCGACGCGCGAATGCATCGCGGCGTTGGAATCGCGCGGCGCAAAAATTATCGCGGCGGCTTCGATTATTGACCGCTCCGGCGGCGCGGCGGATGTCGGCGTGCCGCGTATTTCGCTGGTCAGTTAGGAAGTTCCAAGTTAGAAACCCGAAGATTATCCGCTAGGCGAACGCGGCGACGAAGCCGGTAAAACCCGGAAGCAGAGAATGCACGAATCAAATTCGGTCGAAAAATTTTGGCGGGAATTTTCCGCCCGGCCGAGGACCGGCGGTTCCCCCGGCCCGCTACGGCGCCGGCAGCAGGGTGAGGGGCACCACCACCGTCGGACCGCCGATGAGCCGGACGTGGGCCTCGATCGTGCCGTAGTCGTCGTACTTCATGTCGCCCTTGACCAGTTGGCGGCCGAACTTGCCGGGCGCCACGTTCACCGGCTGGGCGTTGCGGGCCACCTCCTCGCCCGCCGCGTCGAGGAACCGCACCTCCATCGTGCCCTGCCCGGCCTCGTCGGCCGGGCAGCGGATGAACACGATGAGGTGGGGCGAGATGGTGACCGGCGGCGGCGACGGGGCGGCGATCGAGAACATGACCCCGGTGAGGTCGAACCGGGTCGAGGGGCCCGGCACCTGACGCATGTCGATGCCCTCGACGAAGAGGGCGGAGACGATGTCCACCCTTAGAAAGTAGCCGTCCTACCCTGAGAACGCAGCCGTCCTACCCTGAGAACGCAGCCGTCCTACCTTGAGAACGCAGCCGTCCTACCTTGAGAAAGCGGCCGTCCTACCCCCCGGAAGTTGCCTCCCTGCGCCCAACATAGGATGTGGGCACTTGTGAGTGGCCGACCCGGCACGGGATGCCCGGCGGCCGCCGAACGGAGGAGTCTCGATGAGTGAGTCCCAGCAGTGGCGTGACCTCGGTCAGCAGTTCCGGGTCGACGCGGTGAAGATCAGCGGCGCCGCCAAGTCCGGACACCCGACATCGTCGATGTCGGCGGCCGACTTCATGGCCGTGCTGGTCACCAAGTACCTGCACTACGACTTCGACGACCCGAAGAACCCCAACGCCGACCACCTGATCTTCTCCAAGGGCCACGCGTCCCCCCTCATCTACGCCATCTACAAGGCGGTGGGTGCGGTCACGGAGGAGGAGATGACCACCTACCGCCACATCGGCAGCCGGCTGGAGGGCCACCCCACCCCGCGGCTGCCGTGGGTCGACGTCGCCACCGGGTCGCTGGGCCAGGGCCTGCCCATCGCCGTCGGCGTGGCCATCGCCGCCAAGCGCCTCGACAAACTGCCCTACCGCACCTGGGTCGTCTGCGGTGACTCGGAGATGGCAGAGGGCTCCATGTGGGAGGCGGCCGCCGCCGCGTCGTACGAGGAGCTCGACAACATCACGGCCATCGTCGACATCAACCGCCTGGGCCAGAGCCGGGCCACCCGTTACGGCTGGGACATCGAGCCCTACCAGAAGCAGTTCGAGGCCTTCGGCTGGCACGCCATCGAGATCGACGGCCACGACGTCGACGCCATCGACGCCGCCTTCGCAGAGGCGGTGGCCGTCACCGGCAAGCCCACCGTGATCCTGGCCCGCACCAAGAAGGGCCGGGGCGTGAAGGCGGTCGAGGACCAGCTCAACGCCCACGGCAAGCCGCTGGAGGACATCGAGGGCTCCATCGCCGAGCTGGGCGGCGACAAGGGCATCACCGCCACCGTCCCCAAGCCCCCCACCGACGGCAAGCCCCACGTCTTCGAGACCAGCGGCGAGCTCGAGCTCCCCGTCTACGAGCTGGGTAGCTCCATCGCCACCCGCAAGGTCTACGGCGAGGCCCTGGCCGCCCTGGGCTCGGCCCGGGGCGACGTGGTCGCCCTCGACGGCGAGGTGTCCAACTCCACCTTCTCCGAGATCTTCCGCGAGGCCCACCCCGACCGCTACATCGAGTGCTTCATCGCCGAGCAGCAGATGGTGGCCAACGCCGTCGGCGTCCAGGTCCGGGGCTGGGTGCCCTACGCGTCCACCTTCGGCGCCTTCCTGGCCCGGGCCTACGACTTCGTGCGCATGGCGGCCGTCAGCCAGGCCCGGCTCAACCTCGTCGGCTCCCACGTGGGCTGTTCCATCGGCGAGGACGGTCCGTCGCAGATGGCCCTGGAGGACATCGCCTCCCTGCGGGCCATCCACGGCAGCACCATCCTCTACCCGTGCGACGCCAACCAGACGGCCAAGCTGGTGGCGGCCATGGCCGACATGGAGGGCATCGTCTACCTGCGCACCACCCGGGCCAACACCACCACCATCTACGGCCCCGACGAGCAGTTCCCGGTGGGCGGGTCGAAGGTCGTGCGTGAGTCCGATTCCGACCAGGTCACCATCGTGGGCGGCGGCATCACCGTCGGCGAGGCGCTCAAGGCGGCCGACGCCCTGGCCGCCGAGGGGGTCAACGTCCGGGTGATCGACGCCTACTCGGTGAAGCCCATCGACGGCGCCGGCATCTCGGCCGCCGTCCAGGCCACAGGCGGCAGGATCGTCGTGGTCGAGGACCACTGGCCCGAGGGCGGCATCGGCGACGCCGTCGCCGGGGCCCTGGTCGAGGCCGGGCACGCCGTGTCCTACGCGCACCTGGCCGTGTCCGGCATGCCCACCTCGGGCAAGCCCGACGAGCTGCTGGCGGCGGCGGGCATCGACGCCTCCGCCATCGCCGACGCCGTCCGGGGCCTGCTGAAGTAGCCCGCTTCCCGAACCGGTGACGGTTTGGGCGCCCCTGGCCGCCGAAACCGTCACCGGATCACGCTCCGCACCGCGCCGGGCGGGGCCGAGTAGCGTGGCTGAGGATGCTGCCCGAAGACGTTGCGGGTGAGCTGATTGGCTAGCGGCAAGGCCAGCCCGTTGGCTACCGCCCAACCCCCGAAGCCCCCGCCGAGCACCCGCGACGCCATCCTGGTGGAGGCGCTGCGGTGCTTCTCCGAGCACGGCTACGACGGCACCTCGCTGAACGACATCGCGGCCGCCGTCGGCATCCGCCGGCCGAGCCTCCTGCACCACTTCCCTTCGAAGGAGGCGTTGTACCGGGAGGTGTTCGAGGGCGCGCTGGCCGACTGGTACCAGCGGGTGGAGGAGGCGACGCTCGGCAACGGCGTCGGCACCGGGTGGGAGCAGGTCGACCGTATTCTCACCGCCGGGTTCCGGTTCTTCGTCGCCCACCCCGACTTCGTGCGCCTGGTGCGGCGGGAGGCCCTGGAGGACGCCAGCCGCCTCGGCGCCGAGCTGGGCGCCGGCCTGCGCCCCCTGTTCACCCGGGCGGTGGCGTTCTTCGAGGAGGAGATGGCGGCCGGCCGGTTGCGCAAGCACGACCCCGAGCAGCTCTTCTTCACCATCTACGGGGCCCTGCTCAGCTACTTCAGCGACGTGCCGTTCCTGGAGGATCTCCTGGGCGGCGACCCGCTCGCGCCCGACGTCCTGGAGGCCCGCCTCGAGCACCTCCGCTCCGTCTTCCGGGCGGCCCTCGAACCCTGACTCGGAGGGGGGCGGGCCCCCCTCCGAACCTCCCCCCGGGGGCGGCCCTGGCGGGCCGCGGGGCGGCGCCAGCCAGTGGGGGCGGCCTGCGGCCGTAGTCGGAGGGGGGCCGGCCCCCCTCCGAACCTCCCCCCGGGGGCGGCCCTGGCGGGCCGCGGCGCGGCGCCAGCCACTGGAGGCGGCCTGCGGCCGCGTTCGTGGCCGGCGCAACGGCTCGTCCTCCCGCGACTTGGGCGGCGGTTGCGAACAGGCTCCGCTGCGTTCGTGACCAGCGCAAACGGCCGTCCTCCCGCGACTCGGGCGGCGGTTGCAAACCAGGCCGCCTGCCTCGTGGGCCATCGTGACCAGCTTGACCAGGGTGCAATGGGTCGTTCGGGCCATTCAGGGGGTTGGGGGGGGCGACGACAAGGGTTAGATGAGGTTTCGGAGGATCACGGCCCGGGTGCACGGCGGTGAGCGGGGGCACACGGTGGTGGAGGCGGCGTTTGTCACGCCGATCTTCTTTCTTCTGCTGTTCGGGGTGATCGAGGGCGGTTACGGCCTGCACGAGCGGCTCAGCGTGGCCAACATGGCCCTCGTCGGCGCCCGCAGCGCCAGCGGGAACGGCGCCGAGGTCCTGTCCGACTTCCGGGTGCTGGCCGCCATCAGGGGCGGCTCGGGTGGCGTGGCCCCGGGCCAGGTGAGCACGATCGTGGTCTACAAGACGACCGGACCGGGCTACACGGTGCCCCCCGCGTGCAAGTCGGCGAGCGTCGCCGGGGTCTGCAACCGGTACACCGGAGCCGACCTGGCCAAGGCCAGCTCGTCGTTCGGGTGCTCGGGTGTGCCGGTCCGGATCGACCTCGCCTGGTGCCCCACCAGCCGCAAGACCGCCCTCAGCGGCGTCAACGGTCCCCCCGACTACATCGGTGTCTACATCCGGGCGACGCACCGCAACCTCACCGGCGTCCTCGGCAACGGGATGGCTTTCGAGTCGGACACCATCATGAGGATCGAGCCCAGGACACTCATATGAGCGGTCCGACGGGCAGGACCGGCCCCGGCGGGCGTCCCGAACGGGGGTCCGCCATGGTCGAGTTCGCGTTCGTCCTGCCCGTGCTCGCCCTCATGTGCTTCGGCGTCATCGAGTTCGGCCTGGCGTGGCAGGACCGGCTGACCGTCCAGACGGCGGTGCGGGCGGGAGTGCGGGTGGGCAGCGCCGACGGGAAGGTCCCGACCGCCGACAAGGGGGTGCTGCTCGGCGTGGGCGCCGTCCTGTACGACCTGGGCCTGGCCAACGTCTCGTGGGTCCTCGTCTACAAGTCGACGACGACCGACGGGGCGGTCCCGCCGGCGTGCCTCACGCCCACCCCCCACAGCGTCAGCGGGTCGTGCAACGCCTACACGGGGGCCCAGCTCCAGGACGTCGTCGACGGCGACGCCCCAGCATCCTGGTTCGGGTGCGGGGTCGGCTCCCTCGACCTTTCCTGGTGCCCGGCGGCCCGGCAGAGCGTCCAGGCCATCGGCAACGACTACCTGGGCGTCCGGGTCACGGTTCGCCATCCGATGCTCACCGGGTTCTTCGGATCGGTGATCACGCTCGACGACGACGCGGTGATGCGGCTCGAGCCCCAGGAGGCCTGACGTGGCCTCGCCGGGCTGGTTGCGCCCGCGGACCGCCGCCGACGAGGGCGGCTACATGCTCGTCATGCTGTCCCTCTCGTTGGCCACGATCGTCGTCGCCGCCGCCTTCGCGGTGGACGTCGGCGGTTGGTACGCCCGGGCGGCGCAGATCCAGCGGGCGGCCGACGCCGCCGCATTGGCCGGGGTGGTCTGGATGCCCGACTTCCCCACCTCCGAGGCGGCAGCCCTGGCCGCCGCCGCCCGCAACGGTTTCGTCCCCGGCGGCAACATCTCGGTAACCGCGTCGCCGGTGCCCACGAACCCCCGTCAGATCTCGGTGACCATCGCCGACGCCAAGGCGCCCCGCAACTTCTCGTCCGGGACCCTGGCCCTCGCCCGCAAGGCAACTGCCGAGTACATCCTGCCGGTGCCCCTGGGAAGCCCCAAGAACACCTTCGGCACCGGCGACCTGCTCCCGGGAACCGTCGAGGACGAGAACTTCTGGGCCGCGGTCAACGGCTTCTGCGCCGGCCACGAGAGCGGCGACCTCAGGCTGGCCCGGTACGAGTCGTACAGCACCAACTCGAGCGGAGCCAACTGCAACAACGGCTCGGCCCAGACCCCCGATTACGACCCCAACGGCTACCAGTACGCCGTCAAGGTGCCGGCGGGGGCCCTCGCCTTGCGGCTGGAGGCCTACGACGCGGGCTACAACACCGCCGGCTCCCTGCCGGACGTGTCGCCGGTCAGCGAGGCCCAGGCGGTGACCACCATCTTCACGGTGTACGGCCCCGACAACACCCCGCTCGACACCACCGACAACCCCCTGCTCTCCACCACCACCGTCGCCACCAACAACATCCTGTACAAAAACCTCTGGATGCCGCTGCACACGTGGGTCACCCCGTCCGCCGGCACCTACTACGTGCGGGTCAGGACGCTGGCCACCCAGACCTCGGAGAGCCGGGCGTCGAACGGCTTCGGGCTGCGGGCCTACACCGGCGTGCTGTTCGCCTCCTGCACCACGATCGTCGGCGACACCGGCTACTCGGCGTCGTGTCCCCAGGTCCACGGCGTCGGGGCCATGTCGATCTACGCCAACCTGGCCGGCGCCACCGCCACCTTCTACCTGGCCGAGGTGGCCGCCCTGCATGCGGGCAAGACGATGCAGCTCACGCTGTTCGACGCCGGCGAGGGGGCGCAGACGATCGAGGTCCTCGATCCCCTGGGGGCGGTGGCCGCCTTCAGCTGGCGGACGCCCTGCAGTCCCCCCACGCCTCCGTCGGGAGGGTGCAGCGCAACCAACGTGACCTCGCTGAACGTGGGCTCGACGGGGACCCAGCCGTACTCGGGGCTCAACAGCACCTCCAAGTACAACGACCGGCGGATGATCCTCGACGTGAAACTGCCGGCCGACTACGCGACCCTGTACGGGACCGACGCCTGGTGGAAGATCAGGTACACGGTGGGCTCCACCCCCACCGACCGCACGACGTGGTCGGTGGGCATCGTGGGCGACCCTGTCCACCTCGTCGAGGGGTGATGGCCGGTCGAGGGGCGCCGGACGGCGGCCGGGCCATGACAACGGTCGCCCAACTCTTCGTCAGGACCGTATCGCTGGGCCTCGCACCGGTCGAAGAGGTCCTTATACGGAAACGGGGAAGATTCAGTGCGAGCACCGCTGGCCAGTAGATCCAAGATCGGCTTCGTCGCCGGACTCCTTCTGTTCGTCGTCGGAGGCGGTACGGCCGTCTACCTCGGCAGCCGGCCCGCGGCCGGGCCCGGCGCGGTGCCCAAGATCCCGGTGTACTTCGCCGCCGGTCCGGTCGCCACCGGGACGCCCGGCCTCGCCGCGCTGTCGCAGGGCCTCCTCGAGACCCGCGCCGTCGACGCCGCCACCCTCCCGGCCGACGCCGTCACCGACCCGTCCCAGATCGCCGGCGGCGTGGCCGCCGCACCCATTCCCGCCGGCGTCATCGTGACCACCGGCATGTTTCCCCCTGCCCAGACCCGCATCGGGACGCTCGTGATCCCCCCCGGCAAGCGGGCGCTGGCCCTCAAGCTCGAGCCGGTGCCCGGCGTCGCCGGTTTCGCCGGCGGCGGGGACCTGGTGGACGTGTACGGCGTGGTGCAGGCGGGGGAGGGCGGGACGCCACGGGTCCAGCTCGTGCTGCAGTCGGTCGAGGTGCTGAACGTCAACGGCGCCGGACTGGCGCTGGCCCAGGGCCAGGCCGACGGCCCCAGCCTGGTCTACCTGCTGGCGGTCACCCCCGGCGACGCCGAGCGGCTCATCTTCATCCAGGAGTTCAACAAGCTGTACTTCGACCTGGTGGCCAAGGGTGAGCCGCCGGTCGTGACCCCGGGGGCGGGACCGGCCGAGGCCATGAGGGGCGTGTAGCGGCCATGCGTCTGCCCACGATCCTCGTTCTCGACGACGGCGACGACCTCGGCCGCCAGGTCGGGCGGGCCATCGCCTGCCTGCGACCCCGACCCGAGTTGGTTCTCTCCCGCCCGGACGCCATCGAGGCCGCCCTGACCAAGCACCCGGCCGTCGACGTCGTACTCGCCGGCCCCGGCGTGGCGACCTCCGCCGGCCTGGCCGAGCTGCGCCGGCTGCGCCTCCGGCTGCCCGAGTCGAGCCTCATCCTGGCCTTCGACAAGAAGCGCACGGTCGCACTGCGGGACACGGTCCGCACCGGTGCGGTCGACATCCTCCGCCTCCCGGTCGACGACAAGGTGATCGTCGAGGCCATCCTCCAGGCCCTGGAGGCTCGCTGGGGATCCCTGCCCGAGGGGCTGGAGGGTCCCGGCCGGGGCGAGGTGGGCGAAGTCGTCGCCATCGTGTCGGCCACCGGTGGGTGTGGGAAGACCTTCCTCGCCACCAACATGGCCTACCACCTCCACGCGCTGCGGAAGAAGAGCACCTGCCTGATCGACCTCGACCTCCAGTTCGGCGAGCTGTCGACCTCCCTGCGCCTCAGGCCCAAGACCACGATCATCGACCTCCTCGCCCACGACGAGGAGGAGGACCTGTCGACCCACCTCGACCAGCACCTGGTGGTCCACAGCACCGGCATTCCCGTCCTCGCCGCCCCGGAACGGCCGGCGGAGGCGGACGGCGTCGACGGGGCCGACGTCAAGCGGGTCATCGACGCCGCCCGGCGCCGGTTCGACTACGTGATCATCGACACGCCCCCGAGCCTGACCGAAGCGGTGATGGTGGCGCTCGAGCACGCCGACCGCGTGTTCGCCGTGGCCACCCTCGACCTGCCCAGCATCCGCAACCTGGGCCTGCTGCTGACGACGATGACGCAGCTCAAGGTGCCCGAGGACCGCGTCAAGCTCGTCCTCAACAAGGTGGAGCCCGACGTCGGCATGGATGTGCCCCAGGTCACCCGCCACTTCCCCCAGGGCTTCGAGATCGTGGTGCCCTACGGCCGGGACGCCAACAAGTCCCTCAACATGGGCATGCCGGTGCTGGCCTTCGCGCCCAACTCCGAGGTCAGCAAGGCGCTCGGAGCGGGACTGGCCAAGGTGCTGCCCGTGGGTGACACCGGGTCCCCCGAGGACCCCATCCTGGCCCGCCGCCTGCTCGATCGCCTCCGCCGGCGCTCGGCCTGAGGGGGACGGATGCTCTTCGCCGCGGCCGCCGCCCTCGGGGGTGTCGGCCTGATGGTCGCCTTCCTGGTGGGCCACCGCCGGTCGGAGGTGGTCGCCATCGACGACTACCTCAGCCAGCTCCCCTACGCGATCCTGGCCGAGGAGAAGGCCGCGGCCGATGACGGGCCCGGCGGTGAGGGGGCCAGGGGGAAGGCGCCGGCCGACCTCGAAGGGCTGGCGGGCCGGGCCAAGGACCTCGCCGACAACGTCATCGGGCGGGTCGACGGGCGTCGCTCGCTCGGGTTGGCCCTGGAACGGGCCCGGATCCCGCTTCATGCCGGCGAGTACGTGATCGTCACCGCCGCCGCCGGCCTGGGGGTGGCCGCCGTCCTCCTGGCCCTGACCGGGACCGTGATGGTGGCCCTCGCCGGTCCGGTGGTCGCCATCCTGGTGAGCACCAAGCTGGTCCGTCGCCGCATCAGGAAGCGGCGCAAGGCGTTCGAGGCCCAGCTGCCCGACGCGCTGGCGCTGGTGGCGTCGTCGCTGTCGGCCGGCCACACGTTCCTCCGGGCGATCCAGATGATGTGCGAGGAGGCGGGACCTCCCATGTCGGAGGAGTTCGCCCTGGTGGTGGCCGAAACCCGCCTGGGCGACCCCATCGTGGATGCCCTCGAACGCATGGCCGAGCGGATGCAGGTGCGGGACATGGACATGGTGGTGCAGGCCGTCCGCATCCAGCAGACCGTCGGCGGCCGGCTGGCGACGTTGCTCCACACTCTCTCCGACTTCATCCGCCTGCGGGCCGAGCTGCGCCGGGAGGTCATGATCCTGACTGCGGAGGGCCGAATGTCGGCCTACGTGCTGGCCGCGCTGGTGCCCTTCCTGTTCGTCATGATGAACCTGCTCAACCCGACCTACGTCAGCAAGCTCTACAGCGGTTTCGGACTGGTCCTGCTCGTCGGTTGCTTCGTGTCCGTGCTGGCCGGGATGTTCACGATCCTGCGCATGGTGAAGATCGACGTCTGATGGGCCGTGCTGACGGGTGGTTGCCGATGGGCCGGTCGCCGATGGGCCGGTCGCCGATGGGCCGGTCGCCGATGGGCCGGTCGCTGATGGTCGGGCGCTGATGGACGGCGGGATGCTGTTGGCCACCGGGCTGGCGATGGTCGGTGGGTGCGCCATGGTGGTCATCTTCGCCCGGGGTCGGCGGATCGTCCCCGGCATGGACGACTTCCTGCCCAACGCCGAGCGGGGGTCGTTCCAGGAGCGGCTGGGCGAGCCGTTCGGCGAGCGGATGGGGCGCATCGTCGGCGGCGCGGTGGCGGACCGCCTCGAACGGGTGCTGCCCCACAAGTACATGGCCAAGCTCGAGCAACAGATCCTCCAGGCCGGCATGGAGGGGAAGCGCCGAGCGGGCACCCACCTCGGCGGCCAGATCGCGCTGGCGCTCGTCCTGGGCGGCCTGGCGTTCATGCTGCGGGGCGCGGCGCTGTCGCCCATGATCCAGAAGAGCCTCATCTTCTTCCCGGTGATCGGCTTCATGGTGCCGTCGGCCCGCCTCAAGCGGAAGATCCGGGCCCGGAACGACACCATCTTCAAGGACCTGCCCGACATCATCGACATGCTGGCGGTGGCGGTGGAGGCGGGGTGCGGGTTCGACGCCGCCCTGAGCATCGTGTGCCAGCACTTCGACTCCCCCATGGCCGACGAGCTCCGGCTCGCCCTGCAGGGCATGGAGCTGGGGATGCCACGGCGCGATGTCCTCCAGGAGCTGAAGCGCCGGACCGACCTCGACGTCGTCCGAACCTTCGTGGTGGCCCTCATCCAGGCCGACGGCCTCGGCATCCCCGTCGGTCGGGTCCTCACCACGCAGGCCACCGAGATTCGATCCCGCCGGCGGGCGTGGGCCCGGGAGAAGGCGGCCAAGCTGCCGGTGAAGATCATGTTCCCGCTGGTGCTGTTCATCTTCCCGCCGATCATGGCCATCGTGATCGGTCCCGCCGTCGGCTCCTTCGGCACCCTCAAGTAGGCGGCACCCTCAAGTAGGCGGCACCCTCAAGTAGGCGGCACCCTCAAGTAGGCGGCACCCTCAAGTAGGCGGCCCCCTCAAGTAGGCGGGCGGTTCTCCTTGCGGAGGACGAACTTCAGGCCCGACCACACGTCGGTGATGGCGCACACCTTGGTGTCCACCCAGCCGAGGGGCAGGCAGACCTCCCGCAGGACGTCCTCGGTGAGGTCGGTGGGCACGCCCGACGACCGCTTGGGCCACGCCACCCACAGGGCCCCGGCCGGGGGGAGCCGGACCGCCACCTGGGGGAACCGCCGGGTCAGGTCGCGGCGGCTGGTGACGAACACCACCGCCAGGTCGACGCCGGCGGCGGCGGCGCCCGCCCGCCGGACCAGCCGGACTCCGTCGGGAAGCGGCTCGAGCTCGGGTCCGAAACCGTCCGGGGCTCCGACCAGGGCCACCCGAAAGCCATCCTTGATCCCGAGCTTGCGGGGCAGCGGCGTCCCCGAGTAGCCGGCTCCGCTCCCGGGCACGCCGCTCACCGTAATGTTGCGGCCAATGGTGGACGAGGTCGGCGGCACCGGGTCACGAACGAAGGTCCCCCGGGTGCTCGACAGCGCCGCCGCCTGGGCGTGGCGGGTGCTGGTCACCGCCGCCGCCGTGGCCCTCGCCGCCTGGGTGCTCATCAAGCTGTACGTGGTGGTGGTGCCGGTCGTGCTGGCGCTGTTCCTGGCCGCCGTGCTCGAACCCCTGGCGGCCCGGCTGCGGGCCCGGCGCTGGCCGCCCGTGCTGGCCGCGGTCACCGTGTTCTTCGGGGCCCTGGGTGTGCTGGTGGCGGTCCTGGTGTGGATCGGGGCCAGCGTCGCTTCCCAGTTCGGCGATCTGGGCGAGCAGATCGACGAGGCGGTGGTGTCGGCCAAGGAGTGGGCCCAGGGGGAACCACTCAACTGGTCGCAGGAGAAGGTCGACCAGCAGGAGGCGGAGATCCGCGATCTCGTGCGGGGGGCCTCGGGCGGCGTCGCCCAGCAGGCCGCGGGCCAGGCCCGGCTGGCCGGGGAGGTCATCGGAGGCATCATCCTCATGCTGTTCACCCTGTTCTTCCTGATGAAGGACGGGGCCCGCATGGCCGACTGGATCAGGCAGCGGCTTCCACCATCGAGCCGGGACGACTGGGTGGCCATCACCCGCCACTCCCGCTTCATCATGAAGCAGTACCTGGTGGCGACCGCGGCCACCGGCTTCATCGACGCCGTGCTCATCGGCATCGCCCTGTGGGTGCTGGGCGTCCCGCTCATCCTGCCGCTGGCCGTGCTCACCTTTCTGGGCGGTTTCATCCCCCTGGTGGGCGCCACCGTGGCCGGATTGGTGGCGGCGGTGGTGGCCCTGGTCACCAACGGCGTCGGTACCGCCCTGCTGGTGGTGGCGGTCACCGTGGCCGTGCAGCAGATCGAGGGCAACCTGCTCCAGCCGCTCATCCTGGAGCGGGCGGTGCGGCTGCACGCCCTGGTGACGGTGTGGGCGGTATCGGCCGGACTGCTGGTGGGCGGCCTGCTGGGGGCTTTCCTGTCCGTCCCCCTGGTGGCCATCGCCGTGGGGGTCGGCAGCCACTACCGGTCGGCCAACGCCGCCCCCGAGGGCTCCGCCGGGCCCGGAACGGCGACCGGGGAGCCCCCGCCGGGGGATCCGCCGGGACCGGGCGAGCTCGGGTTCGCCCCCCCGCCCGCGCCACCGGCGCCGGAAACACCGCCGACCGACGCCTGAACGGCGGCGACGGCCCGGTCCATCGACGCCAGTCCGAGGTGGGCCGCGGTCTCCGCCGCCGCCTCGAGGAGCGGGGACGCTTCCGACGGCCGCCCGCCGGCCACCAGCGAGCGGGCCCAGGCCAACCGGGTGCGGGCCAGCCAGGCCGGGGCCCCGACCCGCTGGTGGATGGTGGCGGCGGCGGCGAAGTGGGCGTCGGCCTCCTCGTGACGGCGGCGGGCGGCCGCCAGCAGTCCCAGGTAATGGTCGACCGACCCGCAGTAGGCCAGCGACGACAGCGTCACCAGCTGTCCTGCGTAAGGCGCCATCAGCCCGGACAGCCGGGTGGCCACGGCCGGGTCGTCGCCCCGGGTATCGAGGAGGTGGCCGGCCACGGCGGCGCAGTTGGCCACGATGTGCAGCCACGTGGGCTCGAAGGCGAGGTCGGAGAAGTCGCCCGCCGCCAGCTCGTCGAGGATGGCCCGGGCGCCGTCGTCGTCGCCCCGCTCCGTCGCGCACAGGGCCTGCCATGACCGGAGGAACCACCGGGAGTCGGGATCGCGCCGGAGGGCGATGCGCAGCGGCCGCTCCCACCGTCCCAGCGCGCCCCGCTCGAAGGCGAGCTGGAGGCGCTGGGCCGACAGGAAGAGGTCGGCGTCGGGCTGGCCCGCGGCCCGGCCCAGATGGAGGGCCTCGTTGGCCAGTCGCTCGGCGTCGTCGAGGCGCCCGTCGAGCATGGCCCGGCTGGCCCGCATGTAGGTGACGTACCAGAGCATCGTCGGCTGGTGGGTGGCGGCGGCGGAGCGGTCGAACGCGTCGAGGCACGTGGCGGCTTCGTCGGCGTCGGCCGCCTCCATGGCCGCCACCGCCCGCCAGCCGTAGGCCTCGCACCGCAGGGCGGGGTCGCCCAGCTGCTGGGCCACAGTGAGCAGCTCGGCGGTGTTGGCCAGGCGCTCGGGGAGCGTGCCGGGGTCGCCGCGGATGGTGTTGTACCGGGGCACGAGAACCTGGGCGAGGGTTTCGACGTCACCCAGCCGGCGGGCCATGGCCAGGGCTTCGTCGCTCAGCGCTCGCACGGCGCCGGCGTCGCCCGAGTACACCAGCTCCACTGCCAGCCGGGCGAGGAGCCGGGCCCGCAGGGGGCTGTCGCCCGGGTCGAGGGCGGCCAGGGCGGCCTCGAAGGTGGCGACCCGCTCGGCGTCGACCCGGCGGGTGGCGCTCCAGAAACTGCGGGTGTTGGCCAGGGCGGCCGTGGCCAGTCGCTCGGCGTCGCCCAGCCGGCGAGCCAGGTCGGCGGCGTCGAGCAGGGTCCGGCGGTGGGACCCGGCGCCGCAGCGGCGCTCGGCCTCGCCCAGGCTCAGGAGGAGATCACACCGTTGGCGGAGCCGGGCCGCCGCGGGCGGCCTCGCGTCGGGCGGGCCTGCGTCGAGGGTGTCGAGCAGGTCGACGGCCTGGCGGAAGTAGCCGGCGGCGTCGTCGTGGGCCAGCTGGGCCAGCGCCTTGTCGCCGGCAAGGGTCGAGTACGCCACCGCCTTGGCCGCCCCGCCGATGGCGGCGGCCCGGGCGTAGTGGTGCGACAGCTCGGCCAGGTGCTCGTTCTCCCGGCCGGCGTGGAGGCGCTCGACCGCCACCGCCACCCGGCGGTGGATCTGGGCCCGGCGGGCGGCAGTGAGCCCGTCGTAGAGGGCGGCCCGGACCAGGGCATGGGTAAACCGTTGTCGCAGCTCGGGACCGGCGACGTCGACCACCAGGCCGGCCCGCACCGCCTCCTCCAACCCGTCGAGGACCGCCTCCTCGTCGAAGGCGACCGCGCCCTGGAGCACCGCCAGGTCGTACTCGGCGCCGATGACCGACGCCACGACCAGCAGCCGGTTGGTGGTCTCCGACAGCCGGCGCAGGCGGCGCCGCACCACCTCGCGCACCCCCTCGGGGACGTCCTCCTCGATGGCCGGCGCGCCGTGGCGCCCCGATTCCTCGGCGTGGCGGACCATCTCCCGCATGAACAGGGGGTTGCCGGCGGTGCCGCCATGGATGGACCGGGCCAGCCGCTCGCTGGCGACGTCCGACGCGTCCCGGCCCGCGACCGCTCGCACGAAGCCGTGGACCGCGTCCTCGTCCAGTCCGCCGAGCACCACTCGCCGCACGTTCGGCAGCCGCCCCGGCTCGCCCAGGACCTCGGCCAGCGGGTGGCGGTCGTCGACCTCGGTCTGGCGGTAGGTGCCGATGGCGAGCACGGGCATGGGCTCGGACCGGGTGACCAGGTGACGGAGCAGGAGCAGCGTCGGGGCGGTCGCCCAGTGGAGGTCGTCGAGGACGAGGACGAGGGGAGCGTGGCCCGACAGGGTGGCCAGGGCCCGGCCCACGGCGTCGAACAGCCGGTAGCGCTCGATCTCGGGATCGGACGACGCCGGCGGCCGCGTTTCGGGCGCCAGGTCGGCCAGGTCGGGGACGAGGCGGACGAGCTCGTGGCCCCTCGCTCCCAGCAGGGACGCCATCTCCGCCGGGTGGAGCTGGCGCACGGCCCGGGCCAGGGCCTCGGCGAAGGGTTGGTAGGGCACGGCCAGGTCCTCGTCGCACCGGCCGACGAGGACGTCGGCCCCCTCCCGGTGAGCCCGCCGGGCGTGCTCCATGGCCAGCCGGGTCTTGCCGATGCCCGGTTCCCCGGCCAGCAGGACCAGGCCGGGACCTGCGGTCAGGGCGTCCCGCCAGGCGGCGTCGAGGAGCTCGAGCTCGGCGTCGCGGCCGACGAACGGGTACCCGTCGTCGTCGACGTCGACCACCGACCCCCGCCGTCCCGGTCGCCAGGCAGGCCGTGGCACATCCTCGGGGCGGTCGGTGCGGTCGGTGCGGTCGGTGCGGTCGGTGCGGTCGTCGCGGTCGTTGCGGCGGGCCCCCGTGCGGAGTCCGATGGGGCCGTCCGCCTGCGCCGGCTCGGCCGCCGTATCGGCCGCGGGCGGACGCCAGTCGAGCTCGGGCTTCTGGAGCAACACCAGCTCCTCCAGCCGCTGGAGGGCCGGCGAGGGGTCGATGCCGAGCTCCTCGGCCAGGTTGGCCCGCAGCCGGCCGTAAGCGCGCAGGGCCTCGGCCTGGCGGTCGGACCGGTACAGGGCCAGCATCAGGTGGGCCCACAGCCGCTCCCGGAGGGGGTTGGCGTCGGCCATCCGCCGCAGCTCACCCACCACCGTGGCGTGGTGGCCGCGGACCAGCTCGGCCTCGATCCAGTCCTCGCACGCCGCCAGCCGCAGCTCGCCCAGGCGGGCCGCCTCGCCCTGGGCGAACGCCTCGCCCCCGAAGTCGGCGAGCACGTCGCCCCGCCACAGGGCCAGGGCACCGCCCAGGTGGACCGCCGCCTCCGCCATCCAGCCCGCCCCCATGGCCATTCGTCCGGCCTCGACCAGCCGCTCGAACTGGACCGCGTCGAGCTCGTCGTCGCCGACGTGGAGGATGTAGCCCGGCTTGCGTCCCTCGAGCACGGCGTGGGCGTCGCGCCCGCACCGGGCCAGCACCTGGCGCAGGCGGGAGACCTGGACCTGCACCGCGGCCGACGGATCGGCGGGGAGGTTGCCGGGCCACAGGTCCTCGACGATCCGGTCGGTGGCCACCACCCGGTTGGCGTGCACCAGCAGCAGGGCCAGGAGGGCCCGCTGCTTGGGCCGGCCGAGGTCGACGGCGCGGCCGTCGTGGACCACCTCGAGGGTGCCGAGGACTCGGTACTGCACCGCCGGCAGTGTACGACCGGCGTGCTGTCAGCGCTCCGGCACGTGGCCGCTCGGTCGACAGCGTTACACTGTCTTTCGATGGCTCTCGCGCTGCCCTGGGGGGTACCCCTCACGTACGACGACGTCCAGCGCTTCCCCGCCGACGGTCACCGGTACGAGCTGGTCGAGGGGGTGCTGCTGGTGACTCCTGGGCCGAACGCGGAGCATCAGAGCTACGTCATGAACCTGTCGTTCGTTCTGAAGGCGGCTGCGGGAGCCGAACACTTCGTCGTCCCGGCTCCGTTCGACTTCTACGTCAGCCGGCACACGTTCTTCGAGCCCGACATCGTCGTCGCGCTCGACGAGGATGTCGGTGACTCCCGGCTGGAACGCACGCCGCTGCTGCTGGTCGAGATCGGGTCACGGAGCACCCGCCTCGTCGATCTCGGCACCAAGCGCCTGGCCTACGAGGCGGCCGGGGTCCCCGAGTACTGGCTGGTCGACCCCGACCGGCCGAGCCTCACCGTCCTCCGCCTGGTCGGCGGCCACTACCAGGAGGTGGCAACGGTCTCCGGCGACGAACCCTACGACGCCACCTACCCCTTCCCCGTCACGATCGTGCCCTCGCGACTGGGCCGCCGGCGCCCACCGGCGTAGGAGAGAACGTCGCGCGTGGGGGAAGCGGTGCGGATCCTGCTCGTGTCGGGCACGGGGGGGTCGACGAACCGCCGGCTGAGCGCACCGCCTCTCAGCCACGGGGCCCGACCTCGAGCCGCATGCACACCCGGACGTCGGGGTCGAGGCCCCGGGCCGCCTCCCTCTCCCGGACCGCCCGGAGACCCGGGCCGAGGGCGGCGTCGGGAATCACCCGGAAACCGAGGCGTTCGTACACCGCCCGGTTCCACGGCACATCGCCGAATGTCGTCAGGGTGATGGCCGGCATCGCGCCCTCGACCGCCCACCCGCGCACCCGGTCGAGCAGCGCCCGCCCGATGCCCGTGCGTTGACGGTCGGGCCGGACGCTCATCTGTTCGACGTGCGCGTTTCCGTCGACCTCCTCGACGACGGCGTAACCGACGACGGGGCTCCCGGTCCCGTCGTCGTCGTCGACGGCCACCCAGCCCCGCCCGTGGCGGGCGTACCCGGCGAGCTCGTCGAGCGAGAAGGGCTCGTCTTCGGCCACGCTCCCCAGTCCCACCGCGCGGAACTGCTCGCCCGCCAGCCGTTCGAGCGCCCGGACGGCGGGGCCGTCGTCGGCGCGCAGCCCGCGGAGGAACACGCACCCAGGATCGCACCCTGCCCCGGGCGGCGGGCGGGCCGGCCCTAGGCTGGCGGGACATGCCCGACGCGCCCACCGAGCCGTTCGCCGACCCGGGCGGCCGGCGCTGACGTACCGCCCCGGCGGCGGCCGTCCGCCGAGCACCGGGTGGCGGCGCGCCCTCCTGGCCGTCGTGGTGCTGGTGCTCGCCACCCCGGCCTCGGTCGCCGCCCAGCCCACGTCCCCGGATCCCGCCCCCCCTGCTCCCGACACGCTGACGCTCGCCACGCCGGTGTTCAGCCTGCGGCGGCTCCCCCAGGCCGTCTCGCGCACCGTGGCCGACACCCGCCTCGCGGCCGGTCTCGACGAGGTCACCGGCGACGACGTCCTCGGCGACGCCCGGGAGAACACCTGCCTGACGGTCCGGGACCCGTCGGGCCGCAGCGTGTACTCCCGCCACGCCGACCAGCCCCTCATCCCGGCGTCGGCCCTCAAGCTCGTCACGGGTGCGGTCGCCCTGGCCAAGATCGGCGGTTCCACCCGGTTGACGACCGAGGTCCGGGCGCCGGGGGGCCCGGTCCGGGGCGGGACGGTCGGCGACCTGTGGCTGGTGGGTGGGGGAGACCCCCTCCTGTCGACCGCCGAGTTCGCCGCCGAGGGCGGTTACCTCGGCCAGCCCCGCCTGGCCACCCCGATGGAAAGCCTCGCCGACCGGGTGGTCGCAGCCGGCATCCGGACGGTGCAGGGCCGGGTCATGGGCGACGACAGCCGCTACGACGACCAGCGCCTGGTGCCGACCTGGCTGCCGCGGTACATCGCAAACTTCGACGTCGGCCCCATTTCCGCCCTCACCGTGAACGAGGGCTACGCCACCCTGCCCCCGGCCCCGTCGTACGCCCTCTCGCCCGCCGCCCTGGCCGCCGAGGTGCTGGCCACCCTGCTCCGGGCCCGGGGTGTGACCGTCGGCGGGGCGGGCGAGGGTCGGGTGCCGGGAGGCACCGGGGTGGTGGCATCGATCGAGTCCCCCCGCTGGCCGAGGTGGTCGGCACCATCCTCCAGCACAGCGACAACATGGCGGCCGAGATGATGGTGAAGGAGCTCGGCGTCCGTTTCGGGGGGGCCGGGTCCACGACGGCCGGCCTGGCCGTCATCCGCGACCACCTGGCGGCCGCCGGGGCGCCCCTCGCCGGCGTGGTCACGGTGGACGGGTCGGGGCTCGACCGGTCGGATCGCATCACCTGCGCCCTCCTCCAGCAGGTTCTGGCCACGGCCGGGGAGGGCAGCGAGCTCGACCGGGGCCTGCCCGTGGCCGGCCGCAACGGCACCCTCTTCCGCCGGTTCGTGGGCACGACGGCTGCCGGCAAGGTGCGGGCCAAGACCGGGTCCCTGCTGGGCGTGGCCGCCCTGACCGGCTGGGTGGGCCCCGCCCCGACCGCGGGCACCGGCGATCAGCCGCGGTCGCTCCAGTTCTCGCTGCTGGCCAACGAACTGCCCGCCGAGTCCGTCGGTATCGCTCTCCAGGGCCAGGTCGTCAACGTCCTCGCCGCCTATCCCGACGCTCCCGATCCGGGGGACATCGGCCCCGCGCCGCCGGTCGTCGCTGTCCCCGCCGCCATCCCCGCCGCCGCCCCGGCCCGGTGAGCGACCCGACCGAGCTGGCCATGTTCCCGCTGGGGACGGTACTGCTGCCGTCGATGGTCCTCCCCCTGCACATCTTCGAGCCCCGCTACCGGGTCCTGGCCCGGCGCTGCGTCGACGGCGACCGCCAGCTGGGCGTGGTCCTCATCGAGCGGGGGAGCGAGGTGGGGGGAGGCGACTCCCGGTGCCGGGTGGGTACCCGGGCCCAGGTGCTGGAGGCCGTCGAGCTGGAGGACGGCCGCTGGATCCTGGGCCTCGTCGGGCTGGAGCGCATCCGGGTCGAGCGATGGCTCCCCGACGATCCCTATCCGCGGGCCGAGGTCAGCTCCTTCGCCGGTGCGCCGGCCGGACCGACGGCCCCCGACCGCCGGGACGAGGTCCAGCGTCTCCTGCGGCGGGTGCTCGCCCTGAAGGCGGAACTGGGCGAACCGGCCGGCCCGGCGACCGTCGTCCTCGACGACGACCCCTCCTACGCGGCCTGGCAGGCCACCGCCCTGGCCCCCCTCGGCCCGTTCGACGCCCAGCGGGTGCTGGAGTCGGGCGCCGCCGACGACCGCCTGTCCCTGGTGGCCTCCCTCCTGGAGGACGAGGCCGCCGTGCTTGCGCAACGGGTCGCGGGGGGATAGGAACGCGCATGGCCACCCGCACGAACAAGAGCCAGGCGGGCGGCGCCAGGCAGACCGCGGCGCCCGCTGACAGTGGCTTCCTGGCCGACGTGCAGGACCTGTGGCAGCTGGTGGTCGCCTACTTCAAGCAGGAGACGATCGAGCCCATCAAGGGCCTGGGCCGCTACGTCGGGTTCGGCCTGGCCGGGAGCCTGGCGGTGGGCCTGGGCGGTCTCCTGCTCGTCCTCGGCCTGCTCCGCCTGCTCCAGACCCAGACCGGGGACGCCTTCGACGGCAACTTCTCGGTGTTTCCCTACCTGATCGCCCTGGTGGTCGCCGGCCTGGGTGCCGGAGCGGCGATCAAGGCCGGCACCAAGGACCGGAGGAAGGCGTGAACGCAACGGAGAACGGACGCATCACCCGCGCCGACATCGAGGCCAAGCTCCGGGAGCTCCGGGGCGACGTCGAGGAGACCGGCGAGGCGGTGGTCGAGAAGGGCAAGGCCGTGGTCGGCGTGGTGGCGGCCGGCGTGGCGGGCGTGATCTTCCTCCTCGGCGTGCGCCGGGGCAAGAAGAAGAGCACGGTCGTGGAGATCCGCCGGGTATGAGCGTCGTCGCATGCTGACCCGCCTACGCCGCCTGGGCCTGGCCCGGGGCCTGGGGAAGTCGAACGCCTGGCTGGCGGTCGGCGTCACCGCCTGGGCCCTCCAGTTCCTCAAGCGCCTGGCCACGCGCGAGCCCAAGGTCGTCTTCAAGGAGACCCTGAAGCCCGGCGAACGCCTCGTGATCTCCCACCTGCCGCCCGACGCCTGATTCACGGCGCCCCCGGTCGACGGGCCAAGATGGCGGGTCCATGAACTCGGACTCCTCCTATGCCGTCGGCGACAAGGTGCTGGTGATCGACAGCAAGGACCGCCGCTACCTGCTGACCCTGCGGGAGGGCGGCGAGTTCCACACCCACGCCGGCGTCATCCCCCACGCCTCGTTCGTGGGCCGGCCCGAGGGCACGACCCTCCGGGCCACGTCGGGAGCCCGGTACCTCACCCTGCGCCCGACGCTGTCGGACTTCGTGCTGTCGATGCCCCGGGGCGCCCAGGTCGTGTATCCCAAGGACCTCGGCCCCCTGCTCATGCTGGCCGACGTCCGGGTCGGCGCCCGCATCCTGGAGGCGGGGGTGGGATCGGGGGCCCTGTCGATGGCGATGCTGCAGTCCGGCGCGTCCGTGACCGGCTACGAGATCCGGGCCGACTTCGCCGCCACCGCCCTGCGCAACGTCCAGTCCTTCCTCGGACCCGACGTCGACTACGTGATCGAGGAGCGCGACATCTACGCCGGGATCGACGAGACGGTGTTCGACGGCATGGGCCTCGACCGGGTCGTGCTCGACCTGCCCGAGCCGTGGCGGGTGGTCGGCCACGCCGAGGGCGCCCTCCACCCGGGCGGGATCTTCGTGTCGTACCTGCCCACCATCGGCCAGGTGGCCCAACTGCACGAGGCGTTGGAGGCGAGCGCGTTCGGGATGGCGCAGACCGTCGAGGTCCTCCAGCGGTCGTGGCACGTGAAGGGCCAGTCGGTGCGCCCCGACCACCGCATGGTGGCGCACACCGGCTTCCTCACCTCGGCCCGCCTCCTGGTCCCCGATGGGCCGACCCCCGCCCCCGATCCGAAGGAGTCGACCGAGCCGCCCGAGCCGACCGAGCCGGCTGTCGCCCCGACGCCTGACCCGGCGCCCGACCTCGACGCCTGAACCGCGGACCGGCCGTGACCCGGACCGGCCAGTGACCCGGACCGGCCGTGACCCGGACCGGCCGTGACCCGGACCGGCCAGTGAACGTCCTCGACCTGGCCGTGCTGGCGGTGGTGGCCAGCTCGATGCGGGGCGGCTACCGGCTGGGCCTCGTCACCGGCGGAACCTCGTGCGTGTTCCTCGTGCAGGCCCTCGTGCTGGCCACCCTGGCCGTTCCGCCGGTGGTGGTCTTCCTGGGCGGCACCGATCCCTCCGTCCGGCTGATCATCGGCGCCTTCTTCTTCGTCGGTGTCGGCTACGCCGGACAATTCGTCGGTCGGTTGGCCGGCGCCCGGATCCGCCGCGACCTGCCCCTCGGGCCTTACCTGCGCTTCGACCGGGTGGCGGGGGCGTCGGCGGCGCCGTTCGTCGTCCTCCTCGGACTGTGGCTCCTCGTCCTGCCGGCCCTCTCCGACGTCACCGGCGCCCCCGCCCGCCTGGCCCGCCACTCGGCGGTGGCCCGACTCGTCGACGGCCTCCTCCCCGCCGCCCCCGACGCGTCGCAGGCCCTGCGCCGCCTGGCCGGGCCGGCGGCCAGCCCCCAGGTGTTCGGCGGGCTCCTGCCCTCGCTCGACACCGGCCCGCCCCCCACCACCAGCCCCTTGTCCCCGGAGATCGTCGCCCGGGTCACGGCCAGCACGGTGAAGGTGGAGGGCGTCGCCTGCCGGTCGGAGCGCGAGGGGTCGGGTTTCAGCGTGGCTCCCGACCTGGTCATGACCAACGCCCACGTGGTCGCCGGCCAGGACGAGACCACGGTCGTACGACCCGACGGAACCCGCCTGACGGCCACGCCGGTGGCCTTCGACCCCGATCGTGACCTGGCCCTCCTGTCGGTACCGGGCCTGGACCAGACGCCGCTGGCGGTCGTCGACGGCGAGGTCGGCGCCACCGTCGCCGTCTTCGGCCACCCCGGCGGCCAGAACGCCATCCGGGTGGCCCCGGCGTCGGTCCGCCAGCAGGTCATGGCCGTCGGACGGGGACTCTACGGGCTGGGCGTCGTGCGCCGCAGCGTGTACGTGCTGGCCGCCGACCTGTCCCCCGGCGACTCGGGCGCGGGGCTGGTCGACACCGACGGGGACGTGGTGGGCGTGGCCTTCGCCATCGCCCCGGACCGCGACACGACCGCCTACGCCCTCACCGCGGCGGAGTTGCGGCCCGTGCTCGAGGAAGGGACACGGGCGCCCGTGGACACCGGTCCCTGCCTGGGATGACCTGACCTGGGTGGTAGTCACTAGGCGCCGACCCGCCTCTAGGCTGACGGGATGGCAGATGAGGTCGTCACCAGCGACGAGGAATGGCGGGCCCGGCTGACACCCGAGCAGTACAAGGTGCTCCGGGGCAAGGGCACCGAGCGCCCCTTCACCGGCAAGTACGTCCACGCCAAGGACGACGGCATGTACCGCTGCGCCGGCTGCGGCGCCGCCCTCTTCAGCTCCGATACCAAGTTCGACTCGGGTACCGGCTGGCCCAGCTTCACCGAACCCGCCGTGGCCGACGCCGTCGAGCTCCACGTCGACAAGAGCTACGGCATGCGCCGCACCGAAGTCCTCTGCAAAGCCTGCGGCGGCCACCTCGGCCACGTCTTCGACGACGGCCCCGGCAAAACCGGCCAGCGCTACTGCATCAACAGCGCCTCCCTGGACCTCGACAAAGCAGAACCCTTCAACCTGGGAGAGGGCTGACAGGCCAGGTCCGCCGCGGCCCTGGCGGCTAAGCGTCAGCCCGCCGTGAGTGGCCGCCGCGGCCCCCGCGGCTCAGCGTCAGCCCGCCGGCGGCCGCCGGACGCCGCCGAAGGCGGCCTCCAACGGCTGCCGGCCAGCAAGCCTTTACAGCAAGAGGCCGACCGGCTTGCCGGTCGGCCTCTTTCCTTACAACTCGCCGAGGGGGACGAAGTCCCCCAACGGCGAAACTACGCGACTTCGATGAAGATGCACTCCCCGGGGCACTCCTCGGCGGACTCGATGGTGCCGTCCTCCTGGCCCGCGGGGACGATCGCCAGAGCCTCCGTGCCGCTGCCGCTGAGGGTCTTGCCGTTCTCCCGCACGTAGGCCAAGCCGTCGTCCTTGAGGGTGAACACGTCGGGGGCGATCTCCTCGCAGAGGCCGTCGCCCGTGCAGAGATCCTGGTCGATCCAGACCTTCATGACCATGGTGAGCGTGCCCCTCGTGTCGTCGGAAATCGGTTCGGGTGTCGTCTGCAGAACAATTTACCCGGAAATCGCCGGGAAAACCAGTCAACCGTGATTCCGTCTCCGTGGCGGAGGGGCCGGTGTATGTTGGCCTCGCGCCCCGGAGGTCGGTTGGAGGAGGTGATCCACTCGAGCAACGCCGAGTACGAACGTCGCCTGGGCTCCTACGAGCAGCAGGTCGGCACCCTGCTCGAGCAGGTCAAGGTGTTGGAGGAGGAGATCGTCCAGCTCCGGCGCAAGCTCCAGGACGCCCCCAAGCGGGTCCGCACCCTCGAGGAGCGCCTGCTGGAGACCAAGGGCCAGCTGGCCCAGGCGGTGTCCCAGAACGAGAAGCTGTCGTACACCCTGCGCGAGTCCCGCGAGCACATCGCCGAGCTGCGCCGGGAGGTGGAGAAGCTCACCCAGCCCCCGTCCGCCTACGGCACGCTCCTCGCCCGCAACGACGACGGCACGGTCGACGTGTTCTCGTCGGGCCGCAAGATCCGCGTCGCCCTGCACCCCGAGCTCGACGACGAGGAGCTGGTCAGGGGCCAGGAGGTCGTCCTCAACGAGTCGCTCAACGTGGTCATGGCCCGGGGGACGGAGATCAGCGGCGAGGTCGTCACCCTCAAGGAGCTGCTCGACGACGGCCTGCGGGCCATGGTGGTGGGCCGGGCCGACGACGAGCGGGTGGTCGAGCTGGCCGACAAGCTCGTCGGCCAGAAGCTGCGGGCGGGCGACACCATCCTCATGGACCCCCGCACCGGCCTGCTCCTCGAGCGCCTGCCCCGTCCCGAGGTGGAGGAGCTGGTGCTCGAAGAGGTGCCCGACGTGTCCTACGCCGACGTGGGCGGCCTCGACAGCCAGATCGAGGCCATCACCGACGCGGTGGAGCTGCCCTTCATCCACCGGGCGCTGTTCGAGGAGTACAAGCTCCCCGCGCCCAAGGGCATCCTCCTCTACGGCCCCCCCGGCTGCGGCAAGACCCTCATCGCCAAGGCGGTCGCCAACTCGCTGGCCCAGAAGGTGAGCGAGGTCACCGGCGACAAGGACGCCCGCAGCTACTTCCTCAACATCAAGGGCCCCGAGCTGCTCAACAAGTACGTGGGCGAGACCGAGCGCCAGATCCGCCTGGTGTTCCAGCGGGCCCGGGAGAAGTCGGAGGAGGGGTGGCCGGTCATCGTCTTCTTCGACGAGATGGACTCGTTGTTCCGCACCCGGGGCACCGGCATCAGCTCCGACATGGAGGCCACGATCGTCCCCCAGCTCCTGGCCGAGATCGACGGTGTGGAGACGCTCAAGAACGTGATCGTGATCGGCGCCTCCAACCGGGAGGACCTGATCGACCCGGCCATCCTCCGCCCCGGACGGCTCGACGTGAAGATCAAGATCGAGCGCCCCAACGAGTTCGCGGCGGCCCAGATCTTCAGCCGCTACCTGGTGGCCGACCTGCCCCTCGACGCGGGCGAGGTGGCCTCCCTGGGCGGGGGCGACCCCCACAAGGCGGTCAGCGCCATCATCGAGCGCACAGTGGCCGAGATGTACATGGCCGACGACGCCAACCGGTTCCTCGAGGTCACGTACCAGAACGGCGACAAGGAGGTCCTCTACTACAAGGACTTCTCCTCCGGCGCCATGATCGAGAACATCGTGCGCCGGGCCAAGAAGCTGGCCATCAAGCGCCGCATCGCCGGTGGCAGCGGCGGCATCCGCACCTCCGACCTGCTCGAATCGATCAAGCAGGAGTACAAGGAGCACGAGGACCTGCCCAACACCACCAATCCCGACGACTGGGCCAAGATCTCGGGCAAGAAGGGCGAACGCATCGTCTACGTGCGCACGCTCATGTCCGAGGGCAAGGAAGCCACCGGTGGCCGGGCGATCGAGCGCGTTGGCACCGGCCAATACCTGTAGCGGAGGGGGGCGGGCCCCCCTCCGCACCTCCCCCCGACGGCGTGCCGGCCTGCGGCCGGCGGGGGGCCATCCGATCGGGGCCGCCTTCGGCGGCGGCCACGGCCGGCGAGGAAAGGCCAAGGCGAACTGCGTTCCCTTGACCTCTCCCGGCGGATAGGGTCCCGCGATGGCAGTTCGGAAGGTCTGCGGGATCGAGACCGAGTACGGGATCATCCTGCGGGGCGGGGAATCCAACCCCATCACCGCCTCGTCCCTGCTGATCAACTCCTACGTCTCCCGCCTGCAGCGCAAGGTCGGGTGGGACTTCGAGGACGAGACGCCCGGGCGCGACGCCCGCGGCTTCTCCCGGGAGGGCGCGTCGGCCCCCGAGGTGGAGACCCACCTCGTCAACGCGGTGCTCACCAACGGGTCGAGGTTCTACGTCGACCACGCCCATCCCGAGTACTCCACCCCCGAGTGCGCCGACGCCCTGGAGCTGGTGCGATTCGACAAGGCCGGCGAGCGCATCCTCGCCCGGTCGATCGAGGATGCGTCCGACGTCCTGCCGCCGGGGCAGTCCATCGCGGTCTACAAGAACAACTCCGACCGCAAGGGCAACTCCTACGGCACCCACGAGAACTACCTGATGGACCGGGCGGTCGCCTTCGGGCGGGTCGTCCACCACGTCATGCCCCACTTCGTGTCGCGGCAGATCTACACCGGTGCGGGCAAGGTGGGCTCCGAGGCGCCCGGCATCAGCTCGTCCGAAGTCCCCTTCCAGCTCACCCAGCGGGCCGACTTCTTCGAGGAGGAGGTCGGCCTCGAGACCACCCTCAAGCGGCCGCTGGTGAACACCCGCGACGAGCCCCACTGCGACTCCGTCAAGTACCGCCGCCTGCACGTCATCGTGGGCGACGCCAACCTGGCCGAGGTGTCCACCTTCCTCAAGGTCGGCACCACCGCCATCGTGCTGGCCATGATCGAGGACGACGAGCTGCACGGCCTCGACCTCTCCCTGGCCCATCCGGTCAAGGCCCACCGCCAGGTGTCGTACGACCTCACGCTGGCCCGCCCCCTGGAGCTGGCCGACGGCCGCCGGATGACGGCGCTGGAGATGCAGTGGGAGGAGCTCGACCGGGCCCGCAAGTACGCCGAGAGCCGGGGCCTGGAGGCCGTCGGACCCGAGGTCGGGCGCATGGTGATCGACCGCTGGGAGGCCGTGCTCACCGCCCTCGAGACCGACCCCATGTCGCTCGCCGGCCAGCTCGACTGGGTGGCCAAGCGGAGGATGATGGAGGCCTACAAGGAACGCCACGGGCTGGGGTGGAACGACCCCAAGCTGGCCGCCCTCGACCTCCAGTACCACGACGTTTCCCCCGGACGCTCCCTCTTCGCCCGCCTGGGCCTCGAGCGCCTCACCACCGAGGACGAGGTGGTGGAGGCCATCACCGAGCCGCCCACGTCCACCCGGGCCTATTTCCGGGGCCGCTGCCTGCAGCGGTGGGGATCGTCGATCGCAGCCGCCAACTGGGATTCCCTGGTGTTCGACCTCGGATCCGACCCTCTCCGGCGGGTGCCGATGATGGAACCGCTAAGGGGAACCGCCGCCCACGTCGATAGCTTGTTCGAAGCATGCCGAACCCCGGCCCAGCTGCTTGAGGCCCTGGGTTCGGCGTAGAAGGAGTCCAGCCATGCCGGAACGAGAGCAGAAGCGCAAGGCCACCACCAGCCGCACCGAGGAGGTCGTCGAGGAACTGCCCGCGCAGACCAAGCAGGGCGAGAAATTGAAGGCCGAACTCGATGACCTATTGGACGAAATAGACGAAGTGCTCGAGGACAATGCCGAGGAGTTCGTTCGTTCATATGTCCAGAAGGGCGGGCAATAGGGCGCTGCGCAGTGGCGAACTGGTTGAGGTCGGAACGTATGTTCGCTAGAATGTCGCCATGAAGACATGCACCAAGTGCGGGCTGGAGAAGCCGCTCACGGACTTCTACCGGGCGCCTGGTACTCGGGACGGCCTGCGGGGTGACTGCAAGGCGTGCTTCGCGGCCCGAGCGAAAGCTCGGTATCCCGACGTGCGGCAACAGAACATCGCCCGAGCCCAGAAGTGGCGCGAGGACAACCCCGAGCGATTTCGTGAGAACCAGCGGAGGATGCGCAGCACGCCCGAAGGCAAGGAGCGTCAACGCGCTGGGCACTTGAAGCGCAAGTACGGGATCACGATCGAGCAATACGACGAGTTGTTGGCGGCGCAGGGCGGTCGGTGTGCGATTTGCCGGCGGGAGCCCCGTCCGGATATCAGTCTTCACCTCGATCACGACCACGAGTCAGGGAAGCTGCGGGGCATTCTTTGCTTTCGGTGCAACAACGCCCTTGGCGACTTCGATGATGACTCCGGACTGCTCCGGGCCGCCCTCCGGTACCTGGAGTCGTACCAACCGGTCGACGACGAAGTAGCGCTGGCGCGGGAGCGGGCCCGGCGACTGCGGCGACCGGCCTGACCGGGCCAGGCACGTGCCCCTGCGTCCGAAGCTGGCCCGGCGGGCCCTCAACGAACCCCACCCGAGCCGGCTGGCGGCCGACCATCCCCAGCGCCAGCGTGTCCTCGACGCCCACCAGAAGGCCCTCGACGCCGGTCAGTTCTCCTACGTCGACCCCGTGACCGGCCTGTACGTCTTCACCGCCGCCGCCCACGTGGCCCGCGGATACTGCTGCGACTCAGGGTGTCGCCACTGCCCCTACGTGCACTGATGGCCCGGCGCGTTTCGTGAGCCGTTGGCGCCCCTATTCCAGCCGGGAGGGGCCGAATTGGGCTGGCGCCCGAGGCCCGGCTCGTTTCGTGGGCCGTGAGCGCCCCTGTTTCGGCCCGGCGGGGCCGAATAGGGGCGCTCCCGATGCATGAAACCGAGCTGAGGCCGGGCGTGCCGCCGACAACTCAGCCGCAGCCGCCGCCCTCGTCGCACGCGCAGTTGGCGGTCTCGGTGGTGACGATGGCGTCCATCACCGCGTCGACCACCGCGTTGTAGTCGGGCTCGGCGTCCTGGTCGACGACGTATTCCACGTACCGGACGTGGCCCGAGCCGTCGATCACGAAGATCGACCGCTGCAGGGCCCGCCACTCCTTGATCAGCACCCCGTAGTCGCGCCCGAAGTCCTCGCTGCGGTGGGAGGACGCCGGCGTGTGGCGGGCGCAGGCTTCCCGGGTCCAGCGAGCCATGGCGAAGGGCAGGTCCATGCTCACGGTGAGCAGGCGGGCGCCGTCGAGCTGCCAGTCGAGCTTCTTGGTCTGCACGTCGCACACCGGCGTGTCGATCGAGTTGATGACGTTGAGGACCCGCACGAACCCCTTGGAGTCGGTGAGGCGGACGGTATGCAGGCCCGAGTCGTCGAGGACGTCGAGCTCGAAGTCGGGCGCCATGTCGCCCCGCTGGAGCTGCGGTCCCACCACCGTGAGGGGATGGCCCGCCACCGACGCGCCGCCCGCCCGCTCTTCCACGCCGGTCTCGACCACCGAGGTTTCGTCCACGAAGGAAGAGCCTACCGGCGGACTAGCCTCCCTCCCCGATGACACTTCCCTACTTCGGGCGGGGGCAGGACCCCGGGCCCAGCTTCTCCGAGTTCCTGCGCCGCAGCGGCCTCAATCCCCCGGTGCCCGCGTCGGCGGCCGCGCCCGAGGGCGTCGTCCACGCCACCACGATCGTGGCCATCGTGTACGCCGACGGCGTGCTCATGGCGGGAGACCGCCGGGCCACCGAGGGCTACAGCATCGCCGACCGGGCGATCGAGAAGGTCTTCCCGGCCGATCGCCACTCGGGGGTGTCGATCGCGGGGGCGGCGGGGCCGGCGGTCGAGATGGTGCGGCTGTTCCAGACCGAGCTCGAGCACTACGAGAAGGTCGAGGGGATCGCCCTGAGCCTGGAGGGCAAGGCCAACAAGTTGGGCCACATGGTCCGCGACAACATGCCGATGGCCATGCAGGGCCTGGCCGTGGTGCCCATCTACGCCGGTTACGACCTGCGGCGGCGGGTGGGGCGCATCTTCAAGTACGACATGACCGGTGGGCGCTACGAGGAGCCCGACTTCCACGCCACCGGCTCCGGCGGACGCGACGCCCGCACCACGATCAAGCTCGGCTACCGGAAGGGACTCGACCGGGCCACCACCATCGAGCTGGCGGTGGAGTCGCTCTACCAGGCGGCCGACGAGGACTCCGCCACCGGTGGTCCCGACCCCGTCCGGGGCATCTACCCCACGGTCGCCACCATCACCGCCGACGGCTTCCAGCGGATGAGCGACACCGAGGTGGCCGAGCGCTTCCAGACCCTGATCGCCCGCATGACCGAAGGCCAGCGCAAGTGACCGGCAGGGTTCCGATGGGCGAGCGGCGACCGCCGAAGGCGGTGGCCCAGTGAGTGAGCCGAAGGCGAGCGAACCAATGAACGAAGCGCCCCGCTCGTCGGGGCGACCGCCGAAGGCGGTGGCCCGATGAGCATGCCGTACTACGTGGCGCCCGAGCAGATCATGAAGGACCGGGCCGACTACGCCCGCAAGGGCATCGCCCGGGGCCGGGCGCTGGTGGCCCTCAGCTACGACCAGGGCATCCTGCTGTGCGCCGAGAACCCGTCCCGCACCCTCCACAAGGTGGCCGAGATCTACGATCGCATCGCCTTCGCCGGGGTGGGCAAGTTCAGCGAGTTCGACTCGCTGCGCACGGCCGGCATCCGCCACGCCGATCTCAAGGGCTACAGCTACTCCCGGGAGGACGTCGACTCCCGCTCGCTGGCCAACGCCTTCGCCCAGCTCCTGGGCAACGTGTTCACCCACGAGATGAAGCCCATGGAGGTCGAGATCCTCGTGGCCGAGGTGGGCTGGCAGCTGGAGGGCGACCAGATCTTCCGCATCTCCTACGACGGCACGGTCGTCGACGAGGAGCACCGCACCGTCCTGGGGGGCGACGCCGACGCCATCTCCGAGCGGCTCAACACGGCCACCGCCGACGACGCCTCCATCGACCTCGGGGCGGCGCTGCGGGGCGCGGTCTCGGCCCTCGCCGGTCCCGACCGAGTCATCCCCGCCAGTGACCTGGAGGTGGCCATCCTCGACCGGGCCCAGACCCGCCGGGCCTTCCGCCGCCTCACCCTGGCCGAGCTCGAACCACTCCTCACCACCCCCGGCGAGGGCTGACCCCGAAGCGCGAGGGGGAACTGGCACGGTTCGACACCCCAGGGGGGTGTCGAAACGGCACAGAAGCCGGCGGTTACCGAACGGTGACCTTGCTGCGACTCGGTCGTGACCAGGTCGGAGAAGAATCAGCCCATGAGACTCCAACGGTGGGCGTGCATGCTGGTCGTGACGGCGGCGCTGGCGACGGGCTGCGGTGACGCTGACGGGGGCGAGGAGCAGGGCGCCGATCCCGGCCCCCTCCCGGAGTCCACCCTCCCGGACGTCCACCCTCCCGGAGTCCACGACGTCCGACCCGGCCCCCTCGCCGACCGTGGCCCCGAATGAGGGCCAGCCCGGCTTCGACGGGATCTGGCCCGCCAGCCGGGCCGAGCTCGACCGGTTGCAGGCGGAAGTGGACGCCGGCCGCCAGCCGTGGCGCCTCGACCCCGCCGCCACGGCCCGCGCCTACCTCGTCGACATCGGAATCCCAGACCCGATGATGGGCGAGTACAGGGACATCACCCGCCGCACCGGCGAGGTGCGCTTCGACGCCCCCGTCGGCGGCTACGTCGTCCTGCGCCAGCTGGGGGAGGGCTCGTTGCCCTACGTCGTGCGGGTCGAGACGGCACGGGTCGACAACGTGAAGCTGGAACGTCGGGCCGGCGAGGTCCGAGTGGAGGCCTACGGCCGGGCTGCGGGGACACTGCACGCCCGGGTCGGGGCGTTCGACTCCGAGTGGGAGGCGGAGGAGTCCGTGCCCGTCGAGGTCGGACCGGTGTCCGTTGCGCTCGATGTCGACCGGGGCGAGTACCCCATGGTCCTCCAGCTCCGCCACGAGGGCGCCGACGGGAAGGTCGGCATCGGCATGTTCAGGCTGCAACCCGTATCGCCACCGGCGGGGACGAGCCCGCGCGGTGACGGCCTGTCGTCCTCCTCCGAGCTCACGCACACCGGCATCGGACCGATCGTTGTCGGCTCGACCCTCGGCGAAGTGCTGGTCGGGGCCGGTGGGCCGATGATCCTCCAGAGCACGCCCGACTGCGAGGGACTCCGCCCCGCCGCCGGTCTCGAGGGCGTCGTCCTCATCTTCCCCGCCGAGAGCGATGTCCACCTCCGGGTCGTCACCGTGTCGACCGATGTCGTCGCCACCGAGGAGGGGATCCGCGTCGGCAGTCGAGATGCGGACGTGCTCGCCGCCTACCCGGGGATCGAGGTGCAGGGATCGGGGGCGTCCCGGCGCCTGGTGGACCGCTCCGACGACGGCAGCCGGGCCCTGGTCTTCCAGATTCGAGACTCGCGGGTGGTCGGCATGCAGGCCGGGACCGGCGCCGAAGCCGACGAGCTCTGCGCCTGATTCACCGCCCCGGGTCGACCGTCCCCCGGGTCAGAAGGCCCGGACGAAGAGCACGGCGGCCATGACCACGATGGAGCCCAGGATGATCCAGAGCTCGCGGGGCGAGGAACCGTCCGTCAGGTCGCTCGGGTCGTCGAAGGCGGACTCCACCTCGTCGACCAGGAGCAGCTCCTGGGCCGCGGCCAGGTCGTCCTCGTCGACGAAGACGTGGACGTCGCCGATCGGGTAGATGCCGTCGACGTTGCCCCGCAGCTCGATGGTCATGCCCTCGACGCCGAGGCGGGCCGCGATCACCCGGGCGTGGAAGCTGCTGGCCACAGTGGCCAAACGCACCATTCGGGTCCGTTGCACCGTCTGAACGGTACCGTGGCAGCAGATGGAGCGGCGCATCTTCGGCCTCGAGAACGAGTACGGCGTCACCTGCACCCTGCGCGGCCAGCGCCGGCTGAGCCCCGACGAGGTGGCCCGTTACCTCTTCCGCCGGGTGGTCTCGTGGGGCCGCAGCAGCAACGTCTTCCTCGAGAACGGCGCCCGCCTCTACCTCGACGTCGGCAGCCACCCCGAGTACGCCACCCCCGAGTGCGACTCGATCGAGGACCTGGTGGCCCACGACAAGGCCGGCGAGCGCATCCTCGAGAGCCTGCTGGCGAGCGCCGAGCAGCGCCTCCGGGAGGAGGGCATCCGGGGCATCGTCTACCTGTTCAAGAACAACACCGACTCGGCCGGCAACTCCTACGGATGCCACGAGAACTACCTCACCAGCCGGCGGGACGACTTCGGCCACTACGCCGAGGTCCTGATCCCGTTCTTCGTCAGCCGCCAGATCTTCGCCGGGGCGGGCAAGGTGCTGAACACGGCCCGGGGCGCCACCTACTGCATCAGCCAGCGGGCGGAGCACATCTGGGAGGGCGTCTCGTCGGCCACCACCCGCAGCCGGCCCATCATCAACACCCGAGACGAGCCCCACGCCGACGCCGAGCGCTTCCGCCGCCTGCACGTGATCGTGGGCGACTCCAACATGAGCGAGTACGCCACCTTCATCAAGATGGGCACGACCAGCATCCTGCTGCGGATGCTGGAGGACCCGGGCGTGGTGCTGCGGGACATGACCCTCGACAACCCCATCCGGGCCATCCGCGAGATCAGCCACGACCCCACCTGCCGGCGCCGGGTGCGGCTGGAGAACGGCCGGGAGCTGAGCGCCCTCGACATCCAGAAGGAGTACCTGGGCCGGGCCCTGCGCTACTCCGAGAGCCGGGGCCTGAGTCCCCTCGAGGAGCAGGCCCTCAAGATGTGGGAGCACTGCCTGACCAAGATCGAGGTCGACCCCCTCCTGCTCGACCGCGAGGTCGACTGGGTCATCAAGCACCGCATGATCGAGGCCTACCGTGAGCGCCACCAGCTGCCCCTCAGCCACCCCAAGGTGGCCCTGCTCGACCTCCAGTACCACGACGTCAACCGGGAGCGCGGCCTCTACTACCGCATGCAGGAGCGGGGCCTGGTGGAGCGCATCTGCACCGACGCCCAGATCGAGACCGCCGTCACCACGCCCCCCCAGACCACCCGGGCCCGCCTGCGGGGCGAGTTCATCCGCAAGGCCAAGGAGCGCAAGCGCGACTACACCGTCGACTGGGTGCACCTGAAGCTGAACGACCAGGCCCAGCGCACGGTGCTGTGCAAGGACCCGTTCAAGTCCCGTGACGAGCGGGTCGAGAAGCTGATCGCGTCGTTGTAGGGGCCGCGTGCCGTCGTTTCGCAGCGGCCTGGTCACCGCCGTGCTGGCCGAGCGGGCCGGGCTGCAGAAGGTGGAGGTCGACGGCGAGCGGGCGTACGTCCTCACCCAGCTGATCGGGACGGTGGCGGTGGGGGACCGGGTCGTCGTGAACACCACCGCTGTCGACCTGCGCCTGGGCACCGGCGGATGGCACTTCGTCCACTGGAACCTGGCCCGGGACTCGTGGTCGCACCCGGGTCCGGGCTCGGTCATGAAGCTGCGCTACACCAGCCTGCAGGTCGACACCGGCGCCGCCGAGGAGGACGGGTGGTTGCCCGCACTGGACGTGTCGCCTGGCCTGCCCGGCCTGTCCGGCATGCCGGTCGTGGCCTGCGACCTGCACAGCCAGGTCGGCGCGGTGGCAGCCGCCTTTCGTCATCTCGCCCCGGGTCGACGGCTGGTGTACGTCATGACGGATTCGGCGGCCCTTCCCCTTGCGCTTTCGGACCTGGTGGCCGACCTGCGGGGCCGGGGGGTGCTGGCGGCGACCGTGTCGAGCGGACAGGCGTTCGGGGGCGACTACGAGGCGGTGAGCCTGCCGTCGGCGCTGACGGTGGCCCGAGGCCATGGCGGAGCCGATGCCGTCGTCGTCGGGCCCGGTCCGGGTGTCGTGGGCACAGGGAGCTGTTACGGCTTCACGGGCGTCGAGGTGGCGGCGGTGGTCGATGCCGCGACCAGCCTCGGCGGTCGCCCGATCGTCGCCGTCCGCTTCTCCGGCGCCGACCGGCGTGACCGCCACCGGGGTGTGAGCCACCACACCCACACCTCGTTGGGACTGGCGTCGACCCGTCCGCTGGTGCCTGTTCCCGCGGGCAGCGTCGGCCACACCCTGGGACGGGTGGTCGAGGTGGAGATCCCCGATGATCTGGACTTCGGCGCGACGACGAGCATGGGACGGGGGCCGTCCGACGATCCCGAGTCCTTCCGGTGGGCGGCGGCGGCGGGCGTGCTGGCGGCGGCGCTCCTGGCCTGACGGGGCCGGTCGAGTGTGCAGTTTGGTGGCTATATCCGACGTTTCTGCACACTCGATCGCACCCGGAGTCGGCCGCCGGCGACCGGTTCAGTCGGCAGGATCGGCGGGGCGGGGACGGATGCGGTAGGTGCAGGTGGCGTCGCCGGCCATGGTGTGGGCGATCCGGGTGACCTCGACCTCGGGGCCGAGGACCTTGCGGAAGAGGGCCAGCTCCATGGCGCACACCGCCGGGAAGCGCTCCGCCACCCGGTGCACGGCGCAGTTGTTCTCCACCAGCATCATGGCGTCGCCCTCCCGCCGGCACTCGGCCACATACCCGGCCCGGTCGCGGACCTGGGCCAGCCCCGACACCCGGTCGTCGAGGGTGGCGGCGTCGGCCAGCTCAGCCCGGTACTGGCCGGCCATCTTCTCGCTCCGGCGGCGCAAGACGACGTTGACGCCCTCGTCGCCCACCTGCTCGCACAGGTCCTCCAGGAGCTGGAGCACGAAGGTGTCATAGCTGCGGGGCAGCAGTTCCATCCCCGCCGCCGACAGCCGCCAGCCATTGGGGGGACGACCGACGCCGTGGTGGGGGCAGGCGGTGCGCTCCACCAGTCCGTCGCTCTCGAGCGTCTCCAGGTGGCGGCGGATCCCCATGCCCGTGAGACCGAGCTCGGCCGCCAGGTCGGTCACGGTGATGCCTGGGTGCTTCCGCAGGTGGAGGAGCAACCGGGACCGGGTGGTCACGTCAGTCAAGGTTAACGGAACCGTCAGGCGGCGCCTCACAGGGCAGGCCGCCCGTACCATGGGCGGCCCATGCACCGGCTCGAGCGGCTCATCAACCTGGTCGCCGCCCTGCTGGAGGCGCAGCGTCCCCTCACCATCGACGAGCTCCGCCACCGCCTCCCGGGCTACGCCGACAGCGACGCCGCCTTCCGGCGGGCGTTCGAGCGGGACAAGGAGGCGCTGCGGGAGCTGGGCGTGCCGCTGGTGACCGAGCCCCTCGACCCCCTGCACCCGGCGGTGGAGGGGTACCGGGTGCCGAAGGAGGCCTACTACCTGCGCGACCCCGGGTTGGAGGCCGACGAGCTGGCCGCCCTGCACCTGGCCGCCTCCGCCGTCCGCATGGAGGGCGCCGACGGCGTGGCCGCCCTCTGGAAGCTCGGGGGCGAGCTGGCCGAGCAGGGACCGGCCCCGGCGGTGGCGTCGGTGGCGGTGGCGGCCCTCCCCGGGGCCGACCACTTGGCCGTGCTGTTCGGCGCCATCTCCGCCCGCCGGCCGGTGGGCTTCGGTTACCACGGACGGCCGAGACGGGTCGACCCCTACCGGCTCTCCTTCCGCAACGGCCACTGGTACCTGGCCGGGCTCGACCACGGCGCCGGCGCCGAGCGCTCGTTCCGGCTCGACCGGGTGGAGTCGGAGGTGGCGGTGACGGGCGAGCCAGCGAGCTTCCCGCCGGCCCCCGCCGCCCCGGCCGTGGCGCCGGCGTGGGAGATGGGGGAGGGGGAGCCGGTGGTGGCCCGGCTGCTGGTCGACGTCGACCAGGCCGGCTGGGCGGTCGGCTTCGTCGGCCCCGACGCGGTGGAGGAGCGGCGTCCCGACGGCTCCGTCGTGCTGGCCGTGTCGGTCACCAACCGGCCCGCGTTCCGGTCGTTCGTCCTCGGGTTCCTCGACCACGCCGAGATCCTCGGCCCGCCTGACCTCCGCTCGGAGATGGTCGAGTGGCTGGAGGCCCAATGCCCCGCCTGAGCGCCGACGACCGCCTGCGCCGCCTGCTGGCGGTGGTCCCGTGGGTGGCGGCGCGCGACGGCCCCCGGCTGGAGGACGTGGCCGCCCGCTTCGGCTGCCGGGAGGACGAGCTGGTCGACGACCTGGAGCTGCTCTTCCTGTGCGGGCTCCACCCGTACACGCCCGACATGCTGGTCGACGTCGACATCGCCGACGGCCGGGTGTGGATCCGCTACGCCGACTACTTCTCCCGGCCCCTCCGGCTCACCCCGGCCGAGGGTCTCGGGCTGCTGGCCGCGGGGCGCACCCTGCTGGCGACGCCGGGCGCAGACCCGGCCGGTCCCCTCTCGCGGGGGATGGCCAAGCTGGCCGGGGCGCTGGGCGTGGGGGTCGACGAGGCGGTCGAGATCTCCCTGGGCAACGCGCCGGAGGGCGTCATGGCCGTGCTGCGGGAGGCGGTGGGCGGGTTCCGCCAGGTCGAGATCGAGTACTACGCCTTCGGCCGGGACGAGTGGTCGACGCGCACCGTCGACCCGTCCACCGTCTTCTCCACCGCCGGCCAGTGGTACGTCTCGGCCTGGTGCCACCTGGTCGACGACGAGCGGCTGTTCCGGGTCGACCGCATCCGCACTGCAACGCTCCTCGACACCGGCTTCTCGCCCCCCGCCCGGCCCCGGGAGCTGGCGGTCTACCGCCCCCGGGCCGACGATCCCCGGGTGACGCTGGAGTTGGAGCCCTCGGCGGCCTGGGTCGTCGAGCAGTACCCGGTGGAGCGGGTGGAGCCGGTGGAGGGCGGCGGCGGTCGGGTGCGCGTCACCCTGGCGGCCAGCCAGCGGGCGTGGCTGGAGCGGTTGCTCCTGCGGCTGGGGCCGTCGGCCCGGGTGATCGACGGCGACCAGGCCATGGCCGGGGCGGCCGCCCGCCGCATCCTGGAGCGTTACCGGGAGCGGTAACCTGAGGCCGGATGAGCGACGGCCCGGCGCCAACCACCACCAGCACCGCCAGGCGCTCCAGCAGCCGGAACCTCCTCGAGTGGGTGGTCGTGGTCGTGGGCGCGCTCCTCGTCGCCCTCCTGGTCAAGACGTTCCTGCTCCAGGCCTTCTACATCCCGTCCCCGTCGATGACGCCGACGCTCGAGGTCGACGACCGGGTGCTCGTGAACAAGCTCAGCTACGACCTCCACGACGTCCATCGGGGCGACATCGTCGTGTTCAAGAGCCCGCAGGAGTCGGCCGCGAAGGACCTCATCAAGCGGGTGGTCGGACTTCCCGGCGACACGGTCGAGGGTCGCGACGGCCTGGTCATGGTGAACGGCGAGCGGCTGGAGGAGCCCTACCTCCCGGCCGGCGTGATCACCGGCACCTTCGGCCCCGTCATCCTCAGTCCCGACCACTACTGGGTCATGGGCGACAACCGCCCCAACTCGAGCGACAGCCGCGTCTTCGGGGCCATCGACAAGTCGCGGATCATCGGCCGGGCCTTCGTCAAGGTCTGGCCCCTCGGCTCCCTCGGCCTACTCTGACGCCGGTGGAAGGCGAGATCGCCGACGAGCCCCTCGATGCGTTCTATGGCGACGAGGTGGACGAGCGGCTTGGGTCGCCCGGCGAGGCGGACGGGGCGGATGAGGGTGCGAAGGCCTCCGACGGCCCCACCCGGGCGGCCGAGGCCGGCGGCGGCCGTCGGCGGACGGTGACGGGGGCGTTGATGGCCGGAATCGCCCTCGGCCTGCGCGAGGTGTTCGAACCGGAGTACCACGACCGCACCGCCATAGAGCAACCGGCCCCCGAGCAGCCGATGGAGCCCCAGAGATACGAGCTCCACCTCGACCCGATCGCGCCCGAGTCCTCCTTCGCCATCTACCGTCCGTGGGTCGACGGTGACCCCGACCCCGACGCCGACGACGCCGACGACGACCCGGACGACGCCGACCCCGGTCCGGGCCGCCCGAGGTCGAACCCGGGTGGCCGCGGTCGCACGAGCGGCGGTGCCGGCGCCCTCGGAGGCTGACCCCCAGCACCAACTGGTGACACTTGGACCGGTCCTGGGCGGTCGAAGTGTCACCAGTTCGTCGTTCAGCCGGCGGAATCCTCCGACGACGGCGGATCGATGACCCGGGTGACCACCACGTGGGGCCCGATCCCGTCGATCTCGAACTCGTCGCCCTCCACCGCGAACCCGCAACGCTGGTAGAACCCGAGGGCGGGCACCCGGGCGTTGCACCACAGCTCGCCGCCCCCCTCGCCGGCGACGTGCCCCACCGACGCGTCCAGCACGGCGGTGGCGAAGCCCCGTCCCCGGACGCCGGGAAGGGTGGCCATTCCCCGCAGGCGCCAGGCCGAGCGGGTGGGGCGGTTGGGGCGTGCCTCCCGGTAGAGCGACGCGATCGCCACCAGGCGGTCGCCGTCGAACGCCCCCAGGTGCAGCGTCTCGGGGTGGTCGTCCCGCGAGTACACCGTCTGCTCGAAGCTCTGCCCGGGCCGGAGGACGGAGTGGCGCAACGGCCTCGTCTCCTCGGCGTTGATGGCGCGGACGTCGATGTCGCTCACGCCGACGATCTTGGCCGCTCCGCCACCCCGATTCGCGCCAGGCGTCGCCGGCGCCCTCAACGGGTGGTCGGCAGGCGGGCCGGACGAGCCGCTTCGTAGGCGGTGATGGCGTCCTCGTGGCGCAGGGTGAGGCCGATGTCGTCGAGGCCCTCGAGGAAGCGCCACTGGGTGAAGTCGTCGAGGGGAAAGGTGGTGCTGATGCCCGCCCCGGCCGCGACCAGCGTGCGCCGGGCCACGTCGACGGTGATCTCGAGCGCGGGGTCGGCCTCCACCGCGTCGAGCAGGGCCCGCCCGACGTCGGCGGTCACCGTCACCGGGAGCAGCCCGGCCTTGGTGCAGTTGTTGCGGAAGATATCGGCGAAGCCCGAGGACACGACCACCTTGAAGCCGTGGTCGAGCAGGCCCCACACCGCGTGCTCCCGGGACGAACCGGTGCCGAAGTTGGCGCCCGTCACCAGGATGGTGGCCCCCGCGTGCTCCGGTCGGTTGAGGACGAAGTCGGGGTCGCGCCGCCAGTCCGAGAACAGGCCCTCGCCGAACCCGGTGCGCTCCACCCGCTTCAGCCACACGCTGGGCATGATCTGGTCGGTGTCGACGTCGGACCGGTCGAGGGGGACGGCGGTGCCGGTGACGGTGACGACGGCTTCCATGGTCATGACATCCCCTCGCTGCCGAAGTCGGCGGGGGAGGCGAAGTGGCCGGCGATGGCGGTGGCGGCGGCGACCGCGGGCGATACCAGGTGGGTGCGCCCGCCCGGACCCTGGCGGCCTTCGAAGTTTCGGTTCGAGGTGGACGCGCACCGCTCACCAGGAGCGAGCTGGTCGGGGTTCATCCCCAGGCACATGGAGCAGCCGGCGGCCCGCCATTCGAAGCCGGCGTCGACGAACAGCCGGTCGAGGCCCTCGGCCTCGGCCTCGGCCTTCACCCGCATGGAGCCGGGGACGACCATGGCCCGCATCCCGGGCGCCACGCGGCGGCTTCCGATGACCGAGGCCGCGGCCCGCAGGTCCTCCAGCCGGGAGTTGGTGCACGAGCCGATGAAGACGGTGTCGACGGCGATGTCGCGCAGCGGCGTACCCGCCGTGAGGCCCATGTAGGCGAGGGCCCGCCGCCCGGCCTCGGCCTGGGTGGGGTCGTCCATGGCGTCGGGGTCGGGCACGGCGCCGTCGAGGGGCGCCACCTGCGACGGGTTGGTGCCCCACGACACGTGGGGCGACCATGGCCCCGGCGTCGAAGACGACCTCCTTGTCGAAGGCGGCTCCCGGGTCGCTCGCCAGTGCCCGCCAGTCGTCGAGGGCCCGCTCCCACTCGTCCCCCTGGGGGACGTGGGCCCTCCCCTCCAGCCAGGCGAAGGTGACGTCGTCGGGGCTCACCATCCCGGCCCGGGCCCCGGCCTCGACCGACATGTTGCACACGGTCATCCGTCCCTCCATCGACAGGTTCCGGATGGCGGAGCCCCGGTATTCCACGATGTGGCCGACGCCGCCACCGGTGCCGATGCGGCCGATGATCGTGAGGATGACGTCCTTGGCGGTGACGCCGGCCGCCAGGTCGCCCTCGACGGTGACGGCCATGGTGCCCGGCCGGCTGGCGGGGATGGTCTGGGTGGCGAGGACGTGCTCGACTTCGCTGGTGCCGATGCCGAAGGCCAGGGCCCCGAAAGCCCCGTGGGTCGACGTGTGGCTGTCGCCGCACACGATCGTCATTCCCGGCTGGGTGAGGCCGAGCTCGGGCCCGATCACGTGGACGATGCCCTGTCCCGGCGATCCCATGGGGTGGAAGGTGATCCCGTACTGGGCGCAGTTGGCCGCCAGCGCCGCCAGCTGGCGGGCCGAGACCGGGTCGGCGAGGGGGAGGTCGAGGCCGATGGTGGGCGTGTTGTGGTCGGCCGTGGCCAGGGTGAGGTCGGGCCGGCGCACGGTGCGCCCGGCGAGCCGCAGCCCGTCGAAGGCCTGGGGGGTGGTGACCTCATGGATCAGGTGGAGGTCGACGTAGAGCAGGTCGGGTTCGTCGCCGGCCCCCGCCCGGACCACGTGCCGGTCCCACACCCTCTGGGACAAGGTCTTCCCTGATCTCATATTTTGGGATACTGTTCCTGACATATGGGAAGAGTATCCGGGATCGGCGTGCTGGACAAGGCGGTTTCCATCCTCGACGCCCTGGAGGCGGGGCCCAGAGGGCTGGCGGAGCTGGTCACCGACACCGGCCTGCCCCGGGCCACCGTCCACCGCCTGGCCGTCGCCCTCGAGGTGCACGCCCTGGTGGGGCGGGACGGCGACGGCCGGTTCGGCCTGGGTCCCCGGTTGACGGGGCGGGAGCTGCCCCTGCTGGCCCGGCCCGCGCTCGAGCGGTTGCGCGACGCCACCGGCGAGAGCGTGCAGCTCTACGTGCGGCGGGGGGATCGCCGGCTGTGCGTGGCGTCGCTGGAGTCGCCCCACGGCCTGCGCACCATCGTCCCCGTGGGGGCGTCGCTGCCGCTCGAGGTGGGTTCCGCGGGCAAGGTCCTCCGGGGCGGGCCTGCGGTCGACGGCCCCGGCTGGGCCGAGAGCGTCGAGGAGCGCGAACGGGGGGTGGCCTCGGCCAGCGCCCCCGTCATGGGCGCCGGCGGAACGGTGGTGGCCGCCGTTTCGGTCTCGGGACCCATCGAGCGCACGACCCGCTCGCCGGGCGAGAGGTACGGGCCCGCCCTCCTCGACGCCGCCCGGGCGGTAGAGCGGGAGCTGGCCGGGCGATGAGGTTTGGGGGGCGGGCGTAGGGGCCTCGGGTCACGAGGTGACCAGGCGGCAGGCGTCGACGATGGCGGCGGTGAAGGCGGCCTGGTTGGTGATGAAGACGCCGTGGTCGCCGTCGACGTGGACCACCCGGGCGCCGGGGATGGCGGCGGCCAGGGAAAGCTGCCGTGCGGTGGGCACCAGGACGTCGCGCGACGTCACCACCACGGCCGTGGGTACGTCGACCTCGCCGATCCACGGCGCCGACGAGAACCGGGCCAGGGCGGCGGCCCACGCCAGCATCGTCGCCGGCCGGTGACGGGCCAGCTCGGCGGTCGCCCACGGCGCCAGCGGCGAGCCGGCGAACCGAGCCCGCAAGGTCCCCCCGACGAAGCGGCCGGCGACCGCCGGCGCGACCCGGGCCCCGGCCGACGCCGCCGGCAGGAGCCGGGACAGGAACCGTTCCCGGGCCGACAACGAGAAGTCCGAGGCGGTGCCACCCAGCACCAGACCCGCCACGCGCTGCGGATGCTGTCGCCACACCAGTTGGGCCACCGCCCCGCCCATCGAGTACCCGACCGGCACGAACCGGTCGACCCCGAGGGCATCGGCGACCGCCACCGCGTCGTCGGCCAGGTCCTCCAGCCGGCACCGGCCGGCCAGGGCCGGGCCCCGGGCATACCCCCGGTGCTCGAACGACACCACCCGGAACTCTGCGCCCAGCGCGTCGAAGACCGGGAACCAGTTGAGGTCGGCCACGGCCGTCAAGCCGTGGAGCAGCAACACCACCGGCGCGCCGGGAGGTCCGGGCACCTCCCTCACGAAGGTGGTGTCACGTCCCGCCAGCCCGACCGGTCGCCCCTCCGGCAGGCGGGGGGCGGCGCACCCGGCGTCAGCCTTCGACGTCGACGATCTCGACCGTGAGCGTGGCCCGCGGGGCCTCGTAGTCCACCGAGTCGCCGGTGGAGTGGCCCATCAGGGCCTTGCCCAGGGGCGAGGCGGGCGAGATGACGGGCAGGTCGTCGCGACGCTCCTCGATGGAACCCACCAGGTAGCGCTCGACCTCGTCGTCGCCCTGGTAGCGCAGCGACACGATGGTGCCGCTGGTGACCCGTCCACTGGAGTCGCCCCCCTGGATGATCTGGGCCTTGTCGAGCAGCTGCGTGAGCTGGCGGACGCGGAGCTCCATCCGCCCCTGGTCCTCCCGGGCGGCGTGGTAGTCGGCGTTCTCGCTCAGGTCGCCGAGCTCCCGGGCGGTCTGGATCCGGCTCGCAACCTCCATCCGGCCCCGGGTGGTGAGGTCGTCGAGCTCCTCCCGCAGTCGCTCGTAGGCAGCCTGGGAAAGCTGTGTGTCGCGCATGCACCGACGGTACGCCGGTTTTCGCCGTGACCGCGGCAGGTCGGTTGGCTACACTTTCCTTCGAATGACCCGGTACTCGATCTCCGTACTCCAGTAGCGCACGCCGGCCGCCGGTGTGTGCTCGACCGTCCACCCCGGTGGGCGGTTTTCTATTTCCCAGGCCACCCAGTAACTCCGCAGAGGCAGGTTCGTGGGTCACAACATCGCTGTCATCGGGGGGGACGGGATCGGTCCGGAGGTGGTGGCCGAGGCCCTGAGCGTGGTGCGGGCGGCGGGCGTCGACCTCGACACCGTGGCCTACGACCTCGGCGGTGACCGCTACCTGCGCACCGGCGAGATCCTGCCCGACAGCGTCCTCGACGAGTTGCGCAACGTCGACGCCATCCTCCTCGGCGCAGTTGGCACGCCCGCCGTCGCCCCCGGCATCCTCGAGCGGGGCCTCCTGCTCCGCCTCCGCTTCGAGCTCGACCTCTACGTCAACCTCCGGCCGTTCGAGTCCCGGGGGCCCGGTGGTGTCATCGACGCCGTCGTGGTGCGGGAGAACACCGAGGGCGTCTACGCGGGCGAGGGCGGCTTCCTGCGCAAGGGCACGCCCTTCGAGGTCGCCACCCAGGGATCGGTCAACACCCGCCGGGGCGTGGAGCGGTGTGTCCGGTTCGCCTTCGGGCTGGCCGGGGCCCGCCCCCGCCGGCACCTCACCCTCGTGCACAAGACCAACGTCCTCAGCTTCGCCGGCGACCTGTGGCAGCGGACGTTCGACGAGGTGGCGGCCGAGCACCCCGACGTGACCACCGCCTACTGCCATGTCGACGCCGCCTGCATCCACCTGGTGGAATCCCCGTCGAGGTTCGACGTCATCGTGACCGACAACCTCTTCGGCGACATCCTCACCGACCTGGCGGGAGCGGTGGCCGGCGGCATCGGGAAGGCGGCGTCGGCCAACCTCAACCCCGACCGCACCGGCCCCTCGCTCTTCGAGCCGGTCCACGGGTCGGCCCCCGACATCACGGGTACGGGCCGGGCCAACCCGCTGGCGGCCATCCGGTCGGCGGCCATGATGCTCGAGTTCCTGGGGGAGGTCGACGCGGCCCGCCGCATCTTCGACGCCTGCTCCGCCGCCGATACCGTCACCGGCACCACCACCGAAATCAGCGCTGCCGTGACCACATCCATCAGGGAAAGGTTGAAGGGGTAATGCCACTGCAAACGGTCGACCGCATCTGGATGGACGGCGAACTGGTCGCCTGGGAAGACGCCAAGGTCCACATCCTCACCCACTCCCTCCACTACGGGAGCGGGGTGTTCGAGGGAATCCGGGCCTACACCACGTCGCAGGGGGCGGCCGTCTTCCGCCTCACCGAGCACATCCACCGGCTGTTCGACAGCGCCAAGGTGTACCTCATCGAGATCCCCTACTCGCCCGACGAGCTGATCGAGGCGGTGAAGGACACGGTGCGGGTGAACAACCTCGACGCCTGCTACATCCGGCCCATCGTCTACCTGGGCTACGGGGAGATGGGGCTCAACCCGCTGCCGTGCCCGGTCAACGTGTCGATCGCGGTGTGGCCGTGGGGGACGTACCTCGGTGACAAGGGGATCAAGGAGGGCGTCCGCTGCAAGATCTCGAGCTGGCAGCGGCACGACCCCAACGCGGTCCCGCTGGCGGCCAAGGGGACGGGCATGTACGGCAACTCGTCGATGGCCAAGGTCGAGGCCCTCAAGGGCGGCTACGACGAGGCCATCCTGCTGTCGCCCCAGGGCTACGTGAGCGAGTGCACGGGCGAGAACCTGTTCATCGTCAAGAACGGCCGCATCATCACGCCCCCCACCTGGGCCGGCGCCCTCGAGGGCATCACCCAGGACTCGATCACGGTCATCGCCCGCGACCTCGGCTACGAGGTGGTGCAGGACAACCTGCTGCGCACCGACCTGTACCTGGCCGACGAGGCCTTCCTCACCGGCACCGCCGCCGAGGTGGTGCCCATCCGCTCGGTCGACGACCGTGAGATCGGCGAGCCCGGCCCCGTCACCCGCAGCATCCAGGAGACCTACTTCGCCGCCGTCCGGGGCGAGGTCGACCGCTACAAGGACTGGCTGGAGCACGTGAATGCGTAATCACCCCGAACCTGATGTGCCCGGGCGGGAGACGCTCTAGCCGTGGCCGCCCCCGAGGACGTTCCCGTCCGCCTGGCCGACAAGGTCCGATCCGGTACCCCCATCCCTCCCGCCCGGGCGTGGAAGGCCACCCGCCCCGCCGATCTCGTGGGACGCCAGCCGGGCGGCCGCGAGATGGGCCGCCAGGGACCCGACCAGGGCTACGCCCTCGTGCTGGCCCGCCGCTTCGCCGACCGGCTCGAGATGGCCCCGGGGGAGCACGCGGCCGACGCCGTCGCTGGCTGCATGGTGGTCGCCATGGCCCGGGCGTCGCTGTTCGGACGGGCGCCGGTGATCCACGACCTCGAGCTGGCCTTCACCCTGTGGGGCTACCTGGGCGGGGCGCCGCCCGAGCTGGTCGCCTACCGGACGCCGCTGTTCTCGGGGGCGTCGCACCACTACTGGGACCAGCGCCGGATCGTCGACCGGGTGCCCGAGGCGACGTTGCGGATGACGCCGGCCCAGGTCCGCCAGAAGCTTCCCGACTGGCGCAGCCTGCTCACCGCCTGACTCGGCGTGGACCCGGAGGGGGCGGCCGACAGGATCGAAGCCGAGCTCCGGGCCGTCGGCACGCGGGCGCGGGCCGAGGGCTCGAAGCGCTACCTGAAGTCCGACCTCGACTTCCTCGGGGCCACGGTGGGAGCGGTGCGCGACGAGGCCAAACGGGCAGCGAGATCCCTCGATCGCCCCGGCCTGTTGGCCGTAGTCAACGCCCTGTGGGCCGATCCGATCCTCGAGCGGCGGTTGGCGGCCGCCTTCCTGCTGGAGACACGGTCCGATCTGCTCGAACCCGCCGATCTCGACGTCCTCGAACGCCTGATCCGTGATTCCCGCACCTGGGCCCTGGTCGACGTCCTGGCCGGCAGCGTCGCCGGCCTCCTGCTCGTCCGCCATCCCGACGAGGCCGGCGAGCTCGACCGGTGGGTCGTCGACGGGGATTTCTGGATCCGCCGGTCGGCCCTCCTCGCCCTCCGCAAGCCCATGAAGTTGGGCCTGCCGCTCGACCGGTTCCTGCGCTACGCCGACGCCATGCTCGACGAGAAGGAGTTCTTCGTCCGCAAGGCCATCGGCTGGGTCCTCCGGGAGGAGGGCAGGCGCCGGCCCGACGAGATCGTCGCCTGGCTGTCCCCCCGCACCCACCGGGCCTCGGGCGTCACCCTGCGGGAGGCCGTCAAATACCTGCCCCCTACGGACCGGGACGCCCTGATGGCCGCGTACCGGGAACGCCGTCCGATGTCCCCCGGTCTCCTGCATCCGTAGGGCCACGCTCCGGCCGTTTCCGGGCCGATTCACGTCCCTCCGGGCGATCCGAACCGCTCGCCTCCCCGTGCCGACGGGTCTCGAGGTTCCGGCCGTCGGCGCTGCGTCCCAGCGGCGCTAGCTTGGCCACGACCGTCTGACCTGGACGTATCCCGCAAGAAGCGTGGGAGAGCCCGTGAACGTTCGTGAAGCAGCACTGCCGCGGCGCGAGCGGGTCATGGCCAAGGGTTGGATCCAGGCCGTGGTGCTCGTCAGCATCTTCGGGTTCACCGTGCTGGGCTACATGGCGGCGAGGACGTACCAGGCCGAGCCGCCGATCCCCGAACGGGTCGTATCGGCGTCGGGCGGGGCGCTCTTCTCGGGCGAGGACGTTCGCCGCGGCCAGGAGGTGTTCCTCCGCAACGGCCTGATGCAGTACGGCTCGATCTTCGGGCACGGCGCCTATCTCGGCCCGGACTTCACCGCCGACTACCTCCACCGGGCCGCCCTCGACGTCGAGAACGCCTACGGGGGCGCGGGCACCGACGCCCGCCGCCGGTCGATCCAGGACTTCCGTACCAACACCTACGACCCCGCCACCGGCACCCTGGTGTACTCCGACGCGCAGGCCGCCGCCTACCAGCGTCTCGTCGTCCACTACCACGACTTCTTCTCCGACCCGGCCGGCAACACCGGCCTCCGCCCGGCGGCGATCGCCTCCCGCGAGGACACCCGTCAGCTGACGGCCTACTTCTCGTGGAGCGCCTGGGTCGCGGCCGCGGAGCGTCCGGGCAAGGACTACTCGTACACCAACAACTGGCCGCCGGAGGAGCTCGTCGCCAACGGACCGACGGCGAACGTCGTGGTGTGGAGCGTGCTGTCGCTCATCGCCCTGCTCACGGGGATCGGCGCCCTGCTGGCCGTGTTCGGGCGGTGGAACTGGCTCGGTTGGCACGGCCGCGACCACCAGGAGCTTTCGTTCCGATCCCCTGACAAAGTGGCCCTGACCCCGTCGCAGAAGGCCACGGCCGGGTTCTTCCTCGCCATGTCGGCGATGTTCTTGGTCCAGACCCTGGTGGGGGTGGCCAGCCAGCACTACCGGGCCGAGATCGGCGGCATCTTCGGCCTCGACATCGACCAGTTCCTGCCCTTCAACATCGTGCGCACGTGGCACGTCCAGCTCTCGATCTTCTGGGTCGTCTCCTCGTTCCTCGCCGCCGGAATCTTCCTCGCCCCGATGATCGCGGCCCACAAGGAGCCACGTGGGCAGGGCGTGCTCACCCACCTGCTGCTCGGGGCGCTGGTGGTGGTCGTCGCCGGCAGCCTGCTGGGTGAGCTGGCGGGGATCCACGGGTGGTTCGGCGGGCTCTGGTCGTGGTTCGGGATGCAGGGTTTCGAGTACCTCGACCTCGGGCGGTTCTGGCAGATCCTGCTCACCATCGGCATGGCCTTCTGGGTCGCCATCCTCTATCGGGGCCTTCGCAGCCGGCTCCGGGTCGAGCACCGGACGAACATGCCGTGGCTGTTCTTCTACGCCGCCCTGGCCCTTCCCGCCTTCTACGCCGTGGGCCTGCTGGCCCATCCCCGGGCCAGCTTCGCGGTGGCCGACTTCTGGCGCTTCATCGTGGTCCATCTCTGGGTGGAGGACTTCCTGGAGCTGTTCACGACCGTGATGGTGGCCTACCTGTTCGTGCTGCTGGGCGTGGTCCGCCAGCGGGTGGCCATGGCCGTGATCTTCCTCGACATCGTCCTGTACAGCGCCGGTGGCGTGATTGGGATGGCCCACCACCTCTACTTCAACGGCGAACCGGCCGAGGTTCTCGCTCTCGGTGCGTTCTTCTCCGCGCTGGAGGTGATTCCCCTCACGTTCCTCACCGTGGAGGCGTGGACCTTCCTGCGGCTCGGGATCCGCCAGGAGGCCAAGTCGTCCACGCCGTTCCCCCATCGGTGGGCGGTGATGTTCCTCGTCGCGGTGGGGTTCTGGAACTTCCTGGGGGCGGGGGTGTTCGGCTTCCTCATCAACCTGCCGATCGTGTCGTACTACGAGATCGGCACCGCCCTCACGGCCAACCACTCCCACGCGGCGATGATGGGGGTCTACGGGATGCTGGCCGTCGGCTTCATGCTGTTCTGCCTCCGCTACCTCCTGCCCGAGGAGCGGTGGTCCGACAGGCTGGCCAAGATGAGCTTCTGGTCGCTGAACATCGGCCTGGCGTGGATGACCTTCGTCACCCTCCTGCCCCTCGGCGTGGTGCAGCTCCACCGCTCGGTCGGACAGGGCTACTGGGCCGCCCGCGAGCTCAACTTCCTCACCAACGACCTCAATGTCCTCCTGGGTTGGCTCCGGTTGCCGGGGGACGTCGTGTTCATCGGCGGGGGAGTGCTCCCCCTGCTCTGGATGGGCGTCCAGGGCGTTCGCTACCGCGGTTCGCACCAGGAGGCGCTGGCCGACGAGGACCTGCTGCTCTTCACCGAGGTCACGCCCCTGGCCGGGCCCCCACCCGAACCCGAGTTGGTCGGGACTCCCTGATCGTGCACCCGGAAGCCGTCTTCCTCACCGGCTACGCCCTGGTGCTGGTTGCGGTCGCCGCCGGGCTGGCTTCGCTCGGCCGCCGAACCGCATATCCCTGGTCCTCGAAGGTGCTCGCCGCCAGTCGACCGCCACACGAGGACGTCGATGGGGAGGCCGACTGGCCCCACTCCGAGGTACCGGCGTTCCACCTCGGCGTGAGCGGGGTGGTGCTGGCCGCGGCACTGCTGCTTACGACGGTGAGCGTCGTTCGGAACCACGATCCGATCGAACTCGTGGTGCAGCTCGCCGTGCTCGCGGTCATCGCCATCGGGATCGCACGCCTGGCCCGCCAAGTGGGTGCCCGGTCACGCCCCTGGTAGGCCCTGGCGGCGTGGCGGCTCCTGGCATTTGCTCGCTGGAGCGGAGCTACCAGCGTCGACCGGCCAAAGCGCTCAGGGCACACCCGTGATCTGCTCGCAGGTCGAAGCCGAATCGGTGCCTCCACCCCCGAAGCAGGCGTCAGGGTCCGGGCCGCCATTGAGGAAGTCGTTGCCGGTGCCTTGCAGCGGGTCGGTGCTGTCGTCACCGAACAGCTGATCGCTGCCCGTCTCGCCGAAGAGCCGGTCGTTGCCGGCACCTCCGAAGAGCCGGTCAGTGCCGGCACCACCGCAGATCACGTCGTTCCCGCCGAGGCCCGAGATCTCGTCGCTGCCGCCTCCGCCCAGGATCACGTCGGGACCAGCGGTACCAAGGATCCGGTCGTTGCCCGCGGTTCCGGTGATGGTGGCCACCCGGCCGTCACACGTACCCGGTCTGGTGGTCGTGGTAGCCGGCGGCCGCGTGGTCGTGGTGGTCGGCCGGATCGTGGTTGTGGTCGGCCGGATCGTGGTGGTCGTCGGCCGGATCGTGGTTGTGGTCGGCCGGATCGTGGTGGTGGTCGGCCGGATCGTGGTCGTGGTCGGCCGGATCGTCGTGGTGGACGTCGACGAGGAGGTAGTGGTGGTCGGACGCGTGGTGGACGTCGTCGAGCTGGTCGTGGTGGTCGGAACCGTGGTGGACGTCGACGAGGAGGTCGTGGTGGCCGGGAAGGTCGTGGACGTCGACGAGGTGGTCGTGGTGGCCGGGAAGGTCGTGGACGTCGACGAGGAGGTCGTGGTGGCCGGGAAGGGTCGGTCTGGACGTCGTCGAGCTGGTCGTGGTGCTGCCGGTACCGCCGGTGGTGAGGATGTCGACGCACCAGCCGCCGTTGATATTGGTCGGCGCCTCATTCGTGTCGTCGGTGACCCAGAGGTTCCAGGTGCCGTTGGGGTTGATGCCGTTGAAGGTGGCGAGCGACGTGGACCCTGACGGCGTCGGCGCGGGCGCCGGCCACGGTCGGGCGAGTCCGGCGCGGCGGTTGTCCGCTCGGGTCGTCGTCGTTGACCGGTCGCCATGTGCCGGAGGTGATCAGAAAATCAGCGGGAAGCTGGTTGGCCGCCTGATCGTCGAAGTTGAGATCGGCTGCGGTCACCGGGCCCGACGTCATGTCGTTGTCGCCACCGGCGTCGGACATCAGGATCACGTTGGAGACGGAGGGTGCCGCGACCATGATGTCCTGGTCCTCCGCCCAGTGCTGCGGGGGCGAGTTGGTGTCGCCGAGGGTCGTGAAGTCGAGCAGGAAGACGTTGACGTCGGTGACGGTCCCGATCAGGCCCGAGACATTGATCGACGACGGGTAGGGGCTGGCCGGGCCCGTCCCTGTCGTGCCCACGACCGCCGTGGTGTTGCAGAACTGGACCGCGGAAGCCCTCCCGGAGCCCAGCTGGATGATGGTGAGCACCATCGCCGCGACGACCAGCAATCGTCCGGCTCGCTTCGATGAAACCGTGGTGAAGTGCCCCAGCGCACCCGACGTCATTGGTTCACCTTGACCTCAGACCGCCACCAGTATCGAACCGCCTGAGTTTTTCATGCCGGGCTTCAGCCATCAACCCCTGCCGGGAGTCACCGACGGAGCCGCACCAGGAGCAATCCCTCAGTAGGCCTTGGCCACTGTGGCGACGAGGTCGGGCTCGTCGGAGGAGAGGGGGATGCCGCCGCCGGGCCGTTGGAGGCAGCGGACGGTGAGGGCGTCGTGGCCCAATTCGTCCTCCCGACCCCGGACCTCGTCCCAGGGGATGCGGGCGAAGCCGGTGGCGGCCGCTTCCCGGGCCTCGGCCAGCGTCGACACCTCGGTGGTGCGGGCGGTGGTGCGGACCAGGGCCTCCTCGTACAGGACCTCCTGGATCTCCTCCAGGGCCCGGCCGACCTCGGCCACGACGTCGCCGACCGCGACGACGCGTTTCTCGGACGTGTCCCGCCGCACGAGGGTGACGTTGCCGTCGGCCAGGTCGCGGGGGCCGATCTCGACGCGCACCGGCACCCCCTTGACCTCCCACTCCACCGCCCGTCGCCCGAAGCCGGTGGACACCCGGTCGTCGAGTTCCACCCGCACCCCCGCCCCCAGGGACTCCGTCGCCCGCAACTCGTCGGCCAGCGCCGCCGCCCGCTCGCCGGCCCCGTCCTCGTCGCGCACCAGGATGACGACGACCTGGACGGGTGCCAGCCGGGGCGGCAGGCGCAGGCCGGCGTCGTCGCCGTGGGCCATGATCAGCGCCCCCACCAGGCGGGTCGTCGCGCCCCACGAGGTCTGCCAGGCGTGCTCGGTGGTCCCGGCGGCGGACTGGAACGTGATGTCGAAGGCCTTGGCGAAGTTCTGCCCCAGCTCGTGGCTGGTGCCCATCTGCAGGGCCTTGCCGTCGCCCATCATCCCCTCGATGGTGTAGGTGGCGTCGGCGCCCGCGAAGCGCTCCCGCTCGGTCTTGCGCCCGACCAGCACCGGCAGGGCCATCACCTGGCGGGTGAAGTCCTCGTACACGCCGTGGAGGATGCGCAGGGCGTAGTCACTGGCCTCGGATTGGGTGGCGTGGGCGGTGTGTCCCTCCTGCCAGAGGAACTCGGTGGTGCGCAGGAAGATCCGGGGCCGCAGCTCCCAACGGACCACGTTGGCCCACTGGTTGATGAGCAGGGGCAGGTCGCGGTAGCTCTGCACCCACTTGGCGAAGAAGACGTTGATGATCGTCTCGCTGGTTGGCCGCACCACCACCGGCTCTTCCAGCTCCTTGCCCCCGGCGTGGGTGACGACGGCCAGCTCGGGGCTGAACCCCTCCACGTGCTGGGCCTCCCGCTTCAGGTACGACTCGGGGATGAACAGCGGGAAGTAGGCGTTCTTGGCCCCGGCCGCCTTGATGCGGTCGTCGAGCTCGCGCTGCATGCGCTCCCAGATGGCGTAGCCGTAGGGACGGATGACCATGGTGCCCCGCACGGGGCCGTTCTCGGCCAGCTCGGCCTTGGCCACCACGTCCTGGTACCACTTCGGGAAGTCCTCGGACCGGGGGGTGAGCACGGGCGCCTTAGCCATCGTCCGGAGGGTAGTTGAGGCCCCGAGCCCTGCCGCCGGGCCCCTCCTATGCTGAGCCCGTGTCGCGGGACGGGGTGCAGCTCGGCGCCCGGCTGGGCGACGCGCTTCGATCCGCTTGTCACCCGCGGGGGACCCGTCCGGCGTCTGTCGCAGTGATGGACGCGAGTTCTGTGGCGTGGATGGTCGAGGCGGTGGTGCCGCCTGCCGTCCCGCGGCTCCGTGCCACGCCTGACGTGGCGGTCGACACCCTCCTGGTCGGGCTCTTCGAGCGCGAGGGCCGGTCGCTGGTCCGGCTGGCCCGGCTCTTCGTCGACGACCGCAACGCGGCCGAGGACCTGGTGCAGGAGGCGTTCATCCGCCTGGCCCGCTCGAGCGGTCGCATCGAGGACCCGGCCAAGTCGGCCGCCTACCTGCGGTCGATCGTCCTCAACCTTGTCCGGGACCACAACCGCCGCGGGCTCGTCTCCCTCCGCCATCGGCTCCCCCTCGACGACAGGCGGGCGTCGGCGGAGGACGAGATCGTTCTTCGGGACGACCAGCGTCAGGTCATCGACGCCCTGCGCGTCCTGCCCCATCGCCAGCGTGACTGCATCGTGCTCCGCTATTACCAGGAGCTCGGGATCGACGACATCGCGGCCACGCTCCGGATCTCGCGGAACTCGGTGAAAACCCATCTCCAGCGGGGACTGGCCGCCTTGGAGTCGAGGCTCGGCCCGACGTCCGGCGACGCCTCCGGAGCGGGCGACCGATGACCGTTCTGGAGGACCGCCTCCACCGGGCTCTGCTCGACGGCGCGGCTGCCGTCGACGAGAGCCCCGACCTGTTCGAGAGGGTGCGCCTGAGCGTCGAGGACGACCGACGCCTGCGCCGCCAGCGGCGAAGGGCCGGCGTCATCGCCGCCTGCGCCGGGGCCGGGCTGGGTGCCCTTCTCATCGCCGTCATCGACAACCGACAAGGAGAGCTGCTCATGGATTGGTGGGTGCTCGAACTGATTGCCAACGCGCTGCTGGTGGGCGTGGCCCTGTGGCTGGGGCCGCTCATCAAGCGATTCGGCAAGAGCTACGCGGCCGACGTGTTCCGGGCCAACCCCCGCACAGGCAAGAGCTTCATCGTGCTGACCGACATCGCCTACTACCTCATCTTCTTCTCGTTCATCCTGTTCACGGTGAGCTTCCAGGCGAAGGGCGATTGGGGGGCGACCGTCGCCGGGCCCCAGTTGCAGCACGAGACGGCCCGGGTGGCCGGCATCCTGCTCATCCTGGGCCTGCTGCACGGCCTCAACCTCATCGCCCTCCCGATGATGGGCCGGCAGCTGACCCTGAATCGGCACCTCGACCAGGGCCCGCCGCCGCCCGCTCCGGCGGCTACCGCCCCGGTACCGCCGCTACCGCCCTCGGACTGAGGGACCTTCCGGACCATGGTCTTCGTCGGGCTGGCGATGCTGGTCGCCTTTGCCGCGGCGGCGGCGCTGGGCGCGGCGGGCGTGTTCGGCGCCGACCGGCGCCGCCGGGCCGCGGTCCCGGTGTTGGGAGCGAGCCTGGTCGTGGCGCTGGTCGTGGGGATGGTCGTCCTGGTCGGGCTCCGGGGCGCGTCCCACGACGTTCCGGGTGATCCCCGGGCACCGACGGTCACGACGACCATCCCGACCGTCTCGGCACCGACCCGGGCTCGCGCTCCGGCGACGATCCCCCCCGCACCGGCGCTCCCCTTGGTGCAAGTCGTCGCAGCCCAGGACGGCCGGCTTTCCCCGTATCCGGTCGTCGACGGCCTTCGGCCGGAGGGGGTGCTGCGGGTGGTGGCCACCGGTTTCGACACCGTCGAGAGCGGCATCGCGGCCCAGTGCGTGGTCGTGCCCGGGGCGGACGAGGCCTGCGGCCGCCACTCGCCCGTCCGGTTCGACGAGGAGGGACGGACCGACTTCCAGGTGCTGGTGGCCGACACGGTGGACAGTGGCAGGTGCCGGGTGGGCCGGCCGACCTGCCTCCTCCGGGTCACCGGCTCCAGCAGCGGCCGCCAGGGCACGGTGCAGACCGTGTTCGTCGACCGGGCGGCGCGGGCCACGGTCAGCCTCGCTCCAGCGGCCGAGAGGGGGCGTGGGTACGAGGTGGCGATGACCGTCACCGGCCTCGACCCCGGCGCCGAGGGGGTGGCCGTCGTGTGTGGCCCCCAGGAGACCTTCATCGGCCGAGGATGCGCTGACGCGGCGACGACCTTCGTGGCCGGCGCGGACGGGGCTGCTGCGGCGACGGTGGCGGTGGGTAGCGCGGGTGTCGGTGTCGATCGGGTTCGATGCGGTCCCCGCCGGGAATGCGGCGTGTGGGTGTTCGCCGGCGACGGCTACCTGGTGGCGTCGGCCACACCGATCCGGTTCCCGGCCGGCGCCGGCGCGTCGTACGACTCCGGCCGCCTGGCCGTTGGGCTGGCCCTGGCCCTCGCCATGGCCGCGGCCGCAGTCCTCGTGGCGGTGACCACCGACTGGGCCAAACCCACCGAGGCGGCCGCTCCCGCCCTCGAGAACGCGGACCTGCGGGAGTCGGCGAGCCTCGACGACCTCTTCGGCACCGAAGCAGAACTCGACGAGCGCGATCCGATTCCCGGATAGCTGTCACCCGGTTCCACTCGTCGCTCGTCTGTCCGGGCATGACTCCCAACCTGCTCCGAGTGGCGGTGGTCGCGTTGGCCCTGGCCACCCTCACCGTGGCATGCGGCGACGACGACTCGCCCACTGCCTCCCCGACCCAGACCGCATCGACCCCGACCGCATCCGCCCCGCAGTCCGTCCGCATCACGTCACCGGCGGCGGGAGCGACGGTCACCAGCCCGGTCAAGGTGGCGATGACGGCCACCGGCTTCGCCATCGAGCCGGCCGGCCCGCCCCGCGCCGGCGCCGGCCACTTCCACGTCATGGTCGACGTCGGCTGCGTCGCTCCGGGCGCGCCCATCCCGGTGGGGTCTGCCGGCTACAACCACTTCGGGAAGGCCCAGACCGAGGCCGAGCTGGAACTGCCCGCCGGCGAGCACAAGCTGTGCCTGCAGGCCGGTGACGGCACCCACGTCGCCCTTGACCTCACCGACGAGATCTCCGTCGTCGTGGCCGGGGCATGAAGTCCCGGATGACGCCGCCGACGGTCGGCGCATGGGGAATGGCGCTCGCCGTGGTCGCCTTCGTCGGTGCCGCCCTGGCCGACGCCGCCTGGGGGTGGGGCGGCACGGCCGGCGCCCTCTACGGCGTCGGGAGCATCCTCCTGGTCGTCTCGGCGGGCCTGCTCGTCGTCACCCAGGTGGGGCTGAGCCGCATGCACGGCGGGCTGGGCCGGGCGGCAAAGGTCGGTGTCGGCGTGAGTGCGCTGGGGGCCCTGCTCAGCTTCGTCTCGTGGGCCGTCGTCGTGTGGGCGACTGTGCTCGGCCTGGGAACGCTCCTGTTCGGCCTCTCGCTCCTCCGCAGGGGCCGGGTGCCGCGGGAATCGGCCCTCCCTCTCACGTTCGCCGCCCCGGCGGTAGCGGTGGTGGCCTGGGCCGGCGCCGTCCTCTCCGACCTGACGGGCTCTTCCATCATCCTCGGCGGGGCACAAATCATCGCCGGCGCCGCCATGCTCGTCCTGGCGTGGGGTCTGGCCGGCGTCGGGCGCTGGATGGTGACCGCCGAGGCATGACCGACGCAATGCCGGGTACCGCCTACCGTTGACCGGGTGAGCCCGAGCCCGAGCCCGAGCCTGAGCCCGAGCCCGAAAAGTGACGTTCGGGTGCGCTTCGCCCCGGCACCCACCGGGTTCCTGCACGTCGGCAGCGCCCGGGCCGCCCTCTTCAACTGGCTGTACGCCCGCCACATGGGCGGCACGTTCGTCCTGCGCATCGAGGACACCGACCCCGAGCGGTCCCGTGACGACCTGGTGGTGGGTATCGAGCGGTCGTTGAAGTGGCTCGGCCTGGACTGGGACGAGGGCCCCTACCGCCAGTCGCAGCGCATGCACCTCTACGCGGCCGCGGCCGACCGCCTCGTCGCCGACGGCCACGCCTACCGCTGCGACTGCACCAAGGACGACATCGCCGCCCGCAACCCGTCCGGCGGCTACGACGGGTTCTGCCGTGACCGTGGCCTCGAGGCCGGCCCGGGCCGGGCCCTGCGGTTCCGGACCCCCGACGACGGGGAGACCGTCGTGCACGACGTCATCCGGGGCGACGTGGTGTTCGAGAACGCCACCCTGGAGGATTTCGTCGTCCTCCGGGCGGGGGGTGAGCCCATGTTCATCCTGGCCAACGCGGTCGACGACGCCGACATGCGGATCACCCACGTCCTACGGGGGGAGGACCTGCTGTCGTCGACCCCCAAGGTCCTCCTGCTGCGCCACGCCCTCGGCTACGCCCCCGACGCCGACCCCCTCTACGGGCACCTGCCGGTGATCGTGAACGAGAAGCGCCAAAAGCTGTCGAAGCGGCGCGACGACGTGGCCCTGGAGGAGTTCCGGGAGCGGGGCTACCTGCCCGAGGCGATGCGCAACTACCTCGCCCTGCTCGGGTGGGGGCCTCCCAGCGGCAAGGAGATCCTGCCCCTCGGCGAGATGGTGGAGGAGTTCCGGCTCGAGGACGTGCGGCCGTCGCCGGCGTTCTTCGACGTCCAGAAGCTCGACCACGTCAACGCCGAGTACATCCGCGCCATGCGCGTCACCACGTTCGTGCGCGACTCGCTGCCCTGGCTGGAGACCGACACCCCGTGGCCCCCGGAGAACTTCGACCTGGCCGTTTTCGAGGCGGTGGCCCCGTTCGTGCAGGAGCGGGTCCGGACGCTCTCCGAGGTGCCGGCGACAGTCGACTTCCTCTTCCTCGACCGGCCCGAGATCGACCCCGCGGCCTGGGAGAAGGGTGTGGTGAAGGTGAAGGACGCGGCCGGGCTGCTGGCCGACGCAGCCGCCGCCTACGCCGACGTCGACTGGTCGGCCCCGGCCCTCCACGACGCCACCATGGCGATCGGGGAGGCCCACGGGCTCAAGCTGGGCAAGGCCCAGGCGCCCATCCGGGTCGCCGTCACCGGGCGCACGGTCGGGCTCCCGCTGTTCGAGTCGTTGACCGTACTGGGGCGGGAGCGCACCCTCGACCGGGTGCATGCCGCCCTGGCGAGGCTTCGGGAGACATGATCCTCGCCTGGTACCGGCGGTGAGGCTGGCGGTGAAGGTCGTCGCCGGAGTGGTGCTGGCGGCGATGCTCTACCTGGCCGTCACCTTCGCCCAGGTCTACGGCGCCGCCCGGCGCGACGGGGCCGAGCCGGCCCAGGCCATCGTCGTGTTCGGCACCGCCCAGTACGACGGGGAGCCGTCGCCCGTGTTGGCCGCCCGCCTCGACCACGCCATCGACCTCTACGAGCGCGACCTGGCGCCGGTGGTGGTCGTCACCGGGGGGAACCAGCCCGGCGACCGGTTCACCGAGGCCGCCGCCTCCGCCAACTACCTGCTGGAGCGGGGCATCCCCGACGAGGACGTGCTGCGGGAGGTGTCGGGCACGTCGTCGTGGCAGTCGCTGGCCGCGGTGGCGGCCTTCCTGGAGGATCGCGACATCAACGAGGTGCTGCTGGTATCCGATCCGTTCCACTCCCTGCGCATCTCGGCCATGGCCGACGGAACTGGGCCTCGAGGGCCATGCCTCGCCCACCCGAACCAGCCCCATCTCGGGCCTGACCGAGTTGCAGTACATGGCCCGGGAGACGGTTGCGGTCGCGGTCGGCCGCATCATCGGTTTCCGCCGCCAGGCCAACATCGAACGAGAGCTACGACCCGAAGGGTGAGTCCAAAGGCGTGAAGTAAGCTCGTCGTGCCTTTCGGGGGTGGTGTAATCGGTAACACAGCAGGTTCTGGTCCTGTCGTTGGGGGTTCGAGTCCTCCCCCCCGAGCCCAGCCGGGGCACTAGCCTGTGCCCCGGCCCCGGCCCCATCGTCTAGTGGCCTAGGACAGGACCCTCTCAAGGTTCAGACACGGGTTCGAATCCCGTTGGGGCTGCTCGCTCGAAATTCCCCGCTCCTGGGTTTCGCGCCTCCGGTCACCGTGGTCAGGGGATCTCGGTGCCGACGCCGCGGCGCTCGGCCCGGTGCGGGGCGCCAGCCGCACCTGCAAAGAGCGCCGTCCGGACATGAATCCCACGTCCGGCGACAGAGGCGCTCGGGGTACGATGGTGCCGCCTTCGACAGCGAGGGTTCCTGCGGGCTCAGAATCCCGCTGCGAGCCGAGAGGTGCCCTTTTGCCGGTCTCCCCACCGTCGATCGGGCCTGGAGTAGGCCTCCAACCGTGCGCTGTCACAGCGGCCCATCCGGGTACCCGGCCCCCTCCGGCTTCGGCGGGAACGCCTGAAGGCGCTGATGGGTTCGTCGTCGACTGGCAGCTCCCTGGTCAATCAGGTCGGCGGTGGTGAGTGCTGGCAGCGGATCTGACAACTCGTTGTTCCTCCTCCTGGTGTCCGGCAAGGGAGCCGCCGACATCGCACCGGTGAACCTGACGTGAACGGGCCGGCTGGGACCCGCCGGCCCGGAAACCGCCGGCCCGGAAATCGATTGCTCCGAGTCGGGCTGGCTGTGCTCGTGCTCGTCGTCGTCTTCGGATTCGTGCTTCCCCGCACCGCCGACTATGGCGACGCCTGGGCCACGATCACGGCCATGACCGGCGTCGAGCTCGGCGTCATCGCCCTCGCCGGACTGTGGAATCTGTTCACCTACTGGCCGATGATGGTCCTGGCCCTACCGGGGCTGAAGCTGCGTGAGGCCGCCGTCGTGAACCAGGCCAGCACCGCGGTCGCCAACACAGTCCCGGCCGGTGGGGCGATCGCTCTCGGGGTCACGTACGAGATGCTGCGGTCCTGGGGGTTCACCTCCCCGTCGATCGCCAGCCAGGTCCTGGCCACCGGGATCTGGAACACGCTGGTGAAGTTCGGCCTGCCGGTGTTCGCGGTGGTTGCGGTCGCGGCGACGGGTGAGCTCGAAGGCTCCTTCGTGAAGCTGGCATTGCTCGGGCTCGGTGCCATCGCGGCCGTTGTCGTCGTGGGCGTGTTCGTGCTCCGGGCCGAGCTGTCGGCGCGCCGGGTCGGTGGCTGGCTCGATCGGCTCGTCGCAGCCTCGATCGGGCGCCTCCGGCGGCGTTCGACCGACATCGAGGGCTGGCTCGTCCGCATGCGTGGCCAGATGATCGATCTCGTCCGCACCACGGGGTACCGGATCACCGCCGCGGCCGTGGTCAGCCACCTTTCGCTCTACGGCGTCCTGCTCCTCACGCTGCGCAACGTCGGAGTGTCGGAAGCCGAGGCGAGCTGGGCCAAGGTTCTCGCCGGCTTCGCCCTGGTGCGCCTCCTCTCGGCGATCCCGATCACGCCGGGCGGCGTCGGCGTCGTCGAGCTCGGCTATGTCGGCTTCCTGGCCACCGGCGCGGCGGCCGGACTCGACGCCCAGATTGCCGCCGCCGTCCTCGTGTTCCGCGCCGTCACCTACGTGCTGCCGATCGTGTTGGGCGGGGTCGCCTGGTTGGTGTTCCGCTCGGCACGGTCGTGGAAGCAGCCTCCAGACACGCGAGGAGGCATCCGCGTTGGCGTCGTCGCTCTCAGCGGCTGAGGTCGACGGCGTCGCCCGGCGCGGGCCACTCCCCGCACCGCCTGCAGCCTCCCGACCTCGGCACACCCGGTCGCCGGTCTACGTCTTCGACCTGGTGGTCGGCGGACTGGTCGCCATCAGCGGGTGGGCGGCGGCCACCGTGCTCGAACACGGCATCGTCGCCACGTCGCGGGACGTTGCGTCGACGCTCGGAGCGCTGCCCGATTGGATGGAGTCGGCACCAGGGGTCGTGGCCACCCTCGGCTTGGTCGGCGGATTCCTGGGAGTCAACGTCTGGCTCCTGGCGGAGCGCCGCTACCGACGGTTGAGCCTGGTGTACGCCTCGCTGGTGGCCGGCCTGGGCCTGTCGATCGTGGCGTCGGCGCTGCTCATGGCTGTCCTCCAACCCGAGGTTCGGGCCGTCTTCGAGCACCTCCCGAGCAACAGTCCTCGGCTCTTCCCCACCCAGCCCGTGGTTGCCGGGTTCATCGCGGTCGTGGTCATGTGCCGCCGCTGGCTCCCGATCCGCATCCGGCCCCTGGTGGTCGCGGCGCTGGCCCTCTGGCTGGCCTCGAACTTCGCCGAGGCCGCCGCTCCCCCCTATCTCGGCCTGCTCCTCGACATCGGCCTCGGCATGATCGGGGGGTCGGCCGTGGCCCTCGTCTTCGGTACGCCCAACCTGCAGCCCGATCGCCGGGCGCTCCTCGTCGGCCTGACCCGAAGCGGTCTCGAGGTGTCCGATCTGTGGTCGGCCGACGTCGACGCCCGGGGCTCGGAGCCGTGGCGAGGCGTCGCGATCGACGGCACGAAGGTGTTCGTCAAAGCCCTCAGCGCCGACCAAAGAGCAGCCGACCTGCTCTTTCGCGCCGCCCGCTGGGTCCGGTTGCGCCGAGCGGGGGATGCCCCGCCGGAGGTGTCGCTCCAGCGGGCGGCGGAGCACGAAGCGCTCGTGTCCCACCACGTTCGGTCGTTCGGGCTCCCGACGCCCCGCGTGCTCGCGGTGGCCGAGATCAGTGGTGACAACGTCGCCTTGGCCTACGAGGCGATCGACGGTCGTTCCTTCGACAAGGTGCCCGTCGACCTCCTGACCGATGCCGTCGTCGCCGAGGTGTGGCGCCACGTCATGGTCCTGCGGGCCCACGCCGTTGCCCATCGAGACCTCCGGCTGGCCAACATCTTCTTGGCCGATGACGGCGGGGTCCTGCTCATAGACTTCGGATTCGCCGAACTCGCAGCCCACCCGCAGCTGCTCGACACCGACGTCGCCGAGCTCCTGGCCGCGACAGCCGTCGCCCTGGGCGCCGAACGAGCGGTTCGGGTCGCCCTCGGGGTTGTCGGCGTCGACGTGCTCGAGTCTGCTCGAAACTGGCTCCATCCACTCGCGCTGAGCCGCGCCACTCGGGCCGCCTTGGGTCCCGCGGAGAGGCTGGACGAGCTGCGGGCCGAGGTCGCTCGGCGCACCGGGCACACGATCGCGGAGTACGAGCCGCTCGGCCGGTTCAGCACCCAACGGGTGTTCGGGCTGGGTGCGCTCAGCCTGGGCGTCTACTCGCTGCTCACCGTGTTCCTCGACCAGGAGGTCGCGGATGAAGCCGGCCAGGTGCGATGGGGCCTGGCCGCGCTCGCGTTCGTGGTCAGCGTCGGGGTGATCCCCATCAGTGCCGCCGCCTACCGATCGGCCACCAAGAGGCGTGTTTCGTTGCGGTCGGCGATGCGAGCTGTGCTGGCCAGTGAGGCACCCGTCAGGCGACCGACCTACTGGTCGTGGGCGAATCGAGTCCTGTCGGACGCGGCGCGGGGCGAAGGCCTTCAGGCGGTCGAAGCCAGGGCCGCCGCGAGCCGGTGGACGGTCGGTGCACTGCTCGTTTCGCCCCTGATGGTGGCCGGGTTCACTGCGGCGACGTTGCAGGTCGACCGCGGCTACCTCGTCGGACTGGGAATGGGCCTCCTCGCGGGAGGGTCACTCGCGGCCACGGAGCTGCTCCTCCTCAGGTTCGGTCCCTCAGCCCGAGAACTGGATCGGGTCTGGTTGCGACCCCACCATGCGATGCTCGAGCGCAGCTCGAGAGTGTTCACCGAGGTCTGGTGGTGGGCGCTCGTCCGCAGCGCGCAGGGAATCGCCTTCGTGCTGGCCGCGAGGTCCGCCGGCGTCACCATGGGCACCGAAGGCCTTCTCGCCATCGCCATCGCCTCGTACGCCATCGCCTCGCTGACGCCCGCCCCCGGGGATCTCGGTGCAGCCGAGGTCCTTCTCTATGCCGGGTTGGTGATCGGAACCGATTCGGGAGTCGCCGGCCTCGCGGTGGTGGTGACGCGGACCGTCTCGTTCTGGATGCACCTGCCGTTTGTCGCCGTGGCCTACCGCTCGACCCGCCGATTCAAGCAACGGAGCCGGCCATGAACCGGGGCACGCCTGATCCCTTCACGTCCCGTCACCCGGGCGACGTCGCTCGGGTGGTCGTCGGCATGGTGGTGCTCCTCCTCGCCGGCCTCGCCGTGCAGCGCGACGAGCTGAGCCAGTTCGAGGGCGACGTCTTCCGCCTGATCAACGACCTGCCCTCGGTGATCGAGCCGGTGCTGGTGTCGATCATGCAGGCGGGCAACGTCGTCGCGGCTCCGGTGCTCGGAGTCCTCATCGTCGCGTTCAACCGGAAGCGACTGCGTGTCGCCCTCGACGTTTCGGCCGCGGGCGCGGTGGCGTGGTTCGCGGCCAAAGCGATCAAGGCCGTTGTCGAGCGGCCGCGTCCGACGGGGTTCTTCGAGGACGTCCTCCGGTTCGGCCAGTCCGGAGGCCTGGGATTCGTGTCGGGCCACACCGCCGTCGCGGCCGCGATCGCGACGGCCGCAGCTCCCTATCTTCCCCGGCGCTGGCGACGGGCGATCTGGGTGCTTCCGTGGACCGTCGGCTTCGCCCGCGTCTACGTCGGGGCCCACCTCCCCCTCGACATCGTCGGCGGCGCCGCGGTCGGCTGGATCGTCGGAGCGTCCATCCACCTGGTCCTGGGTGCGCCGCATCGAGTGCCGGACCTGGGGGACGCCGCCCGGGTCGTGCGGCGGGGGACGGAGGAGCCGGTGGACGTCGAGCGGATCGACGCCGACGCCAAGGGTTCGTTCCCGTTCACTGCGGTCACCGCCGGAGGCCGCATCTTCGTCAAACTGCTCGACCCGGAGCCGAGAGACCGTGACTGGATCTACCGGGCGGCCCGCTTCCTCGCCTTTCGTGACGTGCGTGACGAGGCGTCCATCCTCGACGCTCCCTCCCGCGCCTACCGCGAGGCGGCCATGACCCTGCTCGCCCGTTCGGGTGGCGCCCGGGTACCCGTGGTGCGGGGCATCGAGCGCGACGGGGAGCGCGTCTGGATCCTGCAGGACTTCGTCCCCGGTCGGGACCTGACGCGCCTCGAACCGGCCGAGTTGGGCGACGGAGTGCTGCGAGACCTCTGGAGCCAACTCCTGCTGTTGCGCGCGTCCCGGCTCGCCCACCGTGATCTGGTCGCCGGCAACCTCATCCTCGGCGACGCCGGGGAGCCGTGGCTGGTCGACTTCGCCCACGCCATCAGCTCGGCGCCGGCCGGCGCCCTGGACAACGACGCCGCCGAGCTGCTGGTCACGACCTCGCTTCTCGTGGGGGCCGACCGGGCGGTGGCGGCGGCGGCCGACGTCCTCGGCCGAGACGGGCTGGTCGGCGCTTTCGCCGAACTTCAGCCCCTCGCACTGACGCCCGAGGCCCGCCGCGCCCTGGCCGGGGACCCGACGCTGCTCATCGGGCTGCGGCGGGGGGTCGAGGCGGCAACGGGCATCGACTCCACCGTGGCCGGCGAGGGGCCGGACCACCCACGGGCCATGCGGGCTGTTGGTGTCGTGGCGCTCGCCGCCCTGGTGAGCGGGGCGCTGGTGGCCGTGGCCGGCCCCGGGGCGGTGGTTGACGCGTTGACGACGCTCAGCCTGCGGTGGGTCGCCATCGCCGTCATCGCCACCGGCGTGGCGGCCATCGCCGCGGCCTGGGCCCTTGTCGCCGCCAGCGGCCGACGCCTCGCCATCGGTCGCACCGCCCTTGTCCAGTTGCACGCCCAGGCCAGATCGGTGCTCGTCGGGCCCGGGGCCGGCCGCCGGGTCGTCGTGCGCTACCTCTCCCGATCCGGCGGCCGTTCCGATGAGGTTCCCGACGGGATCGCCCGGCTCCGCCGAGCGAGGTGGTCGATGTCTGCGGTGGCTGTCATCGCCGGGACCGTGGCCGTGTGGGAGGAGGGGGTCCGGTTCCATCTGCCTCCGAAGTTCGCCGCGCTCGCGGTCGTGGCCACGGCCGGCATCGGGTTCCAGTGGCTTCTGGCCGATCGAGGACGGCCGGGCGGGCCGGTCGGCGCGGTGCGCCACCCGGAGCGGCGGTCCTACACCTCGATGCTCCTCCTGGGGGTCGGCCTGGCGACCGGGGCCGAGCTTGCCTCCACTGTCGCCGTCGTATCCGCGTTCGGTCCCGGACCGGCTGTGGGGGTGGTCGTCATCGTTGCCGTCGTCGCCTCCATGGTGGGTGCTCTCGGTCGTTGCCGGGGTGTCGTCGGGCCAGGGTCGGCCGTGATGGTCGCCGGGCTGGCCGCGGCCGGGATGGCGCTTCCCGCGGCCGTCGCATCGACCCTGGTCGTACTACTCCTGCGCGTCTGGGTCCCGGTTGTGATCGGCTGGCTCCTGGCCCGGCCCCTGAGCACGGCCGTCGGCGATTGACCCTGCCGGCAGGGGCAGTCGTGCCGCCCGCGAGATGGTCGCCCGCCCGCTGGCTGGTTCTGGCCCTGGCCGGGCTGGCGCTCCTGGCCGTCTGCTCGGCGGTCGTGGCCGGTGGCACTGTCAGCCGGCCCGAGCGGGAGGCCTTCCTCTGGGTCAACCGCCTCCCCGACGGGCTGGAGTCTCCGTTGTGGATCTTCCAGCAGGCCGGCAACGTCGTCGTGGCGACGCTTGTCACCGCCGCCGTCGGTCTCGTCGTGCGGAACCGACGGTTGGTGCCGGCGGCAGCGCTGGCGGCCGCATCCAAGCTGGTGCTCGAACGGATCGTCAAGCTCATCGTCGAGCGACCACGGCCCGGCACCTCAATCGGCGACCAAGCCATCCTTCGGGGCCACGTCCCGGTCGACGGGCTGAGCTTCGTGTCGGGTCACGCCACGATCACCACGGCGATGGCAGTGCTTCTCACGGCCACGCTCCCCGTCCGTTGGAGGGCGGTTCCGTGGGTGTTCGTCGCGCTCAACGGGCTCGGTCGTGTCCATGCCGGAGCACACAACCCACTCGACATCGTCGGCGGCGTGGGTCTCGGCCTGGCGATCGGAGCCACGACCGTCGCCCTGCTCGTGTGCCGCGGTCGTTGAGCCGATGACGGGATCAGTTTCGCGTTACGTCCGGGTCAGGACGACCTTCAGCGCCCCGGTGTCCCCCGCCCGGGCGAAGACGTCGTAGGCCTCCTCGAACTGGTCGAGCCCGAAATGGTGGGTGACGAACCGGCCGGCGTCGAGCTGCCCGCTCGTCACGAGACGGAGCAGCGTGGGGGTGGTGGAGGTGTCGACCAGCCCGGTGGTGATGGTGACGTTGCGGATCCAGAGGTCCTCGAGGTGCAGCGTTGCCGGCTCGCCGTGAACGCCGATGTTGGCGATGTGGCCCCCGGGGCGAGCCAGGCGGACCGCCTGCTCGAAGGTGGCGGGGAGGCCGACGGCCTCGATCGCCACGTCCGCCCCCAGGCTACCGGTCAGCTCGGCGACGATGGCCTCGGCGTCCTCACGCGAGCTGTTGACGAGGATGTCGGCGCCGAACTGCTTGGCCGCGTCCAACCGGCTGTCGGCCAGATCGATCGCCACGATGTGACTCGGGCTGAAGAGCCGGGCGCTCATGATGGAGGCCAGCCCGATCGGACCCGCGCCCACGACCGCCACCACGTCCCCCGGCTGCACCCGGCCGTTGAGGACGCCGACCTCGTAGCCGGTCGGGAGGATGTCGGCCAACATCAGGATCTGCTCGTCGGCGACGCCGGGTGGCACCTGGTAGGTGGACGTGTCGGCGAACGGGACCCGCACGTACTCGGCCTGGGTGCCGTCGATCTTGTGGCCCAGGATCCACCCGCCCCCGCCGAGGCACTGCCCGTAGCGTCCCTCCCGGCAGAAGCGGCACGCGCCGCAGGCCGAGATGCACGAGACGAGAACCCCGTCACCGACGTTGACCGTCTTGACGCCGGCGCCGACCGCCTCGACCGTCCCTACCGCCTCGTGGCCGAGGATCCGCCCGTCCGTCACCGCCGGAACGTCACCCTTGAGGATGTGGAGATCGGTCCCGCAGATGGTGACGGCGTCGACCCGCACGATCGCGTCGGTGTCGACCTGGATGGTGGGCTTCGGCGCGTCCTCCCAGGCCATACGACCGGGGCCGTGGTACACGAGTGCCTTCATGGCAATGCCTCCTGTGTTCGATTGTTCGGCCGGCGGGCGTGCGGGCGACGTCACGTGATCAGCGCAGGTGGCCCGCTGCAGGCGTCGACGCTCATCCGCCGCAGACGTTCGACGCTGTAACGCTCGACCACCAGAGGCACGAAGGTGAGCACCTTGGCTCCCGTCCATCGAGCGGCCTGGGCGTCGATCGCGGCATCGATGACGTCGATCGGGATCGCGTCGCCGAAGCGCTCCTTGGCTCGACGGCGCACCGACGCGACCTCACGTTCGACGGTCTCGGAGGTCAGCAGTGACACGCCCGGGGCGCGGAGCATGGCGGGGCTCGCCTGACCGTGCTGCTTTGTCGTGGTCATCGACCCCAGTCTGTGCCGATGCGGGTCCGATGATCAGGGCCGGAGGTCCCCAGGTCACGGCCATACGACTCTCTCTGGTCGGCGACGGCTCTGTAGCCCGCCGGCCGGATGCGCTCCGCCGGCCGCACACGCCTTGGTCACCTCGAGCCTCGCCGGCCACGGACCCTGACCGGTCGCCAGGAACACCTTGCGCCTGACAACCGGTATATCCAGACGCGCTGGACGAGTATATACTCGCGCCATGAGCAAGCGACTCGTAGACATTGACGACGACCTCCTGAAGGAGGCGTCGGCGATCCTCGGAGCGTCCACCATGAAGGAGGCGGTGAACCGCTCGCTCGAGTCGGTTGTCGTCGCTGCCCGCCGACGCCGCCACGCCGACCGGCTCGAGGCGATGGTGGGTATCGACCTCGACAACCCCGCGGTCATGGCGGGGGCGTGGCGCTGAGCTCGCAGTTCCTTGCCGACAAGAGTGCGCTGGCCCGATTTCCGATCCCGGCTGTAGCGGAGCGGCTCCGCCCACTCATGGAACAGGGACTGATCGCCACCTGCGCAATCGTCGACCTCGAGGTGCTCTTCAGCAGCCGCAACCTGGTCGACTACGAGGCGGTCCTCGAAGAACGCCGAAGCCTCGACTCTGCTTCGATCACCCCGGCGGTGATGATCCGGGCGATCGACCTCCAACACGCCCTCGCTCGCCGGGGCCAGCACCGCATCCCCATTCCGGATCTCGTCATCTCGGCGGCAGCCCAGGTCTCCGGCCTGGTCGTGCTCCACTACGACGCCGACTTCGAACGCATCGCCGCGGTAGGCGGAGCTGATCATGAATGGGTTGTCCCCCAGGGCTCGATCTAGGACGCGACCGCCCACCGCGTGAGACGGGGCGTCGGGGCGACGTCGGGCCCCTCGGGGGACGAGATCAGCGATTCTGACGAGGGAGCGGTACCGTGCCTCATCGAGCTCGGGGGGCCCGCCGGGAGAGGGATCACGGCCGCTTTGCCGTGAGCGGACGGCCGACGTCGAGGATGGTGCGGGCGCCGTCGGCCTCGGCCTCGACGCGCTGCCGCCGATCTCGTGGGCGTCCTGGTGGATGCGGAGCCTCACGGCGGCGCCGCCGGCCACAGGCGGTCGAGGGCGGCCATGAAGGCCGGGTTCGGTCGGACGATGGGAAGGGCCTCTCGGACCCGGTCGAGGGCCTCGCGCCCCGTCAGGCCGAATCGTTCGGCGAGGTAGGCGGCGGCCACGGTCGGTGTCCGGCTCTCGCCGGCGACGCAGTGGACGAACACCGTCCGACCGGCTTCCCGCCACCTGACCATGGCCGCGGCCGTGTCCCGCAGGACGAAGTCGAGGTTCGGGTTGGCGCCGTTGGCCGCGGAGTCGACGAGGAACAGCTGGTGGGTTTCGCTTCCAGCCGGCGAATCATCGGGACCGACTCGGCACAGGGAGACGACGACGTCGGGTGCGGCGCCGGTGCGGGGCTGGCCGAGGCCGGCCACGTTCCCGATCCGGACGCCGGGGTCTTCGATGAGCTCCACGTCGATTGGCGGCGCGGGGAACGCCGCCTGGTAGTACGGCCGGCCCAGGCGCCGGGCGGTCGGCCAGCCGGCGGAGTCGACGTGGCCCCGGCGGGCGGTGAGCGCGGCCAGTCGGGTCAGGTCGGCGGCGCGGTACCCCGGCCAGCCGTGGACCAGGCCGCGCCAGGCGAGGGGGACGGCCGACGCGCCCCAGCGGGCGCCGAGAAGCGAACCGGCGATGGCGGCGACGGTGTCGGTGTCATCGCCGATGTGGACCGCGGCCCGCAGCGCGTGCTGGAGGTGGGCGCACGGTTCGTCCTTCGGGACCGGCGTCTGGTGCACGGCGGCATGGGCGGCCTGGAGGGCGGTGACGACGAAGCCGTTGGGGCGGAAGCGCCGGGTCGGCTCCCGCTCGGCATCGTCGAGGAGGGAGGACCACCGGCCGCGTGCCGCGCCGGTGAGCAGGTCGAGGCCATCCCGGATACCGTCCAGGCGGGCCTCCCGGATGGCCCGGTCGATGGCGATACACCAGAGCACACAGGCTTCCTCCGCCCGCGGATCGGCGTGGGTGAGGGCGGAGATCGCCTGCGCCGGCTCGGCGATGGAGTCGTCGTCCCCGAGATGGGCGAGGGCCACGGGAGCCGTCCGCATGAGGCTGCCGTTGCCGGCGCTGCCACCCGGATTGCGGGCGAAGTGTTCGGCGGCCACCCGCGCCAGGTCGGCGCCGTCCGTCGCCCGGCCGAGAACGGACCGGGTCTGGTTGCCGACGTCCTTCTGCCCTTCCCGGAACCAGGCGAGAAACCGGTCGCCGACGGCAGCGGGGTCGAGGTGTCCGGTGGCGGCGACCTCGGCCACGCAGACGGCCATCTGGGTGTCGTCCGTCCACTCCCCGGGAGCGAAGCCGAAGGGGCCGCCTCCGATCATCTCGGCGTGGGCCGGCGGATCGGGTTGGAACTCGTAGGCGGCGCCGAGCGCGTCGCCGACTGCGAGTCCGAGGAGAGCCCCGGTGGCGCGGTCGAGTTGCACGGCGTCGAGAGTGGTGACCGCCGGTCGTGTTCCCGCAGGCGCGCCGGCCGGACGGGCCTGCGGGTTCGCCGCTGGGCGCTCCTCGTCGTACCACTTGCGCAGCCGGCTCAGCGCCGTGGGAAGGGTCCCATTTTCGATACCAGCGGCGATGTTGCCGTCCCCGAATCGCTCGGCTCGGACGTATGCGGTCAGCATGCGCACGGATTCGGCGACGGGCGCCGAATTGAGCCCGGCACCGCCCTGGTACCGGCTGGGACCGTCCCAGTGGCCCCAGTCGAACGGCACGATCACGCCCTGGCCGTAGAGGTGGGCGACGATGCGGTTCACCGGCTCGCTGTAGACCGGATAGGGCATCTGGGTCACCGGCTTCTCGACGCCGTCCACGATGGTGGTCCCGACCTGCTGGCCCCCGGCCCAGGTCGCGTGTTCGGCCTCCTCGGCCATCTCGTCGACGGCCTTCCAGAGCCTCGCCCACCCGTCGGTCGGTGCCGCCAAGAGGCGGGCGACAATCGCCTCGTCGGTGACGTCGTCGTGCTGCTCAACCACGATGTCGCCCCCGGCGTCTGCGTATCCGGGCGTCGGGAAGGGCGGCGGGATGCGGTCTCACGGAGCGACGGTACCGGGGCGGACGAATTCGATGACTTCCACTCCCGCGGGGTCGAGTCAGTGTGTATGCATCCGTGGATAATATGTACGTATGGCCCGACGAACCACCATCGAGATCGACGAGGACCTCCTCGCCCGGGCGAAACGGGCGCTGGGTCAACACACCACCCGGGCGACGGTCGAAGAGGCCCTGCGGCGGGCGGCGGAGGCGGCGGAGGGCGAACTGGCGGCTCGCGCCGACCGGCAGCGCCGGTTCCTCGAGCGGCTCGACGCCCACGTCGACCTCTCGGTGCTCGCGTCGGAGGAGATGTGGCGGTAACCGGCTGGATCATCGACAAGAGCGCCGCGGCCCGGGCCTCCGACCCCCAGATCGGCCCCCAGCTGGCGGCGCTCGCCGGGTCTCTGTTCGTGTGCCTGGTCGGCGAACTCGAGCAGCTCTACTCGGCCCGATCGGCGCGCGACTACGACGATCTCAAGTCGGCGCTGCACGAGAGCTTCGAGATCGTCGCCGCCCCGCCCGATGTCCTGGATCGTGCCCTCGCGCTCCAGCGCGACCTCGCCCACCATCATGGGATGTGGCACCGAACGCCGATCCCCGACCTGATGATCGCGGCGACCGCGCTGCACCACGGGCTGGGCGTGGTCCACGTCGACCGCGACTTCGACCGGATCGCCGAGGTCCGGCCGCTCGCGGTCCGTCGCCTCCGCTAACCCTCGGCTGACGCGCCCACCATCACCACCGGGACCTCGCCCGTCACGGCGAGCCGGTCGTAGATGTCCTCGCTGCGGTCGGGCGCGTCCGTGCATGACGGCAGAGGCAGAGGCGGCCCGACGATGGCGATCCCGATCAGGGATCTCACGGCCACGCCCCGTCGTGGACGTAGAAGCCGCGGCCGGTCTTGCGGCCGAGGAGGCCGGCCTCGACCATGCGGGAGAGCAGCGGCGGGGGAGCGTAGAGCGGCTCCTTGAACTCCTCGTACATCGACTCGGCCGCGGCCATGGTCGTGTCGAGGCCGATGAAGTCGGCCAGGGCCAGCGGACCCATCGGATGGTTGCAGCCCAGCACCATCCCGGTGTCGATGTCGTCGACGGTGGCGAAGCCCGACTCGAGCATCCGGATGGCGGAGATCAGGTAGGGGATGAGCAGGGCGTTGACGATGAACCCGGCCCGGTCCTTGGCCCGGATGACCCGCTTGCCGAGCACGTCCTCGGCGAAGGCCTGGACCGTGTCGGCGGTGGCATCGCTGGTGAGCAGCGACGACACCAGCTCCACCAGGGTGAGCACCGGCACCGGGCTGAAGAAGTGCAGGCCCACCACCTGCTCCGGCCGGCGGGTGGCCATGGCCAGCTTCATGATGGGGATGGCCGACGTGTTCGACGCCAGGATGGCGTCGTCGGACACCACCTTGTCGAGGGTGGCGAAGACCTCCAGCTTGAGCGGCTCGGCCTCCGACACGGCCTCCAACACCAGCTGGCGGTCGGCCAGATCGGCGAAGTCGGTCGTGAAGCGCATCCGGGCGACGGCGGCCTCCGCGTCGGCGTCGGACAGCTTGCCCTTGCGGCGGGCCCGGTCCAGCGACTTGCCGATGCGGGCCCGGCCGGCCTCCGCCGCGTCGACGTCGACCTCGCGCACGATGACGTCGAGCCCGGCCCTGGCACAGACCTCGGCGATGCCGGAGCCCATCAGCCCGCACCCCACCACACCCACTCTCCGGACGGCGTCGACGGGGCCCGCGTTCACGCTCCGACCAGGACCAACGCCGCCTCGCCCTGGCCGCCGCCGCCGCAGAGGGCTGCCGCCCCGAGGCCGCCACCCTGCCGGCGCAGCTGCTCGATCAACGTCATCACCAGGCGGGTGCCCGACATCCCGATCGGGTGCCCGAGGGCGATGGCCCCCCCGTTGACGTTGACGACCTCGTCGCCGATCCCCAGGTCGGCCATCGATGCCGCGGCCACCGCCGCGAACGCCTCGTTGATCTCGAACAGGTCGACGTCGGCCACCGTCCGGCTGGTGCGCTCGAGCGCCCGGTGGATGGCGCGCGACGGTTGGGTGAGCAGCGACGGGTCCGGCCCCGCGACGATGCCGAAGCCGGCCAGCTCGGCCAGCACGTGGAGTTCGAGCTCGTCGGCCTTGGCCCGGCTGACCACGATCACGGCCGCTGCTCCGTCGGAGATCTGCGAGGCGTTGCCGGCGGTGATGGTGCCGTCGGGGGCGAAGGCGGGCCGGAGCCGGGTGAGGGAGTCGGCCGTGCTGTCGGCCCGGATCCCCTCGTCGGTATCGACCACGATCTCGTCCCGCCGCTGGCGGACCGTGACCGGGACGATCTCCTCCGCCAGCCGTCCCTCCTTGGCCGCGATCGACGCCCGCTCGTGGCTCTTGGCCGCCAGCTCGTCCTGGATGGCGCGGGAGATGCCGGCCTGCTTGGCGTAGGCCTCGGTGCCGGCCCCCATGTGGACGTCGTCGAACGCGCACCAGAGCCCGTCGCGGATCATGGCGTCGAGCGCGGTCACGTCGCCCAGCCGGAACCCGGCCCGGGCCCCGGGGAGAAGGTAGGGAGCCTGGCTCATCGACTCCATGCCGCCGGCGATCACGATGTCGGCCTCGCCCGACCGGATCATCTGGTCGGCCAGGTGGATGGAGTGGATGCCCGAGAGGCACACGCTGTTGACGGTGACGGCGGGGACGTCCATTGGCACGCCGCCCTCGGCCGCCGCCTGCCGGGCCGGGTTCTGGCCGAGGCCGGCCTGGAGCACGTTGCCCATGACGACGTGGTCGACGTGGCCCGGTTCGATGCCGGCCCGGGCTAGGGCGGCGGCGATGGCGAATCCCCCCAGCTCGGGGGCCGACAGCGACGACAGGGCGCCGGAGAGCTTGCCGATCGGCGTCCGGGCGGACGCGACGATCACGGATGTGGGTGAGCTACGAGTGTTCGATGTGGGCACGAGCGAGGACCTCCTGGGTCAGCTGGCCGGGGGGTAGGTGTAGAAGCCCTGGCCGACCTTGCGGCCCAGGTGGCGGGCGGTGACCATCCGCTTGAGGAGCGGCGCGGGGGCGCAGCAGGCGTCGTGGCGCTCCTCTTCGAGCGCCCGCAGGATGGCCAGGCTGGTGTCGAGGCCGACGAGGTCGAGCAGCTCGAGGGGACCCATCGGGTACCCGCAGCCGCCCCGCATGGCGGCGTCGATGTCCTCCTTGGATGCGATGGCGCTCTCGAGCATCCGCACCGCGGCGTTGAGGTAGGGGAAGAGCAGGGCGTTGACGATGAACCCGGCGCTGTCCTTCACCGTCACCGGCTCCTTGCCGCAGTCGAGGGCGAACTGGCGGGCGGTGGCCACCGTCGCCTCCGACGTGGTGAGCGCCGGCACCAGCTCGACGAGGGGCATCCGGGGGGCGGGGTTGAAGAAGTGCATCCCCAGCACCCGGTCGGGCCGGGTGGTGCTCATGGCGATGTCGACCACCGGCAGGGTGGAGGTGTTGGTGGCGAGGATCGTCTCGTCCACGCAGATCAGGTCGAGCTCACGCAGCAGTTGGCGCTTGACCTGCAGGTCCTCGACGACCGACTCGATAACGATGCCGCACAGCTCGAGGTCCTCGAGGTCGGCGGTCGTACGGACCCGGCCGAGCGCCTCGTCGGCCTCCTCCCGCGTGAGCTTGCCCTTGTCGACCTGGTAGCCCAGGGACTTGTCGAGGCGGAGGAGGACGCTGCCGGCGCTGGACTCGGTCCGGCCCCGCACGATCACCTCGAAGCCGCCCTTGGCCGCCACCTCGGCGATTCCGGCGGCCATCATCCCGGATCCTGCGATTCCCACCGATTTGATGGTTGCCGACTTCATGGTTGCGGGCTCGATTCGGGGCATGGTCTCGTTCATCTCAACCTCCTACGTAGGTGCCGGGGGCGGCGGCGAGGGCGGGGTGGGTGGTGCTGCCCATGGGGGGCGGACGGCGTTGGGCGCCGGCCCGGGTGTCGATCCAGGTGGTCCAGTCGCTCCACCATGTGCCGGGGATCTCGGTGGACGCGGCCCGCCAGTCGTCGGGGTCGGGGGGCAGGTCGTCGTTCGTCCAGTGCACCCGCCGGGGGCCGGGGGGGTTGACGATGCCGGCGATGTGGCCGGCCGAGCTGAGGACGAAGCGGATCGGGCAGGCCAGCAGTCCCACGGTGGCGTATGACGACTTCCAGGGCGTGATGTGGTCCTCGCTGGCGGCGAGCACGTAGACGTCGGACTCGATGTCGTCGAGCCGCAGCCGCCGTCCGCCCATGGTCATCGCGCCCCGGGCCAGCCGGTTCTCCACGTAGAAGGACCGCAGGTAGGCCCCGTGGGTGGCGGCCGGGATGCGGGTGGCGTCGGCGTTCCACGCCAGGATGTCGAACGCGGGCGGGGTCTGGCCCATCAGCCAGTTGCCGGCCACGTAGTTCCAGATCAGGTCGTTGGGCCGGAGGGCGTCGAAGGTGCCGGCCATCTCCGCTCCCTCGAGGTAGCCCCGCTCGGCCATGCGCCGATCGAGCCGCTCGACCGTGTCGGGATCGGTGAAGGCCGCCAGGGCGCCCGGCCGGCTGAAGTCGACCAGGGTGTTGAGCAGGGTGAGGGACTTCACCGGCGGCAGGATGGTTTCGGGTGTGGCGGCTTCGGACTGGGCCTGCTCGGACTGGGCCTGCTCGGACTGGGCCTGCCAGGCCAGGAGCATCACGGCCAGCGTGCCGCCGACGCACAGCCCGGCCACGTTCACCTGGGGCACCCCGCAGATCTCCCGCACCACGTCGACGGCGGTGCCGAGGCCGCGCCGCATGTAGTCGTCGAGGCCCACGTCCCTCATCGAGCCGGGCCCGTCGCCATTGGCGGTGTCGCCTGCGGCGGGAGGGTTCCGGTAGCTGATGGCGAAGGTGGTGTGGCCGTGGTCGACCGCCCACTCGGCGAAGCTGCGGCCGGGCGCCAGGTCCATCACGTAGTACCGGTTGATCCAGGGCGGGCTGAGGATGAGGGGCACCTCGTGCACCGTCTCGGTCGTCGGGGCGTACTGGATCAGTTCCATGAGGTCGTTGCGGAAGACGACCTGGCCCGGCGTGGCCGCCAGGTTGACGCCGAGCTCGAACGCGGTGGCGTCCACCTGCCGGGGCCTGCCGCCGTTGACGGCCATGTCCTCGAGGAAGTTCTCCAGGCCCGTGCGCAGGCTCTCGCCCTCGGTCTCGAACGCCTTGCGGATGGCCGCCGGGTTGGTGGCGGCGAAGTTGGTGGGCGCCAGGGCGTCGACGATCATGCCGACGGCGAAGGCCGCCTTCTGGGCGGTGCGCTCGTCGAGGTCGGCCGCTCCGCCGAGGGCGTGCATGAACCGGGACCAGGCCAGATAGGCCTGGCGCCGGCCGAAGAACCACGGGTTGTCCGACCACGACGGGTCGGCGAAGCGACGGTCCCTGGGCGATGGGGCCAGCTTCGGCGGCAGGCCGTCCTCGGCGCCGACGGCTCGGTCGACGGTGTCGGACGCGGCCGCGGCCAGGTCGGCGGAGAACCCGGCCCAGGCGTCGAGGGCCTTTTCGGGATGGCGGGCGATCTCCGCCCCCAGCTCGGCCAGGGCCAGCCCGAACGACATGGGGTCGGTGCCCACGGGCCCCATGGTGGACGCGGTGGCGGTCACTTTCCCCCCGGGAAGTCGTCGTAGTAGCGGTAGACGATGTCGGCCACGCACCCCGGCTTGGCCTGGCCCTCGACCTCGAAGGCGAGGCGGAAGACGGCCTGCACCCCGCCGGGGATGGGCTCGACGGCTACCAGGGTCACCGCCGCCCGCAACGGGGTTCCGACGGGTACCGGCGCCGGGTAGCGCACCCGGTTCGACCCGTAGTTGAGGACCAGGCCCGCGTCCTCGACGGTGAGCACCTCGTCGAGCAGCCGCGTGGCCAGCGACAACGTGAGGTAGCCGTAGACGATCGTGCCGCCGAAGGGTCCGGCGGCCGCCCGCTCGGGGTCGATGTGGATCCACTGCTCGTCACCCGTGAGCCGGGCGAACGCGTCCACGTCGTCCTGGCTGATCGTGTGCCACGGGCTGGTCCCGAGGACCTCGCCGGCCCGCCCCACCAGCTGGGACAGGGTGACGGCGATGGGGGACGCCTGGCTCGGCGCGGCGGTGTCGGCGACGGGGGGGATGGGCATCTTTGCTTGCTCCCTGAGAGTGGGGCGGGCCGGATGCGAGGATCGTGGGACGGACCGGTCGGTCCGCTCCTGGCTGACTTGCGGTCTGACGTGCGGTGCAGCCGCAGCCGGGATGTTCGCCCTTCTGGGCCCATCCTGGCGGGGGCCGGTTACGCGCCGGTTCCCTCTGTGAGAAGGCTGGGTGGCGAGATTGTGAAGTTCGCCGAAAAGGTCGTCGTGCCGCCGGACGCGATCCCACGGTTTGGACGCCCCTTCCCGTCTACCGACCTGAACGTTGCATGTCAAGCCTGCCCCGTCCTCAGCGTTTCAAACCACGCATTGCGTGATAAAGTACGCACAGCGACGAAAGGAGGCCACTCATGGCCACCGCGATGGAAGCCACCACGGCAATCCAGGACAAGGTGTTCTCGGCGATGCAGATCGGCCAGAAGGCGATGCTCGCGAGCGTCAAGGGCTGGGCCGACACGGTCGAGACCGTCTACGCCAACCTCCCGGATCTGATGACGTCCGAGCCCATCAAGCCCACCAAGATGTTCGAGATGACGCTCGGCTTCACCGAGAAGGTCATGAGCAGCCAGCAGGACTTCGCCACCAAGCTGTTCGAGGCCATGCTCCCCGCCACCAAGGCGGCCACCGCCGCGGCCACCACCGCCGCCACCAAGCCCAAGCTGTAGCAGTCCTGTTGCCGGGCGGGGGCGCCAGCCGGCGCTCCCGCCGGCATAGGAGCCTGCGAGTGCCAGAGTTGCAGCCGTGACCGACGACCCGTGGGGCACCCAGCGAGAGGCGTTCGGCTCGTTCCTGCGAGCCCAACGGCGCCTGGCCAACCTCTCGCTCCGCGACATGGCGGAGCGCACCAAGGTCTCGAATGCGTACCTGAGCCAGATCGAACGGGGCATGCACGCGCCGTCGGTGCGGGTCCTGCGCTCGATCGCCAAGGCCCTCGACCTGTCGGCCGAGGCCATGCTGGCGGAAGCGGGCCTGTTCGAGGACGACCCCGCGCCGGGCGCGCCGGGCTCGCCGGGCTCACCGGCCGGTGAGCCGCCGGGCACCGAGTCCGCCATCCGCCGGGACCCGCAGCTGACCTCGGACCAGAAGGAGGCGCTGCTCTCTGTCTACCGGAGCTATCTCGCCGTCAATCGGGGCACCGATGGCTGACTCGGGGGCGGCCCAGGCGGCGGCCGAAGCCGCCCTCGGCGCGGCCGACGCCCTGGGGGTCGAGGCGGGGATCCTGGTCGGGCTCGACGTCCCCGGATTCGCCGAGGCCCTCGAGGAGGTCGCCGCCGCCCTCGTGCGCGAGCCGAGCCGGGCGTGGACGCCCACCAGCCGCTACGCCGCCGCCCTCGTCCAGGGCGGGTGGGCCGTGGTCGGCCGCTCGATGGGAATGGCCATCCCCGGCGCGGTGGAGTCCGAGCCGGGCGACCGCCGGTTCCGCGATGCCTCCTGGGAGAGCGATCCCCGCTTCTTCGGGATCCGGCAGGCCTACCTGGCGTGGGGGAGGTATCTCCACGAGCTGGTGGACGCGGCCGGACTCGATGCGGCCACCACCGACAAGGCCCGTTTCGCGGTCGGCGTGGTGGTCGACGCCATGGCCCCGACCAACTTCCTCTGGACCAACCCGGCTGCCCTCCGCCGGGCCTTCGAGACGGGCGGGCGCTCGGTGCTGGCGGGGTTGGCCAACTTCCTGCGCGACGTGGAGTCGAACGGCGGCCGGCCCCTCCAGTACGACAAGTCGGCGTTCACGGTAGGGGAGAACCTGGCGGTCACCCCGGGCAAGGTCGTGTTCCGCAACGACCTCATGGAGCTGATCCAGTACGCCCCGCAGACCAAGACCGTGCACGAGGTGCCCCTGCTGCTGAGCCCGCCTTGGATCAACAAGTTCTACATCATGGACCTCGCCCCCGGCCGCAGCTTCGCCGAGTGGGCGGTGGGGCAGGGCCACACGGTCTTTGCCATCAGCTACCGGAACCCCCCCGCATCGGGTGACGGCGGGAGCATGAGCGAGGTCGCCCTCGACGACTACCTTCTCCGCGGCCCGTACGACGCCCTCGACGTCATCGCCGACATCACCGGCGCGTCGGAGGTCAACATCGTGGGGTTGTGCCTTGGCGGCACCCTCACCACCATGCTCCTGGCCCACGCCGCGGCGGCCGAGCCCCGGCGCCGGGTGGGGGTGCGGTCGGCCACGCTGCTCAACACCCTCGTCGACTTCAGCGATCCGGGTCCGATGGGGAAGTTCCTCGACCGGGCCTCGGTCGTGCGCCTGAGCGAGCAGATGGCTCGTCGCGGCTACCTGGACTCGTCGGAGATGTCGGCGATGTTCGACCTCCTCCGGCCCCGCGACCTCATCTGGAACTACGTGGAGAGCGGTTGGCTGATGGGGGAGCCGCCGCCGGCGTTCGACCTCCTGACCTGGAACGCCGACGGCACCCGCATGCCGGCCGCCATGCACTCGTTCTACCTGCGGTGCTGCTACGTGGAGAACCAGCTGGCCCGGGGGGAGATGACGCTGGACGGCACCCGGCTCGACCTGGCCACGGTGACGGCCGACGCCTACGTCCTGTCGGCCCGGGAGGACCACATCGCCCCGTGGAAGTCGTCGTTCGCGACGATCGGGCTGCTCGGGGGCGACGCCCGGTTCGTGCTCACGTCGTCGGGACACATCGCCGGCATCGTCAACCCGCCCAGCCCCAAGCGCCGGTACTGGACCAACGACGACCCGGCCGAGCAGGGGTCGCCCGAGGACTGGATGGCCGGGGCCGACGAGCACCCTGGATCGTGGTGGCAGGACTGGGCCGACTGGATCGGGGCCCGGGCGGGCCGCCGCCGTCCGCCCCCGCCGATGGGTGGCGAGGCCCATCCGCCGATCGAGGACGCCCCCGGCACCTACGTCCACCAGACGTGATCGGTCAGCCCGGATCGCGGTCGGGGTCGGCCTCGGGGTCGGCCTCGGGGTTGGCCTCGCCGATGACGGCCAGGATCTCGTCCCCGTAGAGGTCGAGCTTGGTCGGCCCGATGCCGGGCAGGGCCCGCAGCGCCACCAGGGAGCGGGGACGGGCCACCGCCACTCCCCGGAGGTACTTGTCGCTGAGGATGATGTAGGGCGGCATAGCGTCGCGGCGGGCCCGCGCCGTCCGCCACGCCCGCAGGGCGGCCTCGGTGGCCTCGGCGTCGGCGGGAAGCGGGGCCGGAGCCTCTCTCGGCCCGCGGGTGGCGGGCGCGTCGGGGCGGGCCGTCGGCGCCGACCTTTGACCCGGGCGCGGCGCCTCGTGGGGTGCGGTGCCGTCGAGCTCGGCCAGGAAGGGGGACGGGCGGGACGCGTCACCCAGCACCGTCACCCGCCGCCGACCCCGGGTGATGGCCACGTGGAGCACCCGGCGCTCCTCCTCGACGTCCTCCGCCAAACGGTGCGGCACCAGCCCGCCGGTGGCGCCGAAGATCACGACCCGGTCCCATTCCCGCCCCTTGACCCGATGGACGGTCGACAGCGTGACCCCCCCGGCCGCCGGCTCCCGGCGCAGCACACCCCGCAGCCACGGCTCGAACGTGGCCGCGTCGGGATGGAGGGCCGCCACCTGGGCCAGTGCCTCGAGATCGTCGAGGTGGCTCGATCCACCCTCGCCCGCCCGCGACGAGTCGAGCAGGCCCATCGCTCCGCCCAGGCCGATCTCGTCCCGCACGACCGCCAGGGCGACGGCGGTGGTGCCGGTGCGCACCGCCTCCGCCACCCGGCGCAGGTCGTGGACCAGCTCGTCCACCTTCCCCCCCACCTTGGCGTCGTCGATGCGGGACGTCATGGCGGCCAGGCGTTCGAGCGACAACCGGCCCCGCAGCCACTTCGGGAACCACTGGGGGAAGCCGCGGGACGGCCGGCGGTAGACCTCGACCACGTCGGCGCCGTCGAAGTCGTCGGGACTGGCGCCGATGCGCAGGTAGGCGAGGGCGGCCCGGGCGCCGGTGCGGTCGAGGACGTTCGCCCGCAGCACCGAGTCGACCGGGACCCCGGCCTCGACGAGCGCCACCTGGGGGGCCAGCAGCAGTGAGTTGACGCGGGCCAGCACGGCGATGTCGACGGCGGATACGGCCGGTTCCGCCGGTTCGGCCAGCCATCCCGCCACCACCTCGGCCACCGCCGCCGCCCCGCCGTCGGCCGGATGGAGGCGGACGGCGAGGGCGCCCGCCGTGGGGTCGGCGTCGGGGCCGGGGCGGATCTCCTTGGCGACCCGCCGCCGGTTGTACGACAGCAGGTGGCGGGCGGCACCGACCACCTCCACCGGGCAGCGGTAGTTGACCTCCAGGGGGTGGTCGGCCGCGGCCGGGAACAGGCGGTCGAAGTTGACCAGGAAGTCGGGATCGGCCCCGGCGTGGCCGTAGATGACCTGGTCGTCGTCGCCCACCCCGAAGACGTCGAGGGCGGGCGTGGCCAGCAGCCGGAGCAGGAGGACGTGGGCCGGCGTGAGGTCCTGGAACTCGTCGACCAGGAGGTGGCGGCATCTTTCCTGGGCGTGCCGCCGGAAGTCGCCGTCCCGGAGGAGGAGCTCGATGGCGCCGTAGACCTGCTCGTCGAAGTCGACCGCGCCCCGGCCCGCCAGCTCCCGACGGAAGGGGTCGAAGGCGTCGGCCAGGCCGGGCACGTCGTCGCGGGAGTCCTCCACCGCCTCGGGGTCGCGCAGGCCCAGGCGGATGAGCGAGAGCCCGTCGAGATAGGGACCGATGGGGTCGGTGTTGACCCGCCGCCGCTTGGGCGAGGGAACGAGGCTTTGCACCAGGTCGCGCACGTCGCGCTCGTCGAGGAGCTCGGGGGGGCGGCCTCGGGACTCGGTGAGCAGGCCGAGCCCGAGGGCGTTGAGCGTGCGGACCCGGGGCTGGAAGGCGTGGCAGCGGTCCTCCATCTCCTCCCTGGCCTTCTTGTTGTAGGCGACGGCCAGGACGGACTCGCGCTCGACGCCCCGGTCGACGATGAGGTGGCGGAGGCGCTCGGTGAGGACCCGGGTCTTGCCCGACCCGGCGGGGGCGATGACCCGGGCCGGCCCCGCCCCGTGGGTCACCGCCGCCAGCTGGTCGGGCGCCAACTCGGCGATCAGGCGGCGTCGGTGGCGGGGCCACGGTGAGCCGGCCCCGCGCCACCGACTCCACGTGGACCATGACCGGGTCGTCCGGCCCCGCCGGGAGTGCGACCGGCCCCCGGGGCCCGCCGTCGACCCAGGCCCGCTGTCCGTCGGGGAGGACGACGTCGCCCTCGCCGCCTCCGCCCGCCCCGCCGTCGGCCGGTCGGGCCCCGAGGCGTTCGGCCTTGCGGCCCCACCACCACACCGGGTCGCCCGGTTGGCGGGCGTCGTAGGTGTTGGCCCACACGAGGAAGTGCAGCCGGTCGTGCCAGGCCTCGAAGGCGGGCCCGACGGTCCACGGCTCGGCCGGCCACGACTCCGGCTGGCGGAACCGCGCCGGGTCGACCGCCAGCGCCACCACGACCGCCCGGCGGGCGGCCCACGCCGCGTGCAGCTCGGCGACGCAAATCCCCGGGTCGGCCAGGGCGGCCTCGTCGACGACCACCACCGGCGACCCCGCCCATCCCGGCGGGATCTCGCCGTCGGCCGTGATCACGACGCCACGTCCGAGCGCTGGGGGTCCGGGGGCGGTCACGAAAGCCGACCCTACGCAACCGCTACGACATCCGAATCGGTAGGTAGGGTCGCGTGCCGTGGCGAAGCCCGACAAGAAGCGTGCGTGGTGCGTCAAGGTCTACCTCCACGCCACCGACGCCGAGGCCCAGGAGATCACCGAGTCCCTTGGCGCCGCGATCTGCCCCGATCCTTTTCATCCGGGCTATTGCCGGGTTCCATGGGCCATCGAGAGATCCCGGCCCGTTGGCAAGGCCGCCAAACGCTGGAAAAAGTACTTCCGCGAGGAGCGCGCCACGGCCGAAGCGGTCGGTGATGTGCAACCGGACGGTTAGTCCTCACCTCGCTTGAGGGGCGCTGCTGTCGCTCCCCTTCGGCGCGACCCGTTGTCGCTCTGGCCTGCGGCTCGGCCGCCGCCGCTGCCGGGAGCAATCCGCGCGCTCACCCCCTCGCGCGTGCAATTGCGCGGAGCGCTCGGCCTGGACCTCGGGCCCGGGCGACCAATCCGCGCGCTCACCCCCTCACGCGGGTAATTGCGCGGAGCGCTCGGAGTGCTCGGGCCCGGATGAGCAATCCGCGCGCTCACCCCCTCACGGTTGTAATTGCGCGGAGTGCTCGGCCCGCGGGAGCAGTCCGCGCGCTCACCCCCTCACGCGGGTAATTGCGCGGAGTGATCGGGCCGGGCCCCGGGCCCGGGGGACCAGTTCGCGCGCTTACCCCCTCAGGCGTGTAATTACGCGGATCAGTCGGGCCGGGCCTCGGGCCCGGACGACCAATCCGCGCGCTGACCCCCTCAGGCGTGTAATTGCGCGGATCAGTCGGTCAGCAGGGCGGCGACGTCGTGGCCGGCCTCGTCGATGGCGGCCCGCACCGACTCGTCGGACGCGTGACCCTCGACGCGCACCGTCCGGGCGGCGATGTCGACCTCCACCGACTCCACGCCGGGGAGCGCGCCCACTTCGGACTCGATGGCGGCCTTGCAGTGGCCGCACGAGATGGACGGCACCGAATAGGTGCGACGGGTGACCTCGGCTGACATCGGACCTCTCCTTCCGTACCCCTCCCCAGGTGGGGTACCCTAGCAGCATGAGAGCGGCAGACAAGAAGGCGCTGGTCAACCGACTGCGCAGCGCCCGAGGCCACGTCGACGCGGTCATCCGCATGGTCGAGGAGGACACCTACTGCGTCGACGTCATGAAGCAGCTGTCGGCGGTGCAGGGCTCCCTGGAGGCGGCCAGCCGCACCATGCTGCGCAACCACCTGGAGACGTGCGTGGCCGATGCGATGCGGGCCGGCCGTACGACCGAGATCGTCGACGAGCTGATGCAGGCCCTCCGCTTCGACCGCGTCACCACCGGCCCGACGCCCGACGGGTCGGTGCCGGTCGCGGGTTCCCCGTGACCACGGCCGAAGCTGCCCGCGTCGAGCTCGACGTCACCGGTATGACCTGCGGGTCGTGCGCGGCCCGGGTGGAACGCACACTCGGCCGGCAGGCGGGCGTCGAGCAGGCGGGGGTGAACTTCGCCACCGGCCGGGCCACCATCGCCTTCGACCCGGCCGCGGTCGACGTCGACCGGCTGGCCGCGGCCGTCGAGAAGATCGGGTACCGGCTGGTGCCGGTCGCCTCCGTCCAGGCCGACGCCGGCGACCCTGGCGACGCCGGGGGGACCGGTGACATCACGCCCGCCGCCGGGGCCCAGGCCGCCTGGCGTCGCCGGGTCCTCATCGCCTGGCCGCTCACCCTGGCCGTGCTGGCCCTGTCGACGTTCCGTCCGGGGGACGACTGGGCCCGCTGGACGGCCGCCGGGCTGACGGCGCCGGTGCAGTTCTGGGCCGGCCTCCCCTTCCTGCGGGGGGCGGTGGCCCGGGCCCGGGTGGGCGCGGCCAACATGGACACCCTTGTCGCCATCGGCACCCTGGCCGCCTTCGGCCTGTCGGTGGCCGGACTGCTTCTCGGCGAACCGGCCAGCGGCGCCGGCCACGCCGCCGGCGGCCACGACGGCAACTCCTTCGGCGGCCACCTCCACTTCGACATGGCCGCCCTGATCGTGGCCTTTCTCGTCCTCGGCCGGTGGCTGGAGGCGAGGGCCAAGGGCCGGGCCACCCGGGCCATCACCAGGCTGGTGGAGCTCGGGGCCCGGGACGCGTCCCTCGTCGATCCCGCCCATCCCGACGGCGAGCACCGGGTGCCGGTGGCGAGGGTGCGGGTAGGCGACGTGGTCCGGGTCCGGCCGGGGGAGAAGGTGCCGGTCGACGGGGTCGTCGTCGACGGGGCGTCGGCGGTCGACGAGTCGATGCTCACCGGGGAGTCCGTCCCGGTCGACAAGGGGCCGGGTGACGCGGTCGCCGGGGCCACCGTCAACCGTCAGGGCGTCCTCACCGTGCGGGCGACCGCGGTCGGCTCCGACACCGCCCTGGCCCGGATCGTCCGCTTGGTGGCCGAGGCCCAGGGTTCGAAAGCGCCCGTGCAGCGGCTGGCCGACCGGGTGGCGGGGGTGTTCGTCCCGGTGGTGCTGGCCGTCGCGGTGGCGACCTTCGCCGCCTGGACCCTCGTCGCCGACCGCCCGCTCGACGGCCTCCTCGCCGCCATCGCCGTCCTCATCGTGGCCTGCCCCTGCGCCCTGGGCCTGGCGACGCCCATGGCCATCATGGTCGGCACCGGCCGGGGGGCCGCCATGGGCGTGCTCATCAAGGGCGGGGAGGTGTTCGAGCGGTCGAAGGGCGTCGATACCGTCGTGTTCGACAAGACCGGCACCCTCACCCTGGGCCAGATGGCGCTCACCCACGTGGTCCCGGCCGAGGGGGGCGACGAGGCCGGCCTGCTGGCCCGGTCGGCGGCCGTCGAGGCCGGATCGGAGCATCCGGTGGGGCGGGCGATCGTCGCCGGCGCCCGGGGTCGTGACCTCGCCGTGCCCGCCGCCTCCCGTTTCGAGGCCGTCGCCGGGCTCGGGGTTCGGGCCGTCGTCGACGGCCTCGACGGCCGGACGGTCGTGGTCGGGAACCGTCGCTTCCTGGTGGACTCGGGCCACGCCGTGGCGGCCGATGTGGAGGCCGCCGCCGACCGGCTGGAGGCGGAGGGCCGCACCGTCGTGCTGGCCGGTTGGGACGGCCGGGCCCGGGGCGTCCTGGCGGTGGCCGACACGGTCCGGCCGGGGGCCGAGGACGCCATCGCCGACCTCAGGGCCATGGGCGTGGAGGTGGCCATGCTCACCGGCGACAACGCCCGGACCGCGGCTGCCATCGCCGCCCAGGTGGGGATCGGCCGGGTCATGGCCGGGGTGCTCCCGGGCGGCAAGGTCGACGAGATCGTCCGCCTCCAGTCCGGGGGCCGGGTGGTGGCCATGGTGGGCGACGGCGTCAACGACGCCCCCGCCCTGGCCCGGGCCGAACTCGGCATCGCCATCGGCACGGGCACCGACGTGGCGATCGAGACGTCCGACATCACCCTGCTGTCGTCCGACCTGGTCGGCGTGGCCTCGGCCATCCGCCTGGCCCGGGTCACCTACGGCACCATCCTCCAGAACCTGGGGTGGGCCTTCGGGTTCAACCTGGTCGCCATCCCCCTCGCCGCCCTCGGCCTGCTCGACCCGGTGGTGGCGGGAGCGGCCATGGGGCTGTCGAGCGTCTCGGTGGTCGCCAACAGCCTCCGCCTGTACCGCTTCGGACGGGGCCGCCCGTCGCGGACGGGGCGGGGGCGCGCCGGAGCCCACCGGCGAAGCGTCGCCGTCGCCTGGCTGGCCCCGGTGGTCGCCCTGGTGGCGGTGGCGATGGTGACCCGGACGGGCGATGACGCCCCGGGCGTCGACCGGGAGGTCGAGGTGGCCATGTCCGAGTTCGCCTTTGCGCCGGCGAACCTCACCGTGGAGGCCGGCCAGCGGGTGCGATTCGTCTTCCACAACGACGGGGCGGGGATCCACGAAGCGGTGATCGGCGATGCGTCGGCCCAGGAGGCGCACGCCCGGAACGGCCACGAGGCCCACAACCTGGCGGCGGTCGACGTGGGACCGGGCCAGACCGCCAGCCTCGACTACCTGTTCGACCGGCCGGGCCAGGTGCTCATCGGCTGCCACGAGCCGGGGCACTACCAGTCGGGGATGCGGGCGGTGGTGGAGGTACGGCCGGCCGCGTGACGCCCGAACCGCGTGACGTCTGAGCATATGTTCATATAGAGGCGATGGCGATGGAGCCGGTAGGCCTCGACGAGTGCGTGGTGCGGGTGGTCGATCCCGAGCGGGTCGACGCCGTGCAGCGGGCGCTGCCGTCGCCTGAGTCGGTGGCGTCGGTGGCCGAGGTCTTCGCCCTCCTGGGGGACGAGAACCGGCTGCGGCTGCTCCTCGGCCTCCTGGAGGGCGGCGAGCTGTGCGTGTGCGACCTGGCGGCCGCGGCCGGGCTGGGGGAGTCGGCCACCAGCCACGCCCTCCGGCTCCTCCGGGCCCACCGGGTGGTGAAGGTGCGGCGCGCCGGACGCAGGGCGTACTACTCCGTCATCGACGGCCACGTCCGGATGCTGCTCGACCTGGCCCTCGAGCACGAGCGCCACGACGATGTCCGGTAACCCGGGGCCTCGGAGCGGCATGGCGGTCAGGCCCGACGAGGTCACCGCCCGCCGCGAACGGCGCCTCTTCTGGGTGCTCGTGCTCAACCTGGTGATCGTGGTCGCCCAGGCGGTGGTCGGGCTGGTGGCCAACTCGCTCGGACTCCTGGCCGACGCCGGACACAGCCTCACCGACGTGGCCGCGGTGGCGGTGTCGCTCTACGCGGTGCGACTCACCCGCCGCCCGGCGACCGCCCGGCGCTCCTACGGCTTCCACCGCTCCACCGTGCTGGCCGCCCAGGCCAACGCCGGCGCCCTGCTCGTGGTCACCGGCCTGGTCGCGTACTTCGGTGTCCGCGGCCTCATGCACCCGCCCGACGTCGAGGGCGGGTGGGTGCTCGTGGCGGCGGTGGTATCGGCCGTCGTGAACGGCACGGCGGCGTGGATGCTCGCTCGCGGCAACCTGGGCCACGGCCACTCCCACCGCGACCTCAACATGCGGTCGGCCGCCCTCCACATGGTGGGCGACGCCGCCACCTCGGCCACCGTCGCCCTCACCGCCGTCGTCATCCTCTTCACCGGCGGCTTCCAGTGGCTCGACCCGGCTGTGTCGCTCGTGATCGCCGTGCTCATCGCGGTGCAGGCGGTGCGGCTGGTGGGGGAGACCACCGACGTCCTGCTCGAGTCCACCCCCCGCGGCCTGGTCGTCGGCGATCTGGTCGACGTCATCGTCGGGCTGGGCTCGGTCGACGACGTCCACGATGTTCACGCATGGAGCTTGTCGCCCGACGTGCGGGCGGTGTCGGCCCACCTCGTCCTGTCGGGCACACCGTCGCTGGCCGAGGCCCAGGTGGTGGCGCAGGCCGCCAAGGTGGCGATCGCGGAGCGGTTCTCGATCACCCACGCCACCTTCGAGCTGGAGTGCGAGAACTGCGTCGACTTCGACACCAACCCGTGCTGCCTGGGCGAGCGGGGTTCCTACGGCGTCTCGATCGGCCCCGACGACCCCCGGCCCACGAACCACTCGTAGCTCGCCCTCGAACGCCTCCGACGCGGCCGCATCAGCGCGCCTCCGGTTCCGGCCGGCATGGTGGCGTGGCGCCCGCCCGCCGCCCCTGGCCGGCCAGGACGACCGTCCAGTCGTTCTCGCCCCTGGAGGGAGCCCGATCGTCCGGATAAACGAGGGTCCCGGTCGGGCCGGTCCCTGGTGTGGCGGACCCTCTAGTATCCGGCGAATGCCGGCGCCGGATCCTCATCTGCGCATGAGCGACAGCCCGGCATGCCGCTGTCCCCGACCATGAGCGGAGGTCTCCCGCCGGCGGACGCGTTGCGGATCCTCTCCCGGTCCCCGGAGTACCTGCCGCACTTCGTGGTCGTGGCCGGCGGCGACGCCGCGACTGCGCCTCTCGCGGCGGTCGACCTGCGTCCCGACCCGTCGTCGTGGTTCCCGCGGCCTGGTAGCGGCGAGCCGGTCGAGACCCGCTTCGTGGCCCGGGTCACCGGTCACATCGGCGTCGATGCGACGCTCGCTCCCGCGCACAGCCGGCCCCACTCGCGCCTTGTGGCGGCCTTCCGGGGCTGGTCGACGGTGGTCCTCAGCGCCGGGCGCCTGGCCGGGATCTGCCCCCGGGGCGAGGCGGTGTCGGGTGCGGTCGACTTCGCACCCCGCGGTGCGCAACCGGGCACGGTCGTCGCCTGGTCGTTCCCGCTGCGCCACGTCGACGCCGCGGGCGTGATCGACGCCGGGGGCGTCCCGGCGGTGGCGGTGCGGTCGACCGACGCCCTCATCGGCGGCGTCATGCTGGCGGCCGTCCACCAGGTGAGCGACGGGCGGGTTCGCCACGTCGCCCCCGACGAGCTGGCGGCCGCCATCAACGCCGCCACCCGGCGTCGGTCCGAGGGCGCCCCGCCGACCGGCGCCCCACCCGAACCGCAGCGGTGAGCGGGTGGAGGTGACGCGTCCCCGGCCGTCGCTGCCGGCGGGTTTGCCGCCCGAGCTGTGGGCGGCGGTCGGGCTGCTGTGCACCGCGGGCCTTTTCACCGGCATACCGGCCCTACGCGCAGTCCCCGATGCGATCGAACTGGTGACGGCCGGAGGCCTCTGGGGATCGTTCGGTGTGCTCGTCCTGACCCTGGTGGTGGAGCTCGTACTCGTCGCCGCGGCCTGCTTCCTGCTCGCCTGGCAGCTGACCCTGGGGGACCCTGTGGCCCGGGTCCTCACCGTCGTGCTGGGGGCGAGCCTGGCCTTGAGCCTGGTGCTGGGCGACGGCCTCGGCGGCGCCGCCGACACGGTCACGCTGCTGTGCTCGGTGGCGGCGGTGCTGGCCCTGACCCTGCCCCCTCGGATCCGGGACTTCTTCGCCGCCCGGCGGCGGGACGGGTCGGTGCCGGTACCGGTGGCGGCGGCCGAGGCGATGGTCGTCCTGCTCTCGGCCGTCCTGCTCGCGATCGGGTTGACATACGTGCCGATGTCGTCGCTCGAGACCAAGTATGCGGTCGTCGGCCTGGCGCTGGTCGGCATATCGGTGGTGTGTTTCCGGTCCCGGCGACGGCTGCCCACCGGCGACCCCGCCGCCCGCACCCTGATCTCGGCCCTCATGGCCGGGTACGTGGTCGCCCTCCTCCTCGGCAGCGAAGGTTCGGTCACCGGGCCGTTGTTCGTCCCCCTCGGCGTGGCCCTCTCGGTCGTGGTCCTGCTCTGGATCCCCCCGGAGAGCCAGGCTTTCTACGGAGCCGGACCGGCGCCGGAAACGCCCACCGACGACCCGGACCTCCGGGACCTACCGTCGAGGCCTGACCCGGCCCGCCGGCCGGCGGCGGTCCCACCCCCGCCTGCCCCCCGTTCTGCCCCACCCGCGGCCACTCCACCTCCCCCGGTCGAACGCCCCACGATGCGCCCGCCCCCACCCCCGCCGGCTCCCCGTCCGCCAACCCAAGGTCCGCCGGACGTTGGGTCGGCGCCGGCCCCCCGTCCGCCGACCGAACGTCCGCCGACCGAACGTCCGCCGACCCAACCTCCGCCGACCCAACCTCCGCCGACCGAACGTCTGCCGACCGGTCCGCCGTCCCCGCCCGTCCCGCCGTGGGCCCCCCGTCCGCCAATCCAACGTGCACCGACCTCGTCCGTCCCGCCGCCTTTCGCAGCGCCGCAGCAGGACACGCCGGCGCCGCCACGTTGGCTCTTGGAGGCGCCTCCGCCGGGCTTTTGGCCTTCGGATCGGCGTCGGTCCGCCGACGCGGGACGGTACGAGGTGGTCGACGTGGGGCCGCGCTCGCCCGGTCTCCGGGTGGTGCCCGGCCTGCGAGTCCGGTTCGACACCACGTCGTGGTTCCCGGCCCCCGAGGGCACGGAGCAGGTCGTGGGCGCCTACCTGGTCTCGATGGTCCTGTTCGACAGCCCCGGCGCCACCGCCTTCCGGGGCAAATCGACCCTGCTCGTCACGTCGTCCCGCCTGGTCGGCGTGTGCGCCCGGGGCCAGAGCGCGACGGGGCCGCTCGATCCCGGCGCCGGCCGGGTGGCCGTGTGGCGCGTCCCGCTCGACCAGCTCGACTGGGTCCGGGCCGAGGGATCGGCGGACGACAGCCATCTCGCCCTGAAGGACTGGGACGTCGACCAGCCGTGGGCCCTGCTGACCAAGCCCCGGGTGGTCGCCGGCGGCGCCTTCCGGGCTGCTCGGCTGGCCGAGCTGGTCGACGTCGTCAACCGGGCCAAGCACTCCAGCACCTGATCGCGCCCGTCTCCGAGGGGCAGGACCTGAGTGGCCGAGGACCACGAGATCACCCGGCACCCGGGGGCGGCCAGGGGGCGTCCGCCCGGCGCAGGAGCAGCAGCGCCTGGTCGTCCGGGGGCAGCCAGGTGTCGTACGGCACCCGCCGGACCTCGACGTAGCCGGGCACGGGGGTGGTCGAGACCACGTAGGTGGCCTCGTTCGTCCAGGCGAACAGGTTGATCCACCACGGGCGGTCGGTCGGGTCGGGCACCTCGACACCGTCCTGGTAGAGGTGCACGCCGTCCCACGATGCGCCCCCGTCGAGCTGCCGGAGGTCGACGCCGGCCCGGTTGGTGGCCGCGGCCAGGTCCCAGGTCGAGCGCTGGAACACCAGGAAGTCGCGAGTGCCGACCACCGACACGACGGCCAGCATCGCCGTGACCACCCACGCCGGCCACGACGGCAGCCGCATCCCCGCCACCGCCCACACCGCCAGGGCCAGGGTGAGGGGGAGCAGGGGCAGGAGGTAGCGGTCGAGGGTGATGGTGAGGATGGCACCGGGGACGGGGTTCTGGAAGTGGAAACTCGGCGGCAGCACGCCAACCGCCTGCCCGACGAGGACGGCGAACACCAGGCCGGCGCCGGCCCTGGTCGCGGCAACCGGCCCGTCTCCGGCGCCCCGCGTCTCCGCGTACCGGCGGCCGAGGGCGAGGGCGCCCACCAGGGCGGCGGCTCCCGCCACCGCGGTGATGACGGCGAAGAGCCACCGTCCGGCGATCCGTGGCCGCCCCCCCTGGAGGTCGGCCGGTCCGATGCCCCAATCGGCCAGGTACTGGGGGACGTAGGGCATGAGGCGTCCGGCCACCGCGAACCCGGCCACCCCCACAACGACCACCACCACCAGCGGGCCGGCCACCCGCCATCCCGGCCGGGGGAACGACCGCACCAGCGCCCGCACCCGCACCGCGGCCGGCACGGCTACCGGCAGGACGAACAGGCCGCTGTACACGGCCAACACCCCCACGATCTGGAGTAGGAGCAGGGGCGTGCCCGACCGCCACACCAGTCCCAGCTCCTCGGTGAACTGTTGTTGCGACGTCGGTACCCCGTGGACGAACCACAGCCACAGGTAGTAGGCGACTGCCGTCGCCACCGGCAGCGCCGTCACCCGGGCGAGGGTGCGCAACCCGCCGCGGTCGAGGCGGGATCGACCGGTCACGAGGAGGAACGCGACCACCGACACCGGTATGAGCGCGCCCTGCTGGCGGAAGAGGAAGGCGGCCGCGGCTACCGCCGACCCGGCCACCACCAGCCGGGGCAGCTCCCGGTCCCCGCACAGCCCCCGGACGTAGAGGAGGGTGGCCCCCACCAGCAATCCGGCGAACGAGGCGTCGCTCATGAAGCTGTTGGCCAGAACGAAGGCGAGGGGGTTGAAGAGCCAGGCGGCGGCCGCCACCGCCGACCACTGGCGGCTGGCCCCGAGGGAGCGGCACAGCCCGTAGAGGGCGACGGCGCCGGCGGCGGCCAGGGCCAGCGTCGACAGCCGCAGGGTCACATAGCCGAACCCGAGGACGGAGGTCACCGCCGCGCCCCACAGCGCCTGGAGGACGAAGGTGGCAACGGTGGCGTCCAGGATCCGGAATCCGTCGCCGTCGAGCAGCCGCTCCACCGTGCGGGCGTAGACCCAGTCGTCACCGACGGGGACGTCGACCCGGGGCAGGAGGGCGACGCTCACCGCATAGACGAACAGCACGGCCGCCACCGGCCCGAACCGGGCCACGAGCGGGCGGGCGCTCAAAGGGGGGACGCGGTCAACCCGACGAGCCCGCCTGGAAGAGGTCGTCCCCCGGACCGGGACCGTCGCCCACCAGGCCAGTCTCGGTCGCCGGCTGCCCCGTCGCCGGATGCCCCGTGGCCGGCGCCACCGCCTCGAGGTGGGCGACGCCGCGTCTCCAGTCCACCCCCTGCCTGCGGCCGAGGGTGCGCAGCCGGAAGGCGAGGATGTGGACGAACATTCTCAGGCCGAGGCGGGCGGCCTTGCCGAGGTTGCCCGTCACCGACGACACGCCGACGCGGGGGAGGTAGTTCACCGGCACCTCCACCGTCCGCAGCCCGGACGTGATGCACAGCAGCATCAGCTCGGGCCCGAAGTGCTCCGAGCCGACGGAGAAGCGGTTTCGCACCCGGTCCAGCGCCTCCCGGCGGAGCAGGCGGTAGGTGCACCCCACGTCGCTCAGGTGGCTGGTGTTGAACAGGACCTCGATCACCTTGGCCAGCCCCCAGTTGCCCCACTTGAGGAGGAAGCCCATGTTGGCGCCCTTCCACAGCAGCTCGCGGGTGGTGCGGGTGCCGAAGACCACGTCGCAGTCGTCGCTGTAGACGAGGAGCTTGAAGATGTCGTCGGGCATGAACGTGCCGTCGGGCTCGCAGAGCACGATGAGGTCGCCGGTGGCCTCGGCCAGGCCCCGTTGCGTGGCGAAGCCGTAGCCCTGGCGGGGCTCGTGCACCTCCCGGGCGGCGGTCGCCGCGACCTCGGCGTGGGTGCCGGGCTCGGCGTTGTTGTCGACCACGACCACTTCGTCGACCACGCCGGTGGCGAGGAAGCCCTCGATCGTGGACCGGATGGAGTCCTTCTCGGCATAGGTCATCAGGACGACCGAGACGGTGCTGGCGTGCCACATCCTGGGCCGTGACGCTAGCCGCATGACGTGGGCCGCTTCTGGGTAGCGCGCCGTAGACCACGACCGTCCGAGAAGAGGAGCACCGATGGACTGCCTGGATCTGCTCATCGCCGATCACAACCGTTTCCGGGGTACGTTCACCCGCTTCCAGGAGGCCCACGAGAGCGACAACGTGGCGGAGATGGCCCGTCTGGCCGCCCACCTGTCCCAGGATCTGAAGATCCACACGACGATCGAGGAGGAGATCGTCTACCCCGCGATCCACGACCTGTCGGAGGAGATCGGCGAGACCGTCGACGAGGGCCTCCAGGAGCACCACGTGGCCGACGTCCTCGACGCCGAGATCAAGGCCCTGCCGCCGACGGACGACGCCTGGGTGGCCAAGATGATGGTCCTCATCGAGAGCGTGGAGCACCACATCGACGAGGAGGAGGCGGAGCTGTTCCCGTCCGTGCGGTCGGCCACCGAGGCCGACTTCCGTGAGCAGCTGGGCCAGGAGATGGACGCCCGGAGGGCCCAGATGGGCTTCCCCACGGTGGACGAGCGGGAGCAGCTCAGCGTCGACGAGCTGAAGCAGCTGGCGACGGACCAGGAGATCGCCGGCCGCTCGAAGATGAGCAAGCAGGAGTTGGCCGCCGCGGTCGACACCCGCTAGCGCGAGAACTGGCGACACCCGGCGGGCGTCCGCGCCGCCGGGTGTCGCCAGGCCAGGGCCCCGACCCTGTCGGAGGTGCATCAGTCGATTCCGTCTCCCCGAGGTTTGCCCCGCATACCCTTCGCGGTACAACGGGGCAGTTTGGGCACGAGGTTCGTGCTGGGGTTCGGGGAGCGGAGGTGCCGAATATGGCCGCAACTGGTGACGTCCGGCCGAGCCGCGCCCGGCCCGACGGGGCGGCCAAGGTGGCCGGCGCCCGGGGGAACGGACGAAACGGCCGGGCCGCACGCGACGACGAGGGCGACGACGCCCTGCTCGCCGACCTCCTCGAGGCCCTCGACGCCCTCGGCCGGGGCGACTTCACGGTGCGGATGCCGGCCCGGACCAACGGCCGGGCGGCGCACGCGGCCAAGGCCTTCAACCGGGTCGCCGATCTCAACGCCCGCCTGAGCAAGGACCTCGGCCGGGTCGGCCGGGTGGTCGGCCGGGAGGGACGCATGACCGAGCGGCTGGCCCTCGAGGGGGCGGGTGGCTCGTGGGAGAAGTGCATCGACTCGGTGAACCGCCTCATCGACGACCTGGTGCGCCCGACCAACGAGGTGGCCCGCGTCCTGCAGGCGGTGGCCCGGGGTGACCTCACCCAGAAGATGTCGCGCACCATCGAGGGCCAGCCGGTGAAGGGCGAGTTCGCCCGCATCGGCACGGTCGTCAACGGCATGGTCGACCAGCTCGGGTCGTTCACCGACGAGGTCACCCGGGTGGCCCGGGAGGTGGGCACCGAGGGCAAGCTCGGCGGCCAGGCCAAGGTCAAGGGCGTCTCCGGCACCTGGAAGGCGCTCACCGACTCGGTGAACGAGCTGGCCGGCAACCTCACCAGCCAGGTGCGCAACATCGCCCAGGTCACCACCGCGGTGGCCAAGGGCGACCTGTCGCAGAAGATCACGGTCGACGCCCGGGGCGAGATCCTCGCCCTCAAGAACACGATCAACACCATGGTCGACCAGCTCGGCAGCTTCGCCGACGAGGTCACCCGGGTGGCCAAGGAGGTGGGCACCGAGGGCAAGCTCGGCGGCCAGGCCCAGGTCAAGGGCGTATCGGGCACCTGGAAGGACCTCACCGACTCGGTGAACTTCATGGCCGGGAACCTCACCACCCAGGTCCGCAACATCGCCCAGGTGTCGGCCGCCGTGGCCCGGGGCGACCTCAGCCAGAAGATCACGGTGGCGGCCAAGGGCGAGGTGGCGGCCCTGGCCGAGACCATCAACTCCATGACCGACACCCTGCGGGTGTTCGCCGAGCAGGTGACCACCGTGGCCCGGGAGGTCGGCACCGAGGGCAAGCTGGGCGGGCAGGCCGACGTGCCGGGCGTGTCGGGCACGTGGAAGGACCTCACCGACTCGGTGAACTTCATGGCCGGGAACCTCACCAGCCAGGTCCGCAACATCACCCAGGTGACGACGGCCGTGGCCCGGGGCGACCTCAGCCAGAAGATCACGGTGGCGGCCAAGGGCGAGGTGGCGGCCCTGGCCGAGACCATCAACTCCATGACCGACACCCTGCGGGCCTTCGCCGACGAGGTCTCCCGGGTGGCCCGCGAGGTGGGCATCGAGGGCCGGTTGGGGGGCCAGGCCGAGGTGCCGGGAGTGGCCGGCACGTGGAAGGACCTCACCGACAACGTCAACCAGCTGGCGGGGAACCTCACCAGCCAGGTCCGCAACATCGCCCAGGTGACCACCGCGGTGGCCCGGGGCGACCTGTCCCAGAAGATCACCGTCGACGCGCGGGGCGAGATCCTGGAGCTGAAGTCGACGATCAACACCATGGTCGACCAGCTCGGGTCCTTCGCCGACGAGGTCACCCGGGTGGCGAGGGAGGTGGGCACCGAGGGCAAGCTCGGCGGTCAGGCCCAGGTGCGGGGCGTCAGCGGCACCTGGAAGGACCTCACCGACAACGTCAACCAGCTGGCGGGCAACCTCACCAGCCAGGTGCGCAACATCGCCCAGGTCACCACCGCGGTGGCCAAGGGCGACCTGTCGCAGAAGATCACCGTCGACGCCCGGGGCGAGATCCTCGAGCTGAAGTCGACGATCAACACCATGGTCGACCAGCTCTCGGCCTTCGCCGACGAGGTCACCCGGGTCGCCCGGGAGGTGGGCACCGAGGGCAAGCTCGGCGGCCAGGCCCAGGTCAAGGGCGTGTCGGGCACGTGGCGCGACCTCACCGAGTCGGTGAACTTCATGGCCTCCAACCTCACCGACCAGGTGCGCGACATCGCCCAGGTCACGACCGCGGTGGCGAGGGGCGACCTGAGCCAGAAGATCACGGTCGACGTGCGGGGCGAGCTGGCCGAGCTCAAGCGGACGATCAACACCATGGTCGACCAGCTCTCGGCCTTCGCCGACGAGGTCACCCGGGTGGCGCGCGAGGTGGGCACCGAGGGCCGCTTGGGCGGTCAGGCCGACGTGCCCGGCGTCTCCGGCACGTGGAAGGGGCTCACCGACAACGTCAACCAGCTGGCCGGGAACCTCACCACCCAGGTGCGCAACATCGCCCAGGTCACCACCGCGGTGGCCAAGGGCGACCTGTCGCAGAAGATCACCGTCGGCGCCAGTGGCGAGGTGGCCGAGCTCAAGGACACCATCAACACCATGGTCGACCAGCTGTCGGCCTTCGCCGACGAGGTCACCCGGGTGGCACGCGAGGTGGGCACCGAGGGCCGCCTGGGCGGCCAGGCCGACGTTCCCGGCGTCTCCGGCACGTGGAAGGGCCTCACCGACAACGTCAACCAGCTGGCCGGGAACCTCACCAGCCAGGTCCGCAACATCGCCCAGGTCACCACCGCGGTGGCCAAGGGCGACCTGTCCCAGAAGATCACGGTCGACGCCCGGGGCGAGATCCTCGAGCTCAAGTCCACCATCAACACCATGGTCGACCAGCTCGGATCCTTCGCCGACGAGGTCACCCGGGTCGCCCGAGAGGTGGGCACGCTGGGCAAGCTCGGCGGTCAGGCCGACGTGCGGGGCGTCTCCGGCACCTGGAAGGCCCTCACCGAGAACGTCAACGAGCTGGCCGGCAACCTCACCGGCCAGGTCCGCAACATCGCCCAGGTGACCACCGCGGTGGCCAAGGGCGACCTGTCCCAGAAGATCACGGTCGACGCCCGGGGCGAGATCCTCGAGCTCAAGTCCACCATCAACACCATGGTCGACCAGCTCGGATCCTTCGCCGACGAGGTCACCCGCGTCGCGAGAGAGGTCGGCACCGAGGGCAAGCTCGGCGGCCAGGCCCAGGTGCGAGGGGTCAGCGGCACGTGGAAGGACCTCACCGACAACGTCAACCAGCTGGCCGGCAACCTCACCGGCCAGGTCCGCAACATCGCCCAGGTCACCACCGCGGTGGCCAAGGGCGACCTGTCCCAGAAGATCACGGTCGACGTGCGGGGCGAGCTGCTCGAGCTCAAGAACACCATCAACACCATGGTCGACCAGCTCGGATCCTTCGCCGACGAGGTCACCCGGGTGGCGAGGGAGGTGGGCACCGAGGGCAAGCTCGGCGGCCAGGCCGAGGTCCGGGGCGTGGCCGGCACGTGGAAGGACCTCACCGACTCGGTGAACTCCATGGCCGACAACCTCACCGACCAGGTCCGCAACATCGCCCAGGTCACCACCGCGGTGGCCAAGGGCGACCTGAGCCAGAAGATCACCGTCGACGCCCGGGGCGAGATCCTCGAGCTCAAGAACACCATCAACACCATGGTCGACCAGCTCGGCAGCTTCGCCACCGAGGTCACGAGGGTCGCCCGGGAGGTGGGCACCGAGGGCAAGCTGGGCGGCCAGGCCGAGGTGGAGGACGTGTCCGGCACCTGGCGCCGGCTCACCGAGAGCGTGAACCAGCTGGCCGGGAACCTCACCACCCAGGTGCGGGCCATCGCCGAGGTGTCCACCGCGGTGACCCAGGGCGACCTCACCCGGTCGATCACCGTCGACGCCACCGGCGAGGTCGGCGACCTCAAGGACACGATCAACCAGATGATCGGCAACCTCAAGGAGACCACCGGTCGCAACGAGGAGCAGGACTGGCTCAAGTCCAACCTGGCCCGGATCTCGGCCATGCTCCAGGGCCAGCGCGACCTGGAGGCGGTCTCGGGGCTCATCATGTCCGAGCTCACCCCCCTCGTCAGCGCCCAGCACGGGGCGTTCTTCTTCGCCGCCCCGGATGTCGCCTCGAACGGGGCCGGCGAGGTCGACCTGCGTCTCATCGCCAGCTACGGCTTCACCGCCCGCAAGGGCGTCAAGAACCACTTCAAGCTGGGCGAGGGACTGGTCGGGCAGGCCGCCCTGGAGAAGCGGGTCATCCTCGTCACCGAGGCCCCGCCCGACTACATCCGCATCTCCTCCGGCCTGGGCGAGACCCCGCCGGTGAACGTGGTCGTGCTGCCCGTGGTGTTCGAGGAGCAGGTGCTGGGCGTGATCGAGCTGGCGTCGGTCCGCTCGTTCACCTCCATCAACCAGGCGTTCCTCGAGCAGATCGTGGAGACGGTCGGCGTGGTGGTGGCCACCATCATCGCCAACACCCGCACCGAGGAGCTGCTGAAGGAGTCGCAGCGCCTCACCCAGGAGCTGCAGAGCCAGTCGGAGGAGCTCCAGTCCCAGCAGGACGAGCTGCGGCGCTCGAACCTCGAGCTGGAGGACCAGGCCCAGTCGCTGAAGGCGTCCGAGGAGCTGCTCCAGGTGCAGCAGCAGGAGCTGCAGCAGACCAACGCCGAGCTGGAGGAGAAGGCGGCCCAGCTGGCGGAGCAGAACCGGGCCATCGAGGTCAAGAACACCGAGATCGAGCTGGCCCGCCGGGCGCTGGAGGAGCGGGCCGAGCAGCTGGCCATCAGCTCGCGCTACAAGTCGGAGTTCCTGGCCAACATGAGCCACGAGCTGCGGACCCCGCTCAACAGCCTCCTGATCCTGGCCAAGCTGCTGTCCGACAACCCCGGCGGCAACCTCACCGACAAGCAAATCGAGTTCTCCCGGAGCATCCACGGCGCCGGCGCCGACCTCCTGGCCCTGATCAGCGACATCCTCGACCTGTCGAAGGTGGAGGCGGGGAAGATGGAGCTGGCCCCCTCGACGTTCGCCCTGGCCGACCTGGCGGCCGACCTCGCCTCCACCTTCCGGCCCCTCGCCGACCAGAAGGGCCTCACCCTGACGGTGCAGATCGACGAGGCCGCCCCGCCCGAGGTGGAATCCGACCGGCAGCGCCTCGAGCAGGTCATGAACAACCTCCTGTCGAACGCCGTGAAGTTCACCGACCAGGGGTCGGTCACCCTCGACATCCGGCCCGCGTCGCCCCGCACCATCTTCCACGATCCCCGCCTGCGGTCGGCGTCGCAGGTGGTGGCCCTCCGCGTCACCGACACCGGCCTGGGGATCCCGGCCGACAAGCACATGATGATCTTCGAGGCCTTCCAGCAGGCCGACGGCACCACCAGCCGCAAGTACGGCGGCACCGGCCTGGGACTCTCCATCGGCCGGGAGATCGCCCGGCTGCTGGGCGGCGAGATCCACGTGGAGAGCGCGCCGGGGGCGGGCAGCACGTTCACCCTTTACGTGCCGGCCACCCTGTCCCAGGCGGCACCGCACTCGGCCGAGCCGGCGTTCCTGGCCGGCCCGGCGGCCGTCGCGTCCCTGCCCCCTGCGGCGCCGGCCGGCACCGGCGCCGACGATCCGTCGATGGCGGCCACCGTCGCCGGCTCCGACGACGACGACGGTGGCGGTGACGACCGCGGCTCGCTGGAGGCGGGTGACCGGGTCCTCCTCGTGATCGGCGACGACACCGACCTCGTCGACACGACGGCTGACCTCGGCCGGGCCCGGGGGTTCAAGGTGCTGGTGGCCCGGCGGGGCGACGTCGCCCTGACGCTGGTTCGCCGGCACCTTCCCGACGCCATCCTGCTCGACACTGGCCTGGCCGGGATCGACGGCCTGGCCCTGCTCGAGGAGCTGAAGCGCCAAACACCCACCCGGCACATCCCCGTCCACATCATCTCCGGCGGAGACCAGCGCCAGAGCGCGCTGTCGGCCGGCGCTCTCGCCTACCTCCAGAAGCCGGTGTCCCCCGACGACCTCAACCAGGCCGTCTCCGAGCTCATGGGGTTCATCGAGACGGCCGTTCGCCGGGTCCTGGTGGTGGAGGACGACGACCGGGAGCGGAACAGCATCATGGAGCTGGTCGGCGGCGACGACCAGGGCATCGAGGTGGTCGGCGTGGGGTCGAGCGAGGAGGCGATGGCCGCCCTCGAGGAGCAGCGCTTCGACTGCATGGTCCTCGACCTCAAGCTGCCCCGCACCAGCGGGTTCGCCCTCCTCGAGCGGCTCAAAGCCGACGAGCGGTTCACCAAGCTGCCGGTGATCGTCTACACGGGCAAGGAGCTGACCCGGCGGGAGGAGACCAGGCTCAAGAAGTACGCCGAGACGATCATCGTCAAGGACGTCAGGTCGCCCGAGCGGCTCCTCGACGAGACCGCCCTCTTCCTGCACCGGGTGGAAGCCAAGCTGCCCGCCGAGAAGCGGCGGATGATCGAGCAGCTCCACACCGCCGACGCCGTCTTCCGCGGCAAGCGGGTCCTCATCGTCGACGACGACGTGCGCAACGTGTTCGCCCTCACCAGCGCCCTCGAGGGCCTGGGGATGGACACCGTCTTCGCCGAGAACGGCCGGGACGCGATCGACGTGCTGGTCGCCGATGCCGGCCTCGACCTGGTCCTGATGGACATGATGATGCCGGAGATGGACGGCTACCAGACCATGCGCCACATCCGGGCCCCGTTGAACGGCGACGAGCGGTTCGCCCGGCTGCCGATCATCGCCCTCACGGCCAAGGCGATGAAGGGCGACCGGGAGCAGAGCATCGCCGCCGGAGCGTCCGACTACATCACCAAGCCGGTCGACGTCGACCAACTCCTCTCCCTCATGCGGGTCTGGCTCTACCGGTGAGCTCGTCGGTCGCGCCCGACCAACCGCACCGGCCCGGCGAGCGCGATGTCGACGGAGGTCGCGTCCCCGGATCGGGCGACCCCGACCTGGAGGAGATCGAGATCGACCTCCTGCTGGAGGGCGTCTACCGCCGCTTCGGCTTCGATTTCCGGAACTACGCCCGGGCGTCGCTCCGCCGGCGGCTGTCCCGCCGGCGCGAGCTCGAGGGCATGGCGACCATGTCGGGGCTGCTCGAACGGCTGCTCCACGACCCCGACTGCATGGAGCGGCTGCTGCTCGACCTGTCGATCAACGTCACCGCCATGTTCCGCGACCCCGGCTTCTACCGGGCCTTCCGCCAGCAGGTGGTGCCGCTGCTGCGCACCTATCCCTTCCTGCGGATCTGGAACGCGGGCTGCTCCACCGGCGAGGAGACATATTCCCTGGCCATCCTCCTGGCCGAGGAGGGCCTGCTCGAGCGCACCCGGATCTACGCCACCGACATCAACCAGCCGGTGCTGGCCCGGGCCCGCGATGGCGTCTTCCCCCTGGAGAAGATGCGGGAGTACACCGAGAACTATCTCGCCGCGGGAGGTACCCGGGCCTTCTCCGAGTACTACGTCGCCGCCTACGACGGGGCCCGTTTCGACCGGTCCCTCGCCGCCAACGTCGTCTTCGCCCAGCACAACCTGGTGGTCGACGGCTCTTTCAACGAGTTCCATGTCGTCGTGTGCCGCAACGTGCTGATCTATTTCGACAAGACCCTGCAGGACCGGGTGCACCGGCTGTTCCACGACAGCCTGGCCCGTTTCGGGATCCTGGCTTTGGGCCAGAAGGAGTCCGTGGCCTTCACCCCCTACGAGGACGAGTACCAGGCCGTCGACGAAGGGCAACGCCTGTACCGCAAGACGCGGCACCAAGGGGGTCGGCGCGCCGGTCCCCGGGCTGGTCGGACCTGGTCGGCGGGAGGGTCGGGGTGACCTGCGGGATCGTCGTGGTGGGGAGCTCGTGGGGCGGGCTGGCCGCCCTCGTCCAGCTCCTGAGGGGATTGCCGGCCGGGCTGTCCTCGCCCGTCGTCATCGCCCAGCACCGGCGCGACGCCCCCTCCGGGCTGGCCCTCCTGCTCGCCCGCCAGACCGGTTGGAAGGTCCGCGAAGCCGAGGACAAGGAGCCGATGTTCCCGTCCGTCGCCTACGTGGCTCCGCCCGGCTACCACCTGATGATCGAGCGGCCCGGGCACCTGGCCCTGTCCACCGAGGGTCCGGTGCGCTTCGCCCGGCCGTCGATCGACGTCCTCTTCGAGTCGGCGGCGGCCGCCTACCGGGCCGACACGGTCGGGGTCGTTCTCACCGGCACCAACGACGACGGGGCGGCCGGCCTCGCCACCATCGTGGCCCGGGGGGGTTGGGCGGTGGTGCAGGACCCGGCGTCGGCGGAGCGTCCGGCGATGCCCCTCGCCGCCCTGGCCACCGGCGTCGCCGCCACCATCCTGCCGATCGAGGACATCGGGCCTTTCATCGGCGAGCTGTGCGAGCCCCAGGCGATTCCCGCCTGACCGGCCCCGCTACGTTGGTCCGGCGTGAGTCGGTCCCGCGTGACCCGCCCCCCATGACCGGCGGCCCCTCGTGAGCGCCCGCGTCCTCATCGTCGACGACCGGCCCGACAACCTGCTGGCCCTCCAGGCCACCCTCGAGCCCCTCGATGTCGAGGTCACCCAGGCCAGTTCCGGCCCCGACGCCCTCCGCGAGCTCCTCCACGAGGACTTCGCGGTGATCCTCCTCGACGTCCAGATGCCGGGGATGGACGGCTACGAGACGGCCCGGATGATCAAGAGCCGGGCCCGCAGCTCGGACGTGCCCATCATCTTCCTCACGGCCATCAGCCGGGAGACCGAGCACCAGCTCCGGGGGTATGAAGCGGGGGCGGTCGACTACCTGTCGAAGCCCTTCGAGCCCGAGGTGCTGCGCTCGAAGGTGCTCGTCTTCATGGCCCTCCACGAGCAGGCCCGCACCATCGAGGCGCAGAACCGGCTGCTGGCCGAGCGGCTGGAGGAGCGCGACCGGGCCCAGGCCGCCCTCGGCCGTCACGCGGCCGAGCTGCAGCGCTCCAACGCCGAGCTCGACCGCTTCGCGTCGGTGGTGGGGCACGACCTGCTGGAGCCGCTGCACGTGATGAGCGGCCTCCTCGAGGTCCTGGCCGACCGCCACCGCGAGGCCTTGGCCGACGACGGCCACCTGTTGGTCGACCGGGCCCGGGCCCGCGCCGCCGAGCTCACCGGGCGCATCGACGAGCTGCTGGTCGAGGCCCGGGGCAGCGTCGAGCCCCTCCGCCTGGAGCCGATCGAGCTCGACCGGGTCTTCGACCGGGCCTGCCAGGAGCTGGGCCCCCGGTTCGAGGAGGCGGGTGCCGTCGTGCGGTCCGACCCCCTCCCCCGGGTGGTCGGAGACGAGTGGCTGCTGGGCCAGGTCTTCTCCCACCTGCTCGACCACGCGCTGCGCAACGGGGCGGCGGCCGACCCCGAGGTCGACGTGGCCCTGAGCCACCGGGGGGACGACTGGGTGATCTCGGTCCACGACAACGGTCCCGGGATGTCCGAGGGCGAGACGGCCCGGCTCTTCGCCAGTTTCGCCGACGCCGACGCCGCCGGACTGGCCGCCTGCCGCCGCATCGTCGAGCGCCACGGCGGCACCGTCTGGGCCGAGTCGTTCCCCGGCCGGGGCTCGGCCGTGTCGTTCACCCTGCCGGCGCTACCCGACCGCAAGGACGCGGACGCCGACCGGACGGGCGAGGGGTAGGTGGGCGTCCGGCTGCTCGTCGTCGACGACGACCCCGACTACCGGCTTCTGGTCGCCCTGGCCGCGGCCGACCGGGCCGAGCTCGACGTGGTGGGCGAGGTCGGCACCGCCGCCGAGGCGGTCGACGCGGCCCGCCGGCTCCAGCCCGACCTGGTCCTGCTCGACCTGCTCCTGCCCGAGTTGCGGCCGGCCCGGGGCGGCGACGGTGCGGTCGTCGGGAACCTGCTGGAGGTGTCCCCCGCGACGGCCGTCGTGGGCACGTCCGCCTTCGCCGACCGGGAGGTCGGCCTGGTGGGCGGCGGGCCCGGCCGGGTACGCGGCCACCTGTCCAAGGCCGTTCCCCCCAGCCGCCTGGTCGACGAGATCCTGCTGCTGGCGGGGATGGTGGGGATCGTCCGCCGCACCCTCGACGCGGCCAGCGCCCGGCTGCCGTCCGATGCCCCCAGCGCCCGTCAGGCCCGCCGATTCGTCGACGAGACCCTCCGGCGGTGGGAGTGCGACGACCTGCTCGACACGGTCGAGCTGCTGGTGAGCGAGCTGGTCACCAACGCCGTCCTCCACGCCCGCTCCGACGTCGACATCTCGGTCCAACTGCTCCCCGACCGGGTGCGGATCGAGGTCGCCGACCAGTCGCCGGAGGGGATCCGGCGGCGCGCCCTCACGGCCGATGGCAGCTCCGGGCGGGGCATCTCCATGGTCGAGTCGCTGGCCCTGGCCTGGGGTGTCTCGCCTCACCGGTCGGGCAAGGCGGTCTGGTTCGAGGTGGCCCGACCGGAGCGCGGGGCCTGACGCGACCGACCGGCGGGCGATCGGGGCTGCTGTACCGTCGCTTGTGTCGGTAGGGTCGCTCGGGTGAGGGAGGTTGGCTTCGTGCACGAGATGTCGCTGTGTGAGGCCATCGCGTCCTCGGTCGCCAAGCTGGCCGAGGACGCCACTGTCACCAGCGTGTCGATCCGGGTGGGCCACTTCCGCCAGGTCGTCCCCGATGCCCTCGAGTTCTGCTGGGGGATGCTCACCGAGGGCACCAACCTCGGCGGCAGCAAGCTGCTCATCGAACAAGTGCCGGCCGTCATCGAATGCGACGCGTGCGGCGCCGAGACCACCCTCGACATGCCGATTCTCATGTGCAGCCAGTGCGAGAGCGACAAGGTCACGCTCGTCAGCGGCGAAGAGTTCCGGATCGAGTCATTCGACATCGAGGAGGACTGAATGGGCCGCTTCCACCGCCACTCCGACGGCACCACCCACGACCACGACCACGAGGACGCGCCCCTCGGATCCCACGCTCCGGCCCACGACCACAACGGGTCCGGCCACGACCACGACCACAACGGCGCCGATCACGACCACGATCACGGCGCCGATCACGACCACGGGCACGACCACTCGCACGGGGCCAGAGACGTCGGCGACCACAGCGGCTACGCCCAGACCGGCCGGTCCCGGGTGGCGGTGCTGGAGGACATCCTGGGCGAGAACGACCGGGTGGCGGAGGAGAACGGGGCCGCCCTGGCCAAGGCCGGGGTGCGGGCCGTCAACCTCATGTCGTCGCCGGGGGCGGGCAAGACCTCCCTGCTCAAGCGCACGCTCGAGGCCCTGAGCCCCACCGTGCGGATGGGCATCCTCGAGGGCGACATCGCCACCAGCATCGATGCCGACCAGCTCGAGGGCTACGGGGCGGCGGTGGCCCTCGTCAACACGAGCAAGGGCTTCGGCGGCGAGTGCCACCTCGACGCGGTCATGGTCCGCTCCGGCCTGCGCCGGTTGCCCCTCGACGACATCGACCTGCTGGTGATCGAGAACGTGGGCAACCTGGTCTGCCCGGCCGAGTTCAAGGTCGGCGAGCACGCCGTCGCCATGGTGTACGCCGTCACCGAGGGCGAGGAGAAGCCGCTCAAGTACCCGGTGATGTTCCGGGCCGCCGACGTGGTCGTGGTCAACAAGGTCGACCTCCTCCCGTACCTCGACTTCGACCTCGACAAGTTCCTGTCGAACCTGCACGACGTGAACCCCACCGCCCGGGTCATCCGGGCCAGCGCCAAGACCGGCGAGGGCATCGAGGAGTGGTGCGCCTGGCTGGTGGGCCAGTCCGGCGACGCGACGGAGTCCCAGCCTTAAGGGTTGCTCAGCGGGTCCACGGCGTCTGCGGGCGGGCCTGGGGGAGGCCGTCGACGGCGATGTCGGTGCGCTCGTTGTAGAAGCAGATGCGACCCCGGACCGCCTCCGCGTCGCGCTGCACCTCGTCGCCCTCGTAGGTCCAGGCGACGTCGGAGTGCACGGCGTCGCCGATGCGGGCCGACCAGTGGGTGGCGGTGCCCTTGTAGGCGCACTGGGTGACCGTGTCGCTGCGGACGATGTGCTCGAGGCTGACGTCGCGGAACGGGAAGTAGTAGCGGACGGGAAGCCCCGTCTCGAAGAGCGCCTTGACCTCGGTGGACTCGGCCACGACGTGGCCGTCGAGCGACACGGTCACCTGCCGGGCGGTGGCGAAGGTGTCGATGCGGTGGTACGGGTCGCGGGGATGGACGATCACCCGCTCCTCCTCCTCCAGCCACTCGTCAAGTGACCCCCACTCGACGGTGACGTAGCCCTCGACGATGGGCTCGGGCTCGCCGCCGGTCGTGACGTCCTCCTGGGGGAATGCGTAGTAGGGGAGCCGGCGGCTCTGGTACACGAGCATGGCCCGGTCGCTGTCGACGACCGTGGCGCCGCCCCGGAAGCCCCGGATGCGTCGTGGCACGGGCTCGACAAACGTCACGTGGGCCGGCGGGTCGAAGTTGAAGATGCCCGCCGGCTGGTGTCCGAACGGGCCGTGGCCCATGGTGAGCGTCATGGCCCCATCATGGACCCGGCCCGCCCGCACGGCCCGTGGCTCAGTCCTCCTGGGTCTTGCGGGCCTCCTCGACCGCCGCCTTCATCTTCTTGGACCGCTCCGAGGGGTTGGGGGCGGTCGTGCCACCGGCGCCGTCCGCGTCGTCCCTCTTGAGCAGGCCGGTAACCGCCTCTGCAGCCTTGCTCAACTTCTCCTTGGCCGCCACCACCAGCCCCTTCGCCCCGCCCGACTTGTTCGCGTCCTCCGTCATCGACCACCCCTTCGTGTCTCGGGCCGAATCCTCGGCCTCCCCGGCAAGCCTTCCCGCCCGACGCCCGACTCGAACTCGTCCGCGCAACAGGCCCCCGGATCGGTTCCGGGTATGGTAACCGGTATGGCGACGAAGAAGGTGACGATCACCCTCGACGATTCGCAGCTCGACCAGATCCGTCGGCTGGTCGAGGGCGGAACGGCACCGAGCGTGTCGAGTTTCGTCCGGCATGCGGTTGGCGTGGCCCTCGACGATGTCGCCGGCTGGGGCGCCGTACTCGCCGGCGCCCTTCGGGAGACGGGCGGTCCGCTGTCGGACGAGGAGCGGGCCTGGGCCGACCAGGTGCTCGGCGTGGAGCGCGGCCGGACGTCGGCTGCCTGATGGCCGGTGTCACGCTGGACACCGGTGCGCTGATCGCCCTCGATCGGGCCGATCGACGCGTCGTCGTGCTGCTCGCCCGGGCTCGGGAGGTGGGCAGCCGGGTGACTGTTCCCGCTACCGCGCTCGCTCAGGCAGTCCGCCAGCCCGAGCGGCAGGTCCGCCTGGCCCGCCTGATGCGGCAGCCGACCACCGACGTCATCCCCCTCGGCCGGGTGGACGCGACCAACGTCGGGAGACTCCTGGCCGCGAGCGGGACGGCCGACGTCGTCGACGCCCACGTCGTGGTGTGCGCACGTCGAAGCGCCCAGGCCGTCGTCACGTCCGACCCCGACGATCTCCGCGCGCTCGATCCCGGGCTCGTCGCGATCCGGATCTGAACCGCCCGGCGACTTCGGTAGGACACCGCCGGACATTGCGACGTATGACTCCCTCGACCACGACACGTCCGAGGAGGACCCATGGCCCTGAATCTGAACAGCATCATGGTCGGTTCGGAGGACCCCAAGACGCTGGCGGACTTCTACACGAAGGTCCTCGGTGCCCCGAATCCCGATTGGAGCGACGAGGCCACCGGCTGGTTCGGGTTCCAGGCGGGTGACGGCGGCATCATCATCGGCCCCCACAGCGACGTGAAGGGCACCAGCTCCCAGCCGGCCCGGGTCATGCTCAACTTCTCGACACCCGACGTGAAGGACGAGTTCGAGCGCATCAAGTCGCTCGGCGCCGAGGTCGTCGCCGAGCCGTACGAACCGGGGGGCGGCGGCGGCATGCTGATGTGCACCTTCGCCGACCCCGACGGCAACTACTTCCAGCTGGCGACGCCCTGGAACCCGGAGTCGACCTAGGGATCAGGCCTCGGCCGATAGCCGGCGGCGCCCTTGCAATGCTCGCGATCAGGGCGCAATGTGCGCTCCATGTACAACGACGGTCACCGCGAGCTGCAGGATCGGTTCGACAGTCGGCGCATCGCCGACCGCCTGGAACAGGTGACGGTGCATGCTGAACTCTCCCAGGGCGATGTGGCGTTCATCGAAGGGAGCGCCATGTTCTTCCTGGCGACGGCGGACAGCGACGGGTGGCCGGACGTGTCGTACAAGGGCGGCCGGCCGGGGTTCGTCCGCTGCCTCGACCGTGGAACGATCGCGTTCCCCTCCTACGACGGCAACGGCATGTTCCGCTCGCTCGGCAACATCGTGGTCAACGACCGCGTCGCCCTGCTTTTCGTGAACTTCGCGCAGCCGGATCGCCTACGGGTGCATGGGAGAGCGTCTGTGGCCGAGGTCGACCCGCTACTGCCGACCTGGGAGGGCGCTCAGGCCGTGGTGCGGATCACGGTCGTGCGGGCGTTTCCCAACTGCCCGAGGTACATCCACCGAATGGTGCTCGACCAGTTGTCCGTGTTCGCTCCCGCTCCCGGCCATCAGCCACCGGAGCCCGAGTGGAAGGCAATGGACGAGTTCCGCGACTACCTGCCGAACCCCCGCCCCGCCGAAGAGTAGCGTGGCACACTTGGTAAGATTCAGATTTACCAAGTAGAACGGAGTCTGGCATTGCCCGCAGCCTCGGAGTTCCTCGTCTCCTCCAGCGGTCAGATGTCCGTCCCGGCCGCAGTTCGCCACCGGTGGGGCCTTGATCGGGGCGGACGCGTGACCGTGTTCGACCTGGGTGACGCCGTCATCCTCCTTCCCCCCGGCGGGCGGGCCGGGCTGCTCGCCGCAGCCCTGTCGGCCGAGGACCACCTGGCTCGCGTAGCCGGCCTCGACGATCCCGATCTCGCCACCGCATAGTGCCGGCGACGGTTGTCGACGATCACCTGCTGCGCGACATCCTCGCCTGCCACCGGGATGAGACCCTCGATGGGCTCGCGCCCGACGGCGTCGCCACCACCGGCCTGTGGCTGTTCCGCCTGTGCTCGTCCTTCGCCGATCCGACCGTCGTCGGCAAGCTGTCGGGTCCGGTCGCCTCCCTGCCGGAGGACCTGCAGGTGCGCTTTCGGGCCCAGCTCGTCGCCCTTCCCGCCTCGATTGAGGTCCTGAGCCTCCGGGACATGGCCTGGCCGACGGCGCTCCTGCAGACTCGCCACCGCGCCGGCGGGCGGCCACTGTCCGCGGCCATGGTCGAGGCCCTCGCCGCCGCCCACCGGCTCGGCCACGCCATCGCCGTGTCGCACAACGACGTCGGCCCGAACCTACGAGCCGCCGCCGAGGCAGATGGCGTGGCCTTTTACGTCCTGTAGAAACCCCGGGGCCACTGTTTCGGCCATGCCCGCCCTACCTGCGTCAGGGGGCTGGCGTCAGGTCCGGACGTCGTTCTCGACGATCGCCGTGACCGTCTTGCGCCCCAGGCCCGACACCTCGGCGAGCTGCCGCAGCGATGCGCCGGCGCGATGAGCGACGCGGATCATGTCGTCGCGGATCTCGGCCTCTCGCGCCGCCCGTTCCGCGGTAAGTCCCACAACCACGAGTGCAGCACCAACCTCGCCGTCGTCATTGCCTCGGTACTTGTCCATCGCTGCCGCCGCGGCCGATACCTGGGCATCCGAGTAACTCATGTCGCCTCCCGAAGAGCCTTGGCGAGCTTGTCCCGAAGGGCCATGAGCAGGGGAACTCTCGCGGAGATCTCGCGCCTCGCCTCGGCGTCGTTGAGGTGGGCCAGCGTCATCCCGAGCAGTTCCAGTGCCTCGACTCGTTCGAGGTCGATGGTCACCATCGGTCCGATCGTAACCGGCCGAGGCTCCGTTGGGACCACCCCTCGGGCCGGGGCGTTTCCGCCATCACTGCAACCCGGCCGCTGGGCCCGCCCCCGATCGCCGGCTGAGCGGCACCCTTGTCCTATTCCACTCCGGAACGAGACGTTCGCGAGTCGACCCGCCGCTAAAGGTTTTGCATGACCCGGCACGCGCATCACGCCGGCTTGACGGCTTGGAGCGTGTAGGTGACCGGTAGTCGTTCCGGCGCCTCACGGAGACGGTATTCGCCACCGCCGATATCCTCCATGGCGTCGCCGAGCGGATTCCAGGGAACGGTGTCGTGTTCTTCGATGGCCACAAGCCGCAGGCCAGCGTCCATCAGGGCGGTGATGATCTCGGCCAGCCCGTGGTTGAAATGGATGATGTCCGGCGACTGAAGGGTGCCGGCGTGCTCGACGTAGCTGACTGCCTCGCTGAGCGGGACGCCCTCGGTCTCGAAGTACGGGTAGGCGAGCACGAGCAGACCGTCAGGCCGGAGATAGTCGAGCGCCCACAGCACCGGGTGCCCCTCGCGCATGAACAGCCGTCCACCGGGGCGTAGCAGTGCTGCCACCACCTCTGCCCACCGCCGCACGTCGGGGAGCCAGCACAGCGCGCCGATCCCGGTGTAGACCAGGTCGAACCGGCCTGGGCCCAACGCCTCGACCGCTCGGTACAGCTCGCTCTCGACCAACTCGATGCAGACTCCGGCCGCGGCGGCGAGTTCGGCAGCGGCGGCCAGGGCCGGAGCCGAGAAGTCAAGACCCGTCACCGACCGTGCCCCGAGCCGAGCCAGGGACACGGTGTCGGTCCCGATGTGGCACTGGAGATGCACCACATCGAGCCCGTCGATACTTCCCAGCCGCTGCCTGTCGAAACGCACCACGTCCGATAGGTGTGCCGGGTCGTCCCTGAACCGCTCCAGGCCGCACGCCCTCACGTGGTGGGGCACCCGGCTGTCCCAGTTCGCCCGGTTCACAGCGACGTAGTCACTCACGACACCCATTTTGTCGTCCAAGGGAGGCCGGACCGCGCCCGTACTTGCCCTCCGGACCACCATGGAAGATCGAGATGTCGTCGGGCTGGCCGCGAAGCGCGGGGAATGGCGCATGCCGTCGCTCCCACGTCCTGGTAGCGGTAGGCGCATTCCCAGCTCGGTCGGGTCGGAGGGAGAGCGACCTTCCCGTCCTCCTTCTCGCCGGCCCTTGAGAAGCGTGGCGGCCACGGCTTGCCGCCTCAGGTCGGGCGGCTCCACTTGCGGGCCGGGCCGAGGGTGGCGAAGCCGAGGGAGGAGTAGAGCGATGCACCCATCCCGGTCGCCGAGAGGGCGGTCGGGAGGTGGGGGGCGATCGACAGGCAGGCGGCGACCATCGCTCCGCCCACTCCCCGCCGGCGGACGCGTGGGTGCGTGGTGACGGCTTCGACGTCGGTCACCCCCGCGCTCTCGACGGCGATGGCGGTGGCGATCGGCTCGTCCTCCAGGAACCCGACGAAAAGGTGGAGCTCGTTGGTGGCGGCCGTGGCCGCGGGCGGGTGGACGCTTCCCTCGACGTAGACGTCCAGCTCATCCATGTTGGCGTACGCCGCGCGCTCGAAGACGGCCACCGCCTCCGGGGTGGTCGCCCGGCTGATCCTGAGCCCGGGCACCGACGGTCGTCGGACCGGTCGCGGCGGGCGCAGCATCCAGGTCTCGTGCGTCTCGGCGAAACCGTGGCGAGCGAGGTCGATCGAGGCGAAGGTGTCCCGGAACACGGCCGCGCCGGGCAGTGTCCGGAGGACGTCCGCCACCTCTTCGGTGTTCGCGGCGCCGGCTCGCAGCGTCCCCGCCTGCACGAAGACCGGTGGCAGGGGGGCGGATGTCCACCACAGGCGTCCGTCGGATTCGACGTCGGAGCCGAGCGCCCGCAGCGCCAGCCGGGCGTAGGCGAGCTCCGCCGCTCCGCAGAGCTCGAGCTGCCCGGCCGCGTTCAGCCGCGCCCCTCGATGCGGATCGGGGGCTCGATGAGGTGGATCTCGGGCAGGTCGCCCCGCGGGACGAACCACGGGGTGTGGGGGAGGCCGTCGGGGCGGAGCTTCCAGTGCCGGCCGACGTGATCGATGCCGATGGGGTAGATGGTCAGGCCCCCGTCCGGGCCGAAGTGGAGACGGAGGAAGTTCTTGAGGTCCTCGTGGTGGAGGGGGGCGTAGACCTCGTTGCCGTGGTAGCCGAGGCAGTTGGTGAACCAGAAGTAGCCGGCGATCCCCAGCACGCCCCCCACCCCTCCGATCACCCAGACGACGGCGAGGAAGACGATCAGCGACGCGACGGTGTCGGTTCCTGTCGCCGCCGCCACCTCCGATGCGACCACGAACACGAACACCAGACCACCTACCTGGAGGAGGGAGTGCGCGACTCCCAGCAGTAATCGGGGAAATCCACTGGCATCGTGGGCCAAGAGCACCATCGCCCCGATGCTGACGACCAGCAGGAGGATGAGCAGGAAGCCGGCCGGGCTCTCCCAAACGGCCAGCCACAGGTCGTCGCCACCGATGGACAGGTACCTGTCCTCGAGGTGGAGCCGCAGCAGGAAGGCCAGCATCACGTGGACGGTGCCCAGCAGCGCGGCCAGCGGCAGGTTGTAGCCGGGCAGGAGGAACACCCGCTTGCGCAGGCGCTTCGACACCTGCTCCGAGGGATAGAGCGCCGCCCGACGGTACGTCTGCTCCCCCGCCGGGCCGTGGGGGCTGGTTGACTCGGGAAGGTTGTGGGTCGGGTGGAGGAAGGCCCCGCCGCCACCGGCGGTGATGAGCTGGCGGCCGCCCTCCTCCTCGTAGCGGGCGTAGTAATGGCGGCCGCTTTTGAGGAAGACCTCGATCCGGCCGCCGGCGGGGGTCACCACCTCCCGCTCGAGGTAGCCCACGTCCCGGTCGGAGCACACCTCGGCGCTGCTGGGCCCGCTGTCCACCTCCTTGGCCATGCAGAGGACGATGCGGTCGCCCGGACGCATGGCGTCGCTGGCGATGTCGGCGAAGTAGCGCAGCTGGGCCTCGTCGAGGAAGTCGCCGAACTGCAGGTCGATCCCCCAGAGCCACCAGCGGTGGGGGAGGGCGACCGCGAAGTAGCTCCTGGCCTGGCTCGTCCGCAGTGCCCCCAGGTCACGGCCCCGGCAGAAGATGTTGGTGAAGTTGATGAGGCCGTCGTACCAGTCGTGGCTGCCGGGGATGGCGAAGAGGTCGATCCTGTCGCCCTCCTTGCTCGGCATCGCCGCCCGGTACGGTCCCAGCAGGCGGTTCTCGTACTCCGTCCGCTTGGGGACGGGGTACACCTGGTCGCCCCCCATGACCAGCATCTGTCCCCGCTGGGTCGGATGGCCGGCCGGATCCAGCGTGTCTTGGGCGAGGAGCGAGGCGACCGTGTAGGTCGGGTTGAACCCGTCGCCGAGGTCGGATGTGTAGTCGACCCACAGCTCCGCCGGCTCCGACCGGTCGTGGACCCGCGAGGGAACCAGCGCCTGCAGCTCCCGGTTGTCCGTGTACGAGCTCCAGAATCCCGAGGCGACGACCCGGACCGCGGTGTCGAGCAGCTGGTGCGGGTCGAGCCATCGCACCATGGGCCGGCGGACGAAACCCAGCTCCGTCTCCGACGCCGGGCGACGAATGTCGCCGGGCCCGCCGGAGGAGGGGTGTCCCGGTGCCTGGTCCATGGCGTGCATTCTTGCGCCCCCCGGGAGGAGGTCCGGCGGACGCGGCCGCGGCGACGCCGGACGCGGGGGCGCCGAAGGCTGGTCCATCGTCGTGCTCTACGGCGCCGCGCCCGTGCGCGGACGATCCGGACGCCTAGGTGGAGCCGCTCCGGGCACCCTCCAGGAGGGGCGCCCGCCCCGTCCCGGCCGTGATGCGGGCGGCCGACGTCCCCATCCCCAATGGTCCCCCGAGAACCTGCCGCGCCGTGGGGAACGGGGTGGGGGCGTCGTTGCGGTACCGGGGGTTCACCAGGTGCCAGTGGATGACACCCGACGACCAGTCCTCGAGACCCTTCACGTACTTCATGAGCGCCTCCCGGGCGGCCGTGCCGAGCGCGAACTGGTCGAAGAGGGCGGGCAGCTCGGTGGCCACGACGTGCTCGAACTGCTGGAAGCGGGCGTTCCGCAGCCGGTTGACGACATCGACCGCCTGCTCGAGGTCGCAGTCGAGGAAGTTCTGCACCACCAGGACCCCGTTGTTCAGCTCGCCCTCGACCTCGACCTCCTTGCGGAACGAGACGATGTCGTTCAGCAGCATGGTGGCGTCGGCCGCGCTGTTGACCAGGGCGCGCATCGGTCGGGACTTGTAGATCGCCCGGGGGATGTCCTCGTTGTCGGGTTCGGAAAGGCTGATCCCGAGCTCCGAGCCGAAGGTGTTGCGGCGCATCTCGATGTAGTCGACAGGGTCGGGGATCCGGTTCTGGATATGGTTGACCAGCTCCCACACCCAGCTGTCGAGCATGTCCTGCACCCCGTGGCGGAACCGGGCCCGCCTCGCCTCCGGCATCAACGCGGTGGTGCGGGACCAGAGGTCGGCCATGCCCCGTTCGATCGGGTTGGTCGGGACCTGGGGGCTGGTGGAGCCGTCGGCCGGCATGAAGGTCGACAGGCGGTCCATGAACGCCTTGCCACCCGGGTAATCCCGCGTATGGAAGAACCGGGTCGGGAAGTAGTCGTCGAAGAAGGTGGCCCAGATGAACCAGTCCGACGTGAGGTAGAGCTCGTCGAGCGACCCTTCGGGGTGGGTCATCGCCGCGCAGAAGGCGTAGTCCTCCCGGTCGACCTTCTCCTCGTCCCAGAGGTTGAGGTTCTCGGGCGGGGTGAGGAAGCCCATCGCCCGGGCGTACTCCTTGGTGTGCTCGCGGGCCGCATCGACGTCGGGGTGGGTCCGCCGGGTGAACGGCATGGGGAACTCGGGCCATTCGAACGACCCGGTCGGCTGGTACGGGGCATGGCGGAAGCTCTTGAAGCGGGACAGGCCCATCCTCCCGGCCAGCGCGGCGACGCCGACCGTCGCGGTGCCGATGCCGGTCGGGCCCCGCAGGAAGGCCTCGGGCGTGGCGCCGGTGCCCGCCTTGGAGTTCATGTAGCGGCTCGACCGCATGTGCCACTCGTGGCCCCCCGCCTGCCAGTCCTGCAGCCCCTTGACGTAGCGGGCGACGTTCGCCCGGGCCGCCGGGTCGAGGTGGTGTTCCTCGAACAGGGCCGGCACCTCGACGACGGCGGTGTTGTCGAACTGGTAGAGCCGCGAGCTCAGGATCTCGTTGGACAGGTCGGCTGCCCGCTGGGTGTCGACATCCAGGAAGCGCTCCAGCACGAGGACGATGTTGGCGTTCTCCCCCTCGTCCTCCACCTCCCGCTGGTAGGAGAAGAGGTCGTTGCGGAGGTGAACCCCGTCGGCGAAGGTGTCCCGCAGCACGCGCATGGGCCGGGTGGCGGCGATCTCGTCCGGAACCTCGACGAAGTTGGCGTGCTCCACCAGATTGGCCGACCAGGGGGCGCCGCCCACCTTCCGGCGCATCTCGATGTACTCGATGGGGTTGGCCACCCGGCCTTCCTGGATGTTGGCCAGCTCCCACATCGACTCGTTCAGCAGGTTCTCGGTGCTCTCCGCGAAACGCAGTCGCCACTCGGGCGACTTGGTGGGCACGGTGCGGGCCCAAAGGTCGGCCAGTCCCCGCTCGACCGCGTTGGTCGGCTCGGGCGGGGCCTCGTCGCCGGGCCCGTCAGCTTCGCTGGCGGGCATGAACGCCGCCAGCCGGTCGAGGTAGGCCTTGGCCCCGGCCAGGTCGGGGCTGCGCTTGTACATCTCGAGGAAGTGGTCGTCGAAGTAGAAGACCCACACGTACCAGTCGGTGACCAGGTCGAGCTCTGGCCCGGGGGTGTCGGGGTGGGTGTACGAGCAGAGCAGGGCGTAGTCCATGGCGTCGAACTTGCGCTCGTCCCAGATGACCGTGCCGGACGGGCCGGTCTCGCCCTCCAGGATCCCGATCTCCCGGGCCCACGCCTTGGAGTGGACCCGCGCCCCGGCCAGGTTGGGGTTGAGCCGCGCCGGCCATGGCATGTAGAAGTCGGGCAGCTCGAAGGGCTGCAAGTGGATCCTCTCCTCGGCGTGGCCGGTCGGCTTCCCGGAAGCGTAAGGAGCGGCCCGAGGGTTGTCGTCCGTAGGATGTACGCGACCATCACGTCACCCGCCAAGTCGGCCGCGGGCGGCCGGAGCGCCGGTGCTTGCCGGCGATCGTTCCGTAACTACTACGGACGACAACCGACGGTGCGGTTCCTAGAGTTTTCCCGGCACCGATCGTACGGACGTGTCCGCCATTCGGGCAACCAAGCCTGACCTTTCTTCAGCCGCGTGGCGAGTGCCGTAGCAGCAGATAGTCGGTTTTCTCCAGCAGGCATACAAAACAACGGGAGCGTTCGCTGTGACAGATGTGACTGAGTCGGTCGATCCGGGGACCGTCGATCCGGCGATGGTGGCCGTCAACGGGCAGGCCCCCCAGCTGAGCCTCGACAAGCGGTCGGCCCGCAACCTCACCACCACCAGCAAGTCCCAGCCCCAGATGCAGGCCATCAGCAGCCGGTGGCTGCTGCGGGTGCTGCCGTGGGTCCAGGTCCAGGGCGGCACCTTCCGGGTCAACCGGCGCATGAACTACTCGGTGGGAGACGGTCGGGTCACCTTCACCACGGTGGGGGCCGACGTGCGGGTCATCCCCCAGGAGCTGTGCGAGCTGCCCTTGCTACGCGGTTACGACGACGTCGAAGTGCTGGTGGCCCTGGCCGACCGATTCGTGCAGCGCCAGTACGCGCCGGGCGAGGTCATCGTCGAGTGGGGCCAGCCGGCGGACCAGATCTGCCTCATCGCCCACGGCAAGGTCAACAAGATCGGACCCGGCAAGTACGGCGACGAGACGGTGCTGGCCACCCTGGCCGACGGCGACCACTTCAGCTACCGGGCCATCGTCGAGTCGCAGGACTTCTGGGAGTACACGGTCAAGGCCGTCACCCCCTGCACCATCCTCACCATGAGCCAGGACGCGTTCGAGGCGGTGGCGGCCCAGGCGCCTTCGCTGGCCGTGCACGTCGGTCGCTACCTGGCCACCCCCGTTCAAGCCACCAACTCCGAGGGCGAGGCAGCCATCGCCCTGGCCTCCGGCCACGAGGGCGAGCCCGACCTGCCGGGCACGTTCGTCGACTACGAGACGTCCCCCCGGGAGTACGAGCTGAGCGTGGCCCAGACCGTCCTGCGGGTCCACAGCCGGGTGTCCGACCTCTACAACGAGCCCCACAACCAGACCGAGGAGCAACTGCGCCTCACCATCGAAGCGCTCCGGGAACGCCAGGAGCACGAGATGGTCAACAACCGCGAGTTCGGCCTGCTCCACAACGCGGATCTCAGCCAGCGCATCCCCACCCGCTCCGGGCCCCCCACGCCCGACGACCTCGACGAGCTGATCACCAAGGTCTGGAAGGAGCCGGGCTTCTTCCTCGCCCACCCCCGAACGATCGCCGCCTTCAGCCGGGAGTGCAACCACCTCGGCCTCTATCCCCAGGGCACGGAGATGTCGGGCAACCGGGTGCCGGCGTGGCGGGGAATCCCGATCCTGCCGTGCAACAAGATTCCCATCTCCGAAACCCTGACCAGCTCGATCGTGCTCATGCGCGTCGGCCTGGCCAACCAGGGCGTCATCGGCCTCCACCAGACCGGTATCCCCGACGAGTACCAGCCGAGCCTGTCGGTGCGGTTCATGAACATCAGCGAGAAGGCGATCATCTCGTACCTCGTCACCGCCTATTACTCGGCGGCGGTCCTCGTCCCCGACGCCCTGGCCATCCTCGAGGACATCGAGATCGGTCGCTGAGCGCGGCAGTGACAGATGTGACGCAATCGGTTCACCCGGGGGTGGCGGAGCCTCCCCAGCTGAGCCTCGACAAGCGGTCGGCCCGCAACCTCACCACCACCAGCAAGTCCCAGCCCCAGATGCAGGCCATCAGCAGCCGGTGGCTGCTGCGGGTGCTGCCGTGGGTCCAGGTCCAGGGCGGCACCTTCCGGGTCAACCGGCGCATGAACTACTCGGTGGGAGACGGTCGGGTCACCTTCACCACGGTGGGGGCCGACGTGCGGGTCATCCCCCAGGAGCTGTGCGAGCTGCCCTTGCTACGCGGCTACGACGACGTCGAAGTGCTGGTGGCCCTGGCCGACCGATTCGTGCCGCGCCAGTACGCGCCGGGCGAGGTCATCGTCGAGTGGGGCCAGCCGGCGGACCAGATCTGCCTCATCGCCCACGGCAAGGTCAACAAGATCGGACCCGGCAAGTACGGCGACGAGACGGTGCTGGCCACCCTGGCCGACGGCGACCACTTCAGCTACCGGGCCATCGTCGAGTCGCAGGACTTCTGGGAGTACACGGTCAAGGCCGTCACCCCCTGCACCATCCTCACCATGAGCCAGGACGCGTTCGAGGCGGTGGCGGCCCAGGCGCCCGGCCTGACGGCGCACGTGGCCGAGTTCGTCTCCCGGCCCGTCCCGCCGACGAACAGGAAAGGCGAGGCGGCCATCGCCCTCGCATCGGGCCACGAGGGTGAGCCCGACCTTCCGGGCACGTTCGTCGACTACGAGACGTCGCCCCGGGAGTACCAGTTGAGCCTGGCCCAGGCCGTCCTGCGGGTGCACAGCCGGGTGGCCGACCTCTACAACAAGCCCCACAACCAGACCGAGGAGCAGCTGCGGCTGACCGTCGAGGCCCTGCGCGAGCGCCAGGAGCACGAGATGATCAACAACCGCGAGTTCGGCCTGCTCCACAACGCGGATCTGAGCCAGCGCATCCCCACCCGCACCGGGCCTCCCACCCCCGACGACCTCGACGAGCTCCTCTGCCGGCGCAGGAAGTCCCAGTTCTTCCTGGCCCACCCCCGCACCATCGCCGCCTTCGGCCGCCAGTGCAACCGCCTCAGGCTGTCGCCCGACACCAAGGACGTGGAGGGAAGGCCGGTCATGGCCTGGCGCGGCGTCCCCATCTTTCCGTGCGACAAGATCCCGATCACCGACGCGTTGACGAGCTCGATCTTCGTCCTGCGCACCGGTGAGAAGGACCAAGGAGTGATCGGCCTGCGGCAGACGGGCATCCCCGACGAGTTCCAGCCCGGCCTGTCGGTGCGGTTCATGGGAATCAGCGAGAAGTCGATCCTTTCCTACCTGGTGACCGCCTATTTCTCCGTCGCGGTGCTCGTCCCCGACGCCCTCGGAATGTTGGAGGACGTGGAGATCGGTCGCTGACGCGCCGCGCAGTCCCTCGAAATGCCGTATCCCGAATCTGCGGAACAACCCCCGAAGGAGACATCGTGACGCCCAACGAGTCCGGTTCCGTGACCATGAGCAGCTACCAGCGCGAGGTCGCCAACTACTGGAACACGAACACGAACGACCCGGTCAATCTCGAGCTCGGGAAGATCGACGACCTCTACCACCACCACTACGGTCTCGGCGACCCCGACCCGGCCGTACTGGAGGCGCCGAGCAGCGTGCGTGACGACCTGATCATCAAGGAGCTGCACCGGCTGGAGAGCGCCCAGGCCGACGTCCTGCTCGACCACCTCGGCGGGATCACGCCCGATCACCGCCTGCTCGACGCCGGATCGGGGCGGGGCGGGACGAGCATCATGGCCAACGCCCGCTTCGGCTGCCGGGTGGATGGCGTGACCATTTCCGAATACCAGGCCAACTTCGCCAACGAGCAGGCCGCCAGCCGTGGGCTCGACGGCCAGGTCCGGTTCCACCTGCGCAACATGCTCGACACGGAGTTTCCCGCCGGTGAGTTCCAGGGAATCTGGACCAACGAGACGACGATGTACGTCGACCTTTTCGAGCTGTACGGGGAGTTCGCCCGCCTCCTCCGCAGCGGCGGACGCTACGTGTGCATCACGGGCTGCTACAACGACATCCTCGGGAGCAAGTCGGAGTCGGTCACCACGATCGACAACCATTACATCTGCAACGTCCACCCTCGGAGCACCTACTTCAAGGCGCTGGCAGCCAACGATCTGGTTCCCATCAAGGTCATCGATCTGACGCCTCAGGCCATCCCCTACTGGGAGTTGCGGGCCGAGTCGTCGGTGCGGACGGGGATCGAGGACGCGTTTCTCACGTCCTATCGAGAGGGGAGCTTCCACTATCTCCTCATCGTGGCCGACCGGGCGTGACGTCGCGCCGCACACCGTGAAGGCGAGCTGACGACATGCCGACGCTGTCCCGGATACTCGCACCCGTAGGCACCAGTGACCTGGCGGGCATGTTGCTCACCGTCCTCTCGAACCTCGACCGCGCCGCGCCACAGGATCTGGCGGGGTGCTTCGATGGCGGCCCGGTCGAGGCGGTGGCGGAGGAGCCGGCACTGGCGGCAGCGGCGCGGATCGTCGTCGGGCCGACCGGCTTGGGAACGGCCGCGGCCCGGGCGTTCCTGCCGGTCGTCGAGCGGAAAGTGGCTGGCGCGGCAGTGGTCGAGGAGCCCGTCGGCGACGATTCGATGCCCGCCATCTTCTGTCCGGGTGCGGTCCGGGACGATCCCGCGCTGGGTGAGGAGGTCGATCGCCAGCTCGTCGAATGGGCCGAGCAGGTCGGGATCTACCCGGGGCAGCTCGACCGGGTCCGCGCCGCCAGCTTCGGGCGACTGATGATGCTCACCCATCCGGCCACCGACGACCCCGACCGACTGTTGGCGGCCGCCAAGTGCGTGCTGGCGGAGTGGGCGACGGACGATCACTTTCTCGACGAGGAGTCACTCGGTGCTGACGCGGATCTGATCGGCTCCCGCCTGGGGGTCACCTACGCCGCGATCGACCCGGCCGACCTCCCGGTCCACTACGCGGTCCACCTCGACCAGGCCCTGACGGACGAGCCGGTGGCGGTCGCGTACCGCTCGGCCTTCGAACACCTGGCCCGGTACGCCAGCCCGACGCAGGTTGCCCGCCTCCGCCACGAGCTGGCGGTGATGTTCATGGCCTACAACCACGAGGCGGCGTGGCGGCGGACGGGGCGAACCCCGGCGGTCTGGGAGTACCTGACCCACCGGGCCGAGAACAGCTTCCTGCCTCCGATGGTGCTGGTCGATCCGGTTGCCGGCTACGAGCTGCCCGCCTTCGAGTTCGCCGACCGGCGGGTGCGCCGGTGCTTCGCCCTGGCGGGGACGGCCAGCGTGATCCTGAACGACCTCTACTCGATGGGGAAGGAGTCGGACACGGACTTCGACCTGCCCAAGGTCATCGCCAACGAGGAGCACTGCTCGCAGCGGGAGGCGATCGAGCGCACCGTGCGGATCCACAACGAGTTGATGCAGACGTTCGTCGCCGAGGCCACCGTCATCAGCCAGTTCGGGTCCCTGCAACTGCGGCGTTTCCTGACCGACATCTGGGCCTGGCTCGGCGGCAGCCGGGAATGGCACAGCACCACGAACCGCTACGCCGCCGCACAGGCGTCCACCTGACGCGCACCGCCTGAGTCGGGCGCTCGCCGCCAGCGTCGGCGTCGGCGGCAGGTTCACGCTACGGGCGGCCGCACCCTTTGCGGCTACGCTGGGCCGCCCACAGACACCGATACGGTTGTGGGCGAAAGGCGGCGGCAGTGAACGGGATGGCTCGGAGCCAGCCCTCGTGGTCCGGCCAGCGGCCAGGCGGGATCCTCTGCGCCGCGATGCTGGTCGCCTCACTCGTGACAGCCGGCCCGAGTGCAACCCCCGCTGAGGCCCACCATCTGGCGTTCACCCCCGGCGATGTCTTCGTCGGCACGGACCAGGGCAAGATCAAACGCTTCACTCCCGCCGGCGCTCTCGTCGAGACGCTGCAGACGGGCATGTCCTCCACGGTCACCGGGATGTGCTTCGACGGCATCGGCAACCTCTACGCAACCGACTTCGACTTTGGCACCCTGTCTCTGTTCGACAACTCGGGCGCCTTGGTCGCGGGAACGTGGGGACTGCCATTCGGCTCGGGCAGCGGTCCGGAGTCCTGCGTCGTAGATGCCGCCGGCGATGTCTACGTCGGACAGGCAGACGGCAACAGGGACGTTCTGAAGTTCTCCCCCACCGGCGCGCCCCTGCAGAGCTACAACGTGGCCATCGAAGACCGCGGAAGCGATTTCATCGATATGGCGGCCGATCAGAAGACGCTGTACTACACCTCTGAGGACATCCACATCAAGCGCTACAACGTCTCGACCATCTTCCAGCAGAGTGATTTCGCCACGAGCCCTTTCCGTTGTTATGCGCTACGTATCCGCGCCAATGGCGAGGTGATCGCCGCCTGCGGGCCCGTGGTGATCCGCTTCAGCGCGACAGGAACCATCCTCAACCAGTACGGCATCTCCGGCATCTCCACGAATTTCGCCCTCGATCTCGACCCGGACGGCACCACCTTCTGGGCGGGCGATTTCGGGAACGGCAAGGTCGCACGCGTCGACATCAGCACCGGCGCGATTGTCAGCCAGTTCAACGCAGGAAGCCCGGTTCGTGGCCTTCGGGTTTACCCAGGTGTCACGAGCAGCAAGGCGACCCCCACCATCACCACGCAGGCGCACGGCGGCGGGACCGTGGGGAATGTCATCCACGACACGGCCTTCGTCACCGGTGGCGTCAATCCCACCGGCCAGGTCACATACTGGTTGTGGAGCGATCCTGCCTGTACCAAATTGGTGCACACAGCCGCCAACTCGCTCCAGAACGGCAGCACCACCTCGGGAATCTTCATTCCCACTGTCGCCGGTACCTACTACTGGACTGCGATGTACGGCGGGAACGCCAACAACAACGTCGCCACCAGTCCGTGCGGAGCCCCCAACGAGTCGGTGACCATCGACAAGGCCCAACCCACCATCAGCACCGAGGCATCCTTCGGCCCGCCAGTCGGTACCGGCGACATCACCGACACCGCCTACGTCAACGGCGGCGTCAACCCGACAGGCACCGTCACGTTCCGGCTCTACAGCGACGCCAACTGCACGACGCAAGTCTTCACGTCCACGACCTATCTCAGCGTGGACCCTTTCTCAGGCATGCTCACGGCTACGTCGGACTTCTTCCAAGCCCCTGCGGCAGGGACCTACTACTGGGTCGCGGTCTACGACGGCGATGACAACAATGAGATGGCTGTCAGCCCGTGCGGCGCCCCCAACGAGTCGGTCACCGTTACCAGGACCAGCCCGCAGTTGACAACGCAGGCGTCGCCCGGGACCTTGGGTGGCCCGATCGACGACACGGCAACGCTCATCTTCGGGTTCAACCCGACCGGCAATGTCGCCTTCGCTCTCTATGGCCCGAACATCGCCACGTGCTCCGGGTTGCCGGTGTTCACGTCCACGACGTCGCTGATGGGCGTCAGCGCCACCTCGGGAAGCTTCACCCCCACGACGCCAGGCACATACCGTTGGACCGCCGTCTACAACGGCGACGGCAACAACGCCCCGGCAACCAGCCCGTGCAACGCGGCCAATGAGTCGGTCACCATCAAGGCAGCCCCGATACTGACGACGACCGCCTCGTCCGGGACTCTGGGCGGCGCAGTCTCCGACACCGCCACGTTGACCGGAGGCTCCAACCCGACGGGCACCGTCACATTCCACCTCTACAGCGACCCGACCTGTTCCACCCAGGTGTTCACCTCCACCAACAACCTCGCCGGTGGGAGCGCGACCTCGGGCAGCTACACCCCCACCGTCGCCGGCACCTACTACTGGACCGCTGTCTACAACGGCGACAACAACAACGCCACGGCCACCAGCCCCTGCGGGGCCGCCGACGAATCGGTCACCATCACCCGGGCCGCCCCCACATTGAAGACGACCGCATCGGCGGGGACATTCCTGGGTGGAGCGGTGTTCGACACCGCCACTTTGACCGGAGGCTTCAACCCGACCGGCAGCGTCACCTTCCGGCTCTACAGCAACCCGACCTGTTCCACCCAGGTGTTCACCTCGACCACCAACCTCGCGGGCGGGAGCGCCACCTCGGGCAGCTACACCCCCACCGTCGCCGGCACCTACTACTGGACCGCGGTCTACAACGGCAACGTCAACAACCTCCCGGCCACCAGCCCCTGCGGGGCAGCCAACGAATCGGTGGCGGTCAAGAAGGCCATCCCCACGTTGTCGACCACGGCATCGGCGTCGACCACGATAGGCACTCCGGTCAGCGACACGGCGACCCTGTCGGGGGGCTTCAATCCGACCGGCACGATCACGTTCCGGCTCTACGGGCCGAACAACTTCCTCTGCTCCGGCGTGGGCGTCTTCACCCCCGTGGTGAACGTCGCCGGCAACGGCGTGTACCCGTCCGGCAGTTACGTCCCAATCGCCGTCGGTTCGTACCGCTGGACCGCCGTCTACAGCGGCGACACCAAGAACGCCGCCGTCACCAGCCCGTGTAACGCGGCCAACGAATCGGTCACCATCACCCGGGCCGCCCCCACATTGAAGACGACCGCATCGGCGGGGACATTCCTGGGTGGAGCGGTGTTCGACACCGCCACTTTGACCGGAGGCTTCAACCCGACCGGCAGCGTCACCTTCCGGCTCTACAGCAACCCGACCTGTTCCACCCAGGTGTTCACCTCGACCACCAACCTCGCCGGCGGGAGCGCCACCTCGGGCAGCTACACCCCCACCGTCGCCGGCACCTACTACTGGACCGCGGTCTACAACGGCAACGTCAACAACCTCCCGGCCACCAGCCCCTGCGGGGCAGCGAAGGAGTCGGTGGCGGTCAAGCCGTTCCTACCTCCGAACTGCACGCGCCAGATCGGCCCTGGGCAGGTCGTCCGAGGGCCCATCTCGGTCAAGTCAGGCGAGACCGTGTGTCTCCGGGGGGCGGTGGTGGTGGGAGACGTCACCGTCAGCCCGGGTGGCGCAGTCACGATCACCGATACCCGGCTCGTCGGGAACGTCGTCGCCAACGGTCCGGCCTTCTTCAGCCTGTGCAGGTCGCAGATCGCGGGAGCAGTGTCGGTGTCAAACTCGACGTTGCCATTCAAGATCGGCGACCCGGAAGCGGGCTGTAGCGGCAACTCCATCGCCCAGTCGGTGAATGTCACCGGCAACACTGGTGGGTTGAGCGTGGGCGTCAACAGCATCGGGGCGAACCTCATCGCCAACAGCAACAAAATCGGGGCTTCGATCATCAAGGCCAACAAGATCGGCGGATCGCTGGCCTGTACCGGCAACAGCCCGCTTCCGATCAACAGCCAGCCACCATCGAACACACCCCAAACCAACAGCGCGGCAACCAAGACCGGCGACTGCGCGGCTTTGTAGCAACCCGGGCAGCGTCGGCGACGCGCCTTGCGGGACGCTGTTCGCCGTTACGACCAGCGGCCTGGGCGGCGCAGCCGCCCTGCTCCCGCTAGGTGAAGCCGTTCTCGCGGAGCCAGGTCTTGGCCACGACGTCCGTATCTCCCCCGGTGGCGGTGAACCGCTCGTTCAGCTTCGAGAGCGACTCGGTGGTCAGCTTGGCCGAGACGTCGTTCATCACCGATCGAGCTCGGTCGTCCACCTTGTCGGGCCTTATCACGGGAACGACGGCGTCGGCGTTCTGCAGCTGTTTGTCGTCCTCGAGGAGGACGAAGCCGGTGGCGTCGCTGGTGAACAGAAGGGCCACGTCGATGTCACCGTTGCGCAGCGCGGCCTTCGTCAGCGGCCCACCGGCGTCGAGCGCGGTGAACGACTTGAATCTGATGCCGTACGTGGTTTCGAGGCCCATCGCACAGAACGGTCGGGTGGGGCATTCAGGCGGGCCGCCGAGCGTGAGTTGCGAAGCCAGCGGCCCCAGCTCCGACAGTTTCGTGATTCCCAGCCGATCGGCCGTGGCCTGGGTGACGGCGAACGTGTTCTGGTTCACCGCTCGGGCCGGGTCGAGGGCAAGGAGGGCCTTCGGTTGCAGGACGTCGTTCAGTCGGCTCAGCGTCTCGGCGGCGTCCGGTGTGGCCCGGCCGGCGCTGTCGTTCCAGAACTCGAGGTCGGTGGCGGCATACCCGAGATAGGCGTCGATGTCGCCGTTCTGGAGGGCGGGACCCACGGTCTCTCGACTCCCGAGGTTGGTTCGAAACTTGACGTCGAACCCACTGTTGCGGAGCGCCCCGCCATAGATGTTGGAGAGGATGGCGCTCTCGGGGAAGTTGAAGGCCCCGATGGTGATCGCGGTGGAGCGGCCGTCCCGACAGAAGGCGAACGCCAAGAGAGCGACGGCCAGCAGCAACACGCCGACAATCCTCGATTTCGCCCGGCCCGTGGGCCTCGCTCGCACAACATTCGCCGGTACTCGGCGCGGTGGTCGGCCCGTTCCTTTCCCGGCAGCGGACCCCGCCGACCCCGGACCGACGGACGCAGACGACGGGTCCGCGTCCCGGGTCCCCCATGACGCCGGACGGAGGCGGAAGTACGCCCAGAACGCCGTCGAGATCGCCGCGAAGGAGACCGCGATGAGCAGGGCCTTCCAAGGTGCACCGTTGTTGTCGGAGCCGGACGAGCTCCCCGGCCGCAGGACGATCAGCACGTAGGCGTAGGCGCCGATGGAATACACGGCAGCCCAGTCCAGGAACTTCCACGCCTTGATCGTTCCGCCGTCGAACTCCTGCATCGGGATCAAGCCGATGATGAGCGTCTCGACTGCGGCGATGAAGGTGCCGGCCAGCGCCGCCTCGGCAACGATGAGCCAGAACGTCGCGTCTCCCTGGGCGGCGATGGCCGATACCGGAGCCCAGAGGAACCACGCGGTGAGACCAACTCCGAGGGTGAAGATCGAGGTCACGACGGCCAAGCGGCCCCTCGACCTCGGGGTGAGGCTCGTTCCGAACGCAAGGCCGCCGATGAGGCCGAACAGGAAGCCGGGCTCGAGTTGCAGGGCTCGTGAGGTGAGGACCATTGCCGCAGTCAGGACCAACGACCCGGGACGAAGGAGGATCTGCCCCCGATCCTGGTGGTGGCGCCGCATGTAGATGATGCCCGGGAGCCCGAAGCAGATGAACACCACGGCCAAGCTCGTGGCGAGCCCGACGATGAGGGCGGCGGTCGTGGCGCTCGGGCCGACGCTCGGGTCGAGGAACGCACCCGCAACCCCGCCGGCCAGGAGGAACCCGACAAGGGCCAAACCCCGGAAGGACGAGCTGCGTTCCCGGAACACCTTCTCCGCCCTGGGCTTCAGCCGGAGCCAACCACGGATCTCGTTGTAGTGCTGGTCAACCGTGGAGTCGAGCAGGGCACCCGGGAACGAGACCAACAGGAGGAAGAGGATCGTGACGAGGGCGCTGGCTCCGACCGATTTCGGACTGAGATCGATGTCGCTCGGCTTGGGGAGCCCGGTGATGACGACCGAGCGATGCAGGTCGGGGTCCGATACGAGGATCATCGTCGACGCCTCGACCGGCGAACCTGAAGTATCGCAGGATGCCTCGAAGCTGTATTGCCCGGCCGCGAGGTCGCCAGGTACGTCAACGCCGACGTGGATTTCCCCTGCGCTGTCGGGCCGGTACGACGCAATTCGTCGTCCGTCGAGGAAGAAGTAGACCTGGGCACAGTCGCCGTACTCGGTTCCATCGATCTCCAGGACGGAGCCGGGCGGGCTCGCCGCGGTACTGCCGGTCCCGCTCGCCGCCAGGGTGGGGCGGGGCGGCGCGGACGGCCCAGGGTCCGGCACCGTCGGCACCGGGAGCGGTGTCGGCGTGGGGGCGATGGAGGTCGTGGTCGGGGCGCCAGTCGTCGGAGGAACGGTCGACGGGATCGGCGTCGTCGTGGTGATCACGGGGGGCGGCGCTGTGGTCGTGGTTGCCGGGACCGAGGTCGTCGCCGGGACCGAGGTCGTCGCCGGGACCGAGGTGGTCATTGCCGGGACCGAGGTGGTCATTGCCGGGACCGAGGTGGTCGTCGCCGGAAGCGTGGTGCTCGTGGACGTTGTCGTGGGCAACGTGGAGGTCGTCGACGTGGTGGATGTGGTGGTCGGCGGCAAGGTGGTCGTGGTGGGCGTGGTGGACGTCGACGTGGTCGTCGGGGGCAAGGTCGACGTGGTGGACGTCGGGGGCAGGGTCGATGTACTCGACGTGGTAGACGTCGTGATCGTTGGGGGCAGGGTCGACGTGGTCGTCGTGGGCACGGTCGACGTGGTGGACGTCGACGTGGTCGTCGGGGGCAAGGTCGACGTGGTGGACGTCGTGGTGGTGGACGTCGTGGTGGTGGACGTCGTGGTGGTGGAGGTCGACGTGGTCGTCGGGGGCAAGGTCGACGTGGTGGACGTCGAGGTGGTCGTCGGGGGCAAGGTCGACGTGGTGGACGTCGAGGTGGTCGTCGGGGGCAAGGTCGACGTGGTGGACGTCGACGTGGTCGACGTCGTGGTAGTCGATGTCGTGGTAGTCGACGTGGTCGTGGTGGACGTGGTCGTGGTGGACGTGGTCGTGGTGGACGTGGTCGTGGTGGACGTGGTCGTGGTGGTGGATGTCGATGTGGTCGTGGTGGACGTCGTAGTGGTGGACGTGGTGGTGGTGGACGTCGAGGTGGTCGTCGGGGGAAGGGTCGTGGTCGAGGTCGTGGTGGTCGTGGGGGGCGGGGTCACCGTGACGGATTCGTCGGGGTCGTTGCAGGCGTTTTCGGCGGGGGCGTTGGTCGCGTCGCCGCTGTAGGACGTCACCCAGCGATAGGTGCCCGGCGCATCCGGATTGAAGGGGGCGGACAGGTAGACGCCGTTGCCGGTCACGGCGCGAGACGAGGTAAAGGCGGCACTGTTTCCGCAGTTGGCGTCGTCGGGGCCGAAGAGGCGGAAGGTGATGGTCCCGGTGGGGCTGAGGCCGCCCGACAGGGTGGCGGTGTCGGAGATCTGCCCGCCGACCTCCACCGGGCCCGATGCCCGGGTCACCAGGGAGGTTGCGACCCGGTCGACCGTGACCAGTTGGGTGGTCGATCCCCGACCGGCAAGCGTGACGACGGCATCGCGGGCCGTGCCCCGCACGACGGCTGCCGCCGCGGTCTGGACGCGGGGCATCCGGCTGGCGTCGACGGCCGGTAGCCGCTGCACGTCGAAGTCGAACCGGACCGTGCATTCGCTGCCTGGCCCGAACGACTGCAACACGAGCGGGGCAGCCGGCGTGAACACCACCATGCCGGTGGCGTCGGGCGGGCTGACTGCGAACGGCTGGTCTCGGCACGCCCCCCCGGTGCCGATCGCTGTCGCATCCAGCGTGAACACGCCGGGATCAGGGCTCTCGCACGGAGCCGACCGCTCACCGCACGACGGCCACAGGCGGATGTCCGTCACCGTGATCGGGACTATCGGAAACGTCGGATGAAAGATCCCGATCGTGCCCGAGCGGCCCGTCTCGCCGATCGTGACCGGGCTGTCCACCCGCAGGTCCAGCGGGATCGGGAAGGAAACGACCTGGGCCGACGCCGGCGACAGGAGCCACGACGCATGGAGGAAAGCGATCAGCAGACATCCGGCGCCGAAGCGGCCCCGGAAGGACCTGGTAGGAGGTGGCGGGTTCTGTTCGACTCCGTCCGTCACGTATCCGACGTCACGTGGCGGACGGCAGGAAGGCGTCGGTGTGGTGGCCGGTCGGGACGAGGCCGAGCTCGGCCCCGCGGCTGATGAGCTGTTGCTTCGACGCCACCCCCAACTTGGGGTAGATGCGGGCCAGGTGGGTCTCGACGGTGCGGACGCCGATGTGGAGGCCGTCGGAGATCTGGCGGGCGGTGAGGCCGCGCGCCGCCAGCTTGGCGATCTCCCCCTCCCGCTCGGTGAGCGCCGGCCCGCCCAGCCGGTCCGCAGCCCGCCGTCCGTTCGAGCCGAGCTGGCTCAGGAGCCTCCGCGCCCGTTCCCGACGCAGGATCGCGCCGGAGAGGTCGAACGTGGTCGCCGCCTCCTTCAACGCGTCCGCCGCCCCTTTCCGGTCGGACACCCGCAGGGCGGTGGCGTAGGTCACCCGGGCCCGGGCCTGCAGGAGTCGCAGGCCGGTCGCGCCCAGCCCGTCGACCGCCTGGGACGCCGCCGCCGCAGCGGCGTCGTGGTGGCCGTCGGCGAGCAGGACCCACGCCGAGCAGAGCTGGTGGAGCGCCTGGTAGGCGGGGGCGTCGATCTCACGGGCGATCTCCTCCGCCCGCTGTCCTGCCCGCCTGGCGATCTCTCGCTCGCCCGCCACCACCGCCACCTCGACCAGGTCGGCGAGCAGGTAGGCCTCCAGCGCCGGAGCGTTCATGGCCGCCAGGCGGTCGACGGCGCAGTCGAGCACTCGGGTAGCGGCGACGTGGCGGCCCTCGGCCCACGCCACCACACCCTCCCCCCAGCGGCGGAACTGGCTGAATATGTCGAGATCGTCGCCCCGATGGTCGCGGGCAGCCAGGTCGAGCCCGCGTCGGGCGTCGGCGAGCCGTCCCCCCTCGGCGGCGGCGATCGCCGCCAGCAGGACAAGCCAGGGTGGCTCCGAGAGCTGGCTCTCGGGGTCGAGGGCGTTGGCCTGCCGGGCCCGGTCCAGCACGGTCGCGAGATCTCCTGCGAGCAGGGCGATGAACACCTCGCTGCTCCAGATGTGTCCCTCGGAGTGCGGGCTCATGGCGGTTGCCTGTGACCAGCGGGCCCGCCCCGCGTTGACATGGCCCTGGAGGACCTCCAGCACCACGAGCACGGCGATGGCCTGGGACCTCGAGAAGCAGAGCTCGGTCGATGGCGCCAGATCGACGCACCGGGTCAGCACGCTCTCGGCCTCGGCGAAGCGCCCCTGCAGCCCCAAGGCCACCCCGAGCGCACCGAGAGCGGCCACGATCCCGCGTTGATCGCCCGCCTCCTCCGACTCGGCCAGGAGCTGTCGGGCGGCCGCCTCCTGGCCCCGCAGGTCACCGAACCAGCCCCGCATCTTGGCCAGCTCGATGGCCGCCATCCGGAACTCGTGCTCCCGCCCGGCCTGCCGGCTGAGCTCCAGCGCATGGCGGCACTCGAGCTGGCCCGAATCCTTGTCGCCCGCGCCGTAGGCGAGGAAGCCGGCCCGCCGTAGCCGGATGCCGGCCTGGCGCTTCAGGTCGCCGGCCTTCGCCAGGTGATCCTGGATCTTGAGGAGGGCGCTCATCTCGGCCGGGGTGTAGCGCTCGGCCTTGTAGCTGAGGCTGCCCATGCTCGGCCACGATAGGGCATCGGACACCTGGAGCCATCGCTCGTCCCCCGAGGGCAGCAGATCGATGAGAGCGGGGACGATCGCCCACACCTCGGCGTGCGAGCCCCGGCGGTCGGACTCGCGGAGCTGGCGGATCAGGGCGTCGACGGCCTGGACGTCGCCGGCCCGGGCCGAGCGGATGAAGTGCCACGCCGCCGATTCAGCCCGGCCCGAGCCCAAGAGGGTCCCTGCCACGCGCCGGTGCAGGACCCGGCGGCGAGCACCGCTGACCTGGCTGTACAGCACATCGGCGACGAGGGGTTGCGCGATCTGGTACGCCAGCGAACGGTCCTGCTCCTGCTCACCGACCAGGCCCGAGCGCAGGAGCTCCTCGAGGGCGACCGCCACCTCGCCCGCCGGCTGGTCTGCAATCTGGGCCAGGTCGCCGGGGTCGACCGGGCTTCCGACCACGGCGAGGAGGTCGAGCAACCTGGACTCGAACGGGTCGAGTCGCGCCACCTCGGCCAGCACCCACCGCACGAGGCTCGGGGGGATCGAGCGCAGCCGGGGCCCGTCGAAGTCGGGCCCCTCCTCGACCAGGGCCTCGAGCAGGCCCTCGGCGAGGCGGGGGTTGCCCTGTGACCGCGCCATCAGCCAGTCCAGCAGGCCTGGCGTCGGGTCGGGCAGGCCGAGGGCGGCCGCCAGCTCCGCCAGCTCGACCCGGGCGAGAGGAGGCAACTCCATACGGTGGACCCGGTCCTGCCGTTCGAGCGCCATCAGGGCCTCGGCCGCGGCTGCCTGTTCCGGTAGCTCCCCGGGCCGGGCCGTGGCGAGCACGAAGATGCGGCCGTCGGCGTGGTCCTGCGACAGGCGTAGGAGCATCTCCCAGATGGACTCGTCCGCCCAGTGGACGTCGTCCAGGACGATGGTTACCGGGCGCCGGGCGCCGACGAGGCCAAGCAGCTTCACGATCTGCTCGACGGGCCGGTAGGCCGGTCGCCCGTCGGATCGCCCGTCCGCCCGGAGCGACCTCTGCAGCATCTCTGTCCATTGCTCGAACGGGGGCAGCGGTCGGAGGCTGGAGCAGCGGGCCACCAGGTGGACGCCCTGCTGGTCCCGACGGGCCAGCTCCGCGGCCAGCCGGGTCTTGCCGAGGCCCGGTCCGCCGAGGACCAGGGCCACCCGCAGCTGGCCCCGCTCGCTGTGTGCTCGCTCGCTGCGGAGCTCGCCCAGCTCCCGCGCCCGACCGACGAACGGGTCGTTCCTACTTTCCGGCGGCATCGGCTGAGTCCGGTGGTCGTGGCCGGGCGCCCGTCCACGCGATCGGCCCCGCGATCGGCCCCGTCGGTTCTGCGCCCACACCCTCACACGAACGACCGACCTCACGACCGGGGTGCCGCCGGGCGGTTGACAGCGACACGGCGCCGGCCGACGCCGCCCAGGCTCCGCGTTGGCCCTCGCACTCGGTGCGCACTCCCGCTCCACCCCCGTCGCGCCGGACCGTAGCCCGGGAAAGCGCCTGCGGCGCTGCCGCCCGGTTCCGCGCCGCGGCGGCGATGCCGGCGCCGTCGAGGCCCAGCGTGGCGAGGATCCCCGCACGCGTGCCCTGGGCGACGTACCGGTCCGGAACGCCGAGGACCAGAACCGGAAGCTCGTAGGCCGCCAATGCGTCGGCGACCGCCGTCCCGGCGCCGCCCTGCCTGATCCCGTCCTCGACGGTGACCACCAGGCGGTGGCGCCGGGCGTCGGCCAGCATGGCCGGGTCGAGGGGCTTGACCGCCCGGACGTCCCACACGGTGGTGCCGATTCCCTCCTGCGCCAGCAACCGGGCCGCGTCCAGGGCCTGCTCGACGAGGCAGCCGACGGCGAGCACGCACACGTCGTCGCCCCGCACCAGCCGGCGGGCGGCCAGCCTCGATCCAACCTCGCCGGCCCGTACCTGGCGGGCCGGACCCTTGGGATAGCGGATGGCCACCGGACCGGCCTCCATCGTGACGGCGAAATCGAGCATCGCCCGCAGCTCCTGGGCCGAGGACGGGGCGAGGATGGTCATGCCCGGCACCCGGCTGAGCAGCGCCAGGTCGAGCACCCCGTGGTGCGACGGTCCGTCGTCTCCGGTGATGCCGGCCCGGTCGATGCAGAAGACGACGGGAAGGCGGTGGAGGCCGACGTCGAGGTTGATCTGGTCGACGGCCCGGCTGAGGAAGGTCGAATAGATGGCCACCACCGGGCGCATGCCGGCCAGGGCCAAGCCGGCGGCGGCGGTGACGCCGTGCTGTTCGGCGATGCCCACGTCGAGGTGGCGCTCGGGCCAGCGCTCCTCGAACGGGCGGAGCCCGGTGGGACCACCCATGGCCGCGGTGATGGCGACGATGCGGGGGTCCCGCGCCCCGAGCTCGACCATGGCCTCGGCGAACGCCTGGGTGAAGCCTACGGGGGCCCAGCGCGGGGGACCGGTGGCGGGGTCGAATCCGGGGACGTCGTGCAGGCACTTCTCGTCGTCGTCCTCCGCCGGCCGGTAGCCGCGGCCCTTCTGGGTCAGGACGTGCACCACCACCGGACCGTCGTGGGCGGCGGACTGGGACAGCACCCGCTCGAGACCGGCGACGTCGTGTCCGTCGACCGGCCCGATGTAGCGGACCCCGAGCGCCTCGAAGAACGCCGCACCCTCCGTCACCACGTCGCGTGCCGCAGCGCGAACGCCGGCCATCGCCCGCCGCAGCGGGCCGCCGACCCACGGAATCGACCGGATCACCCGCTGCACATGGTCCCGGCTCTCGACATACGCCGGGGCCGCCCGGAGGCGGGTCAGGCCGGCGGCCAGCCCACCGACGGTGGGGGCGTACGAACGCCGGTTGTCGTTGAGGACGATGAGCACGCGCCGACCGCTGTGGCCGATGTTGTTGAGGGCCTCGTACGCCATCCCCCCGGTCATCGAGCCGTCACCGAGGACGGCGACAACGCGGCGGTCGTGCTCGGCCCGGAGCTCGTAGGCCAGTGCGAGGCCGTGGGCGTAGCTCAGGATGGTCGAGGCGTGGCTGTTCTCGACCCAGTCGTGCTGGGACTCGGCGCGGGACGGGTAACCGGACAGCCCCCCCTCCTGGCGGAGCCCCGCGAAACCCTGCCGCCGGCCGGTGACGATCTTGTGGACGTACGCCTGGTGACCGGTGTCCCACAGGATGGCGTCGCGCGGCGAGTCGAACACCCGGTGGATGGCGAGCGTGAGCTCGACGACGCCCAGGTTCGAGCCGACGTGGCCACCGGTGACCGACACCGACTGCACGACGAAGCGCCGGATCTCGGCGGCCAGCGTCACCAGCTGTTCGGCGGAGAGGCCTCGCAGGCCGGCCGGTCCGTCGATCGAGTCGAGGATGCCCTCGGCCTGGCGGGGGCGATCCTGCGTGGGATCCGCGTCGACCGCCGACAGGGCCGCCGACGCGACCGCGCCGGCCGGTCTAGGAGCCATTCGTCGATGCCCGGACGCCCAGGAGCCCCTCGTCCTCCACGGTTCGGAACTGGAGCTCCACGTACAGGCTCGGCAGCCGGGCCAGCCCGCGCGCCGTCGGGGTGTCCGGGAGGCACGACAGGTGGTCGCCGGCGCGGCGGGCGTAGTCCATGGCGAGGTCGAGGACCCGGCGGAAGTAGTCGCCGGAGCGGAGGATGGCCGAGGCCGTCTCCACCTGAGCGTCGGTCAGCTGGGCCGCTGTCAGGTCGGCGTTGGGGCCGGGCCCGCCGGATCCGGGCCTGCCGGACCCGGGCCTGCCTGACCTGGGTATGCCGTGGCCGTTGTCGCCGTCGATCGGTTCGAGGGCGTCGACCAGCTCCCGCCCGTACTCCTCCCGGAGGGCGAGGGCGACCGGCAGCGTGAAGACGCCACACCGCACGTCGTTCAGGACGGGCTTGCCGGCCTGGGTGTGGCTGGAGAGGAAGTCGAGTACGTCGTCGACCAGTTGGAAGGACATGCCGAAGTCGCGGCCATAGGCTCCCAGAGCGTCAATCTCCTCCGGGTTCATATTCCCGCAGATCCCGCCGAGGCGGCACGAAGTCCGCAGAAGGGCGGCTGTCTTTCCTTCCATCGAAGCGAGAATGGACTGCTCGGAACGGCTCGGGTTGAAGTTGTCCACCATCTCCCGGATCTGGCCGTTGCAGAGGGCGACGATCGCCTCGGCCGACTCGATCGCCGCCGTTCGGCTCACCCGAGCGGCGGCGTGTCCGGCCAACGCGAAGAGGACATCGCCGCAGAGGAGGGCGACGTTGAGGCCTTCTCGGAAGCTGATCGACGGGACGCCCCGACGGTCTTCGGCGCGGTCCATGATGTCGTCGTGCACCAACGAGCCGATGTGGATCAGCTCGACTGCGGCGGCGGCCGACAGGACCGTCGGGCGATCGGGAGCCTGGGGACCGCACGCCGCGGCGGCGATCACCAATGCCGGCCGCAGCCTCTTGCCCCGGCCCCGGAGGATGCGCAGGCACGGCTCGGACAGGCTGGCGTCGGCCGAACCCAGGAGGTCGGTCATCACCGCCTCCACCCGCCCGACGGCCTCGGCCAGGTCGGGCACGCCGAGCAGGGCGGTCACCTCGGTCATCTCCATTGGTCGGCCGTCCTCTGAGACTCCGACGCCGCCGACCGTTCAGCCCACCGCTGCTCGTCCCGGGCCAGGTAGGGGAGCAGGGCGCAGGCCCGGTTGGTGGCCAGGCGGAGGACGGTCGACGCCCACGGAGCGCCCTCGTCGCCGCTCGCCATGGCCATCGCCTCGTCGAAGGGCCCACACCACAGCTCCTCGATCTCGGCCGGGTCGGGGACGGTGGCGAGGTCGGTGAAGCCCACGAAGACGTGGTCGCGCTCGTGCTCGACCAACCCGCTCACCGGGTCGGCCGCCCGGTAGGTGAAGGTGTGGGCCGGGTAGAGCGGGACGGCGAAGACGCCGAGCTCCTCGGCCAGCCGTCGGGACGCGGCCGCTTCGGGGGACTCTGTCGGAGCGGGGTGGGTGCAGCAGCTGTTGGCCCACTTGCCGGCGAACAGTGGCTTGGACCGGCTCCGTCGCTGCAACAACCATCGTCCATCGAGGGTGATGAGCTGGACCGAGACCGCGATGTGGAGCGATCCGGGTGGCTGGTGCGCCTCCAGGACGTCCGCCGCGCGACCGTCGGCCAGCCGGAGGGACGCTCGGGGCCGGGTTACGGATGAGGCTCCGTTGCGGCCGTGTTCCTGCCCGACGACAGTCACCAGCGGTCGACTCCGGGGCACGGTACGGCCGGGTTTTCCCTGCCGGGTGCGGTTCTATTGCCGAGGAACTGATGTCGCATTGGGGGATACCACCACCTGGCCGCTCAGGTGAACGCGGTCCCCGGATTTCCCAATGGGAGGACGGGTACGCGCTCACTCTTTTTGGTGGTCACCGCCCCAACACGGTGAGTCCATCCGTCTTCGAGACAGCCTAGGTAGCCCGGTTCAACCTGTCGTCCGTAGAAAGTACGGAACCAGGCCGATCGTCCTTCCCCGACGTTCGTCAGGCGGAAAGCTCAGGCCGGGTTCAGACGTCGCGGGCGGACGTCACCACTTCGACCAGGCCGGGACCGTCGGTGACCGACAGGGCCTCCTCGAGCGCGGGCTCCAGGTCCTCCGGCCGCTCCACCCGCCAGCCCCGAGCCCCGCACAGGCGGGCGTAGGCGGCGAAGTCGGGGTTCACCAGCGACGTCTGCCACACCGGTCGCAGCGCCCCCACCTGCTCCTTGGAGATCTTCCCCAGCTCGTCGTTGTTGAGCAGCACGTGGGTGATCGGCATCGAGTGCCGGACGGCGGTGGTCATCTCGGCCAGGTACTGCCCGAAGCCGCCGTCGCCGCTCACCGACACCACCTTGCGCCCGGTGCCGCGGGTCGCGGCCCACGCGCCCATGGCCGCGGGGAAGCCGAACCCGATCGACCCCAGGTACCCCGACATCACCACCGTCTGGCCCCGGCGGGTCTCGAAATACCGGCCGAACGAGTAGGTGTTGTTGCCGACGTCGACCGGGATCACCGCGCCCTCCGGCACGAGCCGCGACATCACCTCGAACACGTGGGCCGGGTGCATGCGGCCCCGCCCGTCGGCCAGCAACGACCGGGCCGCCTTCTCCGTCCGCCACCGGCGCCACTGCTTGGCCACCGAGTCCCGCTGCGCCGGGTGCTCGGCGGCGGCCACCGCGGCTTGGAGGAGGGCCAGCGTGCGCCCGATCTCGCCCCAGAGGGGGACGGTGACGGGGTGGAACTTGCCCAGCATCATGGGGTCGAAGTCGACCTGGATGGTGGGCACGTAGGTGGCGATCCCGGTGTGGTCGGAGAACGACGCTCCCAGCACGAGGAGGCAGTCGCTGCGGCCCATGTGGATCGACGCCACCGGGATGCCCGACCGGCCGAGGACGCCGCACGCCAACGGGTGCGAGTCGGGAACGAGGCCCTTTGCCTTGAACGTGGTGATCACCGGGGCGTCGACGTGCTCGGCGAAGGCGAGGATCTCGTCGCCACAGCCCCGGGCGCCGTTGCCGACGACGATCACCGGCCGCTCGGCGGCCGACAGCAGCGTCACCGCCCGGGCCAGTTCGTGCTCCGGAGGGGCGATCTCGCGGGAGGCCACCCGTCCGGTGCGAGGCCGGGCGACGGGGGCGGCGACCCCCGGCAGCTCCTGTACCTCGTCCGGGAAGATCAGGTGGGCCACGTCGCGCTCGACCAGGGCGTGCTTCATGGCCAGCGCGGCCAGCTCGGTGGCGTTCTCGGGACGCAGGACGGTCTGGCTCCACGCCGCCACCGGCTTGAAGGCCGAGGCCAGGTCGACCTCCTGGAACGTCCCGGGTCCGATGACCTGCGACTTGACCTGCCCGGTGAGGGCCACGATCGGCACCCGGTCGACCTTGGCGTCCCACAGCCCGGTGAGCAGGTTGGTGGCGCCCGGGCCGGCGATGGTGAGGCAGGCGGCGGGGCGGCCCGACACCTTGGCGTAGCCGGAGGCGGCGAACGCACCCGCCCCCTCGTGGCGGATGCCGACGTAGGTGATACGTCCGTCCTCCTCCGCTTTGCGAAGGGCGTCGGCCAGGCCCAGGTTGGAGTGGCCCACCATGCCGAACACGGTGTCGAGGCCCCACTCGCACAGCACGTCGACCATCTGGTCCATGAGCGACACCCGGTCCTCGGCCACCGGCAGCTCCACCCACAGGCCCTCGGCGCCGCGGTCCTCGACGGCGTAGGGGAGGGCCCCGTCCTTGAATCCGGGCGGCGGCTTGCCGGAGACGGGGTCGTACTCGTAGGCGTGCCAGGGGCAGATGACGTAGCCGTCGGCGATCTGGCCGTCGCCCAGGGGACCGCCCTGGTGGGGGCAGTGGTTGTCGAGGGCGCCGTAGCCGGCGGCGGTGCGGGCCAGGCAGATGGCCCGTCCCGCGGCCACCACCGTCGTCACCCGTCCCTCCTCCAGCCCGCCCGGGTCGATCCGCACCCAGGCCGAGGCGGGGCCCGTCGGCCCGTTGCCGCTGCTCGCCGACCCGCTGCCGTTGCTCGCCGTCCCGTGGTCGCTCATGATCGTGCCAGCACCTTTCCCTTCCGGAGGAACTCGAGGGGATCGGCTCCCCGCCGGATCTCGGAATACGACAGCGACGCCCCGAACGGTTCGTTCCAGTAATCGCCTTCGCGCCCCCGCTTGTCCCACGGACCGACGTAGAGATAGGGCTCGGGGTGCTCGGCGTCGCCCGGCGAGGCGCCGAAGTTGGCCCGGTGGCCGTCGGGGCCCAGGTCGACGGCGACGTCGAAGTGCTCGGGCCAGATCTGCACCCTCGATGGGGAGTCCTCCTCGGAGGCCTCCTCCCGGAGCTGCTCGAGCATGGCGGTGGCGAACCCGAACCATTCGCCCAGGGCCCGGGCGGCGTCGAAGTCGATGTCGAGGGCGGCATCGGGCTCGCAGGCTGTGGTCGGGGTGTAGACGCCGGTGCCCCGGCCCAGGTCGACGCCCAGGAACTCGGCGGCGGCGGCCAGGGTGGTGAGCCTGCGGCGACGGTTGCGGTCGATCAGCTCGCCGTCCTCCACCCGCACCTGGTGGTCGTCGTCGAAGTACGGGGTGCCGAAGCCCCGGTAGGTGTAGCGCAGGCCGATCTTGCCGTTGGCCATGTGGCGGCGGGGGGCGACCAGATGCTCGGCCACCCGGTGGAGCGCGTGGCGGGTGGAGACGAACTTCTCCGGTAGCTCGTCGAGCTTGCGGGGGACCAGCCACCGGTACCCGCACCAGGTCCACAGTTCGGCGTTGTCGATCTCGGTGCAGAAGTCGACCCACGTGCGCACGCCGGCGGCCTCCCGCTCGACCGGCACCACCTCGCCCCCGGCGACGGGATCATCGGCGAACCATGGGCCTTCGTTCAGGGCCGGCGGGGACGGCTCGAGGACCCTCACGTCGTACCGGTTGTTGATTCGGATCCCGGCCTCGGCCCGCGGATTCCTGACGACCATCGGCTCCCCCACGCTGGACCGTCCTCGGACGGAGTCGGTTCGTTACACGAGCGTGTCACGCGGCGGCATCCCGACGTAGCCTTCGTACCCAGGGCCTTCGGAACCATGGCCGGTGACGGTCGGCCCCGCACCGGTTGGGGGCCGGCGGAAGGCCTGTAACGCGTGACCTCGTCATCCGGACGGGGTTGGCGGAACGAATACGCGGGCAAAGAGCCGGAAGGTCCACCGTGCCGAACAGGGTCGCTGTCCTCAGCCACAACGCCGCAGTCGAGCACGCCGCCCGGCGTGGCTTCGGATCGGCGCGGGCCGACGGTCTCGAAAGTGTGGTCCAGGAGCGGGTGGGCATCGAGCTCGAGATGCTGCCCATGGGACTCGACGGTCGGCGGGCCCCCCACGGCGTGGTGGCGGACGTCGTGAAGTCGCTCGGTTGCCTCGCCAGCGGCACCACGATCACCTTCGAGCCGGGCGGCCAAGTCGAGCTGAGCACGCCGCCGTCTCCCGCGCTCGACGACGCCTGCCGGGGCCTGGAGCACGATCTGAGGCGGGTGGCCGGACCTCTCGCCGAGCGGGGCATCGTGCTGGTGGGTAGCGGTATGGACCCGTCGCCGACGCTGGAGCGGGTGATCCGATCGCCCCGCTACGACGCGATGGACGTCTTTTTCGCGGACCGGGCCGACGGTCGGGGCAACGCCGGGCGCACGATGATGTGCGCCACCGCCGGCCTCCAGGTCAACCTCGATTTCGACGCCCGCTCACTGTCGCCCGACACCCGATGGGGTCTGGCCCACGTTCTCGGCCCGACGCTCGCCGCCAGCTTCGCCAACTCGCCGCTGTTCATGGGTGCGCCCAGCGGCTGGAAGTCCTACCGGCTGGCCAACTGGTGGCGGCTCGACCCGTCCCGCACCAAGTCCCCCGCAGGAGCGGGGCCCGGTCCCCAGGCGTGGTCCACCTACGTCATGGACGCCCAGGTGATGCTCATCCGCAGCGGCGAGCTGTGCGTTCCCGTGCGGACCCCGTTGAGCTTCGGCCAGTGGGTGCGCGAGGGCCACGCCCTCGGGTTTCCCACGCTCGACGACCTCGACTACCACCTCACCACCCTGTTCCCCCCGGTGCGGCCCCGTGGTTGGCTGGAGCTGCGGATGATCGACAGCCTGCCGAGACCCTGGTGGCGGGTGCCCGTGGCCGTGGCCACGGCCCTCGTCTACGACGCGGAGGCCGGCGAGGCGGCAGCCCAGGCTGCCTGGGACACCGGCGATCTCTGGGTGAAGGCGTCCCGCTGCGGGCTCGCCGATCCCGAGCTGGCCTCGGCCGCCCGGGCCTGTTTCCGTATCGCACTCGACGCGTTGGGGCACATGGGTGCCGGTCGCGACACTGTCGACGCCGTGGGGGCCTACGTCGAGCGCTATGTCGAGCGGGGCCGCTGCCCGGCCGACGACGTACTCGACCACTGGCGCAAGACCGGCGAGCGGTTCCTTCCCGGCGACCTGTCCTGGGCCGTCACGCCCCCCGCCGCCGTACGGCCGTGACCCCGCCCCGCGGCCCTGCCGTGGGCGCCGTGGTCTGGGGGGTCGTGGTCGTCGCCGTGGTGGGCGCGGCGCTGCTCTTCCGGAGCGATGTGGTGGTCGCCACGCTGAAAAGCCCCGCCGCCCTCCTCCGGGTGGGAGCGATCGTCGTCGTCCTGGTCGGGTTGTCGCTCGCCTTGCGCCGGTTCGTCGACAACGCCCTCGTCCGGGGTCTCGTGATGGCGGTGCCCGTCGGCGCTCTGGCGTGGTTGCTGGTCGTGCCCTACTTCACCGACGAGACGGTGGTCGAGTCCCTCCCCGGGACGCCCGCCGCCACCATCGCCCCGACGCCGTCCACGCCGTCGACGCCGTCGACGCCGTCGACCGTGGCGGGCGCCGCGACCCCGACCACGCCGACGCCGACCTCGCCGGGCCCGGTCATGACCCCGACGGCGCCGACCCCTCCGGCCGGACCCGTCCTCCTGACGACCGGGAGCCTCGAGGGCATCGACCACCGGGCGTCGGGCGAGGCGGCCGTCTACCGCCTGGCCGACGGGTCGCACATCGTGCGGCTGGAGGACATCGACATCCAGAGCGGCCCGGACTATTTCGTCCACCTGGTGCCCGGTGCCGACCGGCGCTCACCGGGTGGCGGGGTCGACCTCGGCGCGCTCAAGGGCAACAAGGGCAGCCAGAACTACACGATCCCCTCCGACCTCGACGTCGCTTCCGGCCCGTTCACCGTGCTCGTGTGGTGCCGGGCCTTCGCTGTCCCGGTCGCCAACGCCACCCAGGGCCCGGTCTGATGGGAAGGGTCCTCCGCTCAGGCCGCCCGCTCGGGCTGGCGTGCCGGGAGGTGGTGGAGCTGGTCACCGACCTCCTGGAGGGTGCGCTCGCGCCTTCGGTCCGGGCCCGGGTCGAGGAGCACCTTCGATCGTGCCGCAACTGCGCCGCCTACCTCGAGCAGATGCGGGTGACGGTACGCGCGGCCAGGCGCATGGCCGCCGCGCCCCTCGAGCGGCGGGAGCGCGAGGCGCTGCGGACGCTCTACCGGGCGTGGTCCGCGTAGCGACGGAGAGCGGTTCACCCGGAATGTCGCGATCGGCGCCTGCGTTGTTCAACGTACCGAACCGACGACGACTCAGCGGAGAAACCACTTGTCCACCCTCATCTTCGAACCAGACGTGGCTGCGTTTTCGACCCCTCGCCGTACACTGGTCACCATCGATTCCATCGACCGGTCCGAGATGAACGAGGCGTTCTTCGTGTCCGTCGCCGACCAGCTGGCCAACGTCCGCCGCTGGAACGACGAGCGGGGCTGGGGTTTCACCGACGCCGACTTCGACGCCATCGACACCACACCGGTCGAGCACGAGCCCCTGGTGGTCGACGTGGTCGCCGTGTACCTGCCCGAGCAGGACGGTATCGACGGCGTACGTCGCACCTTCGAGGAGGTCTGGGCGGTGGCGTCGGAGGGAGTTCCCGAGAACTGGAGCTGGCGCCAGCACCTCGAGGGTCCCCGGCCGGTCCGCCTGCTGCCCGGCGGGAAGCACACGCCCGGGATCCGGCGGGTCACCATCGACCTCGGCGCCGGGTGGGACCCGGTCGACGGCGCCCGGGCCATCGAGATCCGGGGGCGCCACTCCGCCTCGGCCGAGATCCTGGCCGCGGCGGCCCATTTCCCGGTGTGGCTGCAGGCCATGGAGGGCGTCAACGTGCCGTTCGTGTACCTCGGCGGCTATGTGGTGTCGCACCCGGAGAACGAGGCGTGGCGCCATGTTCCCTGCCTGAGCTGGAACGAGTTCCTGGGCCGGGTCAACCTGGTCGACCACTGGGCCGACCACCACCAGCGCCGCTGGGCCGTCCCGGTTCGCCGCCAGGCGTAGGAGTCGCACGGGCCGGTCTCGGTCCCTGCCCGGCCCCGGGGGGCCCGGTGCCGTCGGTTTGGCTAGGGTCCCGATCGCGGCAGACATCTCGCGACGAGCGGGCCCCTGTCCCTGTCGTGAGGAGGATGCATGCCGGCTTCAGCCCTCGTACTGCTCATCGTTCCGGGCAAGCTCGACGCCTGGCGCGAGCTGATGGGCCAGTGCACCGACGAGAACCCCGACTACGTCGACTCCCGTCAGCGCCTCGGCATCACCCGGGAGCAGGTGTTCCTCCACGGCAACGAGGGCGAGGAGTTCGTCATCTACTACATGGAGGCGGAAAACCTCGACGAGGCCATGATCGGCATGGGCGTCTCGCTCGACCCCTTCGACCAGTGGTTCCGCATCCGGATGAAGGAGGTCCACGACCTGATCATGGTCGACCCGCCGCCGTGGCCCGAGCAGGCCCTCGACTTCCAGGACTAGGTGTGTTCCGGACCAAGGGAAGGACGGCACAGTGACGATCGACCAGCCCACCCACGGCGAGGTGGTGGACGCCACGGCCGAGGTTGAGGAAGAGATGCGTCCCCAGCCGGTGCCGGTGAACGTGTACGAGACCACCAACGCGCTGGTGGTCGTCGCCGCCCTGCCGGCCGTCACCGGAGCCGACGTCAGCATCGAGCTGCGGCCTGGCTGCCTGCGCTTCTGGGCCCACCTGCGCAGCGCCGCCCCGCGCCAGTACCTGATCCACGAGTGGGACTACGGCGGCTACGAGCGGGAGATCGACCTGCCCGCGGGCTTCGGCCGCGGGGTGGAGGCGTCGCTGGCCAACGGTCAGTTGGCCATCCGGGTGCTCCGGGGGGAGCCGGAGTCGGACGCGACGACGACGATCCACCCGTCGTCGCCCGGCTGAGCGCTAAAGGCGCGGTTCGACGCACCTCGGGGTACCGCCCGGACCACTCGGAGGCTCCGTCCGGGGATAGGGCTCGGTGAACCCGGAACCGGGATCGGAAGAGCTGAGGTAGCGGAGGATGCCCCGGGCCACGGCCTCGCCCTCCACCTTCTGCACGTCGGGACGGTCGAAGAGGGCGGCCTCGGGCGGGTTGGACACGAATCCGCTCTCCACCAGCACGCTGACCACGTCCCGGGGTAGCCGGAGCATGGCGTAGTAGTCGCCCTGCTGTCCCTGGCGGTACTTGGCCCCCGCGTCGCGGTCGGCCACCCACGCGATGTCGTAGGGGGTCAAGGCGCGGACGACCTCCTCGTAGATGAGCCCGGCCAGGCGCTTCGAGTCGGGGGAGGCGATCTGGTAATAGGTCTCCGCCCCCGGACCGGGCCACGGACCGTCGGGCTCGGCGTTGTGGTGGATCGACACGAAGGCCCGGGGGGCCAACGCCCGGGCGATCTCGGCCCGGGGGGCGAGGTTGACGTCGTAGTTGCCGGGCCGGGTGAGCAGGACAATCACGCCCGCCGCCTCCAAGGCGGCCTCGACGTGGCGGGAGACCTCGAGGTTGATGTCGGCCTCGCGGACCCCGGCGGGCGAGATCGCCCCCGGTTCGGTGCCGCCGTGGCCGGGGTCGACGACGATCGTGGCCTGGGCGACCGGCGTGCCCTCGGTGAGCGTGGCCTCGGCGCCGCACGGTGTCCGCACCACCCAGCCGGTGTCGGTGTGGCTCACGACCGGGACGACCACGCCGGCGGGGGAGACGACCACCTTGGCCTCGGCTCTTGTCGGCGGAACGGTCGAGGTCGTGGTCGGTGCGGGGACGGTCGAGGTCTCCTCGGGCGGCCGACCCTGGACCGCGGGCGTGGTGCCGGACCCGCCGCCCCCGCAGGCCGCAGCCGACAGCGCCCAGGCGAGGGCGACGGCCATCGCCCCGGAGGGCTCCTCGCCCGGACATGGGCCGACCGGCCGCGGACGTCCCCCAGCGGCATGTTCCGACCCTTCCCTCCTACGGCGCCTCGAACCCATCATGCAGGCTGGCCCCGGCTTGCCGTGGTCAGCCCCGAATCAGCGCACCGGCGTTGCCATGGATGGACGCGCCTGCGCCCATCGGATCGCGGGTCGCCCGTGGAAGAATGTGACCGAACGGCACGCGAGGGCTCCGGTGGTCCCTCCGACACCTGGCGCTTTCGCACGAACAGGAGGCGGCGATGGCACGTGCGACTCAGGTGACCCACCCCCGGCCCTGGCTCCGGGGCATCCTTCCGGCGATAGCGATGGCGTTGGCGGTGTGCGCGACGCCATTCGCCCCGGCGGCCCAGGCCGCCGGCAAGCGGATCGTGGTGACCGGCACCATCCAGGCGGCGGTGAACGCCGCCCGTCCCGGGGACACTGTCTTCGTGCCGCCGGGCACCTATGTCGGGACCGTGCTGGTGAACACGAGCGATCTCACCATCGAGGGCGCGCCCGGTGCGATCGTCGACGCCGCTCGCGCCACCAACGCGATCTCCGTCGGCACCGGTCGCATTACGCAGGGCAGCAACGGCGTGCCTGTGTGTCCTCCGCTGGCGGTGCGGAACTTCGTGATTCGTGGCCTCACCGTCCGCAACGCGACCAGGAACGGGATCGTCCTGCGGGGGGTGGACGGGTTCCGCATCTCCGGCGGGACCTATACGAACAACGATGCCTACGGCATCTTCCCGATCTGCTCCCGGAACGGCGTCATCGAAGGGAACACGGTCGATGGCAGTGACGACACCGGGATCTACGTCGGCGATTCCGACAACGTCACCATTGTGGGGAACCGGGTCTTCGACAACACCAGCGGCATCCTGATCGAGAACGCCACCCGGATCACGGCGCGGGGCAACCACGCCGTCGGGAACACCGCCGGGATCGCCGTGATCCTGCTGCCCGGCCTGCCGGTTCCGCGCACCGACGACGTCCTGGTGGAGGGCAACCTCGCCGCCGACAACAACCGGCCCAACCCGATCCCCCTGGGCCCCTCCGCCGAGTCCCGGATCCCGTCGGGCTCGGGCATCCTCAACCTGGCCGGCGACCGGGTCGTCGTGCGGCACAACCTCGTCACCGGGAACAACACCGTCGGACTGGCAATCGTCGCCAACCTGCTGGCCGGCGTCGACCCTCGGGTGGAACCGAACCCCGACCACAACCGGGTGGTCGGCAACAACATCGTCAACAACGGGGCCCATCCGGACCTGGAGCGCAACGGTGGCCTTCCCGGGGCCGACATCGTCTACGACGGGTCGGGGGTCGGGAACTGTTTCGGCCAGAACCGATTCGGTAGTGACTTCCCCCCGGGCATCACGGCCCACTATCCCTGCCCATAGGCGGGACACCCGCGCTTTGCTGAGGTGCACTGCCTTCGAAGAGCGTGGTCCCGCCCATCCAGGCGAGCGAGTAGGTTTCCTCAGCCGTGGGCGTCGTGGAGGACACGTCGGGTGGCTGAGGAGCCGACCTCGTTCAGCGTGCTGCTGGCCGGCTACGGCACCACGACCATCGGCGACGGGATACAGGTCGAGTCCGTGTTCACCCTCCTCAAGATCCGGGGCGAGGACGGGAGCCCGGCCTGGTCGGTGCGTAGCGGTGGCCTCCCGCTGACGGTGGAGGAGCTGCTCGGGGTCCTCGACGGCCTCACCACCTCGATGCGCCAGAGGCTGTCCATGTCGTGGAAAGGCCAGTCGCCGCCGCCGAGCGTCGGCGGACCATCAGGCCCGATTCAGTTCAGCGAGCTGCTGGCCGGCATGGAGACCCTCGGCGTCGGTGACGAGTACGTCATCGAGTCGGTGTTCGCCGTCATCAAGGGCCGGCGGATCGACGGGGTGCCGCTGTGGTTCGCACGCTCGTCGGAGATGAAGCTCAACCCGGAGGAGCGACTGGGCGCGCTCGAGGGCTATGCCTCCACCGTCCGCCAGGGACTGGCCGAGACCTGGAAATGGTGACCGCCCAGGCCTAGGTCTGCCTAGGTGCGAAGGTCTGTCTAGGTGCGAAACGTGCGGCGGTAGGCCTGGGGCGACGCCGACACCGCCCCGGCGAAGTGCTGGCGCAGGCCGGCCGCCGAGCCGAACCCGCAGCGCTGGGCCACCCGCTCGATGGGGTCGTCGGTGGTCTCCAGCAGGCGCTGCGCGAGCAGGACCCGCTGGCTCAGGATCCACTGGTGGGGCGTGGTGCCCGTGGCGGCCAGGAAATGGCGGGCGAACGTACGGGGGCTGGTACCGGCCCGGCGGGCCAGGTTCTCGACGCTGAGGTCGTCGCCGAGGTGCTCCAGCATCCAACCCAGAACCCCGGCCAGCGGCTCGTGACCGTTGGCGGGGGCGATCGGCAGGTCGACGAACTGGGCCTGGCCTCCGTCGCGGTGCGGCGGCACGACCATGCGCCGGGCGACGGCGTTGGCCACCTCCGCCCCGTGGTCGAGACGGACGACATGGAGCATGAGGTCGATCCCGGCCGCGGTGCCGGCGGAGGTCATGACCCCGCCGGCGTCGACGTAGAGCACCTTCGGGTCGACGCACACCTTGGGGTACTGCCGGGCCAGCTCCTCCGAGTGCATCCAATGGGTGGTGGCCCGCTTGCCGTCGAGGATGCCGGCGGCGGCCAGCACGAAGGCACCGGTGCAGACCGACAGGAGCCGGGCCCCGCGGTCATGGGCGTCGCGCAGCGCTTGGAGCAGCTCCTCGGGTGCCGGCCCGGGGAAGGGGTTGGCCGGGATGACCACGGTGTCGGCGTCGGCCAGCTCCTCCAGGCCGTAGGGCGTGTCGACCACGACGCCCTCGGGGCTGTGGTGCGGTCCCGGAACCGCCGCCGCCACCCGGTGGCGGTACCAAGGATCGACCAGCTCCGAGCGGTCGAGCCCGAACACCTCACACGCGACCGCGAGCTCGAACATCGCCACCTTCGGCCCGATGACGGTGACCACGCGGTGCATTGGCACGATTCTAGCGCAAGATGTCTTTCCTGCCACTTGTCCGATCGGCGGGATCGGCGGAGCATGCATGCCATGCACCCCTACGCGATGGACCGGCTGGCGGAGGAACGACGAGAAGACCTGCGACGCCTGGTTTCGTTGGAAGCCAGTGCCCGGGCCGCCCGCCAGGGCGCGACCCTCGGGATGGCGGCGGGCTCTCGGCCGCGCCCTCGTCGCGGGCGCCGTCGCCGTCGGGGTCCCCCGCTCACAATGGCGGGCGGCGCACTGCCAGGTCACGACCACGCTCGGCTTCGAAACCCCCTGCTGACCCTCCGGGCCGGGTGGACTACGTCCGGCAGTCCACCGCCACCTCGAGAGCCGTGCAGATCTCGTCCATACGGTCCGCCGCGAGTCTTCCGAGCCGCTCGACGAGGACGCCCACGGAGACGCATTCGACCGAGTCGAGGTTCACCGCCGTCGTCCGGTCGACGGGATCGTCGCCCGGTTCGAGCACGACCTCGCTCGGCAGGCCACGAATCGTGGTCGTGCACGGGGCGACGAGGGCGCGGCGCAACCGGGGGATGGCGGCGTCCCTCGACAGCACGACGACGGGTCGACGTCCGATCTGCGGGAGCTCGCACCACCAGAGCTCGCCTCTCATGGGCATCGCCGTCACGAGGTGGCTGCGGCTTCCCGGAAGGACGCGAGGTCACCCCACTCGTCGGGCTCGCCCAGCGGGTGCTCGTCGTACACCCGGTAGGCGGCGTCGACCTCGTCCGCCCGGTGACGAGCAAGAAAGGCCCGCAGCGCCTCGTCGAGCAGCGCTGCGTCGGTCGATCCCGCCCGGAGGTTGCGCGCTTGTGACAGCAGCTCCCCGTCGACCGTCGTGCTCACCCTGATCCGTGCCATGCCACTACGGTGCCATATATATGCCACGGCGGGCATGGACGACGACGGGAGCGGGCTGGTGGACGAGCGAGGCGACGTTCCGCTCGAGGTCGTGGCCGGGCTCCGGAGGGTGTGCCTCGGGCTGCCCGAGGCCTACGAGGAGCCGGCGTGGGTGGGAACGCGATGGCGGGTGCGCACGCGGACCTTCGCCCACGTCCTCTGGCTCGATTCGGGATGGCCGCCTGCCTACGCCCGCGCCGCGGGGACGAACGGCCCCGTGAGCGTCCTGACGTTCCGCTCGGCCGGTCCGGAGCTCGACGCGCTCGGCAGTGCCCCTCAACCGTTCTTCCGGCCCCGGTGGGCGCCCGACGTCGTCGGCATGTTGCTGGACGCCGGCGTCGACTGGGACGAGGTCGCGGAGCTCGTCACCGACAGCTACTGCCTCCTGGCGCCCAGGAAGTTGGTCGCGTTGGTCGACCGTCCGTCCGACTGTCGACCGACTGATGACTGACGGTCAGTCGCCGCACGATCGGTCGCGCGTGGTCGGGTACCGTCCGCCGGTGGACCGGCCGAGGGACAGCCAGCGGGCCCGGCTCTACCGGGCCGAGAACGAGGTCGACGCGGGACGGGCGCTGCCCACCGTCGCCACCATGCAGGCCTACGTCGACGGGGTGGCCGCGGCCGGGTGGTTCACGGACCGGTGGGGGGCCCGGACGTTCGAGGTCCGGCCCGGGTTCGGGCACAAGCGGGCGACCGCCAACCGCGACGGCGTTCTGCAGATGCCACGGTGGGCCCGGCGGGAGCTGGTCATCCTCCACGAGGTGGCCCACTGCGTCACGCCCGAGACCTACGCCGCCCACGGCCGCGAGTACGCCGGCGTGCTGCTGGCCATCGTCCGCCGGGCCATGGGGCTCGGTCCGGCCCAGGCCCTGGAGGACGCCTTCGACCGCCACCGGGTGAAGTGGTCGACCGCGGCCCTCCTCCGGCCGTGATCGACGGCAGGCCCCGATCTCGCGCTGCGGCGGGTTCCAACCGGGGACGAATTCGGTCGTCAGGGCGCCTGAAAACGTCACCGGTTCGTAGGGCGATCTCCGGCAGCCCTGATCACCTGGCGCTACTCCGCCCTTGATCTGGCCCATCCTGGAGCCCATGTCCCGCCGGACCCTCCTCGCCCTCGTCGCCGCCCTCGTCACCCTCGGCGCGGGCGCCGGGCAGACCTCCGCCCCCTCGACCGCACGGCCCACCGAGGATGTCCCGTTCGAGGTGCGCCACGACGTCCGGTACGGCGTCGCCGGCGGGCAGGACCTCCTCCTCGACGCCTACGTCCCCGACGACACCAACGCCGAGCGGGTGTCGGTGTTCGTGATCCACGGCGGCGGGTGGCGGTCCGGCGACAAGCGGCACGTGGTGGAGGAGGCCACCCGCCTGGCCCGACGGGGGTGGGTGGTCTTCGCCGTCAACTACCGGCTGGCCGAGCCGGAGGCCTTCCCGGCCGAGATCGACGACGTGCGGACGGCAGTGACCTGGGCCCGGGACAACGCCGAGGAGTACCGGCTGGACCCGGGCCGCATGGGCGCCCTGGGCTTCTCCGCCGGTGGGCACCTGGCCGCCATGCTGGCCACCAAGGGCGAGGGGCCGCCCGACCGCGGCGGGCGGGTGATGGTGGGAGCCTCGTGGTCCGGCCCCATGGACCTCAGCAACATGCTCGGCGGCATCGAGCAGTTCTCGGCCCTGCTCCTTCCCTGCCCCCCGGCGGCGTGTCCCGAGCGGTGGCGCGAGGCGTCGCCGATCGACAACGTGGACCCCACCGACGCCCCCCTCCTCCTGGTCAACAGCGCCGACGAGCTGGTGCCTGTCGAGCAGGCTCGGGACATGGCCGCCCGCCTCGACACCGCGGGCGTCGACCACGAGCTGGTCGTGCTGCCCGGCCGCCGCCACGCCCACGCCTTCCGGGAGGACGCCTGGCCGGCGACGGTGGCCTTCCTCGACAGGTACCTGACCCGGCCCACCGACCTTCGCCCACCCAACCCCGAGGCCACCCGGGTGCTCCTGGCTGGCGATCGGGGTCATCGTCACCGGCGGTGTCATCGGCGGCCTCCGGGTGCGCCGGCGCCTCCTCGCCGCCGACAACGGGGCCGCCGACAACGGGGCCGCCGACGACGGGGCCGCCGACGCCGACGCCGCCGACGCCGACGCCGGGGTCACCGGAGAGGGAGCACGCTGAGGGTGGCGGCCAGGCCCAGGTGGTCGGAGGGCAGGAGCGACGCGTCGGCGGGGGCGGGCCGGTCGAAGGCGATCCAGGCGTCGAGCACTGCCACCCGCTCGTTGACGAACATGTAGTCGAGGACCCCGTCACCGTGCACCGTCCGGGGCGGTTCCGACCCATGGGCGACGGCGTACGCCGAGCGCAGGTGCCGGGTCAGGGCTCGCACCGGTGCCGAACCGGGGCGGGAGTTGAAGTCGCCCACCAGCACCTGAGGCATGTCCCGGCGCTGGTCCATCCACGCCAACAGGCGACGCGCCTGGGCCGTACGCACGGCCTCGTCGCCGTCGGCCAGATGGGTGGCGTAGACGTCGACCGCCAGGCCGGCGGGCGTCTCCACCGTCGTCCGCAGGGCCACCCGGGACTGCCCGGGCAGGCGGAGCCGGGAGTGGCCGGTGACCGGGAGCCGGCTGAGCACGGCGATGCCCTCCCAGAGCCGCTTGACCCCCGTCTTGTACGCCTTGCGCGTCTCCCATGTCGGTCCTCCACGGGCCGCCTCCCGGGCGATCCGCCGGGCCTGGTCGGGGAACCGCCGCACCTCCTGGAGGGCGATCACGTCGGGGTCCAGGGCCACCAGTTGCTCCACCAGCAGCGGCGCCCGTTCCGGCCAGCGATCGGCCGTGTTGCGGACGTTCAGGGTGGCCACGACGAAATCCGACCCCTCGGGCGATGCTCGCCGGGCGAGACTCATGGGTAGGGATCGAGAGGGGTCGCGCCGCCCACGCTAGGCGGCGCCACCAGTCGGAGGAAGGCTGTGACGGCCGGGAAACCTTCCGTTCACAGTCGAGGGGGACAATCGCCGAGATGAGGGGCGTCACAGCATGAAGGTCACGGCATGAAGGTGCGGGTCGGTTGCGAGTTCGAGTACGTGTCGGCCGGGCCGACGCCGTCGGTGTGGCAGGTCAGGGCCCGGCCGGAGGAGCGGATCCTGTCCGAGAGCTGGTCCACCGACCCGCAGCTGGGTCGCAACTTCTACTGCGACGCCTACGGCAACGTCTGTGACCGGCTCACCCTCCCCGCCGGCACCACGACGCTCAGCTACGACGCGATCGTCGAGGTCGACGACCTCCCCGATCCGGTCGACATCTACGCCGAGCAGGCCCCGGTGGAGCAGCTTCCGGCCGACGCTCTCGTCTTTCTCCTCCCCAGCCGCTTCTGCCTGTCGGACCTGCTCTACGACGACGCCTGGAAGCTCTTCGGACACATCCCGCCCGGCTGGGCCCGGGTCCAGGCGGTGTCGGACTGGGTGCACGGCAACACCGAGTGGCGGGCGGGCAGCAGCACGTCGACGACGACGTCCACCGAGATCTACGAGGCGGGCGCCGGCGTCTGCCGCGACTTCGCCCACCTCGGGGTGACGTTCTGCCGCGCCCTCAACATCCCCGCCCGCTACGTGTTCGGCTACCTGCCCGACATCGCGGTACCGCCGCCCTATCCCGAGATGGACTTCTGCGCCTGGTTCGAGGCGTACCTGGGCGACAAGTGGTGGACCTTCGATCCCCGCAACAACACCCGGCGGCTGGGACGGGTCGTGATCGGACGGGGCCGGGACGCGGCCGACGTGGCCATGGTGACCACTTACGGCGCCCCCTTCCTGCAGCGGATGAAGGTGTGGGCCGACGAGGCATGACCCTCCTGGGCATGACCCTCCTGGGCATGACCCTCCTGGGCATGACCTTCCGGGGCAAGACCGGCCGGCGGGCGTGACCGGTCCGGTTGCGGAGACCGTGATGTACGCGGTCGCCGAGGCCGACCCCGAGGCGCCCGCGGTGCGGGACGATCTCGAGTGGGTCGGTCGCATGCTGAAGGAGTCCTTGGAGCGCCAGGAGGGACCGGGCCTGTCGGCGCTGGTCGAGGAGGTCAAGGATGCGACGCGGGGACCCGGACCATGGCCGGAAGGCGGTTCCGGCTTCGAGGTCGACGGGGGGAAGTCCGACGCCCGGCTGACGGCGGTGCTGGCCGGCGTCGACCTGCCCACCGAGATCCTGCTGGTACGGGCCTTCTCGGTGTGGTTCCACCTGGCCAACGTGGTGCAGCAGGTGCACCAGGCCCGCCACCTCGAGCGCACGTCGGGCCGGGGCGGGCGGCTGGCGGAGGCGGTCGACCGCATCGCGGCCGAGGGCGTGCCTTCGACGTTGGTCGACGACGTGGTCCGCCGCCTCGAGCTCCGGCCGGTGTTCACGTCGCACCCGACGCAGGCCGCCCGCCGGTCGGTGCTGTCGAAGATGCGGCAGGTGGCCGACCTCCTGCGGGCCCGCCAGGACGCGGCCCCGTCGGAGAAGGAGCGGATCGAGCGCCAGTTCGCCGAGGTCGTCGACCTCCTGTGGCAGACGGACGAGCTGCGGCTGGGCAAACCCGAACCGTCGGAGGAGGCGAGCTCGATCCAGTACCACCTGCACGAGCTCAGCCGGGCCGTCGTCCCCGACATCCTCGAGGACCTCACCCGGGAGCTGACCCGCCTCGGGGTGGAGCTGGGCGCCGGCGCCCGTCCCCTGCGCTTCGGCACGTGGGTGGGTGGCGATCGTGACGGAAATCCCAATGTCACCCCCCAGGTCACGCTCGACGTGCTCGCCATCCAGCATGAGCGGGGCGTCGCCGGCCTGGTCTCGGCCGTCGACGACCTCGTCCGCGACCTGAGCATCTCGACCCGCATCGTCCCCGTGTCCGAGAACCTGCTCTTGAGCCTGGCCGAGGACCGCATCGTCCTGCCCGACGTCTACGACCGCTCGGTTCGCCTCTACGGCGAGGAGCCGTACCGCCTGAAGTGCGCCTACGTCCGCCAGCGGCTGGAGAACACGGCCCGCAGGGCGGCCGACTACCAGCCCCACGTCGACGGCCTCGACTACCGCGACCGGTTCGAGCTGCTGGCCGAGCTGGCGGTGATGGCCACCTCGCTGCGGACGAACCGGGGCGGCACCGCCGCCGCCGGGATCGTGGCCCGGATGATGCGGACCACGGCCACGTTCGGCCTCCACCTGGCGACCATGGACGTCCGCGAGCACGCCACCAAGCACCACGAGGCGCTGGCCGCCCTCCTCGACCCGCTCGAGGACCTGCCGGTGGCCTACGACCGGCTGCTGCGGCCCGAGCGCTTCAAGGTCCTGTCCCGGGAGCTCACCAGCCGCCGCCCGTTGATCGCCCCCACCACCGTCCTGCCCGACGGGCCGGCGGCCACCATGGCCACCTTCTACGCCCTGCGGGAGGCCCTCGACCGCTACGGCGACGAGATCGTCGAGAGCTACATCATCTCCATGACGGGCGGGGCCGACGACGTGCTGGCGGCCGCCGTCCTGGCCCGCGAGGCGGGCCTCGTCGACGTGCGCACCGGCCTGGCCCGGATCGGCTTCGTCCCCCTGCTTGAGACGGTGGAGGAGCTGCGCCGGGCGGGCGACATCCTCCACGAGCTGCTGAGCGATCCGTCCTACCGCCGCCTGGTGAGCCTCCGGGGTGACGTGCAGGAGGTGATGCTGGGGTACTCCGATTCGAACAAGGACGCCGGGATCACCACGTCGCAATGGGAGATCCAGCGGGCCCAGCGCCGGCTGCGCGACGTGGTCCAGCGCCACGGGGTGCTGCTGCGGCTGTCGCACGGCCGGGGGGGCACCGTCAGCCGGGGTGGGGGACCGGCGCACGAGGCCGTGCTGGCGCAACCCTTCGGCACCCTCGAGGGGCAGATGAAGCTCACCGAGCAGGGGGAGGTCATCTCCGAGCGCTACGGGCTGCCCGGCCTGGCCCGCCACAACCTGGAGCTCCTCCTGGCGGCGGTGCTGGAGGGGTCGCTGCTCCACCGGGAGTCGAGGCAGCCCATGGACGTGCTCGACCGGTGGGACGAAGCCATGGACGACGTCTCGCAGGCCGCCTACACCGCCTACCGGTCGCTGGTGGACGCCCCCGGCTTGGGCGAATACTTCCTCACGGCCACGCCGGTCACCGAGCTGGCCGACCTCAACATCGGGTCCCGGCCCGCCTCCCGGGTGGAGGGCGGCGGGGGACTGGCGTCGATGCGGGCCATCCCGTGGGTGTTCGGGTGGAACCAGTCGCGTCAGATCATCCCCGGGTGGTACGGGTTGGGCTCCGGACTGGCTGCGGCCCGGGCCGCCGGCCACGCCGGCGTGCTGGACGAGATGCACGCCCACTGGCACTTCTTCCGGGTGTTCGTGTCGAACGTGGAGATGACGCTGGCCAAGACCGACATGGGCCTGGCCCGCCACTACGTGCGGTCGCTCGTCGAACCCAGCCTGCACCACCTCTTCGACCGCATCCGGGACGAGCACGAGCGCACGGTGGAGGAGGTGCTGCGGTTGACCGGCGAGCGGCGGGTCCTCGACCGCCAGCCCGAGCTGCAACGGACCCTCGACGTCCGCCAGGCCTACCTCGACCCGCTGTGCCGCCTGCAGGTGAGCCTCCTCGGCCGGCTACGGGCGTCGGACGACCCCCCGCCCATGCTCCGCCGGGCTCTGCTGCTGACCGTGAACGGGATCGCCGCCGGCCTCCGCAACACCGGCTGAGGGCCGCAGTGCCGTCGGGCGCTGGCGCTGCATCTCGTGCGCCCGCAGGGACGTCGGGCCCTGGCGCTGCATTCGTGCGCTCGCAGGGGCCGTCGGGGCCGTCCGGGCTTGGGTCCGGCATCTCGTGCGCGCTGGAGGGACGTGATTTTCGCTCGTCCGGCCCCTGACCTCAAGGGGTCCAGTCACGGCCCTGCCGGTGCGGCAAACACGGCGCCGGTACTCTCGCGACCATGCTGCTCCGGCGCGCCGCCGACGTGGTCGCGCTGTCCCACCTCAGCCTGATCGGGTTCGTGCTGGCCGGGGGGTTCGTCGCCCGTCGCCACCCCCGGGTCACCAAGGCCCACCTGGCCACCCTGGCCGCCACCGCCGGCGTCTACGCCGCCGGCCTCGACTGCCCGCTCACCGACTGGGAGAAGGGCCTCCGCCGGCTGGCCGGTGACGAGGTGTACGCCGGCGGCTACCTCGAGCACTACCTGGTGTCGCCGTTCCACCCCGCCGGCATGAACCCGGTGATCGGCCTGGCCATCCTGGCCGTGGCCGTCGGCGCCACCGCCGTGGCGTACCGCGACCGCCTCTCGCTCAACAGGTAGGTCTGGGCGCCTCGGGACAAACGCGCCGCCGATTCGCTCCGGGCGACGGCTCCGCTCGCGCCGTGGGGTCACTCCAGCGGAAGGAGAGCGACGTCGTACGCCGGAAACCGGCTGTCGACGCTCACGAGCGTGAGGCCTTCGGTTCGTGCCTGGGCGATGAGCATCCGATCGAAGCGATCGGTGTGGTGGGCAGGCAGGCGTCCCGCAGTGATCGCATGGCCCGCAGTCATGGCGAGGGTGAGAAAATCGTTGGCGACCAAGGCCCCGAGAACGTCGTCGGGCGCAACGAGTCGGCCTGCGGCTCGCTTGATCTCGATCTCCCAGATCGTCGCCGCCGAAACAGTCACCTCCGTGTCCGGGTCCGCGATGACGGCGGATGCTGCGGGTGGCAGTTGTGGATCATCCGCCAGCCACCAGAGAAGGACATGGGTGTCGAGAAGAATCCTCATCCTTCGTCGCCGCGGAACACGGCGTCGATGTCGGCGGGCAGCTCGTCGAATTCGGCGTGGATGCGGACGCGTCCGGCCCAAAGGCCGGGCCGACGCTCGGCGGGGGAGCGAGGTGGGACGATACGTGCGACCACGTGCCCCGCCCGTGCGATCTCCACCTCGTCGGTCTCGCCAGATTCCACCGCCGCGACCAAACGGGACAGGTTCGTCTTCGCATCGTGCATGTTCACTCGCATGACAATAGGCTAGCTAACCTAGCTAGGTTACGTCAACGAGGTTGCGTCGTCAGAGCGTGGGTTCGGTGGCGTCGACCTTGTCGGCGGGGGACTGGCCGGAGAACTCGGCGTCGTGGGTCCAGTCGGGCTGCTTGCCGGCATGGGACTCGTCGAGGAGGGCGGCGTCGCCCTCGAGGTCGAGGATGGGGACGACAAGCTCCGGCTCCACCGCCGACGCCTGCTGGTCGACGTGGGCCTGCACCGCCTCCGGGAACAGCGTCAGGACGCTCTCCACCACCTTCTGGTGCTGGGTGGCGAGGTAGCAGCGGGCCGAGTCGGTGATCGTCGCCAGGCGGTTGCGGAGGGCGTCGACGTCGGTGCCGTCGCCTTCGTCGTGGCCCAGGCGCTCGAGCAGGCCGGCGATGGCGAGCCCATCCTGCTTGCAGGGGGTGCACTGGCCGCACGACTCGACGGCCAGGAAGCGGGACACCCCGGCCGCCACCGCCACCGGGTCGTTCGAGCCGTCGAAGACGATGAACCCGGCCGACCCCAGGCCGGCACCGGCCTCCTGCATGTCCTCGTAGGTGAGGGGGGTGTCGAGGAGGTGGCCGGGGAGCAGGGCGTTGGCCACGCCCGACAGCACCGCCGCCACCTGCTCGCCGGATCGGATGCCCCCGCCGAGCGTCTCGATCACCTCCCGCAGGGGCGTGCCCATGGCGAACTCGCCCACCCCGTGGCGGACGGTGCGGCCGGTGACCGTGCACACGATCGTGCCGGGGGACTTCTCGGTGCCCACCGAACGGAACCAGTCGGGACCCTCGACGACGATGCCGGGCACGTTGGCCATGGTCTCCGCGTTGTTGACGAGGGTGGGGGCGGCGACGGTCTCGTCGTCGGTCTCCGAGGCCATGGTCTCGTCGGCCGCCGACTTGGTGTCGGGCCCCAGCTCGTCGACGCCGTGGCGGAACGGCGGGGCGATGCGGGGGAACGGGTTGCGGCCGGCGATCACCTCCAGCAGGGCCGTCTCCTCGCCGTAGAGGTAATGGCCGGGACCCTCGACGACGACCAGTTCGACGGCCTTGCCGTCGGGTGTGGCGGCCCATCCCGCGGCTTCGATCTCGGCGATGGCAGCCCGCACCCGGGCCAGCTCCTTGGTGAACGACGCCTTCACGGCGACGATCACCGTGTCGGCGCCCATCACGGTGGCGGCCACCAGCGCGCCCTCCAGCACCCGGTAGGGGTTGGCGCGGAGGATGGCCCGATCCTTGAAGGTCCCCGGCTCCCCCTCGGCCGCGTTGATGACCACGGTGGCCCGCAGCACGTCGGAGAGGCTCTCGAACACCGTCCGCCACTTGGTGCCGGTGGGGAACCCGGCCCCGCCCCGGCCCCGCAGCCCGGACGCCTCGAGGGCCCCGATGACGCCTTCCGGCTCGGCCTTGCGGGCCAGCTCCAGCGCCTTGCCCCCGCCGCCCCCGAGGTACTCGTCGAGGGTCCGGACCGGGGCGGCGTCGAGGACGCGGGTGTGGGGAGGCATGCCCCGATTCTCCTTCCCCGGGACTACGGCTTCCAGTCCGCCCAGGGGGTGGGGGGCAGGCCGCCGGCCTGGCGGACGAACTCGCCGAGGAACCAGCGCCGGAAGGCGACCGCTTCCGGCGGGCTGGCCAGGGTGAGGAGGTCGCCCGCCCGGCAGAACTCGTCGGCCTCGTCGAGCAGCCGGCCCAGCTCGGCCGCGCCCGGGCCCACCGACGGGGGCACGACGTACGTCACGTCGACGGTCTCGTCGCCCCTGGAGGCGGCTGCGGCCAGCTCGGACGTGGGACCGAGGGTGAACCCGGAGAACCGGGCCCGGAGCTCCTCGACCAGGCCGGTGAGGCGGGCGGGCACCTCGGCCTCGGCCTCGGCATCCGCCCCGTCGGCCGCACTCCCGACGGCGCGGTCCGCAGCCCCGGCGGCGATGTAGGCGAACTCACGCATGAGCTCGTCCCCGTGCTCGGACGCCCGCAGGTACACGGCCGTCGGCACCCCCACGACCCGGATCCTCACCAGGTCGTGGCCCGGCCCGGCCTCGTGTTCCACGGGGCTCACGCCCGCACCGTCCGTCTCTCCCAGACCGTCACGGCCGCAACTCTTTCACCCGGCCTTGACGGCATCCCCGGCGACCGGCACCTTGAGCGCCAGGTCGAGCTCGAACCACACGAACTTGCCGGACTCGGTCAGCACGGTGCCCCAGTCGCGAGCCAGCTCCTCCACCAGCATCAGTCCCCGGCCGGTGCCGGACAGGGAGGAGTACCGCCGGCGGACCGGCTGGCCGCCGCCCAGGTCGTGGACCTCGACCGCCAACCGGTCGGGCAGGACCCGCACGACCACCTCCAGGCCGCTACCGGCGTGGAGGATGGCGTTGCTCACCAGCTCGCTCACCAGCAGTTCGGCCACCTCGCCGACCTCCTCCCGGCCGGCGACCTCGAGCGTGGAGGATACGAACCTCCGGGCCTTGCCTGCGCTCGCCGGGGTCGCCCGGGAAGCTCGCCCGCCACTCCGTCCCGACGCCGGCCATCAGCCCCGATCCCCGACTCCGGCAAACCCCGGTACGACCTCGTTGCAGTGGCCCAGCGGGGCCCGAGGGGACTGCATCCGGGAAGCTCCGTCTCGCTGCGTCCGTCGCACGACCAGGGCCTCCCAGCTGGAACCGGTCCCATGATACGCCCTCTGCGACCACGCATCTCGCCCTACCAGGACCCGCCGCCGCCTCCCCCTCCTCCACCGCCCGAGGACCCGCCGCCGCCGAATCCGCTGCCGCCCGATCCCGATGGGGTCGACGCGATCGTGCCCGACGTCGTGGTCGAGAACCCGTCCATCGAGTCGGAGAAGCTGTGCGCGGTGAAGTGGTTCGGACCGGTGTACCAGGCGGTCTCGGGGAGGCGACCGTCGATGTCGGCGAAGGCCCGGGCCCATTTCTCGGTGGCGCCGAACACGACCGCGTAGGGCAGGTACTCCGAGAACAGGTTCTGGCGCTCGGCGAACCGGGCCCGCTCCTTCTCCGACTCCTCGATGAACCGCCGGAAACCCTGCACCCGGCGCAGCGTGCCCGTACCCTTCGACGTGCGCCGGGGCATGCGCCCGGCCGCACCCAGCAGGACCAGGCTGCCGAACACCAGGGGAATCGGCACCAGGCCGAGGCGGGTGTAGGCAGCCGCCAAGAAGGTGATGGCGAGCGACAAGCCCACCGCCATCACGCCCAGCACGTACCACTTGATCCGGGTGCGGTCGGGGCGCCGGGCGAACCAGCCCTGGGCCACGGCGTCGTCGTAGAGGGCGTCCTGGACCTTGCCGAGGTCGGTGGCGAAGGTGTTCTTGAGCGCGGACAGCTTCACCTGGGCCCGGCCTTTGAATATGGCGGCGAGCAGCAGCGATTCGTACGGTCGGAGGCCGGTGGCCCAGTCGCCCCCGGGCCCGGGGAGCGCCACCAGCTCCCAGTCCTTCTTCCCGAAAAGGCCCTCCTTGGGGATCTCGTCGATGCGCAGGTAGCCCCGCACGGCCAGGTCGACGATGGTGGCGGTGACGTCGAGGGTGTTGGCCGTCTCGTCGACCAGGGTGCCCACCTGTCCGGGCCGGAGGTCGTCGGGGGGGACGAACTCCACCGGCGTGAGCTCGCGCTCGAACAGCTTCACCGTCTGCTCCTCGCCGGTCTCGCTGCCGAAGGCGACGTCGACCGGCGAGCCGACGAAGCGGCGGTCGCGACCCGTCCGCCACAGGAGCGCCCACAGCCCGGCGATCACCGCCGCCAGCAGGGCCGCACCGGCACCGACGGTGGCCGGGCTGACGGTGAACGCCCGGCTGGCGGACCACCGCTCGTCGAGAACAGGGGCGGGCTCGGGCACGAAGCCCTTCTGGAAGCCGACGACGACGGTGAACGCCTCGTACGGCTCGAGCGGCCCGGCGGCGAAGGATGCCTCCATGTCGCCCGCATCCGCCTGGCGGCAGGGTGTCACGGACCGAACGGGCCCACTGAAGCAGGCCACGTCGGTGAGGGGGCCGGGGGTGACGACCTGGACCGTGGCCCGCTCGACGGGCACGTCCCACTCGTCGCCGATCGCGTTCCAGTAGAGCTCGTCGTGCTCGGTGAAGCCGTTCAGGCCGCCCTGGATCCGGTAGATGATCGTGTACTGGTGGGGGCCGCTGATGGTCTTGTCCGGGTCGCCGATCTTGAGCCGACGGTCGCCACCGACGTTCTCCATCTCGTAGTCGTCGGGCGTGCCCGGCGATCCCGTCACGGACCGTACGTCGATCGGGTAGACGCGGTCGTAGCGGTCGTCGTAGCGGAGGCGGACGGGGATCTCCCGGAAGATGCCGTGGCGCTCGATGGCGCCGAAGTCGTAGTCGATCACCTCCGTGATGAACAGCTCGCCGTCCGCCTTCACCAGGATGGTGACGTCGTAGTTGGTGATGCGCTCGAACCCCGACTGGGACCCCCCGGCGGCCGAAGCGGCGGCCGAAGCGGGCGCCGGGCCGGCCGCCGCCAGGCAGACGACGGCCGCCGCGACGGCGAGGCGCACCCGCGTCCCTCGGACCCGGGTCAAGGTCAATGCAGCTCCCGGACCAGCTCGTCGTGGGCGGCCCGGAGCAGGGCGAGCTCGTCCCGCATGGCCTCCATCGCCGCCTCCAGAGCCGACAGCCGCTCGGACGTGGGCACCGCGACCGACGACGCGGGCGCCGCCGTGGGCAGGAGGGCGGCACCGTCGAGGGACGGCGCCTCGGCCCCGGGCAGCTCGCCGCCGAGGAGCTGCGCCCACCGGTTCTCCTTCTGCCCCGGCTGGCGCTCGAGGCGGGCGACCAGCGGCTCGTCGCGCCGGGCCAGGCGGCGCAGGGCGTCGTCGACCTCCTCCTGGTCGGCGAAGGGGTGCAGGCGCTCGCTGCGGCCCCGCAGCTCGCTCGCCGTCTGCGGTCCCCGCAGCATCAGCAGGCACACGACCGCCGCCTCGCCCCCGTCGAGCCCGAGCACCTCGTCGAGCACCTGGCGGTACCTGTCGGCCCGGTTCGACCGGCTGTAGACGATGCGCACCAGGTTGAGGCCCCGCAGGTTCAGCAGCGCGTTGCCGACCGTGGCCTCCTCCAGCTTGCTCACTGGGTGCCGGTTGGTTGTCTGGTTGCACGCCGACATCAGGGCGTTGAGGGTGAGCGGGTAGTTGTCGGGAGTGGTGCGCTCCTTCTCCATGAGGCATCCCAGGATGCGCACCTGCACCGGCGTCATGGCCACGGCGTCAGATTAGAGGCGCCGGGTGGACGGCAGGCACGGCGACCCATCGGAGTGGGTCGCCGTGCGGGCCCTGTCCCTCAGATGGCGGGCCTCAGACCTTCAGCTCCTCGGCGTCGAGCAGGGTCGCCAGCTCGGCCTGGACGGCGGCTTCGCCCTCGATGTGGACCTCGGGCAGGAGCTTGTCGAGCCACCTCGGCATCCACCAGTTGGCGTTCCCGAGCAGCTCCATGGTGGCGGGCACGAGGATCATGCGGACGATGGTGGCGTCGACCAGCACGGCGGTGGTCAGCCCCAATCCGATCTGCTTGATGAAGACGTTGGGGTCGAAGATGAACACCCCGAAGACGAACACCATGATCGCCGCCGCCGCGGTGATCACCCGGGCGGTGGCCGCCAGGCCGTCGGCCACGGCCAGGCCGTTGTCGCCGGTGCGCAGGTACTCCTCCCGGATCCGGCTCAGGAGGAACACCTCGTAGTCCATGGAGAGGCCGAACAGGATGGCGAACATGATCATCGGCACGAAGGCCGGGATCGGCGTCTCGGGGATGTTGAGCAGATCCCCGAACCACGAGCCCTGCACCGCGTACGCCATCACCCCGTAGGCGGCGGCGATCGACAGCATGTTCATGATTCCCGCCTTCAGCGCCACGAGCGGCGAGCGGAACACCGTCGTCAGCAGGAGGAACGACAGGAGGACGACGGACCCGATGAAGATCGGCAGCCGCTTGGTGATGTAGTCGGTCTGGTCGATCGAGATGGCGGTGAAGCCGCCGACCGACACTTCGGCGCCGGTCGTGGAGATCGCCGCCGGAATCGCCGAATCGCGCAGCCGGTGGACGAGGCGGGAGGTCTCCGAGTCCTGGGGCTTGTCGGTGCCGAACACGTTGACGATCGCGGTGTCACCGGCCGGGTTGAGCACCGGCGGGGCGACGAAGGCGACGCCCTCGGTGGTGCGGGCGGCGTCGGTGATCCGGGTGAGGGCGGCGCCGGGATCGGCCGCGCCCGTGAGGTCGGCCACCAGCAGCAGGGGGCCGTTGAACCCGGGCCCGAACCCGGCCGCCAGTTGGTCGTAGGCCTGCCGGGAGGTCTCCTCCCGGGGGTTGTTGCCCTCGTCGGGGAACCCGAAGCGCAGCGAGAGCAGGGGCAGGGTGATGATCAGCAGCACCAGGGCGCCGCCGGCGAAGGCGAACCAGGGCCGGCGCTGCACCACCCGGCTCCACCGGTACCAGAACGCCTGGGTGCCCTGGTGGGAGCTACGGCCGGTGAAGGGCACCCGCAGGCGGTCGATGTTCGTGCCGACGAAGCCGAGGATCGCCGGCAGGAGGGTGAGGGAGGCGGCCAGCATCGTCAGCACCGCGAACACCGCCGAGGCGGCCACGCCGTCCAGGTAGCTGAGACCCATGGTGAGCATGCCCAGCAGCGAGATCACGACCGTGCCGCCGGCGAACAGGACGGCCCGTCCGGCCGTCCCCATGGCGGTGAGGTTCGCCTCGCGGGGCGACATCCCGGCGGCGAGGCCCTGCCGGTAGCGGGTGATGATGAACAGGGCGTAGTCGATGCCGACGCCGAGGCCGATCATGGTGGCGACGGTGGCCGCCCATTCCGGGGTCTCGACGAACCGGGAGCCGATCCCGCCGAGCGTGGCGCCGATCCCGAGGCCGAAGAGAGCGGTGAGGATGGGCAGGCCCATGGCCAGCGCCGAACCGAAGGCCAGGAGCAGGACGAAGGCGGCGAAGATCAACCCGATGAACTCGGACCCCAGCGCCACCTCGGCCACGAAGGTGCTCACCTGTACGTCGAGGCCCGGCCTGGGCCCCGGCTCGACCGCCTCGAGGAAGTTCCTCTGGAAGTGCGGGTCGCTGTTGATGAGCTTGTCGAACGTCTGGTCGAAGTAGACGTCGGCGTAGGCGACGCGTCGGTCGGAGGAGATCTGCGTCGCTCCCTCGGGGGCGTACGGGCTGCCGACACCGGTCACGTGGGGCCGTCCGACCACCGTCGCGATCACGGCGTCGACCTGCGAGCGCACCGACGAGTCGTCAATGGCGCCGGCGAACACGAGCTTGATCGAGTCGCCGCCCCGGGCCGGGAATCGCTCCTCGAGCAGGGCATAGGCGTCCGCCGACTCGGCCCCCGGCGTCTGGTAGTTGGCCTCGTGCTTCGCCGGGAGCGAGCTGCCGGCGACCATGACGCCGACGAACACCAGCACCCAGGCCAGCAGGACGTAGCGTCGCCTCCGGTAGCAAAAATCGGCGATTCGGATCACGGCAAGCCTCCGGGTTCGGTCGGTTGACGGTCGGTTGACGGGCGCGGCGCGGCAGGCGGCGCAGGATGGGTTTTGCCGGCAACAGCTCTGGTGGTCCGCCGATCGTGTGCTGTAGGAACAGTGTTAATCCCGGACAGTGGTACTTGTCAACCATTTATTTCATGGACTATCGTTCCTTCCATGGTGTTCACAGAACGGTCGTCGGCGGCTGCTGCGCCGGCGGACGCGGGCACCCATCCGCCCCCTGGCAACCCGTCCCGCAACCCATCTGGCGACCCGTCTGGCGACCCCTCGGTCGAAGACCTCGTCAACGCCTTCGTGGCGGTGATGGGCCGCATCGGCCAGCACTTCTTCCACCGCTCGGCCGAGTTCGACTTCTCGCCCCAGCAGGCCAAGGCCTTTCACGAGCTGCGCCGGCCGCTGTCGATGGGGGAGCTGGCCGATCGGCTGTTCTGCGACGCGTCGAACGTCACCGGCATCGTCGACCGGCTCGAGTCCCGAGGCTTGGTGGAGCGCCAACCCGATCCCGACGACCGCCGGGTCCGCCGGCTGGTCCTCACCGCCGACGGGCAGGCGCTGTGGCGGGCCCACAACGAACGGGTTCTCGAGGGCATGCCGTGCGTCGCCAACCTCAGCGGCGACCAGTGCCGCACCCTGCACGAGCTGCTCCTGCGCATGTCCGGGCCCCCGCCCTCGGCCCCTTCCTGACGCTGCGACCCCTTCCGCAGGCCGCCGGCCGGTGGCGGGCGCTGGCCGGCGTCGCCGGGCCGGCCGGGTTCATCGCCACCTGGGCCGTCCTCGGGACGGGTCGTCCCGGGTACTCACCGGTCGACGATGCGATCAGCGAGCTGGCTGCTGTCGGGATGTCGACGCGGCCGGCGATGACCTGCGGTTTCGTCGCCATCAGCTTGGGGGTGGCGGCGTACGGCACCAGGATCGGTGTCGCCCTCCCCGGGGGGGTGGGTGTGGCGGCGGTTTCGAACGGGGTCGCCACGCTGGCTGCCGCCGCCCTCCCGCTGGGTTCGACGGACGTGCTCCACGGGCTCTCGGCGGCCGTCGCGTACGCGACGCTGGTCTCGACGCCGCTGGTCGGTGCCCGGTCGCTGGCCCGTCAGGGACGACGACGGGCGGCCGGAGCGTCGGTCGTGGTGGGCGTCGGGTCGGCCGCGGCGCTGCTGGCCAGCGTGCTCGTGTCGTCGGGGTCGGGGCTCTGGCAGCGGATCGGGCTGACCGTCGCCCACGCCTGGATCATGGCCACCGCCCTCTGGCTCTTCTTCGGATTGCCGACGGCCGACGGGCGCAGCCGCTAGCGGGTGCGGCCGAACCGCCGCCACCAGGGCACGCGCTGGTCGCGGGGGCCCTTGGCCCGCAGCTCCGACATGATGGCGGGCCCGGCCGCGTTGACGATGTCCTCCGCCTCGTCGAGGAGGCGGATGGCGTGCTCGTCGAGCCGGGGAGGCTCGGGGGGCGTGGGCGGGACGAGGAGATCGCCGTGGGCCCAGTTGACGTCGGCCAGCCGGGGGGCGAACTCGGGGCAGTTGGCGGGGCAGCGCCACGGCGCCTCGGGGGCCAGGTCGAGGTTGCATTTCCGGACGGTCTCGCCTCCCGGGTACGAGCGGCTCTCGTAGTTCTTGCAGTCGGTCCGCATGGGCATGGACCGATTGTCGCAGGAAATCCGGAAATTCGGTTGACGCGGGCGGCCGAACCTGTGAACGATGTTGCCGTGCTGTTGACCCCCACCCTGTTCGTCGAGCGGACCGACTGCGGCCTTCGTGCCGCGGCACTCCGTTCGTTCGACGCCATGGGCGCGAAGGTCACGTGGCCGATTGCCAACGGTCACATCGTGCGGCCGAGGGGCTTCGGAGGTCCACCGGGATAACAACCCGACACCTCCACGCAGGGCCCCTCGAGCCGCCGGCAACAGCCGGCGGCTCTTGGTTTTTCCAGGAGGAAGATTTTCACCAAGAAGGAATGAGCGGAGAGGAGCGGCGTCATGTTCGCCGAGTTGCAGGTAGAGGACGAGGAGCTGTGGGCCCAGGCCCGGTGCAAGAGCGGCACCGGCGACCTCGTCGCGCTGTTCTACTCGGAGCAGCTCGACGACATCGCCCGGGCCAAGGCGATCTGCGGCGAGTGTCCCGTCCGGGAGCTGTGCTTCGAGACCGCCCTCGCCCGCCGGGAGCCGTACGGCGTGTGGGGCGGCCGGCTGTTCCTCAAGGGCAAGGTGCTCGCGGTGAAGCGGCCGCGGGGTCGCCCCCCCAAGGTGCGCCCCATCCTCGCCGAGGACCCCGGCGCCACCTCCATGACCGCCTGAGGACCCTCGATCCGACTGATCCGCGCAATTACCCCGGTGAGGGGGCGGGCGCGCGGATTGGTCGAGGGGGCGGTCCCGACGATCCGACCGATCCGCGCAATTACCCCGGTGAGGGGGTGAGCACGCGGATTGGTCGAGGGGGCGGTCCCGACGATCCGACCGATCCGCGCAATTACCCCGGTGAGGGGGTGAGCACGCGGATTGGTCGAGGGGGCGGTCCCGACGATCCGACCGATCTGCAATTGCACTCGTGAGGGGGCGGGCGAGCGGATTGGTCGAGGGGGCGGTCCCGACGACCCGACTGATCCGCGCAATTACCGCGGTGAGGGGGTGAGCGCGCGGATTGGTCGAGGGGGCGGTCCCGACGATCCGACCGATCCGCGCGATTACCCCGGTGAGGGGGCGGGCGCGCGGATTGGTCGAGGAGGCGGTCCCGACGATCCGACTGATCCGCGCAATTACCCCTGTGGGGGGGTGGGCGCGCGGATTGGTCGAGGGGGCGGTCCCGACGATCCGACCGATCCGCGCAATTACCCCGGTGAGGGGGTGGGCGCGCGGATTGGTCGTCGGGGGCGGGCTAGATGAGGCGGCGCTCGGTGGCCCAGCGGGTGAGCTGGTGGCGGTTGGAGAGCTGGAGCTTGCGCAGCACCGACGACACGTGGGTCTCCACCGTCCGGGTGCCGATGTTGAGCTCCCGGGCGGCGGCCTTGTAGGCGTAGCCCCGGGCGATGAGCCGCAAGACCTCCTGCTCGCGGGCGGTGAGCTGGTCGATCTCGGGATCGCCGCCGTCCGGGAGGCCCGCGGCGGTCCCGAAGGCGTCGAGCACGAAGCCTGCCAGGCGGGGGGAGAAGACGGCGTCGCCCTCGGCCACCCGGCGGATGGCGGCCGACAGCTCGGGTCCGGAGATGGTCTTGGTGACGTAGCCGCGGGCGCCGGCCCGGATCACGCTGATGACGTCGTCCGCCGCGTCCGACACCGAAAGTGCGAGAAATCGCACGTCGGGTGCCGACGGCGCCACCCGTAGGACGACGGCCCGCCCTCCGCCGCCGGGGAGGTGGACGTCGAGGAGCACGACGTCGGGCCGGCGCTCGAGGATCATCTCCACCGCCGCGTCGACCTCGGACGCCTCGCCGACGACCTCGACCGTGTCCCCCAGCTCGGCCCGGACCCCGGAGCGGAACAGGTGGTGGTCGTCGACGAGGAAGACCCGCGGCCGCCCGGTCTGGCCGGCCTCCGTGCCCGGTCCGCCGCCCGGCCCGTCGCCCGGATCGGCCCCCGTGCCCGGTCTGCCGCCGGGCCTGTCACCCGGATCGGCCCCCGGACCCGGTCCGCCGCCCGGTCCGACGCCCGGATCGGCCCCCGGACCCGGTCCGTCGCCCGGTCCGACACCCGGATCGGCCCCCGGACCCGGTCCGTCGCCCGGTCCGCCGCCCGGATCGGCCCCCGGACCCGGTCCGTCGCCCGGTCCGTCGCCCGGTCCGTCGCCCGGTCCGTCGCCCGGCCGGGCGCCCGTGGTCACCGGCCGTCCCGGGGCATGCGGAGTTGGATCTCGGTGCCCTCGCCGTCGCCGGTGCGCACTTCGGCGTGGCCGCCGTGGCGGGCCATCCGTCCCGTGATCGACTCCCGCAGGCCGTGGCGGTCGTCGGCGACGGCGGCGGGGTCGAACCCGCTGCCCCAGTCCCGCACGAAGACCTTCACGTCCCCCTCGGCGACCTCCACGTACACCGACACCGACGTCGCCCCCGACCACTTGGCCGCGTTCACCATGGCCTCCCGGGCGGCGGCCACCACCGCCTCGCGCCGGTCGTCGAGGGGCGCGTCGCCCACCGCCACCACGTCGATGCTCACCCCGTGGTCGACCTCGACCTCCTCCGCCGCCCGGGTGACCGCGGCCGCCAGGCCGGGGACGGGTTCGCCGGCCACCACCGGACCGGCCGGCTCCTTGCCCTGGTACAGCCAGCTGCGTAGCTCGCGCTCCTGCCGGCGGGCCATGGTGACGACCATCCGCGGGTCGTCGGCGTTGCGCTGGATGAGTGCCAGCGTCTGCAGGACGGAGTCGTGGAGGTGGGCCGCCACCTCGGCCCGCTCCTCCGACCGGATGCGCTCCCGCCGCTCCCGGGCCAGGTCGCGACCCATGCGCAGCCACCACGGCCCGGTGACGACGGCCAGCCCGGCCACGATGACGGCGGTCGCGAACAGCCCCTGGCGCACGGCGGAGAAGGCGTCGCTGGCGGCGAGGAAGGCGCCCACCCCGGTGACCACCAGGCCCACGCCGATGACGACCCGGGCCAGGGCCGCCCGCCGGGACCGGATGTCGACCGCCGGGAGCCGATCGACGACCCGTAAGAGGGAGGCCCGGTCGTCGCCGCTCGCCTGTCGCCAGATGACGGCCAGGCCGACCCCCGACAACAGGACTGGCCACACCACGGCGTCGCCCAGCCAGACGCCAGTCTCCCGCACCAGCAGCAGGACACCCAGCACCACCGCGCCCACCGCGAGCAGCTCGGCCGGCTCGTAGCGACGGTCCTTCACCGCCGCCGCGGCCAGCGACTGGTCGGCGCCCTCCTGGGGGAGCAGCAGCCAGGCGATCACGTACAGGAGGAGTCCGCTGCCGCCGGCGAAGGTCAGCGCCACGGCGAGGATGCGCAGCACGACAGGGTCGAGGCCGAAGGCCCGGGCCAAACCGGCGCAGACGCCGCCGAGGACCCGTCCCTCGTGGGGGCGGGTCACCTTCGGGCGGGCCGGTCCCGGGGGCCCGGACGATTGGGCGTCGCTGCTCGCCAGCTGCTCTGTCACCTGCTCCGATGATCCCATGACCCCATCGGGCCCGGCCACGGGCATCCTCCCGAGGGCGGGTCGGTAGCGCCTCCGGGTCGGGTCAGGGACGTCCCGGATGGTGACCGTCGGCGGACCGGCGCATGCTGGCCTCCATGGACACGGAGCACGACACTCGACCACCCGGGGGACCCCCTCCCCCCGGTACCCGTCCCCCTCTGGGGGGACTCACCCGGGCCAGCGACGACACGGTGATCTCCGGCCTCTGCGGGGGCCTGGGCCGCCAGTTCGGCGTCGACCCTCTCGTCTTCCGCATCGCCTTCGTGGTGATGTCGCTGGCCGGGGGGACGGGCATCCTCCTCTACCTCGTCGGCTGGGCCCTCGTGCCCGACGACCACGGCCAGACCTTCGGGGCCAGCTGGCTGCCGGGGAGCGAACGGGGCCACAAGCTCCTCGCCGCCGGGCTGGCGGGGATCGGGCTGCTGCTGTTGATCGACCAGATCTTCGACGGTCACGGGGACGACGTCCCGCTCGGCCTGGTGCTGGTCGGGCTGGGGGCGGCCGTCCTCTGGTCGCGCCGGGCCGGCCACACGCCGCCAACGCCACCGCCGCCGCCCGGCGGGTGGACGGCGACCGGCCCGGCGCCTGCCCCACCGGCGCCGGCCCCGCCGGCCCCGGAAGGACCGCCGTCCCCGCCGGTGTGGCCGCCCCCCGCCGGGGCGGCGGACGTCGAAGGCCCCCCGGCCACCGATCCGAACCCGTCGGACGCCGAGACCAGCACATCCGAACTGACGACCCCGCCGCCGGCGGGGTCGTCGGCATGGTCGGAGACGACCGTCCCGTCGCCGCCGGTCTACGCGTCCCGGGCACCGCGGCCGCCGAAGGCGCCCCGTCCTCCCAAGCCCCGATCGGCCCTGACCGCGGTCACCCTCTGCCTGCTCGCCATCCTCGCCGGCGTGACCGTCCTGGTCGGGGCCGACCTGGTGGTCAGCCTGGCCCTGGGCCTGTTCCTGGTGGCGGGCGCCATGGTGGTCGGGGCGTGGCGGGGCCGGGCCCGGGGACTGATCCCGGTGGCCATCCTGCTCAGCGGCCTCCTGTTCGTCGCCTCCCTGATCGACGTCCCGTTCGAGGGCGGGGCCGGGGAGCGGTTGTACGTCCCCGCCACGGTGGCCGACGTCCGGACGCCGTACCGGCTGGTGGCGGGTGAGCTCCGGCTCGACCTGCGCCGCCTCGACCTCGCCGGCCGGACGATCCCGGTGGTGGCGAGCATCGCCACCGGCAACATCGTGGTCACCGTGCCCGCCGGCGTGGCGGTGGAGGTCGACGCCGAGGTGGGCGCCGGCGACATGGTCGTGCTCGGCAGGGACTGGTCCGGTGTCGGTGTCGACGAGCGGGTGGTGGGCGCGGGCCGTGAGGGCGCCGGCAAGCTCGTGCTCGACCTGCACGTCGGCCTCGGACAGTTGGAGGTGCGACGTGCCGCGGCATGACCTCGACGTGCTCTCGCTGATGGCGGGAGTGTTCTTCGCCGGCGTCGCCCTGCTCGGCCTGCTCGACCAGAGCTCGGGCGACGCCGCCGGGTGGGTGTGGCCGGGCCTGCTGATCCTCGTCGGCGTGGTGGGACTGCTGGCCACCAGGGCGGTTCACGGGCGTGGCCGGCACCGTGGCGACAGTCCCGGGGATGAGGGCCTGCCTCCTGGGTAGGGGACCGGCCATGAGCGAGAGCGAGACGACACCAGGCCCCGACCCCCGCCTGCTGGAGGAGCTGGACGAACACATCCGGGGCGCCCGGGCCGCCGCCGAGGAGGCCCTGGGCGACTCCGAGCACACGTTTGTGAAGAGCGACGACGCCGAGCAGGAGGACGATCCGGGCGGCGGGACCCAGTCCGACGAGGAGGCCGTGGACGACGCCGAGCACACGTTCGTGGAGAGCGGCGACGACCAGTCCGAGCAGGAGGACGACCAAACCATCGCCCCCGGCTGACGGGGCTGCTTGCCGTCCCGCTACGCTCCACTAGCGACGCCCCTCGTGGCGCGCATCGGGTGCTGGCTCATCAAGCCGGCACTCAGACGCTCGGGCGGTATGAGCCGCAGCGACGTCCTGACACGAGGACGTCTCGTGAAGACCTGCGCAAAAATGCCTTTCCCCACTCCTGAAGGCGCACGAGCCGCCATGCGGGCGATCGAACGGCGTAACCGTGCCCGCGGAGCCTGGTTGCCGAGGGGGATCCATCCTTGCGCGACATGCCGGGCCTGGCACATCACGTCGAAGAAGCAGAGCGGAACGACGCGCTGGAGCCGCCGGCGAGGGGGTTCGCGAAATGACCCGGCCCTACGTCGGCATGGAGGCTCAGGGCCTGAAGTGCGGTGCGAGGGCACCTGACCGACACCCGCTCAGCCCGGCGCGGCCGCCCGGGTTGCCGACGGTCCGGCGGGGGTAGGAGCCCGCCCGGTCCGGTTCGCGGGCAAACGAGGGGATGAGATCGATGGCGACCAAGAAGGCCGCGGGCAAGGTGTCCAAGGCCACGAAGAAGGCGACCAAGAGCGCCGAGACGCCGGCCCAGAAGGCGCCGGCCCAGAAGGCGCCGGCCCAGAAGACGCCGGCCAAGAAGGTGACGGCCAAGAAGGCGGCGGCCCAGAAGGCGCCGGCCAAGAAGGTGACGGGGGCCAAGAAGGCGGCCAAGAAGGCGGCGCCGCCGGTTGCGGCCCGTGTGGCGCCCGAGAAGGAGAGGGCCCAGCCGGTGGTGGCCACGCCCGCCGGGACCCCCGCCCGCAACGAGGCGGTCGCACCGACGTGGGCCCAGCAGGGCGACGTCCTGACCACGGCCACGGGAACGCCCGTCGACAACACCGACAACAGCCTCCGGGTCGGCCCACGCGGCCCGGCCCTCCTGCAGGATCACCACCTGCGGGAGAAGATCATGCACTTCGACCACGAGCGCATCCCCGAGCGGGTCGTGCACGCCCGGGGCGCCGGGGCCCACGGTCGGTTCCAGCTCACCGCGTCGCTCGCCGAGTTCACCTCGGCCCGGGTGCTCACCGACACCAATACGGAGACGCCGGTGTTCGTGCGGTTCTCCACCGTCGCCGGGTCCCGGGGGTCGGCCGACACCGCCCGTGACGTGCGGGGATTCGCCACCAAGTTCTACACGGCCGATGGCATCTGGGACCTGGTGGGCAACAACATCCCCGTCTTCTTCATCCAGGACGGGATCAAGTTCCCCGACATCATCCACGCCGTCAAGCCCGAGCCCGACCGGGAGATCCCGCAGGCCGCCAGCGCCCACGACACGTTCTGGGACTTCGTCTCTCTCCAGCCGGAGTCGACCCACATGCTCATGTGGGTCATGTCCGACCGGGCCATCCCCCGGTCGTACCGGACGATGGAGGGCTTCGGCGTCCACACCTTCCGCCTGGTCAACGACGACGGGGCCACCACGCTCGTGAAGTTCCACTGGAAGCCGGTGGCCGGCATCCACTCCCTCGTGTGGGAGGAGTCGCAGAAGCTGGGCGGCATCGACCCCGACTTCCACCGCCGTGACCTGTGGGACGCCCTCGAGGGCGGCGCCGGGGCGCAGTGGGACTTCGGCGTCCAGCTCTTCCCCGACGACGACGACCAGACCTTCGAGGGCATCGACCTGCTCGACCCCACCAAGCTCGTCCCCGAGGAGCTGGCGCCGGTGCGCATCATCGGCCGCCTCACCCTCGACCAAAACCCCACCAACTACTTCGCCGAGACGGAGCAGGTGGCCTTCTGCACGGCCCACGTGCCCCGGGGCATCGATTTCACCGACGACCCCCTGCTGCAGGCTCGCAACTTCTCCTACCTCGACACCCAGCTCACCCGCCTCGGCGGTCCCAACTTCGACCAGCTCCCCATCAACCGGCCCCGGTCGGTGGTCAACTCCAACCAGCGCGACGGCTTCGGCCAGGGGGCCATCCACGAGGGCGTCGCCCCCTACTTCCCCAACTCGCTCGGCGGGGGGTGCCCGTTCCACGCCGGCGCAGCCGGGCTGGTGCACGTGCCCCGACCGGTGAGCGGCACCGTCGTCCGCCAGCGGCCGCAGTCCTTCGACGACCACTACACCCAGGCCACGATGTTCTGGAACAGCATGACGCCCCCCGAGCGCGACCACATCGTGGACGCCTTCTCCTTCGAGCTGGGCAAGCTCGTACACCCCGAGATCCGGGTGAGGATGCTCGGCAACCTGGCCAACGTGGCCGCCGAGCTGTGCGGGCGGGTGGCGGACAACCTCGGCCTGGACGCCCCCACCGGCACTCCGGCCGACGACGCGGGCTCGTCGCCGGCGCTGTCACAGGTGCCCGCGGCACCGGGTCCCATCGCGGGACGGACGGTCGGGGTGCTGGTCGACGCCGGGGTCGACGACGCCGGCGTCGACGCCCTGCGCCAGGCCCTCGACGCGGCGGGCGCCAACCTCTACGTCATCGGCCCGAGGGGCGGCGCCGTCGCCGGGGCCGGCGGGCCGGTGCCGGTCGACCGCAGCCGGCTCACCACCCAGTCGGTGGAGTACGACGCCCTGGTGGTGGCGGGCGGGGACTCGGCCGCCGCCGTGGCCGCCGACCCGTGGACCGGGGTGAACCTGGGCGAGGCCTACCGCCACCACAAGGTGATCGCGGCGTGGGCCGAGGGCCGCTCCGTCCTGGAGGCGTCCGGGATCGCCGAGGGACCCGGTGTGGTGGTGGGCGGCGCGGCCGATCCGGCCTTCGCCGGCCGCCTGGTCGAGGCCATGGGCTGGCACCGCCACTGGGACCGGCCCCCCGCCGGCTGAGCGACCGCCCACGATCGGGCCGCCTACCATCGGCGCCGATGGCGGCCCACCATCTCGCGCAGTGCAACATCGGTCGGCTCACGGCCCCGCTCGACTCCCCGCAGCTCGCCGGGTTCGTCGGCGCCCTGGAGCCGATCAACGCCCTGGCCGACCGGGCGCCCGGTTTCGTCTGGCGCCTGCAGACCGAGGACGGCGACGCGACGGCCATCCGGGCCTTCGACGACGACATGATGATCCTCAACATGAGCGTCTGGGAGTCGATCGAATCCCTCGCCGCTTTCACCTACGGCAGCGCCCATCGGGACGTGATGCGCGGCCGGCGCCAATGGTTCGAGCGGCTGGAATCCTTCCTGGTGCTGTGGTGGGTTCCGGCGGGAACGGTGCCTACAGTGTCCGACGCCACGGAGCGGCTCGAGATGCTGCGCCGGGACGGCCCGTCGGCCGGCGCGTTCACCTTCCGGTCGCCCTTCCCGGCGCCCGGTTCACCGGCGGAGGAGCAAGTTCCGGACGACTGGTTCTGCCCGACTTGAGGCCGGCCCCTGGTCCGGCTCCGGTCGGCAGGGGCTAGGTTCCGGGCATGAACGTCGGACAACTGAAGCAGCTGCTGAAATCGACCGGACTCGATGACGAGGCGCTCGTCCTCATGGAAACCGACCGGGGATCGGGCAAGACGTCACTCGACGAGGTCACCCGGGCGACGGCCAGCATCGACTACGGCGGGACGTCCGCCCTCATAATTCGCCAACCCGAGTAGGGGTCAGGGTGTGATCGTCGCGATTCGAAGGGTGGGGCTGTTCGCGAGCTTCAAGTCCGTCGTCACGAGATCTGCTCCCAGATGTCGTGCCAACACGACGTAGAGCGAATCGGCGATGGTCATGTTGTGCCGCAGCAGCCACGCTTCCGAGATCAGGCGCCGGACCGCCACACGACGGACCGGTGCATCGAGGAGCCGGTCGAGCGCGACCCGAACTTGGGCCTCCGTGTGTCGCCCGTTCATCTCGGCCCGACGTAGCACCCCGGTCACTTCGACGAAGTAGTGCTCAGGGATCCAGGCCGTGGAGCCAGCGGGGGATCTTCGCCTGGAGTCGCCGCCCGACTGGCGTTCGAAACGCCATCTCGACGCCCGCCGAAGCGTCGAGAACGATCGCGCTCAACGCTCGCCGAGTTCGCGAATCTCGCTGAGGATCTCCGCTGCGCCCACATCGACGTCGCTCGGCGCGCCGAGGGTGAGGCTGTCGAGCCAGTGGTCGAAGGTCGTCGTCGGCTCATCGTCGTCGATCAGCACCAGGACGGGGTCGTTCGGCAGCTCGTCGGCTCGTCGTGCCACGCCGCCAGGTTACGGCACCCCACCCCCGCCAGCGGCAGTTCCCCGCCCGAACGGGGTCGTTACGACCACGGCGCCGTCGAGGAGGTGAGGGTATCGAGCCGCCTATCGCAATCGGTACACGAGCCGCCGAAACCCGCTCCGACCCTTGTCGACCGCTGCTGACCGCCTCCTCCACGGACCTCCGAAGGACCAGAACTGGCCGCTGGCCCACCTTTGGTAGGTCAGCGGCGCAGGCGGTCAGTAGTCGTAGTAGTAACGATTGCGGCGCCAGCTCACCAGGGCGACCACGGCCATCGCGCCCAGGATGGAGGCGATCCAGCCGGGAGCGTAGGCGGGGCCCCAGATGAGCCGGCCCACCAGCGCTGCGCCGAAGGCGCCGGCGATGCCGGCTCCGGCCGTCCCCAGCAGCCCCATCGGGGTGGGACCGGGTACCAGGAGGCGGGCGATGGCCCCGACGATGAGGCCGACGATCAACGCCATGAGGATGAACCACAGGAAGTTATCGTTCGTCATGAAGGAAGCGTTCCCCGCGCCGGCCTGATCCCACACTCCGTGGTCGGCCGACCGCGACCCCCCTCGGTGGACCCCGGCGTCATAGCCTGCGGGGATGGAAAACCATCAGCGGTACCTGGCCGAGGAGGTCGCGGAGGAGCACGCCCTCGGCATGATGACCAGGCGGGAGGCGCTGCGCCGCCTGGGGATGATGGGGTTCAGCGTGGTCGGGGCGGCGGCCCTGCTGGCCGCCTGCGGGGGTGATGACGACGACGGGGTGACGGAGGCCTCCACCACGCCGTCGACATCGCCCTCCACCCCGACCACGGGGGCAGCTGCCGCCAGCGGGACCGAGGCGATCACCTACCCGAGCGGCCGGGCCACTCCGCTCTCCGGCGCGTGGGCCCCCGCCCCCACGGCCAAGGGAGCGGTCGTCGTGATCCACGAGAACCGCGGGCTCAACGATCACATCCGGTCGGTCGCGGCCCGGCTGGCCCGGGACGGCTACTCGGCCATCGCCGTCGACCTGCTCTCGGAGGAGGGTGGCAGCGCCAAGGTGGGGGAGGCCGACGCCGGGGCCGCCCTCAGCGCGGCCCCGCCCGAGAGGCTGGTGGCCGACGTCAAGGCCACGCTCGACGAGCTGGCCAAGCGCCAGCCGGGGGCCAAGCTGGGGATGATCGGGTTCTGCTTCGGCGGCACCACCGCCTGGTCGGTGCTGGGCAGCGGGGAGCCACGGCTCGCGGCCGCCGCCCCCTTCTACGGGACGGTCGACCCCGCCGTCGACTTCTCCGGTGCCAAGGCGGCGGTCCTGGGCGTGTACGCCGAGCTCGACACCCGGGTCAACGGCACCCTCGCCACGGCCAAGGCGGCGCTGGAGAAGGCGGGCCTCACCCACGAGCTGCGTACGTTCCCAGGCGCCAACCACGCCTTCTTCAACGACACCAACCCGGCCCGTTACGACGCCACCCAGGCCGCGGCCGCCTACCAGGCCGTCCTCGCCCTGTTCGGCCGCCACCTGGCCTGATTCCCCGCCAGGCGCGTGTGGGCCGCGTCGCGGCCGGTCGACCGTAGGGGGACACGGGGCCGGCCGTGGGGAGTTCACGCGTCCGATGCCACCAGCCAACTGCCTGGCGGCGGCGGTTCCGGTTCACCGGACAAGGGTTGGAGTGCGGGTTCCGCCCGGACCTCGGGCACCGGATAGCCGCGCACCGACCCGCCCGGTGAGGCCGCCAGTCGGGCCGACGGGGGCTGTTCGACGACTTCTCCCTTAAGCCGATCGGCCTATGTGCCGATACCCCACGCATTCGGGCCTGACGCCAGGAACAGTCCACGCGCCTCCCGACGCAGTCGGGTGACCGTCCCCCAGACCGCCCCCACAGAAGAGGATCGATGGTGTTCGAACCTTTGGGACGCAGCCTCGTCATAGGTGTCTCGCCGTTCGCCACCCCCAACGCGGCCTTGGTGGCCGCCGTCGAGCGGGCCGGCGGGCTCGGGGTGCTCGACCTCGGGCGTGACCGGATCCGGGCGGTGGAGGCCCTGGCCGACGCCGCCCGGTGGGTGCCCGCCTCGTTCGGGGTGCGGGCCGGTCCGGGATGCCCGGTCGTGCCGTCCGCTCTGCCGGTAGAGGTCGACACGGTCGTCCTCGCCGCCGGCTCGCCCTGGACCACCGCCGAAGCGGCCGGCGGCGGCGGCCGGCTGGTCCTGGTCGAGGTCACCTCGACGGACGAGGCCCTCGCCGCCCTCGTGGGCGGGGCGGACGGGGTCATCGCCCGGGGCGCCGAGTCGGGCGGCCGGGTGGGGGAGCTGACCACGTTCGTGCTGCTCCAGACGCTGCTGGCCGATCTGCCGCAGGGGACGCGGGTGTGGGCCGCCGGTGGCATCGGGCTGCACACCGCCGCCGCCGCCGTCGCCGGTGGGGCGTGCGGGGTGGTCCTCGACGCCCAGCTGGCCCTGGTGCGGGAGGCGGGCCTGCCCCGGGAGACGGCGTCCGCCATCGGAGCCATGGACGGCAGCGAGACGGTGGTGACGGGCGGACACCGGGTCTTCACCCGTCCCGACCTCGACCTCGACCTCGACCCTCGACGGCGCCGGCACCGGCCACCCCGACGGAGGCGATGTGGCCCTGCGCCTCGGCACCGACCTGCGCCGGGACCTGCTCCCGGTGGGCCAGGACGGCGCCCTCGCCCGCCCGCTCGCCGAGCGCTACGTCACCGCCGGCGGCGTGGTGCAGGCCGTGCGGGAGTCGATCGCGGGGCACCTGACGGCGGCGGCCGGTGGGGCCGGCCTTCGCCACCCGGTCGTCCAGGGGCCCATGACGCGGGTGAGCGACCGGGCCGCCTTCGCCCGGGCGGTGGCCGAGGGCGGGGGACTGCCGTTCCTGGCGCTGGCCCTCATGGGCGGCGACGACGTGCGGCGGCTGCTCACCGAGACGGCCGACCTGCTGGGCGACCTCCCGTGGGGCGTGGGGATCCTCGGCTTCACCCCGCCCGAGGTCCGCGAGGCGCAGCTGGCGGTGGTCCACGACGTCCGGCCGCCGTACGCCCTGATCGCCGGCGGGCGCCCGTCGCAGGCCGCACCGCTGGAGGCGGCCGGGATCGCCACCTACCTGCACGTCCCCTCGCCCGGCCTGCTCGACCGCTTCCTGCGGGAGGGAGCCCGCCGCTTCGTGTTCGAGGGCTTCGAGTGCGGCGGCCACGTCGGCCCCCGGGCCAGCTTCGCCTTGTGGGACACCCAGATCGAACGGCTGCTGGCCTTCGCCGGCGAACACCCCGGCACCCTCGCCGACCTGCACGTCCTCTTCGCCGGAGGCATCGGCGACGAGCGTTCGGCAGCCATGGTGTCGGCCGCGGCGGCGCCGCTGTCCGCCGGCGGTGCGGCGGTCGGCGTGCTCATGGGCACCGCCTACCTGTTTACCGAGGAGGCGGTGGCGGCCGGCGCCATCCTCCCCGGGTTCCAGCGCCAGGCGGTCGAGTGCCGGGGCACCGTGCTGCTCGAGACGTCCCCCGGCCACGCCACCCGCTGCGCCCCGACGCCGTACGTCGACGCGTTCGACGACGCCCGGCGGCGCCTCGTCGACGCCGGTGCGTCACAACAGGAGATGTGGGCCGAGCTGGAGCAGCTCAACCTGGGCCGGCTGCGTATCGCGTCCAAGGGCCTGCGGCGGGACGGGGGCAGCGGCCGGCTGACCACCGTCGACGAGGGCTCCCAGGAGCGGGACGGGATGTTCATGATCGGCCAGGTCGCGGCCCTGCGCACCGACGTCACCACCATCGACGCCCTCCACGCCCAGGTCACCAGCGGCGCCGCATCCTTCCTGGCCGACCGGGTCTCCGCCCTGGGACTCGGCCCGGACTCCGAGCCCGAGGCGGACGCCAGCCGGCCGCTCGACATCGCCATCGTGGGCATGGCCTGCGTCTATCCGGACGCGCCCGACGTCGGCCGTTTCTGGGCCAACGTGGTCGCCGGCGTCGACTCGGTCACCGAGGTGCCGGTCTCCCGGTGGGACCCCGACATCTACTACGACCGCGACTCGTTCAAGGACCCCCGAGGCCGGACCCCGTCGAAGTGGGGCGGCTTCATCCCGGCGGTGCCCTTCGACGCCCTGGCCTACGGCATCCCGCCGTCGTCGCTGGTGGGGATCGAGCCGGTGCAGCTCCTCGCCCTGGAGGTGGCGGCGCAGGCCCTGGCCGACGCCGGCTACGGCGGTGGCCGTCCCTTCCCCCGCGACCGCACGTCGGTGATCTTCGGGGCCGAGGCCGGCACCGACCTGGGCGCCGCCTACGGGCTCCGGTCGGCCCTGCCGTCGTACTTCGGCGAGCTGCCGGCGGCCCTCGACGAGCACCTGCCCCGCCTCACCGAGGACTCGTTCCCCGGCGTGCTGACCAACGTCATCGCCGGCCGCATCGCCAACCGCCTCGACCTGGGCGGGGTCAACTACACGGTCGACGCCGCCTGCGCCGCCTCCCTGGCCGCCCTCGACATCGCCTGCAAGGAGCTGCGGACGGGCACCAGCGACATGGTCCTGTGCGGCGCCGGCGACCTCCACAACGGCATCCACGACTACCTCATGTTCGCCTCGGTGCACGCCCTGTCGCCGACCGGCCGCTGCGCCACCTTCGACGGCGAGGCCGACGGGATCGCCCTCGGTGAGGGCGTGGCGTGCGTGGTCCTCAAGCGGCTGGAGGACGCCGAGCGCGACGGTGACCGGGTCTACGCGGTGATCAAGGCGGTCGCCGGGTCGAGCGACGGCAAGTCGCTGGGGCTGACCGCCCCCCGTCCCGAGGGCCAGCGGGCCGCGCTCGACCGGGCCTACCGGATGGCGGGTGTCTCGCCCTCGCAGGTGGGGCTGGTCGAGGCCCACGGCACGGGCACCGTGGTGGGTGACCGCACCGAGCTGGCGGCCTTGACCGAGATGTTCGTGGCGGACGGTGCCGCGCCGGGGTCGGTGGTCCTCGGATCGGTGAAGTCGCAGGTGGGACACACCAAGTGCGCCGCCGGGCTGGCCGGGCTGATCAAGGCCGCCCTGGCCCTCCACACGGGTGTCCGTCCGGGGACGCTCCACCTGCACGAGCCCAATCCCTACTGGGACGCGTCCACCAGCCCGTTCTTCTTCGCCGCCGGTGCCGGTCCGTGGCCGGCGCCGCCCGCCGCCCGCTTCGCCGGGGTGAGCGCCTTCGGGTTCGGCGGTACCAACTTCCACGCCGTCCTGGCCGGCTACGGCGGGGCGCCCGAGCCGGCCCACGGGCTGGAGGACTGGCCGGCCGAGTTGTTCCTGTTCCGGGGTCCGGACGACGTCGACCGCCTGGTCGGGCTGATGGCGGCCAACGACCGGTCGGGACGCCCATGGGCCCTCCGTGACCTGGCCCTCACCCTCGCCACCTGGCGGACGGTCGGCTCGCCGGTGGCGTCCGCCCTGGTGGCCGACGACCTCGACGACCTCGCGGCCAAGGTGGACCGGCTGCGCGCCGGCACCCCGGGGGACGATTCCTTCACCGCGTCCGACGCCTTGGGAGGCCCCGACGCGGCCGACGCGGTCGACGCGGGACAGGTCGCCTTTCTGTTTCCCGGGCAGGGGAGCCAGCGGCCGGGGATGCTGGCCGACCTCTTCGTGGCCTTCCCCCGCCTGCAGCGGCTCCTGCGGCTGGCCGGCGGCCGGTACGCCCCCGTCATGTTCCCGCCGCTGGCGTTCTCCAAGGAGGCCAAGGCGGCCCAGCAGGCGGCCATCACCGACACCCGGTCGGCCCAGCCCACGCTCGGCATCGCCGGCCTGGCCCTGTACGAGGTGCTGGCCTCGGTGGGCGTGCGTCCCGACCTGGCGGGGGGCCACAGCTACGGCGAGCTGGTGGCCCTGGCGGCGGCCGGCTCCATCTCGGCCGACGACCTCCTCCGGCTGAGTGCGTCGCGAGCGGCGGCGGTGCTCGATGCGGCCGGAGACGACCCCGGCGGTATGGCGGCGGTGGCCGCCTCCGCCGCCGACGTCCGCCACGCCCTCGCCGGACCTGATGGGAGGGGCATCGACGGCGTGGTCGTCGCCAATCACAACGCGCCGTTGCAGACGGTGGTCTCGGGCACCGAACCCGCTCTCGACGAGGCCATCGCCCGGCTGGCGGCGGCCGGCCTGCCCTCGAAGCGGCTGCCGGTGGCCTGCGCCTTCCACAGCCCGGTGGTGGCCGGTGCGGCGGCGACCTTCGCCTCGGTGCTCGAGCGCGTCGAACTGACCGCGCCGGCCTTCCCGGTGTGGTCCAACACGACCGCCGCCCCCCACCAGGGCGACCAGGGCGACTTGCGGGCGGCGCTGGCCCGCCACCTGGCCCAGCCGGTCCTGTTCGTCGACGAGATCGAGGCCATGTACGCGGCCGGCGCCCGGGTCTTCGTGGAGGCCGGCCCCGGTGGGGTGCTCACCAAGCTGGTCGGCGCCATCCTCGGCAACCGCCCCCACACCGCGGTGGCGTGCGACGCCGCCGGCGAACACGGCCTCCGCCGCCTCCTGCTGGCGCTCGCCGAGCTGGCCGTGGCCGGCGTGCCGGTCGATGTCGAGCCGCTGCTCGACGGCCGGGCCCGCGTGGTCGCCGCCGCCGATGCCCCCGCCCGGCCCGGCTGGCTGGTCGACGGCCACCTCGTCCGCCGATCCGACGGCCAGCCGCTGGTCGGCGGCCTCCAGCCGGCCAGGCTCCTGGGTGGCGATGTGCTCCCCGGCGTGGCGGCCGCGCCGGCCGAGCGGGACGCCACCGTCCTCCAGTTCCTCCAGTCCACCCGCGAGCTGGTGGCGGCCCAGCGGGACGTGATGCTGGCCTACCTGGGCTCGACCGCACCGGCGTCGATCGTCGTCCCGGCGCTGGTGACCGAGGTGGCGGCGATGTCCGCCGCCCCGGTGGCGGTCGCGGCCGCACCCACCGACATGGCGGCGATCGTGCTCGACATCGTCAGCGCCCGTACCGGCTACCCCCGCGACATGCTCGATCCGGACCTCGACCTCGAGGCCGACCTGTCGATCGGCTCGATCAAACGCACCGAGATGATCGGCGAGCTGGCCGACCGCCTCGGACTCGGCATCGACGGGACTGCGATCGACGAGAGCGTGATCGAGGACCTGGCCCGCATCAAGACCATCGCCGGCATCGTCGCCTGGCTCGAGGAGCACATCGCCCCCCGACTCGCCCCCGCACCGTCCCGAACTGGTGACACATTCGGGCGTCCTGGCGACCAGATCCGTCACCGGTTCGACAGGCGCCGCCGCCGCCCCCCCGTCCGAACTGGTGACACATTCGGGCGTCCTGGCGACCAGATCCGTCACCGGTTCGACAGGCGCCGCCGCCGCCCCCCCGTCCGAACTGGTGACACATTCGGGCGTCCTGGCGACCAGATCCGTCACCGGTTCGACGGGCGGCGCCCCCGCACCCCCCGAACTGGTGACACTTCAGCGGCCCCTGACCGGGCGAAGTGTCACCAGTTCGTCCGGCGGCGGCGGCGGCATGCGGCGGTACGTGGTGGAGCTGGGCGAGATCGAGCATCCGGCACCGGCACCCCTTTCGTTCGCCGGGCGCCGGTTCGTGGTGGTCGACGACGGGCGGGGCATCGGCCTGGAGCTGGCCGACCTCCTCGAACAGCGGGGAGCGTCGGTCCTCACCACCGACGACCCCGACTCTCTCGACACCGACGACGAGGTCGTCCACCTGGCCGCCCTGCGACCGGGGACCGAGCCCGCCCTGCCGGCCGCCTTCGCCGGCATCCGCCGGGCCCTCGTGGCGGGAACGCCCACCCTCCTCCTCGCCACCGGCTCGGCCGGCACCTTCGGCCACCGTTGGTCGGGGGACGAGGCCACCGACCCGACCGCCGGCGCCGGGATCCGGGGGCTGGCTCGCACCATCGCCCGCGAGTATCCGGGCGTGCTCGTGCGGGCGGTCGACGTCGACACCAAGGAGGCGCCCCAGAAGGTGGCCCGTCACCTCCTCGACGAGCTGGCCACAAGGGAGGCGCCGCCCGTCGTCGGCTACACCAACGGGACCCGCTCCACCCTGACGGTCGTCGAGTCCCCGACGAGCCCGCACGCCGACCGCCTCGACCTCGGGCCCGACGCCGTCGTCCTGCTCACCGGCGGCGCCCGGGGGATCACCGCCCGGTCTGCCATCGCCATCGCCGCCGCCTCCGGCTGCCACGTGGAGCTGGTCGGCCGTACGCCCCCGCCCGGAGGCCCCGAGAGCCCGTCCACCGCCCAGGCCGACGACGAGATCGGGCTGCGCCACGCCGTCATCGAGGCCGGGGAGCGCAGGCCGGTCGAAGTGGAGGCCACCGTCCGCCGCATCCTGGCCGAGCGGGAGGTGCGGGCCGCCCTGGCCGCCCTCGCCGACCACGCCGCCTCCGTCACCTACCACGTGGCCGACGTCCGTGACCCGATTGCGGTGCGGGCTGTCGTCGACAGTCTGTTCGCCCGCCGGGGACGGCTCGACGGCGTGATCCACGGCGCCGGCGTCTGCGAGGACGGCCTCCTCGCGACCAAGTCCTCCGAGTCCTTCGCCCGGGTCTTCGAGACCAAGGTGGGCGGCGCCGTCAACCTGGTCGCCGCCCTGACCGACCGGCCGGCGCCGCGGCCGCTCCGGTTCCTGGCCCTCTTCGGGAGCGTGGCGGGCGTCTACGGCAACCGGGGTCAGGCCGACTACGCGGCCGCCAACGACGCCCTCGACACCCTGGCCCGGGTGTGGCGCCACCGCCTGGGCGGCGCCCGGGTGGTGAGCGTCGACTGGGGTCCGTGGTCGGCCGCCGGCGGCGGCATGGTGACCGCCTCGCTCGAGGCCGAATACGCCCGGCGGGGACTCACCACCATCGACCCCCACGAGGGCGTGGCCGCCCTCCTCGCCGAGCTGGCGGCGGGCCCCGACGGGGCGACCCAGGTCATGTACACCACCGTCCTGGGGCTGGAAGCCGCCGATGCCTGAGACGATCCGCCAGACCATTCGGCCGACGGACGTGGCCATCGTGGGAATGGGCGCCGTGTTCCCGGGCGCGGGCGACGTCCCCACCTTCTGGCGCAACGTGTGCGACGGGGTGGACTCCATCACCGACGTCCCCGCCTCCCGGTGGGACCCCGACCTCTATTACGAGCCGGTCTCGGCGGCGCAGAACGGCCATTCGCCCACCGACCGGTTCTACTGCCGGCGGGGCGGCTTCGTCGACGACGTGGCCGACTTCGATCCCGCCTCCTTCGGCGTGATGCCCCAAGCGGTGGCGGGCACCGAGCCCGACCAGCTCCTGGCCCTGCGCACCGCGGCCGAGGCCATCGCCGATGCCGGCGGGATCGACCGCCTGCCCGACCGCAGCCGCATCGGCGTGATCCTCGGGCGGGGGGGCTACCTCACTCCCGGCAGCGCCCGCATGGACCAGCGGGTGCGAACCAGCCAGCAGGTGCTCTCCCTGCTGCGCGAGCTCCTCCCCGGTATCACCACCGGCCAGCTCGACGCGGTCCGCTCCGCCTTCGACGACGAGATGGGCCCGTCCAACCCGGAGTCCGCGATCGGGCTGGTGCCCAACCTGGCCGCCTCCCGCGTGGCCAACCGCTTCGACTTCCGGGGACCGGCCTACACGGTCGACGCCGCCTGCGCCTCGTCGCTCCTCGCCGTCGACCACGCGGTGCGGGAGCTGGCCTCGGGCCGGTGCGACGCGGTGCTGGCGGGGGCGGTCCACCACTGCCACGCCGCCAACCTGTGGAGCGTGTTCACCCAGCTCAAGGCGCTGAGCCCGAGCCAAGTGATCCGCCCCTTCGACCGGCGGGCCGACGGCACGCTGATCTCGGAGGGCACCGGGATCGTCGTCCTCAAGCGCCTGGCCGACGCCGAGCGCGCCGGCGACCGGATTTACGCCGTCATCCGGGGGACCGGGGTCGCCAGCGACGGGCGGGCCTCGAGCCTGATGAGCCCTCTGGCCGAGGGGCAGCTCCTGGCGGTGGAGCAGGCGTGGCGGGAGGCCGGCATCGATCCGACGACGGCCGGCGCCCTCGGCCTGTTGGAGGCCCACGGCACGGCCACCCCCGCCGGCGACCAGGTGGAGCTGGAGACGGTGGCCCGTGCCTTCGGCGGCCGCGGTCGCGGGCGCCGGGCGGACGGCGATCTGGTCGGCATCGGCACGGTGAAGTCCAACATCGGCCACGCCATGCCGGCGGCCGGGATCGCGGGGCTGATCAAGGCCGCCCTCGCCGTCCACCACGGGGTGCGGCCGCCGACGCTGCACGTCGAGGAGCCCCATCCCGACCTGGCCCGCACCCGCTTCCGGCCGGTGACCGAGCTCGAATCGTGGGACCGCTTCTCCGCCGCCACCCCCCGCCGGGCGGCCGTCAACGCCTTCGGGTTCGGCGGGATCAACGCCCACGTGGTGCTGGAGGAGGCGCCCGGATGGCGCCCGTCCGCCGCCCCGCCCCCCCGAACCGGTGCCACTTCACCCGGTTCAGGGGTGGGGGAGCGGGTGTTGCTCCTCGCCGCGACCACGACGGACGAGATGTCGCGGCGGCTGGCGGCGCCCGACGACGAGCTGTTGGCGGGCGTGACGACGTCGGCCACCGTCGTCCCCGACGGAGGGCCGGTGCGGCTGGCCGTGGTGGAGCCGTCCGCCCGCACCTTGGCCCTCGCCCGCAAGGTCGTGGCCCGGGGCACCCCCTGGCAAGGTCGCAGCGACGTGTGGTTCACGGCCGAGCCGCTCCTCGCCGACCCGACGAAGAAGGTCGCCTTCCTGTTCCCCGGTTTCGAGCCCGAGTTCGAGCCCCGGGTCGACGACGTGGCCGACCACTTCCGCATGGCCCGGCCCCGGCTCTCCGGTGGCGACGAGCTGCTGGAGCGGTCGCTCGACATCATCGCCGTGGGCCGCCTGCTCGCCGATGCCCTCGGCCGCCTCGGCGTCCGGTCCGACGTCATGGCCGGCCACAGCCTGGGGGAGTGGACGGCCATGATCGCCTCCGGCCTGTACGAGCGGGCGGCGATCGACGAGTTCGTGGCCACCCTCGGGCCGGGAATGCTCGAGGTGCCCGACCTGATCTATGCCGCCCTCGGCTGCGGCGCCGACCGGGCCGCGTTGGCCATCGCCGGCCTGCCCGACATCGCCGTGTCCCACGACAACTGCCCCCACCAGTCGGTGATCTGCGGGACCCGCCGGTCGGTCGACGTCGCGGTCGATCGCCTACGGGCCGACCAGGTGATGGCCCAGCCCATGCCCTTCAAGTCCGGCTTCCACTCGCCGATGCTCGCCCCCTACCTCGCACCGGTGCGGGCCTCCTTCGACCGGCTGCCGATCGGCCGCCCGTCCGTCCCGGTGTGGTCGGCGACCGCCGTCGCTCCCTTCCCCGACGACCCGGCCGCCGTCCGCGACCTGCTCATCCGCCACCTGCTCGAGCCGGTGCGGTTCGGTCCCCTCACCCGCCGCCTCCACGCCGAGGGGGTGCGGGCCTTCGTCCAGGTCGGGCCGGGCAGCCTCCCCGGTTTCGTCGACGACACCCTCATGGACGAGCGCCACCTGGCGATCACGGCCAACGTGGCGTCCCGTCCCGGGCTGGCCCAGCTCCGACGGGTGGCGGCCGCCCTGTGGACCGAGGGCCGCGACGTGCGGTGGGAGGGCCTGACGGTCCCCGGCTCGGCGGCCCCCTCCCGCACGACCGTCCGCCTCGACCTCGGAATGCCGCTCGTCCGCCTCAACGGCTCCGCCCCCCGAATCCTGGGGGACATCAGAGGTGGCGACGGCCCCGTTCCTCCCGGCCAATCGGGCGTTGGCGAGCTGGGTGGCCACCCGGTCCTGGCCCAGCTCGGCGTCGCCCTGCAGGAGGCCAACGAGACGGCGCGCCGGGTGGTGGCCGCCTGGCAGTCCGGACCGGCCGTGGTCCCGCCGCCCCCGCCGCCCCCGCCGCCCCCGTCGCCCCCGCCGCCCCCGCCCCGGCGGTCGTCGGTGGAACGGGTCTTCTCCCTCGAGACCCTCCCGTACGTCCGCGACCACTGCGTGCTCCAACAGCCCGACGGCTGGCCCGACGACTCCGACCGCTTCCCCGTCGTCGCCCTCACCAGCCTGCTCGAGCTCATGGCCGACGCCGCCCGCGCCCTCGTCCCCGGACGGACCGTGGTCGGGCTCTCGCAGGTCAGGGCCCTCCGGTGGCTGGTGGTGGCGCCCGCGACCACCGCGACCGTGACCGCCGTCGAGGACGCTTCCGATCGGGTGAAGGTGACCATCGAGGGGTACTCGAGCGGCGTCGTCCACCTGGCCGACGGTTGGCCGGACCCGACGACGGTCGCCTCCGACGACGACGTGCCCCTCACCGCCGAGCGGGCGCCTCATGTCTCCGGCCGCCAGCTCTACGACGACCGGTGGATGTTCCACGGACCCGGCTTCGCGGGCGTGACCGAGATCACCGCGCTCGCCGACGACGGGATCCGGGGCGTCCTGCGACCGCTGCCGGCGCCGGGTGCGTTGCTCGACAGCGCGGGCCAGCTCATCGGCCACTGGATGCAGGTCGGCGTCGACGCCGACCGCAACGTGTTCCCCGTCTCCGTCGACGCCATCCGCCTGTACGGCCCCCAGCCGGCGGAGGACCAGCCGGTGGCGTGCACCGCCCGCATCACCCAGCTCACCGACACGGAGATGCGGGCCGACGCCACCCTGCGCACCCCCGGTGGCCGGGTGTGGTGTCGCATCGACGGGTGGACGGTGCGGCGGTTCGCCACCGATGAGGTCGTCTGGAGGGTGAAGTTCGGCCCCGAGGTCGCTGGGGTGGGCGAGACCCAGCTGGGTGGGTGGTGCCTGGTCCGTGAGCGCTGGCCAGGCACCGCCTCCCGTGAGCTCATGATGCGGCGTTACCTCAACGCCGTCGAGCGGGCGGAGTACGAGGGCCTCGACGCCCGCCGCCAGCGCCAGTGGCTCCTGGGCCGGATCGCGGCCAAGGATGCGGTGCGCAACTGGCTGTGGTCCCGCGGCCACGGGCCCGTGTTCCCGTGCGAGATCACCGTCTCCAACGATCACACCGGCCGGCCCCGGGTGAAGGGGCCCTTCCCCGGCGAGCTGCACGTTTCGATCGCCCACAGCGGCGAGCTGGGGGCGGCGATCGTGTCGCCCGACGGTCCCGTCGGCATCGACGTGGAAGGCGTCGACGACCGTGCCCTCGACACCGAGCGCGTCGGCTTCACCGACGCCGAGCACCGCCTGCTCGACGCCGAGTGCGCGGGGGCGGGCGGGGCCGCCGACCGCACCACCGCCCTGGTCCGCTTCTGGGCGGCCAAGGAGGCGGTGGCGAAGGTGCGGGGCACCGGTTTCCTGGGCAATCCCCGCCGCTTCGAGGTGACCGGCAAGACCGGCGACGTGCTCGACGTCGTCGTCGACTGTGACCGCTACCGCGTAACGACCCAGCTCATCGGCGGGCCCGAGGTCACCCACGCGGTGGCCTGGACCGCTCCACCGGCAATGGAAGGTTCGGCATGACCCAGGGCACCCCGACAGGCCCGACCGCCACGTCCACGAGTGCGGTCCCCACAATCCCCATCAGCCCAGGCCCCATCGGCCCAGGCCCCATCAGCACAGGCGGAATCAGCGAGGAAACGATCCTCGACGACGTGGTGGGCATGCTCGTCGAGGTCATCGGCGACGACTTCCTGCTCGAGGGCGAGGTCACGTCGGAGACCGGCTTCAGCGACGACCTGGCGGTGGAGAGCATCGAGTTCGTCGCCCTGGCCGAGCGCCTGCGGGAGCGTTACGGCGACCGGGTCGATTTCGTGGCCTTCGTCGGCGGGCTGGAGCTCGACGAGATCATGTCGATGACCGTCGGTCACCTCGTCACCTACATCCACGCCTGCCTCAACGACCAGAACGGAGCGGACCATGGCTGACGTCGTCGCCAACGGGATGAAGTTCCATGTGCAGCGGCTGGTGCCGAAGCACCGGATCCCGAACACGACAGTGGTCTTCATCCACGGCCTCATCATCGACAACCTGTCGAGCTTCTACTACACGCTCGCCGGCCCGGTGATGGACGCCGGTGCCGAAGCCTTCCTCTACGACCTCCGGGGCCACGGACGCTCCGAGCGGCCGCCGACGGGGTACGGCCCCGACGACAGCGTGGCCGACCTGGCGGCGTTGCTCGACGCCTGCGGGATCGACCATCCCGTCTACCTGCTCGGAAACTCCTACGGCTCGATCGTCGCCGCCCGGATGGCGATCACCCATCCCGACCGGGTGGCGGGGATCGTCCTGGTCGAGGGTCACTACGCGCCGGTCGACGGGTCGGCCTGGGAGGAGGACATGGCCAACACCCTCACCGCCGGCGCCATGCGGCTCGAGCGCGACCAGTCGCCCCAGCACGCGTTCAAGCTGGGCAACCGCAAGCTCGTCCGCTTCGTGCGGACGTCCGACGCCCTGCTCAACGGGACCACCATGATCAACGACCTGGCCTGCGGGCGGTCCATGGAGCCGGACGACCTCCGGCGGATCGAATGCCCGGTGCTGGCCGTCTACGGCGGGGCGTCGGAGCTGATCGGGGCGGCGGAGATCCTGCGGGCGAACGTGTCCGATCTCACCCTCGAGATCTACCCGGGACTGGCCCACACCGTGCTGGCGGAGGCCACCGACGACCTGCGGACGTCGACCCTGCGATGGCTGTCGGCCCAATGGGCGGAGCGGCCGGCGCTGGCGCAGGTGGCGGCGGGATGAGTCGCTACCTGTTCGTGGTCCCGCCGCTGGTCGGCCACATCAACCCCACCTTGGCGGTGGCCGAGAAGCTCGTGCAGCGGGGCCACGAGGTGGCGTGGGCCGGCCACCAGGACGCCCTCGGATCGCTCCTGGTGGCCGGCTCGCAGATCTACCGGGCCTCGGACGACGACCTCGACGCCCAGTTGCACCGGCTCCGTACGACCTGGCAGGGGCTGAAGGGCGTCGCCGCCCTCAAGTTCCTCTGGCAGGAGTTCATCGTGCCCGTCGGCCACGCCATGCTGCCGGGCGTCGACCGCGCCATCGCCGATTTCGGCCCGGACGTGGTGATCTCCGACCAGCAGGCCGTCGCCGGACCGGTCGCGGCCATGCGGGCCGGGCGGCCGTGGGTCACGTCGGCCACGACGTCGGCCGAGCTGGCCCGCTCGTTGCAGGACCTGCCCAAGGTGGAGGAGTGGGTGATCGGGTTGCTGGGCCGGTTCCAGCGCGACTCGGGGATTCCCGACCCGGTGGAGCTTCGCTTCTCCGATCGCCTGGTGCTGTGCTTCACCACCACCGAGCTGATCGGTCCCCATCTTTCGTTCCCCGACCACTTCGTCTTCACCGGCCCGGCCATGACCACCCGGCCGCCTTCGCCCGACTTTCCCTGGGACCGGCTCGCTACCGATCGGCGCCGGGTCCTCGTGTCCCTGGGCAGCCTCAACGCCGAGTCCGGCACGCGCTTCTTCGGCGTCGTCTCCGAGGCGCTGGGTGATCTCGTGCAGGTGATCATGGTCGCCCCCGAGGGGATGGTCGACGCGCCCCCGCCGGGTTCGCTCGTCTGTGGGTGGGTTCCCCAACTCGACCTCCTGCCCCACCTCGACGCGGTGGTGTCCCACGCCGGGCACAACACCGTGGTGGAGGCGCTGGCCCACGGGCTGCCGCAGGTGGTGGCTCCGATCCGGGACGACCAGCCCGTCGTGGCCCAGCAGATCGAGGCCGCCGGCGCCGCCATCCGGGTCCGGTTCGCCCGCCTCCGGGCGCCGGAGCTGCGCCATGCGGTCAGCACCGTCCTCGACGACCCGTCCTACCGGTGCGCGGCCGAGCGCATCCAACGCTCGTTCGCCGCCGCCGGCGGCGCCGTCACGGCCGCCGACCACCTCGAGGCGCTGGTGGCATGACACCCTCGTCGACGTCTGCCCGGCTATCGGTCGAGTTGCCGACGGTGGACCTGCCGGTTCCGGAGATCCCGGCGGACGTGGCCCTCCGGTCGGACGCCGACCCCGGGTTGCGGCTCACGGCCTTCCTGTATCAGCAGCTCTTCCAGCGGCCGGCCACCCTGTTCACGACCGCTCCCGGCGGGCTCACCCTCTTCGGCCGTCCCGGCGACCGCTTCGCCCTCGCCATCCCCGTCAGGTGGGGGGCGACGGTGGCGGCCTCGCCCCGTGACGACGGTGTGGTCGACCTGCGCTCGGGGGGTCAGGCCGGGGCCGAGCTCACCCGGGCGATCGGCGACCTCGGCGAGCTGCCGGGCTGGGCCGCCCGGGCCCTGGCGGTGGTTTCGAGGCTGACCGCCGCCGGTCACCCGCTGGGGGGCATGTCGCTCCTCGTCAGCACGATCCTCCCGGAGGACGCAGGGATGCAGGCCGACGTGGCCCTCACGACGGCCATGGCGTCCACCATCGGCGGCCTGTACGGCGTCGAGGTGTCGCTGGCGGACCGGGCCGCGCTGGGTGACCTGCCGGCGCAGATGGCCGCCCTGTCCTGCCCGGACGACACCGCCATGCTGGTGGACACCTTGGAGATGACGGCGGAGCTGGTGCCCTGCGATCTGTCGGCTGCCGGCCTCCGGCTGATGATCATCGACCTCGGGGGGACGGTCGATCCGGTTGCCACCGGCGCCCCCGACCTCGCCCTGGCCGCCGTCGAGCAGCTTCGTTGGGGGAACGTGGCCGCGCTGGGACCGTTGCTCGGACGGGGGACGGACCTCTCCGCCGGCGCGGCTCTCGTGGTCGATGCCGCCTGCGCCGCGGGCGCCCTCGGCGCCGGCACCCTGCCCGGGGGCTGTCTCGTGGCCCTCGTGCCGGTCGCCTGCCTCAGCCGGGTGCGGATGGCCGTCACCACCGCCTGGCCCACCGAGCGCCCCCCGAAGTTCCTGACCGCGGTGTCCTCCCGCGGCGGCTGCGCCCTGCCGGGCGACGCATCCGAGGATCCCGCCCGCGCCTGCTGAGTCGACGAGTGGGTCGTGCGCAGCCGGGCCCTCTCCAGGTCGTGCACGGGCGCGAGCCCCGGGACGGCGCGCCGGAATAACGTAGAGGCGTGTGGCGGACGTGGAACGCCCCGTGATCCGGATCGGTCGTGTCGCGGACGAGCTCAGGATGCGCCGGCGCCGGCTCGACGCCTACCAGAGCTCGCCCGACTGGCCGGGAAAGGCGCCGGCGTGGCGATGGGAGCGTTCGCAGTACGACCAGATCCTGCTGCAGGCGGCGTCGATGCTCGATGTCGCCGTCCCCGAGTACGACGCGCTCCCGCTGGCACCCGAGGTGCGGGCGGTCGTCGAGGATCGCCTGTCCCTCGCCGGCCTCGACGTCTGGGTGCCGCGGGTGATCCGCGCCGGCGGCTGCTACTGACGCTCGGGGGTGGCGAAGGCAAGCTCGACGGCGGCGTCGGTGCCGAGGCGCCCGCCGTCCCGCCAGATCCGATCGGCCTCCGGCCCGAGCGCCGCCTCGGCCGTCGCCCTCACCTGATCCGCCCTCGCTCGCAGGAAGGGAGCGACGGTGCCGCCGACACGGGTCCGCATGGCGGACGCGGCTGCCGCGACGGCGAGCGCCCGCGCCGGGTCGCTCCTTCCGAGCACGCCCGCCTGGCCGACGAGAGCGACCGGCACCAGCGCCGCGTCCCGGAAGGGACGGAGGCACTCGACCGCCTGCCGGTACTCCGAGGTGGCCTGCTCGGCGTGGCCTGAGGAGGACTCGGCGATGATGCCGAGATAGGCGTGACACTCACCCTGCCCCCATCGATCGTCCTGGGCCTCGGACAGGGCCAGGGCGCAGTCGACCAGCTGCCGCGCCTCCTCGAGATCGTCGGTCATCAGGTACGTGAGGCCGAGCGCGGCAGCCGATCGCGCCTCACCCACCGGGATCCCGAGGGCGCCGAAACGCATGCGAGCCGCCTCGAGGTGGGCCCGGGCCGGTGCCACGGCGTCATCGATCACCTCCGCCAAACCCTGGAAGTAGCGGGCCCATGCCTCGAGCGGCCCATCGCCGAGCTTCGCGCTCAACTGGCGCGCCTCGACCAGGTCGAGCTCCGCGGCCCGTGACCCCGAGAGCCCCATGGCGAACTGCGCCGCCGTGATCTGCACCACCACCCGAGCCCGGTCCCGCTTCTGACACACCTCGAGCAGGGGCCGGGCCAGCCGCAGGCCGTCGACCGGACCCTGCGTGAGGAAAAGGTCCCTGGTGCGGGCGAACAGCTGTACTCCGGCAGATGGATCCGCGGTCGCCGCCCATTCCGCGGCCACGCGGACGTTGGCGTAGTCGTCCTCCAGGTCGACCACGAACTCGTGCGCGTCGAGAGAGGGCCAGCTCTCGAACCCGTCGTCGCCCAGCGACGCGTAGTAGTGCAGGTGCCGCGACGTGGCCGCGGCTGCCTCTCCCGCGTCCGCCAGAAGCCCCCACGCGTACTCGCGCACCGTTTCCAACAGCCGGTATCTCGTTCGGCCCCCCGCCCTCGGGACGACGGTGACGAGCGACGTGTCAACGAGCCGCGCCAGCATCTCGGTGGACAGCCCGGGCGCGACGGCGCACGCGGCGCCGGCGTCGAATCCCCCGACGAACACCGCCAGGCTCCGGAACGCCCGTTGCTCCGTGGGATCGAGGAGCCGCCGGCTCCACTCGACTGCGGCCCACACCGCACGGTGGCGCAGGGGAGTGCGGGGCCGGCTCGGTCCGAGCTCGCTGAGGCACGTATCGACGCTCGTCGAGATCTCGGCCACCGACATCGTGGCCACCCTCGCGGCCGCGAGCTCGATCCCCAACGGCAGACGATCGAGTCGGGCACAGAGCTGCGCCACCACGGGCTCGTCGTCCTCGCCCATGACGAAGTCCGCACGATGCTGCCGGGCCCGCTCGAAAAACAAACGGCTCGCGTCCTCCGCGTCCAGCGGGTCGACCCTCCAGGCCGATTCGCCGTCGATGCCGAAGGCATCCCGGCTCGTCGCGACGATCCGGAGACGGGCACACCGGCCGAGCAATGCGGCGGAGAGCTCGGTGCACGAGTCTGTGACGTGGTCGCAGTTGTCGAGGACCAGCAAATGCATCCCGGGCGTCGATGTAGCGGCACAGAGCGTCGATCGCGGCCGCGCCCGGCGGGCTGCGGATGGCCAACGTCCGCGCCGTCTCGGCAGGCACGTCCGATCCGGCCGGCACTGCCGCCAAGTCGAGAAGCCAGCCGCCATCGGCCGGCCGCGGAGTCAGCTGCCCCGCCAGGGCCAGGGCCAACCGGGTCTTGCCCACGCCCGCCGGTCCCGTCAAGGTCAGCAACCTGGTTCGGCCCAACGCCTCGCGGGCCGCGCCGATCTCACGCGCCCGCCCGATCAGCAGCGTGACGGGCAGGGGAAGGCCTGACCCGGGCCGAATCCCCGCGCCCAACCCGTCCGCAGCCGGCGGCGCGTCCACCGTCGGAAGTCTTCCACTCCCCCCGCCGGGCCGCCGCTACTGAACGACGTCCACCGAGGCGGCGTTTCACGCATCCCAAGCGTCGTGGTTTCGGCCCGCCGCTGCTGATTCACGACGCCACGGATTCATGAAACACCCTTGTTGCCGACCTCTCGAACGGCTCCCGAGCCAGCTCGCAGCGCGACGCGGATCTGCCCGGACACAATGTCGGCGTATGAATGCGTTCGTCACCGGCGTCCGGCACCTCAAGGTCTGGGTCACCGATCTCGCCACCAGCCGTCGCTGGTACGAGGAGGTTCTCGGTGTCGAGCACGTACTGAGCTTCGAGGACAGCGACGGGGTGATCCGTGGGATGGCGTTCCGGGTCCCGGGAGCGCCATTCGAGCTGGCGCTCAGGGAGAACCAGCAACTGGCCAGAGCCCTCTATGACGCAGATCCGTTCGCGCTGGCCACCACCCGTGAGTCTCTCGATGCCTGGGTGCTTCGGCTGGACTCTCTGGACATCGAGCACAGCCCCATCATCGAGGGGTCACGCGGCTTTGTCCTGGGTTTCCGGGATCCCGACGGGCTGCAGATCCGGTTGTACGCCGAGGATGCGGAGGTCGCCGCGAAAGCAGGCGACGTCGTGTCCGATCGGCGCCGGGCCGACCAACCGAACGCGCCGGGGGGTTGAGCGGTGGAGATGGCGCCCACCCTGGCGATCAATGTTCTCGGCACCGGAGCGTTCCCGACCGAGATGGTCGGTGGGCGGTGTGTAGCGTCTGAGCGTCCCGTGGTCGGCAGACGAGGATCGGCATGTCAGCAGCGCGGTGGCTCGTACTGGCGACGGTGGTCATCCTGGGCGCCTCGGTCGGGTGCGCCGACGAGGGCGGGAGCCGGACCGCGGCCGGGGGGACGGTCGGCGGAAGCACGACCATCGGCGCCGACGGCAACGGCGGCGAGGCCGAGGTCGAGCGAGCGTTCCGGGGGTACAACGACGATCTCGTGCGGCGGGATTTCGACGCGGCCTGTGCGCGCCACGCGCCGGAGACCACGGAGAAGCTGCTGGAGAACGTTCGGTCGGAGGGTCTGGACGCCTCCGGCTGCGTTGCGGCTCTCGCGAGCATCTACTCGTTGCCGGGGGCGCGGGAGGCACTCGACGGGATCATCGACACCATGGAGGTGGACGGGATCACGATCGACGGAGACACCGCGACCGTCGCCTGGTCCGCGGAGTTCGAGGGCAGGCGCGTGAGGCCGGAACCAGCCGCCCTGCGCCTGATCGACGGCAGCTGGAAGGTCGTCGACGTCGATTGAGGCATCGCCCGCCCGACGACGCCTCCCGGACGGCCCGGACCACGAATCGGTTGCCTGCGATCGACGGTCGTGATGTCATCCGATCATGGGGTGAGATCCGAACCCTCGGTTGGGCGATCGAGGCCCAAATCGCGGAAGGGGTGGACGATGCGAAAGACGCACGGCTGGGCAGTCCTCACGGTGGCGATGCTCCTCGGATCCGCCGCCTGCGGAGGGGGCGACGGGGCCGACGACAAGATCGCAGGGCCGCTTCTCGGCGACAGCGCCATCAAGGCGGCGGAGGTGGTGGCTCGGGCGGAGGCGTTCCGCCGGCCCATCGACGCGGCACCGTCACCCGACGGCACGCTCATCTACTTCTCGGCCACCGGTGACCAGGGTTCCGCCGTCTTCCGCGTACCCGCGGGAGGGGGCGACGTTGCAACCCTTTCCGAGGGCGGTCCCCTGGCCCGGCCGACCGGCGTGGCGGTGGCCACCGACGGCAGCCGGGTCTACGTCGCCGACCAGCAGTCCGAGGCAGCAGGCACCGGTGGCGCGGGCGCGGGCGCGGGTGCCATCCTGACGATCCCTGCGACGGACGGACCGGCCGCAGCCACCCCGCTCCCAGGCACCGAAGGCCGGTCGCCACGGGGGCTCGACGTCACCCGGCCGGCAGGTGGCGACGCCGACGTCATCTATTTCACCGGAACCGACCCGGCCGACGGCTCGAGGGGCCTGTTCCGGGTCCCCGCAGCAGGTGGCGAGGTCACGACCGTCGCCGACGGCCCACCCTTCCTCGCGCCCGACTCCGTGGTCGTGGCCGCCGACGGGGTGGCCTACGTGAGCGACCTGCGGACCGGTTCCGGGCAGGGCCAGGTCCTCCGGGTGGCCGGCGGCAGCGTGACCCCGGTCCTCACCGGCCTCCACCTGGGCGCGCCCGCGGGCGTCACCTTGGTCGACGACGACGCCACCCTGCTGGTGAGCTCGATCGACCCGATCACCCGCTCCGACCAGGTGCTCTTCCTCGATCTGGCCACGGGTCGGACGGACATCGCCACCGACGTGATCGGCACCAACAAGGACAGCTCGGGCGGCCTCCACCGCGCCCGGAACGCCCCCGTCCTCGCCTGGGCCGACGTGCGCCCCGGCGGCAGGGTCTACCGGGTCGACCTGTAGCCCACCGCCCACCGCGGGCCTCCTGAAGCGGCGGTTCCCGTACCATCGGGCGTGGTGCAGGAGTCCTGGCGGGACGTGATCGACTGGTGCCGGGACCACGCCCCGACGACGGCCGCGGCCCTGCGGGGGCCGGTGGACGAGCAGTTCCTCGCCGACGCTCAGCTGGCCACGACGACGATCTGGCCCGATCAGCTGCTCGCCTGGCTCCGGACGGGCGACGGGGCCGATCCTCTACCCGAGGCTTCTGTCCTGCCCCCGTTCTTCATCCCCCTGGGCGTCGGGGAGATCGTCGGGGACTGGCGGATGCTCAGGCAGATCGCCGGCCAGGTCGCGTCGCCGTTCGACCAGGCGACGGTCGAGGCGCAACCGGCCGGCTCGCCCGCATCGGTGTTCCTCCGTTCGTGGGTCCCGGTGGCCGCCGACTCCGGCGGGGACTTCTACTTCGTCGACCTCCGGGCAGGGCCGCGCCACGGCTGCGTGAGCCAGTGGGTGAAAGGCGAGGGCTTCCTCCGGGAGCCGCTCTGGGACGACCTGGCGGCGATGCTCGCGGCCGTCGCCGAAGGCCTCCGCGGCGGCCGGTGGGTCGCACCCGACGACGTCGACGACGTCCGGGAACCCGTCGTGATCGACGGGACGCTCCGGTGGGACTACGGGCCCGGCTGGGAGGTCGTCCGAGCCGCCACCAGACCGGTTCCGACTCCGGAGGAGCTGCGGGACCACTTCCTGCTGCTGTCCGGAGTGGGCCGGACCGACGGTGAGATCGCCGTGCAGCTCGGCGTCCCGAGGCACGTGGTCGCCGAGCTCCGGGACCGTTTCCCGCGACCTTGAGGAGGATCGGCCGTGGCGGCGGAGCGAGAGAGACCGCTTCCCGCCGCCACGGCGAACGCGACGAAGCCGGCACGTACGGGCCGGAGCCCGTGCGTGCCGGCCTCGAAACCTGCCGGCTAGCCGGCGGAGGCGGCCGAGGCCACCAGGCGGACCACCCCGAGGGGCAGGCCGGGGGTGAAGGCGGAGACCCCGAAGGTGGCGTTGAGGGCGTCGGCGCCGGTCTTGGTCAGCTTGGCCACGGTGCCCTGCAGGACCACGTCGGAGCCCTCCGTGCTCGCCTTGACGGCGGTGCCGTCGAGGTCGAGCAGGGGGATGCCGGACTTGCCCCCGGCGGTGGCGGTGAGGATGGAGTTGCCGGGGTCGACCACGAAGTCGGTGACCTCGATGGACTTGTTGCCCTTGGCGAACTTCAGCCCGCTGGCCTGGTGGATGACGGTGCCCGAGATGTAGCCGGGCTGGTAGCTCAAGTCGGAGTGGATGGCGGCGAACCCACCGGTGATGGGAAAGGTCACGGTCGACGTCTTGGCGTCGAAGGTGGCCGATCCGACCGGCGTCACGGCCACGCCCAGGCCGGAAAGGGCCTGGGCCGTGCCGGCGTCAAGGGTGACGGAGGTGCCCTTGCCCGTCAGGCGGCTGATGGCGGTGGTCTTGTCGGTGGCCATGTCGTAGGTGGTGGCGGTGCCCTTGGCCACCAGGCGGACCACGCCGAGGGGCGTGCCGGCCTTGATGGCGTCGACCTTGAACGCCTGGTTGAGGGCGCCCGCGGCGGTGTCGGTCAGCTTGGCCACCGTGCCCTGGAGCACGACGTTGGAGCCCTCCATGCTCACCTTGACGGCGGTGCCGTCGAGGTCGAGGAGCGGGACCATCGGGGACCCGCCCACCGTGCCGTAGAGCACCGAGTTGCCGGGGTCGACGATGAAGTCGGACAGCTCGACCTTGGTCGAGCCGGCGGACAGGCTGAAGCCGCTGCCGGCGTGCTCGATGGAGCCCAGGATGTAGCCCGGCTTGAAGGCGAGGTCACTGTGGATCTCGGCGTAGCCCGAGGTGATGGGGAAGGTGATGGTGGAGGTGGCGGCGTCGAAGGCGGCGCTGCCGGTGGGGGCGATGGCGACGCCCAGGGACTTGAGGGCGGCGGCGGTGCCACCGTCGAGGGCCACCGAGGTGCCGACCCCGGAAAGGCTGGGGATGGCGGTCACCACGTCGGACACGGCCGGGGCGTCATCCGAGCTCGACGAGCTGTCGTCGCCACAGGCAACGCCCACGAGGGCCAGCGCACCCATCAGGAATGACGCCGTTACTTTCGATCCAATTCGCACGGTTTTCTCTTTCTCTCTCTAGCGGTATCTCGTCTACGGTCCTGCCTCTCCGTGCGGATGGCCCAGCACCCGGCTCATGTCACGGATGGCCCGGGCCGTTCCCTTCACCGTGCCGGTCACCTTGGACTTGCCGACCCGGGGCGCGTAGGGGACGTCGATCTCGTCGATCCGCCACCCGGCCGCCGCCGCCCGCAGGACCATCTCCAGCGGCCACCCGAACCGGCGATCCTCGATACCCAGGGTGACGAGCGATTCCCGGCGGGCCGCCCGCATGGGGCCGAGGTCGCGGAGCCGCACTCCTGTCCGCCGGCGGATCTCGACCACCAGGACGCGATTGGCCAGGCGGGCGTGGGCCGGCCACGCGCCGCGGTGGGTGGGGCGGCGGGCGCCCAGCACCATGTCCGACCGTCCCTCGAGGACGGGACCGGCGACCCGGACGAGGTCCGCCGGATCGAACGAGCCGTCACCGTCCATGAAGCACACGACGCCGTCGGGCGCGTCGGCCGCCACCAGTCCGGCCCAGCAGGCGGCCCCGAAGCCGCGGCGGGGCTCGTCGACCACCCGTGCCCCCCCGGCGCGGGCGATCTCGGCCGATCCGTCGTCGGACCCGTTGTCGACCACGATGGCGGTGTAGCCCTCGGGCATGGCCGCCAGGAGATCGGGGAGTGCGCCGGCCTCGTTCAGGACGGGGATGACGACGTCGGGCACCGGGCAAGTGTCGTCCGGCGGAGGACGGTCACGCTACCGGCGAGGCCGCTGTCGTCGAGGGGCCCCGTCGCCGGCGGATGGCCCCGGCCACCACTGTGACGAGGGCCAGGCCGTAGGACGCCCGGCCGATGGCGACGGTGTGGGGGGCGTCCAGGATCACGGCGAAGAAGTAGGGGTAGGCGGCGGCCGCCACGAGCGTCCACCCGGGGAGCACGGCGGCGGCCGCCAGCGCCACGAGCACGACGGCGTACCACGGCTGCACCGGCGTGGTGGCGAGAAGCAGGGCACCGAGGACCGCGGCCAAAGCCCGCGGCACCTCCGGGCGCCGCACCAGGACCCAGGCGACGACACCCGCCAGGCCGGCCGCAGCCAGGGCCGCGGTGGGGCCGGACGGCAGCCCGAGCATCCCGGCCAGGAGGTACCGGCCGCCGCCGTCGTAGTTCTCCTCGCGGAGGTATCCGGGGAGGTAGCCCAGCACCTTCGCCCCCACGCTGATCACGTGGGGCAGGTAGCCCGCCACCACGACCGCGGCGGCGGCGGCCGTCCCCCGGATGAGCGGCGACCAGCGCCGGGTGGCGGCACCCGCGATTCCCACCAGCCCCACCACGAGGACGGCCGGGTACAGCTTGACCAGGACCGCCCCGCCCACCAGCGCACCGGCCCATCCCGGCCGTTTCCGGGCCGCGGCGAGGAGGGCGACGGCGAGCAGGAGGGCGGCCAGCCCGTCGACGTGGGCGTTGTTGACGACCTCCAGCACCGGGAACGGCGAGAGCGCGTAGAGGGCCACCCACCGCCGGTCGCGGCCCCAGGCCCGCAGCACGAGGGGGAGCAGGGCGACGAGGGCCATGTCCGCCAGGAGGCCCGACACCTGCCACGCCTTGTGGCGGGCGTCGATGCCGGCGACCCGGTAGACGCCCGAGAACCAGGCCTGGGCCAGAGGGGGATAGATCGTGCGGACCGACGAACGGTTGATCCGGCTGCAACCCGGGGGGCGGTCGATCCCGGCACATCCGGCGGCGTCGGGCCACAGCCAGCCCTCCCGCAGGCCGGCCAGCTCCGGAGCACGGGGGCGGTGCTCGTAGGGGTTGAAGCCGGCGACCTGTACCCGTCCGTCCCAGGAGTAGCGGAACAGGTCGTCGGAGAGGATCGGGGGCCCGGCGAGGGCGGCCAGGCGCAGGGCGAGCGCGACCGCGACGATCCCGGGGAGCACCACCCGGGCCGGCAGGCGGAGCGCGCACACGACCGCCACCAGCCAGGCGGCCGACCAGACGGCCAGCCGGACGAGGATCCCCCATCGGGCGGCCAGGATGGGCCCGCCGGTGCAGATGGCGGCGCACAGGGCGACCCCCACGACCGACGCCGACACGAACCCGATGGCCGCGAGAGGGCGCACGGCCGACCCGCCGGACGCCGACCCGCCGGACGCCGACCCGTCCGGCGGCGCGAGGTCGGGCGGCGGGTGGTCGGGCGGGGGCGCGGCGGTGGGGGGGGACGGGGGCAGTCGGTCAGCTCCGGGCCCGTTGGGGGGCGTGGGCGAACTCCGCCATGCCGGCGGTGAAGCCGACCTCGGCGACGAAGCCGAGATCCCGTTCCGCCCGGGCGGGGGAGGCGACGATGTGGCGGACGTCGCCCAGGCGCCACCGCCCGGTGACGATCGGGGTCAGCTCGGGATGGAGGGCGTCGGTCAGGGCCCGGGCCAGGTCGGCGACGGTGTGGGGGACGCCGCTGGCGATGTTGTAGGCGCCCGGACCGATGTCGTCCCCGGTGAGGGCCAGCACGTTGGCCCGGGCCACGTCGCGCACGTGCACGAAATCGCGGGTCTGGCCCCCGTCCTCGAACACCTCGGGGGCCCCTCCCCCGGCGAGGGCGCTGCGGAAGATGGAGGCGACGCCCGCGTACGGCGTGTCGCGCGGCATCCGTGGTCCGTAGACGTTGTGATAGCGCAGAGCCACGACGGTCGCCCCCGCCTCCCGTCCCCACAGCGAGCAGAGGTGTTCCTGGTGGAGCTTGGTGGCGGCGTAGACGTTGCGGGGATCGAGAGGGGCGTTTTCGTCGACGGGGGCCCAGGCGGTGGGACGGGCACAACCGGCGACGGGGCACGTCGCCTCGAATCGCCCGTCGGCCAGGTCTTCGGCGGTGCGTGACGACGGGCGCACGTCGCCGTGCTGCTCGCACCGGTAGCGGCCCTCGCCGTAGACCACCATGCTGCTGGCCAGCACCAGCCGTCCCCGGAACGACCGCTGCCAAAGCGCCCCGAGGAGCGACGCGGTGCCGGTGTCGTTGTTGGCGACGTAAGCACCGACGTCGCCGAAGTCCACGCCCAGGCCGACCTTGGCCGCCTGGTGGCACACGGCGTCGACCCCGGCGACGGCGGCGGACGCCACTGCGGGGTCGGCGATGTCGCCCACCACCAGGTCGACCGCGGGATCGAGGTAGTCGGGGACGGTCTGGTGGGCCGAGGGGTCGAGGCTGTCGACCACGCGGACGGTGGCGCCGCCGGCCAGCAGCCGGTCGACCACGTGGGAGCCGATGAACCCGGCGCCGCCGGTGACCAGGACCCTCACCGCCGCGATGATGCCCTACCCCGGACCGACGTTCCAAGGTCCCGAGCACTGCCGGTCGGTGTAACGCCGTAGCGGGCGCCAGGACGGAGAGTTTGCCGCGGTCGGCGGGCGCGAGACGTTTCCCATACATCTCACAGCGTGCCCGGCGTCGAAGACCGCACGAGACCCCCCGACCAGAGCCGTAAAGGAATCCGATGCCGACTGCAGTGCAAAGGCGGTGCCCGCCCCTGTCCGGGGCCGGACGCATCTGCGACATGGCGTCCCCGCCGGGGGACCAGACCCGGCGCCCGACGTGCCGCCCGTTGCGCGCATCGACGCCCGGGAGCTGGTGATCGTGCACGTTCTGGTTATGGCCAAGGCGCCCGTGCCCGGTCGGGTCAAGACCCGGCTGTGCCCCCCGTACACCCCGAGGGAGGCGGCCGATCTCGCCGAGGCCGCCCTGGCCGACACCCTCGATGCGGTGACCGCTTCCGGCGCCACCCGGCGGGTGCTGGCCCTCGACGGCGCCCCCGGGCCCTGGCTGCCGCCCGGCTTCGAGGTCGTCGCCCAGTGCGGGGGAAGCTTCGACCGTCGCCTGGCCCACGCCTGGGCGACCGCCGGCGGCCCCGGGGTGCAGATCGGGATGGACACTCCCCAGGTCACCGCGGCCGACCTCGACCACGCCCTGGCCGCACTCGACGCGACCGAGGCCGCCCTCGGGTACGCGGCCGACGGGGGCTGGTGGGCCATCGGCCTCCGGCGAGCCCACCCCGACGCGTTCCGCGGCGTTCCCATGAGCACCGACGGCACCGGCCGGGCCCAGCGGGCCCGTCTCCGGGACCTGGGCCTCGGCGTGACGCTGCTCCCCACCATGGTCGACCTCGACACCGCCGCCGACCTGGCGGCGGTCGCCGCCGCCGGCCCCACCACCCGCACCGCCCGTCTCGCCGTCCACCTGGCCGCCCGCCTGGTCACCCGCGCCGCCGACCCCACCACCGGCGCCGCACGCCCCGCCACCCCCCTTGACGCCCGCGCCGCCGGCCCGGCCACCCGCGCCGATCCGGACCTGGCGTCCGTTCCCTGCCCGCCTCTTGCGTTCCCGCCCGAATCCCTTCCCCTCGACGAGGTCGCCTGATGTCCGTCGCTGCCGTCATCCCCTTCCGGCCCCGCACCGTAGGGACCCGGACCCACGGCGCACCCCGGTGGCACCCGGCCGCGTCCCCCCGGACCACGGCCCCGCTCGTCCTGCGCACCCACACCGGCGAGGCCCTCGTACTCGATCGGGCCCGCTGGCACGCACCGGCCGACGCCGAGGAGCGCAACCTGCTCCGGTCGGTGACCGGTCCCGTAATCGACCTCGGCTGCGGGCCCGGCCGCCTCGTGGTCAGCCTGGCCGACCGGGGAGTTTCCGTCCTCGGCGTGGACTCCTCCCCCGGCGCCGTCGAGCTGGCCAGGGGAAGGGGAGCCAACGTCCTGGAGAGAGACGTCTTCGGCCCCCTGCCGGACGAGGGCCATTGGGCCACTTGCCTCCTCTTCGACGGCACCATCGGCATCGGCGGCGACCCGACCCGCCTCCTCACCCGCTGCGGTGAGCTCACCGCCTCGCAGGGCAGGGTGATCGCCGAGGTCGAGCCCCCCGGTACCGGGTGGCGCCATTACACCGCCTGGTTCGAGCGTGCGGGTGGCCGGGGTCCCGCATTCGACTGGGCCGTCGTCGGCGCCGATGCCATCGCGGACGTCGCCCGTCCCGCCGGGTTCCGGGTGGCCGGCCTGGCGCCGACGCCGTCCGGTCGCTGGTTCGCCGACCTGCGGGCCTCGGCCGGCTACCCCCACGCGCTCCGGTTGGCATGACCGTGCCCCCGCCCGAGCCCGGCCCGGTTCTGACAAACCGGGGGACGGGCGACAGAATCGGGCGGATGGACGGGGCTGCGGCGTGAGGACTCTCTCCGACCGGCTGCCCGCGGCCGTCCGCCGGCTCACCACCGACTCCGACCGGCCATTGCGCCAGGCCGCCTACCAGTCGCCGCTGCGCGACGAGCGCCTGGCCGCCTACCTCGGCGCGTCCCTCGGGATCCTGTTCAGCGTCTGCTTCGTCACCGGCCTCTATTCGCACCTCCAGCAGCACCCTCAGGCGTGGCTGCCGATCCCGGCCCGCCCGGCCGGGCTCTACCGCCTCACCCAGGGCCTCCACGTGGCCGCCGGCATCGCGTCGGTGCCGGTGCTGATCGCCAAGCTGTGGCTCGTCTGGCCCCGTTTCGTCGCCCTTCCCCCGGTGAAGCGGGCCAGCCACCTGGTCGAGCGCATCGGCCTGTTCCCCCTCGTCGGCGGCGGCATCTTCCTGGTCTTCTCGGGCGTCGCCAACACCGCCCAGTGGTACCCCTGGCGCTTCTCCTTCATCGCCTCCCACTTCTGGATGTCCTGGATCACCATGGGCGCCATCACCGCCCACGTGGGCGCCAAGTGGGTCATCGCCCGCCGGTCCCTCGCCCGTCCCTCCCGCCGGCCCCGCCTGGCCGACGCCGACCCCGTCCTCGGGACCGTGTCCGAAGCGGAAGCGGCGGCGTCCCAGCCCGCCAGCCGCGCCGGCCTGTCCCGACGCGGCCTCCTCGGCACGGTCGCCGCCGCCTCCGGAGTGCTCACCCTGACGACCATCGGCCAGACGTTCCGCCCCCTGCGCGGGCTGGCCCTGCTCGCCCCCCGTGACCCCGCCCGAGGTCCGCAGGGTTACCCGGTGAACCGGGGGGCGCGCAACGCGGGTGTGCTCGACCTGGCCCGCTCGCCCGACTTCCGCCTCACCGTCGAAGGACGGGTGAAAACCCCGCTGTCGTTCGACTACGCCCGGCTCCTGGCCCTGCCCGCCCACGACACCCGGCTGCCCATCGCCTGCGTGGAGGGCTGGAGCTACTCGGCCGCCTGGCGGGGGGTCCGCATCCGCGACCTGCTGGACATGGCCGGGGCCGACCCCGACCGCACCATCCTCATCGAGTCGCTGGAGCCCAGCGGTTTCTACCGCACGTCGACCCTCAATCCCGGCCAGGCGGGCGACCGCGACACCCTGCTCGCCACCCACCTCGACGGCGAGATCCTCCATATCGAGCACGGCTTCCCCTGCCGCCTGATCGCTCCCAACCGCCCGGGGGTACTGCAGACGAAATGGGTCAGCCGGGTGATCGTGCTGTGACGTACCCGACGAACTGGGAACCGGCGGCGGACGAGCCCGCCGACCCACCGGCATCCGAGCGGCCGCAGCCCAGCGATCACCGGGCCGGGCCCGCCTTCTGGGTGTCGGCCGCCGTCGGCTGGGTGATCATCGGCATCGGACTCCGGGGTGTCTTCGAGAAGAGCATCGACACCCGGCCGGGCGACCTGGGCAAGTTCGTTTTGGCCGGCGCCCTCCTCCACGACCTGCTCTTCGCGCCGCTGGTGATCCTCGCCGCGGTGGCCCTGGCCCGGCTCGTCCCCGGGCGGGCCCGGGCGACCGTGCAGGGCGCCCTCGTCGTCACCGGCGTGCTGGTCCTGTTCTCCTACCCGCTGGTGCGGGCCTACGGCCTGGCCGCCAACAACCCCACGTCGCTGCCCCACAACTACACCCTCAACCTCGCCATCGTCCTCGGCGTGGTGTGGGCCGTGGCCGCCGGCGTACTGCTCGTCCGCCTCCGCAAACCGGCCTGAACCGACCCTCGATGTCGGACGGGTCGCACGGGGCGGCCCTGCGTCCGGCTCAAGGTCGGCTCCCAACGGGCCGAAGAAGGGGGCATGTCGCGCCGGGGGATCGTCAACACCATGGTCGCCCTGATCTCCATCCTCACCACCGGCGGGTTGGCGGCAGTGGCCGTGATCGACGGGCCCCCCGCCAGCCGCAACTCGGAGCTGGTGGCGGCGGGCGTCAACGGACGGAGCTCGTTCGCCGTCGAGTCTCGGACGACGACGGCCGACACCCGGCCCCCGGCGAGCGCCCAGCCCCGGCCGACCACGGCGACAGCCGCGCCCGAGGTGTCGGTGACGGTGACCACCGTCACCACCGTCCCGGTCCCGCCCCTGACCACTGTCCCGCCCGTCACCGTCGTCCCCATCCCACCGCCGCCGGGCATGCCGGTGACCAACTGGCCGCCCGTGCCACCCCCCCCGCCGCCGGTCGTGGTCCAGACGGGTCCGGCGTCGTGGTCGTTCGAGGACAAGGGGATCACCGTGACGGCCGGCGTCTCGCCGGTCGCGCCCCGGGTGGGCGACACCATCACGATCTCCTTCACGACGGGGGGCGAGGGCGAGTTCTGCTGCCGGGCCTTCGTCTTCGTCGGCGAGAGGATGGAAAAGATGGTCGGCCACTCCCAGCGGTCCGCGGGCGAGCCGTGCCCGCCGTCGGCGCTGACCTCGGGAACGGCATCCGTCGTGGTCTCCGAGCCGGGACCGTTCAGGTTCGACGTGCAGGCCACCCGGGGACCGGAGGGGTGCGTCGGGCCGCACATATTCACCAACGTCGGCCTGGCGGCCACGATCGAGGTCCTGCCCGCGTAGGGCCGTCGAGCACTCGTGGTCGCCTTCATGCGACGGGGTGCAGCTCGCCGGCGGGCGCCCGCAGGGAACACCCGGTGCTCTCGATCTCGGGTCGCTCGATCTCTGGGCGCTCGATCTCGAGGTGGGGCAGGAGCCGGTCGAGCCACCTCGGGAGCCACCAGTTGCGGTCGCCGAGGAGCTCCATGGTGGCGGGGACGACCACCATGCGGACGAGGGTGGCGTCGAGCAGCACGGCCATGGCGAGGCCGAGGCCGAACAGCTTGATCTCCCTGAGGTCCTCGAGCATGAACGAGGCGAAGACGACGACCATGATCGCGGCGGCGGCGGTGATCACCCGGGCGGTGGAGGCCAGGCCGTCGGCGACGGAGGTGGTGGCGTCGCCGGTGCGGAGGTACTCCTCCCGGATGCGGGAGAGCATGAAGACCTCGTAGTCCATGGAGAGGCCGAACACGACGGCGAAGAGCATCATCGGGATGAAGGGGTTGATCGGCCCGCCCTCGATGCCGAGCAGCTGGCCGGCCCAGCCCCACTGGAACACGGCGACGACGACGCCGTAGGCCGCGGCGATCGACAGCACGTTCATGACGACGGCCTTGAGCGGCACCAGCAGCGACCGGAAGACGGTCATCAGGAGGACGAACGAGAGGGCCAGCACGGCGGCGAAGAAGACGAGCATGCGCCCGGCGAGATAGTCCGTGATGTCGATGTTGGCCGCGACGCCGCCGGTGACCTGCACGTCGAGCCCGGTGCCGGCGACGGCGGCGGGGATGACGTCGTCGCGCAGGTGTCTGACGAGTGCGCTGGTGGCCTCGTCCTGGGGTGCGGTCGTCGCCACCAGAGTCATGACGTAGGCGGCCGGCCGGTCAGGGTCGTCCGCCGTGGGCGGGGTGACGGCAGCGACACCGGCGGTCCCGCCCAGCGCTCGGTGCAGGCTCTGGACGGTCTCGGACGAGCCGCCCGCGCCGGGGACGACGGTGATCAGGAACGGGCCGTTGAATCCGTCCCCGAATCCCTCGGCCATGAGGTCGTAGGCCTGCCGGGTGGCGGTGTCCTCGGGGAAGTTGCCCTCGTCGGCCCAGCCCAGGCGCAGGCTGGCGACGGGTGCGGCCAGGAGGAGGAGCAGGGCCGTGGCCCCCAGCAGCCACCGCCACGGGCTGCGCTGGATGGTGCGGCTCCATCGGTAGGCGTAGGTCGATCGCACGGGCTTGGCCACCCGCCGGGGGACGGGACGCCGCAGCGGCCGGACGGCGAGGCTGGCGAGGAGCGTGAGGGCGGCGAGCACGGCGCCGGCGGCGGCCAGCGGTGCGAAACCGAGGCCCAACCCCAGGAGTGCGACGGCGGTGAAACCGGCCGCGATCAGCCCCCGCCAGCGGGTGAGCTCGACCCGCTCCCGGGCGAAGCCGAGCAGCGCCGGGAGGAGCGTCGTGGAGGTGAGCATGGTGGCCAGCACGGTGGTGGACACCCCGATGCCCATGCCTCCGATCCAGCCGATGCCCACCAGCAGGAGGCCGAGCATGGAGATCATCACGGTGGTCCCGGCGAAGACCACCGCCCGCCCGGCCGAATCCATGGCGGCCACGGTCGCGCCCCGGGGGGAGCGACCCTCGTGGAGGCCTTCCCGGTAGCGGGAGACGATGAAGAGGGCGTAGTCGATCCCGACGCCGAGGCCGATCATCATCCCCAGCAGGATGGTGTCCTCGGGGATGGTGAAGAGCCGGCTCAGCAGGAGGGTCGTCCCGATGCCCGCCCCGACGCCGCCGAGCGCGACGGCGATGGGGAGGCCCATGGCGAGGACGGAGCCGAACGCGATGATCAGCACGACCATGGCGAAGGCGACGCCGATCAGCTCGGTCTCCGGGGGCGGGACCACGGCGAGGGACTGGCCGCCGGGCATCACCTCGAGGCCGTCGATGGCGGGGGCGTTGGCGCTGATCGCCTTCCCGAGCAGTCCGGACTCGGTGTCGTCGACGGCGGCGGACAGGTTCACCTGGGCGTAGGCGACCTGCCCGGCCAGCGGCCCGGTGCGGGCGATCTGGCCCTGGCCACCCTCGGAGTACGGCGAGACGACGGTGCCGCCCGGATGCTCCGGCACACCGGCGCCGTCGGGGAAGCCGGCGTCGACCAGCCGGAACAGCTCCTGCATGGCCGCCATCACCTCGGGGTCCTCGATCCCTTGGCGGGCCCGGAACACGATCGTCCCGGACTGCCCGCCCGTGCCGAGGTCGGGGAAGTGCTCCTCGAGCACGGCGAAGCCGGCGGCGCTGCCGGAGCCGGGGACGGTGGAGCCGGTGCTGAACCGGGCGCCCGCGGCCCCAGCGGCCCCGAAGATCGTGAAGAGCGCGACCAGCCAGAGGCCGACCGCCTTCGCCCGGTGGTCGAAGCACCACCCGCCTGCCCGCCCGAGAAGGGTGGGCTGCCGGGGGGCCGGCGTACCGCCCCGGCCGTTGGGCGCGGGGCTCGTGGGTCTCGTCGTTGTCGCCAGTGTTCGCATGGGGCCATCGTCCCGATCGCGGTGGTCTGGCACATCGGGTCTCCGGCCATTCGCGACCGGCCGATCGGACGGTCGGCGTCTCGTCCTTTCGGCCGATCCGCAGCCGCTCCGCTTTCTTTACGCTGGGATCGTGCTCCGAGACGCGGCCCGATCGTTGTGGGCCGAGCCCCGAGTGCCGGACCCGCCGGCGCGCGGGTGGCGGGACTGGGCGCTCGTCGCCGCGCTGGTTCCGGTGGCGGTGCTCGAAGGCGCCGTCCGAGCCGACGACCTCGTGTGGCCGGTCGCGTCCATCCTGGTGGCGCTCGCGCTGCTACCCACGCTGCTCTGGCGGCGGACGCACCCGCTCGCCGCCCTGGTGGCCGCCTTCGGCCTGCTCACGGTGGTCGACGTCGCCTCGCTCGCCGCCGGCGTCGACTGGGCGGGCCTGGACACGAACGTCTTCGTGCTCCTGTTGCTCTACGCCCTGTTCCGATGGGGCTCGGGTCGTCACGCCGCCATCGGGCTGGCTGTCGTGTCGATCCCGCTCCTGCTCAGCGGCCTCGACCCGGTCATCCACCCGACGGCCGAGGGGATACCCGCCAGCAACCTGATCGGCGGCGGTCTGGTCCTGCTGGTCGCGGCCGCGGTCGGCGCGTCCGTCCGCTTCCGGGACAAGGCCCGGACCCGCGGCATGGACCAGGTCAAGCTCCTCGAGCGCGAGCAGCTGGCTCGCGAGCTCCACGACACGGTCGCCCACCACGTCTCGGCGATCGCCATCCGGGCCCAGGCCGGTCGTGTCGTCGGCGCCACCGATCCCTCCGCCGCCATGGACGCGCTCGTCGTCATCGAGGAGGAGGCGTCGCGGACGCTGACCGAGATGCGGGCGATCGTCGGCGTCCTTCGCCACGGCGAGGCGCCCGACCTGACCCCGCAGCGTGGGGTCGCCGACATCGAGCGTCTCACCACGGGCGGCGGCGAACGGCCCCACGTCGACGTCGAGCTCTCGGGCGACCTCGACGGGCTCCGGCCGTCGGTCGACGCCGCCCTCTACCGGCTGGCCCAGGAGTCGATAACGAATGCGTTCCGGCACGCTCGACGCGCCACCCGCATCGACGTGAAGGTCAGCGGCGACGAGGACTGCGTGCGGCTCACCGTCGGCGACGACGGCGACGCCGGCCCATTCGACCCGCGCACATCTTCGGGGTTCGGGCTGATCGGCATGGCCGAACGGGCGAAGCTGCTGGGCGGGACCCTGGAAGCCGGGCCGAACCCGGAAAGAGGTTGGACGGTGCAGGCCGTGCTGCCGCGGGGCCGTGGCGGGGGGGCTCGGGGCCGCGCATGACCACCATCAGGGTCCTCCTGGCCGACGACCAGGAGATCGTCCGCACCGGGCTCCGGATGATCCTCAACGCGCAGGACGGCATCGAGGTCGTCGGCGAGGCGGCGGACGGCCGCCAGGCGGTGGCGCTCGCCCGCCGGCTCCGCCCGGACGTGTGCCTCTTCGATATCCGGATGCCTGACGTCGACGGCATCGAGGCCACCCGTCAACTCGCCGGGCCCGATGTCGACGATCCGCTGGCGGTCGTGGTGATCACCACCTTCGATGTCGACGAGTACGTGCACGGAGCCCTCAAGGCGGGCGCACGCGGGTTCCTGCTCAAGGACGCCGGACCCGAACTGCTCGTGCAGGCGATCCAGGCCGCCGCCCGCGGCGATGCGCTCATCGCTCCGAGCGTGACCGCCAGGCTGCTGGCCACGTTCTCGACGCCACGCGCCGGGGCGAAACCGCCCGAGCCCGTCGAGCCGCTCACCGTCCGTGAGGAAGAGGTCCTCGTGACGGTTGCCCGGGGCCGGACCAACGCCGAGATCGCCGACGAGCTCTACATCAGCCTTAGCACCGTCAAGACCCACCTGGCGAGCCTGATGAACAAGCTCGGCGCCCGGAACCGGGTCGAGATCGCCATGTGGGCCTACGAAACCGGTCGCGTGAAGGGTTGACCGACCGCGGCGGGTTATCCGCGCCGGTCGACGGGTAGGCAGGCGCCAAACCCCCACAACCCCTGCGAAGGAGCCGTGATGAGCGACCTCATCCCCGACGACGACCCCACCCACGATCCCAGCCGAACCCGGGGCGAGGACTACGCCGAGCCGGCCACGGAACACCAGGGTCCGACCAACCGGCCGGTGGGCCAAGTCGAGGGCGACCTCATGGAGCCGAACGACTCGGGTTCCGGCACTTCGGACGTCACGTAGGGCAGCCGCCATTTCGTGCATCAGGGGCGCCCCCAAACGGCCCGCAATGGCCCGGTCCGGGGCGCTCCGGGGGCATGAAACGCGAGCTGGCGGATTGGGGACGGCCCGGCGCTGGTGCCCGTGGTGGGGTCGGGCCGGCTTTCCACGGTGGTGATCGGACTTCGACTCCCCCGAGATCCCGGCGCCGGTCGAACGGTCCGAACCGTCAGGGGTCGATGAACTGCAGGACGCCGTCGGCGGTGCCTGCGACGACCACCCGGCCGGTGCCGTCGTCCACCGCCACGTCGTTGGGCTGGCGGGGGGTGGCCCAGGTGCGGTCGGCGGTGAGCTTCTCGCCGTCGATGCGGTACGACTTGAGCTGGTTGGTGGCGGTGAGCGTCACGTAGAGGCGCGACCGGGCGGCGTCGACGGCCAGGCCGTAGGGGGCGCCACCCTCCGTCTTCACCCGGCCCACCTGGCGGATTCCTTCGGGCCCGGCCCGGAACAGCAACACCGCCCCGCCCTGGGTGTCGGCCACGTAGAACAGCCCCCCGGCGCCGGCCCGCACGTGGGTCGGCCCCACGCCGCAGTCCGTCGCCCCCAGTGACCGCCCGTCGGCGGCGTAGGCCTCGATGCGCCGGCCCCGCACCCCCACCACGACCACCACCGAGCCGTCCCCGGAGGACGCCACGCCACCCGGCTGGCTGGGGGCGGGGACGACGCGGCTCGTCCCGTCCGGCTCGAGGACGTGCACCGTGTCGGCCAGCTCGTCGCCCACGAACACCCGTCCCCCGGCGGCCGGGGCTGCGTCGTGGGGTTGGCGGCCGACCGGGACACCCGCGGTCACCGCCCCGTCCGGCAGGGCCACCCGGTAGAGCAGGTCGTTGTTCTCCGACGGCACCAGGACCGGACCTCCCGGCCCGGCCAGCTGCACGTGGCGGGCGGCGCCGGCGAGGGGGATGCGGGCCCGCTCCGCGCCATTGGCGGCGTCGACCAGGACCACGCCCCCCGGATTCCGGACGGCGACGGCGATGGTGCCCGTGCGGGTGTCCCAGGCCAGCCCCTCGGGCTCGCCCGCCAACTCCACGATGCGCCCGGGCAGGTCGGCCGCAGCAGCCGCCGCGGGGGCGGCAGCCGGCTCGGGCACGTCGGTACGGGCAGGCCCCGCGCCCTCACCGCTGCCACAGGCCGCGGTGGCGGCCAGAACGGCGATGGCAACCACCCGGGCGGCGAACGTCGGCCCGCTCCCCCCTGCCGTCGGTTTCACGTCGTTGGCCACACATGATGTTCGACGCCGGGGCGGGGACGTATGGGTGTACGACCGTCCTGGGGCACCGGATACCATCTCCCGCACGACGGGTGAGGCCAGGCCGCGGTCATCAGATCGAGTGGCGGCGCAACCCTGGGCAGGCGGAGTCCGCCGGCGGAAGGAGGACGCATGTCGCGTCCGATGGATGACAAGTCCCGTTGGCGGAAGCGGCTCCGGATCCTTCCGATCATCGCCGCGTTCCTGACCGTGCTGCTCCACGCGTCACCGGCGGCGGCCGATGTCGACCAAGTCGCCGGCCGGGCCACGGGAGTGTCCGTCACGGGTGATCTGGGTGTCCTCCCACCCACCCCGACGGTGAACCTGGTCGCCGACGAGTTCTCCCCTCCGGCGGCGTCGGGCCCCTTCGGGGGTGCCGCCCCCTCGGTCAACCTCGTCAGCCCGCTCCCGTTCGACGTGTTCTCCACCGGTCCGCTGTCGGTGGCCACGTCGGCCGGCCGGCTGGCCGGGGAGGACGACACCGGGTTCGTCGAGGCTCGGGCGTTCGTCCAGACGATTGCCCTGGGGCCGGGCATCGCCACCGCGGCGACGATCTCCAGTTCCTGCACCGCCGACGGCACCAGCGCCACGGGTACGACGCTGATCCAGGGCGGCACGCTGAACGGGGTGCCGTTCCCTCCCACCCCGAACCCGGCACCGAACACGGTGATCCCGGTCCCCGGCATCGGCACCATCACCCTCAACGAGCAGATGGTGACGAGCACCGTCGACCTCGACGGCAGGATGACCAGGCGCATCGTCGTGAACGCCGTCCATGCCCGCTTCGACGGGGGAGCGGGAGGCATCCTCCCCACGAACCAGACGGCCGATGCGATCATCGCCCAGGTCATCTGCCAGGCGGCGCAAGCCCCGGTCCCGCCGCCCACGACCACCACGCTGCCGACTCCCACCCCGACCACCGTGCCCACCGTGCCGGCCCCGGTGCTGCCGATCACGGGGTCCGAAGGCGCCCTGCCCCTGGGCGTCGTGGCCCTCGGACTGGGCGGTCTTCTCCGCCGGGCCCTCCGCCCGCAGCCCTCATCGTCGCGTCGTGGCGGGGAGTGACGGGCCTGCGGTTCACCGAATCGGCGTCCGGGACGGGAGCAGCCGCACGGGTTCGTCCGCGGCGAGCCCGGCGGCCGCGCCGGCGCCGAGGACCGCCACCGGCTCTGCCGCCGGCCCGGCGAGGTCGTCCGCCCGCCGGCGCCCGACCCGGCCGCACCCTGACAGCACGTTCTCCAGGATCGGCAGGGCGTGGGCGACCTGGCGGGCCCGGATGAGCACGTCCCACGCACGCTCGAACTTCTTCCAGCCGGCGGCATAGGCGACGTGGCGGGCCCGGCCGGTCCAGTCCGCCTTGGACGCCGCCCCCCGCCCGATGTTGCGCCACCGGTAGAAGTCCCGGTACGCCTTCCAGTACCCCTCCTCCAGTTGCTCGGGGCTCATCCGCGCCGGACGGAAGACCGCGTGGCGGGTGTCGTAGCGGTCCCAGTCGCGGTGCAGCAGCCGGCCCTCGGCCTCGATCCGCTGATACAGGCCGGTCGACGGGTAGGGCGTGAGGACGTGGAAGGTGGCGGTCTCGATGCCCTGATCCACCGCCCACTCGACGGTGCGGTCGAACACCGTGACATCGTCGTCGTCCATCCCGAAGACGAAGCTCCCGTTCACCATGACGCCGAGGTCGTGGAGGCGGCGGATGGCGGCGGCGTAGTCCTTGTTCAGGTTCTGCGTCTTGCCGTGATCGCGGAGGTTGGTCTCGCTGATCGTCTCGAAGCCGACGAAGAGGCTGCGCAGCCCGGCGTCGACGGCGGCTTCGAGGAGCCGGGGTTGGAGGAGCCGGGGTTGGAGGACCGACTTCACCGTGCCGGCGGCCTGCCACACCCGGTCCATGCCCCGCATGCCCGAGAACAGGTCACGGGCGAACCGGCCGTTCCCGAAAAGGTGGTCGTCGAGGAAATACAAATGGCGCCCCGGTAGGCGGTCGATCTCGGCCAGGGCGTCGTCGACCGTCTGGGTGTAGAACGACCGTCCTCCCTCGAAGAACGCCTCCTTGTAACAGAAGTCGCACGCATGCGGGCAGCCCCGGGTGACGACGATCGAGTTGGGGACCAGGTAGAGATGGCGCTGTATCAGGTCGCGCCGGATCGGCGGCACGCCCTCCAGGGTCCGGACCGTCGACACGTACCGCGGCGCCGGACGGCCGGCCGCGAGGTCCGCGAGGAACCGCGGCCACGTGTCCTCCCCGGGGCCGGAGAAGACGGTGTCGGCGTGGGCCGCGGCCTCGTCGGGGAGCGAGGTCGGGTGCAGCCCCCCGATCACCACGTACGACCCCCGCTGCCGGTAGTGGTCGGCGATCTCGTAGGACCGCCGGGCGGAGGTGATGTAGGCCTGGATCACGACCAGGTCCGGTGCGTCGTCCCCGGGTAGCTGGAGCCGTTCGACGTGCTCGTCGTGGATGCTCACCTCGACGTCGGGGTCGAGGTAGCCAGCCAACGTCGCCAGCCCGAGCGGGGGGAACAACGAGTACTTGATCGGACGGAAGAGCGGACTGGTCGCCTCGGTGAGGGCGGGCAGGATCATCTTGACCCGCATCGGTCGCCTGGTGGTCATGTCGAAAAGGCTACGGACGGCATGTCGAGAAGTCCCCGCTGCGGTGTGGAGATCTCACGCAGATCCCAGCCGGGCGCACCCTCGCAACTGGTGACACTTCGCCCGGCCAGAGGCGGGTGAAGTGTCACCAGTTCGTCTCAGGCGGGGGCTCGTCCGGGGCCATCTGTGCGAACATGTGTTCGTGTCCGACCGTGAGGCGACGATCCTCCACGCCGACCTCGACGCGTTCTACGCGTCGGTCGAGCAGCGGGACGCCCCCCAACTGCGGGGGCGCCCGGTGATCGTGGGGGCGGGGGTCGTGCTGGCCGCCAGCTACGAGGCCAAGGCGTACGGCATCCGCACGGCCATGGGGGGCGCCCAGGCCCGCCGTCTGTGCCCGTGGGCGATCGTGGTCGAGCCGCGGATGTCGGCCTACTCGGAGGCCAGCAAGGCGGTGTTCGAGGTGTTCGCGGACACGACCCCGCTCGTCGAGGGGCTGTCGATCGACGAGGCGTTCCTCGACGTCGGCGGGCTCCGGCGGCTCCGAGGCACGCCCCGCGAGATCGCAGTTCGCCTGCGGCGTGAGGTGCTCGAACGGGTCGGGCTGCGGATCACGGTCGGCGTGGCCCGCACCAAGTTCCTGGCCAAGGTGGCGAGTGGCGTGGCCAAGCCCGACGGCCTGCTCGTGGTGCCGCCCGACCGCGAGCTCGCCTTCCTCCACCCGTTGGCGGTGGAACGCCTCTGGGGCGTGGGGCCGGTCACTTCCGGCAAGCTCCGCACCCGGGGGATCACGACCGTCGGCGAGGTGGCCCGGCTGCCGGAGGGGGCGCTGGTGTCGATGCTCGGCCGGGCGTCGGGCCGCCACCTCCACGCCCTCGCCCACAACTACGACCCCCGGCCGGTGCAGGTCGGGCGTCGCCGGCGCTCGATGGGGTCGCAGCACGCCCTCGGCCGCTCACCGCGGTCGGCGGCCGACGTCGATGCCACGCTCGTCTCCCTGGTCGACCGGGTCACCCGGCGGATGCGGGCCGCCGGGCGGGTGGGGCGCACGGTCGTGCTGCGCCTGCGCTTCGACGACTTCTCGCGGGTGACGCGGTCGCACACCCTGCCGTGGGCCACCTCTCGCACCCAGGCCGTCCTCGCCGCGGCCCGGGGTTTGCTGACCACCGCCATGCCCCTGATCGAGTGTCAGGGCCTCACCCTCGTCGGCGTGGCCGTCACCAACCTCGACGACAGCGGTGCGGTCCAGCTCCCCCTGCCCTTCGACGGACTCGACGGTGGTGCTCTCGACCTCGCCCTCGACGAGGTTCGCGAGCGCTTCGGCTCGTCGGCCGTCACCCGGGCCGTGCTCCTCGGCCGGCGCCAGGGCTTCTCGCCTCCGCTGCTCCCGGATTGAGGGGCAGCCGTTCTGCGCGGTCAGTCCGTGAAGTAGTATTTACTCGCTCAGGCCATAACATTAGCCGTCGGTTTAATAGAGAGCCGTAGGGTGAAGGCGTCCCTCGTGGCCCTTCGCCTAATCGCCCACGTATGCGATCCGGGGGAAACTCTGATGTCCACGGCGCCCCAGCGCCCGCTCGACGATGGGACGAAAACGTCGTCCGCCTCGCCGACAGGCCCCTCGTCGACAGGTTTCGTCGTCTATCGACCGTCGATCATCCCCGCCGCCGAAACGCAACCGGCGCCGGGCGACCCCGGCCAGTTCTGCGTCGACTGGCAGCTTCCCGCCGAGATGGTCGACGCGTGACCGCCTACTGGCGCCGCCCGTTCCCGGGCGCCGGCGACGCTTCCCGCCGGTCCGGATCCCTGGCCCCGGCGCTCCGGCCGGTGGCCATCAGCCGGTTCCGGGGCACCGTCGTCATCGCCCTGCAGGGCGATCTCGACCGCGCTTCGTCGGCCGTCCTGGCCTCGACCCTCGACGACCTGATCGACGGCCAGGGCAACCTTGCGGTGGTGGTCGACCTCCGAGAGGTGCGCCGGATCGACGGCTCGGGGATCGACGTCCTGGCCTCCGCCTCCCAACGGATCTCCCAGCGCGGTGGAGAGCTGCGACTGGGCGGACCGGCCGGTCTTGTCTTCGACGCGCTCGTGCTGTCGGGTTTGGCCAGGCTCGTCGACATTCCGTTCGAGCGCGAGCTCCGTCCGTCGCTCGCCGACCGACCCGACCGACTCGGAGACGCTGCCGAACGCCGGGCGGGCATCACCTCCCACCCGGCAGGAAAGGCCCGCCACCACCGGGGCGATTAGTCGCCACCTGCCGCTTCCGCTTCCGGCGGCGCGCGGCCATTCTCTCAAGTCCCAGCCAGGGCCGGTCGATACGTCGCCAAACCCCGCACCCTCGTCACTCCTCGGACCCGCCTCCGCCCAGGATCTCGGGAAGCGGCTGGTCACGCAGGTCGCCGCCGGGTTCGAGCGGCAGTCCGACTCCGTCGGCGACACGGGGCCGTCCGACCTGGCGAAGGCGGTGCGCGACGATACCGAGGCGGCACCCCTGCGGGTCGGAGCTGTCGTACAACCGCCTCACGGGCAGGATGGTCGCACTTTCTTCGTATTCTTGTTGCCGAATGGAGAGTGACGGATCCCCGTCGAGGCGGTTGGGCGACACGCCATTTTCTGGCGTCCCGGGACTGTTCATGTCCGCATCTCCCCGCTATACTCGGCGGCAACAGGTTGGGGAATTGGACGACTTTGTCGGCCGACACGGCGAGATTTACGGCGTTCGAGGCTGAACTGGGGGTTGCGTAACAGCGCGCCCGTCCAGCGGTCCGCCCCTGCTTTCCGGCCTGGAGTTCAACCGGGTCCGTTCAGGAGGAAAGAATGTCTCGACCGCGAGCTTCTCGCGTCATGCTGATCGCGCTGCTCGCATCGAGTTGCACCTTGGCGGTCACCACTGTCTCGGCCGCGGCCGCGGCCAGTGCCGTCAACGTCGTCACCCTCGACGCCCCGCTCACCGACAACTACAAGACCAAGTACAACCCGCCCGACTTCGACGAGCGACGCACGTCGGTCATGTTCCGGGCGGTCGTGGTCAACGGGGTGAAGTACACGACCACCGCCCCCCCCACGCCGAACGGGGCGCCGACGACCTACGCCGACGGCCTGCCCCTGCGGGCGCCCGACGGCACGCTGGCCAAGCTGCGTCCCGGCCCGGTGCCGGCCAACGCCCAGTTCTCCCAGTTCCGGGTCTTCGCCGCCGATTCGTTCGGGTTCTTCACCCAGTTGCTCAACCGCGACACCTTCAAGACCACGCCGCTGCCCTACAGCTTCAACGTGGTGGACGGGGCCGGAGCCGCCATCGGCACCGTCGCCCTGGAGTACCGCTACGACGCGGTCGTCGCCACCCAGCCGGCCACGAGCATGGAGTACAAGAGCCCGGGCGGGCGCTGGTACGTGGCCGGGGCCAAGACCCCGCTCGACTGGCCGGCCACCCTGGCCGTGGTCGCCCCCGCCACCGCGGTGCTGAACACCCCGGTCAACGTCCGCATCACCGCCACCGACCTGGCCGGCCTGACGGTGGTGGGCTACGCCTTCCGGACCACCGAGGGCAACGACGTGAAGTTCAGCGTCTCACCGGCCGGCAGCGCCACCCTGCCCGCCCCCTACCAGTTCACCGCCGCCGACCGGGGCACCAAGCTCGTCCCCGTCACCTTCACCTCGGTCGGTACTCGCACCGTCAGCGCCAGCACGGCCTACGCCTACGGGTTCAGCCCCGCCACCGGCACCTCGGCGGCGGTGAACGTCAGCGCGCCCGCGCCCGCATCGAAGCTTTCGGTGGCGGCCCCGACGTCCGCCAGCGTCGGCACCGCCGTTTCGGTCACCGTCACGGCCCAGAACCCCTCGGGCGCGACCACCCCGGGCTACGTCGGCAAGGTGCACTTCACCTCCACCGACACCACCGCCACCCTTCCGGCGGATTACACCTTCACCGCGGCCGATGCCGGCCGCCACGTCTTCCCGGTGACGTTCCGCAAGGCAGGCAGTCGGACCGTCACCGCCCAGGACGTGGCCGTCGCCTCCATCACCGGGACTTCGGCAGCGGTGAACGTGACCAACGTGCTCACCGTCGACGCCCCCTTCACCGACAACTACAAGACGAATTGGAACCCGCCCGGCTACGACGAGCGGCGCACCTCGGTCATGTTCCGGGCGATCGTGGTCAACGGGGTCAAGTACACGACCACCGCGCCCGTCAACCGGACGCCGGTCTCGTATCCCGACGGTTTGCCGCTGCGGGCGCCGGACGGCACGCTGGCCAAGCTGCGGCCCGGCCCGGTGCCGGCCAACGCCCAGAACGCCCAGTTCCGGGTTTTCGCGGCCGACACGTTCGGGCTGTTCACCCAGGTGACGAACCGCGACACGTTCAAGACCACGCCCCTGCCCTACACCCTCAACGTGGTTGACTCGGCGGGCGCGGCCATCGGCACGGTCCCCCTCGAGTACCGGTACGACTCGGTCATCGCCACCCAGCCGAGCACGAGCATCGAGTACAAGAGCGCGGGCGGGCGCTGGTACGTGGCCGGGGCCAAGACCCCGCAGGACTGGCCGGCGACGCTGGCGGTGGTCGCCCCCGCCACCGCGGTGGTTGGCTCCCCGGTCGACGTACGCATCACCGCCACCGACCTGGCCGGGCTGACGGTGGTCAGCTACGCATACAAGGCCAACGAGGGCAACGACGTGAAGTTCACCTCGTTCCCCGCGGGCAAAGCCACCCTGCCCGCGCCGTACCAGTTCACCGCCGCCGACCGGGGCACGAAGCTCGTACCGGTGACGTTCACCTCGGTTGCCACCCACACCGTCAGCGCCAGCACGGTCTACGCGTACGGCATCAGTCCCGCCACGGGCACCTCGGCGGGAGTGAACGTGACGGCGGCTGCCGCCGCGTCGAAGCTGTTGGTGGCGGCCCCGGCCTCCACCACCGTCGGCATTCCCATATCTGTCACCGTCACCGCCCAGAACCCGTCGGGAGCGACGGTCCCCGGCTACCTGGGCAAGGTGCACTTCACGTCGACCGACACCACGGCCACCCTTCCGGCGGATTACACCTTCACCGCGGCCGACGGCGGTCGCCATGTCTTCTCGGTGACGTTGCGCAAGGCGGGAAGCCGCACCGTCACCGCCCAGGACGTGGCCGTCGCCTCCATCACCGGAACTTCGGCGGCGGTCAACGTGACCAACGTCGTCACCCTCGACGGCCCGCTCACCGACAACTACAAGACCAAGTACAACCCGCCCGACTTCGACGAGCGCCGCACGTCGGTCATGTTCCGGGCGGTCGTGGTCAACGGGGTGAAGTACACGACCACCGCCACCCCCACGCCGAACGGGGCGCCGACGACCTACGCCGACGGCCTGCCCCTGCGGGCGCCCGACGGCACGCTGGCCAAGCTGCGTCCCGGCCCGGTGCCGGCCAACGCCCAGTTCTCCCAGTTCCGGGTCTTCGCCGCCGATTCGTTCGGGTTCTTCACCCAGTTGCTCAACCGCGACACCTTCAGGACCACGCCGCTGCCCTACACCCTCAACGTGGTGGACGGGGCCGGAGCCGCCATCGGCACCGTCGCCCTGGAGTACCGCTACGACGCGGTCATCGCCACCCAGCCGGCCACGAGCATGGAGTACAAGAGCCCGGGCGGGCGCTGGTACGTGGCCGGGGCCAAGACCCCGCTCGACTGGCCGGCCACCCTGGCCGTGGTCGCCCCCGCCACCGCGGTGCTGAACACCCCGGTCAACGTCCGCATCACCGCCACCGACCTGGCCGGCCTGACGGTGGTGGGCTACGCCTTCCGGACCACCGAGGGCAACGACGTGAAGTTCAGCGTCTCACCGGCCGGCAGCGCCACCCTGCCCGCCCCCTACCAGTTCACCGCCGCCGACCGGGGCACCAAGCTCGTCCCCGTCACCTTCACCTCGGTCGGTACTCGCACCGTCAGCGCCAGCACGGCCTACGCCTACGGGTTCAGCCCCGCCACCGGCACCTCGGCGGCGGTGAACGTCACCGCGCCGTAGAGCGATTGCCACCATCCCGGGCGGCCAGAAATCGCGCCGGACGGGATCGTCGGTTATCTGGGGTCGACGCCAGCCAAGAGCGTGGTGTGGCACGTCGGGGCGTTCACGACGGCGTCCGCAACGAGACGTCTTCAAAGAGTCTCCTCCCCGGCCGCGTCGCGAGCCGCTTCGACCAGGGCGGTCACCTGTTCGAGTAGGCGGCCCACGCGACGATCCTTGGTCTGCAGCCGCTGGGAGCTCCTGGAGCAGGGCCATCGCCGCCTCACGGTCGAGGCCGGACGGCCCCCCTCGGAAAGCAGGGCTGCCACCTGGCTCCAGTAGGTGTCGAGCCAGTTGACGGCGGCGCCGCTCACGGCCGTCCCCACCGACTGCGATCGTGCTGCCCACCAGAGGATCTCGATGCGGACGGGCTCGGGCAGGTTCCCGAGGTGGATCTTGGTAGGCGGCGCGGGATGGTCGAAGACCAGCCGCAGGGGGTGCGTCTCGTCGAATCGCCGCCGCGGTGTCGGTGCTCTTCGCCGACGAGCTGCATGCCGCGCTCCAGCCGGATCTCACCGAGGGCCCCTGGCCGGAGTCGTGCTCTTGATGAGCGCACCGGGCCGGAACTCACGCATCGGCCGGCTCCTTCCACGAGGCGAGCCGGCGCCAGTCGAGTGCGGCCATCTCGGCGTCTTCGGTGACCCACCCGTAGAGGTCGAGCGTCGTCGTGACGTCGGCGTGGCCCAGGCGCCGCGACATGTAGAGCGCAGGAGCGCCGGCGAGCAGGAGCGAGGTCGCGTGCGTATGACGGAACCAGTGGGGAGTCCAGTCCGCCGGCGCGGACTCACCGAGGCGGCGCTTCGACGCCCGAACTCGGTCATAGGCGGAACCGGGGGCCAGCGCCGCGAGCCGCTCGCTCCGCTCCACGTTGACGAAGACATACCAGTCGTCGAGATCGCCATCCCGGCCGGCGGCATCTCTCCGGACACCTGCGGACCTATGTGAAGGTGCCGGTGGGCGGCTTCAGCTTCATCGCCGGCGGTGCGTCTATGTGACCTTCCAAGACCACTCCGCCGGAACGCCGGCCATCAGCGGCGAGTGGATCAAGGCCGGGACCGGCCCGTGCGGGCCCGAGTGCAACTACTACGGTCGGATCAGCTACACCCGGACCCTCAACTACGAGTACCTCGCCGTGTGCGGTCACTGGCTACGAGTTTGGGCCTGGGACCAGGTCAAGAGCCCGCAGCCGGGCTACGGATGGTCGTCGCGGGACATCCAAGTCGCCTGTTGACCGGAGTCGGCTCCTCGAGTTCCATGGTCGCCCGGTCGGCGCCGTCCTCGTGCCAGTCGTGGGCGCTCAGGCCTGTGAGCTGCCTCGGTAGGCCCTGACCAGCAACGTCGCGCCGAGCAGGGCCGCCACCGTGGAGGCCCCCAGCACACCGAGCTTGGCTGCGTCCTGGATGGCACCCGGCTCGTAGGCGAGTTCGGCGATGAACAGCGAGACGGTGAACCCGATGCCGCCGATGGCGGCGATGCCCACGACCATGGCCCACGTCGCCCCCTCGGGGAGCCGGCCGAGCCCGCTGCGCACGGCCAGCCACGTCGCAGCCGTGATCCCGACCAGCTTGCCCACCACCAGTCCGAGCATCACGCCCGCCGTCACCCCGACGGTGGCCGGCGAATCGAAGGAGTCAGCCTTGATAACCACGCCGGCGTTGGCCAGGGCGAAGAGGGGTACCACGGCGAAGCTCGTCCACGGGTGCAGCAGATGCTCGAGCCGCTCGGCAGGAGAGACGGTCGTCCGGGCCAACCGGTTCATGGCGTCGAGCTCGGCCGGGCTGGGATCGTCGCTCAGGTCCCTCGCCCACTCCCGGCTGACCGCGGCAGGAGTGAGGGCCCGGGCCGGCGCCAGCAGGCCGAGGGCCACTCCGGCGATGGTGGCGTGGACCCCCGACGCATGTGTCGCCAGCCACACGCCGACGCCCAGCAGGACATAGGGCGCCGTCCACACCACGCCGGCCCGCCGCAGGACCAGCATCACGAGGACGATGCCGGCTGCGGTGGCGAGGAACACGGGCTGCACGTCGGTGGCGTAGAAGACGGCGATCACCACGATGGCGCCGATGTCGTCGACGATGGCGAAGGTCAGCAGGAACAGCTTGAGCGATGCCGGCACCCTCGAACCCAGCAGTGCCACCACGCCGATGGCGAAGGCGATGTCGGTGGCCATGGGGATGCCCCAGCCCTTGGCTCCGCCGCCGCCGACGGTGACCAGGAGGAACAGCAGGGCGGGCGCCAACATGCCGCCGAGAGCGGCGATGGCCGGCATGGCCGCCACCCGCGGCTCCCGCAGGTCGCCGTGGACGAGCTCGCGCTTGATCTCGAGTCCCACGACGAAGAAGAACAGGGCCATGAGCCCGTCGTTCACCCAGTGTCGGAGGTCCTCGACGAGCACGAACCGGCCCAGCCCGACGGACAGGTTCGGTGTGCCACAGCGTCTCGTAGGAGACGCTCCACGGCGAGTTGGCCCACACCAGCGCCACCACCGCCGCCACCAGTAGGACGATCCCGCCCGCAGCCTCGGTCTCGAGGAACTGGCGCAGGACTCGCGGCATCCTCCGTCCCGGCAGTGCCGAGGCGGCCCCGGCCGGCTCGCCCTCTGTGCCTGCCGTCGTCGCTCGTGCTCATGCCCACGGGGTGGCCTCCTCCGGTCGCGTGGCAATGCCCGCCGACCACGCTTCCCGGCTCACCCACCTCCGAAGTGGTTGCCCCCATCTTGGACCATGGCGGGGGAGGTCGAATCACGGTTTCGGGCCCACACGCCGACCCGGTAGACAGGTGCCGGTCGACGTCGGACGCGAGGACGTCAGCGGTCGGCCTGCGCGAAGCGCCCGGCCAGCTGAAAAGGGAAGATGGAGGACTGGCCCATCACGAACTGGGCCACGACGGCGGCCATGAGCGCTGGCACGACGAAGCCGGGTCGTCCGGTGAACTCGGCAATGTGGTTCGTCGGGCGGGCGCGGCGGCGCTCCTGACCCTCGCCGTCGGCCTCGTGGCCGCCTGCGGTTCGAGTTGGTCCAGTGAGACCACTGCGCCGTCGACTGCAGGGGGCGTGCGCAGCTACGTCGGCGTAGCCGAGGGGACCGATGCCTTCGTTTCCGTCGTGGTCGATGGCTCGCGAGCCCTGGCCTACGTCTGCGACGGCGTGCCGGCAGATCCGGCGGGGACCCTGCCGACGATCCAAGCGTGGTTCAAAGGGCCGTCCGATGGTGGCGCCGTCGATGTGCAAGGGAAGTCCGCGCCTGCAACTGCAGCTCACCGGCACCGACATGACCGGCAGGTCGGGATCACCCCCATCCCGATTTCCTGAGCGAGCGGGGCTTGGCCCGACGCACCAGTCGCCGGACGCGTAACGCGACCGCTTGGCACAGGACCGTTTCACGGAACCCCTGCCCAGAGGAGGACACATGTCGAACGGAAGCACAGTCGGCTCGGTGTACGTCCAGACCAACGAACCCGAGAACAGGGTGGTCGCGTACCGTCGGGCATCCAGCGGCGCCCTGGAACGGTCGGCCGAGCACACCACGGGCGGCGCGGGCGACGGCAAGCCGCACCTCACCTCCCAGGGGTCGGTGGTCCTGACGTCCGACGGTGGGCATCTGCTCGTGGCCAACGTCGGCAGCGACGACGTCAGCGTGTTCGCGGTCGCCGACGACGGTGACCTCGAGCTCGTCGGCCGCGCGCCGACCGGCGGAGCACCGAAGAGCATCGCCGAGCACGCGGGCCTGGTGTACGTGCTGGCCACGGCCAAGCCGGCCCTGGTCGGTTTCCGGCTCGGCGCGGGCGGGCTCGAGCCGGTGGCCGGTGCCGAGCTCGTGCTCGCACCGGAGTCGGATCCGGCGCAGGTCGGCTTCACCCCCGACGGCGGGGCGCTGATCGTCACCGAGCGGGGCACGGACTCGATCAGCGCCATCCCGGTCGACGCCCACGGCATGCCCGGGGAGCCACGGACCATCGCATCGAGTGGCCCGACCCCGTACGGGTTCGCCGTGACGAGCGGCGGGACGCTCGTCGTCACGGAGGCCTTCCGGGCCCAGAAGGGGGCCGCGGCGGCGTCGTCGTACTCGGTGGCCGGAACGGCGGTCACGGGCGTGACCGCGTCGGTGGGCAACGGCCGCAGCGAGATCTGCTGGGCCGTCATCACCGGCGACGGCCGGTTCGCCTTCACGACCAACTTCGCCGACGGAGCGGTCTCGAGGTACTCGATCGCCGCCGACGGGAGCCTGACGCTGGACGACGCGGCGGCGGGATGGTCCGTCGACGGGCGGCCGGGCCTTCGCGACGAGGGCCTCACGTCCGGCGGCGACTACCTCTACGCGATCGACGCCGATTCCGGGTCGATCTTCGGGTGGGGCGTCGGCGAGGACGGCGAGCTCTCGCCGGTCGGCTCCTGGGGCGACCTGCCCGCCACCGTGGCCGGACTCGCGGCTCGGTAGACCTGCCCGGTGCGCCTCGACCCCCTCTACACCTGCACGTTTGCGCCCACCGACGACTGGCACGTCGCCCTCAGGGGTGCCGGGGGGGTCGAGGAGCAGGGCTTCCTCCTCGTCGAGGGCCGCGCCGACGGGCGCGTGGCGGCCCGGCTGCGGGCCGCCAACTACCCGCGACGACGAACCGACGGCACGTTGACGCCCGACTTTCGGGGAGTGCTCGAGACGGATGACGGAGCCACCGTCCTGTTCGCCTGGCACGGGTACGGCCGCTCGAGCGACGAGGGCTCGCACCTGCTGGGAAGCATCACCCACCTCAGCGATGACGAGAGGTACAGCTGGCTGAACGACGCCCTGTGCGTGCTCACCGGCGAGGTCCGCCGGCAGCCCGACGGCGGGTTCCGCGTGGTCCTCGACGTGTCTGAGCTCGTCTGGGAACCTTCGAGCGAGCCGTAGTCTCGACCGGTCGCAAACGCCCCGTGCGGCGCGTCCGCCATCCAGGGCGCCTGGGCTAGCTCGCCCGCCAGTGCCGGTAGAGAGCGATGAGGTCGTCGCGGGCCGCTCGCGACACCGACTCCGGCTCCACCCGGCCGAGGGCGGCGATGGTCACCCGCATCTCCCGGAGGTACTCGGTGCAGTGGGGGCAGCCGGCCAGATGGGCCTCGAACCGGGCCCGCTCGGCGGGCGTGAGGGCGCCCTCGAGGTAGTCGGTGACCAGCTCGACGGCCTTCTGGCACATCATGGCGTCTCGTCGCGACATCGGCTCAGCCCTTCCCCAGTTCCCGTTCCAGCATGTTGCGCACGCGGGAGCGGCCCCGGTGCAGGAGCACCCGCTGGTTGGCCTCGGTGATGCCGAGGATGCTGCACACCTCGGTCGCGGGCAGGCCCTCGAAGTCGCGCATGACAACCACCTGCCGTTGGCGCTCGGGCAGCAAGTTGAGATGGCGGGACACCTTGTGCGCCGTCTGACGGGCCACGATTCGCTCCTCGGCGTCGTCGGTCCAGGGGCTGGGGGGCGACGCCCACCCGCCGGAGGCGTTGAACCGCTCCGGGGGGACCGAGGGCTCGTCGGGCCGATCGGTGGGCGTCTCCCGCCGCTCCCGGACGCCGGCGGTGCGAGCCCGGTTGACCACGATGCGGAACAGCCACGTCTTGAGTGACGAACGGCCCTCGAACCGGTCGATGCCCCGGACGACGCCCAGCCAGGTGTCCTGCACGACCTCCTCGGCGACGGCCCGGCTAGGCACGAAGGTGCACGCCAGTCGGAGGAGGGGGGCGTGGTAGAGATCGACGAGCGTGACGAACGCAGCCTCGTCTCCCGCCTGCAGCCGGGCGACCAGGTCGGCGTCGTCGACCACTGCGGCAGCCTACGGGACGCCTGGACAGCGCGTCGCTGGCGAACTCACGCGACGACCTCCTCGCCAGAAATGCTGGCCCTCATCGAGCACCGGAACCAGACAGCCCAAGTGTTCAACTGGGTCTACGACGCCAAGGAGGCAGCATGACCCACGTTCAACGAACCTCTGCCCGGCACCACGAGGACATGGCGCGGTGGCGGCAGGTGAAACGGGCAGTGTTTGCCCGGCACTGCAACCCGTGGAGCGCGTGGACCAGGTGGGCCAGCGCGCCGCTCGTGTTGGTGCCGGTGTGGCGTCGCAGCTGGCGGGACGCGGCGCTGGTGGGCGTCTGGATGGCGGTGAACCCGGTGGTGTACGGCAAGCCCGCGCACGAGCGGGCGTGGGCGACCAGGGCGGTGCTCGGCGAGGAGCAGTGGATCGAGGACCGGCCGATGGACGCCGCGATGGCCGTCAATGTGGGCGCGTCCGTGGCGGGCGTTGCCGCGATGATCGCCGCCCGCAAGCGCCGTGCCGTACCGGCCGCAGTGTCCATGGCGACGCTGATGGCGTTGCTGCTCTGGTACTGGGAACTGATGGCCCGCTACCACGATGAGCGGGGCGACCGGTGAAAGTTCTGATCCTGATGCTGGATACCAGGGGCGACGTTCAGCCCTCGTAGCGCTGCCCAGAGGGACTCGCCAACGCGGGAAACGAGCTGGTGATGATCCGCGCCGTCGACGTACTTGCCCGTTGCAGGCGATTGACGTGCGATCACGCCAGGCCCCTTCGGACGCCCCCGGATAAAAACGTGTCCACGACAGGCTGCCCGAATCTGGCCATGCCAGCGGCACCCCCGCTTCTGACGGAGTCAGCGACCTACGGATAACCTACGTAGTGTCACGTTGGAACACGGCGGCGGACGATCTCGACTGGCTGCCCGAGGACGGCGTCGTGCTATCGCGCGCCGATCTCGAGCGCATCTTCATCGACCTGCGTGCGCACGTCCGTGGAACTGGGGAGCTCGAGCCCAAGCGTGCCCATGTCGTCGACATCGCCATCACCCTCACCCAAGCCCTCGAGCGAAGTGGAGATGACTGATGGTCAAGCCAAAGTCGATTCAGTGGCTGGAGGACGAGACCGGCAAGAGCATTCCCTACGACCCGGAGGGCACGAGCCCCGAGGCTCGAGAGCGTCACCTCTCTGTGCGTCTCGACCGAACCATGGCGAGCAGCCTCAGTGTCATGGCGGCCGAGCGTGGGGTGTCCATGTCTCATCTGGAGCGCGACCTCATCGCCGACGCGGTGGATGCACGTCAGGACCCGGCGGGCCTCGATTCCCGAGCACTGGCTGACCGTTTGGCGGCGGATGTAGCCGAGGTCCGTCGCCGGCTCGCAGGCTGAGGATCGGTCGCTGCGACCCGTGAACGGGTTCAATCGAAGCAGTGCGCCGGCCCGGTCTTACTCCGAGGAGAGGCTCCCGTCGTCTAGGCCGACGATGCCGGTCGGGGTAAGCAGGCCGTAGCCGTCGAAGAGCTCGAAGGACTCACCGCGAGTGTTGCGCTCGCGCCTCCAAAGAGGTCGCAGTACGGGGAGCGGTCCCGCGGCCTGGACGGCGTCGCCGAGTTCCCCGGGTTGGAGGCATCGAGCGCCACCGCGACGATGTCGCTGGTCGCGACGCTGGCCGCCAGCTCGGCGACGGTGGACACCTCGATGAGATGCACGCTCGACCCGAGAATCCGTTCGAGCTCGGTGATTCGAGATGGACGACGCTGCCGCAGAGGCAGGGGTCCCAAACGCACGACTGTTGCCACGAGCGCTCATTCTGGTTCTCGGGCAATCCCGCCGCGCGGGACCCCTCCCGGAGTAGCGTCGACCCCGTGCCCTCAGCGCCGCAGAGCCGACCGGGACGGTACGCCCAGTTCGACGCGGGTCAGCTCGCAGACGCCGTCGAGCTCGCTTTCGAGCGGGACGAGATCCCCGACTGGGAGCTCGTTTTCGAGCTCTCCCGCCGGGCGATGTCGGCCGAATCGGTTCAGCCAGCCGTAGGCGTGGCCCAGACCGCTTAGCCCCTGCTCCGGTCCAGGTCCGGATCGAAGGACGACATCGTCCGCGCTTTGCTCGTCGCACCTGATGGACTCTCGGGCACTGCGGGGCAACCGATAATGACGTTTGCGACCAATCCCGACCGTCCGCAGGGAACCGAGTCACGGGCGATAGCCGGCATTGTGCGGGTAATCGCTGTCAACAGGCTTGGACGGGTTGATCACGACGGGTCCAGCCCGTCGAGCAGGTTGCCGTAGAGCTCGGCTCCCCCGGTCTGCTTCTTTTTGATGGCGTCCCGGTGTTGGCGGCGCAGCGTGGGCCTTGTCAAGGGCCTGAACTCGATGCTGGTGGCGAAGTAGGTGCAGCCCTCGCAGATGGTCTCGAAGGCGCAGTCGAGCTCGACGGGCCGGGTGCAGTAGCCGTTGCCGAGCATGCGGTGGTGCTCCCTGCGCAGCCGGGACAATGGAGCAACCGGCCGCCGGTGGCGGGTCACCAGGTTGAGGCGACCGGTACGTGCCGCCTTCTTCTCGCAATGGGATTTGCGTCCCAGGTTTGATCTCTCCGACCGGTATCGCTCCGAGCCATTCGGCTGAGTGAGCCCCACGGCGCAGGATCAGGTGGTCAGGCCGTCGGGCGACACCACGGGACGGAGCAGCCATTGGTGGGCCGAGCCGTCGGGGTCGAGGGTTCGCCAGGTGTCGGCGACGCCGGGGAGGCGGGTGAGGAGGAGGAGGCGGAGGGTGTCGTGCAGCTCCACGAGCGACCGGCGCAGGAGCGTCCCGTCGGCGAAGGCGGTGCGGCCGGGGTGGCCGAGGGTGGCCCGGACCGACTCCCAGGCGTACATGGCGCCGCTCCCGTCCTCCCGGATGCGGCGGGAACGGGCGGGGTCGCGGGCGTCGGCGGCCTTGGCCCGGGGGGAGACGCCCGCCGCGATCACGGCCTCCCGGAACGACTGGTCGTCGCCCAGCCGGTAGACCCGGGCGAGGGGCTCGTCGCTCGGCGAGCAGGCGATGCCGGCGTAGCGCTCGACCGCCGACCACAGCAGGAGGTAGGCGGATTGGAGCCCGAAGAAGCGCTCCCAGAGGGCGGGGTTGTCGCCGGGCAACGACGGGAACCCTGGCACCGCATGGTCGAGTGCCATCCGGCGCACGGTGTGGAGCCCGTGGCGGAGCAAGGGGTCGGCGTCGGCCGACCACGACGTGAACCACTCGTCGGCGATGCCCCGGTCGGGGTGGCGGCCCTGGAGCACGTTCACCCGCATCGCCCCACCCCCTCCCGTCCCGTTGTCAGTCGTCCGGGCCTCGGTGATGTGCCACCGGTAGTGCTGCCGCGGCTCGAATCCGCAGACGGCGTCGTAGGCGGCCCGCTCCTGGCCGGAGCGCGAAGCGCAGCACCGCTCCCTCCACGCCGGCCGTGCCCACGGGATCGAGCAGGGGGAGGCCGTCGCGGTAGCGCAGGCCACCCTCGGTCAGCCGGGCGGCCGCCGTCGCCGCCACGAGCGGAGCGACCACGTCGCCGTACGCCGGCTGGTCGGGTTTGAGCAGCCCGTAGGCGAAAAGGGGCAGGTCCAGGCGGCCCGGCAGCTCGAGGGTGTCCGGCATCCCCGGCGATCCTACGGGCTGTGCCATCTTTGACGGCGCCGGGGGGCCGCCCGACAGGAGGTGCGTGATGGAGATGCCGAAGCCGTCCGAGGAGGACAAGGACTACTTCCGCTCGCTCGTCCCCGACGACCCGCGGGTGGAGGTGAAGCCGATGTTCGGGAACCTCGGGGCGTTCGTGAACGGGAACATGTTCATGGGCCTGTTCGGCTCCCAGGTGGGGGTGAAGCTCGACGAGGCCGACCGGAAGCGACTGACGTCGGAGCACGGCGGCGGTCCGTTCGGGCCCGAGGAGCGTCCGATGGGGGGCTACGTGACCCTGCCCGAGGCGTGGCGCTCGAGCCCGTCCGACGCCGAGCCGTGGATCGCCAGGTCCGTCGACCTGATCGGGGCCATGGCGCCCAAGAAGAAGAAGGAGAAGAAGTCGTAGGCCTTCGCCGCGGCGGGGTCCGAAGTTACAAGCTTGTAACTGTCGCACCACCTTGGCACCCTGGTAGGGATGGCATCTGCGACATTGGCGGTCGCCGCCGAGCGGCTCGCCTCCCTGCTCACCGGTGGGGGGAGCGCTCTGAGCGACCCCACCAACACCGACCTCGTGTTCGACCGCGCCATCGGGCCCCGGCCGCTGGCCCGGTCGGCGGCGCCCGAGGAGGTGTGGGCGGTCGACGGTGGTCAGGCGCTCGTGGCCGATGCCCGGTGCCTGCAGCTGGTCGTCACCCGGGCGGCAAGGGTGCGGTTCCGCGACGGGGAGTGTGTCGAGTACGAGGGCGATCTCCAGGCCCGGTTGGTCGGCTGCGGCGAGGAGCGGGCGGTCGCCGCCTCGCTGGGGCTCGACATCCGGGCCGATGCCGCCGTCGACCTCAACCTCCTGCGCGACCGGGAGGAGTGGGTGGCGGTCGAGCAGTGCGTCGCCGAGGCCGAGGCGGGAGCGCTGGTGCTGATCGACGGCGACCTGGTGCCCGACTGGCGCATCCCGTCCCGCTGGCTGAAGGGGCTCCTGGAGCGGGCGGCGGAGGCGGGCGTGGTGCTGGCCGGCGTCACCAAGCGGTCCTCGCTGGCCCGGGGCGGGGCGCCTCTCCTCGGCCAGCTCGAGCTGGAGGCCGAGGCCACGCTCGGACGCCGTTCCATGTGGTGGACGCCCGTCGCCCGCACCCGGCCCGATGTCGATGTTCGAGGAGTCGGGGCCGGCATCCAGGTGGTGGCGGCCCGCCTCGACCCCGACGCCCGGTTCGCCTTCCGGGTCGACCTGCCGGGCGACGTCGACGCCGAGCCGGTCTTGTCCGCCCTCGCCGGCCTGTCCGACGACGCCGCCTTCCCCGGCTACCCCTACCCCCTCACCGTGGCCGACCGCCTGGCCGCCTGCCCGAGTTGGCTGCGCGACGAGGCGTGGCTCGAGGTCGAGGGCCACTTCGACCGGGTGGGCGTACCCTACGACGTGCGCGAGCGGGCCTTCGCCGACCGCCACGGACTCATGGAGCGGTTCTAGATGGTCGCCGGGAGCCGGGGTCGGCTGTTCGGCAAGAACGTCCTCGAGGGGGTGTTCCGGGCCGGGCCCGACGAGGACCTGTTCCTCGGCGAGTTGCTGGTGGCGGTCGACGAGGCCACCGGCCGGCGCTACCTGTTCCGCATCGTCGACGTCACCTACGGCAGCGAGCACCGGGAGCCGGGGTGGGCCGAGCGGGTGGCCGGCACCCTCCTGGCCGACGACGACCGGGGCGACGACGGCGCCCACCGGCTCTACGAGCAGGCCCGGCGCACCTACCGGGTGGCGTCCTGTCGATGCCTGGGCTACCTCACCCCCGATGGTCTTGAGTTCCGCAAGCCCAAGAGCCTGCCCACCCAGTTCTCCCGGGTGGTGGCGCCCGAACCGGCCGACTTCGCCTTCCTGCGCACCCGCATGGGCGACCTGCCCATCGGCAACCTGCGCAGCGGCGAGACGGTGGTCGACTTCGAGGTCGGCATCCCGGGCGACAGCCTGGCCACCCACGTGGGCATCTTCGCCACCACCGGCATGGGCAAGTCGAACCTGATGATGGTGCTGGCCGGCGGCGTCATGCGGGCCCAGGGCCGGTACGGGCTGCTGCTCGTCGACCCCCACGGCGAGTACCGCACCCAGCTCGCCCGTCACCCGTGGGCGGGGGAGCGGCTGCGCACCTACGCGGCCCGGTCCCTGCCCAACACGTCCACCCTGCGGGTCGGCCTGGGCGAGCTCACCGTCGACGACCTGCGCACCGCCTACGACTGGAGCCGTCCCCAGGAGGAGGCCCTCTTCGAGCTGGAGCGCCACTACTCGCGGGGATCGTCCTCGAGCGGCTCCGGCGCCGGGGCCTCCGAGGGACTGTCGTGGCTGCTCGAGTTCGCCACCGTCGAGGACCTGCCCGGGTTCCGCGACGTCGAGCTCAACGCACGGGTGGCGCTCAACACGCTGCAGGTGGTCCACCGGCGGGCCCGGCGCATCGTGGAGCTGCCGTGCATCGCGGCCGACGCACACGTGTCGGTGGGGGCCGCCGTGCTGCGCGACCTCCGCGAGGGCAAGGTGGTCCTGGTCGACGTGAGCGGGCTGGGGTCGACCGAGGAGGTCCTGGTGGCCTCGTTCCTCACCCGCAAGGTGCTCGACGAGTGGTCGTCGGCCTACCTCGACCACCCGGAGGTCCACGAGCGGCTGCCGGTGGTGGCGATCGTGCTGGAGGAGGCGCAGCGGGTGCTGTCGGCCAACAAGGACAAGGAGTCCAACGTCTTTCCCCGGGTGGCCCGGGAGGGGCGCAAGTTCAAGGTCGGGCTGTGCGCCGTCACCCAGCAGCCCAAGCTCCTCGACGGGGAGCTGCTCAGCCAGTTCAACACCTTCTTCATCCTGGGCCTGGCCGACGAGAAGGACCGCACGATCCTGCGCTCGTCTTCGAAGCAGGACATCAGCGCCCTCGGCCCCGAGATCCAGACCCTCATGCCGGGCGAGTGCCTGCTGGCCAACCTCCACGCCCCGTTCGCGGTGCCGGCCAAGGTCCACCTCTGGTCGCACGTCGTCCGCGACTGCCCGCCCCCGCCCGCCCCCCGCCCGGTGGTCCCGCCCAACATCTCGGCGTTGGTGGACTGATGCCCCCTCCCGCCCCCGAACCGGTGACGTTTTCTGGCCCCCTGGCGCCCAAATCCGTCACCAGTTGGACCGGGCCCGGGCCGCACCCCGAACCGGTGACGTTTTCTGGCTCCCTGGCGACCAAATCCGTCACCGGTTGGACGGGGTCCGGGCCGCACCACGAACCGGTGACGTTTTCTGGCGCCCTGGCGACCAAATCCGTCACCGGTTGGACGGGGCCCGGGCCGCACCACGAACCGGTGACGTTTTCTGGCGCCCTGGCGACCAAATCCGTCACCGGTTGGACGGGGCCCGGGCCGCACCACGAACCGATGACCCCCTTCGACTTGCGGACGGCTTCGGGGAGGCGGGCGGGGTGAGGATCGCGGCGTTGGGGGACGCCCATCTCGGGCGGTCGTACTACTCGTTCACCACGCCCGAGGGCGTGAACCAGCGAGAACGGGACTTCGAGCTCTCGTTCGAGGCGGCCGTCGAGCTGGCGCTGGCCCAGGCGCCCGAGCTGGTGATCTGGCTGGGCGACATCTTCGACCACCCCCGTCCCACCTACCGCTCGTTCCGGATCGCCCAGCGGGCGATGGCGAAGGTGCGGGCCCACGGCATCCCGCTGGTGGTGATCACCGGCAATCACGACACACCCCGGCTGCCGGGCACGGGCAGTCCCTACTCGGCGCTGGCCGACACGTTCTCCGACGTCCACTTCGCCCACCGGCTGCAGTACGAGCGCTTCGACCTGCCCGGGCTCACCATCCACGCCGTCCCCCAGATGCTCACCGTGGCCGACACGATCGAGGCCCTCCATCACGCCGACCGCAACCGCAGCGGCGACCGCACCAACCTCCTGCTCACCCACCCCCGGGTGCCGCAGGTCGAGCCCCGGCACGCCGACATCAACGAGATCGAGGTCGACGCGTCGGAGCTCAAGTCCGACCTGGTGCTGCTCGGCCACTATCACTTCCACACCGAGGTGGCCGAGGGCATCTGGTACGCCGGGTCCACCGACACGTTCTCCTTCGCCGACAGCCCCGACGAGCCGAAGGGCGTCGTCGTGCTCGACACGGAAACCGGCGAGTGCACCCACCACGCCCTCGAAGGTCAACGCCCCCTCGTCACGCTCCCGACCGTGCACGCCCTCGGGCTGTCGCCGGCCGAGGTGCAGGCCGCGGTGCTCGAACGGGCGGCCGCGGTTCCCGATGGGGCCGTCGCCCGCCTCTACATCGAGCAGGTCGAGTCCGAGGCCTTCCACCTGCTCGACCGGGAGGCGGTGCGGGAGGCATCGGCCAACGCCCTGCTGGTCAAGCTCGAGCCCCAGTTCCGGGCCTCCGAGGGCCACGCCCAGCTGCCCGAGCTGCAGTCGCTGCCGGCGCAGTGGGGCGAGTACGTGCAGGGCCAGGATCTCGTCGGCTTCGACCGCGACCGCATCCGCACCCTGGGGGACGACTACCTGGCCCGGGCCGTAGAGTCCGCGACCGACTAGGCGGGCCGTGCGCATCACCCGCCTCCACCTCCGCAACTACCGGGTCTACGAGGAACCGCTCGACCTCGAACTGCCGCCCGGCCTGGTCGGCATCTACGGGCCCAACGGCGGGGGCAAGAGCACGATCGTCGAGTCGATCCGCTGGACCCTTTTCGGACGGTCACGCACGTCGATCGACGAGATCCGCACCGCCGGGCTCAAGTCCGACTGCGTCAGCGAGGTGGAGTTCGAGCACGAGGGCCACCTCTACCTGGTGCGACGCACGATCGCGGGCGCCGGCTCCTCGGTCAAGGCCCAGGCCCACGCCGACGGCATGCAGGTGGCGGAGGGGGTGCGCGACACCGCCCGCTACGTGCAGTCGATCCTCGGGATGGACGACGCCGCCTTCCGGGCGTCGGTGTTCGCCGAGCAGAAACAGCTGGCCGCGTTCAGCGACCAGCCCCCGGCCGAGCGGCGCCGGCTCGTCCTCCAGCTCCTGGGCATCACGCCCCTCGACGGGGCCCGCGACCTGGCCCGCAAGGACTCCCGGGCCGCGGCCCACACCTACGAGCGGCTGCGCGACATGCTCCCCGACCTCAGCCGGGTCAAGGCCGAGCTGCAGGAGGCGGTGGCGATGGCTACCGCCCTGGAGTGGAAGGCGTCCGAGGCCGACGCCACCCGGGAGACGGCCCACATCCAATTCGAGGCCGCCCTGCGCACCGCCGACCGGCTGGAGGGCATCCGTCAGGAGTACGACCGGCTGGTGGCCGAGGGCCGGGCGGTGCGGCTGGAGCACGAGCGGGCGGCGGCCGCCGCGGCCAAGCTGGCCCAGGAGCTCGAGGGGCTGGAGGTGGCGGCCGACCGGCTGGCGTCGCTCCAGGCCGAGGCCGAGGGTTGGCGCGACGCCGAGGCCCGCCTGCGCCGGGTGGAGGCGGTGGTGGGGGCCCGGGCCGCGCTGGCCGCCCTGGCCCCGGTCGTCGACCCCCCGGCGCCCGACGAGGAGGGCTACGAGGCGGCCCGGGCCGAGCTCGACGCAGCCAAGGCCGAGGTGTCGAGGGTGCAGGCTGTGCTCGACGGGGCCCGGGCCGAGCGCGACCGGGCGGCGGCGGCCGTGGAGCGTTCCGGCCACCTCACCGGGGAGGCCGACTGCCCCCTGTGCGGCCAGGCCCTGGGCGACGCCTTCGAGTCGGTGCAGTCCCACCGGGCGGCCGACCTGGCGGTGGCCGAGGGCGCGCTGGTGGAGGCCGAGCTCGACCGGCGGCGGGCCGGGTTCGCGGCCAGCGTCGCCGCCGAGGCGGCCAACGGCCTGCTGATCGACCTCCGGCTGGCCCGGGAGGGGTGGGCCGCCCACGAGACCGTCCGCGCCCGCTACTCCGAGGCCGAGGCGGCCCTGGCCCGGGCCCAGGCCGCCCACGGCCAGCCGGTGGCCGAGGGCGAGGCGGCCACGCTGGCGGCCGAGGTCGACCGGCGGCGGCGGGCGGCCGACGAGTGCCAGCGCATCGCCGGCCGCCTCGAGCGGCGGGTGACGGCCAAGGCCGAGCTCGACGTCGAGCGGGCCGCGGCCGACGAGAGCAAGGGCCGCCTCGACGCCCTGCGGTCGAAGGCCCAGGGGCTCGACTACCGCCCCGACGACGTGGCCAAGGCGGTGGCCGTCCGTGACCGGCACCGGGCCGCGGCCGACGAGGCCGCGCTGCGGGCGGGGGAGGCGCGGGTGGCGGCCGTCCACGCCCGGGCCAAGGCCGACGCCGAGGGCCGGAGGCTGGCCGAGGCCCTCGAGCAGCACGAGCAATTAGCCGGCCTGGGCGACGACGCCCGCCACCTCAGCCGCCTGGCCGACATGCTCAACGCCTTCCGCAACGAGCTGGTGGCGTCGGTGGGCCCCCGGCTTTCGGAGAAGGCGGGGGCCCTGTTCGCCGAGCTCACCGACCACGAGTACGACGAGCTGATCGTCCACCCCGAGACCTACGAGATCCAGCTGCGCGACGCCGGCCTGCTCTACGGGATGACGAGGTTCTCCGGCTCGGAGACCGACCTGGCCAACCTGGCCCTGCGGGTGGCGGTGAGCGAGCAGGTGCAGTTCCAGGCCGGCGGGGCGGTCGGGCTGCTCGTCCTCGACGAGGTCTTCGGCCCCCTCGACGACGAGCGCAAGGAGCGGATGCTGCAGGCCCTCGAGCGTCTCAAGAACCGCTTCCGCCAGGTGCTCGTCGTCACCCACGACAACACCATCAAGGAGCAGCTCCCAAACGCGATCGAGGTGGTCAAGCTCCCCGGCCGCCGGGCCACCGCCCGCCTGATCAACAACTGATCGCCCCACGAAGCGGCGGATGTTTGCTCCCCGGCGAACTGGTGACACCCACCGGGGCCTGGCGCGGTCGAGCGTCACCAGTTCGACGAGTGCGCCTGGACCGGCGGGCATCCGTCGCCATCCGGCCGGGGGCGGGCAAGATGTTGGCCTTGAGGCGGAACCTGCTGATCGTCGGACTGGCCGTCGTGCTGCTCGGCGGCGGGGGGATCGTGTACCTCACCTCCGACCGCCAGCCCAGGCTGGCGACGGCCGAGGTGGCGAGGTACCTGGCGGCGTGGGAGCGGTTCGACCCGACGGCGATGTCGGCCGAGGTCCAGGGGACTCCACCGGGGCTGGCCGAGGCGGTCACGGGCATGCGCGACGGCCTCACCGTCACCGAGGCGGCGTTCCGCACCGTCATCGTGGAGCGCAGCGGCGAGGAGCAGGTGGCCACGTTCAGCGCCGACGTCGAGGTGGGAGGGCTCGGCCACGTGCGGTACGACGGCCGGCTCCGGCTGGTCCGGGAGGACACCGGCGACAAGGCGTGGCGCATCGTCTGGGACCACGCCGCCCTCCATCCCGACCTTCGACCCGACCGGCGATTCGAAGTGGGCCGCACCTGGTCGACCCGGGCCCCGATCATGGGCACCGCCGGATCGACGCTGGTGTCGACGGCCGACACCGTCGACGTCGGGCTGGCGCCCGGCCGCATCCAGGACCTGGCCCAGGTCCAGACGGTCCTCAACGAGCAGCTCGGCACCGATCCGGCGGCCGTGGTGGCCGCCCTCGGCGCGCCGGGGGTGCGTCCCGAGCAGTTCGTCGCCGTCGAGCGGGTGCCGCGCGACCGCTTCGTCGCCGTCCGACCGGTGCTCGAGCCGGTGCCGGGCATCTTCTTCCAGCAGGGATCGGGCCGGGTCACCCCGGGTGACGAGTTCGCCCTCCATCTGATCGGGCGGGTGGGCGAGGTCACCGCGGAGAGGCTGGCCCAGCTGGGACCGCCGTACGCCGAGGGGGACCAGGTAGGGCTGTCCGGGCTGGAGGCCGCCCACGAGAAGCAGCTGGCCGGCGTCCCGGCGGCGGAGGTGCGCATCGTGGACGGGGCGGGCGCGGCGGTCAGCGTCCTGGCGCAGCTCCCGGGGATCGCTCCCGCGCCCCTTATGCTCACCCTCGACCGGCGGGTCCAGGAGGCGGCCGACCAGGCCCTGGCCGGGGTCGACAAGCCGGCCGCGCTCGTCGCCATCAATGCGTCGACCGGCGAGGTGTTGGGGGTGGCGGCCCGGCCCCTCGACGTGGCCTTCAACCGGGCCGTCCACGGCAGCTACCCCCCAGGGTCGAGCTTCAAGGTCGTCACCGCCGAGGGCCTGCTCCGGGGAGGGGTGACGCCCGGGACGATCGTCCCCTGCGAGCCGAGCGCGACGGTCGGGGGCAAGCCGTTCAAGAACTTCGAGGACGAGGCCTTCGGGCCCATCCCGTTCCGGGACGCCTTCGCCCACTCCTGCAACACCGCCTTCGTGACCCTGGCCGACGGGATGTCCGACGCCGAGCTGACCGACGCCGCCACCCGCTTCGGCTTCGGGGCGACCTACGACACCGGGGTGGACGCCGTGGGCGGCGAGTTCCCCGACCCGCGCGACGCCGCCGAGCGGGCGGCGGCCGCCATCGGCCAGGGACGGGTGCTGGCCAGCCCCCTGCACATGGCGTCGGTGGCGGCTGCGGTGGCTTCGGGGACGTGGCGGCCCCCGGTCGTCATCCTCGGCCCGCCCCCGGCTGCGCCTCCCGTGGTGCTCGACCCATCCACGTCGGCTGCCGTCGGCGACCTCATGCGGGAGGTCGTGCGCACCGGCACCGGCACCGGCGCGGCGGTCCCCGGCCAGGACGTCGCCGGCAAGACGGGCACCGCCGAGTTCGGCAACGTCGACCCCCCGGAGACCCATGCCTGGTTCATCGGCTTCCGGGGCACGCTGGCGTTCGCGGTGCTGGTGGAGGGCGGGGGGGTGGGGGGCCAGGTGGCGGCCCCGATCGCGGCCCGCTTCCTCGCCGCGGTGGGCGCGGCGTAACTTTCACAGCCGGTCGGCACTGTCGGTGCCGGCTGCTACACATGCCCCGTGGCCTGGATTCTCGATCTCGACGGCGTGGTGTGGCTCTCGGAGCAGCCGATCCCGGGCTCCTCGGAGGCGATCGCCGCCCTGCGGGCCGCGGGTCACCGGGTGCTGTTCCTCACCAACAATGCCGGCCCCCGGGTGGCCGAGCTGGTGGCCAAGCTGCAGGGGATGGGCGTGGCCGCCGAACCCGACGACGTGGTGACGTCGGCCCAGGCCGCGGCCTCGATGCTCGAGCCGGGCAGCACCGCCCTGCTCTGCGCCGGCCCCGGAGTGCGCGAGGCGCTCGACGCCCGGGGGGTGAAGGTGGTCCGCGAGGGCGACGCCGACGCGGTCGTCGTCGGTTTCCATCGCGACTTCGACTACGACCGCCTCACCGCCGCCTTCCGCGCCGTCCACCACGGCGCCCGGCTGGTGGGCACCAACGACGACACCACCTATCCCACGCCCGACGGACCCATCCCCGGGGGAGGGGCGATCCTGGCCGCGGTGGCGGCCGCGACCGGCGTCGAGCCCGAGGTGGCCGGCAAGCCCTACGCCCCCATGGCCGACCTCCTGGCTGCCCGTCTCGGCGAGGGTGCCGGGGGAGCGATCCTCGTGGGCGACCGGCCGTCGACCGACGGCCTCATGGCCCGCCGCCTGGGCCTGCCCTTCGCCCTGGTGCTGAGCGGGGTCACGGCGGAGGAGGAGATCGACGCCGACGACCCCCCCGAGCTGGTGGTGCCCGACCTGGCCACCCTGGTCGAGCAGCAACTGTCGGCTCAGGAGTCCCCGTAGACCCACGGGTCGATGGTGAGGTACCGGCGACGCTCCTCGCAGGCGTCGGCCACCACCTCGAACACGAGGTTCGACTTGCTCACGATCGGCCCCGCCACCACCTCGACGCGGTAGGAGCCCACCTCGTCGCCGCAATTCCGGGTGCGAACCGTCACGTCGCCGTCCCGCAGGGTGAACGATCCACTGGTGGCGCCGAAGGCTTCGGGCACGACCAGGTTGAGATCACCGTTGCCCCGGAGCTGGAGCAGGCCCTGGTGGATGGACCGGTAGATGCCGGTGACGTCGGTCGCGGTGGCGGGTACGCCCAGCGTCGGCGGACGGAAATTGAGCCGCTCGTTGCGGTCGCCGCACGCGGCCAGCAGGAGGGCGAGGAGCAGAGCGGCCACCGCGGGCCTGTGGTTCACCACGCCTCTATCCTGCATGACCATGAAGAAGTCAGAGTTGGTGAAGCGGGTGGCCGAGGGTGCGGGCGTCGCCAAGCGGGAGGCGGAGAAGGTGCTCGACGCCTTCTTCGAGACCGCGGGGAAGGCGGCCAAGAAGGGCGACAACGTGTCGTGGCCGAAGTTCGGCGTGGTCGAGGCGGCCAAGAAGGCGGGCCAGAAGGCGGGGAAGAAGGCGGGCCAGGCGGCCTCGTCCAAGAAGGGGGCGGCCAAGAAGGCCGTCACCAAGGTGGTCGAGACCGTCGAAAAGGTCGTCCATCTGCCGGGGACGCACGCGGACGAGCCGACGCCCGAAGGGGCTCCCCCCGCCCCCGCCGCCGCACCCCCTGCGGCATCCGCCGCCGCACCCCCTGCGGCCCCCGCCGCCGCACCCCCTGCGGCCCCCGCCGACGCCGTGCCTGTGCCCGAGGCGGCTCCGGCCGAGGCACCCGCCGCGCCCGCCAAGCGGACGTCCGTGGTCCGGAAGGTAGCGGCGGCCGCGAAGGCACCCGCCGCCAGGAAGGCGACCGCCATCAAGGCGACCGCCGCCAAGGCGACCGCCATCAAGGCGACCGCCATCAAGGCGACCGCCGCCAAGAAGGCCGCCGCCTCGAAGGCGCCGACCGCGAGCAAGACGCCGACCGCGTCCAGGACACCCGCCGCCAAGACCGCGCCCGCGGCCGAGAGGTCCCCCGCCACGACCGCGCCCGCGGCCAAGGCGTCGCCCGCCACCAAGGTCGCCACGCCGCCTCTTGCCGATCCGGCCCCTCCCATGGCGGACGACAATCCGCCGGCGGCGGACCTCGTCCCGCCCATGGCCGACGCCCCGCCGCCGATTCCCGATCCCCCCGACGCCACCAGCGCCCCGGCCCCGGACGAAGGCGGTCCCACCACCGACTGACCGACCGACCGACTGACCGATTGGGCGGTCCCCGCTACAGCTTGGTGATCAGCTTGAATCGCTCGCCGTAACGGAAGGCGGCGTCGCGTCCGGCGTCGACGGCCCGCTCGCGGACGACGCCGCGGAAGGCCTCGATCTGCTCCTCCGACGTGGGGTCGTCGATGTGCATCGTGGAGCGGAACTGGCTGCGGTGCTGGAGGAGGGCGGCAGTCTTGGTGTCGAGGACCGAGGAGATGTCCTCGGTGTGGTCGGGTTCGTCGGCCTCCCAGAGCATGAGGGCCGACGGGCGGTGGTGCTCGACCTTCTGCTCCGGGAAGAAATGCGGGTCGCGGGCGGCCACGATCCCCTCCACCGCCAGGTAGCCGGCGTGGCGGTGGTCGGGGTGGAGGCGGTAGCGCTTCCACGGGTCGTGGCCCAGGACGACATCGGGCTGCAGCCGCCTGATCCAGTAGCAGACCTCCCAACGCTGGCGGAGGCCCGACTCCAGCTCGCCGTCGCGCCATCCCAGGAAGATCACCGAGCCGATGCCCCCGAGCGCCCTCGACGCCGCCCGCTGCTCCTCCTGGCGGGTGGCGACGAGGGAGGCGACGTCGTCGGTGGCATCCCACGAGCCCTTGGACCCGTCGGTGCAGACGAGGTGCGAGATCTCGCAGCCGGCCGCCGCCCACTTGGCCAGGGTGCCGCCGGCGCCGAACTCGACGTCGTCGGGATGGGCACCGATGGCGAGCGCCCGGGCGGGGGTCGGGTGGTTGAGGCTCACGAGCGCGCAACGGGAGCGGCGAACGCGGCCAGCACCGCGGCGGCCAGGTCGAGGTCGGCGGGCAGGTCGACGTCGGCCGCCAGGGACGGCTCCCGGACCACCCGGAGGGGCAGGCCCAGGCGGTGGGCCTCGGCGCCGTGGCGGGCGAACGATCCCGGACCGTAGGAGAAGGTGAAGCCGCACCGGGTGGGCACGCAGATCGCGTTGGTGCCGCCGCCCTCCCGGTCGGGGACGAGGGTGACGCCGGCGAAGCGCCCGACCCACCGCAGGTCGCGGGCGAGAGGCAGGTCGGCGTGGGCGACGATGACCCGCCGGACCCCGGCGTCGCCGAGCCGTTCGACCCCCGCCTCGACGGCCCGGTTGAGGCCCCGTTCGGGTTCCCAGACGACCAGGGCGCCGAGGTCGCGGGCCCATGCGGCCACCTCGGCGTCGTCGCACACCACCGCCGCCGGCAGGGGCGCGGCCGACCGGACGACGGCGGTGGCCATCGCCCGCGCCAGGCGGGCCCGCTCGGCCGGTTCGAGCGCGGGCGCCAATCGCCGCTTGGCCTCCCCGAACGCCTTCACCGGCAGGAGCACGGCGAGCGGCCCGACGCCGGCGTCCATGGCGAACCGGTGACGGTTCGCCCGGTCAGAGGGCGGGCGAAGTGTCACCAGTTCGGTCCGGGGCGATGGCGGCGTGGAGCTCGGTCACTCCAGGACTTCGAGGACCTTGGCGACCGGCTCCTGGCGCAGCAGTGACCGGAACCGCACGACCGCCTCCTGGATCGGTCGGGAGGCGATGCCCGCCTCCATGTCGTCGGCCGACGTCCAGCGGGAGATGGCGTCGACGTCGACCAGCCCGCCGGCGTTGACGTGGTAACCCACGGCCAGCTCGATCCCCATGCAGCCGGGGGAGGCATCGAAGGCGGGCTTGACGTCGGCCACGAAGAGCCGGCGCAGCTCGGTGCACTCGTCGGGGTCGACTGCGCTCTGGAACAACCTCAGGCACTCCGGCATTACGGCTTCCATACCCCCTTGGCGAACATTCCGGCCAGCTCAGGGCTCGACTCGAGCGCCATCCGTCCCCGGTCGAGGACACCCGCCAGCCGCTCCCCGGTGCCCGGGTACTTCAACGTCACCCGGACCTCGTCGGCCGAAACCTCCAGCACGTTGTACGAGGGTCGGGTGTAGCCCCGCAGGCGGTGGGACGACACGGTGCCGGAGTTGACGATCAGCACGTGGCCGAGGAGCCACACGTGGGGGACGTGCTTGTGGCCGGAGAGGACCAGGTCGACCTTGAGGTCGGTGACGAGGGCCAACACGTCGCCCGCGTCCCACACCGTGTTGCGCTCCCGGCCCGTGCCCGGGACGGGCACCAGGTGGTGGTGGAGGACGAAGATCTTGAAGTCGGCCTCGCCCGCGAACTGCTCACGGATCCACGTGTAGCGCTCCCGGCCCACCTCGCCCTCGGCCAGGTCGGGCTTGGAGGAGTCGATGGCCACCACCCGCACCCGTATGGGGTCGCCGCCGTCGCGGCCGGCCAGCGTGAGGGAGAGGACCCGGTCGCCCTTGTCGACCACGTCGCCCACGCCGAAGGTGTCGCGAAAGTGCAGGTAGCCGACGTTCTTCGAGTCGTGGTTGCCGGGGATCACGAGCACCGTGAGGCCCCGCTCGAACAGGGGCTCGAGGTAGTGCTGGGCGGTGGTGAACTCGCCGGCGTAGCCCTCCTGGGTGAGATCGCCGCCGATCACCACCAGATCGGGGTCGAGGGCGATCGTCTCCTTGACGGACGCCTCCAGCAGATCACCGTCGAAGAAGGGCGACCCGCAGTGCAGGTCGGACATCTGGACGATGACGAGCTGGCTCCGGGACACCTTCCCCGAGTGTACGGGAGCCCGCCGGGCGGGCTTGCTACCCTCGCCCCCTGACCGGTGGAAGGGGGACGGTGGGGGGATTCGACGACTACGCCCTCGCCGACGGGGCCCTCGCCGACGGGGCCCTCGCCGACGGGGCCCTCGCCGACGGGCCGGTCGTCGGCCCGACGGGCTCGGTCTGGTGGGCCACCCACGTCCCGTCCGGGCGGACGGTGGCCGTCACCGAGCTGGGCTACGGCGCTTCGTCCGACGAGGCGTTCCGCGGACGGCTGCGGGCGACGGCGGCGGCGCTGGCCGAGCTCGGGCATCCCAACGTGCTGCCGATCCGCGAGGTGGTGGAGGGGTCTGGGCCAGCTGGGTCGGGGCGCGTGTGGGTGGTGGAGGACTGGGTGGAGGGGCGGGAGCTGGGCGAGGTGCTGGCCGACGGTCCGCTGACGCCCGAGCAGTCGGCTGCGGTCGCCTGCGGCGTGTTGCGGGGGCTGGCGGCCGTGCAGGGACGCGACGTGGTCCATGGTCGGGTGTCGCTGGCGAGCGTCGTGGTCACCGCCGGGGGAGTCCCCCGGCTGGTCGGCTTCGGCTTCGCCGGGATGCCGGGACGGGCCGCGGCCGACGCCCAGGCCGACGTGGTGGCGGTGGCCAACGTCCTGCGGCACCTGCTGGGCGGGGCGAGGTCGTCGGTCGGTCACAAGAAGTTGGACAAGGCGGTCGAGCGGGCCACGGCCGACCCCAACCGCCGGCCGGCCGACGCCGCCGCCTTCCTCGACACCCTCGAGAAGGCGGCCCGCTCCGACCTGGGCAAGGGATGGGAGGCCAGGACGTCGCTGGCCGCCCTCGCCGTCGTGGCGCCGGGAGCGGCGCCCGCCCCGCCGGATGGAGCCGGCGAGATCCCGGTCGACGCAACCCAGGACCTGGCGGCGGCCGACACCGCCATCGCCCCCGGCCCGCTCGCCGCCGCCCAGGTCGAGGTCGATGCGCCCCCGGTGGACGACGCCCCCGCGGACGGGGCCCACGCGGACGAGGCCCCGATGGTCGAGGCCGATGCGCTCCCGGTGGACGAGCTCCCGGAGGAGGAGGGGCCGGCCGGTCCGTCCGACCCGGTGGACGAGGCCCCGGCGGACGAGGCCCCGGATGTCGGGGCGCCGGATGTCGGGGCGCCGGATGTCGGGGCGCCGGCCGGTGCGTCCGACCCAGCCTCGGCCGATGCGCCCCCGGTGGACGAGGCCCCAGTGGTCCCTGCGCCGCCGGCGCACCGGAGGCGCCGCCGCGATCGGGTCCGGGACGCAACCGTCCCGCCGGCCGAGGCGGCAGCACCGACGGAGGCACCGGCCCCGACCGTCCCGCCGGCCGAGGCGGCCGCGACAGACACAGTGGCCTCGAACGCTCGCCCGGCCAAAACGGCGTTGATGCCCGCGACCGTCCCCCCGGCCAAGGGGCGGCGGAAGAAGGCTGCGCCGGAGGGCGGTGCCCCACCCGAGGGTCGGTCGAAACCGGCCGGCGGCGACCGGCGGCGGAAGAAGGACGAGGCCCGAGCGGCCGCGCCGATGGCGGCCACCGCCAGCACGCGGGGCGGACGTCGCGGCCGCCGGGAGGCGCAGCCAAGGGGAGTGGTCCAGGGCCTGGCGGGGCTCATCATGATCGTGCTGGGGCTGGGCGCCGCCGTCGCCGTGATCCGGGACCGGCAGGCCGACCGGGTCTCGGCCAATGGACGCGCCGCCTCCCCGAGCGCCGAGGGGCCGACGACCGCCGACGTCGCCGAGTCCGAGATCACCGGAACCTGGTCGATGAAGCTGGTGGTGGCCGAGTCGACCGGGTTCTTCGGCACCCAGGTCGGGGCCATCGCCCAGAAGATCTACACGATCAGGTCGGACTGCTCGACCACGCCCTGCGTGTTGAGGTTGGCGGTGTCGGGGACGGTCGGCGAGTTCGCCCTCCGCCGCGAAGGCGACAACTACATCCTCAGCGAGGCCGGCCCCCAGGACTGCATCGACCTGGCCACGGGTGCGGTCCGCGTCCCCAACGGCGGCGTGGCGTCGGTGGTCGTGCACCTCCGTCCCACGGCTGCCACCCTCGCGCCCCGCGGCGACTGGTCCGCCAGCAGCCTGTCCGCCTCCATCGTGACCACCTTCGACAGCACCAACCCGGAATGCATCCAGGGCTCCGGCGTGCAGCGGTCGACGGCGGTCGGCACCCGGGGATGACCCGCAGGCGTCCGAGATGAAGGCGCCGAGATGAGAGCGCCGAGATGAGAGCGCCGAGATGAGAGCGCCGAGATGAGAGCGGCGGTCGTGGGCGCCGGGTCGTGGGGGACGGCGATGGCCGCCATGCTCTCGGCCAGGGTGCCGACGGTGCTGTGGGCCCGGCGACCGGAGCTGGCCGCCGCCATCGAGGCCGACCGGCGTAACCCCGACTACCTGCCCGGGCTCGGCCTCCCCCCGGGGCTGCGGGCCACGTCGTCGCTGGTCGAGGCGGTGGACGGGGCCGACGTGGTGGTGATGGCCGTCCCGTCCCACGGTTTCCGGGCCGTCCTGGGCGGCGCCCAGCCCCACATCGGGGCCGGGGTGCCCGTGGTCAGCCTGACCAAGGGCGTCGAGCAGGGGGCCCTCCGGCGGATGAGCGAGATCGTGGCCGAGCTCATGCCGGGCCAGCCCTGCGCCGTGCTCACCGGGCCCAACCTGGTGGACGAGATCATCGCCGGACACCCCACCGCCAGCGTGGTGGCCACGCCCGACGAGTCGCTGGCCGCCGAGCTCCAGCAGCTGTTCACCACCGGCGCCTTCCGGGTGTACACCAACCCCGACGTCGTGGGCTGCGAGCTCGGCGGCGCCCTGAAGAACGTCATCGCCATCGCCGCCGGCATCGCCGACGGATTGGGCTTCGGCGACAACACCCGCGGCGCGGTGGTCACCCGGGGCCTGGCCGAGCTGGCCCGCCTCGGCGTCACCCTCGGGGGCCAGCCGCTCACCTTCTCCGGCCTCACGGGCATGGGCGACCTGGTGGCCACCTGCACCAGCCGCCACAGCCGCAACCGGTGGGTCGGCGAGCAGCTCAGCCGGGGCCGGTCCCTGGCCGAGATCGTGGGCGGGACGCGCATGGTGGCGGAGGGGATCCGGACGTCGGCCGCGGTGGTCGAGCTGGCCGCCCGGGTCGGGGTGGAGATGCCCCTCGCCGAGCAGGTGGTGGCCGTCCTCCACCAGGGAAAGCCGCCGGCCGACGTCGTCCCCGCGCTCATGGGACGCGACGCCAAGCCGGAATTCGCGCCGGGGGTGTTCTCACCGGCACTTCTCGCCGATGGCACAGCCCCTTCACAGGTTCGGGGGCGTACCATTCGGGCATGACCGATGCCACTCCACTCAACGCTGCCGCGTCGCTCGAACAGGCGCTGTTCGAGGTCAAGAAGGTGATCGTCGGGCAGGACCGGGTGGTCGAGCGGATGATGGTGTGCCTGCTGGCCCGGGGCCACTGCCTGCTCGAGGGGGTTCCCGGGCTGGCCAAGACCCTCGCCGTGGAGACCCTGGCCGAGGTGGTGGGGGGCACGTTCGTGCGCCTGCAGTTCACGCCCGACCTCATCCCGTCCGACCTGGTCGGCACCCGCATCTTCCGGGCCTCCACCGAGACCTTCGACGTCGAGCTCGGGCCCGTGTTCGCCAACTTCGTCCTCACCGACGAGGTCAACCGGGCGCCGGCCAAGGTGCAGTCCGCCCTGCTCGAGGTGATGTCGGCCCAACAGGTGTCGATCGCCGGCACCACCTACCCGGTGCCCCGGCCCTTCCTCGTCCTGGCCACCCAGAACCCCATCGAGTCGGAGGGCGTGTACCCCCTGCCCGAGGCCCAGCGCGACCGGTTCCTCATGAAGATCCTGGTGGAGTACCCCGACCGGGCGGAGGAGATCGAGATCGTCCAGCGGATGAGCGTGAACCCGCCCCACGCCAGCCAGGTGCTCAGCCTCGACGACCTGGTGCGGTTGCAGGCGGCGAGCGATGCCGTCTTCGCCCACCGGGCGATCGTCGACTACGCCGTGCGCCTGGTGCAGTCCACCCGGGCCCCGGCCGAGCACGGGATGCCCGAGCTGGCGACGGCCATCGAGTACGGAGCCAGCCCCCGGGCCAGCCTGGGACTGGTGGCCGGCGCCCGGGCCCTGGCCCTGCTCCGGGGCCGCGACTACGTGCTCCCCCAGGACGTGGTCGACGTGGCCCACGACGTGTTGCGCCACCGGCTGGTGCTGTCCTACGAGGCGCTGGCCGACGGCCAGCTGGTCGACGACCTGATCAGCCAGGTCGTGGCCACCGTGCCCCAGCCCCGGCTGGCGCCGAGCCAGGACGGGGCCGACATGGAACGCTCGGCCTGACCGGTGCCGTCCCGATCATCGAACGGCTCCTCCCGGGGCCAGGCGCTCGCCGCCCCGACGCCGGCGCCCCGGACCACGCCGGCCCCAACTCTCTCGGCCCAAACCCGGTCGGCCCAAACCCGGTCGGCCCAGACCCGGTCGCCCCAAGCCCGGTCGGCCCAAGCCCGGTCGGCCCAAGCCCGGTCGGCCCAAGCCCGGTCGGCCCAAACCCGGTCAACATCGACGCTGCCGACGACCGCCGGGCGGCGGCCGCAGGAGGTGCTGCGCCAGCTCGAGCTGGTCGTCACCCGGCGCCTCGACGGCCTTCTCCAGGGCGACTACCTGGGGCTGGTGCCGGGCCACGGCACCGAGCCGGGGGAGACCCGGGTCTACGTCGAGGGCGACGACATCCGGCGGATCGACTGGAACGTCACCGCCCGCACGACCATCCCCCACGTGCGGGACGCGATCGCGGACCGGGAGCTGGAGACGTGGGCGCTCGTCGACTGCTCGGCCAGCCTCGACTTCGGGACGGCCCTGTGCGAGAAGCGTGACCTGGCGCTGGCCGCGGTGGCGGCGGTGGGGTTCCTCACCGCCCGCACCGGCAACCGGATGGGGGCCGTGATCGTCCGGCCCGACGGCACGACGCGGGTGCCCGCCCGCCCCGGCCGCCCCGCCCTGATGGCCCTGCTCCACACCCTGGCCAGCCGGTCGAGAGTGGAGGGCGGCGGGCCCACCGACCTCACCGCGGCGTTGACCAGCCTGCTCCGCCCGCCCCGGCGGCGGGGCCTCACCGTGGTCGTGTCCGACTTCCTCTCCACCCCGGGATGGGACCGCCCCCTGCGGGCCCTCACCGCCCGCCACCAGGTGCTGTGCGTGGAGGTGGTCGACCCCCGTGAGCTGGAACTGCCCAACGTCGGGTATCTCACGCTGGTGGATCCCGAGACGGGCGCCCTCCGGGAGGTGCAGACCGCCAATGCGTCGCTGCGCCGCCGCTACGCCGAGGCGGCCGCCGCCCAGCGGGCCGGAATCGCCAAGTCGATCCGGGGCGCCGGTGCCTCCCACCTCGTGTTGCGCACCGATGGGGACTGGCTCCGCGAGATCGTCGGCTTCGTCCTCCTGTCCCGCCGGCGGCGCGACGCCCTGTCCCGGGCGGGGGTGCGACGGTGAGCTTCATCTCCGGATACCGGCTGTGGCTCCTGCTGGGCCTGGTCGGGCTGGCCGTCGCCTACGTCCTCATGCAGGGCCGGCGCAAGAAGTACGCCGTCCGCTTCACCAACCTGGCCCTCCTCGACGCCATCGCCCCCAAGCGCCCGGGGTGGCGGCGCCACGTACCGGCCACCGCCTTCCTGCTGGCGCTGGGGTTCATGGTCACCGCCTTCGCCCAGCCGGCCCGCCAGACGAGGGTGCCCCGGGAGCGGGCCACCATCGTCATGGCCATCGACGTCTCCCTGTCGATGGAGGCGGCCGACGTCTCCCCCAACCGCATCGTCGCCGCCCAGCAGGCGGCCACCGAGTTCGTCGACATCGTGCCCGCCCGGCTCAACCTGGGGCTGGTGGTCTTCTCCGGGGTGGCCCAGGTGATGGTGACGCCGACCACCGACCACGAGCTGATCAAGCGGAACCTGGAGAACATCATCCTCGGGCCCCGCACGGCCATCGGCGAGGCCGTCTTCGCCAGCCTGAGCGCCATCGCGTCGGTGCCCACCGCCCCCGGCGAGACCCCGCCGCCGGCCCGGATCGTGCTCATGTCCGACGGCGAGACCACGGTCGGGCGGTCGAACGAGACGGCGGCCGCGGCCGCGGTCGAGGCCAAGGTGCCCGTGTCCACCATCGCCTTCGGCACCGACGAGGGTTTCGTGGCGGTCGAGGGTCGAAACATCCCGGTGCCCGTCAACCGCGCCGCCCTGCGGACGCTGGCCGAGGCCACCGACGGGAGCGCGTTCGAGGCCGCCACCGCCAAGGAGCTGCGCAACGTCTACGCCGACATCGGCAGCTCGGTGGGCTACCGCAACGAGAAGCGGGAGATCACGTCCTGGTTCGTGGGCCTGGGGCTGTTCTTCGCTCTGGCCGCGGCGGCCACGTCGCTGGTCTGGTTCTCCCGCCTGCCGTAGAGTTTCGGACGGGATCTGTTTTGAAAGGTTAGTGGTAGTATGCCTTCCTAACGTCGGTCGTTGGGAAGGGTTTCGTTGGGACAGGGCACCACGGTCGCCATCAGCTGGCAGGGCCGGCCCGTCGAGGCGTTCGTCCCCGACCTGCTGCCCCACGATGGCGATGGCGTCCACCTGCCCGAGCGCGTGGTCCGGGCGACGGAGCAGGCGGCGGCGTCGCTGCGCCGGGTCGACGACCGGCTGGCGCACCGCTTCGAGCCCCTCGCCCGGCTGTTGCTGCGGGCGGAGGGGGTGGCGTCGTCGCAGATCGAGGGGGTGCGGGCGCCGGCCGAGCTCGTCGCCATCGCCCAGCTCGACGCCGGCGCGGTCGACGCCACATCCGGCTGGGTGGCCGACAACCTGGCCGTCGTCGACGACTCGCTCCGCCACGCGCGCTCAGGGGCGGTGCTGGGCGCCGACGACCTCCACCGGTGGCACGCCCGGCTCATGGCCCACGGGACGCTGGCGGACGAGCACGTGGGCCGGTTCCGCCGGGTGCAGAACTGGATCGGCGGGCCGACGCCCCGGGAGGCGGCCTACGTCCCCCCGCCGGCGGACCACGTGGGCCGGTTGATGCTCGATCTGGTGCGGTTCGCCAACACCATCGATGTGGACGCCGTCACCCAGGCCGCTGTCGTCCACGCCCAGTTCGAGGCCATCCACCCCTACGGGGACGGGAACGGTCGACTCGGGCGGGTCCTCATCGGATGGGTGCTGGCCCGGCGGGTGGGCGTCGCCGTGCCGCCGCCGGTGAGCGTGGTCATCGCCCGCGACACCGGGGGCTATCTGTCCGGGACTGACCCGCTGGCGGCAGGGCGACGTCGCCGGCTGGGTGGGCTGGCTGGCGAACGCGGTCAGCCGTTCGGCGGACCAGGTGGAGGAGGTCGTCGCCTACGCCGAGGACCTCCGACTTCGCTGGCGGGGCTCGGTCGCCGACCTGCGGGCCGACGCCGCCGCCCATCGCCTGCTCGAGCTGGTTCCGCAGTACCTCGTCGTGACCGCGCCGATGGTGGCCGACCTGCTGGGTGTGTCGGCGCCGTCGGCCCGGGGCGCCATCGAGGCCCTCGCCGATCGCGGCATCCTCCAGCCGCTCGACCTCTCGCCCCGCCCGGCCCGGCCCGGCCGGCCGGCGCAGTGGTGGATGGCCGGCGACCTGGTGTCGCTCGTCGGCCGCTGGTCCCGCTGAGCCCCCCGAGTCCGCCGAAGGCAGCCGACGGCAGACGGTCAGGGGGTGAGGTGGACGGTGGCGATGCCCCACGGGCGGAGGCGGAAGGAGCCGGTGACCGGCTCCAACGGGCGGTCGCGGAGGTCGACGAGCCATCCGGCACGGCCGCCGAGGTCGACGCCGGCCTCCTCGTCGGACGGGTTGAAGACCCGCACCTCGAGCAGGTTGCCGGCCACCCGTCGCACCGCCGACACCTGGGCGCCGGTGACCGAGAGGGCCGACCCGCTGCCCGGGCGAGAACCGTCGCCCGACCCGGCGGTGACGAGCAGGGGGAGGAACGCGTCGTCGACCAGGGCGTAGGGGTCGTGCTCGCCCACCGCCACCGCGTAGCGCACGACGTGGCGGCCGGGCATCTGGGCCCCTTCCACCGGCAGGGGCGGGCCGGCGGGCATCGGGCGGTAGGCGAGGTTGGTGCCCGACAGGACGCCGACGCAGCGCAGGAGGGTGAGGGCGAGGGCCTTGCCGTCGTCGACCAGCTCGTACTCGAGCAGTCCTTCGTGGACGACGGTGAGCCCGCCGGCGGAGACGAACCGGCGGGAGGGGAAGGTGGGCAGCCCCCGCTCGGTGGACCCACCCTCGGCCAGCATCCCCCGCTCGACGGTGCCGAAGGCGCACTCCGCCCTGGTGGACGTGGCCGGCGCCGGCAGCGGGAACCACGCCCGCAGCCGGTGGTCGCGGCACGGGTTGTCGAGGGTGGTGGTGACCCGCACCAGGTGCTCACCGGCCCGCAGCTCGAGCCTGGTGGACACCTCCACCCGCCGCTGGCCGACCCGGTCCCGGCCCGCCGCCAGCTTCTCCGGCCACTCGAAGGTGCGCACGACCCTGAGGGCCGACCGGAGGGGCCCGTGCTCGGCGACGTCGACTCTCACCGACGTGGGGGCGTCGACGGCGATGTCGCCCTCGGGGGGCGAGTAGTTGTAGGTGTCGCCGGCGTCGGCGTCGTCGACGAGGAGGTCGAGGCCCCGCAGGCCGTCGATCGAGAAGGTGCCGTCGGCCGGATCGACGGCCACCGTGACCAGCCCGTTCGTCATCGAGCAGCCCGCGTCGCCGACCGTGGCCCAGACCGGCTCGACCGCCGGCTCGACCGGCGCGACCGGCGCGACCGGTGCCCAGGCCGTCCACCCGAAGCCGGGCACGTCGACGGCCCGCACCAGGGTGCGGCTGTACGGCTCGTGCTCGACCCGGACGTGCACCTTCTCCCGGCGGCGGGCACCGGCCCGGGCGTAGAGGCCGGCCAGGGTGGCCGCGAGGGACGGGTCGGCGGTGGCGGTGGCGGCGGGCGCGGGACCGGTGCGCAGGACGACGTCGAGGCCGGTGTCGTCGTCGGACACGTCGACCGCGACGATGTCGCCGCCCCAGGCCAGCTCGTCGTTGCGCACCTGACCCAGGAGGATGCCGAGCTGCCCACCCACGACGACCCGCTCGGTGGCGGACCCGGCCCGTCCCCCGACGACCTGGCCCCCCTCGACCTCGCCGTTGCCGGGCAGCAGCAGCTCGACCAGGCCGCTGCGGGCATGGGCGGACGGGTTCACGACCAGCGGGCCGGCGACCGCGATCGACGATCCCAGGGCGGCGAGGGCCTTGGTCGTCACCGCGTCGGCGATGTGGGTGGCCTCGGCGTAGCGGACGAGCACGGCGGCGACCACGTCGTCGGCCGAGCAGGCGCACACCGAGTCGTGGGCCGCGTTGCGCACCACATCCGTCCAGGCCATTCGCAGGGCGGCGTCCACGTCTTCGGCCGAGAACAGCGCGGAGAGCGGTTCGGCCAGGCGTTCGAGGGCCCGCTCGGCCCGGGCCGCGGCCTGCTTCACGTCGACCCGGTTGGACGCCACGCCCATCAGCAGGTTGGCCCTCGCCCCCGACCGCAGTTCGCCGGTCCACGTGGGCAGGCCCACCACGGACGCCGCTGCCAGGTGCTTGGCCAGGGAGGTGATCTCGATCGTGTGGTCGTCGGTGAGCCCGTCGGCCTCGGCCACCACCCGCCCGACGTGGGCCTGCAGGCGCTGGTGGTCGCCGCCGTTCATCCACAGGAGGGGGGCGTCGGCGGCCAGCAGGGCCCCCAGCTCGACCTCGTGGGCCCGGATGCGCTCGACCAGGGCCTTGGCGTCGTCGGGGATGGCCGCCCCGTTGCCGTACCCCACCGGCAGGTACTCGGCCCGAACGCCCGACCCGTCGGGACCCCGCCACCAGAACGCGGTGCGGTTGACCGCCGCCGGCACGCCCCGCCACACCACGGCGTGGTCGAAGCCGGCCAGATGCAGGAGCTGGGGCATCTGGGCCACGTGGCCGAACATGTCGGGCAGGTAGCCGACGGTCATCGCCCCCCCGAAGGCGGCCGCCCGCCCGAGCCCCATCTGGAGGTTGCGGACGAGGGTCTCGCCCGACACCAGGAACTCGTCGGGCAGGACGTACCAGGGGCCGACGTCGATGCGTCCGGCCGCGGCCAGGCGCCGCAGGCGGGGCTCGGCCTCGGGCCGGAGCGCCAGGTAGTCGTCGACGGCCGCCACCTGCCCGTCGAGGAGGAAGTGGGGGATCGACGCATCGGACTCGAGGCGGTCGAGCACGTCGTCGAGCACGTCGAGCAGCCGCAGGCGGACGGTCTGGAAGGGTTGGTACCACTCGCGGTCCCAATGGGTGTGGGGGACGACTGCGACGGTCCGGGCCATGCCGGCAAGGCTACGCAGGGGGCAGTTCCGATCGGGGGATGGGGCGGGGGACGGCCAGGACCTCGTCGACGACGGCCCCCAGGTCGACGTGCGCCTTGGCGATCACCAAGTCCCCGCCGCCGAGGCAGACTCGCCGCACCAGTGGTGCCCGAGCGCCCTCGCCTGGTCGAACGGGCCGCGGACGAAACAGTCCATCTTGCCCATGCTGGCACTCGTCCGGCGAAAGAACCTCGCCGTTGGGCTTATCGTCGCCTTCATGCGCATCGCCTTCGGTACCGACGAGCGGACCTCGGTCACCGACGAGATCGTCGGGTCGCTGTCCGACGAGGGACACGAGGTCGTGGTCCGGGTGGAGGACGAACCGTGGCCCGAAGTCGGGCGGGCCGTCGGCGAGTCGGTGGCGTCCGGTCAGGCCGAGCGGGGCGTCGTCTGTTGCTGGACCGGCACCGGCGTGTCGATGGCGGCGAACAAGATCGCTGGCGTGCGGGCCGCCCTTTGCACCGACGCCGAGACCGCCCGCGGCGCCCGGAAGTGGAACGACGCCAACGTGCTCGCGGTGGGTCTCCGGCTCACCTCTCCCACCGTGGCCAAGGAGATGCTGGACGCCTTCCTCGCCACCGAGGCCGATCCGTCCGAGGCCGACACCATCTCCCGGGTGGAGCGATGACCGCCACCGACATCCGCCTCACCGAGTGGACCTCCTGCGGGGGCTGCGCGGCCAAGTGGGGGGCGGCGCCGCTGGCCGGGCTGGTCCGGGCCCTGGCCGCGGGAGCCGACGACCCGTCGCTGCTCGTCGGGCTGGCCCCGTTCGACGACGCCGCCGTCTACCGCCTGTCCGACGAGGCCGCCCTGGTCTCGACCACCGATTTCTTCCCGCCCCTCGTCGACGACCCGTCCGACTTCGGGGCCATCGCCGCGGCCAACGCCTGCAGCGACGTCTTCGCCATGGGCGGACGGGTGGTGCTGGCCCTCAACATCTCCGCCTTCCCCGAGCGCATGCCGGTGGACGCGGTGGCGGCCATCCTCGCCGCCGCCGCGGCGGTGGTGGCCGAGGCCGGGGGGACGGTGGCCGGCGGCCACACCATCCGGTCGGAGGAGCCCATCTTCGGGCTGGCCGTGCAGGGCCTGGTGCACCCCGATCGCATCTGGACCAAGGCCGGCGCCCGGGCGGGCGACGTCCTCCTCCTCTCCAAGCCCATCGGCACCGGCATCCTCCTGGCCGGTGCGGGCGACGACGACAAGTCCGCCGCCATCGCGGTCATGCGCCGGCTCAACCGGGGGGCGGCCGAGGCCCTGTCTGCCCTCTCGGAGGCGCCGCACGCGGTCACCGACGTCACCGGCTTCGGGCTGCTGGGCCACTCGTGGGAGATGGCCGAGCGCTCGGGCGCCGTCCTGGAGATCGACACGGCGGCGCTGCCCCTGTACGCCGGCGCCCTGGCCGCGGCCGAGGCCGGGGTGCGCACCGGCGGCGACGCCCGTAACCGGGCCCACCTCGAGGCGCGGGTCGTGTCGACGGCGCCCGCCGCCATGGAGGCGCTGGCCTACGACCCGCAGACGTCCGGGGGACTGTTGGCCGCGGTGGCGCCGGCCGTGGCGGGCGACCCCGGCCTGGCCGCGGCCGGCTTCGTCGCCATCGGCCGGGTGGTTCCGGGACCGGCCGGGGTCCGCCTGCTGTAACGAACGGCCCTCGCCGGGCGATCTCCCTATCCTGTAGGTCACTTCGGCGACGGCGAAAGGTTGGGATCCCATTGCTGGCTGCCAGAGGTGCCGTCGGCCTGGTCCTGCTGGGGCTCTGGATCTACTGCATCATCGACGTGGTCACGACCGAGGAGTCGGCGGTCCGCCACCTCCCCAAGCTGCTGTGGCTGGCGATCGTGTTCTTCCTGCCCGACATCGGCTCGATCATCTGGCTCGTCGCCGGTCGCCCGCAGAAGGCCAGCTTCCGCATCGGCGACCTCGGCTACCGCCCGTCGAAGGCCCCCCTCGGCGTCGAGGATCAGCCCAACTTCGGCGTCGCCATGGACGACCTCAGCCCCATCGTCCGCGATCGCGAGGAGCGGGCCCAGGCGCACCTCCGGGACGAGCAACTCCGCCGCAAGGAAGAGGACATGGCCCGCAAGGAACGCGACGCCGAGCTGAAGCGCCGCGAAGCCGACCTCCTCCGCCGCGAGCGGGAGCTGCGTGATCGCCAAATGTCGTCGGACGAGCCGCCGCCGCCCGACAAGCCGGACCCCCCCAAGCTCGACGGCTGAGGCCAAGCTCCAGGCTGCGGCGAGGGTCGAGAGCCGGAAGTATCGCAGCACCGCCGGCCGGCGGGCATCAGGCGCCCAGTGATGCGTCGTCCATCTCGATTCCGACGACCTCCGCCACGCGGCTGAGATCGGCGTCGTGGGCGAGGAGGGCGGCTCCGTGGCGAATCGCGACCGAGGCGATCATGCAATCGATGAGGCCACGAGGGGTGATGCCCGCGTGCCGGCACCGACGGTAGATGCGCGCCGCAGCGTGGAAGTCGGCGGCGGCGTCGAAGCGGAGGAGGTCGAACCGAAGGAGCAGACGCCGGAGATCCGCCTCCCGCCGGTCGGTCCGGGCGCCGGCCAGCACCTCCATGATGACGGGATCGGTGATCGCCAGCGGGCCGTCGTCACCGATGAGGTCGGAGAGGCGCCGGTCGACCGGACTGCCCGTCGCCCGGTCGTACTCGACCCACGCCGAGGTGTCGGCGAGGATCATCGGCTCGTCGGCGGTGGGACGTCCTCGGGAATCTCGCCCATGGCGTATGCCCCTCGCATGGCCAACGCCTCGTCCCTCGTCATGGGCTGGCCTGCGAGGTGGCGGAGGGCGAGGTCGACGGCCTCGGTCTTGGTGTGGACGCCATAACGGCTCATGATCGCCTTGAGGTAGTCGTCCTCGATCTCGATGTTCGTGCGGACCCGGCTCATACACCAATCGTACACGTGGACGCACGGCAGGGCTCCGTGGGTAAGGCTGGGCCGGTGACCGCGGGAGATGACTGCCGGACGCAGCGGGAGCGGATGCTCGCCGGAGACCTCTACATCGCCGACGACCCGGAGCTGGCGGCGGACGCGCTCCGGGCCCAGCGGTTGCAGGACGAGTTCAACCGCACCGACGCCGACCAGGCCGACGAGCGGCGGCGGATCCTCACCGAGCTCCTGGGCGAGATCGGCGTCGAAACCGAGATCCGAGCCGCCGTTCTCCTGCGACTACGGCTACCAGATCCGGATCGGCGCCCGCACGTTCGTCAACTTCGGGCTGGTGGCCCTCGACGTGGCGGCGATCACCATCGGCGACGACGTCCAGATCGGGCCCAACGTGCAGCTGCTCACGCCGACGCATCCGGTCGAGGCGGAGGCTCGGCGGGCGAAATGGGAGTCGGCGAGGCCCATCACCATCGGCTCCAACGTGTGGCTGGGCGGCGGGGTGATCGTGCTGCCCGGCGTGAGCATCGGCGACAACACGGTCGTCGGGGCGGGGGCGGTGGTCACCCGGGATCTCCCCGGCAACGTGGTCGCTGTCGGGAATCCGGCTCGGGTGACGCGGACCCTGTAGGGCGTTGCTCTCCCGCTCTTGACGGGCGTGTTTCCTTATCGTTGACGGATAGTTGCACGCTCACTGGATCGGCGGGAGAAAAGGGGGTCCGGGTGAACTTTCGACGGAAGCGGACGGCGGTCCGAGCGTTGAGCATCGGCGCCGCGATCATGCTCCTGGCGGCCTGTGGATCTGACTCGGACGACGACGATTCGACGACGGCCACGACGACGGGCGGGGCGTCCACGGTCGACATCACCGCGGCCTCGTTCACCGCCGACTTCTCGGCCATGGCCCAGCTCAAGGACGTGGCCGCCCAGGGCAAGGGCCTGATCTCGGTGCTCCTGCCGGACACGACCTCGTCGGCCCGCTACGAGTCGTTCGACCGCCCGTACCTCGCCCGGGCCTTCGAAGCGGCCGGGCTCACGTCGAGCGACTACAAGATCGACAACGCCCAGGGCAGCGCCGCCACGATGCAGACCCAGGCCGAGGCGGCCATCACCCAGGGCGCCACCGTGCTCCTGGTCGACCCCCTCGACTCCGGCAGCGGCGCCGCCATCGAGGCCAACGCCACGGCCAAGGGCGTGAAGGTCATCGACTACGACCGCCTGACGAAGGGCGGGGCCCCGGGACGGATCTACGTCAGCTTCGACAACGTCAAGGTGGGACAGCTCATCGGCCAGGGCGAGGTCGACTGCATCAAGGAGTGGAACGTCGCCAACCCCAACATCCTGGTCATGAACGGCGACCCGGCCGACAACAACGCCAGCCAGTTCGCCCAGGGCTACAACGGCGTCCTCAAGCCCTTCTTCGACAACGGCACCTACAAGAAGGTCGGCGAGCCGCCGGGTACGTGGACGCCGGCGGTCGCGGCCACCACGTTCCAGCAGCAACTGACGGCCAACCCGCAGACCAACGCCGTCGTCACGCCGAACGACGACAACGCCAACGCGGTGATCTCGGTGCTCCAGAGCCAGAACACGCCGCCCAAGACGTTCCCCACGACCGGCCAGGACGCCTCGCTGTCGGGCCTGCAGAACATCCTGAAGGGCTACCAGTGCGGGACGGTCTACAAGCCCATCTACCTGGAGGCGCAGGCCGCGGCCGCCGTCGCGATCTACCTCCGGGCCGGCCAGACGCCGCCGGCGGCGCTCACCAACGGCAAGACGACGGACTCTGACGCCGGCACCGACGTCGCCTCGGTGCTCCTGGCCCCGGTGTGGGTCACCTCGGCCAACATGGCCTCGACGGTGGTCAAGGACCAGGCGGTCAAGGTCTCCGACCTGTGCATCTCCGAGGTGGCCAGCGCCTGCACCGCGGCAGGCATCAGCTGACCCGGCGGTGACCACGGACGCCGTCCCCCCAGACCCGGCCCCAGACCCGACGGCGGCCCCGACGGCGGTCGCATCCGCGCCGGCGATCGCACCCGCCGCCACACCCGGCGAGCCACTTCTCCGGCTGAAGGGCCTCGAGAAGCACTTCGGGGCGGTACAGGCGCTCGTCGACGTGAACCTCGACGTCCCCGCGGGCCAGGTCACCGCCCTCGTCGGCGACAACGGGGCCGGCAAGTCGGTGCTCATCAAGTGCATCTCGGGGATCCACGGCCCGGACGGAGGTCAGGTCTTCTGGGAGGGAGCGCCCGTCCAGCTCCGGACCCCGCGCGATTCGGCCGGCCTCGGGATCGAGACCGTCCACCAGGACCTGGCCCTGTGCGACAACCTCGACATCGTCCAGAACATGTTCCTGGGACGGGAGAAGGTCCGGCACCTGGCGCTGGCCGAGGAGGACATGGAGAAGGCGGCGGCGGCGACGCTCAGCAGCCTGGCCGTCACCACCGTCCGATCGATCCGCCAGCCGGTGGCCTCCCTCTCGGGCGGGCAGCGGCAGTCGGTGGCGATCGCCAAAGCCGTCCTGTGGAACTCGAAGCTGGTGATCATGGACGAGCCCACCGCCGCCCTCGGCGTGGCCCAGACCCGGATGGTGCTCGACCTCGTCCGCCGGCTGGCCGACCGGGGCCTGGCCGTGGTGATCGTGTCCCACAACATGAACGACGTGTTCGAGGTGGCCGACCGGATCGCGGTGCTCCGCCTGGGGAGGATGGTGGCGGTCCGACCGGCGGCCGACCTCGACCGTCAGATCGTGGTCGACCTCATGACCAGCGGGGTGTCGACCCGAGCGAACGGAGCCGGCCGGTGACCAGGATCGAGGGACCCGGGACGGACGCAACCACGGCCGGTGGCACGATCGATGTCGGCGGCGAGGAGGAGCAGTCGGAGGGGGCCGCCGCCCAGGCCGAGCTCGCGGTCGCCCCGGAGCTGGTGGCGAGCTCGCTCGGCGAGTATCTGCGCGGTGGGTGGGCTCGGGTCAAGGCGGGCGAGAGCGGCGTTCTGCCCGTGGCCGCCGGGCTGATCCTCATCTCGATCCTTTTCCAGTGGCTCAACTCCAACTTCCTGACGTCGGGGAACCTGGTCAACCTCCTGGTGCAGGGTGCGGCCTACATGCTCCTCGCCATGGGGATGGTGTTCCCCCTGCTCCTCGGCGAGATCGACCTGTCGATCGGGTTCGTGAGCGGCATCGGCGGTGTCGTCATGGCCGAGCTGGTCCGCCAGTCGATGGGTTGGCCGTGGTGGGCGGCCATCCTCGTGGCCCTCCTCGTCTGCGCCGCCATCGGCGCCCTCCAGGGCACGATCATCACCCGGCTGGGGCTTCCCGCCTTCATCGTCACCCTGGCCGGACTCCTCGGCTGGCAGGGCGTGATGCTGATGATGCTCGGCACCGGCGGCTCGCTGCCCATCAACGACCGGGTGATCAACAACCTGTCGAGCGGCAACCTCACTCCCACGGCCAGTTGGGTCGTGATGCTGGGGATCGTGTCGGTGTTCGCAGCCCGGTTGTGGGTGCGTGACAGCCGGCGGCGGGCCAGCGGCCTGGTCGCGCCGCCCGCCGGCCTGTCCGGGCTGAAGATCGCGGCCGCCTACGTGGCCGGCATCGCCGTCGTGCTCGTGTGCAACGCCGACCGGGGCCGGCTGGTGCCCATCAGGGGGCTCCCGTGGGTGGTGCTCATCGTGCTGGGCGTGCTCACCATGTGGACGCTGCTCCTCGGGCGCACCCGCTTCGGCCGCTACATCTACGCCATCGGCGGCAACCCGGAGGCCGCCCGCCGGGCGGGTGTGAACCTGGCCGGCATCCGCACCCTGGCGTTCGCCCTGGCGTCGTTCACGGCCGGCATCGCCGGCATCGTCTACGCCTCCCGGCTGCGGTCGGTGTCCACCGCCCTCGACGGCGGCACGCTCGTGCTCTACGCCGTGGCGGCCGCGGTCATCGGCGGGACGAGCCTGTTCGGCGGACGGGGCAAGGCCATCCACGCCGTCCTCGGGGGGCTGGTGATCGCCGCCATCGACAACGGGATGGGCCTGCAGGGCTACAGCGCGGCGGCCAAGTACGTGGTCACCGCCCTGGTGCTGCTGGCCGCGGTGACCATCGACGCCGTCGCCCGCCGGGGCCGAACTGCCCGCTGACCCGTCGGTCCGCCCGGTTCGGGTCGGGCTGGTCGGCTTCGGGTTGGCCGGGGAGAGGTTCCACGCGCCGTTCATCGAGGCGGTCGAGGGCATGGAGCTGGCGGCGATAGTCACGTCCGACCCCGAGCGGCGGCAACGGGCGTCGGCGGCGTATCCGGGGGCGCGATTGCTGGCCACCGCGGACGGGCTCGGCGCGGTCGTCGCCGACATGGCCCTCGAGCTGGCGGTGGTGGCGACCCCCAACCGCCATCACGTCCCGGTGGCGATGGCGGCGTTGGCCGCGGGCTTGGCGGTGGTGGTCGACAAGCCACTGGCGCCGACCGCCGAGGAGGGACGGAGGTTGGCGGCGGAGGCCGAGCGGCGGGGCCTGCTGCTGAGCGTCTTCCACAACCGCCGTTGGGACGGGGACTTCCTGACCGTCAGGCGGCTGGTGGACGAAGGCCGGCTGGGTCAGGTGTTGCGGTCCGAGTCCCGCTTCGAGCGGTGGCGACCGGAGCCGGTGGCGGGAGCGTGGCGGGAGCGAGCCGACCCGGCCGAGGGCGGAGGCCTGCTCCTCGATCTCGGCAGCCACCTCGTCGACCAGGCTCTCGTCCTGAACGGCCCCGCGACCTCGGTGTACGCCGAGCTCCGGTGCCGCCGACCGGGAGCGGAGGTGGACGACGACGTGTTCGTCGCCGTCGAGCACCTGGGCGGAGCCGTGTCGCACCTGTGGGCGAGCTCGGTCGCCTCCCGCCCCGGACCGCGATTCCGGGTACTCGGATCGCAGGCGGGCTACGTCGTCCGGGTCATGGACGTCCAGGAGGAGGCGCTCATGGGCGGTGCCCGGCCGTGCGGGCCGCGCTGGGGTGAGGCGCCGCCTTCGCTATGGGGGACGGTCGGGGCCGGCGACGCCATCGAGCCGGTGCCCACCGACCCCGGCGATTACGGCCGCTTCTACCAAGGGATCGTCGCCGCCCTGCGCAAGGGTGCGCCGGTTCCGGTCGCCCCCCTCGACGCTCTCCGTACCCTGGAGGTCCTCGACGCCGCCCGGAAGAGCTCCGAGGGCGGGCACACGGTGCCGCTCCCGCCGGCCTGACGGCCCGTCCACCTTCGCCGTCCGCGTCCGTCCTCCGACGACGGAATGGGTGGGCGTGCAATTCGGCCCTACCGGTGTTGGAGGGGCTTGGCCGGCACGGGTCTGACCCGACGCCGGAGCTCATTTGTGCCGGATGAACGCCTGGGGGCCGAGGGCGATCGTCACGCACGTGCTCAGCAAGAGGTTGCCGAGCGTGCTCCCGACCGGGCGCTGGAGGTCGAGACGGGCGCCGAGGGTGGGGACCTTGAGCGGCGCCGACTTCTCCCAGTACACCGCGGCCTCCACCAGCTCGTCCACCAGGTCGAAGCGGGCGGCCGTCGTCAGCAGGGTGAGCGTGCCGAGGTCGGCGCCGGCTTCATCGGTCAGGGGATACCGGCATTCCGGGTCACGGGCGTGCTCCTCCGGCAGCCCCGCCAGCCGGGCCAGCACCGAGCCGCCTGCGTCGCGCAGCTCGCCGTCGTCCCCGACCCGCTCGATGGTGCCCACCGGGTCACCACCGGCGGTCGCCACCGTCGTTCGCTCCTCGCGGCAGTCGAGCGCCAGCTCGCCGGCCGGGCCCTTGAGGGTGAAATGGCCCTTGTCGCCGGAGTTCTTGAAGCCGAGCAGAACCCAGGCCGAGCCCACCTGCGCGCCGACGGCGATCGTCTCCTCGGGCGACGTCCGGAAGGTGAGTGTGAGCGCGTTGTTGAGTTTGCGGCCGGTCCGGGCGTCCACGACGGTGGCCGATCCGAGGAGGGCGGGCGGGTGCGTTCCGTCGGGGTCGATGGCGGAGTTTCGCAGAAGCCCGAATGGACCGCGCCGCGGCTTACGTCGATCCCCGGGACCTCAGCCACGCTTCGGCCCGACGACGGGAGGCCTGGGAGAGCCAGGCTTCCTCGATGATCTCCGCCAACTCCTGCCGGTCGAGCTCGCCGACCCGGCTGGCCCGCACGAGCACGGAGGGATGACCGTTGAAGTGGGGCGTGGTGAAGAAGGGCGAGGAGGCGTCCTGCACCAGCGCCGCCTTCTCGGCTTCGGACGGCACCCAGATCACGATCACGTCGTCGTAGCGCTCGCCCGTGACCGGGTCGAACGCATCCGGGCGGGGGTTGCGGAAGAAGACGAACGACTTGCCGCCCACCTGGTAGACGTGGTTGCCGCTGGGCCCGTCCTCGACCGTCACGTGGGGCATGGCCCCGGCCAACGCGTGGACGTCCTCGACTCGGGCCGGTCGCTCCCGGGGCGACATCCCACGAGCATACGAGTCCGGGTCGGGCCGGCTCGTCGGCGCCGAAGTATCCTACGAAGGTAGTAGAGTTTGCTCGTGCCCCGGGGGAAGCCCTCGCCCAAGCTCGCCATCACGGTCGACGCCGATGTCCATGAGCAGGTCCTGGTCGCCGCGGCCGAGCGGGGGGTCAGCGTGTCGGCCTGGATGACCGAGGCGGCTCGGCGGGCGCTTCTCGTCCGGGACGGCCTGCGAGCGGTCGCCGAGTGGGAGCAGGAGCACGGCCCGCTCACGGAGGCCGAGCTCGAGGCGGCCCGCCGTCGAATCGTCGGCGACCTCGTCACGTCGTCCCAGGCCCGACCCGTTTGAGTGTGGTGTACGACGCCGGGGTGTTCGTGGCCGCGGAGCGCAACGACCGCGATGTCTGGGCCGATCACCGGGTGCGCCTGGAGCTCGGTTTCGTCCCGCGGACGACAGCGCCCGTCGTCGCCCAGGTCAGCCGCTCTCCACGACAGACACAGCTTCACCGCATCCTGCGCGGCTGCGAGGTCGTGCCCTTCGCTCCGCACGAGTCCCACGAGGTCGGATCGCTCCTGGGGAGGGCGGGCACGGCCGATGTCGTCGATGCTCACCTCGTGGTCACGGCCGCCGGTTGGTCGGCGGGCGTTGTCACGTCCGATCCCGACGACCTCCGACGCCTGGCGAACCAGCTGCCGACGCCGGTCCGGATGCTCCGCGTCTGATCCCCGATTTCGATGTCAGCCGCATGACCGAGGTCGAACTCGTGCCGACTGCCATCGTCGCCGGGGGGGCGGCGCTGGCCCGCGCCCGGGACGGACGGGTCGTGTTCGTGGAGGGGGCGCTCTCGGGGGAGCGGGTCCGGGCCCGGGTGACGGAGGAGCGCAAGGACTTTGCCCGGGCGGTCGTCGTGGAGGTCGTGGAGGCGTCGCCCGACCGGATCGCTCCTCCTTGCCCGGCGCTGGCCGCCGGGTGCGGGGGGTGCACGTGGCAGTACGTGGCGCCCGACGCCCAGGTCCGGCTGAAGGGCGAGATCGTGGCCGACGCCCTACGACGGATCGGGCGTCTCACCGACCCGCCGACACCCTCGGCAATCGTCCTCCCGGGCCCCGCGCTGCGGACGACCGCTCGGCTGGCGGTGACGGGGGGCGGAAGGGCCGGGCACCGGGCGCGGCACGAGCCGGAGGCCGTGGAGACGGACTCGTGCCTGGCCGCCCACCCTCTCCTCGCGGAGCTCATCGTCGACGGGCGGTACCCGGGCGCGGGCGAGGTGCTGCTCCGGGTCGGGGTGGCGTCGGGGGAGCGGCTGGTGCAGGTTTGGACCGGAGCCGCGAACGTGCAGGTGCCGGCGGATGTGACGGTGGTCGAGCAGGGTGACGGCCGGGAGGCGTGCGTCCACGAGGAGGTGGCCGGGCGGCGGTTCCGGGTGTCGGCCGGATCGTTCTTCCAGTCCGGGCCGGTGGCGGCGGAGGGGCTGGTGGCGGCGGTATCGGAGGCGATGGACGGCGCACTGCCGGCCCGCGGTCACCTGGTCGACGCCTACGCCGGGGTCGGGCTGTTCGCCTCGGCCCTGGGCGCAGCGCACGACGCACGGGTGACGGCGGTCGAGAGCGACCGCACCGCAGTCGCCGATGCCCGGGTCAACCTGGCCGACCTCGACGCCCGGGTGGTGGCGTCGGAGGTCGGCCGATGGCGCCCGACGGGCCGCAAAGCCGCACGGGTGGATGTCGTCGTGGCCGACCCCTCCCGCTCCGGACTCGGCCGCCCCGGCGTGGCGACGGTGGCCGCCCTCGAACCCGTCCGGCTCGTCCTGGTGAGCTGCGACCCGGCCTCCCTCGGACGCGACGCCGCCCTCCTCGCCGCCGCCGGCTACCGGCTCACGTCCGTGGCAATGGTCGACGCCTTCCCCCACACCTTCCACGTGGAGACGGTCAGCCGCTTCGACCCGGCCTGAGGCCGAGGCCGCCAGCGCCGCGGTGCGCCCCGCCGACTCGCCCCCACCCCCCGAACTGGTGACACATTCGGGCGTCCTGGCGACCAGATCCGTCACCGGTTCGCCAGGCGAGGGGCCGCCGCCGAACCTGTGCGATCCCTCGTGGCAGGGTTCTCGTCCTGCACGAACGGGTAGCCGCAAACGACGATGACAGGCCCCACTGACGACTTCACCATCGGGGTGGAGGAGGAGTTCTTCCTCGTCGACGTCGGGACGCGACGGCTGCGGCCGGTGGCGGCCGACGTCCTCCCGGGGGCCAAGGAATTCGCGGGGGGCGAGGTCGAGAACGAGCTCCAGCAGTCCCAGATCGAGACGGGGACGGGTATCTGCCACACGCTCGACGAGGTGGCGCACGAGGTGACAGAACTGCGGCGGGCGGTCTCCAAGGCGGCCCGCGAGTCGGGCTGCGCCATCGCCTCGAGCGGCACCCACGCCCTCGGGTTCGACGACGACGAGAGCCGGGTCACGCCCAAGCCCGCCTACCTCCGGCTGGAGGACGACTACCGCCTCGTCACCCGGGAGCAGGCCGTCTGCGGGTGCCACGTCCACATCGGCGTCGCCGACCGGGAGGTGGCCATCCAGGTGGTGAACCGGGCCCGCTCGTGGCTCCCGGTGCTCCTGGCCCTCACCGCCAACTCACCCTTCTGGCAGGGCCGGGACAGCGGGTACGCCAGCTTTCGCACCGAGGTCTGGCAGCGGTGGCCGACCGCCGGCGCGCCTGGCACCTTCGCCTCCCGGGCCGCCTACGACGACCTCGTCCAGGCCCTCCTCGCCACCGGCGCCATCGACGACCCGGCCCGGATCTACTGGGACATCCGTCCGTCGGCCAAGTTCGAGACCGTCGAGCTCCGGGTGGCCGACGCCAACCTCACCGTCGCCGACACGGTGATGACCGCCGGCCTTGTTCGCGCCCTCGTCCGCACGTGCCACGACCAGGTCGTCGACGGCGGGCCGTGGGCCGATCCCCGGCCGGAGCTGCGGCGGGCGGCTGCCTGGCGGGCCGCCCGCTTCGGACTCGACGGCACGCTTCTCGACCTCGACGCCTGCCGCTCCCGGCCGGCCCGGGAGATGGTCGACCGCCTCATGGAGCTGCTCCGGCCCGCGCTCGTCACCCACGGGGACTGGGACCGGGTGCGCTCCCTGGTGGCGGGCGTGGTGGACGGTGGCACGGGCGCCGCCCGCCAGCGTCGGGTCTTCGACCGCCACCAACGCGTGGAGGACGTCGTCGATTTTGTCCTGGCCGCGACCGACCCGACCCCCTGAGCACCGGGGTTCGACCCGTTCGACCGGGTACCGTCGGCAGGCGATGCCCGCCCTCCAAACAATGCCGCGGCGAACCGCCCCCCGGCGCGCCGTGCCGAAGCGCACGGTGCCGGGCCTGGGCGTGGAGCGGGCGCTGTGGGACGCGGGGGCCGAGGTGGTGGTGGGCGTCGACGAGGTGGGACGGGGCTCGTGGGCGGGGCCACTCTCGGTGGGGATGGCGGTGCTCCCCCGCGACCGGCGGGTGTACAAGGTCCGCGACTCCAAGATGCTCACCGAGGACGAGCGGGAGCAGCTGTTCCCCCGGGTGGCGTCCTGGTGCGAGGCGTGGGCGGTGGGCCACGCCAGCCAGCTCGAGTGCGACGACCTGGGCATGTCGGCCGCCCAGAGGCTGGCCGCCCGCCGGGCCCTGGATGGCCTCGGCCTGGCGTCCGAGCCCGATGCGATCCTGATCGACGGCAACTGGGACTTCGTGGGCGGTGGTCACGTCACCCGCATCGTCCGGGGGGACGCCTCGTGCCTGTCGATCGCCACCGCCTCGGTGCTGGCCAAGGTGACCCGCGACCGCATCATGCGGGCCGAGTCCGAGCACTTCCCGGGCTACGACTTCGACCTCAACAAGGGCTACCCGTGCCCCCGCCACAAGGCCGCCCTGGCCGCGTGGGGCCCGACGTCGATCCACCGCCGGGCCTGGGTCTTCATGGACCACATCCCGTGGCCCGGAGTGCCCCGCCTGGTACGGGAGCTGCCCCAGGCCACCCTCTGGTAGTCACTGCCGGATGAAGTAGATGTACTGGGCGCCCCGGGTGCACTTGTAGTTGGCCCGGGGCGGCAGGGCGGCGTCGGACCTCCCGGTGCGGTCGCACGAGAAGCCGTCGGCGTCGAAGTGGGCGGCGTCCGCCGGGGGTTGCAACGGCCGGGCATGGTCGCGGAGGAAGAACTGGGCCTCCCCGCACGTCACGCCGTCGGCGTAGATGTCGCTGGCGAAGTTCTGCACGCTGAAGTTGACCGTCATCTCGCCACACCGCATCCCGGTGGGCTCCTCCATCGACTCGCCGGGCAGGATGACGGTGAACGTGCCGATGCGGCAGGTGGCGCACCGGAGCTCGATGTCGTACCGGCCGCCGGCGCCCAGGTGGACCTCGCCGGTCGAGTGCCGGCAGACGCCCTTCGCAGGCACGACGAAGCTGCCCGAAAGGTGACCGTCCGGCGTCACGGTGAGGTCGTGGTCCGCCTCGGCGAAGACGACACACTCGCCCAGGTCGCGCGGGTCGCTCAACGCGAGGTACCCGCCGCCGTCCTGCCACGGGTCGCCTGTGAATCCGTACCCGTCCAGCCGGACCCGGGTGCCGGCCGGGGCCCGGGTCGGGCTCGCCGTCACCTGAGGGACGCCGTCGCGGTATACGGGCTCACGGGAGGCGACGGTCGTTGGCGGCTGCGATGGGCCGGTGGTCACCGTCTCGACCGGTGCCGCGGCGGTCGTCGTCGGCCCCTGGTCCGGGCTGGTGCCCCCCGCCCCATTGCTCCCGTCACCGCTCCCACAGGCGGAGGCCACGACCAGTCCCGCCAACCCGATCACGAACCACAACCGACGCCGATCCGCCTTCATCGCACCCTTCTCCCTTGTCGTTCTCCTCTGGACAATCACCGTCGAGCGTCTCACGTGCGGATGAACCGGATCGTCTGGGACCCACGCACGCACTTGTAGTTGGCCCGCGGCAGATGGACGTCGGATACTCCCGTACGGTCGCACGAGAAGCCTTCCGCCTCGATGTGGGCCGCCCCATTGATCGGACCCAGGGGCGCGCCATGGTCTCGGATGAACGACGCCGCCTCTTCGCACGACAGCCCGTCGGCGTAGATGTCGCCGGCCATGTTCTCGCCCAAACCGAAGTTGACGGTCTGGTCACACTCTTCGCCGGTCGGCTCCTCCGTCGATTCCCCGGGCAGGATCACCTCGAACGAGCCGATGGTGCAGTCGGTGCACTGGTGGTAGTCGATGTCGAAGCGGAGACCGCCGGTGCTCACCCACCGGTCCTCCATCGTGAACTGGCAGAAGCCGGTTCCGGGGACGACGAAGCCGCCCGTCAGGTGGCCGTCGCTGCTCACCCGCAGGTCATGCTCCGGTTGGGCCATCACGTGGCAGTCGCCCAGGGGATCCACCGAGGACAGCCACACGTGGCCGGTTTCCGGGGACTGCCACGGCTCACCGGTGAAGCCGTACCCGTCCAACTCGATCCGGGTGCCGGCGGTGGCCCGGCTCGGGGTGACCTTCACCTGGGGCACGCCGTCCCTCAGGACGGGCTCGGGGCGGGCGACCGTGGTCGCCGTCACCCGGGCCGGGGCGCTCGTCGGCGGCCCGGCCTCGGGGGGAGCGCTCTCGCCGGACGGGCGAGTGGCGTCCGTCGCGGCCGGCGGGGTGGTCGTGGTCGGCCCCACCGCCGGCGGCCGGACAACCCCGACCTCGTCCTTCACCCCGTCCCCGCCGCCACAGGCGGCGGTGACCGCCACCACCGCCACCCCCATCGCGACCCACCGGCAACGCCTCATCGCACCACTCCTTGTCGTCCCCGCTTCGGTGGAAGGTAGACGGCGACCTGGCTGTTCGGGTTCCGCGCCGCCGCCGCCGGTACGGGACCGCATGGCGTGTCGCCTCATGACGACACGAACCAGACGGTTTGGATGCCCTTCGTGCACATGTACTTGCTCTGGGGCAGGGTCGACATGCTGACCTTGTCGCACGTGAAGCCGCCGACTTCGACGTGGTCGGGACCGTTCTCCGCCTTCCACTCCCAGCCATGGTCGCGAACGAAGGTGTACGCCTCGTCGCACGGCATCCGCTCGGCGTAGATGTCTCCCTTGACTCCGGTGATGAAGAGGATGTTGCCGCACCAGGTCCCGGGGGCCTCGTCCGGGTCGGGCAGCACTTCCGGGTCGGGCATCACTTCGAAGACACCGATGGAGCAGTAGACGCACTGGTAGGTGACGGAGTACATGTGGCCGCCGGTGTCAACTTCCACGCTCGTGTGCTCGCAGAAGCCCGTGTCGGGCACGATGAAACTGCCGATCAGGTGGCCGTCGGCGCCCACGTGCACGAAGGCGTCCGCCTGGGCCAGCAAACCGCAGCTGCTCTGGCTTCCCCCTCCGCTCAGCCACAGGTCGCCGCCTTCGATTTTCCACGACGCACCGTCGAACCCGTGGCCGTCCAACCGCACCGTGGTTCCGGCCGGAGCCCGGCTCGGGGAAGCCGTCATCCACCAGTTCGGGGCGAGCGCGTAGCCGGGGGGGTCGATGTGGTCGGGGTGCGACGGGCCCGTCGTCGGCGGGGTCACGGTCGTGGGGGTCACGGTCGTGGGGGTCACGGTCGTGGGGGTCACGGTCGTGGGGGTCACGGTGGTGGCGGTCGGCTTGGCGGTCGTCGGAGTCGGCGGCGCCGGTTTCACCGTCGTCGGCGTGGCCGTGGTCGGGACCACCGTGGTGGCGGCCGGAACGGTGGTCGTGGGCTTCGCCGGGGTCGCCCCGACGGTGGGCTTGCGGGCAACTCCGGCTTCGTTCTTCACGGCGTCCCCGCTCCCGCAGGCGGCGGTCACCAAGATCACGCCTGCCACTCCGATTGCAACCCACCAAGCTCGATTCATTCTCATCGCACCCGCTCCTTTTGGCGTCCCATTGACCACCAGAGGACGGCGGATCGCCGGCGGGGGTTGCGCGACAACTCACAAGTCGTGCTAGCACCACCTCCTTCGCTACGGTCGGGGCGTGCGCCGACGCGACGCCATCATCCTGCGGGCCGCGGCCGGGTGGACCCTGTTCATCTGGGTCACCCGTATCCGTAACATCCTGGGCGACGAGTCCCGGTCCGCCGGGTTCAAGGCGGTGCACGTGGCCCTGGCGGTGGTATCGGTGGCCTTCGCGGTGGCCATCTGGCGGGTGGCCTCAAGGGGGATGGGATCGAGGAGCAGCCGACGCGGCCGCGACCGGGTCGACACCACCTCGTAGGGGTCATCGCCAGCGCCGGCTTCGAGTCCGGCGACCGGTTCGTGGTCGGGCACTGGCGGGCCGGGCCGCTGGGTCCCATGGACGACCTCATGTGGGCGACTTCCGGCGGCGAGCGGTGGCTGGTGGCGTCGACCCGGGGCGTGGCCGACTTCGTGGGCGGCATCTACGACTTCGACCGGACGCTGGTGACGCCGCTACACGTGGACGTGGCCGGGGATTCGCGGCGCCTGCATCTCCACGCTCCCGGCGTGGGCCTCGAGCTCCACCTGGAGGCGGGACGGGGCTGGCCCATCCCCCTTCCCTGCCGCCGGCCGGCGTGGTTCACCCGGCGGGTCGAGGGCCCGATCGCCCGCCGGCTGCTGGGCGTCGAGCCCTACGGGGTCAGCCCGACCGGGGTGCGGGAGTGGTACCAGGCGTCGCGGTACCGGCCGTTGGTGGCCGCCCGGGCGTCCGTCCACGGCGTCGACCTCGGTGCCCTGCGGCCGCTGCGCCCCGCGGTGCGGTTCGGGTTCAGCGAGCCGCCCCGCCGTCCGTCGCTGGTGGAGGTGACGACGGTGCTGAACCGCCTGCCGCAGCCGACCGCCTGCCGCAGCCGGACCGCCTGCCGGCCCGATCGCCACGTCCAACGCCAGGGTGAGGCAGCGGCACGCCCCGCCGCCCTTCTGGAACTCGTCCATCGGCGACACGACCACGTCGAATCCCCACGCCTCCAGCTGGCTTCCGACCCGGGGCGGGCACGACGGCATCACGACCGTCGTGCCCACCACCACCGAGTTGGCGCAGAAGGCCAGCACCTCCTCGTCCTGGAGGGCGAAGGGCTCGGGGACGAGGGCCTCCACCACCTTGCGGCCGTAGGCGTCCCAGAAGTGGGGGGCGACGAGCGCCCGCCGGTCGTCGAGGGGGCAGAAGGTGATGTCGAGGTGGTAGCAGCGGGGGTCGACCAGCTCGATGGGGCGCACGGGGGCTCCGACCAGCCGGGAGAGGGGCCCGTGGGCGCCGGCGTCCGAGCGGAAGCGGTACCCGGACAGGAGCACGTCCCGGAAGGGGAGGGTGTCGCCCGCCCCCTCGTGGGAGACGTCGTCGGGCAGGTGGCGGATCCGGTAGCCGGCCTTCTCGAACCAGGCGATGTCGTGCGCCACCTCACCCTGGCGCTCGGGGTGCCGGAAGCGGCTGGGGACGAAGACGTCGTGGTTGACGGTGCCTGCATTGGCGGTGAAGACCAGGTCGGGCAGGTCCGGCTGGGGATCGAGGAGCTCGATCTCGGCCCCCGCCGCCCGCAGGTTGGCGACGAGCCCGTCCCACTGGTCGCGGGTGCGGTCGGCGTCGACCCGCACCTCGCGGTGCATCCACGGGTTGATCTCGTAGAGGACGCCGAAGTGCACCGGCGGGCACATGAGGAAGCGCCGTCCCCAGCGCAGGCCCGTCGAACCGGTGACACTTGGCCCGCCCAGGGCCGGGTCAACCGTCACCAGTTGCCCGTCAAGGGGCGAGGTGCTGGGCCAGGCTGCTCAGGAAGAGGCCGACGTCGGTGACGATCCCGAGGGCCTGGTGGCTGCCCCGGTCGGCGAGCTTGGTGACCACCGACTGGTTGATGTCGACGCAGAACGTCTCCACGCCGGCGGGCAGGATGTTGCCGGTGGCGATGGCGTGCAGCGTGGAGGCCAGCATGAGGGCCACCGTCACCCCCGGGATCAGCGCCCGCATGGCGTCGGCCGCCACCAGCATGTCGGACTCGACGTCGGGCAGGGGACCGTCGTCGCGCAGCGAGCCGGCCAGCACGAACGGGATCCCCCGCCGCACGCACTCGTAGAGCACCCCGCCGGGGATGAACCCGTCGGCCACCGCGTTGGCGATCGAACCCCGCCGCCGGACCTCGTTGATCACCCGCAGGTGGTTGCTGTGGGCACCCTCCAGGGGCGCCACGTTGGCCAGCGGTACCCCCAGCGACGTGCCCATGACGTGGGACTCGATGTCGTGGGTGGCGAAACCGTTGCCGGCGAAGAGGACGTCGATCCACCCCGTCCGCACCAGTCGGGCCAGGTCGGGCGCGGCCCCGGTGTGCACCACCGCCGGCCCGCAGACGGCCAGCAGCTTGCCGCCCGCGGCCCGGGCCAGGCGCATGCGCTCCGCCACCTGGGCCACGAGGAGCTCCTTGGGCTTCTCGGAGGACACGTCGGAGTTCATGAACTCGAACGGGCTCGGGCCCCGCGGCCGCGACATGGGCCGAACCCGCACCCCCTCGGCGCCGACCACCAGGGCGTCGCCCACCCGGACCTGGTGCATGGGGATGGTGCGCACCACCGGTCCCGTCGGGTCGGCGGGGCGGATCACCAGGGCGCAGTCCATCTCCGGGTTGGCCACCGCCACCCACCGGCCGTGGAGCCGGACCTCGGTGGCCAGGTTGGTGGTGGAGTAGAACCCCTCGGGCAGCACGCCGTCGACCTCGGCGGGCACGGTGACGGCGTCGCCCGTCTCCACCCGGTTGGCGCCGTGGATGTGGAGCTCGGCCACCAGGGCGGCCAGAAGGTCGTCGTCATCGGCGGTGACCTCGAACCGGGCCCGGCTGGTGTCGACGTTGGTCCGCCCGATCTCGAAGTCGAGGAGGCGGTAGTCGGCCCCCGAGTCGAGGATGACGTCGAGGATCTTGGCCAGGATCAACGAGTCGATGATGTGGCCCTCGACCTCCACCACCTCGGTGGCCATCAGTCGGTGAGCGCAGCCGGCGGCGGCGGCACGGGGCCCGACGGGGGAGCGGCTGCCACCGGGGGTGCGGCGTCGGCCTCCGCGTCCGCATCGGCCTCCTCCGCGTCCGCCGCGACCTCCTCGGCCGGCGTCGGCTGGTCGGGATCCTGGTCGTCGGCGATCACCGTGTCGACGGGGATCTCGTCCTCGCCGATGGTGGGCTCGTCCTTCCACTTCCCCCGCCGGTTGTCCCACAGGTCACGGACGACGACCGAGATCACGCCCGCCGCGGGGATGGCCAGGAGGGCGCCCAGGATGCCGAACAGCTCGACGCCGACGAGCACGCTCACCAGCACGAACAGCTGGTTGATCTGCACCGTCTTGGCCATGATCCCCGGCTGCAGGACGTGGTTCTCGAACTGCTGGTAGATCGTGTAGAAGACGAGCATCCCGATCCCGGCCGGCACCGAGTGCAGGAACGCCACACCGATGGTGGGGATGGCCCCCAGGGTCGCCCCGATGAGGGGGATGAGGTCGGCGAAGGCCGTCCACAGGGCGAGCACCCCCTTGAACGGCACGCCGCAGATCCAGAGGGCGAAGAAGGTGAGGGTGCCGGCGATGACGCTGATGAGCAGGTTGCCCATCACGTAGCCGGTGAGGGCCTTGGCGCAATCGGCCGCCACCGCCTTGACCCGCGCCCGCTTCGGTGGCGACAGGGCCCCCAGTCCGCTGCTCAGCAGTTGGGGGCCGTAGAGGATCATCATCACGGTCAGGACCAGCACCGTCAGCAGGGAGATGATGCCGGCGAAGACCCGGCTGGCGTATCCCACCAGCCGGCTGCTCGAGTTGCGCAGCGTGTTCTCGATGCTCTCCTTGTTCTCCTCGTACCGGCGCTCGAGGTCGTACCTGCGCACGAGGCCGCCCAGGGGCCCTTTTCCGTCCTGGGCCTCGCTCAGGTAGGTGGGGAAGTTGTCGATCGCCTCGGTGGTCTGATCGACGAGGGGCCGGATGAACGCATACATCAACGCCGACAGGGTGACCAGCAACAGGATGAAGACCACCCCCACGGCCTGGCCCCGCTTGATCCTGGACTTGCGCTTGACCAGGTCGACCGCCGGGGTGAGGACGGTGGCGAAGAAGGCGGAGACGATCAGCAGGGCCAGGGTGTGGGCGATCCGCTGGATCAGCCAGATGCCGAACGCGGTGGCCAGCACCAGCCCGATGGTGGCGAGGATGGTGCGGACCGGCACCCGCTCCCGTTCGGACACGGGCCGATCGTACCCAGCGGGCCCCCCGTAACCCCGGCTTCGATTCGCGAGGCCGGGCATGAGTAGTGTCCAGCCCGCATGGGTCAGCTGATCACCGTCACCAGGAAGCCGTCGGTCCGGTCCGACGTGGCCATCTTCGAGCTCAACCGCAGCCTCACCGGAATGGGCCACGAGCGCTACCGATCGGCGGCCGAGGCCACCCGCGACAAGCCGGTGGAGGAGCTCGCCCGCCGCCTGTTCGCGTCCGGGGGGGCCGAGGGCGTGCACGTCTACTCGAACATGGTCACCGTCGACCTGGCCGCGGGGGCGGATCCGGATGCGATGGCCGAGATCATCCGCGACCTGTTCACCTACTACCGGGAGGGCGTCGAGGTCGTCGATCCCATGGCCGGCGGTGCTGTCAGCGCCTGATCACCTCCCTGGCTACTCGATGACGACGCCTTTGAGGTCCTCGCAGGGCGGGTAGCGGGGGTCCATCGCTTCGAGCGTCTCCACCAGGATGTGGCTGACGGCCCAGTTGCGGTACCACTTGCGATCGGCGGGGACGACGTACCAGGGAGCCTGTTCGGTGGACGTCCGGGAGATGGCCTCCTCGAAGGCGTGGCGGTAGTCGTCCCATCTCGCCCGATCGGCCAGGTCGCCGACCCGGAACTTCCAGCACTTGGTCGGGTCCTCGATCCGATCCCGGAACCGCTGGGCCTGCTCGTCCTTGGAGATGTGGAGAAAGATCTTCACGACCGTCGTGCCGGCCGCGGTGAGGTTGGCCTCGAACTGGTTGACGATCTTGTAGCGCGGGCGCCAGACGGCCTCCGGCACCAGCTCGTGGACCCGCACGACCAGGACGTCCTCGTAGTGGGAGCGGTTGAAGATCACCATCTCCCCCCGGCCCGGGGTGCGCTGGTGGATCCGCCACAGGAAGTCGTGGGCCAGCTCGTCGGCGCTCGGAGCCTTGAAGGACGCCACCTGGACGCCGGCCGGGTTGAGCCCGGCGAAGACGTGCTTGATGGTGCCGTCCTTGCCGCCACCGTCGATCGCCTGGAGGACGACGAGCAGCGACCGGGTGTGCTCCGCCCACAGCCGCTCCTGGAGGCCCCGCAGCCGGTCGTGGAGCTCGGGGATCGTCCGGGCCGCCTCGTCCTTGCCGCCGACGCCATCGGTGGCGCGGGGGTCGACGGCGATGAGGTCGACGTTGGTGCCCGGCACCACCCGCCACCGGTCCGACTCGGCTGAGGTCACGGGCAGGACTGTACTTTCGGGCTTTGTCCGACGGGTCCGAATCGCCCGTCCGGGCTGGGTGGACGAACATGCGTTCGACTACTCTCGGGCCCCATGGTCGTCGCCGCCCGGGAGCTCGCCGCCGGCGGGAAGCCGGCCATCCCGGCCGAGCTGGTGGAGCGGGCCGCGCCGGTGTCGCTGGCGGCCGAGCAGCGGCTGCCGGTGCTGGCCGCGCTCGAGCCGCTGCTGCCGGCGCGGGGGCTCCGGCGGGGGTCGGTGGTGGCGGTCGAAGGGTCGTCGTCGCTGGCCCTGGCCCTGGCCGCGGCGGCCTCGACCGAGGGATCGTGGTGCGCGGCGGTGGGGCGTCCGGCGCTGGGACTGGTGGCGGCGGCCGAGTTGGGCATCGTCCTCGACCGGTTCCCGCTGGTGCCCGCTCCCGGGAATGGGCCCGGCCCCGGCGGATGGGCGTGGGTCGTGGCCGCCCTTCTCGACGCCCTCGACCTGGTGGTCGCCTGGCCGCCGGCGCCGGCGTTGGTGCGCCCGGCCGACGCCCGGCGGCTGGCGGCCCGGGCCCGGGAGCGGGGGTCGGTGCTGGTGGTGGCCGGGAGGGGGTGGCCGGATGCGGCCGACGTCCGCCTCGCCGTCACCCGATCGGAGTGGCACGGGCTGGTGGGGGCCGCCGGCGTGGGTGCGGGGCGGCTCCGGGGCCGACGGGTCGAGGTGGTGGGGGGCGGGCGGGGGGCGGCCGCCCGCGAGCGACGGTCCGCGCTCTGGCTCCCGGCACCGGGCGGAGGCGTGACGCTCGCGTCCGACGGCGACCCGGTCGCCTTGACCGGCCTGGAGCACGTGGGATGACGGCCCGCCTTCTCGTGGTCCACTGCCCGGACTGGCCGGTGGTGGCGGCGGTGGCCGTGGCGGTGGTCGCCCCCCCGCCAACTGGTGACACGAAACGTCCCCAGGACGCCCCGATTCGTCACCAGTTCGCCGGGACCGGGCCGAACGCCGGGCCGGGGGCGGCGGTGGCGGTGGTCGCCGCAAATCGGGTGGTGGCGTGCTCGGAGGCGGCCCGGGCCGAGGGAGTCGAGCGGGGGTTGCGGCGACGGCAGGCCGAGTCCCGCTGTCCGTGGCTGGTGGTGGTGGCCGACGACCCCGGTCGCGACGCCCGGGCGTTCGAGCCGGTGGCAGCGGCCGCCGCCGCGTTCACCCCGGCGGTGGAGATCGTCCGCCCCGGCACGTGCGCCTTTGCCACCCGGGGCCCGTCCCGCTTCTTCGGCGGTGACGCGGCGCTCGCCCGCAAGGTGGCCGCCGCTGTCGACGCCGTCCTCTCCTCGATCGCCCCCGGCGCCCCCCGACTGCCGGGTGGGGGTGGCCGACGGCCGGCTGGCGGCGGAGCTGGCCGCCCGTTCGGGCGTCGTCGTCCCCCGGGGGGAGAGCCGGGCGTTCCTCGCCTCCTACCCGGTCTCGGTCGTCGACGACGGTGCCTCGTCGGGGGACTTGGCCGGCCTCCTGGTCCGCCTCGGCATCCGCACCCTGGGCGACCTGGCCGCCCTGCCCCTGCCCGCGGTCCTGGCCCGGTTCGGCACCGAGGGGGCGGGCGCCTGCCGCCTGGCCCGGGGCCTCGACGAGCGGCCGGTGGCGGCCCGCACGCCGCCCCCCGACCTGGCCGTCACCGCCGTCCTCGATCCGCCCGCCGACCGGCTGGAGACGGTGGCCTTCGTGGCCCGGTCACTGGCCGAGCAGCTCCACCTGGCGCTGGCCACCCGGGGCTTGGCCGCCACCCGGGTGCTGGTGGAGGCCGAGACCGAGCACGGCGAGTGGCTGGCCCGCCGCTGGCGCCACGACGGCGGCCTCACCCCGGCCGCCCTCGCCGAGCGGGTGCGGTGGCAGATCGACGGCTGGCTGGCCGGCCGCGGCGCGGTGCCGGGAGATACCTCCGACGTCCCCACCGGCGGGCTGGTCCTCCTTCGCCTCACGCCCGACGAGGTGGGCCCCGACGACGGTCGCCAGCTCGGCTTCTGGGGTGGTGACCGGGCCGCGGCCGAGCGGGCGGCCCGCGCCTTGGCCCGGGTGCAGGGTGTCCTCGGGCCGGAGTCGGTGGTCACGGCCGCCCTCGCCGGCGGCCGGGGCCCGTCGGAGCAGGCCCGCCTGGTCCCGTGGGGCGACGCCCTCCCGGCCGGCACGGCCGGTGCCGGTTACCAGGTGTTCGCCGAGGGGGCGGCCGCGGTGGCGCCGTGGCCAGGACGGATCCCGCCGCCGGCGCCGGCCACCGTCCACCCCGTCCCCCTGCCGGCGGAGGTGCTCGACGCCGACGGCCGGGCGGTGACCATCACCGGCCGGGCGACGGTCTCCGCCCCTCTCGCCCGGGTGGCGTTGGCGGGACAGCCGCCGGCCGCGGTGGTGGCGTGGGCCGGCCCGTGGCCGGTCGATGAACGGTGGTGGGACCCGGCCGCCCACCGCCGCCGGGCCCGCACCCAGGTCGTCACCGCTGACGGCGGCGCCTACCTACTCGTGGTCGAGGGTGGCCGGTGGGCCGTGGAGGCCACCTACGACTGACGTGGAACCCACTTGCCACGCCGTGACGCGTACCCCGGGAGGGCCACGGCCACGAATGATCCGAATGCCCCATCGAGACTCGAGGCGGTCCGGCGCACACTCACCTCGTACCTTTCACTCGCTCGTTGAGAGGAGGACGTGTGTCGTCAGCCCGCTTCGGATCGGAACGGTCCCCTCCGCCCGGGTGAGGCCGATCGACGAGGCAACCCGGTGGCCGCCGACCTGTCTCCCCGGCCCCGTGGGCACCTCGCCCGGTGGCCCGGACGCCCGCCCCGGCGCCCGGGTCACCCGCCGGCCCCCGGTCAGCCGGCAGGGGGCGTCGTCACGCCCAGCTCGCGGAGGACGGACGCGTAGTCCCTCTCCGCTCGAGCGGCGTTGGCCCGCTCACCCGATCCCCGATGGGACGCGACCAGCAGGCGCCACAGGCGATCGCGGTAGCGGTCGATCTCGAGGCCCCGCTGGCAGGTCCTGACCGCGGCCGCCAACGACGACGCCGCCAGCTGCGCCCCGGCCAGGCGCTCGGCCAGGTCGGCCGCCGTCGCCCGGTAGTGGTCCCGGGCCTTGACCACCCATTCGGCCGGGCCTTCCTCCTCCAGCAGATCGCCCCGGTAGAGGTCGAGGGCGTCGGCCATCGCCGCGGTCATGGCCTCGTCGTCGCCCCTGGCCTCGGCATCGCGGGACCGTTGGGTGAGCGCCTCGAAGGAGACGATGTCGACCCGGGCGTCGTCGGGCAGCGTGAGGCAGTAGGCGTCGCCGACGCGAGTGAGGAACGACGAGTCGGGCGACGACCCCGGCTCGACCAGTTGGCGGATGGCCGACACCGCCACCTGCAGCGAGCGCTTGCCGGCCGCCGGCGACGTCTCCGGCCACAGCGCCTCCGCCAGCGCCTCCCAGTGCAGCATCCGCCCCTGGCGGATGACGAGGAGGCGCAGCAGCGACCGGGCCCGCGGCTTGACCCCGTGGAGGTCGAGGAGCTCACCCTGCACCTCCATGGTGAACGCGCCGAAGCAGCGCACGACCATCGACGGCGGACGGGCGGCCCCCGCCCCTCCGGCGCCGGAGGCCGAGGCCGACGCCGCCCGCAGCCCGCACTCCTGGGCGATGGCGGCGGCGAGGGGCCCGTGGTTGTCCCGCGGCCCGGGATCGGTGAGGGCGAGGGCCCGGTAGGCCATGACCGCCGCGCCCCGGGCGCCGGTGCTGCGGGCCAGCCGCTCGGCGGCCCGGGCGGTCGTGGCGGCCGCCCCGTCGCCGACGGCCGCCAGGGCCAACGCCTCCAACGCCGACGCCCACGCCTCCAGGACCCGAGCCCCACCCCCTCGGAAGACGGCCGCCGCTTCGGCCAGCTCGTGGGCGTCGCCCGGCTGCCCGCCGATGGCCGCCCGCAGGACGGCCGCCAGCGCCTTCCCCCACCCGCCGTCGGCCGGCTCCGCGCCCGGCGGGCGCTGCGTCTCCGGCTCGACCGCTTCGAGGGCGACCTGACACAGCTGGGCCAGCCACGGCTGCCCCAGCTCCTCGAGCGTCTCGTAGGCCGCCACCAGCCGTTCGACAGGGCGCTGCCCGGCCAGCGCCTGGGCGACGGCCCGGGCGAAGGACGCCACCGCCACCAGGCGCAGCGACGCCCCGACCTCGCCCTCCGCCTCGGCCAGGAGCCGTTCCGCGTCCCGGACCTGGCCGGCGAGGAGGGCGGCCAGGCCGGCGGCCAGCGTCGCGTTCGGACCCCCCAGCTGGCGGGCCCGGACCGAGGCGCCCGATGGGTCCCGCCGGGTGGCCTCCCGGAGCAGGCCCAGCCAGTCGTCGCCGGGCGGCGAGACCGGCACCATCCAGCCACCGAGGGCAACCCGCTCATGATGGGCCTCGACGAGCGCGCCCACCGGTCCGAACGCGCCTTCGGTGGACCGGTAGCCCTGGATGGCGTCGGCCACCCGGCCGCAGGCGAGGTGGCGGCGGGCCTGGGCGAGGAGGAGCCAGGGGTCGCCGGCCACGATTCCGTGGGGGAGGGTCTCGATCCACGCCCCCGGCTCCGAGCCCACGACCTCGCCCCGGTCCCGCAGGAGCCGGCCGATGGCCTGGTCGTCCCCGGCCCGGGAGTAGGCCCGGATGGCGTCGGTGTAGGCGGTGGCTTCCTCCAGCATCCGGCCGGCGCGGCGGTACCGGGCCCCCGTCTCCGGCTCCCCGACCTCTGCCACCAGCACCGATTCCAGGTAGGAGCGCAGCACCTCGTGGTACCGGAAGCTGCCGTCGTCGAGGGAGGCGAGCAGCAGCTGGCGGGACTCGACCTGCTCCAGCAGGCGCTGGCTGCCGTTCCGTTCGAGCAGCGCGTCGCACAGCGGCCCGCTCAGCCGGGGCAGGACGCAGGTGTCGAGCAGGAACCGGCGCAGGTCGTCGGGCAGCTCCTCCAGGATGTTCCGGGTGAGGTACTCCCGCACCAGGCGGGACCGGGTCGAGAGCGCCCCCAGGGTCTCCCGCCGGCGGGCGGGCGTCTTGCCGCTGGTCGCGAGGTGGAACAGCTGCAGGACCGCCGGCCATCCCTCCGTCCGACTGGTGACCTCGGCCGCCTCCTCGGGGGGCAGGGGCGAGCGGTACACGTCCTTGAACAGCCGCTCCACCTCCCACGAGCGGAAACGGAGGTCGTGGGCGGCCAGCTCGGTGAGCCGCCCTTCGATCCGCCGGCGGGACAGGTTGAACTGGGGTTGGCGGCGAGCGGCGAGGAGCACGACCAACGACGCCGGCGCGTACTCGACCAGCCGGGCCACGAAGTCCTCGGCGGGGGTGCCCTCCAGGGTGTGGAAGTCGTCGACCACCAGCACGGCCCGCCGGCCCGACCAGCCCTCGAGGTCGGCGAGCATCGCCTCCAGCGACCGCCACCCGCCCGCCAGCCCGGTGAGCGACGTGCAGAAGGCGCGCTCGAGGTGGGCCAGCAGCGGCTCGACCCCGCCGTCGGACTCGTCGGCCCGGTACCACGCCGCGGGCGCGTCGACCCGCGCCAGGAAGTGGGCCAGCACCGTGGTCTTGCCCGCCCCCGCCGGGCCCACCACCGTGGCGAAGCCGGTGGCCAGGGCCTCGTCCAGCTTCTCCGCCAACCGGGGCCGGACCAGCCCCGAGCCCGACGGGGCCCGTAGCTTGGCGGGCACCACCGTCGGTGCTCCGCTGTCCGTCCGGACATCCATGACGCGCAGGGCCGCCTTTCGGCAGTTGGCTGAAACCCGGTTCGCCTGGGGGAAAAACTGGCACCCCGCCGGCGACCGGTCAAGGGGTGCTACCACGACGTTCCGGCACCACGGTCGCGGGCCGGCCCCCCGGCGACCGGGCGTGGGTCAGGGTTCGGTGGTGGTGGTCGTGTCCTCGTCGTCGTCGTGGGTGGTCGTGGTGGTGGCGCGGGTGGTGGTGGTGTCCTCGTGGTCCTCCTCGGCGCCACCACCCGCGTCACGGGGCGCCGAGGTGGTCGACGTCGTCGCCGGCGACCCTGGCGGGCGGGGGCGCTTCTCGATCTTGGCCAGCTCGAGGCCGTAGTACTCAGCCGCGTTGCGGGCGAAGATCTGGCCCTTGATCTTGTCGGTGAGCTCCGGGTAGCCGAACCGCTCCTGGAACTCGGGCGTGATGTCGAAGGTGCGAAAGGCGTCGATCTGGCCCTGCGGCGAGCCGTACCAGATCGAGTCGGTGCCCCACAGGATGCGGTCCTCCCCCACGGCCAAGAGGAGCTTGCCGATGAGGTGGGCGGCCTCGTCGGGTGAGCGCATGAGGTTGAACCAGGTCGAGCCCAGCTCGGCGTAGACGTTCTTGCCCGGGTCGATGCCCGCCTTGCGCAGGGACGTCACCAGCCGGTTGGAGCCCTGGTCGGCGGTGGCGGGGGAGTAGGCGCCCTCCGTCACGCCCGGCTCCCAGCCCGAGTGGTAGATGGCGAACTTCACCTCGGGGAAATCCTTGGCCGCGGGCCCGACGTCCTCCGGGGACGCCCACTTGTCGCCCCCCGAGATCCCCTTGTGGACCGAGATGCGGGGAATCCCCAGCTCCACGATCTTGGTGAGCGACGCCATGCCCACCTGCCGGCCGAGGACGTCGCCGTCGTCGAGCCGCCAGCCCTGGGTGTTGGTGGTGTAGGCCTTCCACCCGTCGACCTGGTAGGTGGTGGCGATGGCCTCGAGGTCGTCGAGGGCGGCGGCCAGAGGCTTGTCGGTGGGCACGACCAGACCGTGGATGAGGAGCAGGCCGGGGCCGATGCTGTCGCTGATCCGCTCCCGGGCCCGATGCATGACCTCCAGGCCGAGCGGCCCGGTGCGGGCGTCGGGGGCGGGGATCGCCGACAGCACCGCCGCCGCCGTCTCGCTGCGGGAGTAGAGGGTGTCGACGAAGCGGTCGATGCCGAAGCAGGCCCGGGGGTCGTCCAGGCCGCAGGACGCCTGGGGGAAGTCCGACCCGAAGAAGTCGTCGGTCAGGGGCGTGGACAGGTCGAAGTCGAGGAAGTGGGCCTGGGCGTCGATGACCGGCAGGTCGCCCTCGAGCACCGACGCCGCCGCCTCCTCGTCGACGCCGGCTTCCTTCGGCACTGCGAAGGTGGACCCCGGGCGGGTGCCGCGGTTGGCCGCCTCCTCCTTGCTGCAGGCGTTCAGGCTCAGCAGGACGGTGGCCGCGCCCATGGAGGTGAGCAGGAAGTCGCGGCGGGACATCCCCAGCCGGCGGGCGTTCTCGGCCGCCTGCTCCCATGCCCGGCGGCGGGCCTCCCGCACGACGGGGGACAAGGGAAGGGGGCGGTACTCGTCGCTCGACGCGGGGTCGAGGAGAATCGGAAGCCGCTCGACCTCGTACCGGCGCCAACGCCACCCCATCGACCGTCAGCCTAGAGCCGC
>CAVZAH010000010.1:0-572000 GCA_963773275.1 uncultured Acidimicrobiia bacterium | reverse complement strand
CAAGAAAAGAGCAGGTCAGACCCGGATGCGCCCCTGGCGGGGCGCACCCGTAGGGATGAAACTCTGGGGGTGTCGCCCGCCGAGCCCGGAAACGCACTGGTGCCGCGAGCCCGAAGGTCAGACTGGTGCCGGGGTCCGCAGGCACCCTTGATTGTTGCTACGAGCACGTGTCTCAGAGTCTTGAGCGATGCGACCCCTTGGGCGGCACGACGTTGATGCCGAGCGAGGAGGATGCCGATGGATGTGATCGTCGATCGCTGCGCGGCCCTGGACGTGCACAAGAAGACGGTGATGGCGGCGGTACGAACGCCGGGCCCAAAGCCGGGTCGTCGTCGCCAGGAGGTGAAAGAGTTCTTGACCTTCACCGGGGAGCTCGAGCGGCTACGGGACTGGTTGGTGGCCGAGGGGGTGACCCAGGTGGCGATGGAGGCGACTGGGGTCTACTGGCGTCCGGTGTGGCACGTGCTCGAAGGCATGGCCGATGTCGAGCTGCTGCTGGTCAACCCCCGCCACGTCAAGAACCTGCCCGGGCGCAAGACCGACGTCGCCGACGCCGCCTGGTTGGCCCAGCTGCTCGAGTGCGGCCTGCTGCGGGGCAGCTTCATCCCCCCGCCCGAGATCGCCCGGCTGCGGGACCTGACCCGGTACCGGACCAAGCTCACCCAGGAGCGGGTGCGGGAGACCCAGCGCATCCAGAAGCTGCTGGAGGACGCCGGCATCAAGCTCGACTCGGTCGCCACCGACGTGCTGGGCAAGGCCGCCCGGCGCATGCTGGAGGCCCTCGTCGCCGGTGAACGTGACCCCGAGGTCCTGGCCCAGATGGCCCTGACCCGCATGCGGCCCAAGATCCCCGAGCTGCGACAGGCCATGGTGGGGCGCTTCGAGGATCACCACGCCTTCCTGCTGCGCATGCACCTGGACCACGTCGACCAGCTCTCGGACATCATCGAGCGCCTGGACGGGGAGGTCGACCGGCTCATGGCCCCTTTCGCTGAGGCCGCCACCCGCCTGTTGAGCATCCCGGGGGTGGCCAAGCGCAGCGCCGAGGTGATCGTGTCCGAGATCGGGGTGGACATGGCCCGCTTCCCCACGCCGGCCCACCTCGCGTCGTGGGCGGGGCTCTGCCCCGGCAACCACGAGTCGGCCGGCAAGCGGTCCTCGGGACGGGCCCGCAAGGGCAACGCCGTGCTGCGGGCGGCCATGTGCGAGGCGGCGTGGGCGGCGTCGCACACCCGTGACTCCTACCTCGCCGCCCAGTACCGGCGCTTCAAGCGACGCTTCGGCACCAAGAGCGAGACCAAGGCCATCTTCGCGGTGGCCCATTCCATGATCGTCATCGTCTGGCACTTACTGGCCGCCGCCGACACCACCTACAGCGACCTCGGCTCGGACTACTTCGAGCGACGCACCGACGCCGAGGCCCGCAAGCGCTACCTGGTCCGAGAGCTGGAGAAGCTCGGACACAAGGTCGCGCTTGCGCCGACTGCAGCCTGAGCGCCCTATCGCCTGTGCCCACCGTTCGGGGGGCACGCCCCCCGACTTCTGGCGCGCCCGAGCGTCGTGGCGGTTGGGGGAGTTTCGTCTCAGGGCCGGTGCGAGAGCACCGGCCCTCTGCGTTCCAAGCCGGACTTCTAACGCTTCTTCTAACGTCCCGAACATCAGGGATGTGCGGACCCCGTTCATAGTGGACACCGTGGCCCGGTACCTACCTGACAATTCCCGGACGCGGCCCCGGTACCTGGGCGACACTGGCTCCGGTATCTGCACGTCCGCTCTCAGGGGGGCGCCGGTCGCCACCTGACCACGTCCCTGGACGCAACTTGTTGCGCGCCCTCCGGTGGCCACGCCGATCTAGCGTGCGCTACCGGGCCGGAGTATCCCCCAGCTTTGCGATCTCAGCGTCCAAGCGCGAGACGACTCCGCTCCACTTCTGCATCTGCTCCTGAAAATACCAACCCCGCTTGTGAGCGTCTGCTCCCCGCCTCTGGCGGCACTTCTTGTAGCCGCTCGTGGCAGCCTCGAGGGATTGCTGAGCCGACGCTCGCCGTGACACAAGGGCGGCGAGGATGTCGCCGCCCTCTGGGTCGTTGCCGTTCATCACGTCGTCCGAGTCGTTGCCGTTCATCAAGTCCTCCGACCTCGCCGCCCAGGTGCGGGCAACGGAGTGTCGCGCAGTATCTGGCCGCGGCCGTGCGAACAACAAGCGTGTAATCTTCGAGCACGAACCTGATCGGAGCCGTCTAGTGAAGCGAGTCGTGCCGATCGCCGAAGCCGTCCGTGCGAAGCCGCATCGTCCGGTCTACCGGATGCACCGCTACTTCGCGCGGCGGCCGTACTCGGTGTTCCAGGCGCTGGTCTCGCACTACAGCGATCCCGGCGACGTGGTGCTCGACCCGTTCTGCGGCGGCGGCGTGTCGGTCGTCGAGGCTGTGATCGAAGGTCGGAACGGGATCGGCTTCGACCTCAATCCTCTGGCGGCGTTCATCACCAGGACCGAACTCGAGCCCGTCGACATCGCAGCGCTCCACGAGGCGATGGCGGAGATTGTCAAGCGAGCGGCGCCGTTAGTCTTGGATGCCTTCGAAACGGCATGTCGAGCTTGCGACAGCCCGGCGACCGCGGCGTGGTTCGAACACTCGGCAGTCGTCGAGTGTCCCGCCTGTTCCTTGACGTTCCTCGTCTCCGACGCGACCAAGCTCAAAATCGGAACGTGGGAGTGCGGGGATTGCATGCATCCTGTTCGCTTCTCACCATCCGCAGACACCCCTCACGTCATGGTGCAGCTTCACTACACTTGTCGTCAGTGCGGCTTGGAGGAGACAACCACCCCCGATCAAGCTGACAGCGAGCGCGCCGCCCGGATTGCATCTGAGCTGAAGACCGCGGAATCAGGTGGGCTCGACGTGCCCGGTGTCGAGATCCCGGACTGCAACATGCAGCGCGAGAGCGCGCTTCATAAGAAGGGCATTACTCAATTCCGCCAGCTTTTCACCGACCGGCACCTCCTGACGTTGTCGCATCTCCGCCAGACGATCCTCGAAGCGGCATCGCCGTTCGAGGACTTCCTCCTGCTGGCATTCAGTTCCACCCTCCGGTACACGAACCGGATGGTCACGCTGAACCCTGGATGGCGCGGAGATCGCCCGCTCGAGTGGGCAAAGCCCGGTTTCTGGCTCCCGACCGTGCATGTCGAAGCGAACGTTCTTAATGAGTTCTCCCGACGATGTGACGCGGTCCTACGGGGCAAGCGTGACTACGCACGTCTCGGTAACACCCTCCACCCTCGTGGTGCTTTCCGTGTGGAAGCGCGCAGCGCGACCGACCTACCTCTCGAAGACGAGTCGGTTGACCTCGTTCTGACCGATCCGCCATACGGCAGCTACGTTCACTATGCAGATCTGTCGAACTTCTGGGCGGTCTGGCTGCCCGAAAGTCTCGGCATGGGATGGTTGATCGACGACACCGACGAGGCCGTGATCGCGCGAAAGAAGTTTCCACGTGCCAAGTCCTCAACTGACTACCAGGTCTTGCTGGAGGCGAGCTTTCGTGAGTGTTACCGAGTCCTGAAGCCAGGAGCCTACATGGTGATGACGTTCCACAATCGCGAGCCGCGGGCGTGGGCCGCCTTGTTCCTCGCGGCCGTCCGCGCGGGATTCGACCTTCCCCCAAATGGGGTGATCTTCCAAGACGGCGTTCCGTCGTACAAGCACACGGCGCAAAGCCGTCGCGCGGGTTCCGCGATCGGCGACTTCATCATCTCCTTTTCCCGGCCGGCGGAGCGCTCCGGGACAGAAGCGGTCCCAAACTCTCCACTGAACGAGTCGATGTTCGTTCAACTCATCAACCAAGTGCTCACGGAGCAAGGCCCACTTGACCCTCCCGCCCTGCTCGCCATGGTTTGGCTTCGAGCACAGCCGCATGTGTACGCGGCCGCTCGAGCCGCCGTAGCGTCAGGGGTTGATGCAGAAGCTGAGCTCCTGCGGAGCCTCGACGAGATCCAACTCTTCGACTCGCATCGTCGCGCGCTTCTGGAGGCGTACTTCTCCTTCGATGGCGAACGATGGAGCCTGAGGAAGACCGCATGACAGACGCACTGTTCGAACTTGGCGAAGGACCGGATGTCGACGCGCCCGACGTCGCACTCCGCGGCAAGCCGAAGAACTCCTCCAAGTTCGTGAGTTCAATCTGGTCGTTCCCTGAGGCACGGTCTGAACAGGTCTATCGGTGGTACGGCACTCTGCCCGTTCCGCTCGTCGAGCGATTGACGGAGATGTACTGCACGGACGATCAGCTCTTTGTTGACCCCTTCGCGGGGAGCGGGATCACGTTGAGCGCCGCAAGCGCACGAGGGCACCCCTCAGTCGGCGCCGACATCAACCCGCTCGCGTGTCTCGTTACACGCCTGAGGGCCGCCGGCCGTGTCCCTGAGGACGTACTAGAAGCCGCGCTCGCCTATCTATCGGAGACCCGTTCCACTGGCGTAGTCGACGAGAGGCTCGCTGGTGAGCAATTCACCTACACCCGTAAGTGGTTCCGACCAGATGTGCTTACCGCGACGGCGGCGTTGTTCGAACGAATTGCCGCTTGCCCACCGCAGGCGCAGCCTTTGCTCTATGTCGTCGCTGCTCAGCTCGTCCGGGACGTAGCGAACGTCGACTCTCGGTGCACCCACCACTTGGTTACGAAACGTAAGGAGTTCGTCGATCCGGCGACGCTGCTTCCAGAGCGCGCCCGATCTGCCAACTCCGCCCTCCGCGAGAGCGGCGGCCTCATCGCGTCTGTTCGCCAGGCGAGCGCGACCGACCCATCGTGGTATCCGACCGAGCCAAAGTTCCTTCTACTCCATCCGCCCTACCTCGGCGTGATCCACTACCACCTGATCCATCGACTTGCGACGGACCTGCTCAGCGCGGTCCAGGCGACCTGCGACCCCGAGATGTTGCGAGACCTGTCGTTCGACCACGCGGAGATCAAGACGCAGGACGCTTCAACCGACAACGATGCCCCTTATGCTCGATTTGTCGTGGACTTGGCGGCAACCGCTGAGAAGGTAACGACAGCCGAGGATCGCATCGCTGTGATCATTGGCGACCAGAGGTACAAGGGTCGGCTCCGGCACCCTTTTACGGACTTTATCCGAGAGTTCGAGGCTCTTGGATTCGATCTCGAGGAAAACTTCATCTGGATCCTCCAGAACAACGGTGGCATGCATGTTCTTCGCCGTGGACACTTCATCGACCACAACTACATCCTGGTGTTTCGCCGCAGTTAGAGTGCCAAGTCGATGACGCTCGTTGACCTATAGACGAGCTGGTCAAAGGTGCACTCCTCGGGATCCTTGTCATCGCGCAGACGCGGGCGGGTGGGATGCTGAAGGTGGCCTCGATCGTTGGCGTAGAGGTATCGCACCGTGACGACCTGTCCCACCGCGATCGCCGGCAGCCCTCGGAAGAGTGCGCTGCATGTACCTATTTCAATCAGTTCACCGTCGCGAATGAGGCTTATGGCGAAGTTATCCTTCCCTTCGACACGAAGGCCGGTAACAACAACGTCGATCTCCCGGAAGAACTTCGCCTTGAACATCCAGCGCGACCTAGTACCGAACTCGTACGTCCCATCAAGATGACGGGCGACCACGCCCTCTCCGCCGCCAGATCGCAGGGTGTCTACGATGGCCTGTTTGGCCTGACTTGAATGGCATGACGGCAGGACGCGCACGACGCTCGTTGTCATGTACGCGGCGATGCCGTCGAGGCCCGAGCGCCGCTCTGCATAGGGCGTGCGCTCCGATATCCGCTCACTGGGCGCGCGGACCAAGTCGAAGACCCACAAGACGTCGTCTACCAACTCACCGTCGACGAGCCAGTCTCCACCGGCGAGGATCCCCAGATCACGTTCGACGTCTCGCGGCAACGATGCAGCGGCCCCCGACCGCCGGAAGGCTCGGGCCCGGCCGTCCTCGACGGCAACGAGCCTGCGTTGACCGTCGAGCTTCTGGTCGAACGACCACTCATCCGACGCGACGAGCCGGGGTAGCTCATCGAGACCAGCTTCTGTCGCGAGCATCGGCTTCAGCAGAGTCACTGGTCCGCCACCGACCGTATGAAGATCACCACGTCCGTTACGAGAAATGCGCTGATGTCGTCAGGCTTGAGCAGATCGAACTCGGAGACCGCCAGGGCCAACTCGACGTCAGGAACCGCCGGTACATGTGGTGAGCCGCTCCCTCGGCGGAGGAGAGCGCTCAGCGTCTTGGGCGGATGAGCGTCACGCAGACGCTTGAGCTTCACGTAGTCGGACTCGCCGAGGTTGTTGAGAAACCGTAACGATTCGGACATCAGGCTCTTGCACTCGATCAATAGCAGGGCGTCGCCGCGACAAGCCGTGATGTCAACCTCATCCCGCAGGCCTCGCTCGGGCCGGAGCAGGTCCGGGCGAGGTAACAGGCACCGCCTGTAGCGAAGGTCAGTCCCGCCCGGAGGGGACGCGCAGATGATGTGCCATCCGGCTTCCTCGAGATGGGCGAGCGTCCCTTGGTACACCTCAATCTCAGGCCTCAAGTCTCTCCAGCGATGCCAGCGGAACGAGCCCCGCGGACCGGACGGCCTGGGATGAGCGCTCCATCGAGCAGAAGCGCGTCGCAGAAGTTGTCGGCGATCCGTGCTGCGGTCGGAGTCGGCTTCGAGTTCAGTCGGGCGACGAAGGCGTGGCGATCGACCTTCGGGAGCCGATACGCCAGGTTCATCGTCCGGTCGCTCGTGGTGATGCCCCCCGCGGTCCTGAGATAGAGGATGTCCAACAGCGTGAGGTAGCCGGGCCAGGGGTGCTCAGAGTCATTGCGAGCCTTGTTCGCGGTACCGGTGAACAGGAGCGTGTGTTCACGCGACGTGAATCGCTCCAACTCCTCGCTCCACTCTTGAGACCACCGTGGAAACTCGGCGACCAGGGCGCCCGTCCGAACTATCTTCACCGTGTTCGCCGGATCGATCACGAGGCCCGTGTCCTCGCAGGCCCGAAGCCCTCCCGACAGCACCGTACGGACCGAGGCGTTCTGGCGGTACCGCCCGCCGTACTGGTGGACAACGCGGATCATCTCGTCCAGCGCGTGCTGCATGGGTGCTGTTCTCAACATGTCGCGGGGCGAGTCGCGATGCTCGATGATCGCTGCGATGACATCGGCAAGCTGCTGATGGGCGGCCCTGTCGAGGCGAGGAAGCTGATCCGTCCCGGTTGGCCAGAACACTGTCAGCGACGGAACGCCGTAGAGCCGCGTCAAGCGAAGCTGCCCCAGGGGCACGCGAACTTGGATATATCGCGGGTTCGGGTCTGAGAATGTTCGCCTTGCCGCTTCGGGGCAGTACATGATCGACGGAACGCCGAGTTCTGCTGCCCTGACCAGGCAGGAGAACCGCTGCGGGATGTTGTGGCCGCTGGGGTTCATCATCGTCTGCTCCAGCGACACCACTGGCTTGCCGTCGACCACGACCACCGCGTCCGGCCTCGCGTACTCGAACAGCGCCAGCACCGCCGGGGCCTTGGCTGTCTGGACTGCGACCGGCGTGAAGTCTCCCAGCGCATCACATAGTCCGGTCCAGCTGCTCGCTCTGTCGACCTCGACCGGGTCGTGGTGGTACACCTCGATCATGCGGCCCTTTCCTGGACTCTGCCGAGATAGACCGTAGGCGGTGATCGAGCGCTCACGTTCTGCACTCAGACGTAGCGGGTGGTCCCCAGATGGCAGTCGCTTCCGTCGGGTTCGACGTCGACGCCAGGCGTGACGCCGTTTCCCCCGAAGGTCGGACAGTCCTGACAGGCGTGTGAGCTCTCGCCACACTCGCAGCACTCGCCGTCGTCAATATGCTCTTCGTCCCACGCGTCGCACAAGGCACTCACCGCAACCTCCGAGGTTCGCAACAACAAGCGAGGAAGGGGAAGTGGCGACGCGGCGCGTCAGTAGTTCCCTCGATCTGGCGTCCCTTTAAGGGAGCGAGTCGCGGACGACGAGATAGTTGGCACTGCGACGACCGACACTATCCGAACGTTCGAATGCGGGTCGGAAAAGCGGACCCTGGCGGCCGGCGGGCACCGGTCGTCGCCTCGGTCACCCGCACGGTGGACTCGTCGGGCAACGAGTTGACGAAACATAGCCCCGACGGTGCGTATCGCACCATGTCGCCTTCGGTTAGTTCCCGAACACCAGGTCGCCGAACATCGCAGCTGCGTCAGCCTGCATGCCGGGCAAGACGTGCTGGTAGACGGTCATCGTGAAGGCGGGACTGCTGTGGCCGAGGCGCTCGCTGACTACCTTCACCGGCACGCTGGCCTTCAGCAGGATCGTGGCGTGTGTATGGCGGAGGTCATGCAGGCGGATCCGGGGTAGCGTCGACTTGGCGACGTGGCGGTCGAAGATCTGGCTGAACAGGTCGGGGTGAGTCGGGCCACCCTCCAGCGCCGCGAACACGATCCCGTCGTCGTCGGGCCGGCGACCGAGGGCGAGTCGTTCCTCCAGCTGTGCTTTCCGCCAACCCCGCAGAACGGCGACGGTTCGGGCGTCGAGGTCGATCGTGCGCCGGCTGGACTTGGTCTTGACGTCGGCGAGGATGAGCTCGTAGGCGACGTTGAGGACGGCATGACGGACGGAGATGCGGGCGGCGTCGAGGTCGACGTCGTCCCATCGCAGCCCGAGCACCTCGCCCCGCCGCATCCCGGTGTTGGCGGCAAGGAAGAACGCAGGAGCGAGGCGGTGGTCGTCGATCTCGTCCAGGAACTGGCGGAGCTGGGCCGGCATCCAGACCCGCATCTCCTTGGTGCCGTACGCGCTGGGTTTGGGTGGGTCGGCCAGATCGGCGACGTTGCGCACCAGGCTGCCCTTGCGGCAGGCGTCGGCCAGAGCCTTGCGCAGCATCCCGTGGATGATCCGCACCGACCGGGGCGACAGGCCGCCGCCGGCCCCGTTGCGTCGCCCGTCGACGAGCAGCCCGGCGTAGAAGGCGTCGAGGTCCTCCGGAGTGAGCCGCTGCAGCGGGATGTTGCCGATCCGGGGCTTGACGTGGATCTCGACGTTGCGCCGGTACGAGTCCCAGGTCGAATGCCGGAGCTGGGCCCGCTTGGCAGGCAGCCAGCGCTCTTCGAGGTAGGTGCCGAGGGTGATCCGCTCGGGCGCCCGATAGTCACCGTCGTGACTGCGCTTGACCATCTCGGCGAGGAGCTTCTCGGCCTCCCTGCGGGTGGCGCCGCCTGCGTACCAGCGGTGGCGCTGGCGGCCAGTGGCCTGATCGATGCCCTCGTAGATGACGGCGTAGTAGCGGTTGCCCTTCTTTGCGACGTGACCCCGCATCGCTGCCTCCTTGTGCCATCCCTGCCGCTCGGCTCCCACCGAGCGCCGTAGGTCGTTTCTGCTGCCGGGTGGTGCCGGCTCAGAGCTCGACGAGCCTGCGCATCGGTGCTCCGTCCACATCTTATCTGCAGGCCCGGCGAGTAATCTGTAGGATAGAGGATTATGCGCCGGGCATCGAAGGATGTGCTGAGTGTGGAGCAGGCGGCTCAGGTTCTCGGCATCGGACGCCAGAGCGCGTACGTCCAGTGCCGGCTTTTCCTGGCGCCCGACAGCCGGGAAGGCATCCCCTGCCACAGGATCGGCCGGCTGATCCTCATCTACCGCGCCGAGTTCGAGGCTTGGCTGGGATTCGCGATCGAGTGGCCACCCGTGGCCGAGGAGCCCAAGCCACCTCCGCCGGTGGAGCGCGACACGACTGCGTCAACCAGCACCAGGCGTCCAAGTTCGAAGCGCCGCGACCGCCGCGTCACTGGCGATCAACTAGCCCTGCCGTTCTGATCGCGGCGTATGGTCGGCAACTCGTTCGGCCTGGACCCGAGCGTGATGGTCAGCCAAGCCCGCCCCTGCGGGCGGGCTCCTTCCATTGTCCCCTCGGGCGTGACCGGGCCTGTCTAGGGCCTCCGCTGCGCTCCGGTCCCACGGGACGGCTGACGCCGCCCTTGACAGGCCCTGGCGGACTCGTAATCAGGCCTTCGCATCTTCGGCGACGAGGCCGGTGAAGTCCTTCTCTGTCACATCCGGAAGTGAGCGAGCGAGCATCGCGGTGACGTCGTCCTCCAGTGCGCCCAGCTCGTCGGCGAGGGCACGCAGCGACTGCTGCCATCCGCCGATGCTCCCGACGACGTGCCCGACGACACCGAGTAGGCGGAGCCGGGCCAGGGCGAAGATCCGTTCCTGGGCATCGGAGAACAGTGCCGGGTCGAGGTCGCGCATCACCTCGTGCAGGTGTTTCGCCAGCAGCGGGGCACCGTCGGTCGAGTCGCCGAGGATGAGGTCGATCATCACCGCCATCGTGCGGTTCTGCGCGTCCTGCGACGTCCCGGGTTTGACCTTGCTCCACGTCGCGCTAGGTCTCGGCGGAATGAAGAAGTAGGTGATCGGGACGTCAAAGGCCTGCGCGAATGCGACGAGGTCGTCGGCCGTGAACTGGCGCACGCGGGTCCCGTCGACCGAACGCTCGGCGGCTGAGACCTGGGCGACGGTCCAGCGGACCCCGAGGTGTGGCTCCAGCGCCTCGGCCGCCTGCGCCTGCGTCCAGCCTCGCTCCTGACGGGCGCACCAGAGGTTGTACCCGACGAGCTGATTCGGAGTAAGGCCCCAGAACAACGGTGCCTGGCGCTCTTCCTTGGTCCGGCGCTTCGTCATCCCGGAATACCTCCGCTCTTCATCCTAGGCGACCGCTCCCCTCAATTGACGACTTCACTACACAGTTGTAGTTTGAGACTCTCTCTGTTCGCAGAGTGATCGCCGTACGTGAAGACCAACACTGGTGGTGTGATCCATGCGCTCCGACAACCTCGTCGTGATCGACGAGATCCGTATCGAGCACCGCTATCCCCAGGCCTTCGCGTTCGTCGAGCGGCACGGGCCCGATGCCATCGCCATCCTCCACGATCTCATCACCCACGCTTTCCAGCGCGAGGACCAACTCGTCGTCCAGGCAAGCATCCGTCAGATCGCCGAGCGCCTACCGCGAATGTCGAAGGACACCGTCTACCGACGACTCCGCGAGTTCCGCCGCGCACACGTGATCCGTACCGCCACAGCCAGGACACACAGCCGATTCGAACCGCCGACCTACGTCCTCGACCTGACCGGCACCGGCATCTCCGCAACGCGATTCCGATCCGCATCAAGCGAGTAGGAGACCCCGACAACCATGAGCAACCTCGCGACTACCCCCCTGTCGCAATTCAGGACAGACGAGTGCACACCCGCGGGCGGGTGGTGCAGATGACCGTGAGAGTCACGACGCTCAAGGGGCCCGACGCCGGCCTCTACTACGTCGAAGCCCTGCCCAGCTACTACCTCGACGCGGGCGAGCCGGCCGGCATGTGGGAGGGCTTGGGCGCCGGGCGGCTGGGGCTGGTGGGCGAGGTCGTCGACAACGCCTTCCTGGCCTTGATGGCCGGACTCGACCCCCGCACCGGCGAGGCGCTCGGTCGCAACTACGGCGAGGGATCGGTGCGGGGCTTCGACGTCACCGCGTCGGCCCCCAAGTCGGTGTCGGTGCTCTTCGCCGTGGGCGACGACGCCACCCGGGCCGCGGTCCTCGACGCCCACGACAGCGCGGTGGTGGCCATGGTCGACTGGATAGAGGACCACGCCCACACCCGCTACCGCATCGGCGGCCAGGTGCGCACGCTCGACGCTGAGGGCATCGCCGCCGCCTGCTTCCGCCAGCACACCAGCCGGGCGCTGGACCCCCAGCTACACACCCACGTGGTCATCGCCAACCGGGTCGTCGCCGACGACGGCCGCTGGCTGGCACTCGACGCCCGCACCATCAAATGCGACCAGCGGACGCTGTCCGCCCTCTACCACGCCAGCCTGCGGGCCGAGCTGACCCGCTCCCTGGGGGTGGAGTGGGCCGAGCCGGCCCACGGCATCGCCGAAATGAAGGGCGTCCCCGGGGACGTGCTGGCCGAGTTCTCCTCCCGCACAAAGGCGGTGGAGGAGCGGATCGAGGACAAGCTCGAGCGCTTCGCCGAGTCCTTCGAGCGCGAACCGACACCGCGGGAGCGGTGGCGCCTGGAGCGGGAGGCCGTCACCGAGAGCCGGCCGTCCAAGTCCCACGGCGACGACGCTTGGTCGCTCCACGCCGAGTGGGCCCAGCGGGCCACCGCCATCGGCCACGATCCCGAGTACGTCATCGGCGCGGCCGTGTCGCAGCCCACCGCCGGACGGGCGATGGACGACGCGACGCGGGAGCTGATCGTCTCCCGGGCCATCGAGGCCCTGACCGAGACGCAGTCGAGCTGGCGGCCGGCGGAGCTGGTCCGGGAGCTGGCGGCGGCCGTGCCCACCGACGTCGCGATCGACGCCGAGATCCTGGTGCCGTGGCTGCACCAGCTGTCCGAGGCGGTGATCGCCGAGCGCCTGGTCGACATCTCCCGGCCCGTCCCCGACGGCGTGGCCCTTCGCCGCGACGGCCGCCCCATCACCGAGTCCGTGACCGACCGAGCCCTGACCACCCCCGAGATCCTGGCCCAAGAGGAGCGCCTCATCGCCTGGGCCGAGCGCCGCTTGGCCGCCGCCGGTGGCGACGTCGCCCTCGACGCGTCGGAGATGCGCCTGGCCCTGTCCAAGCCCCAGCTGGAGGTGGCGGGGGCTGTCGCCGGCAACCGGGAGCTGGTGCTGGTGGTCGGCCCCGCGGGGACGGGCAAGACCTCGGCTGTGGCCCCCGCCGTCGAGCAGCTGCGGGCCGACGGGCGGGCCGTCTTTGGCGTGGCCCCCTCGGCGGGGGCGGCCGAGGTGCTGGGCACCGACGCCGGCCTGGCCTCGGACACCCTGGACAAGCTTCTTGTCGAACACCGCCTCGACCGGCCGCCCGACCACCGCTACGACCTGCCCGCAGGGGCGACCATCGTGGTCGACGAGGCGGCCATGGTCTCGACACCGAAGCTGGCCGAGCTGGCGGAGCTGGCCGATGCCCGGGGCTGGCGCATGGCGCTGGTGGGAGACCCGCTGCAGTTCTCCGCCGTGGGGCGCTCCGGCATGTTCGGTCATCTCATCAACTGCTACGGCGCCATCGAGCTGGACCGGGTCCACCGCTTCGCCAACGAGTGGGAGCGCGACGCCAGCCTGGCCCTTCGCCGGGGCGACACCGAGATCCTCCACCTCTACAACCACCACGGCCGCCTCCACGGCGGAACGGCGCGGCAGATGGAGGAGGCGGTGGTCGACGCCTGGTGGCAGGCCAGGGCCCGAGGCGAGAGCGTGGCCATGATGGCGCCGACGAACGAGACCGTGGTGAAGCTCAACCTGCGAGCCCAGGATCTGCGTGCCGAGGCGGGTGAGATCGACATCTTCGGCCCGTCGGTATCGGTGGGGGACTATCAGTTCTTCCGGGGCGATGTCGTCGCCACCCGCCGCAACGACCGGGACCTGCACACCGACCGGGGCCTCATGGTGAAGAACCGCGACCAGTGGGAGATCACCGACGTCCACCGGGGCGACGTCACCGTGTCCGGTCGCACGGGCAACGTCCGGCTTCCCGCCGACTACGTGGCCGAGCACCTGGAGCTGGCCTACGCCCAGACCAGCCACGCCAACCAGGGCCGCACCGTCGACCGCTCGCTGCTGTTCCTCGACGGACCCACCGACACCCGAGGCGTCTACGTCCCCATGACCCGGGGCCGTCAGAGCAACGAGGCGTTCGTCGCCCTCCAGGGTGAGCAGACCGCCGTCGACGTCGTCGGCCAGGCCCTGGTCCGGGACTGGATCGACGAGCCCGCCGTCGCCCGCCGGGCCGAGCTGCAACGCCGGGAGCCCGAAGGCGACGGCCGCGGGCTCGGAGACCAACTGGACGGGGCGCAGCTACGCAAGCTGTTGGAGCGGGAGCACGAGATCACCCGCTCGCTGTCGAGGGCGGTGGACGCTATCGGCAGGTACAGCGAACAACTCGACCGGAACACGCAGCGCCACGACGAGCTGGTTGGCCGCCTGGCCCAGGCCGAGGTCACGCGGGACGACTCCCAGGAGATCCTCGACGCCTTCGACCGTCCCCTTCTGCGGCGTCTGCACCGCTCGGAGATCTGGCAGGCCCAGGGGAACCTGAACCAGGCGATGGGCCGCATCGAGGCCTGCACCGCCGAGATGGCGGAACTGCAGGGTCACCAGCCCGAACTGGAGGCTTGGCTGGCCCGGGCGCAGGCGACCATCCGGGAGCGCCCCAGCCTCGACCGCGAGCGCCACGGCATCCGCCGGGAACTCGACCGGGACCTCGCCGCCCGGGTGCCAGGGATGGTTGCCGACCCGCCCGACCGCATCGCCGACCGCCTCGGCCCGCGCCCCGACCATGGCGCCGCTGCCGACCTGTGGGACGAGGCCGCGGCTCGCATCGACCAGCACTGCACCGCATTCGACGTCACCGCGATCGGGTACTCACGAGGCTGGGACGACACCGCATTCGACGCCAGTCAGCGGGCCGCATCCAATGCTTGCGAGGGCCTGGACCGCACAGTCGGCCGGGCACATGCGATAGAACCTCCCCACCTCGAACTCGGTCTGTCTCTGTAGAACGCCTCTAGCGAAGAGAACAGGACCGACGGCGATGGGGAGTGGCTACGGTAGGCACCATTGCCGGTTCCAGCGAGAGAGACCCCATCGGAGAACGCGGTTGTGTGCTCGTCCCGTCTCTCAGGCTGTGTCTGGGTCACAATACTTGTAGCGCTTCGGAAAGCCGCTTTCGACCTAGTGGAGAAGCGGCCCTCGGTCGAATAAACTATCCATTTCAGGCCTGACCGCGTGTAATGCAGCCGGACATATTCTATGGACGATGGCTAGACGGGGCGTGGTAATGGGTCGACTCCCGCAATCCGTGAATACTCACACTGTCGAAATCATACCGGGGTTAATCACAGGCGCCGAACACAATATTGGCAGTGTACGGGGAGTTATGGAATCGGCACTTCTGGGAGTGGATCATGTTCGAGCCTTTTCAAACCTCATCAACAATACGGCGTCCGGGCTCGGCAGAGACCAAGACACCTCGCAGCGACCACCGGCCTGAGGAATAATCTTCGGTTGAATGCGAGCCCGACGCCGCTTGCCCTCGTCAAGTTCTTCAAGGGTTGCACCAACGATGTCGACATCTGAGATCATTTTAAAGGTTAATCGATCCACACCTTGGTTCGCATAATAGCCCCAGGTTGAAAAGACGTAGTCATGGCGACGTGCTCGAGGAAACCCCCCAGGCCAACGAAAACTCAACTGTATATCAAACTCACCGTTCTCCTCGACTGGTTGTGGGAGTTCGACGCTAAGTACCTTGAAATATTCGTCGTCACGAGAGAACCGACTCGATAAGGCGGTCCCGGTGGCGCGGTCGATCACCTCTGCGCCTAATGTGTCGCCATCGGCCGGAGTATCGCCGCTCAGCTTCAGCATCATGGACGTTGTCTTTCCCGGCGCGACGCGTCTTCCGTTGAATCGAAATACATATGTCGCGTCATCCCCGGCTAGGATGTATTGCTGTTCAATCTGGAGATAGTGATGTTCCGCGTCGGTGACCGGTTCCTCCGCCAAATTGTAGTATAGGGCGATCATGCCTTCCGCCAATTGACTCTCGCCTTCACTGTCACCGTAGGCTGATTCGAGTTCCCCTTTGGCTCGCAGTGAGCGTCCTCACGGTGGCCTCTAGCCGTCGGATCTGAGCTAATGCCACCCCTAAGGACATCACTAGGGCCCAGGTGATGACAAGTACAACGCGGGCAACAACGTCGATCGGGAGTACCCAAATTGCTACCCCCAACCCAATACATGTCGCATACTCCGCCAATCGTGTGAAGACTCGCCGTACTTCGTCGGTCCCCGCGCCCACAACTCCCGCTGATTGGGGCGCAATGTCGAGGCGAGCGACGGAAGTGTCCCGGATTCGGCCGCCGAACAACCTCAACTCTCCAAACCTCCTTGCGCGTTCCGGCGGGAGTGCACGAGCCAAGCATACGGCTGCGGTACTCGCGGGGCCACCACCACACGATCAGTGATGGCTCCCACACCGGGACACGAGGCGCCGCCCGACGCATCGGCGGTACTACGGGCTGCGCGAGTGCCGTTGCCTGAGCCACACTCGTCCTCCGTCGTTGCTTTGGCGCGCCGCTACACCGAGTCGCCATAGTAGATTCGAAGAAAGATGCGTTGCAGCACATGAGTGAGGTGCGGAAAACGGTGCAAGACTGGATCGAGGTGCCGCCAGCCGCAATGCACCGCGTCCTCGGCCCAAGGACCGTGTACCTGATCGGTTCGCAACGAGCAGATGACGAAGATCACTTGTGCGCCGCTTCAAATCTCACATGCATCGGCAACGATCCCCAACTCGTAGCTCTTGCTCTCTTTCCTGCCTGGGAGACAACGAGCAATATCATCCGCACCCGCCGATTCTCTATCAGTGTGACTGACAATCGATACACTGACGGCGTGTGGATCGCAGGCCACCGATACGCGGGGATCTCGATTCCCAAACACGCCAACAAATTCACGGCTGCTGGCTTTACCCCGACGACAGTTGAACCTGGGTACCCCGCGGGAGTCGGGGAGGCCATCGCAATGCTCGCCTGCGACGTCATACGCGTAATCGATGATCTTTCAGACCATACCTTAATCTTAGCTACAGTAGTGAAGGCCCAGTGTCGCGGGGAACTATATGATCACGAGTTTATCCTCGATACGGCTCGGATTCACCCTCTCTTGCAACTAGGCGGTGCGCGATTCGCACGCGCCGAGCCCGATCGAGCGCCGTCATCGCATTGGTGCCAGCGGCTCGTCAGCTTGAACTTATCCCGGCATTCCGAAAAGCAGAACTAATGTGGCTTGTAACCAACGACGATGGGCCCAGCGCTCTAGGGCTTGGCCCCGCAATCCAGTTCGCGTCCGAGATTGGAGAGGTAGCGGCCGTCCGCGTTCCCCGAAAGGACATGTCGAATTGCAGCCGAGGCCACTTCGGATCCGGTGTCGAGCTTGGGCGCAGCTTGCTCGACGGCACCGCCGTTGAGATAATTGATCAGAGCCCTGCGACTATTGTGCTTCGGACCGCGATAGAACAGTCTAGGCACCAAAGGCTGTTTACAGGGTGCGTCGCCGGCGTGAACACTGGGCTAAACGTTGGATCCGATCTGATGATAAGCGGGACATTCGGGGCCGCCTGTGAGGCAGCATCTCTCGGAGCGATTGGCATCGCCATCTCAGCGGAGGAGGAGCTCTTCGGCTCCGATAGGCGCGGAGACCTACACGACATGCTGGACGCCATATCATCCCATGTGGCCCCACGTCGTGGCGAGAATGCGTTGCAGGGTCTGTGTCTAAACGTCAACCTGCCCCGTGAGTGGTCGGGACGAGTAGCGTACGCCTCTGTCAGTTCTCACACCATATACCCCGCTGAGTGGGAGGAATCACCTGCCGGCTTTCGCGTCCGTCATCACGTGCCGCCAAGGGAGTGTCTCGAGGACAATAGCGACATCGTCGCCGTATGCTACGAGAAGACCATCTCTGTCTCCGTGTTGGATTTCAGGCCGGGTTCAAGGGTGATGGGATCGACCCGTCCGGATAGGCGTTCGTAGGCCCGATGGCAGACCACCGCCGCTGCTGTCGACGCACTAACCAAGTGCGGTCCGCATGAAGGCCAACCAATGACGAGGCTCGAATTGAATACCGAAGGTCGTCGATCGTCAGTCGCGTTAGTGCAGGGTGCAACACTTGCCTGGGTTCCAGACCCGTCGACAGGAGGCGAGTTTGCCCTTCTCCATGTCGACCCGTACTCGGGGTTATGGGCGGTCCGTAGCCGGCTTCGGCCAGGAACCACAGTCCCGACCCATTTGCACAGCGGACCGGTATCAGCTGTGACTTTGTCCGGCAACTGGTCCTATCCAGACTTAGAGGTATCGTGTGGACCCGGCGACTACCTAGTAGAAGGTGCGGGCGCAATTCATGAGCTTTCTGTCACTGGTTCCGAGATCGCCGATATACAGTTTACTGTGAGCGGGTCCATCACCTATTTCTCGGACGGAAGCCCTGACCGGATCGAAGACTGGCGTACCGTCTTGGACGAATATCTCGCTGGGTGTAATGCTCTTGGTCTTACGCCCACCGTAATTGGTTGGAATGTCAGTCTGTCCAAGAATGGCTAACCCATAGGCTCGGTCTCCTCTATCCTCCTCGAAACTCTCGTGCCGACTTGGCAGGTTAGGCCTTCTTGTGCGGCGGAGGCTCTGAGAACGCTGCCGCAGCAATCGCGTCTGCTAGGGAGAAGACTGATCCCGTCAGAACGAGAAGGGCAAAAATTAGGAGCGAGACCGCGCATATGAGCCAGCCCCGAGAGGGTGCGAAGTACCCTAGAACGGAGACCAGGGTCGATCCGGCAAATCCGGCCACGCTTCCCGCTAGCGCGCGGAACCAGAACCTAAGGCGCTCCGCAGTTCGTCGTGGCGCCAGCCGTTCGCCCGCGGCGGCATATACTGTGGGCACCATCGTGGGCAGAATCAGGAATAGGGCCACAGAAACCGCGACCAGCGCCGCGCTCAGCGTGCCTATGAAGGAACAATCCGCTCGGAGTACCGACCGCGCTGTTGCGAGAAGGATTGAACTCGCGCTCATGCATTCAGGCTAAAGTAGCGGTGTTGTTCCAGATATGATTGCAGTGTTCGGTCCTTATGAGCGGCGGATAGAAGCGCATCGTCAGCAAGATCCTTCGAATCTGCTTCCCACACGATATCTAGTACCTGACGGAACAATCGGGCTCCAGTGCGTGGATCGGGAGGTCCTCCCGGTCCACTCTGATATCCCAGGATCGCATTGGTTGCCTCTATCAGTACGTCACGGCTGACTGGCTCGGCTCCACCATGGCCCTTGCCAAGCATGTCAACGTTTATCCATATCGAACCAATGTCCAAATCCCCCTCCGCCACTCGGAATGACCGACGAAACTGCCGACCGCTGGCCATTAGTTCCCGATACAAGATCTCCACCGGGTCATCCCAGTGTGTCTCAAAACACTCGGAGCCAGTTGTACCAACGTGCACGCCGTCGGCACCTGCTACGCGGCTAAAGAGTGCAAAGACTGCTTCATCGACACCCGCCGCAAAATAGGACTCAGACGAGGTTCTTGGCTTGTCATCATCCATAGGCCTGTCAGGTACACGGGACGCGATGCCACTTCCCATGTTCGTGGTCAGTATCGGGACGGGCGTCGGCAGCATATCCACGAACTCCTCGAAGAACGAGAAGCCCATAGCGTAAGCATCGACCACTAGGCCCCCAGCGCCGTGCGCAATTGCGTAGGCTGCATCTTCATAAGCTGCGATTGGTCGTCCAGTGATGTTCGGCCAGTACGTCTTCTTGGTTTTCGTCTCTGCTGTCACTTCTTTGCATAGATCGACGAAGACTCCAACACGATTACGAAGCGCCATCGCTCCGGGAGGGTCGCCCATGAGTAAGTCGTCCACCAGAAAGTCGACACCGCCTCGTAGTGCGGCCCGGCAGGCGTCGGTCGTCCGTGTGATATCCCCACCCCAGCGCGGTTTCACGATGAGGCCTAGAGGTGGGCGGCGCTCGACCCCGAGTACCTCGCGTATGCCCTCCACTCCAAACCGCGGACCCGGATATGCGGCGAGAAACGAGTCAGGAAATATCACGTTACGCAACCAGAATTTCTCGGCGTAGCCATATTCCACCGCGGCGGTCAGCACCATCAGTAACTGGCCGAGCGACTCTTGGGGCTGACATAGCTGCGCGGGGAAAGCAATCTCCACGGTTGCCCAGGAGCGCCCGCGGTCAAAGCGGGGCTTATTGAGTATCGATCCGAGTTGGGCGCCTGATGGTTCGATCCCAGCACGAGTCAAGGTCCGCTGGGTCGTTATGAGCACGATACTCGCCGCAGCTTCTTCTAGTGTCAGGCCCGCGGCTGGCACGATGTCGTAGGTGACAAGGAAATGCCCTTCCTTCGCCCCTGGTCTATACAAGTCCCGGAAGGCTGTATTCACTTGCGGTTGCGTCCGACCTGAACTCGAAGGTCGAGGAGGTCTATCGGAAGCCGCCGGTCTATTTTTGGCTCGCCGTCAGTTACTTCGTAAGCGCTGAGATCAGGAACGAATACAGACGACAGAATGAGTCGCAAGAAGCGCTGTCTTTCTGGTGGCAGAAAGAATTCCCGTGGGGCCTCAAACTGACTACGAATTGCAGCATCAGGAAACTGATTTTGAAAGTAGTGGTTCATTACAAGGTCTATCTCACTCGCTGTCACCACTTGGACGTGAGCCTCGAACTGAACGCCATCAGCGTCAGCATTGGGGGTACGGGAGTCAAAAATTGCTCCAGCGGCGATCCAATCTTCCTGTAGATCGCGGTAATGTCGTGTATCTATTCCCGTGTATACGTAGAGGTGCCCGTCATTGTCGGCGCTATACGCGAGTGGAGCCGCCCAAGGCCGATTGGCGTTCGCTGTGGCCAGCGTCAGGTAGCGCTCGCGGGTGATGATCGTGACGGCTCTGGCAAGACTGTCGTGGCTCGTGATTGCTCACCCTCCCGTTTTGCGCTCAATAATTGTCGCGGATTCCTGAGCCTTAAGGTGCCCTGGTCAGCGCCCAGTGGACTAGCTGAGCGTAGCGTCCACGTTGAAATAGAGTCGTCTGTTCGGGTCCAAGGTGTTGTCGAAGAAGTTGATCCTCGCTACTGCCCAAGGGCGCTAGAAGCTCGTGCGGGTCCCAAGCGAGGAGCGGAGGGAGTGGTTGGTCGGTGGTCTCGTAGATGTTGCGGCTCCGATTCATGTGGCCCACTCCTCGTACGTACATCGAGGTAGCTGCGAAGCGGTATATCTGGAGATCAAGAGCGTTACACATCGACACTCGTGGGACGAAGGCGGGGAGCTCGACTCCAAGGACAGCGCTCTGCTCCGTGAGGTCAAGGTGCTGCTCGCCGGAGCTATGGCATCGACCGCACTCCCACCGGATCAGTTTCCCCCGTCCAGCCGCGCATCTCGCTCGGGATCCGCATGATTCGCACACCCGCCAGTAGTGGCGGTACAAATCCGCAGTGCCTAGTTCTCCGACCGCTGCGGCGAGTAACTCCAAGGACTCGTTCAGAGCGCTCCCGATCCTTTTGAGCACCTCCGTCCCTGCGACGAAGATTGTTGCACTGCCGCTGACAACATTGGAGACGAATGACATCATCCGAATATTCGCCGCCGAGAGCGTTGAGAAATTCCCGTAGGTGTCTCGGACCGAATCGATTAGGTATTGAGCAGAATGCCGTACAGAGGGAAGGGAGGATCGGAGGTCGGGAGGCCAGTGGTGCGAGGTCATGCGAATGCTCATGTCCAATGCGGCCTCCCAGCGTTGAACGACCTTTGCTGATGGGGCAGGAACGGTTGCCGAAATAGTGTGGTGATACCGTCTAGGTACCGCTCCTGATAGATGAGCAGCTGCGGCTTTAGCATATGTGGGAATCAGACCCGTTCGGTATCGGCTGTCTCCCGCGTCGTCATAGTCTATGCAGAAGAACATGATGATGGGTCGCTCCATCAAGGTATCGATCGGGAAGTTCGTGGCTGCTTGATGCAGAGGATCGACCTCTGAGCTAATCACTTGGGAAAGGAAGGTGTTGGGTTGGTGCGAGGCGTTGAGAATCGGTGCGTTTCCAAGGAGGCGTTCTATGGACAGGCGCACTGGATCTGTGAGCGTTCCATTGGCCTTGTGGCAAGCAGTAGCCGCGTCGGCGAGCGCCATACGAATGGCCGAAGAGGGACCCTGAACAAGCGGTGCTGCTTCTCGAGCCGCACGTATGAATGTGTCCGCGGACCGCGTCATCAACACGCGACCGGACGCGTCGATGAGGTCCTCGCCGATCCAAGGCGGCTCGGTGAAGGTCGGTGCAATCAACCCTTCCGACGAAGTCCCGAAGTGCGACGGGATTCGAAACGCCCGACCACTCACGTCGACTAAGTCCTCTCGTCCATGGCAGGTTCAGGGGGTTTCAAGCGTCCAACCGCTTCGGTCGGCACGGTCCCCCGAATCGGGCTCGCTGCATTCGCCGACCCCACTCTAGAGGGCCAGTACCCCTAGAGGCAGCGGGTTCTCGCACGCATGGGTCCGTCGGCATCTTGCGGGCGGTCGCCTGGCCGGTCGGGCGAGTTCATGGACTGTGGAGACGGAGTCCAGTGAGTTCCGAATCACGATCGCCCCAGCGGCGGCGTAACCTCGGATGCCAGTTCTTGGTCGGGCGCACACCTGCCCCCGGCCATCAGAGCCGAACCCCACGGACGGTCCGGGCAGTGGCCAACGCTTGTCGCAATCTGAGGCCAGCGGGTCGGGGGCTCGCGAAGTATCATGTTGATCGAAGCCGAAGCGACCCGGCGTTACTGGTAGGAGTCTCATGAGAGCGGGCCGTGACGAGCTCGAAGGCAAGATAGTGCTCGTTACGGGAGCGAGCCGAGGGGTTGGCAGGGGAATAGCTCTTGCCCTCGGCTCTTGTGGCGCAAAAATCTACCTCACCGCCCGCAGCCATAGTGGCCGAACCACTGTGCCGTTGCCTGGCACGATTGAACAGACGGCCGAAGAGATTGAGCGCACGGGAGGCACGGCGGTCCCCCTTATTTGTGATCACGCGGACGACCTCGCTGTTTCGCGCGTATTTGATACTATACGCGTCAAGGACGGCGGCCTCGATATATTGGTCAACAATGCTTGGGCGGGATATCAGAACATTCAGAAGGGTATGGACACTTTCGATCGGCCATTTTGGGACGTCGAATGGACCTATTGGGACGAGGTGTTTAGAGTTGGCGTGCGGTCGGCCTTTGTTGCTGCGTCTCTTGCCGTGCCGCTTATGTGCCAGCGACAGGGGGGCTTAATTGTAAACGTATCATCATACGCGGGCTCGCGCTACTCCTTCAATGTGATATATGGGGTCGCTAAGGCCGCCGTCGACCGAATGGCATCTGATATGGCAATCGAATTGCGGCCTCACAATATTGCTTCCGTGTCCCTGTGGCCAGGGACTGTGCGGACTGAGATGAACGAAGTTGAGCGTCCTCCCGACTACGCTGATGCGGAATCGCCGAACCTCGCGGGATATTGCATCGCCCTGCTGGCGACGGACCCATCTCTTATGGGCCTCTCCGGCAAGATACTCGAGACGCGGCGGCTCGCTCGTCGCTACGGAATCTGTGATGTGGATGGTTCTACACCTGACCTGCACAAGGGGCTCTTTGGCGATGGCTCATTTCGAAGGGGAGTATACGGAAATAGTGCGGATGGCCAGTGAGCCCGAACAAGGTTGGGTTTTCACATCCTGCGCCCATCCCTCCAGTACGAGCTCAGCCGCCGGGCGACCCCCCCGCCAACGGGCAAGCCGGACACTTTTCATCCGGAGCTTCGTCCTGGCTCCGACGCCAGTGACGGCGACGCTTCCGCATTCCTGGTGGTTGATGGACAGCAGAGACTCACCCCGCTGACTTTGCCTCTGTACGCGCAAGCAGCAGCGCCCGGCTATGCGTCATGACCGGAGTCGCAGCCGTCCGTATTGAGCCCTTTCACCCTCGCAGCCTGCGGTCAAAGGACCTGGTGCTGTCGCTGAGGTGGCTCGACTTGCCACACCGACCCCGGTGCGCCGTCGTGTGTGGCCCGCACTAGAAAAGTCTCGGACGGTGCGTGTGCGTCGGTTTCCCCCAGCGGTTGCCTTCGTTCTGGTCCGGCCAGGTAGAGCTGTGGGAGGTGCTCTTTGAGGGGCGCGATCATGTCGTCCTTAGGTAGGCGGGAACCGTTCGGGGCGATGACACCGACCGCCCGAGAGGTCCACTGGAGGTACATCTCGGGATGGAACGCCGTACGGCTCCCGTGGTGGGGAACTTTGACAAGCCCAACTCCTCCGACCCACGCCCTGCCATGGTGCTCGATCAGGAGCCTGGGCCATCCGAGTTCCTCACGAGCGTCCATATCGGCGCCTAGCAGCGCGATGGCCGCACCAGCGACGATAAGCACGACGATGGACGTGTAGTTCTCGTTGAGCACGCGGCGCGCCCCGACGGGGTCGCCCTCGGCGAGAGGCTCTCTTGCCGCTTGAACAGCGCGTTGCGAAGGCCCGATCGCTCGTACCACGTCGTTGGGCTGGTGGATGATCTGGACGGAGGCAGCAGTAAGAAACCGATCGTCGTCGGTCGCAAAGCGATACGCGCTGGCGACCTCAGCGAGTGCTCTCCGATCCTCGCCGGGAATTTCAAGCTTCAGCATCTCGCGCCACGCCGCGTCCGGAATCGCTGCCGGCAGGTAGAACTTCGCATCCTCGCAGGCCCGTACTACCTCGTCGATGCCTCGACAATGGTCTGCGTGAAGGTGCGAGAGTATGACAGCGCGCACAGCGGTCGCAGGGTTCACGCCCTGCTGACGCAGGTATGCGAGAGGGGCCGGCACGGTGCCGTTGATTCCCGGCCATGCGGTCTGGAACGAGTCGATGATCGTCCAGTCGTCCTCCACCCGCACCAGGACGCTTTCGCCCACGCCTTTTCCGAGGACGACGACCTCGAGAGAGAGGATGTTCGGCACCGACGCGGTTTGATTTCAGATCAGAGAGCGGACTGCAGTACGCGAAAGGTGGCGTGGCGGTGACCACGACCTAGTTCGTCGTCCCGCTGGACAATGATCCACTCGACGCGGGCGCCGAGCGCTATCGCCCGGCGGTCGGCGGCGCCGAGCACGTCGAGTTCGAGACGCGCTGTTCCAGCATCGTCGGCGAGCCGGCTATAGACGTCGAGTTCGAAGTGCGACGTGGTCACGTCAGTGACGGTGCCGTCCCAGATCTGGACGAGATTTCCGCCCTCGAGCGATGCGTCGCCAATTCGGTCGACATCGTGGACGAATGCCTGAACGTCACCTCCGAAATCTTGCTCGATGACTATACGCGTATACCAATCCAGCGCATTTGCCACCTCAGTACGATCGGTGCGATACAGGGCAATGTGCGGCTTGTTGACGAGGTAGGCCGTCTCCCCTGAGCGGTACTGCCGAAACACGGGGCCGGTCTCGCCCAGTGCCCTCGTCGACGGTACGACGACTCCAAGGTCGTTGCCAATGTCGATCGCCAGCGAGCACAGCACGCGGCACCATTCGTTGTCGGGCGGCAGGTCAGGCATGAGCAGGCGGCTCATGTCACCGGCCCCGATGCCCTGCTTGATGACGCGGGGGCCCACGACATCGTCCCCATCAGCTTCCCGGTACTTTCGGTACTGCTTGTACGTGTACTTCCGAAGCTGTAGTTCCTGCGGTCGCTCGAGTACACGGTCGACAAGCCCAAAGACCTCAAGTGCGCCGTGGGCCCACAGTCGGTCCACCACAGAAACCTGACCAGGCGCCGGTGGTTCGGGACGCACGGCCGTGCGGAGGACACTGAGGGCACCACCGAGCTCTGCGGCCGTATCGAGGAATACGCCGTTGGACGCGAGAACAGAGCGGACTTCGCGCCGCTCGCCAAGTCCTGATTTCGGACTCAGGATGGGGTCGAGGCCAGCCCACTCGCGTTCGTCCGTCGCCTTGGTATGGGCAACTGCCGCATCGAATGCAGAAAGGACCATCTCCAGGTCGTGCTCACCGAAGTACATCTCGACGTGTGTCGGCTCGAGAGCGCGGTGGTCGAGGGCGAGGCCCAGCAGTGGCTCAACATCACGCCATACCTGAGCGAGTACCGCTGTCGACACGTACATCTGCAGAAGGCGGTGTTTTGCCTGTATGGTCCAAGTTCGCCAGTCGAGTCCGTGCTGTCCGTCTCCCAGGGCGGCGTCCACCGCCTCAAGTTCGCGGTCGAGTCTTCGACAGGTCACAGCGCCTGGGACACCGATGGGCACGATCCGTAGAGTCAGCTCCTCGTCCGACTCCGACACGTATAGCCGGATCTTCAGAAGTTCTGCGATCGAGCCGATGGTTCCAGCGAGGCGGCTTCTGATGGCCGTCGCAACGCTGTCTCTGGGAATGAGCGAATACGCCTTGCGTCCAGGCCCGGCAAAGGCTGCCACCGGCGTGACGTCGGCAACGTACCAACGATCACTGCGAAGTAGAGTCTGAAGCGCAAGAGCAGAAATTGGCAGCTTTCGAACGACGGGGAAGTCCGAGAAGTACGGCACCCCGGCGCGATAGAGGCAGGAGGCCAGTTCTAGGCCAAACTCCTCCAGCTCCTTGGTCGTGCACCGCTCGGGCCCGTCTTTGGACAAGTTGATCCGGACGTGACGAAGCAGCGCTCGGCCGAAGCGCTCCTTGTCGATGCACGCAACCATCGCCGTGACTTGCGGCGGATCCTCACGCTCGACGAGGTGGTCGTAGAGATCGACGAGCGTTGAGCCGAGGATGAACGCATCGTCGAGGAGCACAATCGATCGGCCCGCCAAGTCAACGGAACGGGATTCCAGGGCTCGATCCGACACAACCTCCGCACCGTCGAAGCCATTGAATCCCGACGCCTTGAGCATGTCGTAGAGGCACGTCATCCTGCGAGAGACGAGGACGATGAGCATCCGCTTGTCCCCGACGTGCGCCGACACACGTGCTTGCGCCTTCTCGAAGACGCCCCGGAGCGCGCGTCGAAGCCGAGCCGCGGTGATCGGCTCGAGTGACGCCGTCCAACTTGGTTCAGCAGAGTGACTGTTCATGTGCGGGCGGGGCGTAAGAAGGAGCAGTCGAACCTACCGCCATCCCAGGCCCCCGATCGAAGCCGATCCTCCGAGCACGCCGAGGACGGTCGGATGCCCCGGCTGTAGGCACGCCCGCATGGTCGGCGTCGGACCGACCCGTGAACTGCACCTAGCCCCGGCGGCGAGTTGTCTCTCATTGACTGAGGAGCGCGGCTGTCGGCCCTGGAGCCGCTGAGCGACTGTTCAGCGCCGTCACCTCCCTACGCAGGCGTCTGTCGGGCGCTCTCTGGCATCTCACGATACTGACACACAGAAGCACAGAAAGACGGGAATGCAGAAATGATGCGTCCGCGCTACGGTTCCTGGATGGGGCGTTCGTCGCCTGCCGACGCTGGAGCTGTGAAGCGACTGACGCTGGACCTGCCTCAGGAAACACACAAGATGCTCAAGGTCCGTGCCGCTGAACTCGAGGTGCCGATGGCCGAGCTCCTACGGGAGCTGATTGCCGATGCGCTCAAGGCGCCAACCGCGCTGCGCGACCTTGCCAAGCGAATCCGCAGCTGACAGCCCGAGGTCAGTCACCCTATTGAACATCGCGGGCTGCTCGGCCTGCTGGCCTTCATCCGACACCTGATCGTTCCACGAGGGCTGCTCCGGTTGGTCCGGGGAATCGAGTGAGTTTGGAAGGTCCTTCTAACGCTTCTTCTAACGCATGGGCTGGCAGAGGCCGTCAGTTGCCGGACTGGGCGTCACCAGATGACACGCGAAACCGCAGGTCAGGGCCACTGTTCGGCACCTCTTGGCATGGGACGACAGGCGCCTGAGGCGCCTCATAACCCGAAGGTCGTAGGTTCAAATCCTACCCCCGCCACCAAGAAACGAGCAGCATAAGCGCAGGTCAGACCCGGATGCGCCCCTGGCGGGGCGCACCCGTAGGGATGAAACTCTGGGGGTGTCGCCCGCCGAGCCCGGAAACGCACTGGTGCCGCGAGCCCGAAGGTCAGACTGGTGCCGGGGTCCGCAGGCACCCTTGATTGTTGCTACGAGCACGTGTCTCAGAGTCTTGAGCGATGCGACCCCTTGGGCGGCACGACGTTGATGCCGAGCGAGGAGGATGCCGATGGATGTGATCGTCGATCGCTGCGCGGCCCTGGACGTGCACAAGAAGACGGTGATGGCGGCGGTACGAACGCCGGGCCCAAAGCCGGGTCGTCGTCGCCAGGAGGTGAAAGAGTTCTTGACCTTCACCGGGGAGCTCGAGCGGCTACGGGACTGGTTGGTGGCCGAGGGGGTGACCCAGGTGGCGATGGAGGCGACTGGGGTCTACTGGCGTCCGGTGTGGCACGTGCTCGAAGGCATGGCCGATGTCGAGCTGCTGCTGGTCAACCCCCGCCACGTCAAGAACCTGCCCGGGCGCAAGACCGACGTCGCCGACGCCGCCTGGTTGGCCCAGCTGCTCGAGTGCGGCCTGCTGCGGGGCAGCTTCATCCCCCCGCCCGAGATCGCCCGGCTGCGGGACCTGACCCGGTACCGGACCAAGCTCACCCAGGAGCGGGTGCGGGAGACCCAGCGCATCCAGAAGCTGCTGGAGGACGCCGGCATCAAGCTCGACTCGGTCGCCACCGACGTGCTGGGCAAGGCCGCCCGGCGCATGCTGGAGGCCCTCGTCGCCGGTGAACGTGACCCCGAGGTCCTGGCCCAGATGGCCCTGACCCGCATGCGGCCCAAGATCCCCGAGCTGCGACAGGCCATGGTGGGGCGCTTCGAGGATCACCACGCCTTCCTGCTGCGCATGCACCTGGACCACGTCGACCAGCTCTCGGACATCATCGAGCGCCTGGACGGGGAGGTCGACCGGCTCATGGCCCCTTTCGCTGAGGCCGCCACCCGCCTGTTGAGCATCCCGGGGGTGGCCAAGCGCAGCGCCGAGGTGATCGTGTCCGAGATCGGGGTGGACATGGCCCGCTTCCCCACGCCGGCCCACCTCGCGTCGTGGGCGGGGCTCTGCCCCGGCAACCACGAGTCGGCCGGCAAGCGGTCCTCGGGACGGGCCCGCAAGGGCAACGCCGTGCTGCGGGCGGCCATGTGCGAGGCGGCGTGGGCGGCGTCGCACACCCGTGACTCCTACCTCGCCGCCCAGTACCGGCGCTTCAAGCGACGCTTCGGCACCAAGAGCGAGACCAAGGCCATCTTCGCGGTGGCCCATTCCATGATCGTCATCGTCTGGCACTTACTGGCCGCCGCCGACACCACCTACAGCGACCTCGGCTCGGACTACTTCGAGCGACGCACCGACGCCGAGGCCCGCAAGCGCTACCTGGTCCGAGAGCTGGAGAAGCTCGGACACAAGGTCGCGCTTGCGCCGACTGCAGCCTGAGCGCCCTATCGCCTGTGCCCACCGTTCGGGGGGCACGCCCCCCGACTTCTGGCGCGCCCGAGCGTCGTGGCGGTTGGGGGAGTTTCGTCTCAGGGTCGGTCCGAGAGGATCGGCCCTTCTGCTGCCCCGAAGCGCGTCACCGTCGACGTCTACCGGCTCTCAGCCCGCTGGGTCTGTGACCTGCGGGTTCGCGCCGGCCCAGCCGGTAGACGTCTACCGGCTGGCGGTGACCAGTGCGGCGAACTGATCGGCGGCCGCCGCGCTCATCCCGGGCATGAGGTGCTGGTAGGTGTTCATTGTGAAGCCCGGATGGGCGTGGCCGAGGCGCTCGCTGACGACCTTGATCGGGACCAAGATGACGGGTCCCTCGGCGGGCGGATCTACTTCCACCTCGGCGACGCCTCCGGTTTTCGGGCCGAGCGATACTGATTCTGTCGGCCCTTGACGTCCGTCGACGTCGCTGCCGGGGGGCGAGGCGCGATCTGAGGAGGTCAGCCCATACGGCGCGGCATGACAGGACCACGTGCGATCACCTAAGCAGTGTATGAGCTATGAGTAATGTACGATTCGGATGTGGGAAGTCGAGGTCACCGACGAGTTCGTCGAGTGGTGGGAGGCGTTGTCGGTCGACCAGCAGGAGTCGGTCACCGACCGTGTCGACTTGCTCGCCGGACAAGGGCCCGACCTGGGCCGGCCGGTGGTGGACCGCATCAGCACATCGCGGCACCACAACATGAAGGAACTCAGGGCCTCCAAAGGCGGGGTGCTCCGCGTGCTGTTCGCCTTCGACCCGCGCCGGCAGGCGATCCTTCTGCTGGGCGGCGACAAGAGCGGCGACTGGGACACATGGTACGAGTGGGCGGTACCCGCCGCCGATGACCTCTACGACCGATATCTCGACGAGTTGCGCGACGAGGGGTTGATCTGATGGCTCGACGCAAGTTCTCCGAGCTCCGCCAAGAGCTCGAGGCGCGTCCCGGCGCCACGGAGCGCCTCGCGGAAAGGCGAGCTGAGACATTGGAGGAGATCCGCCTGTACGAGTTGCGCCACGCCGAGGCGGTGAGCCAGGCCGAGTTGGCAGGCCGGCTGGAGGTGACCCAGGGGGCGGTCTCCAAGTTCGAGCACGCCGACGACGTACGCGTCTCGACGCTCCGCCAGTACCTCGAGGCCCTCGGCGCCCGGCTGGAGCTGATGGCCGTGTTCGACGACGAGGACCGGCGAGTGCCTCTGCACCTGGGTGGTTCTTCCACCGGATCTTCCACCGGATCAATAGGGACGGACCCGGACGGAGCCACCCGAATCAGGACGACGCAGTCGCGAAAGACCAGCTCACAGGCACGAACCCGCACCGATCAGCACGGACCGCCGGGTTCTTCGGGTAGCTCATAACCCGAAGGCCGTAGGTTCCAATCCTGCCCCCGCCACCAAAAGATGGTCACCGAGTTGGGACCATCGTGTTCACCTCGGTGAACTAGCAGCAGCTCCGAGGCCTGATTTCCCGAGAATTGGGCGAGCGGGTGTCCCGGAGAAGAACGAAAAGAGCCCTCTTCGCGAAAGCTGGTGACGGCCTCTCGTGAACGGGCGCCGGCGACGTAGCCGGGCGGGCAGGATGGCGACTTCGAATGCCCCGGGGTGGTGTCGTTCCGCCGGGCCGGACTACGCGGGTCGCTGCGTCGGCCGTGCCGACCGTTTTGACCGGTGTGAAATAGCGCGGGAAAGACGTGGCGGAAGGAGGCAACGTCCACTGCTGCCCGGCCGCCTCGTCCAGCATCTCCTGGGGTCCCAGGCCAGGAGAGGCCACACGAGCGTGGAGGAAGCCGACCCGTCTGATCTCGTACACGTCATCGAAGTCGAGCAGCGCGAGCCTCCTGGGGACGACCTCCTCGTGGTCGTGGTCGCTCACGAATACGTGCGGGCCTACCTGAGCGGCCTGGCCGCTCTTGCCCCGGGGCGCGCGCTACGAGGCGTCCTGGTGGTTCCGCCAGCGTGCCGCCATAGCCGCCGAGTGGCGCCACGTCGAAGGCCCCCCGGAGAGGTGCCCACCGAGAGCGCTGGTCGTCCTGGCCATGGTCGGGATGGTGACGTTCCTCGCGTTCCCCTGCCTGGCGGCGCTGCTCTGGAAACGAAAGGGGGGTTCGCTCGACGACCGGTTTGGAGCGCTCATCAATCCCCTGCGCCCGGGCGCCGCCCGTTCGTTGTGGGTCTCGGTGTTACCGCTTCTGATAACATCGAGGCGTGGTGGACAGTAAGAAGTCGAGCACTGCGGGGAGCCTCATTGCTGAGGCTCGCACCCTTGCCGGTCTGACCCAGCGGGAGCTTGCTCGCCGTGCGAAGACCTCAGCGGCGGCAGTGGCCAACTACGAGAACGGCCGCCAAGAGCCGCGCTTCGACACCGTTCTCCGGCTCATCGAGGCGGCCGGGTTCGAGCTTCGGTGCAAGGTGGCGGCCCCTGATGAGCAGGACCGTCTCTACAGGGCGTGGGAGGCGACATTGCCGCGCGAGGCACTGGAGGACTGGTACGAGCGCCAGGACGCCACCCGCCCTTGAAGGAAACGCCGCGGCTCCGTCCGGAGCGGATGTTGCCGGTGCTCTTGCGTCACAAGGTGCGCTTCATAGTTCTCGGTGGCTACGGGGCCATGGTCCATCGTGTCGAGGGTTTGGAGCCAACCACAGACATCGACATCTGCCCCCTGCTCGACGACGCGAACCTCGTCCGACTTCGGGCCGCTCTCGACGAGCTGGGGGCGGAGCCGTTCTTCGAGGAGACCGCCCAACCGACGAGCCTGCACGACCTCTTGGCCGACCCGGACCGACTGCGCCAAGCCAAGGCGGTGATGCTGGTTACAGAGTGGGGAGCGCTCGACCTCGTGATCCGACCGGACGGCATCAGCCAGGGATACCGGACGCTGGAGCCCCGAGCGGAGATCCTGCCGGCGGTTGACCCGTCGGGTCAGCCAATCGGGATCGACGTGCCTGTCGCCTCGATCCACCACATCTACATGTCGAAGAAGGAAGCCGGCCGGCCGAAGGACATACGGGCGCTTCCTCACCTTGCGCGGGTCGTGATGAGGCGGGTTCACGAGGAGTACGGCCAGGAAGGTGTGCGGGGCGCGTCGTCGGCCATCACACCGTTCGGGAGGTTTGCCAGCGGCGAGGGTTCGTAGAAGTCGAGCCGCTGGCCGCCGCCCGGCGTACCATCGCTCAGTGCCCCGCACAGACCGGTCGTCACGGGTGATCGCGGCGCCGCTCGAGCGCGTGTTCGCCGCCTTGGTCGATCCCGACATGTTGCTCGCATGGTTGCCGCCCGACGGCATGAGCGGGACGTTCGAGCGGTTCGACGCCCGCCCCGGAGGGTCGTACCGGCTGGTGCTGACCTACGACGATCCGTCAAGCAGCGCAGGCAAGGCTTCGGCCGACGCCGACGTCGTCGAGGCTCGCTTCGTCGAGGTGGTCACGGACGTCAGGGTTGTGCAGGCGGTGGACTTCGTCTCCGATGACCCGGCGTACGCCGGCACCATGACAATGAGCTGGTTGGTCACGTCGGTCGAGCTCGGCACGAGAGTCGACATCACGGCCGAGGACGTCCCCGAGGGGATCTCCGCCGCCGACCACGCCGCCGGCCTCGCCTCGTCCTTGGCGAACCTCGCTGCCTACCTGGAGCGCTAGCTCTCCCCAGCGACAGTCGAGGGTGGGATGCGCGGCATCGGCACCCAACTGCTCGGCCGCCGCTTCGGCAACGGCGCGGTGCACGTCGCGTATCGCCGTGCGGCCCTGACCTCGGCGTGGGGGTCGTCAGCGGTTCTTCAGCGGGTGGTGGCCTCAGGGCATCAGCGACCACCTCAACGGCGTGTCGGTCGGTGTCGCTCGCGCAACCGGTGTCGATCCGACTGACAGCCGAATTCTGCTCAGGCCGCCGGAAGATAGGTGAGGAGGACCACGCCGGAGTTGAACCGCTTCACGTCTTCGAGGGTCATGCGGATCGTCCCTTGGTCTCCCAGTACGTGAAGGTTGCCGTTACCCCAGACGAGCGGATTGACGTAGATCTCGTAGAGGTCGACGAGGCCCTTCTCCGCGAGGGCGTGGGCGAACTCGCCGCTTCCGTGCATGAACAGATCACCGTCGACCTCATCCTTCAACCTCGGGACCGAGACCGCGAGGTCGCCGTCGAGCAACGTGGCATTCCACCCGAGCTCGCCGGACAGCGTGGTGGACCCGACGTACTTCGGCATCGAGTTGACCATGTCGGCCCACTTGCCTGTCTCGTTCGGCCAGTAGCCGGCGAGGCCCTCGTAGGTCTTGCGGCCGAGCACCAGACCGCTTGATACCGCCTGACGTTCGAACGAGTACTCGGCGTGATCCCCCTCGGCCTGCACCCACTCGCCAACGGGGTCGATGACGCCGTCCAGCGTGGCCTGTGTTGTCGCGATCAACGTTCCCATCCGGATCCTCCTACGGCAGTCAGCGGTCCTCTACCTACCCACGACACGCAGCTCCGTGTTGTGATCGTCTTCGTCATGGGTCCTCCTCAGGACGTCTCGCACGGCAGACGCCGCAGGCGCAGCGAACTCATCGGCGCGCCGCGCCCTCCGCGAAGGAGGAAATCGTCAGTCGTAGGAGCGGATCGTCCGGACGTTGAGGGCGATCATGGCGACGCCGGCGACGCCCACCACCAGGAAGCCACGGCCGGCCGCCGACCACGGGGAGGACTCGAGGACGAACGCCCGCATGCCCTCCATGATGTAGGTCACCGGGTTCCAGGTGGCTGCGATCTCCATCGGTCGGGTGAGCAGGTCGCGGGGGACGAAGTTCGGCGTCAGGAACAGCAACGGAAAGAAGATCAACGACCCCGACTGGGTGGCGGCCGCGCTGCGGGACTTGAGCGCGATGAGCTGCACGAACCCGGAGAACACCATCGCCCACGCCGCCGTCAGCACCAGGAGCAGGACGAAGCCAAGGAGGCCGCTGGCGACCGAGATGCCGAAGGGCAGGGCCACCACCACGATCAAGGCGGCGATGGCGGCGGTCTTGAGCCCCTCCGCGACCAGCCGGTGGAGCACGATCGTGACCCGGGAGACGGGTGACGCCCGCAGCTTGTCGAAGTACCCACCCTCGATGTCCTCCACCAGGTACAGGGCGGCGCCCCCGAAGGAGGCGGCCAGCAGGAGGGCACCCGGCAGCTGGAAGGCGGCGTAGTTCTGGCCATCGAGGAACCCGGTCTGGCCGGAGGGGAAGATCCTGGCCGCCTGGCCGACGTTGACGACCAGGAAGAACAGCGGGATGAACACCGTCGGCAGCAGTTGCTCGGGCACCCGCACCGCCTCCAGGATCGCCCGCCGGCTGAGTGCCAGGAACTGGGTCACGCCTGGACCTCCTGCACCTGACCGGCGACCCGCTCCCGGACACGGCCGGTGGCGTCGATGAACACCTCGTCCAGGGTCGGCTCGTGGTCGAGGTTCTTCCGCTGGCGCAGCTCGCTCTTGAGCGCCTGCGGGGTCCCCTCCCGCACGATGAGCCCGTCGTCGATGATCGCCAGCCGGTTGCACAGCTGGTCCGCTTCCTCCAGGTACTGGGTGGTGAGGAAGATGGTCGTCCCCTCGCCGTTGATCCGGCGCATCTCGTCCCACACCGTGAGCCGGCTGGCCGGGTCGAGGCCGGTCGTGGGCTCGTCCAGGAAGAGGACCTGCGGACGGTGGACGAGGGCCGAGGCCAGGTCGAGGCGCCGCTTCATCCCTCCCGAGTACCCCTTGATCCGCCGATCGGCGGAGTCGACCAGGTCGACCAGCTCCAGCAGTTGCGCGGCCCGCTCGGTGGCATCGGCCGACGAGTGGCCGAACAGCCTGGCCTGCAGGATCAGCAGCTCCCGCCCGGTCTGGCGAGGGTCGAGGCCTGCCTCCTGGAGGGCGACACCGATTGCGTTGCGGACGCCGTCGGGGTCTTCGGCCACGTCGATCCCCGCCACCCTGGCCGATCCCGACGTGATCGTCGTCAGCGTGGTGAGCATGCGCACCGTGGTCGACTTGCCCGCCCCATTGGGACCGAGGAAGCCGAAGACCTCCCCTTCCTCGACTTGGAGGTCGACGCCCCGCACTGCGTCGACCGTCCCGCTCCGACCGGTGAATTGCTTGACGAGCTGCTCCGCCGACACCGCGAGGCCCATGGAAGGTGAGCCTAACCACGCCGGGCGGCCGAGCGACGACGCGCCCTGGAGGACCCGGTCGGCCGGACGCCCTTGGTCGCCCCTGCCCCGTCGAGCAACGGCTGGTCGAGGGCGGTCAGGGTCCCGCCGTAGCGTTCGTCGGAGCCCTCGCCTCCGTCATCGCCCTCGAACGGCACCGTCGACATCGAAGAGAGCCCACCACCACCCGCGCACGGGGACCGATGTAGCCCGATCCCGTCAGCCGACGCGGCCACCAGGCGGGCGAGGTTCAGCTGCCACCCCTGGTCGCCGTCCGTCGGCGGTAGAAGATGGCGACTCCCTGCATCAAGGGTCGGGTTTGCAGCCGTCAAGAGCGGCCCAGATGTCCGTCACCGCGGTTGCTGCCCGCCACAGGTGATCCTCGGGTGATGCGTCGTAGCCACTGTGCTGGCGCCGCCAGTCGCGGTCCCAGTAGGCGTCGAGCATCGCTCGGAGGTGCCGGCGCGATACTGCGAGCTCCTCGCGCAGCTGTGCGGCGAGCTCGTCCACGGAGGGCTCGACGACGGTCACTCGATCGAGCCGCCGCGATCGGAGAGCCTCGACATCTCGAAGCGCTCGGCGCACGTCGGGAGCTCGTCGCCGTGTCGATGGCGAGGACCGTCGTGTACCGATCGCGCTCGGCAAGCAGCCGGTGGCGGGCCCGGGAAGCGTGTCCTCGCTCGCTGTAGACCGCTCTGCCCCGAAACGCGCATGAGATCGAGCGCGAGAGGCTCCTCGGCGGCGCGACCCGCTGGAGGTCGCACCGGCCTTTGACCAGGACCTCATTCGCGCGACGTCGCCGGGCGGAAGATGATGTCGAACACGGCGGGGGCTTGAAAGACGCGGTTGTAGGACCGGCCGGTGACCTCGTCTAGAACACCGAGTTCGACGAGGCGGGCGACGGCGCCATTGGCCGCCTGCGTGCTGACGCGATGCGTTTCGGCTACGTGCTTGACCGTGACGGTTGGATACTCGATGAGCTTCTCCGTGATGGCCAGGGCCACGCCCTTGACTCGTCGATCGCGCAACATCGCGAGACTCGCATCGCGCCAGGCCAGCAGATCGCGGATTCGCGACTCAGCATCCTGTGCCTGGGCGCGCAGCGCATCGCAGAAGAAGAGGATCCACTCCTCGAAGGCCCCGGAGGCACCTACCTCTCGCAGTAGGTGTCGGTACTGGTCGGAGCGGGCCTCGAAGTAGGGGGAGAGGTTGATGAGGGGCTCGGTGAGCAAGCCGTACTCGATGAGTTGCAGGATGGCGAGGAGGCGTCCGATACGCCCGTTGCCGTCGGTGAAGGGGTGGAGTGCCTCGAACTGGTAATGGCCGAGGGCGACTCGAATGAGGGGGTGGAGCGCCGTCTCTCCGTGGATCCAGCGCTCCCAGTCCGAAAGACCATTCGTGAGGGTGTCTCCTGGCGGGGGCGGGATGTAGTGCGCTTCGCTCACGCTGCACCCCTTGTAGGGACCAATCAGGACTTGGGTCTGTCGGACCTTGCCTGTCTGCCAGTCCTCGCTGGGCGTGCCGGTGATCAGGATCTTCTGAAGCTCGCAGGCGAACCGAGTGGAGATCGGAAGCTCCCGGAGCAAGGCGATGCCTCGTTCGGTCGCTCGGATGAAGTTGAGCACCTCGACGACAGCGGTGCTCCGAGGCAGGTCCTCATCGATCTCAGAGCTCAAAACCTCGGCCGCGGGAGCGAACGTCCCCTCGATCGCCGAGGTGCTGACTGCCTCACGGCGGATCGTCGGCCGCGCGACGAGCATCGGATTTGGCAGGAGTTCCTTCGCGATCGCATCCAGGCGGCCAAGATGGTGTCCGGCGTCGATTGCTGCGCCCCAGGTCGCCGCCCCGAGCTGAAGGTCCTTGGGAAGGGGATTCGGAGCGAACGCGAAGTGGTGAACCTCGCGCCCACCTTCTTCGACCGTGATCGGTACGAGACTGCCTGTGGGTGACTCCCTGAACTTGTCGATCTGCACAAATCAAGGTTACATCATCGAACCTTGAGTTACGTGCCTGGTATTTCAGGGTTGCTTGGGTGCGCCAGAACCCATCTCAACGATGGGGCACTGAAGCTTGATAACTTACCTGGGGATTTCAAGGCTGGACGGGCCGAAGCCAGCGTCCACTCCAGGCAGTTCGTCGCTCTGACCAAACGCGGTTTGATTCAACATCGCCGCCGCGTCAGCCTGCATACCCGGCAGACGAGCTGGTAGACGGTCAGCGTGAACGTTGGGCTCGCGACCCGTCACCTCAAGGAGAGGTTCAGCCTCTCGCGCTTGAGACTTTTGGCCTGCGGCGCCTGGCCTGGTGACGACGACGGGCTCGCCACGGGCGCTTGCCTTTCTTGATGGCCGGGGCGTTGTAGGGAAGTCGTGAGGAACATCGAAGCGACCCCAGCGGGGTCGCTTCTGCTCTTAGTCCAGCCGCAAGCCACTCATATCTGGATGACGCCGAGGACGAGGAGCACCCCGAAGCAGAGGAGCGGGATGCCGAGGAGAGGCTGGCGCAATCCCGGACCGCGGTTGGGGCCGTCGCGGCCGAAGTGTCCGAGCAAGGAGAGGGCCAGCCCGGGGAGAGACAGGAGAACGAACGAATTCCTGATGGCTTCGCGGCCATCCGCCAAGTGGCTGAGCACGATGGCTGCCACGACGGCGCCGACGACGAGCATCAGAACCGTTTCGACGATGCCGCTCGGGATGACGGCGTGCAGGCGGGGAGAGTTCGGAAGCCGGTCGGCGAAGAGGGCGATGATGTTCGGCAGAAGGAAGAGGGCGCCGCCGAGGTACAGCTGCCAGCAGGAGCCCAGGTAGGCGATGGCCACGAACACGAAGACGCCCGTGATCGCGAAGTTGGCCGAAACCCGCTGGCCGGCCCCGGGCTCCTCGAGGTCGGCCGGCTGCACCCGGGAGAGCCGCATCGGGAACCAGTGGGCGGCGACGGTCTCGACGACCATGCGGACGACCAGCGCCCCCAGCACCGCCAACGCGATGGAGTTCGCGTGCTCGGCGATGGGCAGGTCCAGCCCCGCCAGGCCGGGCAACCCAAGCACCATCGTCTGGACCGCCCAGGCGCCTATGAGCGAGGCGATCACGAGGTCGGCGCTGCGCTCCCAGTGCTCTTGCAGGCTCATGGTCGGAGGTCGCCGGAGCGGCCGGGCGGTGCCAGCGATGATCGGGGCAGCGAACCACAGCGTGGCCAGGCCGAGCAGGGTTCGGGCGTCGTCCGGCGACGAGACGCCTCCCGACACCACGACGGCGGCGACGAACACGAGCACGCCGACCAGTCCGGCCAGGGCGTCGAAGACGCCGAGCACGGCCAGCGCCACCGCCAGCCCGAGCGCAGGTGGCAGCGCCTCGCCGCCGACGTCGCGAACCGCCAGGATGCCGAGCACGGCACCGAGGACGGGTAACAGCACCGAGACCGTCCCCAGCATTGCCCGCAGGTAGCCGGCGTCGTTGAGGATCCGGGCCACGAGCGGCGATCGGGGAGCGATCCGGGCCGGCAGCGTAAGGCTCAGGCGGTCGAGGGCGCGCGTCCCCGGCGAACGCCATGTCGAGGATCGGTCGCCCCGTTCGACGGCCGCCAGCAACCCGAAGTCCGAGTCCTCCTCGACGAACCCGGGGGCCAAGCCCTCGTCGGCGCTCCCCACCCCGGTTGTGACGAGCTCGCCTTGCTCGGCGGACTCCTCGTCGGGCGTCGATGTGTCCTCGTCCTCGTCCCTTGACTTCCGGGACGCTCTGGCGGCCCCGAGCACGGCCAAGCCAGCCGAAGCCTCACCGCCCCAGCTTCCCGCGCTGCCTATCCCGCTCTGGTGACCACCGGCAGCCCCACCAGGCGACGACCCGTCTGTCGCTCCAGCGGCGGTCCCGGCACCGGGCGGCGCGCCGGCCTCACTTGACGCGCCGGCGACCCCGCTTGCCGACTCGCCTGCGGCGAAGCCGGATGTCGCAGGACTACCACCTTCTCCGGCCGGCCCGTTGTGGGGACCGCCGCCCGCCGGCCCACTTCCTCCCGATCCGGATGTCTGGTCCCCATCGGCCGCACGCTCTGATCCGACTGTCGCTGCCAGCTCTCCGCCCACACCAGCCACGACCGAGTCAGGTGTCGCCGAAGCCCCACCCTCCGATACCGACCCCGGCGCTGCCCCCCCGGCTCGTGTGCCGCCGGGCGAGCCGAGGTCGCTCTGACCCCGGCTCCTGTGGCCACCGGCAGCGCTACCCGGCCAAAGTGTCGGAATCTGCTTACGCCGGGCGGCTGCGAGCAGGGCCAAGACGGCAAACGCCGAGACTTCCAGAGCGAGGATGTCCTCGGCGTGGGCGGCCGGGACGTAGCCCGCCAAACCGTTCCGGCCTTCCGGTTCGCGCTCGCCGCCCTGCCGATCGGAACCGGCGGAGCCACCATTCGGGCCGGCCCGCACGGACGAAGGCGAGGGCATCGATGTGGTGGTCGCTGGAACCGTGGATGTCGTCGCCGGGGCAGCGGGCGTCTCCGGTGGGATAGCAGCAGCCGCCGCAACAAAGAAAGTGTTCAACGTCCCGTCCGTGGTCGCCGGCGGGATAGGGGTCGTCGAGGGCGGGACCGTGGTCGTCGTCGGGACCGTGGTCGTCGTCGGGACCGTGGTCGTCGTCGGGACCGTGGTCGTCGTCGGGACCGCGGTCGTCGTCGGGACCGCGGTCGTCGTCGGCGGCGGGACCGTGGTCGTCGAGGGCGGGATGGTCGTCGAGGGCGGGATGGTCGTCGTCGGCGGCGGGACCGTGGTCGTCGAGGGCGGGATGGTCGTCGAGGGCGGGATGGTCGTCGAGGGCGGGATGGTCGTCGAGGGCGGGACGGTCGTCGAGGGCGGGACCGTGGTCGTCGGCGGGACCGTGGTCGAGGGCGGGACGGTGGTCGAGGGCGGGACGGTGGTCGAGGGCGGGACGGTGGTCGAGGGCGGGACGGTGGTCGAGGGCGGGACGGTGGTCGAGGGCGGGACGGTGGTCGAGGGCGGGACGGTGGTCGAGGGCGGGACGGTGGTCGAGGGCGGGACCGTGGTCGTCGGCGGGACCGTGGTCGTCGGCGGGACGGTCGTCGAGGGCGGGACCGTGGTCGTCGGCGGGACCGAGGTCGTCGTGGTCGGGATGGTGGTCGTGGTCGGCACCGTCGTTGTGGTCGTCGTCGGCGGAACAGTGGTCGTCGTCGGCGGGATCGTCGTCGTGGTTGTCGTTGGCGGAACGGTCGTCGTCGGGATGGTGGTCGTCGTCGGGACCGTCGTCGTGGATGTCGTCGGCGGAACCGTGGTCGTCGGCGGGATGGTGGTGGTGGTCGTCGTCGTCGGCGGGATGGTGGTCGTCGGCGGAACAGTCGTCGTCGTCGGCGGGACCGTGGTCGTCGTCGTCGGGACGGTGGTCGTGGTCGGGACCGTCGTTGTGGTTGTCGTTGTCGGCGGAGCAGTGGTCGTCGGCGGGATGGTGGTCGTCGTCGTCGTGGTGGTCGTCGTTGTCGGAACCGTCGTCGTGGTCGTCGGCGGGACCGTGGTGGTCGTCGGCGGGACCGTGGTGGTCGTCGTCGGGATAGTCGTCGTCGTCGGCGGGACCGTGGTCGTCGTCGGCGGGACCGTGGTCGTCGTCGTCGGGACCGTGGTCGTCGTCGTCGGGACCGTGGTGGTCGTCGGCGGAACCGTCGTGGTCGTCGGCGGGACCGTGGTCGTCGTCGTCGGGACCGTGGTCGTCGTCGTCGGGACCGTGGTGGTCGTCGGCGGAACCGTCGTGGTCGTCGGCGGGACCGTGGTGGTCGTCGGCGGGACCGTGGTGGTCGTCGGCGGGACCGTGGTGGTCGTCGGCGGGACCGTGGTGGTCGTCGGCGGGACCGTGGTGGTCGTCGGCGGGACCGTCGTGGTCGTCGGCGGGACCGTCGTGGTCGTTGTCGTGGTCGGCGGCGGGTTGGACACCAGGGTGTCGTTCTTGGGGGCGGAGTTGCCCCCGGCGCCCGTGGCCACCACCGTGATCGGGAACGAGCCGGTCGACGTGGGCGTCCCCGAGATGGTGCAGGTGGTCGTGTCGAAGGTGAGTCCGGTGGGCAGCGCTCCCGTCAGGGTGCAGCCGGTGGCGTTAGTGGTGGTGTAGCTGAAGGTGTACGGGCTCCCGGTCACGGCCGTGGGTGGCGTGCCGGCGATGGTGGCCGGCGGCGGGTTGGACACCAGGGTGTCGTTCTCGGGGGCGGAGTCACCGTCGGCGCCGTTGGCCACGACCGAGATCGGGAATGCGCCCGAAGCGGTTGGCGTGCCCGAGATGGTGCAAGTGACGACGTCGAAGGTGAGGCCGGCGGGTAGCGAGCCGGTGAGGGTGCAACCGGTGGCGTTGGTTGTCGGATAGGTGTAGGTGTAGGGGGTCCCGACAATGGCGGTCGGCGGGGTGCCCGAGATCGTGGCGGGAACCCGCGGTGCCCCCTGGATCACCGGGATCCCACCCAGCTCGCCCACCAGGCTGTTGGCGGTGATGCCCGGCCCGGAGGCCCGGAGGTCGACGCCACCCCCTCCACCGTCGTTGTACAGGTCGAGCTGATAGGGGTAGCAACCGGCGACAGCGAAGGTCACCGAAGCGGTCGTCTGGGGGGCAGACTGCGGGTCCTCAGCCACGACCGCGAGGGGCGTCCCGATCTTCAGCCGGAAGCCGTCGTCGTGGGCCACGGCGAACGTGTACGTGCCCGAGGTCTGTATGTCCATGAGTCCGGTCGACCGCATGCCGAAGAACCCGTCACCAGCGGGGCCGAAGGTTCCCTTGGTGGTGAGGAGCAGCACCGCACTGTCGACGGGCGTGGGTGGCGGCGGTCCGGCGGGGGTGCCGCCTGTGTCGACGTAGTTGACGACCGGCCGACCGTCGTCGAAGGCTCGGGCTGCGACGGAGGCATTCCCGACGGAAGCGGCGAATAGAGCGTCGTTCTGGGCCATGCTCGCCAACTGGCTGGCGGACAGTCGAAACTCGACGTGGTGGCCGGGGCCGCCCGCGCACGCGACCGGGTTTCCGGCCGCGGTGACGAAGAGGGTGGCGGTGGTCTCGGAGACCAAGTTCCCGACGGTCGTCGTCGTGCCGGCCGGAGTCAGCGAGTACGTACCGGCGGTGGCGGCGGTGACGGTCACGCTGATCGTGCAGGTCGCCCCGTCGGCGACGCTGATGGAGCCGGCCTTGACGCTGCCGAGCCCGGCAGCGAGGGGGTTGTCAGCACCGTCGGTCACCGTCAGCGGCCCGCAGTTGCCGTTGTCGGTGGCAGCGCCGTTGGCGAGGGTGACTCCTGCGGGGAGGGTGGTCGTGAACCCCAGTGGGTCGAGCGGGGCTGAGCCAGCGGCAGCCGGGTACACGATCGAAAGGGTGAGCACCGATGTTCCGCCGGGTACGAAATTGACCGGTGCAAATGCGGCCGTCACCGGCGCGGTAGGGAACGACAACGTCCAGCCCCAACCGTCATTGCCGGGCGCGGCCGTGTTCTGCAGGGTGAAGTCCTGAATCAGGCCCGTCGCCGAGGTCAGCATGATCGAACCGCACGCGCCACTCGGGTTCGTTCCGTCGTCGGCCTCGCAACCTAGCTGGGATGGGGCCCCTCCCCCGGAGTTGAGCGTGTTGCCGGTGATCTCCATTTCGATGTTCCTGACGACCGGGACGAGGTAGATCGGGTCGCCCGTCGTGCTCGTTCCGGAAACGGTCAGGGTCGTGCTGTCGAGGTTCATCACGTGGAGGAGCGGCTTGGTGACGGGCTTGTTCAACGCCACCGTGCCGATCACCGACGCGCCGGGAGAGCCCGACTGGTTGATCTTGGCGGACCCAACGGGAGGATCAGGCTCAAGGAAAGCGTTACTGTTGGGGCCGAAGAGCCGGTTGGGGTTTGGGCTGACGGCGCCGTTGGTCAGCGTCGACAAGGTGTAGTTCGCGGTCACGCCCGAGGATCCGAAGCCGAGCGACAAGGCGTCGCCCACGGTCGCCACGGTGCCAGTGGCGGTGGTCAGGAACTGCTGCGGGCCGAGGATCGGGGCCGACGGGTCGATTGCGAGCGGCGACATGTACGGATCCGAGGTTCCTGCGAGACGGCTGGCCCAGGCGGACCGGTTGATGCTGCCGTTGTAGGCGCCGACCCCACCGGTGACGAAATCGGCGTGCGCGGCCGGCGCCAGCATTCCTACAAGAGAGGTGATGAGGGCAATCATCAAGAGAGCGGCCAGGCCTCTGGGACCCCTGGTCGGGCGGCGCGTCAAAGCGCCCGAACGGATTGACATTCCCGAACCCGTGAGTCGATGCCATTGCGACTCGACCGTCCGGTTTCTGAAGGAGGCTCGAGTCATTCGGACGCCAATCGGCTCCTTGGTTTCGGGAGCGTCCATCCGCCTGTCGAAGAGTCGAACGGCGAATGTTCGTACATGGGTCCACAACGAACGAAGTACGGCCTACACCGTGACACGAGCACCTCCCACCGAGGCCGTCCGCGAGATGTCGAGCTTGTTGGCCGACGTCCGAGCCGGGCTGTGGCGGCAGCCTACTTGGGCACTCGAGGACGGTGCTCGCCACCGCTGCGCGCCCGTGCTCCAACTGAGACGGAGGGCACAATGCCCTTCGGCCGGACGGCCTCTAGATCAAGACAACCGTGAGATTAGTTGTGAACCGTCAACGAGAGGGTGAGACAGCGAAATGGCGCCGCCGGCCGTCTCGGGGGTCATTTGTCGCTGAGGAAGGCCTGTAGTTCGGAGCGGGTCGGTGCGCGCGCGGCGTGGGTGATTTGGACCCCGCGTCGTCTCGGGACCGCCTTCGTCCGCTGGCTCCCACGGCGCGAATGGCCTGGTGCATGCGGCCATGGTGGCCGCCACGGCGATGCACCGCAACGGGTGCGCTGTCCCAGATCCCCGAGAGAAAGGGAGCGCCCTTGTCGCTCTAGTGCGCTGCGTTGTAGGCGGTCTCGACCTCGGCCGGAATGCGCCCGCGGCTACTCACCTTGTAGCCATTGGCATTCGCCCAGTCGCGAATAGCGCCGATCTGCTCCTTGTCTCGACGGGCCGGGCCTCTGCCGGACTCGGCAACTTTCGCCGATGGTGTACCGCTGCGTCGGCCTCGGCCCTCGGGTACACGTGAACGATCACTGGACCAGGCGATTATGGATTGGATGGTGTTATGAAAATCCACGGCGTGGGGGCCACAAAGGTCCAAGGCATACGAATAGCCGTCGTAAGAGAAGCTGGTTTCCTCGGCGCTCTCTACGTCTCCAAGGCCCTCGGCTTGGCAGCGATCGCAGATCGAGCGGACTATGACGGTCTTGGCCATGTGGGTTGTAGAACCTCCTGCTCGGTAATGATGAGGACTTTACCCGACGTCATGAGTCGCTGGACGTCGGCGAATAGGGACTGAGGCATCGACCTGGTGGTTCGTCGCAAATCTCACGAATCATAATGGGCAAGAGGCTCTGAACTCTGAGCATGCGCGAAAACATGCGAATTTGTCACGTCGTTTTGGCGCCTCGAGGAGATCACGCCCTGCATATCGAGCACCTTGCCGGGCTGGTGGCGCGCGATCCAGCCGATGTCGAAGCCGAGGCACGCTCGAGCGGTTCCTCGCTCGCCGAGCTCACCGCCGGCCCGGTCGATCACCGCTGCCGGACGCGGTGAGCGCAACGGGCAACCGCCGGCGCTCAGCCCTGTTCTGCTCGTGGCCTTTCGCACGCAAGTTCGGCCCACACTCGCTTCCCCGACATGCCCTGGGCATTCGTCGCTGTCTGCCACCCCCAATCGTCGGCGATGGCGGCGACGATGTGCAGGCCCCGCCCGCTGGTCGACGCGGAATCCAAGCCGAGCAGGGCGGGAGGGCGGGTGTCGCTGTCGCCCACCTCCACGCGCAGCCTGTCCGCCTCCCAGGTAACCGAGACGCTGAACTCCGTCCGGGCGTGGCGCACGGCGTTGCCGACGAGTTCGCTGAGCACCACCATGGTGTCGGCGATCACGTGGGGCGCGACGCCCGCTACCTCCAGCGCATGGTGACGGCGATGCGGCACTGGCGGGTGGAGACCGCCGCCGGGGGGAACGAGCCTTCCCACAGGAGCGAGGGTCCGCGTGCGCCACTCTCAACCCCGATCGGTGTATCGCCCGGCAAGATCGTTCGTCCCCGCAGCCGTTTGTGCAACCCCTGGTTGCAGGGTAGGTGTTACCCAGGGCACATTCCGCCCAACCCAGGAGGAGGACCGATGGCCGAGACGGTGGTGCCCGCAGCGGTGGACGGGCGGGACGAGGAGCTCGCTGCCCTCGACGACCTCGGCACCGCCTTCCAGGAAGGGGCGCAGGAGGAGCGTCTCCTCGCCCGTCGCATCAGCCAGCTGCGCGCCGGCCGGGCGAAGGGCAGGTCGTGGGCCGATCTCCTCGCCCGGGAGCAACGACCGGGTGCGCTGGAGCTGGTGGCCAGGATTCTTCGCCGGCTCATGGATGCCAGCGGGAACCTCCGACGTGCCGTGGCCCGCGGCCTCCGGCTCGAAGGGGCCACGCTGCCGGCAATCGCCGCCATCTTCGGGGTGTCGCATCAGCGGGTATCGGCGCTCCTGCGGCGCGACCAGAAACGACCGATCTGAACCTCGCTCGGGAAGGCCGTTGCCGTCGCTCGGACCCCGCCCACGCACCCGCCATCAGCGATGGAGGGCTTTCGTCCACCGCGTTCCTGGTCGACCGGGTGCCGAAAACCGGCGTAAATGATGGCGGGGCACGCGTAGCCTGACCGGATGCTTCCGTTGCCGCCCCGGGCCGAGTTGTGGCGGCGGCTGCCTCGGCTGCTGGCCGGACTGGTGCTCTTCGGCGTCGCCATCGCCTGCATGGTGCAGGCCGACCTGGGCCTGCCGCCGTGGGACGTCCTGCACCAGGGTGTCGCCGAGCACACCGGCCTGGCGATGGGCACGGCTTCGATCATCGTCGGGGTGGTCGTCCTCCTCCTCTGGATCCCTCTGCGGGAGCGGGTCGGCATCGGCACGGTCGCCAACGCGGTGATCGTCGGTGTGGTCATCGACGCCACCATCGCCGTGCTCGACACGCCGGGCTCGATGGCCGGGCGGGTCGGCCTCCTCGTCCTCGGAATCGTGCTCTTCGGGCCGGGCTCGGGCCTCTACATCGGTGCCGGCCTCGGCCCCGGCCCGCGGGACGGCCTGATGACCGCCCTCGCCCGGCGCGGGCGGTCGGTGCGGGCGGTGCGCACGGCCATCGAGATCAGCGCCCTCGCCATCGGATTCGCGCTCGGTGGCTCGGTCGGGATCGGCACCGTCGTCTTCGCCGTCACCGTCGGCCCTATCGTCCACCTCTTCCTCGACCGCATGGCGTTTGCCCCGCCGCCCGAACCTCAGACGGCGCCCGTACTGGGAACCGTCGAAGCCCTGTAGGACGGCAGTGTCGGACGAGGCGCCGCTCTCGGCCGGGGCGTTCTCCGATTGGTTGGCCGGCATGCAGCGGGCGCTGCGGGGTGACGGCGAGTCCGACGTTCCGTGCGACGGCTGTACCGCCTGCTGCACGTCGTCGCAGTTCGTCCACATCGAGCCGGATGAGAGCGACGTGCTCGCCCACATCCCCGGCGAGCTGCTCTTCCCGGCTCCCCGCATGCCACCCGGCCACGTCGTGCTCGGCTACGACGCCAACGGGCACTGCCCGATGCTCGTCGACGACCGGTGCTCCATCTACGAGCATCGGCCGAGGACGTGTCGCACCTACGACTGCCGGGTGTTCCCCGCAGCCGGGGTCGAGATCGACGACGAGGACCAGGCCGCCATCGGCCGGCGGGCACGACGCTGGCGGTTCGACTTCCCCCGCCAGATCGACCAGATCGAGCTCGAAGCCGTGCGGGCCGCGGCCACGTTCGTCCGTGAACGGGCCGACCTCCTGCCCCCGGGCGCGGCCCCGGCCAACGCGACCCAGCGAGCCGTTCTCGCCGTCCGGCTGCACCAGGCCTTCCTCGGCCACGACGACGACACCGACCGCATCGTCGTCATCGACGATCCGGACCCCGAGGCGCTCCGGCTCGTCCTGACCTCGCGGCCCACCGCTCGGGGCCCCGCTGTCTGACCGTCGGGCCGATTCGGATCACCGGGAGGGATGCGAAACCGGTCCGCGAGGCCGCGATCACGTCCCTCCGGGTGATCGAGTCCGCAGCGCCGCCGGCCTCGGCGGGACGGCCCGCCTGACCTAGCGGCCCGCCGCCCGGGGCCCACCTGTCTGACTGGATCACCGGGAGGGATGCGAAACCGGTCCGCGTGACCGCGATCACGTCCCTCCGGGTGATCGAGTCCGCAGTGCCGCCGGTCTCAGCGGGACGGTTCGGTGCGGAGGTACTGGACCCGGACGCGGTCGGGTTGGAGCTCGGCCAGGCGGCGGGCGAGGGGTTCCTCGTACGTGGTCACGAAGATCTGTTCCAGGCCGCCGGCGGCGCTCAAGTGGGCCAGGGTGCTGCCGACCAGCTGGCGGGACACGGGGTCGAGGTGCTCGAGGGGCTCGTCGACCCAGCAGAACGGCACCGTCGTGGTGGCCAGCAGGGTGGTGAGGCGCATCATCAGCTTGGCGACGGTCTGCTCGCCGGCGCTGAACGCCCCGAACTCGAGCTGGTCGCCGTCGATCACCCGCGACATCTGGCCGTCGGGCATCACGTGCAGGTTGGGCCGGTCGGGGAACACCGCCTCCCAGCGCCGGTTGACCTCCGCCGCCACCGGCTCCAGCTGGCGGCCGAGCACGGTGGTGATCGTCTGGTTGAGGGCGGACTTGGCCGCCTCCAGCAGCGCCTCGGCCCGGTACTGCTCGGTGAGGGCGCCGGCCGCCTCCAGGTCGGCGCGGATGGACTCGACGCTCGCGGCCGCCGCCTGCTCCTGGAGCTGCGCCTCCCGCAGGCCCCCGGCCGCGGTCTCCAGCAACAAGAGCGCCTCGCTCTCCGCGGCGACGAGCTCATCCGATGGCGAGCCGGCCACCGGCTCCTCCGGCGGTGCCCCCAGGGCGGACGCCCGGCGGGCCAGCGTCCGCACCGAGGCCAGCGTGAGCGAGGGCGTGGGGTCGTCCAGGTCGGCCAGGACGGCGCCCGCCACCTCGACCGCGGTGCGATGGAGGTGCTCGGCCCGTTCCCGGCTGTCGTCGTCGAGCTCGCGGAGGCACACCGGGCAGGTGGCGCCCGCCTCGGCGAGGGCGGCGAGGGACGACTCCGCCGCCTCCAGCCGGGCCCGCAGCACCGCCTGCTGGCGGCGGAGCGACTCGACCTGGGCGCCGAGCTCGTCCTCCAGTGCCGAGAGCGTCGCCGCCAGCGGCCGAGGCCGAGCGCCCGGGGGACCGTCCGCCTTCGGGACGAGGCCGGTCGTGGTGGCCTCGTCCCGAAGGCGTTCTTCGCGTTCGCGCCACTCGGCCGCCGCCGCCCGTTGCGATGCGGCCGTCCGGGCCTGGTCGAGCGCAGCCCGGGCCTCGGCGTGGACCACCCGGGCGCCCTCGACCGCCTCGGCCGCGGCCGACACCCGCAGGCCCACGGCCGCCAGCTCCACCCGGGCCCGGCGCAGCTGCTCCTCCGTCCCCGACAGCTCGGAGCGGGACGCCTTCAGGCCGCGCGACAACTGGCTCAGCACCGGTTCGATGTCGGCGACGGCCCGTTGGAGGTCATCGAGGGAGTAGGCCCGGCACAGGTGGGTGCGCAGGTTGGGCTCCTCGGCGTCGCGCCGGAGGTCCTCGGTGAGGAACGCGGTGCGGGACACGAACCGGGGGTCGGCTGACCACGACTCCTCCAGCAGCCGCACCGCCTCCGCCTCGTCCACCGGCCGGCCGTCGAACGTGGCGCCGGTGGAAGCGGTCAGCCGGCTCCCCTTGGCCCGCAGCGAGCGGGTCATCTCGAGGACGCCCCCCGTCACGTCGAGCGTGACCGACGCCGTCGCCTCCTGGTGGCCCTGGCGGATCATCGACGCCCGGTGGTCGACCGTGCCCGCGGCCAGCACCCACCGGACCGCCTCCAGGAGCGAGCTCTTGCCGACGCCGTTGGGCGCCACCATGAACGTCGTCCCGGGCAGGACGTCGACGTCGAGGCTGCGATAGGCCCGCCAGTTCTCCAGCGCGATGTGGCGGATCACCCACCGCTCCTCGGGACCAGGCCCAGGAGGTCGTCCACCACCGGCCCCGCCCCGAACGCCCGGGCGAGCGCGGCTTCGAACCCTTCGCCGGCGTCGGCCAGGGACTCGTAGCCCCGGCGCTTGGGGGCGATCTTGAACCGGGCGCCCTGGCGGACCGCGTCGCCGAGGGCGGCGGCGGCCGACTCCCGGAGGATGTCGCCCACGTCGACCCGGGAGACCGGGCCGCGGGTGGGCAGGTCGGAGGCCCGGACGCCCGTGGTCTGGTCGAGGTACTTGGCGACGGCGTCGTACGGGCTCAGACCGGAGATCAGGGGACGGGGCGGGGTGTGGCGGCCGGACGGGGCGTCGATGCCGTAGTTCAGCGACGACGAGTCGAAGACGTCGGCCAGGTCGCTGACGCCGCCAGCGAGCACGACCAGCGCAGTGCAGTTGAAGCGGGTGAGGACGGACCGGGCGACGTCGAAGTCGGTGTCGTCGGCCAGCCCGTGGGGCGTGTCGAGGACGACGAGGACGATCCCCACCTCGTCGATGGTGGCGATCGGCTCCCACCCCGCCCGATGGGCGAGCAGGACGTCGCCCCAGTCGGCGAGGGGACGGACGGCGCACGCGTCGCCTCGGAGGTCGCGCAGGTCGTCTATCAGCGCCGACCCGACCCGCCCGGGACGGAACGACGGCCCGTCGGGGGGCCGGGTGTCGATCGACCCCAGCCGGTCGGCGAGGAGCTCACGGATCTCCAACCTCGGGTCACTGGCGTCGACGACGGCCGTACCCCGGTGACCGCCATCCACCTCCGCCCGCCCAACCTTCCGGCGGAGGGCGGATCGAGCGACGTCGGTTGCCAACCGGGGGTGGATGGCCAGCCCGCCGAGCCCGTCGACAACCAGCGTCTGCTCGTCGGCCGCCTCGACGTCGAAGGTGGCGGGGGCGACGGAGACCCGCTCGTCGTCCACGTCGTCCACACCGACGACGAGGACGAGCAGGTACTCGTCGTCGCCCGCCAGCCAGACGTCGCCGATGGCGGGCTCATGGTCGTCATCGTCACCGAGCGGTACGACGAAGGCGGGCGACGCCAACGGCCGGTCGAGGATGGAGAAGGCGGGACCCGCACCCCGGAGCCGGTCGAGCTTGACCAGGCAGGCCAGGCAGAAGGTGACGTGGGCCTCCAGCTCGGCCGCCCGGGCGTCGTCGAGCACCCCGTCGACCAGGTCGGCGAGGTCGACGTCGAGGGGGTGCACCGGTCCGGACACGCTCATCGCGCGATCACTACGGTGGACCCGGCGTCGCTGTCCGGACTCCCCGCGGCAAATCCGAGCAGGATCCGGTCCGCCCAGCGCCGGCCGAGCTCCATCACCAGCAGGGCGATGTTCTCCGCGTCGTCGTCGTCGACCAGCTCGATGCGGATGACCTCCGCCGCCCGGCTGCGGATGACGTGGCACTGCGATGGGCTCACCCCCACGACGGGGGCCAGCTGGCGGACCGTCAGCTCGGGATGGGCCACGGTGAGACGCTCCCGGTCGTTGAGCCGGCCGAGGACCTCGGCCGCCCGCTGCCGCCGCAACGCCTCCCCCGCGGTGTTGTCGGCGAGGGCCCCACCCGCCCCACCCGCCCCGCCCGCCCCGCCTGGCCCATCGAACGCCACCACGTCGAGCGACAGCGGCGCCTGCCCCAGCCCGAGGCGACCACCCACCGCCCGGGCCAGGGCGCGGGGGGTCAGCGAGCCACCGGCGGCGTCGAGCAGGGAGGCACAGAGGGCCACGATCGTGTCCCGGTCGGCCACCGGTGCCGTCCGGTGGGCGTCGTGACCCCAGGCGGGCACCACGATCGTCATCCCCGCGATGGCCCGTCCCAGGGCCTCCGGGTCGTCGACGCCGGCCTGCTGCGGACCGGCCTCCCGGGCCCAGCGGCCGTCGACCAGGACGAACCCGTCCTCGCCCCGAAGCACGTCGTTGATGCGCACCACGAGCTTGCCGATCGGCGTCCGGCGCCCCAGGTCGGCCAGGAAGTTGCGGACCGTGCCCTGCAGGCGGGCCCGCAGCGCGTGACCGGTGGCGCAGTGGACCGCCAGGTCGATGAGGCGGCGGGGCGTCTGGGCGTCGCCCATGAACTCGGAGGCGGTCGACCAGACGGCCTCGGCATCCCATCCGCGGTGCCCTTCCGGCGGGGGGAAGTTCCGGGCCGTCGCGACAGCCCGGATCGTCCGTTGCAGCTCCGCCACGAACTCGCCGCCGGCCCGGCCGGCCTGCAGCTCGCTCAGCGCGCCGGCCGCGCTCACGCCGCAGCCGCCGTCGCCGTCACGCCGAGCCCCTGCGACGAGTGCCTGCTCCGGCGGCGACGGCGCTCACCCTGCCTTTCTACGTCGGATCCCCGGCCCGCGTCCGGCGGCCGACGCCCCCACCTCAGTCGGCGATCGACCGGCGGTAGGCCCGCATGGCCAGGGGGGCGCAGACGAGCACGATGACCACGATCCAGATGACCGAGTAGGCGAGCGGGTGGGCGATCGACCACGGGTCGCCCGGCGCCGGAGCGGCGATCGGATTGCCGAACTGGATGCGGGCCGCGTTGGACAGGGTGGTGACCGGGTTCCACTCGGCGATCGTCCGCAGGACACCGGGCATGGACTCGGTCGGCACGAACGTGCTGGCGATGAACGTGATCGGGAAGATCACGCCGAAGGCGATCCCCTGCACCGCCTCGACGGTGGAAACCACGCTCCCGAGCAGCACGCCGACCCAGATCATGGCCAGGGCGAAGCCGATGAGCAGGGCGTAGCCGACGACTGCGTCGGCCAGGCCCGACCGGATGCGCCAGCCGATCAGCAGCCCGCACAGGGACATGAGCGTGATCGGCAGGAGGGACTTGACCAGGTTGGCGATGGCGTGTCCGCCGAGCACGGCTCCCTGGGAGATGGGCAGGGCCCGGAAGCGGTCGACGGCCTTGTTGGTGCGGTCGAAGGCGATCGACATGCCCACGCCCATGGCGATGAAGACGATCGTCTGGGCGAAGATCCCGCCCATGAGGAACTCGCGGTAGCTCCCGCCACCGGGGACCTCGATGGCGCCGCCGAACACGTAGGCGAACAGCAGCACGAACATGATCGGCTGGATGGTGGCGTCGGCCAGGGCCTGGGGCTGGCGCTTCATGTGGATGAGGCCCCGCCGGGCGATGACCCAGGCGTCGTGGACGACGCCACGCGGCGGGTGGACGTCGTCCGCGTCGTCACGGACGGACTGGTCTCGACGTGGCTGGTGGCGATGGTTGCGGTCATGACGCCTCCTCGGGGTTCGGGTCGTCGTTCTCGTCGTCGTCGATCTCGTCGGGGGCGGGTGTCCCGGTCAGGGTGAGGAACACCTCGTCGAGCGTGGGCTGGCGCAGGCTCAGGTCGTCGACGGCGATGCCGGCGCCGGCGAGGCCGCCGGCCACCAGGACCACCGTCTCCACGCCCTGGTTGGTGGGGGCGGTGATCGAGCGGGTGGAGGCGTCGGACACGGGGTCGAACCCGGTCACGTCGCCGACGATCCGGGCCGCGTCGTCGAGCCGGGAGGGGTCGGCCACCACGACCTGCACCTGGTCGCCGCCGACGGTGCGCTTGAGCGTGCGAGCGTCGCCGCGGGCGATCACCCGGCCCCGGTCGATGACCACGATGTCGTCGGCCAGGCGCTCCGCCTCCTCCAGGTACTGGGTGGTGAGCACGACCGTGGTGCCCCGGTCGACGAGGGTGTCGATCACATTCCACAGCTCGCTGCGGCCCCGGGGGTCGAGGCCGGTCGTCGGCTCGTCGAGGAACAGCACGCTCGGGCGGGACATGAGGGTGGCGGCCAGGTCGAGACGGCGCCGCATCCCCCCGGAGTAGCCGGACACCACCCGGTCGGCGGCATCGGAGAGGGAGAAGTCGTCGAGCAGGCCGGAGGCCCGGGTTCCCGCCTCCCGGCGGCCGAGCTGGTGCAGCTCGCCCAGCATCACCAGGTTCTCGCGGCCGGTGAGCAGGTGGTCGACGGTGGCGTCCTGGGCCGCGAGGCCGATGCGGCGCCGCACATCGGTGGACTGGGTGCGCACGTCGAAGCCCGCCACCGACGCCTCGCCCTCGTCGGCCCGGCTCAGGGTGGTGAGAATCCGCACGGCCGTGGTCTTGCCCGCTCCGTTGGGCCCGAGGACGGCGGTGACCGTCCCCACGGGCACCTGCAGGTCGATGCCGGCGAGTGCGACGGTGGAGCCGTACCGCTTCACGAGCCCGCGGGCGTCGACAGCGAGGCTCACCCGGGGCGGTTGGCGGTCGGTCGCGGTACCGCTGCTGTTGGTCGAGCCGCGCTCGATCAAACCGGTGGTGCTGTCACGCATGGTGGTCCCTTCGGGGTCGGGGTGGGGTCACCCTATTTGCTCAAGTTCGCTTGAAGTCAAGGCGCCGGCGGCGGCCCTGTCGATGCGGCGGGATCGCGGAGCGGTGGGGGTTCACGGCCATGTCGCTCAACCGGTACGTCGAAAGCAAGGAGGATGTCCTGTACCCCCTGCTCGACGCGGTGCTGCGGAGCCACCCGACCATCGTGCGCCTGGAAACCGGTCACCAGGTGACCGGTTTCGGGGAGAAGATGCAGATACTTCGTCCGGACCTTGGACCGGTCCGCCACCGGTCTGCGAGGAGAGGAGCAGGGATGCTCGAGCGAGACGGCTACCCGGCGGGCGTTCCGTGCTGGGTCGACACGACCCAGCCCGATCCGGAGGCGGCGGCGGGCTTCTACGGAAGCCTGTTCGGGTGGGAGCTCGAGGACCGCATGCCCCCCGGCTCGGCCGGGCACTACTTCGTGGCCCGGCTCCGGGGCCGCGTCGTGGCGGCGGTCGGATCCCGGTCGGAAGCGGACGCCGGCGCCCAAGCGCCGGTGTGGAACACCTACGTCTGTGTCGACAGGGCCGACGACGCCGCGGCCAAGGTCGGGGACGCCGGCGGCCGCGTGCTCGTGGGGCCGTTCGCAGTCGGCGACGCGGGCCGCATGGCCGTCTGCTCCGATCCCTCCGGCGCGGTCTTCCGTGTCTGGGAGCCGGGCACCAACAAGGGAGCCGAGCTCGTGAACGAGCCCGGCACGTGGAACTGGAGCGACCTCAACACCCGCGACGTGGACGGTTCGAAGCCTTCTACCGTGCGGTCTTCGGCTGGGAGGCCGCCGCCGTGAGCTTCGGCGAGCTGGAAGCCACGATGTGGCGCCGGCCGGGCTACGCCGAGTTCCTCGAGCGGTTCGACCCCGACCTCCGCGCACGCCACTCCGAGGCCGGGGTCCCCGCGGGGTTCTCGGATGCCGTCGGTTGGATGATTCCGATGACACCCGACCAGGTCCGCCAGGACGTCTCGCCCCATTGGAGCGTCACCTTCGCCGTGGCCGACACCGATGCCGTCGTCGCCGGCGCGGTCGCGGTCGGGGGCTCGGTCGCGGCCCCGCCCTTCGATGCCGGTCCGACGCGAGTCGCGGTCCTCGCCGATCCTCAGGGGGCGGTGTTCACGGTGAGCGCCTACGCCCCGGGCTGAGCGTCCCGCCGAGGTGCCGACCACGCCCAGATTTCCCTTGCGCACCGGCCCGGCATGGTCAAACGTAGGGCCAGGCGAGAAGCGTCGACGGCGGGATGCCCGAGACACGACAAGGAGGCGGCGGAAATGAGCCAGACCACGCAACGGGCGGGTTTGCCCGAAGTCGACGACTCCCCTCCGGGGGAGAAGGACTCGGCCGGAGTCCCGGGTGTGCCCGACGTCACCGTGACGAGGGAGGGGCCACCGGCGTCCAAGGCCATCCCCACGGCCGAGGCGGTTCTGCAGTTCCTCCGTGACAACCTCGGCCTGGGCGAGGACCCGCCCGGATCGAACTGCAACTTCATCAGCCACTGGTACGGCGTCGGCTGCGCCCCGTGGTGCGCCATGACCGTGAGCCGGGCGCTGGGCGAGGCCGGGTTCGGCACGGTCGACGAGCTCAACGTCCCCGGGGTGGCCACCACGTCGGTCCACGGCTGGGCCTTCGTCCCCTTCATGGCCAACGACTTCCTCAACGCCGGTCGCTACGACCGGAACCCGAGCCCGGGCGACATCGTCATCTTCGACTTCGGCGACGGCGAGGGACAGGCCCATGTGGGCGTGGTCGAGGAGGTGCTCGACGACAACACCGTGATCACCCTCGAGGGCAACGCCGGCAACGAGTTGGTGCGCCTGCGCCGCAGCATGTCGATCATCGACGGCTTCGGTCACCCGCCCTACGTCGGCGGTGGCGGTGGCGGCGGTGTCAGTGGCGGCGGTGGCGGCGGTGGCGGCGGTGGCGGCGGTGGCGGTCGGCCCCTGCTCAAGCTTCGTTCGGCCGGCGATGCGGTCGGCCGGCTGCAGGAGCTGCTCGACGCCGCCGGTCACCCGCAGCCGGGGGACACCTTCAAGATCTTCGGCGAGGCGACCGACGCCGCGGTGAAGGACTTCCAGAGGTCCAAGGGCCTCGAAGACGACGGGGAAGTGGGGCCACTGACGTGGGCCGCGCTCGGGTCCGGGCCCGGCTCGGACTCCGGATCCGTCTCCTCCGATTCGCCCTCCACGATCTGAAGGGGGCCCGCACGACCACAAGGAGGCCATGGCCGACATGACATCGGCCATGGCCGGGGCCCACGGCCTGGTGGTCGGCATCGCCGCCTACCAGAACGTCCAGGGGCTGCCGTCGACCGTCGTCAAGGATGCCCGCAACGTCTACGACCTGCTGACCGATCCCGCCGCCGGTGGGTACCCGCCGGCGCAGACGAAGCTGCTGCTCGACGCCGACGCCACCCGGGCCGGCATGCTCGATGCCCTCGGGTCCCTGGCCACCTCGGCCGACGCCGATTCGACGGTCGTCGTCTACCTGTCCAGCCACGGGGGCCGGGTGGAGTCGGGGGAGCACCAGGGGGAGTACATCCTGCCCGTCGACACGGTCGTCGGCTCCGAGCGGGCCCTGGCCGAGTCGGCCATCTCGGGCGACGAGTTCGGCGCGTGCCTGGCCGCCATCCCCGCCCGCAAGGTCGTCGTCATCTTCGACTGCTGCCACGCAGGTGGGATCGGCCGGCCCAAGGACGCGACCGCCGCCGTGCCCGACCTCAAGCCGGGACTTCCCGAGCGCTACTACGAGGCCCTCCAGTCGGGCCGGGGGAGGGTGATCCTCGCCTCGTCGCGGTCGACCGAGCTGTCGTGGGTCCTCGCCGGGCACGACAACAGCCTGTTCACCCACCACCTGCTGGCCGGCCTGCGGGGCGGCATCGCCAGCGACGACGGGCTGGTCCGGGTGTTCGACCTCTTCGAGTACCTCCAGCCGCGCGTCACCGCAGACCAGCACAACCAGCACCCGGTCTTCAAGGCCGACCTGGAGGAGAACTTCCCCGTCGCCCTCTGGCTGGGGGGCCAGAAGGGGGCAATCGCCAAGGATGTCGACGGCTACCGCTACGACGCCTACATCAGCTACGTCGACCGGGAGCCCGACACCACCTGGGTGTGGGACACCCTCGTCCCCCGGCTCGAGCAGGCCGGCCTCCGGCTGGCGGTCTCCGGCGACGTGGAGCAGCCGGGCGTCGATCGGGTGGTCGGCATCGAGCGGGGGATCACCCAGTCCAAGCGGACGGTGGTCGTCCTGTCGCCCCTGTACCTCGAGGACGGCATCGGCTCGTTCGAGAACGTGCTGTCCCAGAGCATCGGCGTGCAGGAGGGGACCTACCGGCTCCTGCCGGTGACGATCGGCGGCATCGACGAGGGCCGGCTCCCGGCCCGTCTGGCCATGCTCTCCACCGTCGACCTGGTCCATCCCCGCCGGGCGGAACGCAACTTCGAACGCCTCGTCGAGGCGCTCCAGGGGCCGCTCCCGCGCCACTGACCCATCGCCTCGGCGGCGGACCCGGTGGGGTCTCGATGAATTCGGGGGGCGCGGGCGTCGTACCTGGGTGCTGCGACCACACGCTGCCGCCGTGGTGGTGCTCGTGCGCGGGGAGGTGGAGGTCGTCCGGTGGCCCCTGGTGGTCGACGGCCCCGTCGATCTCTCGGTGGTGGACGAGCTGGCCCGCACGCAGCTCGCGGCCCGCCGCCTCGGTTGCTCGATGCAGCTGCGCGACGTGTGCGGGGAGCTGTCGGAGCTGCTCGCGTTCCTGGGGCTGGCCCGGGCGGTGACCGGCCTGGTGGCCGGGGTGGCCGACTTGCAGCTACAGGTGGTCGGGGAGGCCGAAGGCGGGGAACAGGGCCGCGGTGTCGAGGAAGTTGTGGTGCCCGACGATCCGGTCACCTGAGATCTCGATGACCTGGATCGACCACGGGTGCAGCCCACCGTCGGGGCCGGGCTTGTAGGACGCGTAGGCGGCCTGGCCGTTGGCGGCCACGGAGATCAGGCGGGAGCCCTTGCACCCGATGCCGTTGCCGAGGAACCACTTGCTCATCTCCTCCGGGCCTCGCAGCCAGAAGTCGTACGGCGGCATCGACATCACCGCGTCGTCGCGGAGGAGGGTGACCAGGGCGGAGATGTCGTAGCGCTGGAAGGCGTCGACGTAGCGGGCGAGGAGCTCCTTCTGCTCGGCCGTGACCTCGGTGGACGCCTGCGCGCCGGGATTGTCGAGGTTTCGGGCGGCGAGGGTGGCCCGGGCCCGCTGGAGGGCGCTGTTGACCGACGCCACGGTGGTGTCGAGCAGCTCGGCCACCTCGCCGGCCTGCCAGCGGAGGACCTCGCGGAGGATGAGCACCGCCCGCTGGCGGGCGGGGAGGTGCTGGAGAGCGGTGACGAACGCCAACCGGATGCTGTCGCGTTCGGCGGCCAGCTCGCCCGGGTCGCACTCTGCCGGCAGCACGTGGGCGTCGGGGATGGGGGTGACCCACGCGTGCTCGGGACGCTGGGCGCCGGTGAACGAGTCGGCCGGCGACGCCGGCCCCATGTCCATCGCCAGCGCCCGGCGCTGGCGGCCCCGGAGCATGTCGAGGCACACGTTGGTGGCGATCCGGTAAAGCCACGAGCGCACCGCCGAGCGGCCTTCGAAGGCGTCCATGCCCTTCCACGCCCGCACCATCGTCTCCTGGACGGCGTCGTCGGCCTCGAAGCTCGACCCGAGCATCCGGTAGCAGTAGCCGGTGAGCTCCCGGCGGTACCGCTCCGGATCCTCCACCGACCGGCTCTCATCGCGGGCGACGACCTCGGGGCGCACGGCCATGGCCCGCGATTCTACGGCGATGGTCACCGGTTTCGGGTCGCGGAGGGCGATGGTGGGCATCGTCGTTCTCCCCCGTCGGGCACCGCTGAGCGATCCATCCCCGGTCCGACGCCCGGGACGGACGGAACTCATCGGCGCCCGTTGCCGGGCCTTCCCGGTTTGTCGCATGCCACCGCGTCGCATGAGAGTTGCCGGCCCGGGATCAATTACCTCACGCCGATCTTCATAGAATTACGGCCTATCTCGTGCCACCAACGAGCAGCGCTGCAGGAGACGGCGAACGCCTGCTCGAGCGCTCCTTCCAACTCAATACTGACGGAAAGCGCACGAGCCGCAGACGCGCCCAGAATGGCTGCTCGGGACGATTGGGGAAAAATGCCCGGCCTGTCGTAGCAGTTCGGGTCTTGGACGGTTTGCGCCGGTCGTGATCCACATGAAAAGATCCTCGACCATTCTCGAAAACGACGGTCTTTCATCAGACAGGTGCGCCACCGTCGGTACCGGTACGTCGGTGCCGGGCGGCCCATCCCACCGATCGAGCCGCGTCCGAGGCCGAATTGGCATGCAGTCATGGGTGTATGCGATTTGCAACATTCTTCGTAGAAAGTGAGACCACTCGGCACCAAAGTCCCTTCGAGTCGGCATCCCACCCCTGCACCCCGGTTTCTGAAAGAATCGCCAATCGCAAACTGTCAACGATCGCAGAGGGCGAATCCCGGCCGCGCATAATCGCCGGTCAGTCCGTACCGGTCACGTTCTCAGATTGCAAAGGTTCGTGCGGTTTTGCTCCACGAGGCTCCGGCATCCGGCCCGCGCTGTCCACAACCACAGATGGGATTCTGAAATGGCCACCAAGGAATGCATCACGACCGCTCTCCCGGTCGCGCTTGGCGACCGCGGACCTCGCCCGGCGACCGGGCGCGCCACACCGGTGCCGCGTCGGCACCGGGGTCGCAACGGCTTCGCTCCAGTTCTGGCGCTGTTCGGCTCGGTGCTCTGGGGCGTCGACAGCGCCGCCGGTCTGGCCCTGACGACGGCCACCGGACCCAGCGCGACGCTCCGGTTGGTCACGTCCGCCTCCATGAGCACGCCCGTGGGCAGCAAGATCTTCGCCAACGTGAACCTGATGAACTCCACGTACACCCCCACCGGCACGGTCACATTCCGCCTTTTCGGCCCGACCGACCCCGCCTGCGCGGGCACGCCGATGTTCACCTCCACCGTGGCCGTGAGGGGCACGTCGGTCAACTCTTCCCGGGTCGTGGCCACCCAGGCCGGCGCCTACCGCTGGACCACCAGCTACAGCGGCGACGACAACTACTACCCCTCCGGCCCGACCTCGTGCGATTCCCCCGCAGCCGGCGTCGTCGTGGCCAAGGCCCGCAACGTCGTCAGGGTCACCGCGCTCCCCCCCACAGGTGGAACGCTCGTCGCCCGGGCCAGCCTGAGCGGGTACTACCCCAACGGGACCATGACCTTCGTCCTCTCGGGACCCGGCGACCGGTACTGCGCGAGCCCGATCCTCGTCACGACGGTCGCCGTCGACGGCGCCGGCACCTACTCCTCTCCGGGGTTCCAAGCGGCAACGCCGGGCGCGTACCAGTGGCAGGCTTCCTACGGGGGCGACTCCGACAACCGGGGGGCTTCCCGGACGGCGTGCTGGAACCCGCTCGCCTCGGTGCTGTTCATCCTGTAGGGGACGACCACCTCGGCGACAGGTGCCGCGATCGCCCCGGCTCGGATCATTGGCGCATGGGTCGGGGTTAGCCTTCAGGCATGAACGTCGAGGTCCGTCACAGTCCTTCCTTTGCCGCCGCCCGCGTCTCGCTCGAACCAGGGGAGAAGCTCCGGGCCGAGTCGGGGGCCATGATGGCCACGTCCTACGGGGTCCTTGTGGAATCGAGCACCCAGGGGGGCCTGATGAAGGGCCTCAAGCGGTCGGTGCTCGGCGGGGAGAGCCTGTTCGTGACCACCTTCACCGCCCCTGGAGGTGGGGGCTGGGTTGATGTCGCCCACCACCTGGCGGGCGACATCATCGTGGCCGGGGTCACGTCCGACCAGCCGATGTCGGTCACCCGGGGGTGCTGGCTGGCCTCGTCGGCCGGCGTCGAGCTCGACACCAAGTGGGGTGGGTTCAAGAACCTGTTCGGCGGCGAGGGCGGCTTCTTGGTCCACGCCTCCGGGCAGGGAACGATCATGCTGGCCTGCTACGGCGCCCTCGACACCATCCAGCTCGCCGCCGGCGAGTCGGTCACGATCGACACCGGCCACGTCGTGGCCTTCAACCCCGGCATCCAGAGCCAGATCCGCAAGGTGGCCACGGGCGTCATGGCCACCTTGAAGTCGGGCGAGGGCTTCGTTTTCGACTTCGCCGGCCCCGGCTGGGTCATGACCCAGACCCGCAACCCCAGCGCCCTGGCGGCGTGGATCAAGCAGATGATGCCGGGCGAGACCGGTGGCGCCGGTGCGGCCGGCGTCCTCGGGGGCATCCTCGGCCGTTGAGCTGAGGCGCCCGGTTACACCGAGCGGAGGGCCTCGGTGGGCGACAGGCGGGCGGCGCGCATCGCCGGGTAGAGGCCGGCCACGGCCCCGATGACCACGGCCGCGCCCACCGCCGCCCCCAGGGCGACGACCGGGACCACCACCGTCCAGGAGCGGGACGTGGCGTAGGCGGCGGTCACGGCCGCGCCCAGCGCGGCCCCGGCCAGGCCCCCGAGCGCCGACAACAGGAGCGACTCCGACAGGAACTGCAGCCGGACCTGGCCCCTGGTGGCCCCGAGCGCCCGCCGCAGCCCGATCTCCGACCCCCGTTCGAGCACCGAGATCACCATGACGTTGGCGATCCCCACCCCCCCGACGAGCAGGGCGACCGCACCCAGCCCGAGGAACAGGGCGGTGAAGGCGTCGTCGGTGGCGGCCTTGGCCGCCAGGGCGTCCGACGGGCGGCTGACCCGGACCTCCTCCGGGTTGGCCGGGTCGGCGGTGGCCGGCAGCACCGCCCGCACCGCCTCCACCGCGGCGTCGGCCGAACGGAGGTAGATCGTGCCCGGGTGGCCGCTGAACCCCAACAGGGACTCGGCCACCCCGAAGCCCACGAGCGCCGAGCGGTCGACCTCGGGCGCGAGCGGCACCGGGTCGAGGATCCCGACCACGGTGAACCACTCACCGCCCACGAACACCAGCACCGACGGGTCGGCCCGGACGATGCCCAGGCGCTCCGCGGCCACCGACCCCAGGACGACGGCCGGGTAGCGCTCGGTGGCGGCGTCGAGGAACCGGCCCGACCGCACGGTGGCCCCCAGCACGCCGAGCAGGTCGGTGCGGGCCGCGGTCACCGAGATCCCGCTGGTCTCCTGTTCGGGGATGCGGTCGGTGCGGCGGATGGTCGCCGACACGTTGCCGGTGGCGCTCACCGACTCCACCGGTCCGATCCGCCCGATCATGCCCACCGCCTCCGGGGGAAGCGGCGCGTCGTCGCCGAACAGCGTGCGCCCGGGGGTGACGGTGAGCAGGTTGGTGCCCAGGCGGTCGAGCTGGTCGAGCAGGTCGGCCCGGCTGGACGCCGAGATGCCCAGCACCGCCACCATGGCCGCGATCCCGAGGGCGATCCCGAGCCCGGACAGGGCGGTGCGCAGGGGCCGGGTGCGCAGGCCGACGGTCCCGATGCGGAACACGTCCGCCGGGGCCATCCGGGCGGGCGTCAGGCGGTCGGGGGTCGGCGCGGTGGGATCGAGGTGCGGCGCCGCCCGCCCGTCCGCCGCCGTTCGCCGCCGCCGCCGGCCCGTTCGTCGTCCCGGTCGCCATCCCGGTTCGGGCGGTCATACCCGCACCGCCCGTGAGTGGAGGATGCGGCCGTCGAGGATCTCCACCGTCCGGGGCAGGGCCGAGGCCCGCTCCCGGTCGTGGGTGATCACGACCACCGTCGTCCCGTCGGCGTTGAGCTCCGCCAGGACGCCGAACACCTCGTCGCTCGACCGGCTGTCGAGGTTGCCCGTGGGCTCGTCGGCCAGCACCAGGGCGGGGCGGGCCACCACCGCCCGGGCGATGGCCACCCGTTGCCGCTCCCCGCCCGACAGCTGGGCCGGGCGGTGGTCGAGGCGGTGCCCGAGCCCGACCCGGGCCAGGGCCGCGGCCGCCTGCCACCGGCGCTCCCGCCCCGGCACCCCGTGGTAGAGCAGGCCCTGGGCCACGTTGTCGAGGGCGCTCATGCCGTCGAGCAGGAAGAACTGCTGGAAGACGAAGCCGATGGTGCGGGCCCGGAGGGCCGACAGGGCCCGGTCCGACATCCGGTCGACGTCGTGGCCGGCCACCCGCACGGTTCCGTCCGACGGGCGGTCGAGGGTGCCGACCAGGTGGAGAAGGGTCGACTTCCCCGACCCCGACGGACCCACGACCGCCACCAGCTCGCCGGCGGCGATGTCGAGGTCGATGCCCCGTAGGACCTCGACCGGGGGAGATCCCGGGTAGCGCTTGGCCACCCCCCGCAGCTCCACGACCGCCGTCACGACGCCGGGACCTCGACCTCGACGCCCTCGGCCACGCCGTCCCCGCTGACCTCGACCAGGCCCCGGGCGAACAGGCCGGTGGTGACCACGACGATTCGTCCTTCATCCGGTCGCCCTTCATCCGGTCGCCCCTCATCCCGCCGCCCCTCGTCGGGCCGGGTCGTGGGGTCGTCCAGCACCCGGACGCCGTAGCCGCCTTCCGACAGGGCCAGCAGCGCGCTCACCGGCACGGCCAGCACGCCCGTGCGGCGGTCGCTGACGATCCCGACCTTCACCGGGGACTGGTCGAGGGAGCCGGTGGCAGCGGGATCGTCGGGTGTCACCGTCACCGCGATCACCCGCCGGGCGGTCTCTCCCTGGCCCTGGCTGGTGGCCACCGAGCCGACCTCGGCGATGGTTCCCGGCGTTGTCCGGCCGTCGGGGAGCTCGATCTCCACCTTTTCGCCCACCGTGGCCAGGGCCTGCCGGGTGGCGTCGAGGTCGACCGTGACCACCCGGCTGGTCGACGTGCCCGAGAGCACCGGGCTGCCGGGCGGGGCCGTTCCGCCCACCTCGGCCTTCACTTCGGCCACCCGGATGGCTCCCGGCAGGAACACGGCCTGGCCCGGCTCGACCACGCCCGTCTCCTCGACGCCCATGGCCTTCTGCCAGCGCTTCACCGCGGTGGTGGTGGCGGCCGTGAACTTGCCGTCGACCAGCATCTCCGACGCGGTGGCGTGGCCCAGGGCCACCAGGTTCTGCTCGAGCTGGAGGGTGTCGGCGCCGTCGACGTCCTGGGCCATCCGGCGCCAGGCGGGCAGGTCGCCGCAGAGGAGGGGGACGGGTCGGTTGGCCACCGAGTAGAGCGTCCCCCCTCGCTCCACCACCGTGCCCGGCCGGGGCAGGGCGGTCACCGTCCCCTGGACCTGGTTCAGGACCTTCATCTCGCCGGCGTAGCCGAGTGTGCCGTCGACCTCGGTGCGGGCCACCAGGTCGGTGCGGACGACCTCGGCGGTCGCCGTGGCGGGCCCGGCCGCCGTCCCGTCCGTCCCACCCGAGTAGCCCGAGCGGGTCACCACGACCACGCCCACCGTGGCCAGGAGGGCGGCCACCGCCGCCAGAGCGGCCGCTTTCCCCCTCCGGCCCCGGCCGGAGTCCCCGGTCGGGTCCACCGGGGGCCTCGCGTCCCATCCGCCCAGGCCGTCGAAGACCCGGCCGTCCAGCACGGGAGGCGGGCTGTCGGCGACGCTTCCCCGCCGGATCACGACTTTCCTCCGCTCGAGACCACGCCGGCCCGGGCGCCACCGGGGCCGCCCGGCCCGAACAGCTCCCCGCATGCCTCCTGGGCGGCCTGGAAGGTCTCGGACCCGGGATCGATGCCCCCGATTCCGATCTCGATCCGGAGCCCGCCGCCGCCCGGCCCGCCCGAGAAGTCGGGGTCGGGCATGTCGACGCCGTGCTCCCGCATGCACCGGGCGAACCGCAGCGCCTTGTCCTGGGCCTCGGCGTCCATCGGGGGCCCGCCTTCCTGGATGAGGTCCTCGAGGAAATGGCGGCAGGCCTCGTCGGCGGCGGCGAAGTCGTCGGGAAGGCCTTCGCCGGCGCGCATCGCCTTGCCCGCGACCTCGCCCGGTCCGACCTTGATGAACCCGCCACCGCCCGACTGGGGATCCGGCATGTCCACCCCGTGCTCGCGCATGCAGCGGGCGAAGTCGAGTCCCGCCTGCTCGGGGTCGGTCTCCTTGGCGTCCTTGACGGCCGCGTCCTTGGTGGCGGAGTCACCTCCGCCGGCCGTCGCCACCTGGGCGTCCGCCCCTGACCCCCCGCAGGCCGCGGTACCCAGAGCCAGGACCAGGGCCACGGCCAGGCCGAGCCCCAGCCCGGTCGGGGTCGGCCCCGGTGGGCGCCGGCTCCTCGGGTGTCGTCTCACGGAACGTCCTCCTGGCCGGGCGGACGGGTGCCGCCCACGGCCGAGGCCATTGGACGAAATCGGGCCTATCGACGTCGTAAACCCCGGTGGTTATGCCAGCGTTATGGCCGGGGGCGCACCATGGAGGGGCGATGCGAGTACTGGTGGTCGAGGACGAGGCGGTGCTGGCCGACGCCATCGCACGCGGCCTGCGCCGGGAGGCCATGGCCGTCGACGTCGTCCACGACGGGGAGTCCGCCCTCGAGCGAATCGCCGTGAACCGCTACGACGTGGTGGTGCTCGACCGCGACCTGCCCGGCGTCCACGGCGACGAGGTGTGCCGCCGGGTCACCGGCGCCCTCGTCCCGGCCGGCCCCGTCTCCGCCGGCCCCGTCCGCGCCGGCCCCGTCCGCGCCGGCCCCGTCCGCGCCGGCCCCGTCCGCGCCGGCCCCGTCCCCGGCGGGGCGGTCACGCATCCGCCCGGCGTCGATGCCGGGGGGCCCCGGATTCTCATGCTGACGGCGTCGGGCGGAATCGACGACCGGGTCGACGGGCTCACCATCGGGGCCGACGACTACCTGCCCAAGCCCTTCGCCTTCACCGAGCTGGTGGCTCGCGTCCGGGCCCTGGCCCGCCGGTCGCGGCCGGCCCTCCCGCCGGTGATCGAGCGCCGGGGGGTCACGCTCGACCCCGCCCGCCGGGTCGCGTCGCGGGACGGGCTCTTCCTGCGCCTCACCAACAAGGAGCTGGCGGTGCTGGAGGTGCTGCTGACGGCCGACGGCGCCGTCGTCAGCGCCGAGGAGCTTCTCGAACGGGCCTGGGACGAGCACGCCGACCCGTTCACCAACGCGGTGCGGGTCACGATGGTGAAGCTCCGCCGCAAGCTCGGCCACCCACCGATCGTCGAGACCGTCGCCGGCGCCGGGTACCGGATCCGGTGAGGCCGGTGTCATGAGGTCGGTCACGGGGTCACGATGGTGAGGTTCCAGCCCACCATCCGGCTGCGGCTCACCCTCATCTACGGCGGGCTCTTCCTGGTCGCGGGGGCGGTGCTGCTCACCCTCAACTACGCCCTCGTGGCCCGCGGCCTCGAACGCCAGGTGGCGCCGATCGGGGTGAGCGTCGGCGGGCCCTTCCCCGAGACCGTCAAGGCGGACATCTTCAAGTTCGCCGCACCGGCCCCCCAGCTGCTCGTCACTCCGGACGGCATCGCCATCGAGGACGTCCTCCGCCGGTACCAGGCCGAGCTGCGGGACAACGCCCTCCACGAGCTGGTCGGGCAGTCGATCGTGGCCCTCGGGCTGATGGCCCTGGCGAGCGTGGGCCTCGGCTGGGTCATGGCCGGCCGGGCCCTGGCGCCGCTCACCAGGGTGACGGCCACCGCCCGCCGGCTGTCGCAGGACAACCTCCACGAGCGGCTCGCCCTCCAGGGCCCCCAGGACGAGCTCAAGGAGCTGGCGGACACCTTCGATGCGATGCTGGGCCGGCTGGAGTCGGCCTTCGAGAGCCAGCGCCGGTTCGTGGCCAACGCGTCCCACGAGCTGCGCACCCCGTTGTCGATCCAGCGGACCCTGGTCGACGTAGCCCTGGCCGACCCCGACACCTCGCCCGAGGAGCTCCGGGTCATGGCCGTGGCCCTGCGGGACGCCGTCGACCGCAGCGAACGGCTCATCGACGGCCTGCTGGTGCTCGCCCGCAGCGAGCAGGGCAACCTTCCCCACGAGCCCGTCGACCTGGCCGCGGTGGCCACCACCGCCCTCGACCAGTCCGCCGGCGAGGCGGCCGCCGCCGGCCTCCGCGTGGAACGCCGGTTGGACCCCGCGCCCGTCACCGGCAGCCGGGTCCTTCTCGAACGGCTGGTGGGCAACCTGGTGCAGAACGCCGTCCGCCACAACGTCCCCGGGGGATGGATGGAGGTGCACACCGGCCCCGGCGGACGGCTCCGGGTGGCGAGCTCGGGCCCGGTGGTGCACCAGGACGAGGTGCCCGGCCTGTTCGAGCCCTTCCGCCGGCTGGCTCCCGACCGGGTGGACTCGGCGCGGGGGGTGGGCCTCGGCCTGTCGATCGTCCGCTCGGTGGTCCAGGCCCACGGTGGCGACGTGGCGGCGGTACCCCGGCCGGGGGGCGGCCTCGAGGTCACCATCCGCCTGCCGTCGGAGCCCGCGGCGGCGGCCCTGCCGGCGACCGCCATCGCCGCGCCCGTGGCCGCGGGGAGCGCATAGCCTGACCGGCGGTGGGTGACGGCGGACTCGACGAGGAGGCCCTCGACCTCCTCCGGCGGCTGACCGGCGACCCGGCGAGCGAGTTCCGCACCGACCAGCTCGACGTGATCCGGCGCCTCGTCGGGAAACGGGAGCGGGTGCTGATGGTGCAGCGCACCGGATGGGGCAAGAGCGCCGTCTACTTCATCGCCACCCGCATGCTCCGGGACCGGGGCGGTGGGCCGACCCTGCTCGTGTCCCCGCTCCTCGCCCTGATGCGCAACCAGATCGAGGCCGCCGAGCGGATGGGGGTGCGGGCCGCCACCATCAACAGCGCCAACCGTGAGGACTGGGACGCGATCGAGGCCCGGATCGACGACGGTGCCGTCGACATCCTGCTCATCTCGCCCGAGAGGCTCGCCAACCAGAAGTTCCGGGCCGAGGTCCTGCCCAAGGTGGGCGCCCGGAGCGGGTTGTTCGTGATCGACGAGGCCCACTGCATCTCCGACTGGGGCCACGACTTCCGCCCCGACTACCGCCGCCTGGTGCGGGTGGTCGACCTCCTCCCCGCCGGCGCCCCGGTGCTGTGCTGCACGGCGACGGCGAACGACCGGGTGGTGGCCGACGTTGCCGCGCAACTCGGAGCCGGCCTGGTCACCGTGCGGGGGCCGCTGGCGAGGGAGGGCCTGGCCCTCCACGTCCTCGAGATCCGTCCCCCGGCGGAGCGCCTGGTGTGGCTGTCGGAGACGATCCCCCGGCTGCCGGGAACAGGCATCGTCTACTGCCTCACCATCCGTGACACCGAGCGGGTCGCCGGCTGGCTCGAATCCCGGGGGATCTCGGCCGTCGCGTACAGCGGCGAGACCGACGTCGACCGCAGGCCGGTCATCGAGCAGGCCCTCCTCGCCAACGAGGTCAAGGTGGTCGTCGCCACGTCGGCGCTGGGCATGGGCTTCGACAAACCCGACCTGGCCTTCGTGATCCACTACCAGTCGCCCGGGTCACCCATCGCCTACTACCAGCAGGTCGGTCGGGCGGGGCGGGCCCTCCAGGATTCGCTCGGGATGCTGCTGTGCGGGGTGGAGGACGCCGACATCCAGGACCACTTCATCCGCTCGGCGTTCCCCCCGCCCGACCTCGCCCGCCAGGTCGTCGACCTGCTGGAGGCCCGGGCCGAGCCCGTCGGGCGGGCCGAGCTCCTGGATGCGGCCAACGTCCGCCAGTCGCAGCTCGACCTCCTGCTGAAGACGCTCGAGTTGGAGGGGGCCATCGAGCGGGACGGCTCCCGGTGGCTCAGGACGCTGACGCCGTGGACCTTCGACCACGAACGAGTGGCGTCGGTCACCGCTCTCCGGCGCACCGAGCAGGCCCAGATGGGCGAGTACGCGTCCTCGACGACCTGCCGGATGATGGCCCTGCGCCGCTATCTCGACGACCCCGCCGGGGGTCCGTGCGGGCAGTGCGACGTCTGCACCGGCACCAGCCTGGCGACCGCGCTGCCCCCGGCGGCCCTCCGGGACGCGGTGTCGTACCTGCGCTCGACCGATATCACCATCGAGCCCCGCCGGCAGCTGCCCGACCGGCGACGGATTCCCCCCGACCGCCAGGCGGGCCCCGGCCGGGCCCTGTCGGCGTGGGCCGACGGCGGCTGGGGCGACCTCGTCCGCCGGGGCAAGCTGGTCACCGGCCGGTTCGACGATCTCCTGGTGGGCGCCGCGGCCGACCTCATCCGGCGGCGGTGGCGTCCCGACCCGTTCCCGACGTGGGTGACGTTCGTGCCCTCCCTGCTCGACCCGGGCCTGCTGGGCGGCTTCGCCGGACGCCTGGCCGACGCCCTCGGGCTGCCCTGCGATGCGGCGGTGGCGAAGGTGCGCGACACCGATCCCCAGAAGGCGATGCACAACAGCGTGCAGCAGTACCGCAACGTCCGGGGGGCGTACGAGGTACCGCGGGCGATCCCGGACGGCCCGGTCCTCCTGGTCGCCGACATCGTCGACTCCCGGTGGACCATCACCGCGATCGCCTGGAAGCTCCTCGACGCGGGGTCCGGCCCGGTCCACCCGTTCGCCCTGGCCGACACCGCGGGACGGTCGACGTGAGCTGGGCCCGGGCGCCCGCCGGCTTCCGGGGGTGTCAGCACCACTTCTGGTCCCGGGTCGCAACCGATTCCCGACCGCCGGCGTCCACGGCGCATCGGTACTCGACAAAAGGACGGGAAGATGACGGCGAACGGTTCATCGACATCGGCGTGGGTCCGAGCGGGGGCGGCGGTCGCGCTCGTCGCCCTCGCCGGACTGGTGGGCGGCTGTGGCGGGTCCGATTCCACCGCCACCCGCCGGCCCCAGGCCACGACCATCCCCGAGGCACACCGGGAGCCGGCGCCCGACGTGAGCACCGTCGCCCCGACCCCGCAGATCCCACACTCAGACGTCCCGCAGCAACGGGACGAGCCGGCGCCGCAGGACACCGTTGCTCCCAGGCCGCAGGCCGAGACCCCGACGGTGGAGCAGGCCGACCCGACCCCGCCGACCACGTCGCAGGTAACCCGACCGCGGCCCAGCCACGGGGGTCCGGTGCGCGACCACGTGAGCCTGGTCGACAACCTCCGGGGACGGGGACTGACCGTGATCCCGACCGCCTCGGTCAACCAGCCCTTCCTCACCGCCCCCGGCACAATCCTCGACATCCGCGGTGGGGGGATCGGTGACACCTCGATCCAGTCCTTCGACTACCAGTCCCCCGAAGAGGCGGCGAACGACATGGAGCGGCTCGTCCGGGGCGGGACCGACGGGGCCAGGATCTCCGTCATGTGGACGGGGCCGCCCCACTTCTTCCTGCGGGAGCGGGCGTTCGTCATCTACGTCGGCGCCGACGTCGCGCTGGTGGACCTGCTCAACGACCTGCTCGGTCCCGAGGTCCTCCGCGCTTGACGGGGAGACCTACCGGGCGAGCAAGTGGCGGTACAGGTCGACCGTCCGGGCGGCGATGGTGGGCCACGAGAAGTGTTCGAGAACCCGCTGCCGTCCGGCCAATCCCATCCGCCGGGCGGTGGCGGGTTCGGCCAGCAACGAGTTCACCCGGGCCGCCAGGTTGCGGGCGAAGGCGTCGGGGTCCGGCGGGACACCGTCGGCGTCCACGTCGATGGGCACCAACCAGCCCGTCTCCCCGTCGACCACGACCTCGGGGATTCCCCCCACCGCGCTGGCCACCACCGGCACCTCGCAGGCCATGGCCTCCAGGTTGGTGATCCCGAACGGCTCGTACACCGACGGGCACAGGAACACCGAGGCGTGGCTCAGGATCTGCACCAGCGTGACGCGGGGCACCATCTCCTCGACCCACACCACGTTGCCCCTGGTGGCGGCGAGGGCGGCGGCCCGGGCCCGGTACTCGGCGCCGATCTCGGGCGTGTCGGGGGCGCCCGCGCAGAGCACGACCTGGGCCGTGGGGTCGATGTGGGCGGCCGCGTCGAGGGCGTGCTCGATGCCCTTCTGCCGGGTCATGCGGCCGACGAAGACCACGGATGGTCTCGCCGGGTCGACTCCGAGCCGCCCCAGGGCGTCGGTGCCGGGATCGCGGCGGTACTCCTCGGGATCGATGCCGTTGGGGATCACCACCACCCGCCCGGGATCGACCGCCGGGTAGGTGTGCAGGACATCCGCCCGCATCCCGGCGGACACCGCGACGATGGCGTCGGCCGCCTCGATGGCGGTCCGCTCGCACCAGCTGGACAGGCCGTACCCGCTCCCCAGCTGCTCCGCCTTCCAGGGGCGGCTCGGCTCGAGGCTGTGGGTGGTCATCACGTGGGGGACCCCGTGGAGGACCTTGGCCAGGTGCCCGCCCATGTTGGCGTACCAGGTGTGGGTGTGGACGACGTCGGTGCCGGCCACCGCCGCGGCCATGCGCAGGTCGACCGAGAGCACTCCGAGGACGTCGCCGTTGGGGCCGCCGGCCACGTCGGGCCACGGCTGATGGGCGGTGACGCCGTAGCCGGGGACGCCATGCCCGGGGTCGGGGACGCCTCGCGGGCCGCCCCGAAGCAGTGGACCTCGAGATCGACGAGGCCGGCCAGCTCCCGGCTCAGGTAGGCGGCATGGACCCCGGCCCCGCCGTAGACCTCGGGCGGGAACTCCCGGGTCAGCAGGGCGACCCTCACTGCGGGCCGGCCGTCACTGACGGGCGCTCATCTGCGGGCGGGCGGGCCCTGCACCTTGCGGCCCTTGCCGATGACCACCACCCCGTGCTCGGAGATGCTGTACAGCTCCATATCGGATTCGTGGTCGACGCCGATACGGGCCCCCGGCGGCACGACCACGTTCTTGTCGATGATGGCCCGGCGGACGATGGCGCCCGCGCCCACGACCACGTCGTCGAGCAGGACCGAGTCCTCCACCAGGGAGTGGTCGTCGCAGATCACGCCGGGCGACAGGACCGAACCCCGCACCAGTCCCCCCGACACGATGGCGCCGGCGCACACCATCGAGTTCACCGCCCGCCCCACCCGCTCCCCGGCCTCGTGCACGAACTTGGCCGGAGGCAGCTGCCTCGTGGAGGTGTGGATCGGCCACCACCGGTTGTAGAGGTTGAACACGGGGTGGACCGACACCAGGTCCATGTGGGCGTCGTAGTAGGCGTCGAGCGTCCCGACGTCGCGCCAGTAGCCCTGCTCCCGCTCGGTGACGCCCGGGACCTCGTTGTTGGCGAAGTCGTAGAAGTGGGCCTGCCCCGCCTTGACCAGCATGGGGATGATGTCGCCGCCGAGGTCGTGGTGCGACTCCTCGTCGTCGGAGTCCTGGGTCACGGCGTCGATGAGCGTCGACGTGGTGAACACGTAGTTGCCCATGGAGGCGAAGACCTGGTCGGGGGCATCGGCCAGGCCCTCGGCGACGTTCGGCTTCTCCCGGAAGGCGGCGATGGTCGTGCCCGGCCCGGACTCGAGGATGCCGAAGCTGGCCGACTCGGCCTGTGGCACCCGGATGGCCCCCACCGTGACGCCCGCCCCGGTGGCGGCGTGCTGCTCGACCATCTGGCGGGGGTCCATGCGGTAGATGTGGTCGGCCCCGAAGACGCAGATGTAGTCGGGACGGTCGTCGCCGATGAGGTTCAGGTTCTGGAAGATGGCGTCGGCCGAGCCCGCGAACCAACGGGGGCCCCGCCGCATCTGGGCCGGCACGGGAGTCACGTAGGTGTCGAGCAGCGTCGACAGGCGCCACGTGCGGCTGATGTGGAGGTCGAGGCTGTGGGACTTGTACTGGGTGAGCACGACGATCCGCAGGTACCCGCCGTTGGCCAGGTTGGACAGGGCGAAGTCGATCATCCGGTAGTGGCCGCCGAACGGCACCGCCGGCTTGGCCCGGTCGGCGGTGAGCGGGTAGAGGCGCTTGCCCTCGCCGCCCGCCAGGACCATCGCCAGAACCCGGGGCTCGGCCACGACCTCACCGTAACCGGCCGCCGCCGACCCGGGAGCGGCCACCCTGGTTGGCGCCGCCCCGGTTGCCGGCCGACCTACGGCACCCGGACGAGGGCGGCCCGCAGATGGTGGGTGAGGTCGAGGCCGACGGCCGCCATGGCGATCTCGTACCCGAGCTCGTCGCCTTCGACCAGGTACCGCCGGCGGACGGCGGTGACCTCCTTCGCCGTCGGCGTGCCGGTGAGGGAGAGGCTGTCGAACGCCAGCCGCCCACCTTCCGCCACCGTGCCGGACGCGACCTCGACGATCCCGAAGCTGTGGGCGATCACCAGCTCCACGCCGTCGGGGACGGGCCGCAGGAAGCCCGACTCGGCGTGGCGGGGGTTGCCCTCGAGGTCGCGGGTGCGCGACGTCCACGATGAGGACCGGTCGTCCGGGCACCGGGGCCACCACCAGCTCCTCGGTGTAGGCGAACGGCTCGATCGTGGGGTACTCGCCGTCGCCCCGACCTCGCCACGTCCCCACGAAGGCGGCGAGGTCGTCGACGGAGGGCATCGGGACCAGCCTATTGGGCCCGGCCGCTACGCCCGGAGGCTCGTGGCGGGGATGGATCCCAGGCGGCCGGCGTGGTAGTCGTCCATCGCCTGAAGGACCTCCTCCCGGGTGTTCATCACGAACGGCCCGTACCAGGCGAGCGGCTCCCGGATGGGGCGTCCGCCGAGGACGATCACGTCGAGGTTGGGGGAGCGGCTGTCCTGGCGCTCGGACGCGGCGATGGTGACGAAGTCGCCCGGGCCGAATACGGCCAGCTGTCCCATCCGCAGCGGCCGCCGGGCGGAGCCGACGGTGCCCTCACCGGCGAGGGCATACACGAGGGCGTTGAAGTCGGGCTGCCAGGGCAGCACCATCTCGGCCCCCGGGCTGAGGGTGGCGTGGACGAACGCCATCGGCGTGTGGGTGACGCCCGGCCCGCGGTGGCCGGCGACTTCACCCGCGATCACCCGCACCAGGGCGCCGCCGTCGGGCGTGGTGAGCAGCGTGGCCCGTCCGGCGCGGATGTCCTGGTAGCGGGGCGCCTCCCACTTCTTGGCCTTGGGCAGGTTGACCCAGAGCTGGATGCCGTGGAACGTCCCGCCGCTCATCACCAGCGCCTCGGGCGGGCGCTCGATGTGCTGGATGCCGGCGCCGGCGGTCATCCACTGGGTGTCGCCGTTGGTGATCAGCCCCCCGCCGCCGGCGTTGTCCTGGTGCTCGAAGGTGCCGTCGATGATGTAGGTGGCGGTTTCGAAGCCGCGGTGGGGGTGCCACGACGTGCCCTTGGCCTCGCCCGGGCCGTACTCCACCTCGCCCATCTGGTCCATGTGGATGAAGGGGTCGAGCAGGCCCAGGTCGACGCCGGCGAAGGCCCGGCGGACGGGGAAGCCCTCGCCCTCGGTGCCGCGGGGGGCGCTGGTGACCGACACGATCGGGCGCTCGGTCGCGGCGGGCGACACCGGGCGGTCGATCCGGGGCAGGGTGAGGACGTTGTCGACGGTGACGGCGGGCATGGCGGGGCTCCTTGGCGTTCCGTCCGGGAAGGACTCTACGCCGGTCATAACAGTTGCACTCTCAACTATCTTCCCTCGCCGTGCGGGCGTCGTATCGTCCGGGGAGTGAGACGGTTGTGGACCCGGGTGCGCAACGCCAACCCGTTGGTGCTCGACTCGATCTTCGCCGCCCTCGTCCTGGTGGCGGGCCTGGTCAGCCTCACCGCCGACCCGACCCCCGACCACCCGACGCCGACCGACGCCTTGGCGGTGGTCCTCGTCGTCGTCGGCTTCGGGGCCATCGCCCTGCGCCGGCGCCTCCCCGTCGCCGTCCTCGGCGTGGTCACCCTGGCCACGATCGTCTACGTGGTGCGGGACTACCCCGACAACGGCCTGCCGGTGATGGCCCTCGTGGCCCTGTACACGGTGGCCAGCCTGCGGCCCCGGCCGATGTGGGTGGCGGCGGTCAGCGTCTATCTCGGCCTCCTCCTCATCTCCGTCATCACCCATCCGGAGGAGCTGAGCCTGGGTGACTTCGTCGGCAACGTGGCCATCTTCGGCATCGCCGCCGTGTTCGGCGACAGCGTCCGCCTCCGCCGGGCCTACACCGCCACCCTCGAGGCCCGGGCCGCCGACCTCGAACGCAACCAGCAGACCGAGGCCCAACGGGCGGTGGCCGAGGAGCGGCTGCGCATCGCCCGCGAGCTGCACGACGTGGTGGCCCATGCCATGAGCGTGGTGGCGGTGCAGTCGGGGGTGGGCGCCCACGTGATCGACACCGACCCGGCCGAGGCCAAGCGAATCCTGGAGAACGTGAAGGTCACCAGCCGGGAGGCGCTCGACGAGATGCGACGGCTGCTCGGTGTGCTCCGCCAACAGGAGGGCGACGACGACCCGGCCGCTGACGGCGCCGCGAGATCGTCCGCCGTCGGGTCGGCCGCCTCCACCGACCTCCCGACCGGGCCGCGCCCGGCGCTGGCGCCGGTCCCCGGCCTCGACGGCGTGGAGTCCCTGGCCCAGGGGGTGAGGGAGGCGGGGGTGCCGGTCACGGTGACGATCACGGGCACCCGGGCGGACGTACCCCCCGGCGTCGACCTGTGCGCCTTCCGCATCGTCCAGGAGGCCCTCACCAACGTCCTCAAGCACGCGGGGCCGGCCCGGGCCGAGGTCGACGTCGACTACCGCCCCGGCTCGGTGACGGTGGTGGTCACCGACGACGGACGGGGCGCGTCGGCCGACAGGAGCCCCGCCATCGGGGGTGCGGGGGGCGCGGGCCACGGCCTGCTCGGGATGCGGGAGCGGGTGGCCGTCTTCGGCGGCGAGCTCACCACGGGGCACCGGGTGGGCGGGGGCTTCCGGGTGGCGGCCACGCTGCCCTTCGAGCGGGCCTCGGCCGGGTCCGCCGGCCGGTGATCTCCGTCCTCGTCGCCGACGACCAGACCCTGGTCCGGGCCGGCTTCCGGGTGCTGGTCGACTCGGCGCCCGACTGCCGGGTGGTGGCCGAGGCGGCCAACGGCGTCGACGCCGTCGCCCTGGCCCGGGAGCACCGGCCCGACGTCGTCCTCATGGACGTCCGCATGCCCGACCTCGACGGCATCGCCGCCACCCGGGCGATCGTGGGCGACGCCCGGTTGGCCGACACCCGGGTGATCGTCCTCACCACCTTCGACCTGGACGAATACGTCTTCGACGCCCTCCGCGCCGGCGCCAGCGGGTTCCTCCTGAAGGACACCGACCCGGCCGACCTGCTGGCCGCGGTGCGGGTGGTGGCCGCCGGCGAGGCCCTCCTGTCGCCCCGCATCACGGGACGGGTCATCGCCGAGCTGGTGTCCCGGCCGGGCCCCCCTCCGGCCGAGCGCGCCCGCGACCTCGACCAGCTCACCGAGCGGGAGCGGGAGGTCCTGGTGCAGGTGGGACGGGGCCTGTCGAACGCCGAGATCGCGGAGGAGCTCTACGTGAGCGCGGCCACGGCCAAGACCCACGTCAGCCGCATCATGACCAAGCTGGCCGCCCGCGACCGGGTGCAGCTGGTGGTCGTGGCCTACGAATCGGGCCTCGTCACCCCCGGCTCCGCCTGAGGGACCCGCCCGTGGGGTGGTAGCACCCCCGGATCGGGGCCCGGGGAGTACGCGGGGCGGCGCGCCTACGCCGAACGGACGACGGCCGAAGCACTCCGACGGCCGACGAAATCCCGGCCCGGGAGGCGCAGAGTGGTCTGCATGACACTTCTACGCGACTTTCCCGGCCCGTCCGTGCCGGCTGCGCCTCCGACGGTGGCGGCCCGGGCGATCGGTGCCACCAAGACCTACGGCAAGGGCGACAGCGCGGTGAAGGCGCTCGACCGGGTCGACGCCGCCTTCGCCGCCGGCGAGTTCACCGCCATCATGGGACCTTCGGGCTCGGGCAAGTCGACCCTGATGCACTGCCTGGCCGGGCTCGACGAGCTCACCAGCGGCCAGGTCCTCATCGGCGACGTCGACCTCACCACCCTCAACGACAAGCACCTCACCCTCCTCCGGCGGGACAAGATCGGCTTCATCTTCCAGGCCTACAACCTGGTCCCCACCCTGACCGCCCTCGAGAACATCACCCTCCCCATGGACCTGGCCGGCCGCAAGCCCGACCAGGCCTGGCTCGACCAGGTGGTCGACACGATCGGGCTGAAGGACCGGCTGAAGCACCGGCCCAGTGAGCTGTCGGGCGGCCAGCAGCAGCGGGTGGCGGTGGGCCGGGCGCTCGCCGGGCGGCCGGAGATCATCTTTGCCGACGAGCCCACCGGCAACCTCGACAGCCGGTCCGGGGCCGAGATCCTCGACTTCATGCGGCGGGCGGTGCGGGAGCTGGGCCAGACCATCGTCATGGTGACCCACGACCCGGGCGCGGCCAGCTACTCCGACCGGGTGGTCTTCCTCGCCGACGGCCGCATCGTCGACGAGATCCTGAAGCCCACCGCCGAGGCCGTGCTCGACCGCATGAAGACGTTCGGGAGGTAGGGGCCATGTTCCGTCTCACCTGGAAGGGCCTGTGGGCCCACAAGCTGCGCTTCGTCCTCACCGGCCTCGCCGTCGTCCTCGGCGTCGCCTTCATGTCCGGCACCACCATCCTCACCGACACCATGGGCAAGACCTTCGACGGGCTGTTCGAGTCCGCCAACCAGGGCGTCGACGTCGTCGTCCGGCGGGCGGCCGCAGTGGAGGGCGACTTCGTCGAGGTCCGGGAGCGGGTCGACACGGCCACCCTCGACAAGATCCGGTCCATCGAGGGGGTCGACGCCGCCGCCGGTTCGATCGAGGGCCAGGCCGCCCTGGTCGGGCCCGACGGCAAGGCCGAGGCCGCCTCCGGCTTCGGCGGCGTCATCGGCGCCAACTGGGTGGAGGACCAGCGCCTCAACCCCTTCACCATCGCCCTGGGCCATGCGCCCCGAGGCCCCGACGAGGCCGTGATCGACCAGTCGACGTTCGACAGCCAGAACCGCTCCCTCGGCGACTCGCTGACCGTCCTCGCCAAGGGCTCGCCCCGCACGCTGACGCTGGTCGGCACGGCCAAGTTCGGCGACGTGGGCGGCATCCCCGGCGTCACCCTGGTGGGCGTCACCGATGCCACCGCCCAGGAGTTGTTCGCCGAGCCCGGCGCCTACGACAGCGTGGTCGTCGCCTCCGACGGCTCGACGTCGGCGGACGCCCTCTCCGACCGGATCGGGACCGCCCTGGGCACGACGGCAACCGGGAACGGGCGGTTCGAGGTCATCACCGGCGCGGCCGATACGGCCAACAACCAGGCCGACGTGAAGGAGGGCCTGGGCTTCTTCAACACCTTCCTGATGGCCTTCGCCTACATCGCCCTGTTCGTCGGGATGTTCATCATCTACAACACGTTCTCCATCGTGGTGGCCCAGCGGGCCCGGGACATGGCCATGCTGCGGGCGATCGGCGCCAGCCGGGCCCAGGTCGTGCGCTCGGTCGTGTTCGAGTCGGTGGCGGTGGGCCTGGTGGCCTCCGCCGTCGGCCTCGGGGTGGGCGTGCTGATGTCGTTCGGCCTGCGGGCCCTGCTGGGTGCGGTGGGCCTCGAGATCCCGAGTGGCCCCATCGTGATCGGCCCGTCGACGGTGGTGACGGCCTTCGTGGTCGGCACCGTGGTCACCGTGCTCTCCGCTCTCGGCCCGGCCCTGCGGTCGAGCCGGGTCAAGCCGATCGCCGCCCTCCGCGACGTCGCCATCGACGTGTCCGGCTCCTCGCGGTCCCGCACCGTGGCCGGCCTGATCGTGACCGGGCTCGGGGTGGCCGCCTTCGCCGCCGGAGTGCTGGGTGCGGGCTCGGCCCTCGCCCTGCTCGGCTTCGGCACGGTCGCGGTGATCATCGGGGTGTTCGTCCTCGGCCCGGTCATCGCCCGCCCCGTCATGCACGTCCTCGGCGTGCCGATCGCGAGGATCTCGGGCACCACCGGGCGCCTGGCCCGGGAGAACGCCAAGCGCAACCCCCGCCGCACCTCGGCCACCGCCTCGGCCCTGATGATCGGCGTCGCCCTGGTGGGCTTCATCACCATCCTGGCCTCGTCCACCAAGGCGTCGGTGTCCGACTCGGTGTCGAAGTCGCTCCAGGCCGACTACATCGTGGCCTCCGGGTCCTTCGGGCTCAACGGCCTGAGCCCGGAGATCGAAGCCGACCTCTCGGCCCTGCCCGAGGTGGCGGCGGTGTCGGCGCTGCGGACCAGCCCGGTGGGCGTCGGCACCGGGTCGTCCGAGGTGGCGGCCGTCGACACCAAGGTGATCGACCGGCTGGTGAACCTCGGCGTGACCGAAGGCCGCCTGGCCGATGTCACCGGGGCCTCCGTGGCCGTCGATGCGGGCACCGCCTCCGACGACGGGCTGGCCATCGGCGACAAGGTCACCCTGACCTTCGCCCGGACCGGCGCGGTCGAGCTCACCGTCAAGGCCTTGTTCGACCAGGCCCTGCCCGGGGCCGAGGGCTCCCCCTACCTGGTGGGGCTCGACACCTACGAGGCCAACGTCACCGACCAGTTCGACCGCCAGGTGTTCGTGGACGCGGCCGACGGTGTCGGTCCGGCCGAGTCCAGGGCCGCCCTCGACCGGGCGCTGGAGAAGTGGCCCAACGGTGAGCTGCAGGACCAGGCCGCCTTCAAGGAGAGCATCACCAGCCAGATCGACATGATCCTCAACCTGATCTACGGGCTGCTGGGGCTGGCCGTGGTGATCGCCCTCATCGGGATCGCCAACACCCTGGCCCTGTCGGTGCACGAGCGCCGCCGGGAGCTGGGCCTGTTGCGGGCGGTGGGGATGACCCGGCCCCAGGTGCGCAGCGCCATCCGCTGGGAGTCGGTGATGATCGCCCTGATGGGCACGTTCCTCGGCTTCGCCTTGGCCGTGGCCGGGTCGTGGGGGATCGTCCAGGCGATCAGCGCCGAGGATCCGCTGAGCTTCGTGGTGCCGCCGGTGCAGCTGACGGTGATCGTGGTCCTGGCCGCGGTGGCCGGCGTGCTGGCCGCGGTGGGTCCCGCCCGCCGGGCGGCCAAGCTCGACATCCTGGCGGCCATCGCCAGCCACTGATCGCCCGGTGTTGTCCGTGGGGCACGCCTTCGCTTCGGCGGAGGCGTGCCCTTTCGGCGTGTGCGGCCCGGGTCCTCGCCCGCTAGTTGGCCCAGTGGGCGGGCAGGTGCCAGCGGGGCGGGCCGCCGGCGGGGGCGGGACCACTGTTGGCGGCCAGCATGGAGAGCAGGAACCGGAGGTCGGCTTTGAGGATGTCGACCGCCACCGCCACCGCGACCGCCGGCCGCCGGCTACCCGCCGGCCATCCCTTCAACTTGGCGTAACAGGCGCTGACGTCGTCGGACGCCTCGTTGTCGGTGACCGTCCGGAAGTTCAGCCGATCGGCCAGCCGCAGCTGCCGGGGCGACGGCCAGTACAGCTTGTGAGCCGCGCAGACGTCGCAGTGGACCCAGAAGTGGACCAGCCACGGCTGCAGCCGGTAGCGCTGCATGACGACACTCGCCGTCTCCAGCGTCAAACCCGTCTCGCATTCGCCGCACCGAACATGATCGATGAACGTTGCCATCGTGCCCCCAATTGAAGCCAGCGTTTTGACTCCTAGACCCCGGAACGGAATCGTACCGTCGCCGGCGGCCCATGCGGGGGAACGAAATCAGCTCTTCATACGCCGCCGGTCCCGCCCCACCGGGCCGGCGTCTGCCATCCTGGCGCCCATGCGTGCACCAGCGGTGGCCGGGGCGTCGGGATGACGGAACCGGAGACCGAGGAGCCCGTCGCCCGGCCTGCCGACCGGGCGCTGCACATGGCGGAGGATGTCGTCTACACCCTGGCGGGGATCCTCCTGGCGGCGGGGGCCGTCGTCGTGCTGGTCGCCGTCGGCTACCACCTCGTCCAGGACTTCGACCAGGGAGTCGAGAAGTCCATCACCAGCGCCCTCGACGGCATGCTCCTCGTCTTCATCCTCCTCGAGCTGCTGGCCGCCGTGCGGGCCACGATGACCGAGCACAAGCTGGTGGCCGAGCCCTTCCTCGTGGCCGGCATCATCGCCTCGATCAAGGAGATCATCGTGGTCGCCCTGGGGGCCAAGGAGACCCTGGGCAAGGAGGGCCCCGCCTTCGACGACGCCATGGTCCAGATCTCGGTGCTCGGCGGGATCGTCCTGCTCCTCGCCCTCGCCACCTACCTCGTCAGGAGGAAGGAGCGGGAGCCCGAGGAACAGGAAAACGCCGGCTGACAGTGAGAATGGTCGGGGCCCCTTACGGGTTGCACTGCAGCGGAGCATCCCCCGGGTCGGAGGCGCAGATGTCGGCGGTGGCGTGGGGGCCCCCGACGAGGGCGTCGCCGCCGGCACCATCGAGCGTCGTCAGGCTGTCGTTTCCTTCGTTGGCCGAGAGCTGGTCGTTGCCGCTGAAGTCGGCGAGGGCGTCGTTGCCGGGACCGCCGGACAGCTTGTCGTTGCCGGCGCCGCCGTTGAGCCGGTCGGCACCGTCGGTGCCGGCGAGCTCGTCGGCGTCGGCGCCTCCGCACAGGGTGTCGTCACCGGTGCCGCCGAGGAGCCTGTCGGCGCCCGGTCCCCCGTAGATCACGTCGTTGCCCCCGCGACCGTCGATGGCGTCGGCCCCGCCGAACCCGAAGATGACGTCGTTGCCGGCCGTGCCGTTGAGGACGTCGTTCCCGGGTCCTCCGAGGATGGCCCCCGGGGGGGGCACCGGCTCGACGCACGCCGCCGCCAGCAGGGCGGGGCCGACCTGCACCAGGCCGTGGCCTGAGTCGCGGTCGTAGCCGGGTGGGCCCATGTCGATGGCCGTCGTCTCCAGGAACGAGTTGAGCTGGGCCGGTGTCCACCCCGGGTTGAGCTGCCGTAGCAGCGCCGCCAGGGCGGCCACGTGGGGGGCGGCGGCCGACGTGCCGAAGAAGTTGGGCAGGGCGTCGGGATCGGCCGCGCTGTCGGTGCCGAAGAAGGTGGTGTTGGCGCCGTCGGGGCCGGTGACGTCGGGAGTCTGGCGGACGACCGGGGCTATCGGGGCGCCGGCCGTGTTGAACAGGATGGGCGTTCCGCCGCGGGACGAGAAGGGCTCGAGCAGGGGCGGGTTGACGCCGAAGCGGGGGGTCTGGAGGGCGAAGGCGGCCCCCGTGGCGGATGCGCCGGCGGCGTTGTTGTGCCCGACCGACGTGCTGCTGTTGGTGGCGAACTGGTCGATGCTGGCCGACGCCCGGAACATCACGTACTTGAGCCTGCCGGGCGAGGGTCCGGAGTAGCGGGGGATGGCGATGTCGAGGGAGACCGGCGGTCCGGGATTGGAGATCCCGACGACTTCGACCGGGTCCCCGCCGGCGTTGGGGCTGAACGCGCCGCCGATGAAGACGCCACCGGTGGTGTAGAAGCACACGTCGATGTCGCTGGCCGAGCCGGGGGGGCCGCTGACGCTGAAGAAGGGCTGGTCCCACTGCAGGGAGAGGACGGTCTGGCCCGACGGGAACGTGATCCGCTGGCGGGTGTCGACGCCGGGCCCCGGGTCGAAGTCGTGGCCCGGGCGGGCGACGCCGGACTCGGTGCACTCGTTCGGGCCGGGCCGGAACGCCTGCTCGTAGGAGTCGGCGTTGGCGTTTCCGGCGGACGAGTAGTAGGGGATGCCCATGCCGACCACCTGGTCGACGGCCTGGGCGATGATCCCGTCCTGGAACATCGGCTCGGCGAAGTAGCCGACGTCGTCGTTGATGATGTCGGCACCGGCGGCGGCGAGGTCGAGGATGCCCTGGGCGAAGCCGGCCTGGCCGGTGAAGGCGGTGTGGAACGCCTGGCCCGCGCCGGGGGCCACGTCGTGGATGAGCTCCATCATCCCGCGGCCCTCGTCGGTCGCCGGGCAGGCGGTGTCGTCGAGCACGTTCACGCCAGCGGGAAGGTCGTTGCTGGCGACGCCGGCGGGGGCTCCGCCGAGGCAGTCGTAGCTGTCGGACAGGGTGCCGACGATGTTCCCCGCGCCCGTCACGGGAACCGCCGCCCGGAAGGTGTCGGTGTTCATGGCCGGGTCGCCCTGGCCGTTGACGCTGCCGGTGAGGGTCGTCGCGGCCGCCGGGCGGATGCTGTGGGCGCTGGTGAGGCGGCCCAAGGCCCCGATCGACCCGAGGGGGAGCTTGCCGCTCACCACCCGGCCGGAGACGGCCGCGCCGGTCAGGCCCAGGCGTTGGAGATCGGTTAGCAGGTCACGGGCGTCGTTCTGGGCGGTCGCGTCGATGACGACGGCCCCGCCGACCACCAGGCTGGGGTAGGAGATGCTGACCCCGGGACCCTCGGCCGCCTGGGACGGAGAGGCCAACTCGGCCAACCCGCCGAGGAGCTTGGTGGCGGGTTTGGCCGCCGGCCCTGGCCCCGCCCCCGTCTGGGCGTGGCCGGCAGGCGCCAAACCGGCGAGGACAACCAGGACCGCACCCAGAACGAGTGCCTTTGCATGCGAACGCATTGCCGCCGCCCCCCAAGAGTCGCGAAAGGGCATGGCTAGCAGAGAATCCGCCCCGGAGGAAGGGGCAGATTCCGGCGCGTCAGCGGGTGCCGCCTCCGGCGGTCCGCACGAACTGGGCGCTTGCCAGCTGCCGGGCCGCATCCAACGCCGCCACCGGCAACATCCCGCTGACGATTCGGCCGAACACGGCGCCGTTGGTGAGCCCGAGTCCCTGGAGGTCGGCGAGCAGCGTCTGGGGATCGCCGGAGGCGGTCGCGTCGATTGCGACCCGCCCCTCCCGCACCGGGGCGGGGTCGACCATGATCACGGGTGGGGTCGAGGTCGGGGGAGGGGTCGTGTCGGCGCCGATCCCGGGGGCGGGGCTTCCGGGGGCGACGTTTTCGGGGGCGACGTTTTCGTGGGCGGGGCTTCCTGTCGGACTCGGGGTGGACTGGTCGGTGACTTCGGGGGCCGGTCCGGTGGCCGGGTCCGGCGCCGTCGTCGACGGGCCGGCGACGGTCGTCGTCGGCGAGGGGCCGGCTGCGACCCGCCCGCCCGAACCCCCCTCCTCGCCGCAACCGGCCAGGGCGACGGCGACGAGGGCGACCAGTGCGACCGCTCGCACCCGCGGGCCCGTCCTCATGCGGAAAAGTGTACGGACGATCGGTCGGGCGTCCACTGGAGCCGGAGCTGCTGCGTCGTATCCCATAGAGATGGGACGACGGGAAGGGGTCGGGGAGTTCCGGCCCCCGCTCTAGGGGGAGCGGGGTCCGAAGAAGATGATCCCGACGCCGACGGACACGACGAGTGCTCCCACCACGTCCCACCGGTCGGGCCGGTCGCCGTCGAGCCACCAGCCCCACAGCAGCGACATGACCACGAACACCCCGCCGTAGGCGGCGTAGACCCGTCCGAACGAGTCCTCCCCCTGGAGCGTCGGGATCACGCCGTAGGCCACCAGTGCCAGGGCTCCGGCCAGGCCGACGACCCACCCGGCGCCGTCGCGCAGCCAGCGCCACACCAGCCAGCCCCCGCCGATCTCGGCCAGGCCGGCCAATCCGAACAGTCCGACGGCGCGGGCGACCTGCATCCCGCCACCGTACTTTCGACCGGGCCGGGGTGGGAAGATAGGAGTCGTGCCTCGCAGGCGTCTGAGCACCGGCAACGCCGAGGCCGACGCCAAGGACGACTTCGACCTGGCCCGCCAGCGGGAGACCCTGTCCCGGCTGGCCCGGTGGGTGCTCCGCCAGCCCGACGACGTCAACGCCATCCTTCCCTTCGACGAGGTGGTGGCCGCCCTCGGACGCACCGGTGAGCGCGACCTCGGCCTGCTGCCGATCCGTCTCGACTCGATCGTGGGCACCGTCGACCGGGTCGACGGCACCTTCGACCGGGACTTCCTGCCCACGTCGGCCCAGTCCCGCGAGCGGTGGGTGCGGTCGGCCACCGCCATGCGCCGGGGCGAGGCCCTCGAGCCGATCAGCGCCTACCGGGTAGGGGAGGCGCATTTCGTCCGCGACGGTCACCACCGGGTCTCGGTGGCCAAGGCCGCCGGACTGGAGGTGATCGATGCCTACGTCACCCAGATCCTCACCCGGGCGGGGGCGACGGCCGGCCTGCGGGTGACCGACCTGCCTCTCAAGACCCACGAGCGCCACTTCCTCGAGCGGGTGCCGCTGACCCCCGAGCAGCGGGCCCGCATCCACCTCGACCAGCCCAAGAAGTACGCCAGCCTGGCCGAGGGGGTGGAGGCCTGGGGCTTCCGGGCCATCCAGTCGCTCGGCCATCCCCTCGACCGGACCGAGGTGGCCCATGCCTGGTTCCGTGACGAGTACGAGCCGGCGGTGGCGCTCCTGCGCGACGCCGGCCTCATCCGCCCCGACGAGACGGAGACCGACGCCTACGAACGCCTGGCCGAGGCCCGATACGTTCTGCTGCGGACCCACACGTGGGACGAACACGTCGTCGACCAGCTGCGGGGGAGGGTGTAGGTGCGCAACTCCATCGTCGAGGGTGAGCCGGGGATCTTCCCCGACCCGATCGCCCGGGTGTTCGTGGCGGTCAACCGGTGGGTGCGCCGGCGGGTCGGGAAGGCGTCGGCGGAGTTTCCTCCGCCTCCGCCGGCGGGGTCGCAGCCGGGGTCACAGCCGCCCCCTCCGCCTGCGGAGTCGGAGCCGGGACCTCCACCGCCGGAGTCGCAGACTCCGCCGGGCGCGGGGTGAGGCTGTCCCCGGAGTCCGGGTCGAACAGGTGGAGGGTGCGGGCGTCGAGCCACAGCTCCAGCTCCTCGCCCTTCCGGGCCTTGCTGGCCGCGCTCAGGCGGGCCACCACCTGGGTGCCCTCGCCGGAGGCGCGCACGTCCTCGGCCGACAGGTCGGCGTGGCGTCCGAGCTCCGACGCGGCCGCCCCCCCGCCGACGGTGAAGTAGGCGTACAGCTCCGACCCCATCCACTCGATGATGTCGATCTTCACCGTGAACTTCGGCCCGTGACGCAGGTCGTCCTCCGACACGAGCGAGGCGTCCTCGAAGTTCTCGGGACGGATTCCGGCGATCACCGTCCGGCCCCCGCCGGCGGCGTCCTCCCCTCCTGTCGACCGGTCGACGTCGACCATGGGCAGCTTGACCTGCGCCCCCGACATCTCGGCCCGCAGGAAGTTCATCGCCGGTGAGCCGATGAAGCCGGCCACGAACAGGTTGACGGGGTGCTCGTACAGGTCACGGGGCGTGCCCAGCTGCTGCACCACCCCCCGCCGCATGAGGGCGATGCGGTCGCCGAGGGTCATGGCCTCGGTCTGGTCGTGGGTGACGTAGACGGTGGTGGTCTTCAGGCGGCTCTGGAGGCGGGCGATCTCGGTGCGGGTCTGCACCCGCAGCTTGGCGTCGAGGTTGGACAGGGGCTCGTCCATCAGGAACGCCGCCGGCTCCCGCACGATGGCCCGCCCCATCGCCACCCGCTGCCGCTGCCCGCCGGACAGGTTGGCCGGCTTGCGGTCGAGCAGCTCGCCCAGCTGCAGGATGCGGGCCGCTTCGTCGACCCGCCGGGCGATGTCGGCCTCCGGCATCTTGGCCAGCTTGAGGGGGAAGGCGATGTTCTCCCGCACCGTCATGTGGGGGTACAGGGCGTAGCTCTGGAACACCATGGCCATGTTGCGGTCCTTGGGGTCGACGTCGTTGACGACCTTGCCGTCCACCCGGAGCTCGCCGTCGGAGATGTCCTCCAGGCCCACGATCATGTTGAGCAGCGTCGACTTCCCGCAGCCCGAAGGCCCCACCAGGATGAAGAACTCGCCGTCGGCGATGGTGAACGTGGCCGCGTCGACGGCGGTGGTGCCGTCCGGGAAGCGCTTGGTGACGTTGGCCAGGTCGATCTCAGCCATGTGCGGAACCTCCTCCTCAGCCCTTGACCGCGCCGGTCGTGAGCCCGGCCACGATGCGGCGCTGGAACACCAGGACCATGACGATGATGGGGATGGTGACGACCACGGCCGCGGCCGCGATCGACCCCGTGGGCTGGGCGAACTGCGACTCGCCGCTGAAGAACGCCAGCGCCGCGGGCACGGTGCGGGCCCGGTCGGTGGACGTGAGGGAGATGGCGAACAGGAAGTCGTTCCAGGCGAAGATGAACACGAGGATGGCGGCGGTGAACACGCCGGGGGCGGCCAGGGGGGCGATCACCTTGCGGAACGCCTGGAAGGGTGTGGCCCCGTCGACCCGGGCCGCCTTGTCGAGGTCCCAGGGGATCTCCCGGAAGAAGGCGGACAGGGTCCAGATGGCCAGCGGCAGGGTGAAGGTCATGTAGGGGATGATCAGCCCCGGCCACGTGTCGTAGAGGTGCAGCGACCGCCACATGTTGAACAGCGGGCCGACGATCGAGATGGGCGGGAACATGGCGATGGCCAGGGCTCCCGACAACACGACCGTCTTGCCCGGGAAGTCGAGCCGCACGATGGCGTAGGCGGCGAACATGGCCAGGACGATGGCGAGCAGGGTGGCGATCAGGGCGATGCCGATCGAGTTGCGCAGGGCGGACGTGAACTGCCCGTCGTCGAAGATGTTGCGGTAGTTGTCGAAGGTGATCGACCGCGGGATGAACCGGTGGTCGGTGAGGTCGGGCGCCCGCTTCAACGACAGCGAGGCGATCCACAGCACGGGGAGCAGGGCGTAGACCACCACGACCGCCGTCCCCGCGGCCCAGAACACCTTCTCCACCCGCGACTTCCCGTTCATGGCCTGGTCACCGCCGCTCTCCTCGCTGTTGGGCCAGCGAGGCCCCGAAGCCCTTGACGAACAGCACCGCGATCACGATCACGCAGAGGAAGATCAGCACCGACACCGCCGAGCCGATCCCCAGGTTGAGCCGGTTGAACAGCTGGTTCGACCCCAGGATCGACACCGTCTCGGTGCCGTTGGCCCCCGCGGTCATGACGAACACCGAGTCGAAGACGCGGAAGGCGTCGAGCGTGCGGAAGAGGACGGCCACGAGGATCGCCGGCCGCATCAGGGGCAGGGTGATCTGGGTGAACCGCTGCCAGGCCGTGGCCCCGTCGACCCGGGCCGCCCGGTGGAGGTCGTCGGGCACGAGCGTGAGCCCGGCGAGCAGGAGCAGGGCCATGAACGGCGTCGTCTTCCACACCTCGGTGAGGATGATGACGAACAGCGACGAGGCCCGCTCCGCGAACCACGAGCGGTCGGTGTCGAGCAGGGCGTTGATGAAGCCGGTGGTGGGATCGAAGGCGAAGCGCCAGGCCAGGGCGGCGACCACGGTGACGATGCCGTAGGGGATGAGGATGGCGGCCCGTACCGTCCGCCGGCCGAAGATGGCCCGGTGCATGAGCAGGGCCAGGCCCATCCCCAGGATCAGCTCGATGGTGACGGATATCGCGGTGATGACCAGGGTGGTGGCCAGGTCCGACCACCACAGGGGCGACGAGAGGACGTCGGCGTAGTTTCGGAGACCCACGAACTGGGCCTGATCGGGAAAGCGCAGGTCGGAGCGCTGCAGCGAGAGGAAGATGGCGTAGGCGATCGGGTAGGCGGTGACGAGCAGCATCACCAGCACCGCGGGGGCGCACAGCATCCAGCCGAGACGGCGTTCGGACCGGGCCCGTCCGCTCCTGGCCGGCCCCGGGCGGCGGGTTTCCAGCTCGACCGGTCGGGTGGCGGGGGGGACGGTCGACGTCAACGCTTCCCGGGCCTCACAGCAGTCCCCCCGACTTCAGGGACTTCTCGATCGACTTCCTGAGGGGCTTGACGTCCTTGGCCGGGTCGATGCCCCGTGGCGGGTGGAGGTTGCGTTGGATGGCGAGGGAGATGTCGTTGTAGGCGGGGCTCTGGGGCCGGGCCGAGCCCTGCTGGAGGGTCTCGCGGAACAGGTCGGCGAAGGGGAAGGCCTCCCGCACCCGGGGGTCGTCGTAGAGGGCTTCGGTGGTGGGCGGCAGTCCGCCCTTCTCGGTGGCGACGACCTGGTTGGGGGCCGAGCGCAGGCAGGCGGCGGCGTCCATCGCCAGCTCGGGGTGCCTCGAATAGGCGGCCACGCCCAGGTTGATCCCACCGAGGGTCACGTGGGCCGGCTCGTCGGCGAGCACCCGCGGCCACGGCGCCCACCCCATGTTGGCGGCCACGTCGGGGGCGTTCTTCTGGGCGCTGGGCCAGACGAACGTGTAGTTGACCATGAAGGACGAGCTGCCGGACTCGAAGGCCAACCGGGCCTGGTCCTCCTGGCTGGTGGACAGGGTCGGGTCGGCCGCCCGGGACGTGGCCACCCGCTTGATCACCTCCAGCGCCCTGGTCGCCGGCTCGTCGGCCAGGTCGACCTGGTCGGGCCCCCGCAGCACGTTGCCCCGGGCCGAGGCGAGGAGGGAGTTGAACCACACCGTGAGGCCCTCGTAGCGGTTGCCCTGGACCTGGATGCGTCCCCCGTCGCCGATCTTCTCGGCCATGTCGACCATCTCGGCCCAGGTCGCGGGCGGCGTCGGCACCCGGTCCTTGCGGTACCAGAGGAGCTGGGTGTTGGTGGTGAAGGGCGCGGCGTACAGCCGGCCCTTGTACATGCCGGTCTGGACGGTGGCCGGGATGGTGCCGTCGGTGGCCCTGGCCGCCGCGTCACCGTCCCACGGGAGCAGCCATCCGGCCTCGGCGAACTCGGCCGTCCAGATGACGTCCATGCCCATGATGTCGATGTCCTTGTCCTCCGCGGCCAGGCGGCGGACGAGTTGCTCGCGCTGCTGGTCGGCACTGGGCGGGAGGTCGGCCAGCACCACCCGGTACCGTCCGCCCGCCTGCTCGGTGCAGGCCTGGGCGGCGAGGGCGAAGGCCCCGCCCGGCTCCTTGAACACGTAGAGCTTCACCGTGGGAGTGCCGGCCGAGCCTCCACCGTCGCCCGATCCGCACGCGCCAAGGACCAGGGCGAGTGCTACGGCGAGGATGGTGGCCGGGAGGCGGGCGGGCAGGACCGAGCGTTCGCGCTCCGGCCGTGCCAGCCTGGTCACCCTCGGTTCGTAACCGAATGTTCACGAACCGAAACGCACCCCCGCGCTGCACCCGCCGAAGCCGGCGGGCGACGCCATACTGGACCGATGTTCACACGGCACAAGACGCGGATGACCTCAGAGGCGGAGGCCCTGCCCGGCCGGACGACCGAGATGCCGGTCGCCGCCCGCCACCTGGTGAAGGACGCGCCGCTGCGCCCGCCCTTCCCCGTGGGGCTGGAGACGGCGGTGTTCGGGATGGGCTGCTTCTGGGGGGCCGAGCGCAAGTTCTGGGAGGCCGACGGGGTGTACTCCACCGCAGTGGGCTATGCCGGGGGGTTCACGCCGAATCCCACCTATGAGGAGGTGTGCTCCGGGCGCACCGGCCACACCGAGGCGGTGCTGGTGGTCTTCGACCCGGCCCGCACCACCTACGCCGACATGCTGAAGCTCTTCTGGGAGTCCCACGACCCCACCCAGGGCATGCGCCAGGGCAACGACCGGGGCACCCAGTACCGCTCGGCGATCTACGCCACCACCGAGGACCAGCTCAAGGCGGCCCACGCGTCACGCGACATGTTCCAGGAGCGGCTCACGGCCGCCGGCCTGGGCGAGATCACCACCGAGATCCGGGAGGCGCCCGCCTTCTACTACGCCGAGGACTACCACCAGCAGTACCTGGCCCGGAACCCCAACGGCTACTGCGGCCTGGGCGGGACGGGCGTGACCTGCCCCATCGGCCTCGGGGCCTGAACCGCCGACACCGGCGGGCGGCGGCGGTCGCTGCCGGCTCTCCGGTACCGAGTCGAGTGTGCAAGAAACCGGACTTATCCGGGTTTCTTGCACACTCGAAGGCAAGACCGGCGCCCCCAACTACCGGGGCGCGGTGGCTTCCAGCACGTCCGGGCCGGTCGGTTGGTCGTCGGCCGCCGGCGGGCGGTCCAGGCAGAACACGTTGTACGGGCGGCCGAGGAGCGGTTGGGCCACGTTGCGGACCTCGATGCCGCCGTCGGTCCAGCCCCGTTCCGAGCCGGCGTGGGCGTGGCCGTGGAGCACGAGGTCGGCCCCCGCCCGGTCGATGGCCTCGCCCAGGAGGTAGCTCCCGAGGAACGGGTAGATCTCGAGCCGCTCGCCCCGCAGCGTGCGCTCGGTGGGCGAGTAGTGCAGGAGGGCGACGCGCAGGTCGGTCCGGCCGGCCAGACGGGCGAGGGCCGCTTCCAGCTCGTCGGCCACGAGACGGGTGTGGGCGATGAACGCCTTCATGATCGGCTCACCGAACTCCGATCCGCACGCCCCGGCGAAGCCGCCCCCGAAGCCCTTGCTGCCGGCGATCCCCACCCGGCAGCCGGCGACGACGACGACTGCGGCGTCGCCCTCCAGCACCTGGACGCCCGCCCCCTCCATCACCCGTCGCACCGCCCGCTCCTGCCCGGAGTGGTAGTCGTGATTGCCGAGCACGGCGAACATCGGCACGTCGATGCCGGCCAGCTCGTCGGCCAGCACCTGGGCCTCCTCGGGCAGGCCCCGGCGGGTGAGGTCGCCCGCCAGCAGGAACAGGTCGGCCCGTTCGCCGAGGTCGTCGAGGTGGGGGCGCAGGCAGCCGGCGGAGTCGGTTCCGAAGTGGACGTCGCCCACCGCCGCCACCCGGATCACGGGATGTGCTCCACCGCAGGCGCCTCGGTCAGGGTGATCACGCCGAGGTCGTTGTGGACGACGTAGTCGGGCAGGACCGCGACCGCGATCTCGGACACCGCGTCCAGCCGCTCCTGGGTGGGCACCTGGCCGGTCACGAAGACGTTGCGGGCGACGATGTGGACCTGCAGGCTGAGGTCGGACACCCGGGGATCGGCCGCCAGGGCGTCCCGCAGGCGCTCACCGGCATAGTGCTCGGGCTCTCGTGATTCGGACATCCTCGGTCTGGCTTCCCGTCCTCCCGGAGGTTAGGTTCCCGGCCACCGGGGACGTACCCCGTCGGGTTTCGGGCAAACGGGAGGACGCGCCATGAGCGAGACGACGAGCCAGCCCCGCGATCTCGAGGTACCGGAGCCCGATGCCTTCGAGCAGTCGCTCCCGGTGGGGGACCAGCCGATCGACGAGCCGATGGAGGTCCTGGCCGGCGAGGCGTTGTCGGCGGATCTCGAGGTCCCGGAGAACGACGCCATCGAGCAGCACCAGCCGGCGACGCCCTACGAGGAGGACGGCTGGCGGTAGGGCGCGGTAGGGCCGGCGAGCAGGGCCGCATCGGCCGGTCGGTCCCGTCCGTCCGGTTCGGCGAGCGATGGCCGCCGCCGCGTCAGGCGGCGGCCGACCTCGAACGCTCGGCCAACCGGCTCGAGACCGTCATCTCCCACCCCGCCTGACCCGGATGTCGGCGGCCAGCCGCCGCATGTCGAGTTCGTCGGCCAGGTCGCGGGCCTGCACGAGGAGGCTCTCGGCCCGCTTGTTGTCGCCCCGCTTGCCCTGGGCCAGCAGGGCCCAGCCCCACTCGGCCTGGGTGTGGGCCAGCGCCGGGTAGGCCTCCAGCTTCTGGTTGGCTATCGCGGCGGCGTCGAAGTTGCGCTCGGCCAGCTCCCAGTCGCCGTAGGTGGCGGCGGCCAGGCCGGCGAAGCGGGCGGTGGAGCCGAGGCAGACCAGGCCCTGTGACAGGACCACGACCCGGTCGGCGTAGGGCTGCAGGAGCGGTCCGACGACCGCGGCGATGCGGTTGTCCTTCACCAGGGCCCCCGCCTCGAGGGCGCAGGCCGCCATCTGCATCCACTCGGCGTCGAACGGACGGGTCGACAGCACGTGCTCGGAGATGCTGCCCAGCCACTCGGCGGCATCGTCGTAGCGACGGGTGCGGGCCAGCAGCAGGGCCACCGTCGCCGCCCACGCCCGTCCGAGGGGCAGGGCCTTGAGGGAGGTCTCGACGTCGGCCACCGACTCGTCCGAGCCCCATTCCAATGCCATCCAGTAGCGCTGGTCGCGGTCGCCCTGCGTCTGGCGGGTGTCGCCGGCCCGCTCGGTGAGGGCGCGGACGTCGAGCATGGCCGACCGGGCGTCGTCGAAGCGGCCTTCGAGCATGGCCCGCATGGTCGAATAGGCGGCCGCGTCGCGGCGGTACAGGGGGTCGCCGGTCGAGCGGGCCAGGGCCGAGAAGGCGGCGATGTCCTCGTCCGCCTGGGACAGCCGGCCCATCTCGAGGCGGTCGACGATCCGCCACGAGTAGCCCTCGATGAGCAGGTCCTCGTCCCCCGTGGCCAGGGCGATGTTGACGATCTGGTCGCTGGCCTGAAGCCGCTCGTCGAGGTCCTCGGGCCCCCAGGGCCGGCTGTGGCGGGCCCGCAGGGCGGCCAGGCGACTCCTGGTGCGACGGCTGGCGGGCGTGGGCTCGTTGTCCTCGTCCCACGGGATCTCGGACCAACCCATGGCCGCCGGCTCGGGCTCGGGGTCGGGGTCGGCCCACAGCTCGCTGAGGTCGTCGGGGGTGAGGAGGCCGGCCGGGTCGGGCGCGAGCTCCTCGGCCACGTCCTCCACCGGGTTCTTCCTCCGGGACGGCCGCCGGGTGCGGGTGGGGGTGGGAGTGGGCGAGGGCGCGGGGGCCGGCTCGGCGGCGGCTGGCGTCGCCCTCCGGGACCTGGATCCGCCCGCCGGCGGTGCCACTGCCACGGGCTCGGCCGGGGCGGCCGGCGGGGGCGCCGCGGGCCGGGGCTTCGCCCGCCGGGCGGTGGCCGGTGCGGCCGGCGTGGCCGCGGCGGCCGGGGCGGCCGGCGGTTCGGGAGCGACGGTGGGGGTGGGGGCGGGGGCGACCCGAACGTCGGCTTCGGCGACCGAGGTCAGGTACTCGGCGGCGCCGGTGTCCTCGCGTGCCTTCCGGGCCCTGGTCGACCTGGTCCCCGCCGACGTGGCCCCAGGCTTTGTGGCGCCGGTTTTTGTGGCGCCGGTTTTTGTGGTGCCAGATCTTGTGGTGGCGGCCTCGAACGCGGGCCATTCGAGTGCGGCGGACTCGGCGGCGGTCGGCTCGGTCGCCACCTTCGCCTTGCGCCGGGAGGGTGTGCGCTGGGCCGGGGCTTCGGGCGACGACGCCACCAGCATCTCGCCCATCGGCAGCAGCTTGGCCGGAGGCGCCAGGGGCATCACGAACGGGTGCTGGTTCTTGACCCCCACCGGGATCTTCGACGTGAGGGGCTTGTCCAACGGCACCGGCCACGGGCTGCGGCCGAGGGCGTCGTCGGCCAGCGAGATCAGCGCCGGGTCGCCGACGGTGTGGGCGATCCCGGAGGCTTCGAGGAAGGAGTGGCGGGCCCGGACCTTCTCGCCGGCCCGGTCGTGGGCCTCCCCGAGGGAGACGAGCACGCGACACTTCATGGCGGCCGCGTCGCGGCCGTGACCGCCGAGCAGGCCCAGGGCCACGCCGTACCACTCGGCCGCCTCGTCGAAAGCGAGCTGGGCCATCGCCTGGTCGCCGGCCCGTCCGGCGTGGGCCGCCGCCTTCACCGATCCGCCGACGGGGGACGCGGCGGCGGCGTGGAACGCGAGCCGCACCAGGTGGTCGTCCGCCGTGGACGGAGCGTCCTCCAACTCGGTGGCCAGCCGGCCGTGGACGTGGACGCCCCGGTTGGGCGCCACCCGGTGCTCCACCGCCGAGCGCACCGCCTCGTGGACGAAGCGGTAGTGGTTGGCCTCGCCGGTGGGCTCGATGATCTCCTCCTGCACCGCCTCGTCGGCCGCAGCCAGGAGCCGGTTGGCGGGGACTTCGCCGGTGCGGGCGATCGTGTCGAGGGAGAACTCGGGGCCCATGACGGCGGCCACCGCGAGCAGCTGGCGGGTGCCGGCGTCCATGCGGCCGAGCCGCCGCCCGATGCCCGCGTCGATCGACTGGGGCAGGGTGCGGGGGTCGACCGTGGGTAGGGCGGTGCCGACGTGGCGCAACAGCTCGGTGAGGAACAGGGGGTTCCCCTCCGCCCGCTGCCACAGGGCGTCCACCACGGCCGGTTCGGGCAGGATGCCGCGCACCGAGTCGCGGGGGACCCCGTCGAGCACGGTGTGGGTGACGTCACGGTCGCGCGAGAGGTCGGCGAGGAGTGACTTCACGGCGTGGGACCGGTCGACCGACGTGTCGCAGTAGGTGCCGACGACGAGCATGGGCACCCCGGGAGTGGCGGCCAGCACGTACTTCAGCAGGCGGACGGTGGTGCGGTGGGCCCGGTGGAGGTCGTCGACCACGAGCAGGACGGGCGTGCGCCAGGCGATCTCGGCGATGAAGCCGGTGACGGCGTGGAAGAGCTCGCGGCGGTCGTCGGGGAGCGGCGGGACGTGGGCCGCCCGGGCCCGGAGGTCGGGGGAGAGATGGGCCAACAGCCCGTAGCGGGACACGATGTCGGCGGGCGTGAGGGCCGCCGCCTCGGCCAGGAGCTGGGCCACCGGCGCGTAGGGGGTCGACGGGTCGGGGGGACAGGTGCCCCACAGCACGCGCCCTCCGTCGGCCACCACCTCCCGGGCCAGCCGCTCGACGAGCGTGGTCTTGCCCATCCCCGGCTCACCGGCGAGGAGGACGACGTGGCGCCTCCCACCGAGGACGGTCTTCCACGCCTGGCGCAATTCCTGAATGTCCGCCTCGCGGCCGACGAAGGCGGGCAGGTTGCCCCGATCGCCTTCGACAGAATCCATGGCGGACCCACGGACACTGGTCGTCACTCCGTCCTTATCGGCGGCCCCCCCGGCCACCTTGAGGGGAATGTAGGCCGATCGGCCTATCCCCTTCCCGGAGGTCGGGGTCGCTCAGGGAACGACCGAGTAGGCGAGCTCCAGGCTGCGGTAGCTGAGGGGGACCTCGGAAAGCTCGCCCAGGGCCTCGGCGAAGTCCTCCGTTTCGGGGAGGTTGTCGTTCTCCATGAAGTCCTCGCGGCTCTCGAACTCGAGGATGGCGACGTAGCGGCGCGATTCGGAGCGGTCGTGGTAGATCATCCACCGCTTGACCTTGTTCCGCCCCGCCGTGTCCGCCAGGTACTTGTCGCCCACGGTCTTCATCTTCTCGGGCTCGCGGGTGACGAACTCGATGGTCTGCACGTACACGGGTGCTCCTCCTCGGTCCCGGCCAACCTAGGGGATCAACCGACTGGCTAGGGTCGGCGGCGTGTCCGCCGACCTCCTCGCCGGGGCCGCCACCGCCCTCCTCGCCGAGCGCCGGCCGCTCACCCTCGCCGAGCTGGGCGGGCTGGCCCGCCTGCCGGACGAGGCGGTACCCGCCCTGGGCGCGCTGGCCCACCAGGTGCGGCTGGCATGGTGCGGGCCGACCGTCGAGGTCGAGGGGATCGTGTCGGGCAAGACCGGGGGGTGCCCGGAGGACTGCCACTTCTGCAGCCAGTCGTCCCGCTTCGACTCCCCGGTGCGGGCCACGCCCCTGCTCGACGCCGACGAGCTGGTGGCCGCGGCCGAGGAGACGGCCCGCCTGGGCGCCTCGGAGTTCTGCATCGTGCTGGCCGTCCGGGGCCCCGACGAGCGCACCCTCGCCCGGGTGATCGAGATCGTGCCCGTGATCCGCCAGCGCACCGGCCTGAACGTGGCCGCCAGCCTCGGCATCCTCAGCCCGGAGCAGGCCCGCCGCCTGGCCGCCGCCGGCCTCCACCGCTACAACCACAACCTGGAGACGGCCCGGTCGTTCTTCCCGCAGGTCGTCACCACCCACTCGTGGGAGGAGCGCTCCGACACCTGCCGGTGGGTCCGCGAGGCCGGCATGGAGCTGTGCTGCGGCGTGATCCTGGGCATGGGGGAGACCGACGACCAGCGCCTCGAACTGCTGGCCGAGCTGCGGGAGGTGGGTCCGGCGGAGGTGCCGCTCAACTTCCTCAACCCCCGACCGGGCACGCCGCTGGCCGGGCGGCCGCTGGTGGAGCCCATGGAGGCCATCCGCTGGATCGCCCTGTTCCGCCTGGCCCTGCCCGACGTCACCCTCCGCTACGCCGGCGGGCGGGAGGTCACCCTGCGCGAGCTGCAGGCGCTGGGCCTCACCTCGGGGATCAACGCGCTGATCGTCGGCAACTACCTCACCACCCTCGGTCGTCCGCCGGAGCAGGACCTCCGGCTCCTGGCCGACCTCCGCATGCCGGTGCGGCCCGTGCCCGTTGACCGCGGGGGGTGACGACCGGCCCGCGGTACTGCGCCGGCTGCGGGCGGCCGGCCCCGGGCTGCGACGGCACCTGCCTCGGGATCCTCGACCCGCCCCGGTTCTGCTCAATGTGCGGGCGGCGGCTGGTGGTGCGGGTCTTCCCGGCCCACGTGGAGTCCCGCTGCCCGGCCGGATGCGAAGCGCCCCGCATCCCCCCCGGTCCCGGTGGGTAGCCATCGCCCATGGCTGAGGTCAAAGAGGTCTCGATGCTGCCCAGCCTGAAGAAGGCGGCGGCCGTGCTCCGCGACGCCGACGTCCCGTTCGCAGTGGCCGGTGGGTTCGCGGCCTGGGCCCGGGGAGGGAGCGCCAGCGAGCACGACGTCGACCTCATGATCGCCGAGTCCGACGCCGACCGGGCCCTGACCGCCCTGGCCGCGGCCGGGATGCGCACCGGGCGCCCGCCCGAGGGTTGGCTGGTCAAGGCCTGGGACGGCGACGTCCTCATCGACCTGATCTACGGGCCGTCGGGGGTCTCGGGCTCGGATGAGGTGATGAAGCGGGCCGAAGTCATCCGGGTGGAGGCGATGACGCTGCCGGTGATCACCGCCGACGACCTGCTGGTGACCAAGCTGGCCGCCATGGGCGAGCACACCCTCGACTACGAAGGCGTCCTGCGCACGGCCCGTGAGCTGCGGGAACAGGTCGATTGGAACGACGTCCGCGACCGGACGGCCGACTCCCCGTTCGCCCGGGCCTTCTTCCACCTGGCCGAGGACCTCGGCGTGGTGCCGCCTGCATCTGCGCCGAGGTGAGCCCGGGTGAGCCCGACTCCCGATCAGGTGATGTCGTCGTCGCCGGGGGCCAGGTGGCGGGCGAGGAAGCGGGCCGAGAACACGAACTCCTCGGACGGCACCGCCGAGTGCTCGCCGGGCGAGGCGTGGAGGCGCTTGTCGACCGAGCCGATGGCCTCGAACAGCTCGAAGACCGAGTCGCGGGGGATGAGCGAGTCGTCCCACTGCTGGATGAACAGCACCGGGCAGGTCACGGTGGGAGCATCGGCGGCCATGCGCACCCGGGTGGGACCCACCAGGCCCATGAGCCCGAACACCGCGACCTGGATGCGGCGGTCGGCGGCCACCAGCGGCAGGCCGTAGATGGTGCCCATCGACAGGCCCCAGTAGCCGACCGGCCCGTCGCCCACCTCGGGCAGGCCCCGGACGGCGTCGAGGGTGGCCCGCCAGTCGGCGACCGCATCGTCGGTGGTCCCCTCCCGGGACCACTCGGCGAGGAAGTCGCTGAACACCTGCATGTAGTCGTCGTCGGGATTGGGGCGCCGGTCGCCGTGGCCGGGACCGTCGACGGCGGCGACGGCGAACCCGTGGCCCCGGACCAGCTCGCGGGCGAGGGAGAGCACGTAGCCGATCCGCTTGTCGCCGGTGGCGCCGTGGCCGATGAGGACCAGGGGGCGGGACCCCTCGGCGTCGGGCGGGGTCCAGAGGAGCCCCGGCACCCGCCGCCCGTCGACCGCGACGACGAAGCCGCGCTCGACGACCCCGTCCACGCAGTGGGAGTCGCCCGTCCAGTCGACCGTCCAGTTCGGGGGAGTCAGCTCAGTCCAGAAGATCAGTCGTCCGCCGGCACCGGGGCGTCGGCGAAGAGGCCGTCGTCGCTGTCGGGGTCGCGGCCCGGGGGGATCTCGGTGGGACCCACGTCGCCGACGATGTTGGGGTCCTCCACGCCCACGCCCGTCCCCCGCAGGCGGTCGATCAGGCTGGGCCCCGGCTCGTCGTCGTCGGGCTGCTCCGTGTCGGGCTCGAATGCGTCGGTCATGGCCCCGTTTCTACCCGCTGGGAAACTCATCCCCAATTGCCAGAATACGAAGGCCCACAGGTCGGCGCCCTCGTCGGCCTGCTTCCAGGCGGGCTTGCCCACGCCGTGGCCGGCCCGGGTCTCGATGCGCAGGAGGACGGGCCGCTCGTCCGCCGAGCCGGTGGCGGCCTGGAGGGCGGCCGCGAACTTGCGGGCGTGGAGGGGGTCGACCCGCGAGTCGGACTCGGCGGTGGTGATGATCGTCGCCGGGTAGGCGGTCCCCTCCCGCAGGTGGTGGTAGGGCGAGTAGGCGTGGAGGACGGCGAAGTCGTCCGGCTGGGCGGGGTCGCCGTACTCGGGCACCCACAGGGCGCCGATGAGGAACAGGTGGTAGCGCAGCATGTCGAGCAGGGGGACGGCGCAGATGACGGCCCGGCAGAGGTCGGGGCGCTGGGTGAGGGCGGCGCCCACCAGCAGGCCGCCGTTCGACCCGCCCCGGATGGCCAGCCGGTCCCGGGTGGTGCGGCCCTCGGCCACCAACCAGTCGGCGGCGGCGTGGAAGTCGTCGAAGACCTGCTGCTTGGTGGCCCGCATGCCGGCCCGGTGCCAGTCCTCGCCGTACTCGCCACCGCCCCGGAGGCCGGCGATGGCGTAGACCCCGCCCGCCTCGCAGAAGGCGACCAGCCCGGGCCCGAACCCGGGCGACGACGTGATGGCGAAGCCGCCGTAGCCCGAGAGCAGGGTGGGCGTGTCGGGACCGACCGTGGTGCCCGCCGCCCGCACCAGGAACATCGGCACCCGGGTGCCGTCGGTGGACGGGTAGAACACCTGCTCGGCCACGAAGCCGGCGGGGTCGAGCGGGGAATCGAGCAGGGCCCACGGGTGGAGACCCTCCTCGGGCGTCCAGCGCCACATCCCGGGCGGCCGGGCGAACGACGTGAAGGTGAGGAACACCCGCCTTGCGGGTCCCGTGGGGTCGGCGTCGAGGCCGGCCAGCGAGCCCAGCTCGGGCAGTTCGATCTCCTCCCGCGGGGTGCCGTCGAGGCGGTACCGGCGCAGGCGGGACACGGCGTGCTCGGTGGACGAGACGATCAGCGAGTCGCCCGCGACGACCGCCCCCTCGATCACCGCCCCGGTCGGGCCGTCGGACTCGGCGACGATCGTCTCCCATGCCTCCGCCTGGGGACGGTCGAGCGCGGCCGACACCACCCGCCCCCGGGGGGCGCCCAGGTTGGTCACGGCGTAGATGCGCCCGCCGGCGATCTGCACCCAGGTCGACGCCTCCTCGCCCTCAACCATCACCGTCCGGGTGCCTGTCTCCCGGTCGAGGAGGATGACGTCGGTGCGTGTCGGCATCAGGTGGACGTGCAGCGCCAGCCACCGCCCGTCGTCGGAGATGGCCGCCATCGGCAGGGCGGTCTTGTCGAGGCCGTCGACGAGGAGGGGGTCGTCGTGGGCGGGGTCGTCGCCCACCCGGTGCCACCACACCGTCTCCCAGTAGCCCTCCTCACCCTCGGCGACGGTGGCGGGGTCGGGCAGGCGGTCGTAGGCGAAGGCCGTCCCGTCCGGCAGCCAGGCCACGGCCGGATGGCGGACGTGGGCGATGGCGTCGGGGAGGACGGTGCCGGTGTCGACCTCGACGATGCGCAGGGTGCCGTGCTCGCTTCCTCCCTCGGACACCCCGTAGGCGAGCAGGCGGCCGTCGGGCGAGGGCGAGAACCAATCGATGGACGCGGCGTGGTCGGCGGCCAGGTCGTGGGGGTCGACCACCACCCGGGCGGGCCCGTCGGGGTCGACGGCGCTGCGCATCACCAGGACGGGCTGGTCGGCGTCACCCTCCCGCTGGAGGTGGAACACCCGGTCGCCCGCCACCGCGGGCGCTCCCACCACGCCGATCTGGAGCAGCTCGAGCAGGCGCCGGTGGAGCGGGTCCCGCTGGGGGAGCGCGTCGAGCACCGCCCTGGTGCGGGCGTTCTGGGCTGCCACCCAGGCTGCGGTCTCCTGGCTGTCGCCGTCCTCCAGCCACCGGTAGGGGTCGTGGACCTCCGTGCCGTGCAGAACCTCGACGACATCGCGCACGGGTGCCGCGGGTGCTGCCGGTGCCGCCGGTGCTGCCGGTGCTGCGGGGGCGGCGCTACTTGCCGGCGTTGGGCCGCTTGCCGTGGTTGGCCTTGTTGCGCCGGGCCTTGATCTTGCGCTTGTTCGTCTTCTTCGACATCAGGAGGCAAGGCTAGCCGCCCGGCCGCCCCTTCTGGCCACCCACCTGGGGAGGCCCGCTGCTGCTTGTAACTTGCTCCTGATGGAACGCCTCGGCCTCGTGGGCCTGCCCAACGCCGGCAAGTCGTCGCTGTTCAACGCGGTGACGGGCGGGGCCGCGCCGGTGGCGGCCCACCCGTTCTCCACCACCGAGAGCACCGTCGGCGTCGCCGGCGTGCCCGACCCCCGGCTGGCCGCGCTGGCGGAAATGAGCAGGTCGAAGAAGGTGGTGCCGGCCACGCTGGAGCTGGTCGACATCGCCGGCCTGGTTGCGGGAGCGTCCACTGGCGAGGGTCTGGGCAACCGCTTCCTGGCCGGCATCCGCGAGGTCGACGCCGTCGTGCTCGTGCTGCGGGCCTTCGAGGACGACAACGTGGTCGGCGGGACCGATCCCCTGGAGGACCTGCACACGCTGGAGCTGGAGCTGGTGCTGGCCGACGTCGACTCCATCGAGTCGCAGCTGCCCAAGCGCCAGAAGATGGCCCGGGCCGACAAGTCGCTCACCGGGGAGGTGGAGGCCATGGAGGCGGCGCTGGTCGTGCTGAGCGGGGGGACGCCGCTGTACCGGTCGGGCCTGCCGGCGCATCACCGGGCCGCCCTGCGCACCACCTTCCTGCTCACCGACAAGCCCCTGCTGGCGGTGGTCAACCTGGGCGAGGACCAGTTGGAGGACGCCGACCGCTTCACCAAGCCGGTGGCCGACGAGCTGGGCGACGCGGCCCAGGTGCTGGGTGTGAGCGTCCAGCTGGAGGCCGAGTCGGCCCGCCTCGACCCCGCCGACCGGGCCGAGATGCTCGACGCCCTCGGCCTCGGGGAGGGCGCCCTGCCGCGGGTCATCCGGGCCGCCTACCACCTGCTCGGGCGGCGGACGTTCCTCACGACCGGCGACAAGGAGTCGCGGGCGTGGACCTTCCGGGCCGGCGCCAAGGCCCCCGAATGCGCGGGCGTCATCCACTCCGACCTGCAGCGGGGCTTCATCCGGGCCGAGGTCATCCGCTGGGACGAGCTGCTCGAGCTGGGCTCGTGGAACAAGGCCAAGGACGTCGGGCGCCTCCGGGTCGAGGGCAAGGACTACGAGGTCGCCGACGGCGACGTCCTCGAGATTCGCTTCAATGTGTGAGTTTCGCCGTCGGAAGCGGAGCTTCCTCGGCGAGGGGCAAGGAGCTGCGACGGGCCGGCGGAGCCGGCCCGCCGCAGCCGGTTCTTGCTGGCGGCGGGCTGCGCCCGCCGCCGGCCGCCAGCCGGGGGGGCCGCCTTCGGCGGCGGTCGCGGCCGGCGGCGCACTGCTGGGGGCCGCCTTCGGCGGCGATCGTCTCCCGGCCTGCTGGGGGCTGAGTTGGCTTCCACGGGATGGTTGCTCAGGGACGGGGAGGTGTTGGCGGCTTTGGAGGTGGCCTCCACCTTTTCGGAGAGGAGTCGGGGGTTGCTGGGGCGGCCGGGGATGGCGGGGGCGTTGCTGCTGCGGCCGGCGCGGTCGGTGCATTCGATGGGGATGCAGTTCACGATCGATGTCGCGTTCTGCGACCGGGAGCTGGTGGTGGTGCGGACGCTGTGCCTGCGGCCGGGACGGGTGACGCGGCCGTCGTTGCGGGCGGGGTGCGTGATCGAGGCCGAGACGGGGTCGTTCGACCGCTGGCGGCTGCGGCCGGGCGACCAGTTGGAGGTGCGTGAGGTCGCCGAATGACCGGTTCGGCCGAGGGTCCGCCCGCCGATACGGCTGGTGAGCCGGGCGGGGTGCTGGTCCTGGTGGGGACGCCGATAGGGAACCTCGGGGACCTCTCGCCCCGGGCCGTCGAGGCGCTCCGGACCGCCGACCTCATCGCCTGCGAGGACACCCGCCGGACCCGCCAGCTCCTCACCGCGGCGGGTGTGCCGGCCGGCGGGCGGCTGCTGGCGGTGCACGACCACAACGAGGCGGCCCGGGCCGCGGGCCTGCTCGAACGGCTGGCCGCCGGACAGCGGGTGGCGGTGGTCACCGACGCCGGGATGCCCGGGATCTCGGATCCCGGGGAGCGGCTGGTGGCGGCCGCGGTCGGTGCCGGCCACCGCGTCGAGGTCGTTCCGGGACCCTCGGCCGCGGTCGCCGCCCTGGTCGTGAGCGGCCTGCCCACCGGCCGCTGGTGCTTCGAGGGCTTCCTGCCCCGGAAGGGGCGCGACCGGGCCCGGCGGCTGGCCGAGCTGGCGCCCGAGCGGCGGTCCACCGTGCTGTTCGAGTCCCCCCACCGGGTACGGGCCACGGTCGCCGACCTGGCCGAGGCGCTCGGCGGGGAGCGCCGGGTGGCGGTGGCCCGGGAGCTGACCAAGCGCTTCGAGGAGGTGTGGCGGGGGACGCTCGTGGAAGCCGTCGATCACCTCGCCGGGAAGGAGCCGCTGGGCGAGTACGTGCTGGTCGTCGGGGGTGCGCCGGATCGGGAGCCGGCCACCGGGTCCGACGTGGAGGAGGCCCTGCGGGCCCGCCTGGCCGCCGGCGTCCCCAAGCGCGACGCCGTGGCCGAGGTGGCGGCCGAGCTCGACGTCCCCAAGCGCCAGGTGTACGACGCCGCCCTTCGCATCGGCTGACGGCCCGGCGGCGGTCGACTGCCTCGGGAGCCGACGAGATGTATTTCGCGCCGGCGTCCCGGCTCACTCCAGAGGCGGAGCGGCACACATCGGTGCCTCCCAGGACCGAGGAGGAATATCAGATGAAGAACACCGGAGACCGTCGGGCCCGTCGCGCCCTCGTCGGCGCCATCGGCGCCCTCGGCCTCGCGGCGGCGGTCGTGCCTGCGGCATCGGCCCAGGTCACCCAGCCCGCCCCCCACTACACCTGCCTGGGCGTCGCGGCCACCATCATCGGCACCAACGGCAACGACATCCTCCCTGGCACCGCGGGCGTCGACGTGGTCGTGGGCTTCGGCGGCAACGACACCATCCGCACGGGCGACGGCAACGACGTCATCTGCGCCGGCCACGGCGACGACACCGTGTACGCCGGCGCCGGCAACGACCGGGTCATCGGCGACTTCGGCCGGGACAAGGTGTACGGCGACCTCGGCAACGACCAGATCGACGGCAACGCCGACAACGACCTGCTCTACGGCGACGCCGGCCTCGACCGCCTCATGGGCGGCCCCGGCAGCGACCGCCTGTGGGGCGGCACCGAGAACGACTTCCTCCACACCATCGACGGCGTGGCCGGCAACGACCTGGTCGACGGCGGGCCCCACACCGTCGCCCCCGGCGACAACTGCGACAACGACCCCGGCGATTTCCGTCAGTTCTGCGAGAGCTGACGGGCCCCGTCCCCCGGTTTGGCCGGCGGCGGCGGCCAAACCCGCGGGGCGGCCGGGACCCGGTCGGTAGATTGAGGTGGTGTCCGGGCGCTTCTACCTCACGACGGCGATCATGTACGTCAACGACGCGCCCCACATCGGCCACGCCTACGAGGTGGTCATCGGTGACGCCATCGCCCGTTGGCACCGCCTCCTGGGCGAGGACGTGCGCTTCGTCACCGGCACCGACGAGTACGGCCTGAAGAACAAGCAGGCGGCCGAGGCCCAGGGTCTCGATCCGCAGACGCTCGCCGACACCAACAGCGCCCGCTTCCGGGAGGCGGCCGACCTGCTCGACGTGTCCTACGACGACTTCATCCGCACCACCGAGCCCCGTCACACCGCCGCCGTGCAGAAGTTCCTCCAGGCCGTCTTCGACAACGGCGACATCGAGCGCGACACGTACGAAGGCCTCTACTGCGTGAGCTGCGAGGCGTATTACACCGAGGACGAGCTGGTCGCCGGCAACTGCCCCGTCCACGGGCGCCCGGTGGAGCGGGTCAAGGAGGAGAACTGGTTCTTCCGCCTGTCCCGCTACCAGCAGCGGCTGCTCGACTGGTACGACGAGCACCCCGAGGCCATCATCCCGACCAGCCGGCGCAACGAGGTGCTGTCGTTCATCCGCAGCGGGCTCCGCGACATCTCCATCAGCCGCAGCGCCTTCCGGTGGGGCGTGCCCCTGCCGTGGGACCCCGACGCGGTGGCCTGGGTCTGGTTCGACGCCCTCCCCAACTACATCACCGCCGCCGGCTACGGCGCCGACGACCCGTCCGGGTTCGAGCGCTGGTGGCCGGCCGACGTGCACCTCATCGGCAAGGACATCATCCGCTTCCACTCGGTCTACTGGCCGGCGATGCTGATGGCCGCCGGGCTGGAGCCACCCCGGCGGGTGGCGGCCCACGGCTGGTTGCTGCTGAGCGGGGAGAAGATCTCCAAGACCAGGCTCAACCAGATCAGCCCGGGCGAGGTGGTCACCGAGTACGGCGTCGACCCGGTGCGCTACCACTTCCTCCGGGAGACCCATTTCGGGCTCGACGGCGACTTCTCGGGCGAGGGGCTGGTCGCCCGCTACAACTCCGACCTGGCCAACAACCTCGGGAACCTCCTGTCCCGGGTGGCGACGGTGGTGGCGAGCAAGTGCGGCGGCACCGGTCCGCCCCCCCGGCCCGGAAGCCCGTTGGCCGCGGCGGCCGACGCCACCTACAAGGACGTGGCCGCGGCGTGGGACCGGATCGCCCCCTCGGACGCGCTGGAGGCCACCTGGCGCCTCATCCGGGAGACGAACGCCTTCCTGGAGGCGGCCGAGCCCTGGAAGTCCGAGCCGGGACCCGAGGTCGACTCCGTCCTGGGCGACGCCCTCGAGGCGTTGCGCATCGTCACCGTCCTCGTCGCCCCGGCCATCCCTACGGCCGCGGCGGAGATCTGGCGCCGTCTCGGCCTTTCCGGCTCCCCCGCCGACCAGCGCCTCCCCGGGGCCGCCACCTGGGGCGGGTACCCCGGCGGCCTCCCGGTCGAAAAGGGACCCCCCCTCTTCCCCCGCCGCAAGTAGCGGAGCCGACCGTGTGGTGCGACAGCCACTGCCACCTGCAGTACGAGGCCGTCCCGGCGGACGCGCTCGACCGGGCCACCGCCGCCGGCGTGGGGCGGGTGATCTGCATCGGCACCGACGCCGAGCAGTCGGCGGCCGCCATCGCCATCGCCCGGAGCCATCCCGACCGGGTGTGGGCCACCGTCGGCCTTCATCCCCACGACGCCAAGAACCAGGTCGACGGCATCGTCGCCCTCCTCGACGCCCCCGAGGTGGTGGCGGTAGGCGAGTGCGGCCTCGACTACCACTACGACCACTCGCCCCGTCCGGTGCAGCGGGAGGCCTTCGCGGCCCAGATCGACCTGGCCGCCGAGCGGGGCCTGGCCCTGGTCGTGCACACCCGCGAGGCGTGGGACGACACGTTCGCCATCCTGGAGGCCGGCCCCACCGTGCGCACCGTGTTCCATTGCTTCTCGGGCGGTCCGACCGAGGCCCGGCGGGCCCTCGACCTGGGCGCCTGGCTGTCGTTCAGCGGCATCGTCACCTTCAAGTCGGCGGGCGACCTGCGGGCGGCGGCGGCCCTTGCCCCCCTCGGGCGCATCCTCGTCGAGACGGATTCCCCCTATCTGGCCCCCGTCCCCCACCGGGGCCGTCCCAACGAGCCGGCTTACGTACCGCTGGTCGGAGCGGCCGTCGCCGCCGCCCGCGGGGTGGCCGCGGACACGATCGAGGACGCAACGTGGTCGAATGTCCACGCGGTGTTCGCCCCTGCGCGCAGAGAGTGAGCTTGCGGCCACAAAAAACGACCTCCTAGGGTCCCGGGGTCGTCGCCGCGCACCTTTCGACACAGCAACCTGACAGGGCGAGCGCAGCAGGGACTGGGGTGGGGGATCTGAGAACGACGCCGGACGGCGGGTTGGTACCTCCCGCGCAGATGTTCGCGCTTTGCGGCGTGATGATCATCGTGGGCATCGTCTACATCGGCAACGCCCCGCAATCGGCTCCGGCCGAGGCGGGGGTGTCTGTCAACGCCCCACCGGCCGAGTCGGCCGCGGCCGTCCGCCCCGCGGGAGCGGGAGCCGACAGGGCTTCGAAGCCGCGCTCCGTCGCAGCCGGCGACCTGGCCCCCGAAGCCGCCATCCCGACGACGGTCCGGGCACCGGTGACGACAGTCACCACCGTCCCCGCCACCACCCCGCCCACGACCCGGGCGGCGTACGTCGCGCCGACCACCATTCCCCCCCGCCCACCACCGTCACCACCGTCGCGGTGCCGGTCACCACCACCACCACGCTGCTGTCGATCACCCTCACCGCAAGCGCGCCGGCCGTCGCCGCGCCCGCGTCGACGACCATCCCCCCGGCGCCGGCCTCTTCCCTGAACAAGGTGTACGGCCACAACGACGCGGGCATCGCCTCGTGGTTCAACGCCCCCGACGACACCTGCGCCCACCGCACGCTGCCGTTCGGCACCATGGTGCGGGTCACCCGCCCCCGCACCGGCGCGGTGACGTACTGCAAGGTGAACGATCGGGGCCCGACGGTCGCCACCGGTCGCCTGATCGACCTGTCGATGGACACGTTCGCCAGGCTGGCGTCGACCGACGCCGGGCTGATCGACGTCACCATCGAGTGGTAGGGGTCCCTCCGCCGCGTCGCTGAAACTGGCCGCCGGGATCTGGCCGCCGGATATGCGCCGGGATTTGGTCGCCGGGACATGGCCGCCGGGACATGGCCGCCGGGATCCGGCGCCGCCGGGATGGTCGCCGGGATATGGCCGCCGGGATCTGGGCGCCGGGATCTGGGCGATAGTCGGGGCGTGACGCTGTCCCGTCCCGAGATCCGCCGCCTGCTCGACGAGCACGGGCTGCGCCCCAGCCGGGCCCGGGGCCAGAACTTCGTGGCCGATCCCAACACGGTGCGACGCATCGCCCGGCTGGCGGGCGTCGGCCCCGGTGACCGGGTGGTGGAGATCGGCGCCGGCCTCGGTTCGCTCACCCTCGCCCTGGCCGAGACGGGGGCGACCGTGACCGCCATCGAGGTCGATCGGGGGCTGATGCCGGTGCTGCGCTCGGTGGTGGAGGGCTCGGGCGTCACCGTGGTCGAGGGCGACGCCATGCGCCTGGACTGGGACGACCTGCTGGGCGCGGGGCCGTGGGTGCTGGTGGCCAACCTGCCCTACAACGTCGCCACCCCCCTGGTGGCCGACATCCTCGACGGCGTGCCGGCGATCTCGCGGATGCTGGTGATGGTGCAACGGGAGGTGGCCGAGCGGCTGGCCGCCGGTCCGGGCGACGACGCCTACGGGGCGGTGTCGGTGAAGGTGGCCTATTGGGCGACGGCGTCGGTGGCGGGACTGGTGCCGGCGACCGTGTTCGTCCCGTCCCCCAACGTGGAGTCGGCCCTCGTGCGCATCGAGCGTCGGGCGACACCCGCGGTGGGCCCCGAGGCCGACCGGGACCGGCTCTTCGCCCTGGTCGGCGCCGGGTTCGGCCAGCGGCGCAAGATGCTGCGCCGGTCGTTGGCGGGCCTGGTCGGGCCCGAGGCGTTCGTGGCCGCGGGCGTGAACCCCGAGGCGCGGGCGGAGGAGATCGACGTCATCGCGTGGGGCCGGTTGGCGGCCGCGTCCGCCGGCGGGGCGGGGACTGGCTGAGAGGGCTCGGGGTCGCTACTTGCCGGCGCGACGCTGCCAGCGGGTGGCCTTCAACATCTTCTTGTGCTTCTTCTTCCGCATGCGCTTGCGGCGCTTCTTGATCAGCGATCCCATGAGCGGCGACAGGCTAACGGACGAACCGCCCACCTGCGCAATCAGCCTCCAGTCGAACGGACGTTCGAAAAGGGGTGCCTCGTTGGAAGTTCGCGCCGGAGGCTACGAGTCCGATGGGCGCGGATACCGTGGAGAGGACGCAATCGGGAGTCGTCTAACGGCAAGACTTCGGCCTTTGGCGCCGACTATGGGGGTTCGAGTCCTCCCTCCCGAGCTGAGGGCGTGGGCGGAAGGGCCCCGAGCGGGCTTCGTTCGGAGTAGAACTGTCGGGTGAAGGCCCGTCCGCTGTGTGCCGTGGTGATGGCCGCGGGGCATGGCACCCGGATGCGGTCGGCCCTGCCCAAGCCGCTCCACCCGTTGTGCGGGCGACCCATGCTCCTCCACGTGCTCGACGCGCTGTCCGAGCTCTACGTCGAGCTGGCGGTGGTGGTGGTGGGCCACGGCGCCGAGCCGGTCACCAAGACCCTCCAGCACGACGGGCCTCCCGACCTGCGCCTCGACTTCGTGGAGCAGCGGGTCACCCGGGGTACGGCCGACGCCCTGTCGGTGGCGCTCACCGCCTTTCCCGACGACGACCTCGACGACGCCGACATCGTGGTGCTGCCGGGCGACACCCCGCTCGTGCGTCCCGCCACCCTCAGCGACCTGGTGGTGGAGCACCGCGAGAGCGACGCCGCCGCCACCCTCCTCACGGCCCGGCTCGACGATCCCAGCGGCCTGCCCCGGGTGATCCGGGGCAAGGACGGCCGGGTGGCCCGGGTGGTCGACGACCTCGACGCAACCGAGTTCGAGCGCGAGATCGACGAGGTGGCGACGTCGATCTACTGCTTCCGCCGGGGCCTGCTCGCCCCCGCCCTGCGCCGGATCAGCCCCGACAACGCCAAGGGCGAGTACTACCTCACCGACGTGGTGGCCGTGCTCCACGGCACCGGCCACAAAGTGGTGGCCGTCGAGGCCGACGACTCCCGCGAGGCGGTGGGGGTCAACGACCGGGCCCAACTGGCCGAGGCCGAGGCCGAGCTGCGGCGGCGGATCAACGTGCGGTGGATGCGGGCCGGCGTCACCATGACCGATCCCGGCCACACCTACGTCGACTCCGCGGTGCGCCTGGCGGCCGACGTCACCCTCCTGCCCGGCACCGTCCTGCAGGGCCGCACCGTCGTCGGCCGGGGCGCCCGCCTGGGTCCCAACACCCGCCTGGCCGACTGCGTGGTGGGCGAGGGGGCCAGGGTGGAGCAGACGGTCGGCCACGACGCCGAGATCGGGGCGGCGAGTGTCGTCGGGCCGTTCGCAACCCTCGCCGCCGGGACACATATTCCCCAGGGGGCCACCACCGGCGCCTTCTACACTGCCCGGGGAGGCGATGACGACGAACTCTGACCGGGTGCCAGGCGTGATGGAGCTCATCCCCAAGAAGCGGTTGGAGCTCTTCGCCGGCCGTTCCCACCCGGGCCTGGCTCGCAACATCGCCGCCCACCTCGGCGTCGAGTTGGGCGAGGCCAACCTGTCGCAGTTCGCCAACGGCGAGATCCACTGCCGGTTCGGGGAGTCGATCCGGGGATCCGACGCCTTCATCATCCAGACCCACTGCGGCCCGGTCAACGACTCGATCATGGAGCAGCTGATCATGATCGACGCCGCCAAGCGGGCGTCGGCCAAGCGCATCACCGCCGTCTGCCCGTTCTACGGCTACTCCCGCCAGGACCGCAAGGCCGCCGGGCGGGAGCCGATCACGGCCAAGCTGGTGGCCAACATGTTCATGCGGGCGGGCGTCGACCGGGTGGTCAGCGTCGACCTCCACTCGGGCCAGATCCAGGGGTTCTTCGACGTTCCCGTCGATCACCTCACGGCCATGCCCGTGCTCGCCGACTACGTGTCCGCCAACCTCGGCCACGACGTGGTCATCGTGTCGCCTGACGCGGGCCGGGTGAAAACGGCCGAGCGCTTCGCCCAGCACGTCCACACCGAGGACCTGGCGATGGTGCACAAGCGCCGGATCCGGGGGGCGGCCAACCGGGTCGAGGCCCTCCAGGTGGTCGGTGACGTCGCCGGGCGGGTGTGCGTCCTGGTCGACGACATGATCGACACCGCCGGCACCATCTGCGCCGCCGCCGACCTGCTGCTCGACCACGGGGCGGCCGAGGTGTACGCCATCGCCACCCACGGCGTCCTGTCCGACCCCGCCCTCGACCGGCTGAAGAACTCCCGGCTCACGAAGGTGGTCATCACCGACACCCTCCCCCTCGACGACGACCGCCGGATCGACAAGATCGAGGTGCTCTCAGTGGCCCGCATCATCGCCGACGCCCTCGACGCCGTCTTCGAGGACTCCTCGGTCTCGGAGATCTTCGGGGGCGAGAACCAGTCCTAGGCGCTGTCGGCGGGGGGCTCCGCCCCCCACCGCCCCCCCGAGTCAAGAGCGAGGAGCGCCTTCGGCGCCCGTTTTCTGTTCCGACAGGCGCATCGGCCCTTCGGGCCTGCCTGTCGGGCCCGGGACAAACACCGTCCCGGGCGGACCGGCCGCCCCGACCAAACCGCGCAATTACACGTGGGAGGGGGCAACTGCGCGGACTGGTCGGAGGCACCGGTCCGCCGCCCCGACCAAACCGCGCAATTACACGTGGGAGGGGGTGACTCGCGCGGACGTAGTCGGCCCGGCCGGCCCGGCCGCCTCGACCAAACCGCGCAATTACACGTGGGAGGGGGTGACCGCGCGGAGTGGTCGGCGGCACCGGGTCCGCCGCCCCGACCACTCCGCGCAATTACACGTAGGAGGGGGCAACTCCGCGGACTGGTCGGCGCCCCGGTCCGCCGCCCCGACCAAACCGCAATTACACGGGGAGGGGGCGACTGCGCGGACTGGTCGGAGGCACCGGTCCGCCGCCCCGACCAAACCGCGCAATTACACGGGGAGGGGGTGACCGCGCGGACTGGTCGGAGGCACCGGTCCGCCGCCCCGACCAAACCGCGCAATTAGAGAGGGGGTGACTGCGCGGACTGGTCGGCGGTCGGCCCGGCCGCCCGGGCGGCTCGACCAGGCCGCGCAATTACATGTGGGAGGGGGCGGGCGCGGGGAGTGGTGGGCGGGGGGCATCGGGGCGGACGGTAGACTCGAATCCCTATGGCTGAGGTCTCACTGGTTGCTGAAGCAGGTCGTCCCACCGGCAGCGCCGCGGCGCGGCGTCTCCGGGCGGAGGGAAAGGTGCCGGCGATCCTCTACGGACACGGCGTCGACCCTCAGCCGCTGACCGTCGACCGCAAGGTGCTGCGGGCGGCGCTGGCCCACGAGGCGGGGCTCAACGCCCTGTTCTCCCTCGAGGTCGACGGCTCCCGTCACCTGGCCATGGCCCGTCAGCTCCAGCGTGACGCGATCCGCCGGTCGGTGTCGCACGTCGACTTCGTGATCGTGCGGCGCGACGAGATCGTCACCGTCGAGGTGCCCGTCCGCCTGGTGGGCGAGGCGCTCGAGGTCGAGCACGCCGACGGCATGGTGGAGCAGCAGATCTTCCACCTCGAGATCCACGCCAAGCCGGCCGACATCCCCTCGGCGATCGAGGTCGACATCTCGGCCCTGGAGATCGGCGATGCCATCCGGGTCGGCGATCTGGTGCTCCCCGATGGCGTCACCACCGAGATCGACGACGACGAGCCGGTCGTGATGGGTCAGTCGACGCGACTCGAGGTCGTGGAAGAGGCAGAGGAAGAGGCCGGGGACGCCGACGCGGCGACCCCCGGTGGCACCACCGAGGGATAGGCCCTGCCACCGCCCCGGACGGGGGAGGCCGCCGACCTCCTCGTCGTCGGCCTGGGCAACCCAGGTCCCGATTACGACGGCACCCGCCACAACCTGGGTGCCGAGGTCGTCTCGGCACTGGCGATGCGGCACGGCACCGCGCTGCGCAAGAGCAAGGAGCGGGCGCTGGTGGCCGAGGCCCGGCCCGACGGCCGGCTCATGGCGCTGGCCTTCCCCCAGACCTACGTCAACCTGTCGGGGGAGTCGGTGGCCCGCCTGGTGCGGCGCTACGGGGTCGACGACGACATGGGGCGCGTGGTGGTCGTCCACGACGAGCTCGACCTGCCGCCGGGACGGGTGAAGGTGAAGGAGGGCGGGGGCACGGCCGGGCACAACGGGCTCGAGTCGATCCGGGCCCACCTGCACTCGGGTGCGTTCCTCCGGGTGCGGATCGGGATCGGCAAGCCGCCCGGACGCCAGGAAGGCGCCGACTACGTGCTGCGCCGGCCCGGCAAGGCGGAGCGCATCGAGATGGACGTCGCCGTCGAGGAGGCGGTCGAGGCCGTCGAGCTGCTGTTCCGCGAGGGACCGGCCGCGGCCATGCTCAAGTTCAACTCCCCCCGCCCGGGCTGACCGGGTCGGGGCTGACCGGGTCGGGGCTGACCGGGGGGCACGCCGGCTCCTCCGGCGGCGCAGGGGCCGCGGCCGGCATGGGCTCGCCGCGCGCCGCGGCCAGCACTTCCGCCACCGTGATGCGGCCTTCCGGGGTGCGGGGGGCGATAACCGTCTGGGGTCCGGCCCCCGGAGCGACGACGAGCCGTACCGGATGCCCGGCCGCCCGGGCGGCGGCGAGGAAGCACCCGTTGGCGCCGAGGAGGGGATCCTCGCGGCCGACGACCAACCGCACCGGGATGGCCGGGTTGCGGTGCAGGTGGGTGAATGGGTTCCCACCGGCCCAGGCGTCGGGCGCCTCGTCGGGCCGACCCCCGAAGAAGGCCACGGTGCGGCCGTTCACCTGCTCGGGGGGGACGGGGTCGCCCGCCGGCCAGCCGGGGAATCCGGCCACGACGACCAGGGCGTCGGCCAGGGCCGGCTCGCCGTCCGGGGCCGGTCGCCCGGCGGCGAGGCAGGACGTCTGCGCCGGGGCGGGCGTCCCCCCGAGCAGCGCCGCCACCCCGGCCACCAGGGCGCCGTCCGACCAGCCCACGACGGTGACCCGACCGGGATCGCCGCCGTAGCGGGGCGCCTCCTGACGCGCCCACCGGAGGGCGCAGGCGGCCTGCTCGTAGGAGTGGGGCCACCCGCCGCCGTCGTTCATGTTCTGCCAGGAGGCGTTGAACACCACCGCCCCGCCCGTGGCCAGGGCGACCGCCAACGGCGTGAGGTCGTGGCGGTCGCCGCAGCACCCGTGGAGGGTGACCACGACCGGGCCGGAGGCCCCCTCCGGGGCCGCCTGGCGGGGCGGGGCGACCACGTCGAGCGTGCGGCCGGGGGCGTAGGACAGGTCGCGCGTCATCTGCACGCCGGCGTCCGCCGCCTCGTCGGTGTCCCCGCCGCCGCAGGCCGCGGCCGCGGCGACGGTGACCAGGGTGACCAGGACGGCCAGCGCCCGCCTCAGCCTCGGCCTCAGCCCGAGGGCCGGCACGTGAGCCTCGGGGTGCTCGTGCCCAGGTACTGCCGGCCCTCCTCGGGCGTGAGGTTCCGGTTGGCGACGGCGCAGGCGACGGTTCGGGCCGTCGACACGCGGAGGTCCCAGGTGACGAGGCGCCCGTCGTCGCCACCGGTCAGCACCGTGTCTCCCCGGGCCGCGACGGCCACCCCGACGACCGGCCCGTCGTGAGCGGTGAGCGGATCGCCGATGCGCAGGCCGGTGCGGGCGTCCCACAGCACCAGCCGTTCGTCCTCCCCGCCCGAGGCGAGGACCCGTCCGTCGGGGCTGAAGGCCACCGCGTTGACCGGGAGCGAGTGCCCGCTCAGCCGCATCGTGGGCTTGGCCGCCTGCTCCCGGCCGGGGTCCCAGATCGTCACCGAGTTGTCGGCCGAACCCGCCGCCAGGCGGTCCCCCCGGGGGTTGAAGGCGATCGACCGCATGGTCCGGGCGCAGACCAGGACCTCCTCGCTCCGGGGGCAGTTGAGGAGCCGGCGACGGGGCACGGCCCGGTCGAGGTCCCACGCCCACAGCCGCCCGTCCCTCGCCCCCGCCGCCAGCCGCCGGCCGTCGGGCGACCACGCCAACGACACGAGGTGGTCCGAGGTGGTGGGGAGGGATTCGAGCTCCCGCCCCGAACCGACGTCCCAGCGGCGGAGCGTGCCGTCGGTCCCCCCGGCCGCCACCGTCCTCCCGTCCGGTGACAGGGCCACGGCCAGCACCGCCTGCCCCGGCACGGGCCAGGCGACACGGCCCAGCACGGCGCCCGACCCGGTGTCCCAGACCAGCACGGTGCCGTCCAGCCCTCCGGCGGCGACCGCCGGCCCGTCCGCCGACAAGGCCACGCTGGTGACCGATTCGGGGTGCTCGAGCGGCTCGCCCCGAGCCTTGCCGATCGCGGCGTCCCAGAGGGTGACGAAACCGCCGGACCGTCCCACCGCCACCAAGCCGCGGCCGTTGCTCACCACCTCCGACACCGGATCGGAACCTTCCGACAGGATCCGGGCCAGGTGGGGACCGGCGTTCCGGCGCCACAGGGCCACGATCGAGTCGTCGCCCGCGGTGACCATGGTGTCGCCGTCGGGAGCGAAGGCCACCGAGCGGACGGAGTTGAAGTGCCCGGTGAGGGGCGGCTCCGAGAGCACGCCGGCCCGGTAGTCCCACAGGAGCACCGTGCTGTCCCGCCCGGCCGACGCGAGGGTGCGGTTGTCGGAGCTGAACGCGAGGCTGAACACCCGGGCCCGGTGGCCCACCAACGATTGGATCTGCTCGCGGCGGGCGACGTCCCAGAGCAGAAGTCCGCTCTCGACCCCCCCGAAGTCACCGGCCGTGGCGAGGGTCAGCCCGTCGTGGCTGAATGCCAGAGTGCGGACGTACCCGGTGTGACCGGTGGGACCGGTGAGCACTGCCGCCTGCTCGCCGCGGGCCGTGTCCCAGAGCACGACCCGGCCGTCGTCGCCGCCCGTGGCCAGCAGGGCGCCGTCGGGGGTGAAGTCCAGCGAGCTGGCGGAGCCGCCGTGGTCCAGGCGACCCCGCTCCCGACCCGACGCCACGTCCCAGAGGAACACCTTGCCCTCGACCCCGACGCTGGCCAGGGTGGCGCCGTCGGGGCTGAAGGCGAGGGACCGGACGTCCTCGGTGTGGCCGGTGAGGGAGTGGTGTCGGGTACGGGTGGCCAGGTCCCAGACGGTGATGCTGCGGTCGAGGTGGTGCCCACCGGTGGCCAGGAGGGAGCCGTCGGGGGTGAATGCGACTGTCCGGATCTCGTCGCGGGCGTCGTAGCGCAGCTCGAAGGGCACCCGGGTGGCGACGTCCCAGAGGATGATGCGCTTGTCGTCGCCGCCGGAGGCAACCAGGCGGCCGTCGGGGCTGAAAACCGCCGGCCCCGCCCGGTCGGTGTGGTCGTGGAGATAGGTGGTGAGCCGGGGGTCGGTCTCGATTGCCGAGAGGAGGGCGCCCCGGGCCTCGACGGTCGGGCTCCGCCGGTAGGCCTCCTGGCTGAGGAGGAGGGCGAGGTCGAGGTGCTCCTCGGCCAGCGGTCGGGCCTCGGCGGCGAGCTCGCGCGAGGTGTTCACCCTCGCCTCCTGCTCGGCCCGCCGCCACTGGCTGCCGGCGAAGACCGCGGCCACGAGGGTCAGCACGAGCACCGCCGCGATCGCCCGCGATCGCCGGCGCAACCTCGACGACGTCAGGACCTGGTCGTCGGCCCGCTCCCGCTCGACGCGGGCCCGCTCCTGCTGCTCGGCGGCCAGGGCGTTGGCCTGGGCCAGCTCCCGCTGACGGTCGGCCTCCGCCTCCTCCCGCCGGCGGGTGAGGGCGGCCGCGCTGGTGGTCACCAGGGTGTCGAGGTCGCGGTCGACGCCGAGCTCGGGGGCGTCCGGGCCGGCCAGCCACCGCTCGGCCTCGAGCAGCTCGACTGCGTCGAGGAGGCCGCCCTCGGCCCGTCCCAGGCGGGCCCACTCGTGGGCCTTGTCGACGAGCCGGCGGCGGGTCAACTCGCCCTCCCGCCGGGCGCCGAGCCAGCCCTGCAGCGTCGGCCATCCCCCGATCAGGGCCTCGTGACTGAGATCGACCATCCGCTCGTCGGCCGTCCGCTCGCCGGCCGTCCGCTCGCCGACCGTCTGCTCGCCGGCCGTCTGCTCGCCGGCCGTCCGCTCGCCGGCCGTCTGCTCCCCGGCCGTCTGCCCGCCGGCGGTCTGCTCGCCGGCCGTCTGCTCGCCGGCCGTCTGGCCCCCGGCCCCCCCGTCGGCTCCCGCCGCCGGCTGCCCCCCAGGCGAGCGGCCTCCCGACAGCGTGAGCAGGCGACGGGCGGCGAGGTGCTCGAGCACCCGGTCGACGGTGCCGCCGTCGTCGGCCGCGCTGCGCAGGGCGGCGGCCGGCTGGCGGCGGCGGATGTCGTCGCGGCCCTCGCCGAACTGCACCAGCCGCACGAAGATCCGCCGGGCGACGGCCTGGTCGGCGGGCGGGAGTGCCGCCATCGCCGCGTCCGCCCGCCGGGCCATGGCCACCTGGAGGCCGGTCTGCTCGCGATCGCCGTAGGCCCGGCGGGGCAGGACCAGCGCCTCGTAGGCCGAAAGGGGCAGCAGGCGGCGTTCGAGCCTCTCCCAGAGGCAGACCATCGTCTCCTGCACCAGCGGCAGCATCCCCGGCTCGCCCGAGGCATCGGCGACCAGCCGCTCGACCAGGGCGGACTCCACGTGGACGCCGACCGCCTCCGCGGGACGCTCGATGGCCTTGCGCAGGCCGTCCCCCCCGAGCGGCAGCACCTCCACCCGGTGCGCATCGACCAGCTCCCACAGCGACGACGTCATGAGTTGGGGGTAGAAGTCGGCCCGGCAGGTGAGGACCAGCCACACGTCGGGCCGGCCGGTAAGGGCGCGGAGCCCTCCCTCGAACGCCTCCGCCCCGCCGGTCCCGAGCGTGAACAGCTCCTCCAGCTGGTCCGCCACCACCAGCAGGCGGGTGGTGTCGGGCCCGGCCGCCGCCAGCAGGCCGGCCGCCGCCGAACCGGGATCGGTGGGGTCGGGGGCGTCCAGCGCGGCGGCCAGGGCGCCGGCCGGGTCGTCGCCCGGACGCAGCCATCGGACGGCCCATCCCCCTTCCCCGAACTGCCGGCTGCGCCGCAACGCAGGGACCAACCCGGCGGCCACCAGCGACGACTTCCCGGACCCCGAGGGCCCGATGACCGCCAGGAACGGGTGCGTACGCAGCTTCTGGACCAGCTCGCCGACCTCCTCCTCCCGCCCGAAGAACAGTCCCGCCTCCGCCTCGGAGAAGGGCACCATCCCGGGGAAGGGGCAGGCCGGTGCCGGCGTGGCCCCGGGCGGTGGCCGGTTCAGCTCGGCGCACAGGCGGGCCACCACTCCGGTCCACGTCTCGTGGCCGCCGCTGGCGTCGAGGCCCCGCAGCTGGCGCAGCCGGGGCGGGATCTCGACCTCTTCGAGCAGCAGGGGGATGATCGGCCAGGTGCCCGTCTCCTGCCCGTAGCTCTGGGCCAGGACGTCGACGAACTCGGCCATGCTCGACGCGAAGTAGGCGGGGGAGAGCACGAGCAGCGTCCGGGCCGAGCTCTTCACCGCCCGTTGGAACTCGATGACGTCGGGTACGCCGAGCCGGAACGCCTCCGCGTGCAGGTAGCGGACACCGGCCTGATCCAGGGCGTCGAGGAGGTAGCCCTCGACCCATTCCCGGTCGTCGTCGGCGAAGGAGATGAACAGGTCGTACGCCTCCGGCGCCGGTGGCGCGGCGGTCACGGTCGGCTCGGTCAACGGAGCGGTTCCCCCAGCCCGCCAGGATCCCAGCAGGAGGCCCGCCTCGGGCTCGGCGGCGACCAGGTAGCGGATGGTTCCCGGATGCGCCGGAGCGAAGGGGGACGCGGCCGTCGTCTCCTCGTGCAGCAGCCGCACGGGCAGGGTCGTGAGGTCGAGGGCGTCCGCTCCCGCCAGGCGGCGGGCGAGCCGGTGGAGCCCGCCGGAGCCCAGTCGGGCGTCGACCGTGAGGTGGGGCCCGACGTCGCCCAGCCACCGGACCGCCTCGACGGGCGATGCGCTCGCCGCCTCCGCCACGGCCGCCTGCAGCAGGCGGTGCTGGCGCTCGATCCGGGCCAGGTCGCCCCCGCCGGCGGCCACCCACTCCCCCTGCCGCAGCTCCTCGTAGTTGCGCGACCGCACGTAGGCGAGGGCGGCCTCCCCGTCGAGCCGCTGGCGACCGGATCCGGCCTCGAACCCGGAGTAGGGGTCGCGGGCGGGGGCGTCGAGGTCGACGGTGACCCCCCCGAGGCGGTCGACGGCGGACGCGAACCCGGCGAAGTCGACCTCCACGTAGTGATGGACCGGCACCCCGGTGGCCTGGCGCACGGCCCGGACCAGGAGTCGGCTGCCGCCGAGGCCGAGGGCGGCGGCCAGCTTCTGGGGGCCGAAGCCGTCGAGGTCGACCAGCAGGTCGCGCGGCAGGCTGAGGGCGCGTACCGGATCCGCCGGGTGGCCGGGCAGCCGGAGCAGCACCACCGCGTCCGCCCGCTCGCCGGTGACCGCTCCGGGAGGGCCGAAGCGGTCGTCGCCGGCCCCCAGGCCCTCGCGCCGGTCCGAGCCGACGACGAGGACGGTCTCCGGCTCGGTTCCGGCCCGGGATGAGGCGCCAGCTCGGCGACGACGGCCCGGTCACGGCCGACCGAGCCCAGCGTCCGCCCGACGAACCACCAGCCGGTGAGCCCGAGGGCCAGGGATGCCAGCCAGGCAGGCGCTCAGCGCCACGAGCCAGCGGCGGCGCACCCAGCCGTCCTAGTCGGACGGTTCGGTGGTGGTCGTCCGCCTCGTCGTCGAGCTGGTGGCGTTCGCGTCGGAGGTGGTGACCCTGACGGTCGTGGACGACGAGGTGGTGCGTTGGTCCCGTCGTCATCGCTGCCGCAGCCCACCAGCAGGCCTCCGGCCAGGGCGGCGGCCGACATCGCCCCTCGCCATCCCCCTCGCCCGCCGCCACGCGCCATGGTCCGAGATTACCCCCCGGCCGTCCGGGGCGCCCGAGGTACGCGCCGCCGCGCCCTGGAACCGCCGAGCCGGCCGGCCTCCCGGGTAGCCCCGGACCCGCCGGTACCCTCGTCCCGTGACCCTGCACGACCTCCCGCCCCTTCTTCGCCGGCACCCGGGCCTGGCCGGGTTGGCGGGGGCGTCGTCGGCCGTGCTGGCCGTGGCCGAGCCGGCCCGCGCCTTCGCCATCGCCGGCCTGGCCGGGCTCACCGGGCGTCACCCCCTGGTGGTGGCCGTTCCCACCAGCCCCGATGCCGAGCGCCTGGCCCACGACCTGCGGGCCTTCCTGGGCGCCGACGAGGTCGACGTGTTCCCGGCGTGGGAGACGCTTCCCTTCGAGCGGGTGAGCCCCAGCACCGAGACGATGGGGCGGCGGCTGCGCACCATGTGGCGCCTGCGCGACCCGAAACGCATGCCCCGGGTGCTGGTGGCGCCGGTGCGCTCGCTCGTCCAGCGCCTCGGCCCCCACGTGGAGGACGTGGAGCCCGTCATCGTCCGGCCCGGCGACCGCCTCGACCCGGTCGACCTGGTGGCCCGCCTGGTCGGCGCCGGCTACCGGCGGGAGGTGCAGGTCGAGCACCGGGGACAGGTGGCCCGGCGGGGGTCGATCGTCGACGTGTTCCCCTCCACCGGTCTCTCCTCCGGCGACCACCCGGTGCGCATCGACCTGTGGGGCGACGAGGTCGACCGCCTCACCCGCTTCTCCGTCACCGACCAGCGGTCCACGGTCGACGTCGATCGCGTGGAGCTGTTCCCGAGCCGCGAGCTGCTGCCCTCCGCCGAGGTCCGGGCCCGGGCCGCCGAGCTGATCGGGGCCGAGCCGTGGGGCCGGGAGCAGTGGGAGCGGTTGGCCGAGGGCGCTGTCTTCGAGGGGATGGAGTCGTGGCTGCCGTGGCTCACCGCCGGCGAGCACACCCTGTTCGACCTGCTCGGCCCCGACGCCCTCGTCCTGCTGGTCGAGCCCCGCCGCATGCGTGACCGGGCCGCCGACCTGCTCGACGAGGAGGCGGCGCTGGCGTCGAGCCTGGCCGTGACGTGGGGCGCGGGCAAGGACCGGGTGTGGCCCCGCCTCCACCTGCCCTTCGACCGGCTGCTGGCCCACACCACGGCCCCCGCCTGGACCGTCACCTCGGTCGCCGAGGGGCCGAAGGTCACCACCATCGAGGCCCGGGGCTGGGACCCGGTGATGGGCGACGCCGACCGCCTCACCCGCCAGGTCGCCGACCTCGTCGGGAAGGGCTACCAGCTGGTGGTGGCGGCCGAGGGCAAGGGATCGGCCGCCCGCCTGGCCGGACTGCTCTCGGAGGGCGGCGTCTCCCTCCCGGTCGTCGAGGATCCGGCCGGGCCGAACGGGTCCGCCGGTGCGAGGCTCGGCGGTGCAGACCGGCGTCGGCGGGGAATCGGCCCGGCGAACAATCGGATTGTCGTCCAGCCGCTCGAGCGGGGGTTCGTCCTGCCCGAGATCAAGCTCGCGGTCCTCGTCGAGAGCGACGTCACCGGCCGGCGCCGGGCCCACCGGGCGCCGAGGCCGCGACGCACCGACGCCCAGGGCTTCTTCGACGACCTCAACCCGGGCGACTACGTCGTCCACCACCAGCACGGGGTCGGCAAGTACGGCGGCATGGTGAAGCAGGCCATGGGCGGGGCCGAGCGCGACTACCTCCTCCTCGAGTTCCGGGGGGGCGACAGGCTCTACGTCCCGTCCGACCAGATCGACGCCGTCCGCCACTACACGGGGGGCGACACGCCCACCCTCAACCGCCTGGGTGGCTCGGACTGGGGCCGCACCAAGTCGAAGGTGCGGGTGGCGGTGCGCGACATCGCCGAGGAGCTGGTGGCCCTCTACCGCAAGCGGATCGCGGCGCCCGGCCACGCCTTCCCGCCCGACACCCCGTGGCAGCGCGAGTTGGAGGACTCGTTCCCCTACCAGGAGACGCCCGACCAGCTCAAGGCCATCCGCGACGTCAAGGACGACATGGAGGACGCCAGCCCGATGGACCGCCTGGTGTGCGGCGACGTCGGCTTCGGCAAGACCGAGGTGGCCATCCGGGCCGCGTTCAAGGCGGTGCAGGACGGCATGCAGGCGGCCGTCCTCGTGCCCACCACCCTGCTCGCCCAGCAGCACTTCGGGACGTTCTCCGAGCGCTACGCCGGCTACCCGGTGCGGGTGGAGGTCATCTCCCGGTTCCTCACCCCCGGGCCAGGCCAAGAAGGTGGTCGACGGGCTGGCCGACGGGACGGTCGACGTGGTCATCGGCACCCACCGCCTGCTCTCGGCCGACGTGAAGTTCAAGAACCTGGGCCTGCTGGTGGTCGACGAGGAGCAGCGCTTCGGCGTCAGCCACAAGGAGGCGATCAAGCGCTTCCGGGCCAACGTCGACGTGCTCACCCTCACCGCCACGCCCATCCCCCGCACCCTGGAGATGAGCCTCACCGGCATCCGCGACCTCACCATCCTCAACACCGCCCCCGCCGAGCGCCAACCCATCCTCACCTACGTGGGCGAGTACGACGAGCGGGCGGTGGGCGAGTCGATCCGCCGCGAGCTGCTGCGGGAGGGACAGGTGTTCTTCGTCCACAACCGGGTGCAGGACATCGACCGGGTGGCGCAGCGGCTGCGGGAGCTGGTGCCCGAGGCCCGGGTGGCGGTGGCCCACGGGCAGATGGACGAAGGCCGGCTCGAACGGGTCGTGCTCGACTTCTGGGAAGGCCAGTACGACGTTCTCGTCTGCACGACGATCATCGAGTCGGGCATCGACATGCCCACCGTCAACACCCTGGTGGTCGACCGGGCCGACATGATGGGCCTGGGCCAGCTCCACCAGCTCCGGGGACGGGTGGGGCGGGCCGGGCAGCGGGCGTACGCCTACCTGTTCTTCCCTCCCGAGCGGCAGCTTTCGGAGACGGCGTACGAGCGGCTGAAGACCATCGGCGAGCACACCGAGCTGGGTTCGGGCTTCAAGATCGCCATGCGCGACCTCGAGATACGAGGGGCGGGCAACCTCCTGGGCGCCAACCAGTCGGGCCACATCGCCGCCGTCGGCTACGACCTCTACGTCCAGATGGTGAGCGAGGCGGTGGCCGAGTTGAAGGGCGAGGAGGTCCGGCCGCCGGCCGAGGTCAAGCTCGACATCCCCGTCGTGGCCAACCTCCCCCCCGAGTACGTGAACGGCGAGGAGCAGCGGCTGGAGGCGTACCGGCGGCTGGCGGCGGTCACCACCAGGGTCGAGGTCGACGACATCCGCACCGAATGGCTCGACCGCTACGGGCCCCTCCCGACGCCGGCCGAGGCCCTCCTGGCGGTGGCCGGGCTGCGGGCCGAATGCGTCCGCACCGGCGTTCGCGAGGTCACCGTGGCCCGGGGGACGGCCCGCATCTCGCCCCTCGAGCTGCGCACCAGCCAGCAGATCCGCCTGCAGCGCACGGCCCGCGAGGCGGTGTACAAGGAGGACATCAAGCAGCTGGTGGCGCCCCTCGCACGCGGGGTCGACCCGGTGGCCGCGGTGGTGCAGCTGCTGCGTGTTCTGGTCCCCGACGAGCCCGCGCCGGTAGCATCACTGGCACCGTGAGAACGATGACCGGCAACTTTTCCCGGGCCTTTGTCGCGTCTGCCGTCGCGATCGCCCTCATCGCCACCGCCGCCTGCAGCTCGGTGGCGCCCTACGCGGCGCGGGTCGACGGTCAGCGGATCAGCGAGGACTCCCTCGTCGGCGAGCTGCGCTCCATCGCCGCCAACGAGGAGTACCTGAAGCTGGTGGAGGAACGCCAGCCGGTCCGGGGCACCGGCCAGGGCACCTTCGACTCCGCCTTCACGGCCATCGCCCTCACCCGCCAGATCTATTACACGCTCATCACCACCGAGTTGCAGCGGCGCAAGCTCACGGTGGGCGAGAGCGACATGGCCGCCGCCCGCGCCCTGGTGATCGAGCAGCTCAGCGGCGAGGAGGTGTTCAACGAGTTCCCCAAGGGCTACCAGCAGGACCTGGTCCGCCGGCAGGCCCAGCTCGACCTCCTCACCCTCTCCGTCAACGAGCTGGGCTCCCCCGACGAGGCCGCCCGCAAGTACTACGACGACAACCCGGCCCAGTTCGCCACCGCCTGCGCCAGCCACATCCTGGTCGCCGACGAGGCCAAGGCCAACGAGCTGAAGGGACGCATCGCGGGCGGGGAGGACTTCGCCGCGGTGGCGAAGGCCGATTCGATCGACACCGGCACCAAGCCCACGGGCGGCGACCTCGGCTGCGACATCACGCCCGACACCGACTTCGTCGAGGAGTTCAAGGTCGCCGTCTTCGCCCAGCCGGTCGGCGAGGTGGGCGGACCGGTGAAGACGCAGTTCGGATACCACCTGGTCAAGGTCACCAAGCGGGAGGTGGCGCCGTACGAACAGGTGTCGGCCGCGGCCCGCACGAGGGTCACCGACGCCGGCCAGGAGAAGGTCCTCACCGTCCTCCAGGAGGCGGTGCAGAAGGCCCGGATCGACGTGAACCCGAAGTACGGGTCGTTCCGCAAGACGGGGCCCTCGCCCGGCGTGGTGCCGCCCGAGAGCGGAGCGCCCACGTCGTCCGGTGCCGGCCCCGGGGGGGCGTCCGGGCCGGACGAATCGGACCCGGCCCCATCGAACCCATAGGGGCGGTGGTCGGACGGGTCCTGGTGGTGGGGCTCGGCCCGGCCGGGCCCGACCAGCTGACGGTGGCCGCGATGGCCGCGATCGACCGGGTCGCGCCCGGCCGGCGCTTCCTGCGCACGGCCCGCCACCCGGCCGCGGTCGCCCTCGGCGAGGGCGTGGCCAGCTTCGACCGGATGTACGAGTCGGCGACCACGATCGACGACGTCTATCAGGGGATCGTCGACGCGCTCGTCGGGGCGTCCTCCGACGGTGACGTGCTGTACGCGGTGCCCGGGTCGCCGCTGGTGGCGGAGCGCACGGTCGAGCTGTTGCTCGCCGATCCCCGGGTGACGGTCGAGCTCGTCCCGGGCATGTCGTTCGCCGACCTGGCCTGGGCCCGCCTCGGCGTCGACCCGGTGGCGGCGGGCGTGCGGCTGGTCGACGGGCACCGGTTCGCGGTCGAGGCGGCCGGCGAGCGGGGACCGCTCCTGGTGGCCCAGTGCGACTCCAAGGCGGTGCTGTCCGACGTCAAGCTGGCGGTGGAGTCCACGGCGGGCATGCCGGCGGTGGTCGTGCTCGCCCGCCTCGGGCTCCCGGACGAGTCGGTCCGCACCGTGGCCTGGGACGACCTCGACCGGGAGGTCGAACCCGACCACCTCACGTCGGTGTTCGTCCCCGTCCTGGGCGTGCCGGTAGCGGGGGAGGTGGCCCGCTTCGCCGAACTGGTGCGCACCCTCCGCGAGCGTTGCCCGTGGGACCGGGAGCAGACCCACGCCTCCCTCACCCGCCACCTGCTGGAGGAGACCTACGAGGTCCTGGAGGCGATCGGGTCGCTCGACCCCACTGCCGACGATGACGACGGCGCCGGCTTCGACCACCTCGAGGAGGAGCTGGGCGACCTGCTGTTCCAGGTCGTCTTCCACGCCACCCTGGCCGCCGAGGAGGGCCACTTCACCCTGGCCGACGTGGCCCGAGGCATCCACGACAAGCTCGTCCACCGCCACCCGCACGTCTTCGGGGACCTGGAGGCGGACACGCCCGGGCAGGTCATGGAGAACTGGGAGCGGATCAAGAAGGCGGAGAAGGGCCGCACCAGCCTCATGGAGGGGATCGCGCCCGACCTGCCCTCGCTGCTCTACGCCCACAAGGTGCAGCGCAAGGCCGAATCGGTCGGCCTCGATCCGGTCGAGGGGGGCGGGACGCCGGTCACCGACGTCCGGGCCGCCGGCGACCTCCTGTTCGCGACCGTCGACCGGGTTCGCCGGGGCGGGGTCGATCCCGAGGCCGCCCTCCGGGCCGCCACCGCCCGTTACCGTGACCGGTTTGTGGCCACCGAACGGGCGGCGGTGGAGCAGGGGTTCGACGTGGGCAGCCTCGACCCGGCTACGGTCACCGACCTGTGGCGACTCGCGAAATCGACTGGGGAAGGACGGACCGGGTGAGCCCCATGTCGCCCGTCCCCAGCCGACCCCACATCCCCGACTACGGCGTCCCCGACAGTCCCGAGGGCATGCTGCCGTGGGAGTACGTCACCGAGCGCCTGGCCCGGGCCCTGATGTACTGGGTCGCCACCACCGGTCCGAAGGGCGAGCCCCACGCGGTGCCCTACTGGGGGGCCTTCGTCGACGACGTCCTGTACTTCGAGACCGCCCCCACCACCCGGGGCGGACGCAACCTCCGCCACAACCCGGCCGTCGTGATCCACCTGATCAGCGGCGAGCAGGTCGTGATCATCGAGGGACTGGCCCGTACCGCCGTCCCCGGAGCGGCCCTGTTCGCCAAGCTGCAGGAGGCCTACAAGCCCAAGTACGAGGGCTACTTCCCCCCGTCGGCCGACAACCTCTTCGCCGTCGAGCCCATGGTGGCCTTCGCCTGGGACCTGGCCGACTTCCCCGGGAGCATGACCCGCTGGCGCTTCCGCGAGGCGTCGGAGATCATCTCGTCCCTGGGCGACGACTGAGCTGAGCGCACAGCCACCAGCGGCGCTTTGTGAAGCAGAAGCGACCGCACAGGTCGCTTTCGCTTCAGAAAACCTCGTCGGGGTCGGCGCGGCCGGCGGCGTAGGTCGCGGGACCCTCGCACTCGTGGCGCAGGGAGCACCAGGTGCACGTGGGGCCGGGGGAGATGGCGGCGGCGGTGTCGCGCTCGAGGAGGCGGGCCATCTTGACTGCCCCGTCGATGGTGCGGCGGACGGCGACGGCCAGCATCTCGACGGTGACGTCCTCGTGGTGGAAGGTGGCCGTGTCGAGGTAGTAGCTGGCCACCCGGAAGGGGGGCACGCCGATGCGCAGCGTCTGGACGAGGGCGTAGAAGCGCAGGTCGTCGAGGTGGCCGGGGTAGCTGCGGCCGGTCTTGAGGTCGACGATGAGCGAGCGGGCCTCGTCGCCCCGGGCCACCCCGAGCACGAGGTCGACGCGACCCCACAGCACGATGCGGCTGCCGCACAGCTCGGCGCCGATCCCGGTCTCGGTGCGGGGGGCCCACGCCGCCTGCAGCCGGGGCCAGCACTCCTGGAACTTCACCACCGTGTCGTGGGCCCGGCCCCGCAGGTCGGCCAGCTCGAGGGGCGCGGCGGTGAGCAGCCAGGGGCGGGGGCTGGAGCGGCGGGTGTCGTCGGCCAGCGACGCCATGGCGTGGTCGACCAGGTCCATGGGCACCGCCTCCGTACGGGAGGAGATCGAAAGCTCGATGGCCTTGTGGACCACGCTGCCGGCGGCGGTGCGGGCCGTCCAGTCGAAGCCGACCTCGTCCTGGGCCGCCCGCCAGTGGGCCTCGCAGGCGTGGATCTGGCCCAGCTGGCGCTTGCCGACCCACAGCTCCTCCACCGGCAGGGCCTCGACGAGGGGGCCCAGGGCGGACTCGAGCTGGCGCCGCAGGTGCTGGCCCAGGTCGGGGTCGAAGCGGGGCCGGGACTGGCCCAGGGCCAGCAGGTCGGCCAGGACGCGTTGCTGCGCAGGCGTCGGCCCGGAGCCGGCGGCGGCCGGCCCTTCGGTCACGTGGGGCCGGTCAGTCCTCGTTGCGGACGCCGAGCGCGCTTACCGCGGCGTAGATCGCCAGCGCCGAGGCGGCGAGCGTCGCCAGGAGGAAGTTGGTGAACTGCACCTGGACGTAACCGGGCACGGGGTCGGCCGCGGCCGAGTTCGCGTGGAGGCTGCCCCGCACGGCCAGGATGCTGCCGATGGCGATGATGACCCCGAGGGCGACGGCGGTGCGGAGGGCGGCCCCCGCGATCGCGTACTGACGGTCGGTGACCTCCTCGCCCACGATCGCCGGGAGGACGAGGAGGACCACGCCGAGCAGGAGGAAGAACACGGCCGTCGAGCCCAGGCTGCCGAACGGGTAGCCGATGCGGTGGAAGAAGTCGTCGGCGATTGCGAAGCGCTCGCCCTGGTCGAGGGTGAGCCCCTCGACGATGGCCAGCAGAACCTGGAGGGCGACGACGCCGATCATCCCCGCGCCGAGTGTGGTGGTGACGCCGACCCACCGCCGGGGACCGAGGTCGTCGAACTCGTCCTCGTAGTCGTCCAGGTCGAGGTCGTCGGTGGCGGCACCGGCGTAGGCGGGTCCCGAGGCGGTGGCGGCCGGGGCCGGGGCGGGTGCGGGCGCCGGGACTTCTGCGGCGAGCACCGGAGGCGGGGTGACGGGCGGCGGCGGGGCGACGGGCGCCGGCGTCGGGATGGCCGCGGTCACATCGCTGGTCGCCGGGGGGCGGGCGACAGCGTCGTCGCTCCTCGCCTCCGGTCCGGGTCCGGTGGTGGGCGGGGCCGGATCGGCGGCAGGCGTGTCCGGACCGCCGGGGCGGACCTCGTCGGGCTCGGTCATGTCCCTAGCCTGACGTGTTTCCGGGCCGCTGTCACACCCTGGTGCCATCCTGGGACCGAGATGGTGCCCGCCGACCCTGTCCGCTTCGCCGTTGCCGCCCTTGCCCTGGGGGCCGAGGCCCGCCGCCGGGGCCTGGGGGTGCCCGGCTTCCGAAGCCCGCCCCGGTTGCCGGGGGTCGAGCGGAGCATTCGCCGCCAGGCCGGCGGGGGAGCCGTGGTGGCGGTGCGGGTGCACGGCCGCTCGATCGAGGCGGTGATCACCGACATGGTCGAGGGGATCCTGGCCGCCAACCCGCTGGTCACGGGCGACGCGTCGGAGCTCCGCCGGGAGCTGCTGGCGGTCGCCCTGGGCGAGGAGGAGGCATCGGCGGCGTGATCGTCGGCGTCACCATCCGGCCGATCGGCGACGAGGAGCTCGATGCGCTCGCCCGGACCACCGTCGAGGTCTATAGCGACCTGATGCCGGGGATGCTGCCCGCCGACTACCTGGCCGAGCTGGCCGACGTGCGAGGACGGGCCGAGGAGGCCCTCGTCCTGGTGGCCGTCGACGACGCGGGCGTGGTCGTCGGCGGCATCACCTACGTCGACCGGCCCGGGCGGTGGGCCAGCCTCGACGGCCCCGACCAGGTGGAGCTGCGCATGCTGGTCGTCACCCCCGAATCCCAGGGCCGGGGGGTGGGCACCGGGCTGGTGCAGGCGTGCCTCGACCGGGCCCTCCTCGACGGCAAACGCCAGGTGCTGCTCCACACCACGAAGTTCATGGAGCCCGCCCAGCGCATCTACGAGCGGGCCGGCTTCCGCCGCCGGCCCGACCGCGACCTCGACGAGGGCGGCATCGTCCTGCTCAGCTACGTCCTCGACCTCGCCGGGTAGCCGCCAAGCGCTCCTGTGTCCGAACGCGCACCCCTCGAACGTCAGCGAGCTGACGGACCGAGCCGGGCAACGGGCGGACCATGGCGACAACGGACACGCACAGTGCCCGGCGAACGGGGGAGTGGGAACATGACCAACCTGCACAGCAGATATACGGACCGGATCCGAGGCGACGAGCTCGATGCCGCCTCGGTTCCATCGGGCCGCCGGCGAAGCCTGCGGCGGTTGCCGGGCGCGGCGCTGGCCGCCGGCCTGGCTGCGGCCACGCTGGCAGTCGCCGCTCCGGCGGCGCACGCCATCAACCCGCCACAGACGGCGTATTCAGGTGTGGTGAACGTCCTGGGAGGGACGGCGAGTTACTCGATCCGGGACTTCTGGACCAGGACCTTGCCGGCGTGGGGGTACGCCTATCGGACCCCGACGTTGAAGTACTACACCACGCCGGTCCAGACGGCCTGCGGCAAGGCGTTGATGAACAACTCGTTCTGGTGCTCGGCCGACTGGACGATCTGGCTCGATTACAACTGGAACCAGACCCAGGTGAACCAGTATGGCGACTTCGGCGCCGGGGGGATCCTGGCCCACGAGTGGGGCCACGCGGTCGATTCCATGACCCGTACACGCGCCGGCAACTACAAGGACGAGTACCACTCGGACTGCCTGGCTGGCCTCTACTACCGCTACGGCTACGCCGGGGGACGTCTCCTGGCAGCCGACTACGGCGAGTTCTACAACTGGCTCTACTACCGGCCCAGCTCCCCCTCCCACGGGTATGGGCCCACCCGGGCTGCGTGGTTCCGCTACGGCTACACCCAGTACTCCAAGGCGGCCTGCGACTCGGTGTACCGTGCCACCGCCGCCACCGCCGCCAACCCCACCGTGACATCCCTCACCTCGGACGGGATCGTCGGCACATCGTCAGGGGAGCCGAAGGTGCCCGGCGGAGGCCCCGCCATCGTGAACCTCCCGCCGAACGGCCGCACCGTCCAGGCGGGGGAGCTCCCGGCAGGGACGGCCGGGGTCACCCTTACGGAGGCGCCGCCGGCGGCGTGAACCGAGCCCCTTGACCGGGACGACGCACTGGAGGCCGGGGGCACACGCCCCCGGCCTTCAGGCCGTCCCCAACAGGTCGAACACTTCCTCGCACGGGTAGCGTGGGTCCGCCCGCCCGGGTGGCGGAACTGGTCAGACGCGAAGGGCTTAAACCCCTTTGGTCCTCACGGGCCGTGTGGGTTCGAATCCCACCCCGGGCACCCCCTGCGCGTCGCGAAAGTGCTGGTCAGGGCGTTGCGGGTTCGTGTGGAATGCATTGAAATGATTGATGTTGGCCACGGCTTGGTCACAGCTTGCGGCGGGTGTCCTCCGGACGGAATCCGCCTGCTGTTTCGTTCGCTTCGTTTATTTCGTATCCTGTCGGACATGCCGAGTGTCATGTCAGAGTCCGAACAAGCAGCCGCCGCGGCCGTCGCCTTGCGCGGTGGTCGGGTGGTGGTGGTGCCGAGCGGTCCGGACCGTGAGCCCATCGAGGTGCCCGCATCGGCCGTGTTGGTGCTGGCCGATGTGCTCGATCACGTACGACGAGGCGAGCACGTTCGGGTCATCGCCGACGACGAGGAGATCACCACCCAGCAGGCAGCCGACCTGCTCAACGTGTCGCGCCCGTACCTGGTTGGCCTCGTCGATCGAGGCGAGATCCCGTCCCGGAAGGTCGGCACGCGGCGCCGGATGAAGCTGGCCGACGTGCTCCTCTACCGGGAGGTCGACCAGGCCCGACGCCTCCAGGCCGTCGCCGACCTGGCCGCCGAAGCGCAGGACCTGGGCCTGTACTGACCGTGGCCCGCCCGTGGCGGTGCTCGACGCCAACGTGCTCTACCCCGCCCGTGTCCGCGACCTTCTCCTCCGCCTCGCCATCGCAGGCCACTACCAGGCGCTCTGGACCGAGCAGATACTCGACGAGTGCTTCAGCAGCCTCCTCGCCGACCGCCCGGACCTTCCTGCCGAACGCCTCGACCGGACCCGTGGTCTCATGAACGTCGCCGTCCCAGATGCGCGATCGTCCGAGAAGTCGACCGGGACCTTGTCGCCCGCGTGCCAGGCCTGGTCGCCGACCCGCCCGACCGCCTCGCCGACCGCCTCGGTCCGCGACCCGAACACGGTGCCGCCGCGCGCCTGTGGGACGAGGCGGCGGCCCGGATCGACCAGCACTGCGCCGCCTTCGACGTCACCACGCTCGGGCGCTCACGTGGCTGGGACGACACGCCTTCGACGCCAGTCAGCGGGCCGCGTCCAAGGCCTGCGAGAGCCTGGACCGCAGCGTCGGGGAAGGTCCATGCGATCGAATCGCGCGGCCTCGAACTCAGTCGCTGAGGGGTACTCGGGCGAGGCGGTTCTCGGGGATGGGGTCGCGATCCCTCGCGTACCGATCGGGAAAGCCGGCTACGGAGCGATACCCATCACCGGGTAGGGAGCGGGGCCTTATGAGGATCCGGCATGTGTCATCGGGTGAAGGGGAGTGGCCGGGGCCGGCCGTGAGTCGCGAATACCGGTTGGGTGCCGGGCCAGCGCCGATCCGCCCTCAACGGCACCTATGCGTCGTGGCGAGGCGCCTATGGCCGGAACATTATGGGCGGGTCCGAGGCCGAACGATTGTTCGAGGCGGAGCTGCCGGGCGAGATCCCGCCCTACGCCCTGAACGGCACTTTCGCTACGCGGCGGGTGCCGCCCGGCCCACGTTCTCGGGCGCCTTCAGGGACACGAGGCGCCCACCGGAGCCACCCAGAGCCGTCGATCTGTACGCCAGAGTCGCGAGCGATAGGTGGCGTGCACGTCCGCTCCAGGCCCGGCAGTAGCGTGCGGTTCGAGGCGCCGGACCGTCCGCTGGTGGACCTCATCCACCCCCGACGTCCCAGGCTCGAAATCGACATAGGTTGTGGCGACACGCCGTCGGCAAGCGATGCAGCGCCGCGCGGAACCTACGCTCCTTTAGTGTGGGGCCGTGACCGATGGAGCCTCGATTGACCGCCCGCTCTGGCAGCTCTTCGAGAGTGAGATCCAGACACTTTTAGGACGCCTGGATGCAGGAGCGTCCGTGGCACCCGACGCCCACGTTCTAGGGGCGTGGTCACGCACGCCACGTCAAATCGATGCGCTCTCACCGGGACGATCGTCGGGGAAAAACTCCAACTCGCAATTGAGTGCAAGGCTCATTCCAGGGCAGTGGACCTGCCGGCAGTGGAGTCCTTCTGGGCGAAACTTCACGACATCGGAGCTGACCGAGGCTCCATCTTCTCGAGGAGCGGATTCACCCTGGCGGCGCATAGCTTTGCCTCGAATGCAATGCCGCCGAAGGTTACGCTTCATGTAGCACCGAGCGGCTGGCTCGATCTCGCCTTCGCGATGGGCGAGGCTGATGCTGTGGCCATGATCAAGCTCCTTGAGCGCCGACAAGTGCTCGTCCTGAACGCTGGGCCAGGCTCAGGTCGATCCACCTTCGCACCCTTTCGGCTCATCGAACGACCTCCCGGGTCTATCGGGGGATACGACAACGTCGGTCAGGTAGTGGTCGTGCAACCGCTAATCAGCGCAGCCCGACATCTCGCACAGTATGTCGCCAACAACCTGGCGAAATCTCCAGTTGGACCTGGCCACCCAGTCGGGTACCACGCAGGTGGCGACAGACGGTATGACGAGAGCACTCGACTTGTCTATATGACGGACGGCGCCTTGGTGGCACGACTTAGGGACAGAGGTTTCGACGGGATTAGCACCGTGTTCTTGGACGAGGTCGACCTGCGCTCCGAGAACATGGAGTTGATATTGGGAGTAATGAGGCGCTATCTTGATGAGTTCCCGCAATTGCGGCTCGTTCTCGCCTCGCAGAATCCCGATCTCGAGTTCTTTACGGACTACTTTGACGGGCCCTTACAGTCGACGCACTTAGAAGTTGTCGGCCACCCGACGTGGGGGTACGGAGAGCCACTTTGGCCCACCGAGGACATCGACTTAATGAAATGGCCTGAGTTGGGTCCGCCAGACGCCCATGGCAATCGCGTCCGGCTCCGTGATCACACGCAGCGCCTGTTGGAGTTGCGGCCGATCGAGGCCGCTCCCCTCGTCAAGGCGCGGGAGCGCATGCCTGCGGATGTGGTCGATCTGATCTGCCGACTGCTGGAGGCGACTGACGCCGGAGACATACTCGCTTTCCTCCCAACGAATCGAATGATCCACCTCGCAGAACACGATCTACAGCGCCGACTGGGCACCGAGGGCGTCGACGTTTATGCCCTAACGGCGCAAACATCGACGGCAATTCGGACTGCAGCACTGGCGCTCGGCCCTCGGCGGCGAGTGGTATTGGCCACCGCCGTCGTTGAAGTCGGGGTCAGTCCTCATGGGATTGCCTATGTGATCGATTCCGGGTTGGCCGCGGAGGCGCGATGGGACGCAGATATTGCCACGCAGACTGTGCCTGTAACTCCGCACTCCAAGAGCGGGTTGCGAAGGCGTTGGGAAAAGGTCGGCCGCAGCGATCCGGGGTGGGTATTTCCAATGTATTCACCCGAGGAGTTTTTCGCCTTACCGCAGTACAGCCCTCCGATGGTTGTTCGCCACGGTCTGGAAGCGTTCCTATTGAGCGCCAGCGATTTGGGCGTGGAGAATCCCTCAGAATATCCATGGCCTTCGGCGCAGGACCGACAGGCGGACGTGGCCAAGTACTTTGCCGCAGAGCTGAGGCGAGCATCGGCGTTTCTGACGTCGATCGGAGGCTTGGACGCGGAAGGCAACATCACCTCGCGGGGCCGTGCCTTACTCCGACTCTCGGGGCTCCCCTACTCGGTAGCTGGCCAATCTGCGCTGCTCGCGGGTCGCGAAACCAGCCTCCTCGGGCCTGTCGCCTTAGTCGTGGAGCTGCTAGAAAACTACCGGCTCGTCGCCTCCAACGGCGTGATGCGAATTCCGCCCGGGCCAGAGGCATCGCTCGCCCGGACGGCGCATGAAAGGCTCTCTCGGAACTCCCTTGATGACCTCGACGTGCTGGCATGTGTCGTACACGCGTGGCGTTCAGCACCTAACCGGGAGTCGTGGAGCGCTCAGAACTACGTGAATAATGCCGTCCTAGAAGGGGCATGGGAAAGAGCGACGGCAACTTGCCGCGAGCTGGTTAGCGGACGCAAGGCCGTCGCTGTCGGCCTGCCGCGGACCGCTCTGGGTCCTGTACGTCGAGTGCTGACTGCAAACTTTTCATTTTGGACATACCACCGGTCGAGCGACGGTACGTTTCTTCCCACCACAGGTAGCGACTCTCAACCAGCCCTCCCAGACCTCAACCGCCTTAGCGATCCGGGACCGACAGTGGTTGCGATACAACGGCAGCGCCTCGCTGACGGGCGCTGCCGGATCCGACATCTCATAGTCACGCAGGACACCCACAGTTTGAACGACCTCGCGTCGGCCAACGGCAGGCCGCGGCCGGCCTCCCCGTAGTTCGATCACCACATCGACGGCCCGCACGCAGATACCGCCGCCGGTATCGGACGGGGCTCCCGAAGCCAAACACGTGACCCCTAACGACGTTGATCAGCGGCCGATGCCTCGTCCCCTACCGCCGGCCCAGAGACGCTCCCGACTCCGTCGTTAGCATCGGTTCAGGTCAACGAGGAGATCTCCCAAATCGCTGTTCACCCTTCGGCCATCCGCGCCGACGCGCAACAGTGTGGGCATGGCCTTCACCGACGAGGAGCTCGAATACCTCCGATCCCAACCGCTGGCCCGCCTGGCCACCGTCGCCCCCGACGGCCAGCCCGATGTCACCCCGGTCGCCCTGGAGGTCGAAGGCACGACCCTGTGGGTGTGCGGGGCGGGCGAGGCGGTGCTGCGCACACGCAAGATTCGCAACATCACTGCCGGCCACCGTCGGGTCGCCCTCGTGGTCGACGACCTGCCGTCTTTCGAGCCGTTCGTCGCCCGGGGGATCCGTATCTACGGGACGGCCGACGACCCCATCGATCGAGTCGGCATGGTCGGCCCCGGCCACTACGTCCTAGTGACGCCGACGATCTCGTGGAGCTGGAACCTCGAGGGTGCTCCTGTCGGCGACACCTGGTACGAGGCCCGCCGCACCGTCCACCAGCGCGCGTGAGTGGCCCTAGGCGGGAAGGCCGTACGCGTTCTGCCAGCAGCGAGCGCGGCGTCGGGCTGCGCGGGTCACCAGTCCGAGGTAGCCCATAATCGCAAGCGCCACGGGCCGGCAGCGTGCCCCTGTACGCCGGCTGCGCCGCATTCTCGCCCATCGCCGACTCGGGATCCGGTCACGGCCGTGCACGAACACTCCTAGCGCTCGTCCAGCTGAGACGGGCCTCGCCAAGCGCCGGGTGGCTTCAGGGCTCACCTTCCCTTCGACTCCACCTCGCGAAAGACCTTCTGAATCCGTGGACGAGCTGGCTCGTCGTTCAGCCGCACGTAGTAGGTGTGGCCGGCCTTCATTAGCTCGTGCGAGTAGAGCCAGTCGATGTTCCCATGGTACGGGCTCGTCTTGGACATGACCTCACACCGGTAGCGACTGATCCTCTGTTCGCGCAGCCATCTCTCGGTGACGACGCGCAGCGTGATGCGCTGGCCTTCACACCGGATGCTTCCCGCCTCTGTCTTCTTGTCCGTCAGCTTGCGCCGAACTTGCTCGACCTTCAAAGGGCCTTGCAGCGGACCGGTCGCCGACTTCTTCGCGCCCCTATCAACGGCGCGGTTGTCGACCGAAGCCTTGTGGCCCTTGACCCACTCGAAGTAGACGCGTTTGGGGGAGAGCCGGAAGATCGCCTTTACCAGGTCCTTCCATAGAGTCGGTTCACGACTGGGTTGCCGTTGCGGTCGCACCAGTCCGTCGTCGGCCACCTGTACAAGGCGTTGTCCACGTTGTTCTTGAGGTACAGCGAGTCCGTGTAGACGACGACCTTGGAGAAGTCGCGCAGGTCGTATGGCGAACGTCGGCCGGTGATGTAGTTGAGTGCCGCGATGGCTGCCATCAACTCCATCTCCTGATTGGTAGCGCCGGCGTACCCGTAGGGCTGCTCGTCCTGAACGACCGGGTGCCCGTCGTCTCCCACGGTGATGATGCGAAAGGCGTAGCCACCGCGACGTGGCGAGCCGTACGACGACCCATCCGTGAAGATGTTGAGGGCGTTCTCGTCGAGTACAGGTTCACGCGCCGCCGCCATACGCGAAGAAGCATACGACCGCACGCCAACCTCGACCTCGGGAATTGGGTCGAGCGTCCCCGGATGGAACCGCTGGCCCGTCAGCGACCGCCCCCGATCGTGGCTGGTAGCAACGTCTACGACGTCGTTCTGTCGCGCGGGTGGCACATGGTCCCCGGGTACGGATCGCCGATTCGGTCGCACTCAAGCTCTGCTGGCGGCATCCGCTCTCGCGTGAGTTGCATCGCCTCGAACGGCACGTCGCTGCTTGCGGCGGCGCTGCCAGCCGGTGATCGCCGAAGTAGTCACCCGGCGACAGCGAGTCCGCTGTGAAATGGTGACGGCGGCCCAGCGCGGGCGCTCAGAGCGAGACTTGTAGGAGGGCCATGTCGGCGACACCCATCGACCTGATCGAGTCTTACTTCGAACTCGAGTTCGATCACAGGGCCGTCAAGGCACTCGACCGCGAGCCCATCGGGACCTGGATCGACTTCGCCAAGCAGTACAAGGCGACAATGAACGCCTGCTTCGGCAGTGAGTTCCTTTCCGAGGAGCCGGACACCGATGGTCGTGTGCGTCTGTACTGCGAGCCGCGCCTGAGCGATCTCTGGGACGCCTCGGTCCGGCACCTATACGGGCGGCCGTCGCCGCTCCTCGGCCACGGCCCCGACCCCGAGACCGAGGTCGACGCCGCCGTCGCCTCTCGCATGCTCGAACCGCTAAAGAAGCACCTGCTAATTGCCGACTCGGTCTACATCCGGGACAGCTTCTATTACTGCTTCGACTGGCTCGCTGACCACGCATCCAGAACGCAGTCGGACGCACAAGCGGACGACGCAACAATATTCGTCGCCCGCCTCAAGGCATGGCTTCCGCTCCTCGTGGAGCTTCGTCCACTGATCACGTCTCGGGCACTCGTCTTCACCCCCTACTGGCTGACGCCGTCCTTCCCGTATTCGAACTACCCCATCGCCCGGATGAACGAGCTGGGACTAAGGAGCCGGCGGTCGCCCGACGCACCGCGTCCATCGGGGGGGTTCGACCTCACGAGAGACTGGACCGTCCCTCCTGTCATGCCGCCGCGCCAGCCGGACGCTATGGACCTGACCCTGTACCCGGGCGGGGTCGACGAGGATCGAGTGTTCCTGGCGTGGCTCAACGCCCGGATCATGGGACTCGATCCGGTGTTCCCGAACCGGGCCATGTTCGAGTACGGCAGCGACCTCTACCTCCTGGACGAGGAACAGAACGGCCCTCCGCGTGAGCTGACCAGCGACCTGATTTCCTTCGACGTCCTCCCGTTGCGGAGGGAGAAGGCGGTCAGCGTTAAGGAACTTATGTCGCTCCGTAAAAACGAAGCTGGCTTCGCCGCGGTGCGGTCAGCGGTGACGGAGTGCCAGCACCAACTGCGGGCCAGCCTCACCGACGGGGCGACGGAGGAGGTTGCGAAGAGCATCTGCAGGACCATCATCAGCGAGAACCTCGCCGAGCACAGGGGCACGGTGGGAAAGGTCGCGGCCTTCGCCAGCGACAACGTGGGCGCGACGACCGTCCTAAGCGTCGCTATGTCCGCAGCGATGCTTCCGGCGGCGCCGCTCGGTGTCGCCTTCGGCCTGCTGGTGCCAGCGCTGTTCTCGCCCTCCATCGCGAAGTGGGCGACCGGCAAGAAAGACACCGAGAGTCGGGCGCTGGCGCGTCTGCAAGCGCTGTTGTGACGCGGAGGTCAGCCAGAGCGGCACGGTTAGCGGAGCCCCCGGATCAGCAGCCGCTCACCTGCACAGATGAGTTGGACAGCCCGCGTACGAAGAGTACGAAGATCGGCGCGCTAGCCGGGAGAGTGCCCGGTCTCGGAGTTCCGTCCACCCCCGCCCAGCTGCCGGAGTGAACCGCACTCGCTCGCGGGGTTCGCTGCGTCCCGCGTCGCCGGGCGCCGTGCATAGCGAACGACGTCAACGCTCTCACGTGCCAATGATCGTGAGTGTTCGGATGTCGGACAGCACGGATTCGATGGTGAAGGCGGCGCCTCGACATATTCCATCCGATGAGCCCGCCGGACGCCTGGGGTCCATCCCCGACCGCCGGTCGGGCGACACGCTTGCCGACACCGGCGCCGCTGCCTCCAGTGAGCGCGCCATAACGACGGCTCGGCATGCGTAACCGACGCGACCGAATGCTCGACGCCGTCACTCGTAAGTCGCTAGTGCGTCCGCCGGCGCGATGTCGCGCGATGAGCGATCTCGCACCAGGCGAGGGTCAGCAGACGTGGGTCGAACTGGGGTCGCCGACCTCAGACGAGCACCCTGCGATGAGCGCCGCGATACCGTCCACTTCCACGAGCCGACCTCGCTGCCCGGCAGTGCTCGGTGACGACACCCAAGCCGCGGAGACATGGACCTCTACTTCTCTCAGTTATTCGACGTTGACCCCAAGGCACTCGAGGCCTACGGAGCGTTCGACATCAGCGTCGTGTCGGACCTTCCTGTCTTCATCGACCCGTTCCTCCTCTTCAACAGCCCCAAGGCCGAGTACCAAGCCCTGCACGAAGGAATTGTCAGGTATCTGCTGTTCCTAAAGGACAAAGCCAGCGACGACCTCGACGAGGGTCTCGTCAACAACCTCTTCCGCTTCAAGGAGGTCAAGCAGAACTGGCTCGGTTTCACTCTGTTCGGCAACGAGGGTCGCGGACTCGGTCCGGACTTTGCCTCGAAGTTGAACTCAGCATTCACGCGTGCTCTCAGGAGCTTCGGAGATGAGGAGATCACGCAGGGCACTCACATGGAGAAGTTGAGTCTCATCGGAGCCGGTGTAGGGCGCGACAGCATCAGCGACTTCACGACCAACCTCATCAAGGAGTACTTGCTCGACTTCACGCAACAGTTCGCGCGCGAGTACATCGACCCGAAGCATTGCAACGAGTTCTCGCTCACCCGCGTCCGGTTCAACTACGACACCGAGTCGTGGGAAACGCGGAAGTACTTCCTACCGAGTCGATCTCAGGACTTCGTGCTCCTTACACCCACCGACATCCTGACTCGGGATGACACTTGGATCAGCCACGGTGACATGGTTGACCAGTTCGCTCGGCTTCCGGCCGCGCTGCCTGATGTTCAACTGCGCGCCCAGGTGAACAACTACTTTCGCAGCCGACTGGGGCCCAAGCCAACGAAGGCGGAGCGAACAGCGGCAGCGACATCGACCATCGTGGCCTTTCCGGAACTCATCGACTGGTACATCAAGCTGAAGGAAGACGAGGGCGATAACGCCACGTCGGTCAGCGCACAGAGGGTTCAGGAAACCGAGCGAGTCTTCATCCAACAGGTGAAGCGAGCGCTCGTGGACATCGAGTCCAAGACCAACTTCTACGACAAGCCATGGACGAGCTACAACGAGGCGCTCGAACGTGTGTTGCTCTTCAAGCATTACGTAGAGCGTCAGGACGGCCACCGCGTTATCAACCGCGCGGGTCAACCGTTCTCCAAAGAAACCGAAGTCCAGCTCTTCTTCGGGCTCATCTGGTGTAAGACAGACTTTGATGTCAGCCGGGAGCCAAATGCAGGGCGAGGCCCGGTTGACTTCAAGGTCAGCTATGGCTCGGGCGACAAGTCGCTCATCGAGTTCAAGCTCGCGAGCAACACGAGCCTCAAACGCAACCTTCAGAAACAGGTCGACATCTATAAAATGGCCAATCGGACCCGGAACGCCGTGACCGCCATCGTCTGTTACACGGCGAAGGACCAGCAGAAGGTTGCTCGAATCCTCTGGGAGCTCAAGCTCCAAGACGACAAGGGGATCGTGCTCATCGACGCCCGGAGCGACAACAAGCCATCAGCCTCGAAGGCCTGAACCGGAACCTGTCAAGACCTTTGAGACGAAATCTCAGTCTTTGTTCTGTGCGTCGTTCTCGATCGTGGGTTTGTTGATCCACGCCACCGTGGGGAGCTTGGGCGGCGACGGGCGGCGGTGGCGGAACCGCCCCGGGTTGGCCGCGTAGGCGGCGTCGAGGGTGCTGGCCCGCTTGGCCCGGACCTCGGTGGCGGTGCCGTAGTGGACCGATGCCGGCGTGTGCAGGCCGATGCCCGAGTGGCGGTGCTCGTGGTTGTAGTAGGCGAAGAACTGCTCGCAGAACACCCGGGCATCGGCGATGGACCCGAAGCGCTCCGGGAACGCGGGGCAGTACTTGAGGGTCTTGAACGCGGACTCGCTGTAGGGGTTGTCGTTGGAAACGTGGGGCCGGGAATGGGTGCGCCCGATGCCGAGGTCGGCCAGCAGCTCGGCCACCGGCTTGGAGGTCATCGAGGTCCCCCGGTCGGCGTGGATGGTCAGGGTTCCTTCGGCGACGCCCTGGCCGGCGGCGGCCCGGGCGATGAAGGCCTTGGCCAGCTCGGCCGACTCACCCGGCGCCACCATCGCCTCGACCACGTAGCGGGAGAAGATGTCGATGATCACATAGAGGTCGAACCACACGCCCTTGTCCGGGCCCCGGAGCTTGGTGATGTCCCACGACCAGCACTGATTCGGGCCGTTGGCCATCAGCTCGGGGATGCTGCGGGCCGGGTGGATGGCCTGCAGGCGCCGCTCACGGACCTCGCCGTTGCTGCGCAGCACCCGGTACATGGTCGAGATCGACCCCAGGTACACGTCGTCGTCGAGCAGCATGGCCCACACCTGGGCCGGGGCCAGGTCCCGGAAGCGCTCCGAGCGCAGCAGCTCCAAGAGGGCGTCGATCTCGGCGTCGGAGAGGGCGTTGGCCGGCCGGGGCGGGGCGGTGGCGGGCCCAGCTTGGGCGCAAGCTGATCCCGGTAGTGGGTGGCCTTGGCCTTGCCCGCCGCCCGGCACGCTGCCTCGGTGCCGATGAGGGGCACCAGGTCGGCCACGCAGGCGTCGATCACGGCTTGGGCTTGTTCTCGGGCGCCGCGCTCTCGGCAAGCATCTCCAAGAGCGTGTGCGCTTTTCCCGCGATGTCCAGTGCCAGGCGGTGCTTGGCCAGGTCGGACTCGAGGCGCTCGATGCGGCGGTTGGCCTTGGCCAGCGCCGCGGCGTCCGGCGTCGTGGCCGACTGGCGGACCCGGGGCGACAGGCCGTCGAGGGCAGCTGTCAGCCGTCACGGAATTCCCTGTTCGCTGAGTTTTCCCGTCACGTAATTCCCTGATCCGCCGTCACGGAATTCCCTGACCTGCCGTCAGCGAATTCCCTGGCGGAGAGGGGATCCCTCGCTCCGGCGCCACGTCCGTTGAGCATCCCCCTCGTCGACGACGAGGAGGGCGAGTGGCAAGGAGAGCGATCAGGGTGGTTGATGTCGTAGAGATCCTCAGGCACTGGCACGCCGGCCGGCGCATCGGCGAGGTGTGCTCGTCGCTGGCGGTGGACCCCAAGACGGTGCGCAAGTACACCGCTCCGGCTATCACCGCGGGTCTCGTCCCCGGCGGCCCGGCGCTGAGCGAACAGCAGTGGTCGGCGCTGGTGGCCGAGTGGTTCCCGGGACTGGTTGACCGTGGCCTGCGCCAGGTCAGCTGGCCGGAGATCGAGCCCCACCGGGAGCGGATCAAAGGCTGGCTGGGGCAGGTGACGGTGGCCACCATCCACCAGCGCCTGCGTGACGACCACGGCCTGGGCGCCTCGGAGTCGTCGCTGCGGCGGTTCATCTGGGCCAACTTCGACGAAGAGGTGGCCCGTGACGCGGTGAGGGTGCTGCGCGATACCCCGCCGGCCGGGGACGAAGCCCAGGTCGACTATGGCCTGCTGGGCCGGTGGTTCGACCCGGCCACCGAGCGGATGCGCCAGGTGTGGGGCTTCGTCATCGTGCTGACGTGCTCCCGGCTGATGTTCCTGCGCCCGGTGCTGCGCATGGACCAGGGCTCCTGGGTCGAGTCCCATGTCCTGGCCTTCGAGTTCTTCGGAGGCTCGCCTCGCCGGGTGGTGCCCGACAACCTCAAGACCGGGGTCATCAAGCCCGACCTGTATGACCCCCTGATCAACAAGGCCTTCGGGGAGTTCGCCGCCCACTACGGCTGCCTGGTCGATCCCGCTCGCGCCGCCAAGCCACGGGACAAGGCCACCGTGGAACGCCATGTGCCCTATGCCCGGGACTCCTTCTTCGCCGGCCGCTCCGGGGAGTTCACCAGCTTGGCGGCGATGCAGGACGACGCTGTTCGCTGGTCGCGCCAGGTGGCCAACCAACGCCAGTGCCGGCCGTTGCTGCGCGTCGCCCCCCAGGTCGTCTTCGACGCCGAGGAGGCCCACGCCCTGCTCCCGCTCCCGCGCCAGGCCTTCGAGTTGGCCTGCTGGAGCACGCCCAAGGTCGGACCCGACATCCACATCAAGGTCGGCAGGGCCCTGTACTCGGTGCCCTGGCAGAACATCGGCAAGCAGGTCCATGCCCGGGAGGGCGTGCGCACCGTCGAGGTCTACCTGGAAGGCACCCTCATCAAGACCCACGTGCGGGTGGAGAGGGCAAGCAGACCGACAACGCCGACTACCCGCCGGAGAAGATCGCCTTCATGATGCGCACCCCGGCGTGGTGCCGGCGCAGGGCCTCTGAGCTGGGCGAATCCGTGGCCGAGCTGGTCGGGGTGCTCATGGAGGTCAACGCCCTCTATCGCCTGCGAGGGGCCCAGGGGGTGGTGCATCTGGCCGACAAGTACGACGCCGAGCGGCTCAACGCCGCCTGCCGGCGCGCTATCGACGTCGGCGACCCGTCCTACAAGACGGTCAAGGGCATCCTGGCCGCCGGCACCGAGCACGACGGCGACGATGCTCCCGCCGCCCCACCGTCGGCACCGGCCCACCTGCACGGTCCGGCGGTCCTGTTCGGCTCGGAGGTGGCCGGGTGAAGACCCACCAGCTGGAGGACGGGCTGCGGGCGCTGAAGCTGTTCGGGATGCTCGACACCCTGGAGGCCCGCCTGGCCCAGGCCAGCGCCGGCGAGCTGGGCCACGTCGAGCTGCTGGGCGTGCTGTGCGCGGACGAGGCAGCCCGGCGTGACACCGCCGGGCTCGAGCGCCGGGTCAAGGCGGCCCGCTTCGAGCAGACGGCGACGATCGAGGACTTCGACTTCTCCTTCAACCCCAAGATCCCCGCCGCCCAGATCCGGGACCTGGCCACGCTGCGCTTCCTCGACGCCGGCGAGTCGGTGATCCTGCACGGCCCCGTCGGGGTGGGCAAGTCGATGATCGCCCAGGCCCTGGGCCATGCCGCCTGCCGGCGGGGCCACAGCGTGGTGTTCACCAAGACGTCCCGCCTGCTGGCCGACCTGGCCGGAGGACACGCCGATCGCAGCTGGGAGGCCCGGCTGCGCCGGTGGGCCCGGCCGGGCGTCCTGATCCTGGACGACTTCGCCATCAGGGACTTCACCCTGACCCAGGCCGATGACCTCTATGAGCTGGTGACCGAGCGAGGGGCCCGGCCGGCCATCTTCACCGCCAACCGCCAGGCGTCGGACTGGTACACGCTGTTCCCCAATCCGGTCGTGGCCGAGTCGATTCTGGACCGGATCGTGAACTCGGCTCACCACGTGCACATGGACGGCCGTTCGTTCCGGCCCAACCGCCGGCCGGGCTCGGCGAAGGGAGCACCGACGTGAGCGGGCCCGCCTGCGCGGCGGCGGGTTGCGACAACGTCGTCGAGCGCCGCCCGGGCCGGGTCGGCCGCCCGCCGATCTACTGCTCTGCGACGTGCCGCCCGTCACGCACTGGCGGCGTCGGTCGCAACCAGATCAGCGTCGAGGTCGACCAGGCGGACCACGACGGCGACCGGCCCGGCCGCTGCTGGATCGTCACGCTTCGCTGCGGGACGAACAGCGTCGTCGTCGGCCGGGACCTCGGGCGGTTCAGCGCCACCATCCTCTCCGGCGAGCTCCGGGCACTGCTGCAGCCGGGCGCCCGGCGGGAGGGAGACGCCATCGAGTAGACATCGGCTTCACGCCGGGCGAGGGAATTCCGTGACGGCAGCGTCAGGGAATTACGTGACGGTTGACAGGCAGCCGCGTCACGGGCTCGGCGCCACTCCACGACGTGGGAGGAGTACAGCCCCTCCCGCCGCAGCAGGGCGCCCTTGTCGCCGTCGCCCACGCAGGCGTCGTACTCCTCGACGATGGACAGCTTGTACTCGGCGCTGAAGCTCCGCCGGCGAGGCTTGGGGGCCAGCGTGGGTTCGTCTCCACCCATGGCCTCATCATGGGCGCGCTGCATCGTCAGGGTTGGCATGGTCATCGTGTCTACCGGTTCCAGTCTCGCCCTTGAGGGATGGTCGACTACCTCAAGCGTCTCTGGTCAGGCTGACAGAAAGGGAACCGCCGCACGCCCCTCCGAGGGTGCCGCGCTCGAGCAAACACTGCTGTTCTGAGTTATGGGAAGCCGGCGAAGCGAGCGTGTCGACGATCGGACCGCTCCTGAGCTCGACGTTCACGTCGTACGGCACGGGGGGACAGCTCGATCGGTGACAGCCACAGCCTCTCAGACGTCAGCGACCGCAACAGATCGACGGATCAGGACGCGGATCGGCGGAAGCCCACCTGTCCCAGAATGCCGCGTCCTGATCGCCACCGATGGCTGCCGACGGCTCTCGCCCCATGTGCTGTAGGGACGAAGGCGACAACCGCTGATCCTGGCCGCATCGGCCCCTCTAGGGTAGGTACCCGAGACGTGCCGTTATCTCTCGTGCCGCCGCATGCTCCGGACCGTGCAGAGCGAAAGGTATCGCTCGACCTGCTCCGGGGGGGTGCTTCACGACATCGAGAGGTGGAGCTGGCCGCTCGTACGCTTCGAGGCTGGCTCTCAAGAAGCCCTGGCGGGCTTCGATCTCCCTTGTCCGATTTGGGAAGACCGGGCCGTCAAAGGCTGCCCTTCGGCGGCCTGCGGCCGGCCTTGACTGCCCTTCCGCAGTCCGCCAGATCGCGGTCCTTGATTCTGGGCCGAGAAGTTTCTGTCGGGTCCGCGCGGGTGCAAAAAGAGGCCCGGCGCAGACGGCGAACCGGCGCCTGCTGGCCACAGGCTGATCACGAACGTTCTCAGACCGGCGACTACGGGACGGCACGTCCGCGCCTCGGAGAACGCGAAAGTGCTGGTCAGAGCCTACGAGGCGGACTCCGCAACACAGCGAAAATCGGTCCCGGTGAGAGTCGAATCCCACCCCGGGCACCCCCTGTGCTCGGCGAAGTTGCAGGTCAAAGCGCTTCGGCTTGCGTGGAAACTAGGCAACCCGCTCCTCGCCACGCGGCGTTCGAAGACTTTGACAACGGACTTGGGATGCAGCGGCTCGCCGTTCGGAGCCATGGTCCACGGATCGAGTCGATGGGCGACAGGCATGGCGACTAGTGAGGCGAGTGTGGTCTCTCGTCGTCGGCCCGATTCGCAGGGACCCCTTGCCCTGACCCCTTCAGCACCGCACCGGCGCCGAGTCCGGCAAGTCCAGAAACGGCGAAGGCGGCCGTGGCGGTCCGCTTCATGGAGGAATGGATTGCCTCGCACCGTGCCTCTCTGGCTCCCTCATACGGGCCATGACGGTTGAGCACGCTGCCGCAGAAGACGGTCGGCGGAGTGGGCTGGAGCAGCCGGTTGAAGCCGACGAGCACCCCCACCACGGCGATGGCTCCGAGCAAGCCCGCGACCAGCAGGCGCGGTCGGCGGGTGGCGATGACGACCCAAGCCAGCATGACCACGCCGAGACCGGCGAGCACGAGGAACCAGACGCTGCGCGCCGCCATCGTGTCCTGGCATGCGGCGTGGCGTTGGGTGTCGAAGTAGAGCCGGCCGCAGTAGTTGTCGCCGTCCAAAGTGGGGGCCAAGGCGATCACCGCCGCCCACGCCAGTAGAGCAAGCCCCACCAGGACCGGCCATATCCGAACCCGGCTTCCAGGTGCGACGGCGGTCAATTGGCGATCACCCTCCGGCGGCTACCCACCGGGCGTCATTGAATGGCCTAAGCGAGCAAGTGGGCCAGATACTCGTCCTTGTCGGTGAACCCAAGGAGCGAGCCATCCGCGACCTGACGCCGGGTGATCTGAACCATGGCGACGACGGCCTCTGGCCCGCCGAGGTCGCTGACCCACTGCTCGAAGCTCGCGTCGTCCGGAGTCGGGGAGTCGTCTGGTCCCTGGGTCACCCCCACGATCGTAGTGGTCGCGAGGCAGGCCATCCGGGGACGGACCCATTGCCAGAGGGTGGCGGTTGCCCAGGGCTCTTGGGCGGGTCTCGAGCAGCCTTGGCGAGGCTTCCATCTCCATTCTCCGACTTCGCAGGCCTTGTCCTGCGTGGAAGGATTGTGGCCATGGCGGAGGCCCCTGAATCCCGCGCCGCGCCGCGAGCCCGTCCGCCGCTCAGCACGGTCCGCGTCCCCGAGTCGCTCGCCCCGATCTTCGAGAAGGCCCAGGAGTATGTCGCCCGCTACTTCGAGCAGCGGCGGTTCGACCCCACCGAGGGGACGATCGAGATCTTCGGCCAGCGCTATGTCCTGGTGCGGGCCGGTTCGATGTCGGTCGAGTTCTTCGACCAGATCATGCGCCTCTACGCCGACAAGGGCGAGGACGAGGCGATCGCCGTCGCCCGCAGCCTCCTGTTCGACGTGGCCCACGCCATCGGGTCGGCGGACGCCCGCGCCTTCCATGCCCGGATGAACCTGTCGGACCCGATCGAGAAGCTCTCGGCCGGACCGATCCACTTCGCCCACGCCGGCTGGGCCTTCGTCGACATCTCCCCCGAGAGCAGGCCGGCGGCCGACGACAGCTTCTACCTGCTCTACGACCACCCCTACTCGTTCGAGTCCGACGCGTGGATCGTCGCCGGCAAGAACGCCGACTTCCCCGTCTGCGTGATGAACGCCGGCTATTCCTCCGGGTGGTGCGCGGAATCCTTCGGGGTCACCCTGGTCGCCACCGAGATCCTCTGCAAGGCCAAAGGGGACGACTGCTGCCGGTTCGTGATGGCCCATCCGAGCCGGATCGAGGGTTCGATCCACGCCTACCTGTCGGACCAGCCCGACGTCGCCCGGCGCGTCACGACCTACGAGATTCCCGGCTTCTTCGCCCGCAAGCAGGCCGAGGACGAGCTGCGGGCCAAGGAGGAGCAGTACCGCAGCATGTTCGAGGCCGCCACCGATGCCATGCTCGTCGTCACCCTCGAAGGCGCCGTCGCGGCGGCCAACCCCGCCGCCCACCGGATGTTCGGGTACACCGACGACGAGCTCGCCGGCGTACACCTGCGGCAGCTCGTGAGCGGCGACGAGGGGTTCGTCGAGCGCTTCCGTTCCGCCCTGGAGGAGTCCGGCTCGTTCCACGCCGAGGCGATCGGTGTGCGGCGCGACGGGCGGATGGTCGACATCGAGGTGCGGGGGACGGCGTTCCGCTACAACAACGCCGAGCACCTCCTGGCGGTGGTGGGCGACATCACCGCCCGCAAGCGCTACGAGGAGGAACTACGGGCGGCGAAGGAGGCGGCCGAGAACGCCTCCCTGCTCAAGGCCTCCTTCCTCGCCAACATGAGCCACGAGATACGCACCCCCATGAACGCGGTCATCGGTATGACGAGCCTGCTGGGCGACACGACGCTCGACCCGCGCCAGCACGAGTTCGTGGAGACGATCCGCCGCAGCGGCGAGCACCTCCTCGGCGTCATCAACGACATCCTCGACTTCTCCAAGATCGAAGCCGGAAGGCTCGAGCTCGAACCCCAGCCCTTCCACCTGCGCTCGTGCGTCGAGGACGCCCTCGAGCTCGTCGCCGTCCAAGCTGCGGAACGGGAGCTCGAGCTCACCTACGAGATCGATGACGCGGTGCCCGAAGCGGTGCACGCCGACGCCGGGCGCCTGCGGCAGATCCTCGCCAACCTGCTCTCGAATGCCGTCAAGTTCACCGAGCAGGGGGAGGTGGTCGTGCGGGCCACCGCCCGCCGCCTGGAGGGTCTCTCGCAGTACGAGCTGACGCTGGCGGTGAGCGACACCGGGATCGGCATGACCCGTGAGGCGGCCGATCGCCTCTTCTCCCCCTTCACCCAGGTCGACGCCTCGACCACCCGCCTCTACGGCGGCACCGGGCTGGGCCTCGCCATCTCCCGCAAGCTCTGCGAGCTGATGGGTGGGAGGATTTGGATCGATTCCGAGCCCGGGCGGGGGTCGACGTTCACGTTCACGGTGACTGCCGGTGAGGCGACCCTGCCGCCTTACCTCTCCGATCGGACAACCGGGCTGAAAGGGGTCCGCGTGCTGGTGGTGGACGACAACGCCACCAACCGTCGCATCCTCGCCCTGCTGGCGGACAAATGGGCGATGGCGTGCCGGGACACCGGCTCGCCGGCCGAGGCGTTGCGATGGGTGGAGTCCGGCGAACCCTTCGACGTCGCCCTCGTCGACTTCCAGATGCCGGAGATGGACGGCGCCGAGCTCGGCCGGCGGTTGCGACAGGCCCGGGTCGACATGGGGCTCGTCCTCCTGACCTCGGTGGGGCGCGACGGCGACGAGGTCCGGGGCGGCACGGCCTACTTCGCGTCGGTGCTGACCAAGCCGGTCAGGCAGTCGCAGCTGTACGACGCTCTCGTCGGCGTGATGGCCCACCGCGCCGCCCGGCCCGAGGTCCGGCCGACGGGCAAGTTCGACGTGGGGATGGCGGAGCGCCTGCCGTTGCGCATCCTCCTGACCGAGGACAACTCGATCAACCAGAAGCTGACGCTGCACATGCTGGGCAAGTTCGGCTACCGGGCCGACGTGGCCGGCAACGGGCTGGAGGCGGTCGCAGCCGTGGCCCGGCAACCGTACGACGTGGTCCTCATGGACGTGCAGATGCCGGTGATGGACGGCTGCGAGGCGACCCGGGAGATCCGCCGCCGGTTCCCGGACGGGCCCCGCATCGTCGCCATGACCGCCAACGCCCTCGAAGGCGACCGGGAGGACTGCCTGTCCGCTGGTATGGACGACTACCTGAGCAAGCCGATCAGCCCCGAGGCGCTCGCCGCCGCCCTGAGCCGCTCGTCCCAACCCAGCGGCTCGTGACGCTCGCCGTTCGGGCAGTCATCCCTCCAGGGCGGAGGCAAGCTCGGAACGGCCGGAGACGCCGAGCTTCTCGTACGCCCGGTGCAGGTGGTTCTCGACGGTCCGGTAGGAGAGCACCAGTTGCGCCGCGATCTCCTTGTTGGACCGGCCGGCGGCGGCGAGAAGGGCGGTTTCCCGCTCGGCGGCCGTGAGCAGGGCCCGGCCCTCGACCGCGTCGAGCGCCGGTGTCACCGCCCCCTCGCAGCGCTCGACGATCGCCACCGCCCTGCGTTCGGCGCGCACCGCAAACCCCGGCCGGAGGGCACGGCGCCAGGCCACGGCCGCGTCGGCGGCGGCCTCGGCGGCCAGGAGGAGCGCGCCGAGCGCCTCGAACGCCACCGATGCCTCCTCCAGGGCGGTTGGGTCCCCCCGGCCGGCGGCGTCCGCGTGGGCCGCCCGCGTGGCTGCCATGTCGCCCTCGACCTCCTCCGCCAGCTGGCCGAGGCGGGTCGACGCGACTTTGGCGTGCCCCAGGCGGACCAGGTCGTGCAGGGCGATCATCTGACCGACCCTGTCGCCGATCCGCTCGGAGATCACCACCGCGTCCTCGAGGTGGCCCCGGGCTGCCGGCAGGTCACGGGCGGCCACCGCCGTCCATGCCCGGGCCACGAGGAGGTCGGCCGCCGTCCGGAGTCCACTGGCCACGCCGAGGGATTCCAGCTCGGCCAGGGCAGCGCCACCCGGCTCTCGGCGCAGGGCGTCGGCGGTCGCCAGCACCACCAGTGCGTTGCGCCGCGCCGGGATGCGGTTGAGCTGCCGGAACAGCACGGCCGCCTCCCGGGCGTGGCGGGCGGCGGTGACGATGCGGCCCCGGTCCAAGGCGGCCGTGGCCATTTGCAAGGCGGCGTGGGCCTGGGTTTCGACCGAACCGTCGACGAGGGCACCGTCGTAGAGGGCGGAGGCCATCGCCGCCGCGTCCTCGAGCTCCCCCGCCTGGCGTAGCGTCTCGGCCTCGGCGACCGTGGCGTGGCAGAGCCAGGGGGACGAGCCCCCGGCCAGCGTGCCGGCCACCTCGTGGGCCTGGGCGACGGCCTCGGCCGCCGCGCCGAGGCGTCCCGTCCGGACGAGGGCGATGGTCGAGATCAGGCAGGCCCAGACGAGCGCTTCGCCGCCGGCGCGGCGGCGGAGCTCCTCCGCGGCCTCGGCCGCGGCCTGGGGCCCTTCCACCTCGAGCAGGAGCCCGCAGCGACGGGCGTCGATCTCCGCCCGCCACCCCGGGTCGCTGATCGCCCACGCGGCGCGGTCGGCCAGGGCCATGGCCTCGTCCGAGCGGCCCATGTGCCGGAAGTTGTCGACCCGGGCGACCGCCACCTGCCCCGTCTCGGCGTCGCCCGACGCCTCTGACGCGAGCGGCGCGAGCTCCGTCTCGGCCTGCTCTCCCCGCCCGGCGAGACCGGTCACCTGCGCCGCCAGGAGCGCCGCCTGGAAGCCGGCACCTGCGCCGGCCGCGGCGCGGGCCAGGCGTTCGGCGAGGACGAGGTCGTGACGGTCACGCGCCGTCCTCGCCGCCGCGAGCATGACGTCGGGGCGGGCCTCGCCCGCGTCCAGCAACCAGCCGGCCAGCCTGAAGGGGTCGCCGCTGCGCCGGGCACCCATCGCCTCCACGACCCCGGCCAGCTCGCGGGCCACGGCCCGGGTGCGCAGCGTCGAGGCCTGCGACCGCAGCACCTCGCCGTGGACCGGATGGGCGAGGCGGAGCTCGAGGCGCCGGCCGGCGAGGCTGCTGACCAGGAGCCCCTTGCGCTCCAGGCCGGCGGCGACGGAGAAGTCGGCCTGGATCGCGAGCTCGGCCGGGCCCAGGCTCTCGGCGCTGGCGAGCACCTCGAGGAGGGCCCGCTCCACCGCGTCGAGGCCGGCCAGGCGGCTCTGGACGAGCTCGACGAGGCGCGGCGACGGGGCGAGGGGCCCGGCCAGGCGCCACAGACCGTCGTCGCAGACCAGGACTCCGGCCTCCAGGGCACCCAGCACGAGCTCCCGGAGGAACAGGACGTTGCCCTGGCAGCTGGCGGCCAGACGCACCACCGCCGCCCGATCGACCGGGCGGCCCAGCGCGTTGCGCAGCAGCTGTTCGACATCCTCCCCGTCGAGCTCGGCCAGTTCGAGGCGTTGGAGGATGCTGTCCTTCCACAACGCCGCCACCAGGTCCGGTACCGGTTCGCGGGCCCGGACCGTCAGGACGAGCAGGGTCGAGCCGGCGACGGCCAGGTGATGGATGAGGGAGGCGGACGCGTCGTCCAGCAGGTGGGCGTCGTCGACGAGCAGGACGAGGCGCCCCCCGGCCGGTGGGGCCAGAGCGGTCGCGAACCGCCGGAGCAGGTCGTCGTCATCGCCCACCACCGCCGAGCCGTAGCCACTGTCGCGCAGCAGCGGCGCAACCGCGCCGAACGGCAGGCACGAAGCGGCGCGACTGGCCGTCGCCCGGGCGGTCGGGCGGCCGGCCTGCTCCGCCATGCGGAGGCACTCGAGACCGAGACGGGTCTTGCCCACCCCGGGTGGGCCGGCCAGGACGAGCCCGCGGGCGTCGTCGCGGGCGAGCTCGCGCTCGAGGATGCGCCGTTCGCCGACCCGCCCCGCGAGGGGCCACTCGCGCCCGACCGGTCCCGTCGGTTCGGCCGCCCTGGCCGCCGGGCGGGGCTGGCGTGCTCATCCCGAGCCCTCGGATGCGGGGCCCCCCCACGCCCTCGCCAGCGCCTCCAGGGCGTCGATCGCTTGTGGGTACCCCGACTCGATGCGAGCCAGCATCGCCGCCGCCCCGTCGAGGTGGCCTTCGCGCGCCACGCCTTCCAGCTCGCGGCAGGACATTTCCAGCTCCTGCGCACCCAGCGTGGCGGCGTTGGACTTGAGCGAATGAGCCGACTGCCGGACCGCCTTCACCTCGCCGGCGGCGACGCCCGCCCGCATCGCCTCGACGAGGCCGGGTCCCTGCTCGACGAATGCGTCGACCAGCTCGACGAGCATCGGCCGGGCGTCGTCGCCGAGCGCGTCGAGGAGGCGCCGGGTCACGGCCGGGTCGAAGACGACGGTCATGCCGTTCCGCCGAATTCCGATCCCGCCTCTTCCGGCCGGCCGCCGGTCCGGGCGCCGGTCCGGGCGGCGATCGCGTGGCCGACGAAGCGGTAGGCGGAGACGATGCCGTCGTCGACTGCCGCCTCCGGGCCGATGGCCTCGATGACCACCTGTTCGCCGAGCGCGGCGCGCATGGCGTGGTCGAGGACGATGCCCCCCGCGGGAGCAAACGTCCGGAGCCGGACAGCCCGATCGACGGCAGGACCGACCGCTTCGTAGTCCCAGCGGCCGCCGGATCCGGCGTGGCCCAGGACCGCTTCGCCGAGCCCCAGGCCCGCGCCCCAGCCCACCGGGCCGCCGAGCCGATCCGACCACTCGACCAGCCGGCGGGCCAGCGCCTCGCCCAGCGCCTCGGCCATCCGCAGCGCCTGGCGGGCGGGGTCGGGGCAGGGGTCGGGGTCGTTGAGGACGACGGTGATGGAGCCTGCGCCGGCGGAGACGAGCGTCGCCTCGAACCGGGCGGCCACCCCGCCGGCGACGTCGTAGAGCTCGTTGAGGACGCGGATGGCCTCCGAGGGGTCGACCGTGCCCGCCCGGGCGCCGACACCTGTCAGCCCGCCGGACACGACCGCCACCTCCCGGCGGTGGGGGGGCGGGGGCTGGGGCCGGTCGGCGGCGAGGGCCCGCTCGGCCAGCGGTGCCGGCAGGAACCGGCCGAGGCGGGCCAGGGCGATGCTGCGGGTGAGGTCGTCCAACTCGGACGCCTGCTCGGCCATGACCCTCCGGTACTCGCCCTCCAGGTCACGGAACCGCCTCCGGGCCAGGCAGGCGTTGATCCGGGCCCGCAGCACGACCGGGTCGAACGGCTTGACGACGTAGTCGTCGGCCCCGAGCTCGAGGCAGCGGACGATGCTGTCGCGCTCCTCCACCGCCGAGATCATGATCACCGGGATGTGCCAGAGGCGGCTGTCGTACTTGACCTTCTGGAGCACCTCGACGCCGTCGACGTCGGGCATGAGGATGTCGAGGAGGATCGCGTCGAAAGGCTCGGCCTCGATCGCGGCCAGCGCGTCCCGCCCGTTTCCCACCGTCTTGGCCGCGTAGCCCTCGTGCTCGAGCAGGCCGGAGAGCAGGATCCGACTCATCTTGTCGTCGTCGGCGACCAGGACGGTGCCGCGGGTCGGCGTCATCTGTTCTCTCCCCCCTCGTCGGGAATCCGGACAGTCCCGCCGGCCCGCTGGAGGGCACCGGTCAGCCCCGCCCGGCTGGTGAGCCCGAGCTTGGCGAAGATCCGCCCGAGGTAGTTGTCGACCGTGCGGGCCGAGAGGAACAGTCGCTCGGCGATTGCCTTGGAGGCGAGCCCTTCGGCCGCCAGGGCGGCAACTTCGGCCTCCCGGGCGGTGAGGGCGACGCCGCCGGCGCTCCCCACCGGCGCCAGCCCGGGCGTTCGGGCCCCCTCGCAGCGCCCCTCGAGATCGCGGGACATCCGTTCGAGGGCGACAGCGTCGCGCTCGGCGCCCCCGCGGCGCGCCACCTCGGCCGCGGCAGCCCACACCTCGGCGGCGAGAAGCAGGGCCCCCATCCGCTCGAAGCGCCCCGCCACCACCTCCAGCGCCGCCCGGTCGGCGGCGACGGCCGCCCGCCCGTGGGCCGCCCGGACGACCATGAGCTCGTCCTCGACGAGGTCGCAGAGCGCCCCCAGTCGGTCGGCGACCGCCGGGTCGGCCCCACCGAGGCGCACGACGTCGTGCAACAGGGCCGCCTCGTAGGTGTGCGCTTCCCCCCGTGCGAGCGCGGCGGCCGTCCCGGTGAGCAGGGCGAGCGCCCCGGCCCGGTCGCCGGCCGCCGCCGCAGCCCAGGCCTCGGCCCGGTGGATGCCCCAACCGAGCAGACGCCAGCGTCGGCCGGGCCGGCGCGCGACCTCGGCGAGGACGGCCCGGGCGCCGGCGGCGTCGCCCCGGAGGGCGAGGCAGTGGGCGACTTCGGCGTGGGCGAAGCCGGCCCGCGGGTCGACTCCCAGCAGGGTCATCGCCACCACCGCCTCCCGGTACCATCGCTCGGCGGTGGCAGGGCGGCCGACGAGCAGGTAGGCGGCACCGAGCAGGTCGGCGAACCAGCCGCGGGAGGTGACGTCGCCCGACTCGATGGCCTCGGCATGGGCAGCCGTGGCCATCTCGATCGCCGCCGCCGGGTGGCCGGTGTGAACCAGGACGAACACCTCGGTGGTGCGCCGGAGCCCCAATCGATGGCCCGATCGATGGCCCGATCCAAGACCCGATCGAAGACCCGATCGATGTTGTCCCGCCTCCCCAGGAGGGGTCGGAGGCCGGTCGGTCGGTCGCTGGGCGGCCTCCGCCCGCTCGGCGAAACCGAGGGCCTCGGAGAACCGTCCCGAGACCATGCGGGCCCGGCATCCGAGGGCGGCGGCCTCGAAGGCCACGTCGGGGTCCGGATGGCCGAGATGGCCGATCGCCTGGGCCAACGCGCCGTGGAGCACGCCCTCGTAAAGGTCGAACCACGACCGCTGGAACGCGACCCGTCGGCGGGCGTCCTCGGAGCCGGCCCGGGCTTCGGCGCGGGAATTGGCGGCCAGCGCCGCCTCCGGACGGTCGAGCCAGTGGAAGAGGTTGTCGGCCCGAGCCGCACCGCAGGCCACGATCTCCTCGTCATCGCCCGCCAGGTCCTCCACCGCGGCGAAGATCCGCTCGGCCTGGTGATGCTCCTTGGCGAGGACCAGCGCCTGGCCGAGCACGATCCCGCAGCGGGCGCTCCGCTCGGCGCGGTACGCCTCGGCGGCGCAACGCCTCGCAAGGTCGACGTCGAACCCGGCCAGCGCACGGCGGGCCATCCCGACCAGCTCGGTGACCTCGACAGGGGTGCCGCTCGACATCCGCCAGCGGGCGATGCGGTCGCGATCGGCCTCCGACGCCGAGCTGTCGGCTTCCAGTGACTCGGCGAGGGCGTGGAAGAGCCGGCGGGCGCGGGGGCCGGGGACCCGGTCGCGCAGGACCTGGCCGTGGACCGCATCGGCGATCTGCAACAGCTCTCCTCCCGCGGATGGCACGAGTCGCACCAGACCGTCGACTTCGAGGCGGCCGAGGATATCGAGCGGGATCAGGGCTCCGGCGTGGGTGAGGGTGAGCGGCTCGCCCACCGCCACCAGCTCGAGGGCGCTCCGGGCCTCGTCGCCGAGACCGGCGAGGCGCGACTCCACCAGATCGACCAGCCGGGCCGAGGCGGGCAGCTCCCCCTCCAGGCACCAGGTACCGGCCAGTTCGTGGAGCAGGCCGTGTTCCATGGCCGCCCCGACCAGCTCCCGGAGGTACAGGGGGTTCCCGCCGCTGATGCGCCACGCCCGGAGGGCCAGCGCCATGTCGACCGGGCCGCCGAGCACGGCCGTCAGCAGCTCCTCCACGTCGTGGCGTTCGAGCGGGAGCAGCTCGACCCTCACCGCGTGGGCGTCTTTCCACAGGTCGAGCAGGGGCTCGGGCGCGGCGTGGCCGGAACGCAGGGTGACGACCACCGTCGTGGCCCCCGACGTGGCCAGCTGGTGGACGAGCAGCGCCGAGAGGTCGTCGAGCAGGTGGGCGTCGTCGACGGCGAGGAGCGCGGGTGCCCCCCCGCTGCGCTCCCGGATGGCCTGATGGGCGGCGTGGAGGAGGCGCTCGGGGGGGTCGGCGGCGGGGTTCGGCAGGATGTGGGCGAAGGCCCCCAGGGCGGTCGCCGACGTCGCCGTCGTGCCGCAGATCCACTCGGGCGCCAAACCCAACTCGCGGGCGTGCGCCATCGACCAGCGGGCGAGGCGGGTCTTGCCCGCACCGGCCCGACCGACGATCACCACCCCGGCGCGGCCCGGCTCGGTCAGCGCCGATCGGAGCCGCTCGATCTCCGCCTGGCGCCCGACGAGCGGCCAGTTCGCGTTCTGCAACTCGGCCGCCTCCGTTCCACCCGTCGATCGCAGGCCTGCGTCAGCAGGTTCTCCAAGTTCTACCCCTCGCTGGTCGCCGGCTCGGATGAGTAGTCGCCACTCATGACCGATCCGTCCCTCCGTGGTCTTCTCTTCTCCGACGGGCAACGGCGCCCGATCGGACCCAGAGGAGACAGCCATGAGCACCCGCCCCTTCAACCGTGCCGCCCGGATCGCCCTCGCCACCGGTTTCGGCATGACCGCCTTCGCCGGCTTCGCCCAGCCGGCACAGGCCGCAGGCTGCTCGCCGAACCCGATCATCAACCGCACCGCCAACAAGAGCATCTTCGCCGAGCACGAATACTCGACGGTCAACATCCAGCTCACGGCCGTGCCGTGCTCGGACGTCTGGGTCCGCTTCTGGACGGAGGACCACACCGCCTTCGCCAACCAGGACTACGTCAAGGTCGACAAGTGGTTCAAGTTCGCCAAGAACACCCCCCAACTCACCCAGTCGGTGAACGTCCACGGATGGCAGGACACGGACAACGAAGGCAAGAAGATGTTCAAGATCCACCTGAGCAACGCCATCTCCGCCACGGTCGGCTCGCCCACCGGCTACCTGATCGTCGACGGGACGGAGCCCCAGTAGCACCCTCCCGACCAGCGCGCCACAGCCCCCGAGACCTCCCCTCGGGCGCTTCGGCGCGTCCTGTGCAGCTCGGGTGACGGATCAGCAGTCGACGGCCGACCGGAGAGCAGTACAGGCCTCGATGAGCCGCGTCGCGTCGAGTGCGCAAAGCCTCTCGACGAGATAGGCCTTGGGAACGACCCGGAGGTTGTCGAAGCTGGCGGCGCACTCGGTGGGCATGCCGTCATCCGGCCCGAGCAGCATCTCGGTGGGGATGCTCCTGATCGTGCGGGTGATCGGTGCGGCGAGAACGTTGTGGAGCACGGGAATGGCCGACGATCGGGTCATGACGAGGAAAGGCCGCCGCCCGACATCTTCGAGCTCGCCCCACCACACCTCGCCTCGCTGCGGTGCGCTCACCAGGGTTCTTCGGCGATCGCGTCCCTCAGGGAGGAGATGGCCGCCTGGTCCTCGAGCTTGGTCGGCGGTATCCGGCGATACCCCTCGACCACGGCTCTGTCGGTCTGCTTCCGCCGGTTCGATTCCATGACCGCTTCTACGCCGGCGCGGACCGCAGCCGCCCGACTGGCATAGACCCCGCGTCTCACCAGGTCATCGAGTCCGACGAGTACCTCCTCCGGAAGCCGAACTGCGATCTGCTCCGACGCCACCGAGTGAGAATACCCCATTGGGATTCGAATCGGTATGCATGCCCAGGGCCGACGATGTGGCGCCGTGGCGCCAGGGCGACCGATCGCCGATCATTGCGGCATGTCCATCGACATGTTCCCCGAAACCGGGTCCGATCCACGGGCCGAGCCGCCGCCGCAGGCGGACGAGCGGACCACGCTGGCCGCGTTCTTGCGGTGGCATCGCCAGACACTCGAGCTGAAGTGCTCCGGCCTCGACGCGGCGGCGCTGGCCCGGCGCTCGGTGGAGCCGTCCACCATGTCGATGCTCGGCTTGGTGCGCCACCTGGCGGAGGTGGAGCGGGCCTGGTTCCGGCGGGTGATGGCGGGGGAGGACGCCCCACCGCGGTTCTATTCCGACACCGACCTCGACGGGGATTTCGACGGGGCCGTCGCCGATCCCGAGGTTGTCGCCGAGGCGTGGGACGCCTGGCGGGCGGAGGTGGCGTTCGCCGAGCGGTTCGTGGCCGATGCGCCCGACCTCGATGTCACCGGGAACGACCGCTGGCGGGGGGCGGTCTCGCTGCGCTTCGTGCTGCTGCACATGGTGGAGGAGTACGCCCGGCACAACGGCCACGCCGACCTGCTCCGCCAGCGCATCGACGGCGCCGCGGGCCAGTAGGGCACGGGCACGGTCACCGTCACCGTCACCCGGCGGCGAGGTGCTCCGACATCCAGGCCACGGCGAAGTCGACGAGATCGGCTCCCTCGATGAGCTCGCTCGGGGCCCGGCCGACGACGTCGACCGGGGCCCGGCCCGTCTCCAGGTACCGGCGCAGGATCACCGCGAAGTAGTCCTCGCCGGGATGGTCGACGATCCCATCGGTGTCGTCCAGGCATTCGACGGCGCGTACTTCCGGGCCCCCGGCACCGGTCACGAGGTGGTGCCGCCGGACGCGCCGCTTCGACGGGACCGGCACCAGGTACTCGGCGAAGTGGATGAGCGTGACGGTGTCCTGGTCGGCGCCCAGGCGGAGGACCCGTCCGTCGGCCCGTACGAACCGCTCCAGGGGTGAGCCGGGCCCGTAGTAGTCGTCCCAGGGAACGTCCTCCAGCAGGGCCCCGGCGAGCGGGCCGGAGGCTGCGAACCGGCCGTCGGGATGGTCGCTGACCCTCGTCCGCGGCCGGGTCCGGAACACCTCGGCCAGGACGCCCACGTCGGGATCGGCCGCCGTCGCCCGGCAGTCGAACGGCTCCGCATCGCGCAGCAGGCCGGGCCGGTCGCCCTCCGGGCGCTCGTTGACCCACGACCAGTCATCGCGGGCGCCGACGTTCATGAGCAACGTCCCGCCCGGACCGACCGCCGCTTCGAGGGCGTCGAGGACGCCGTCGGCGCCTCCGGTGGTGGGTCCCACGGCCCGCAGCGAGGCGTGCACCATGAGCAGATCACCCGGGCCGACGCCGAGGCGGCCCAGGTCGGCCGTGAGGTGCTCGACCGTCCACCGCCCGGGCTCCATGGCGCCGACGGCCCGAACGCTGTGCCCGGTGGTCTATCCCTCGCCGGGTTGGCCGAGGAGACCTTTGAGCTTGTCGGCGGCGGTGTCGATCTTGTCGTCGTGGCCGTCGACTTTGTCCCTGGCCAGATCGGCGACCTTGTCGATGGCGTCGTCGATCTTGTCGCCGTGCTCGTCGGCCAGGTCCTTGGCCTTCTTGGCCAGGTCGCCCAGATCCATGGGGGTTAACTCCTCGTCGTCGGACTCATTGGGTGGTGGGGGGCGCCGTCGTGGTGGACTCGCTGGGAGTCTCGGGCTCGGTCGTGGTGGTGTTCTGATCGATCGTCGTGCTCGTCGTGTTCGGGTCCTCGGTGGTGCTCGTCGTGCTGTTCGGGTCCTCGGTCGTCGACGTCGTCTCCTCCGGCTCCGGGTCGGGTGCCGGGGTCTCGGGTTCGGGCTCGGGCTCGGTCGTGACGACGGGGCGGGTGGTCGTCCGGGTGGTGGGGGGGACGGACGAGCTCGACGACGAGGTGGTCGGGAAGGGCGACGTGGACGAGGTCGAATCGGGGAACAAGGTGGTCGTGGTGGGGATCGGGAAATCGGCGGCGGCGACGTCGACCTTGGGGGCGGTGTCGTCGCCCGCGACCACCTCGAACACGAGGGCGACCAGCGACAGGGTGGTGAGGGCGTAGAGCACGACGTTCACCCGCCACGGCTTTGCGAGGTGGTTCCAGCGCGCCGCCATCCCTTCGAGCCCACCGGGGCCTTGCGCCGGATTGCTCGCCAAAACGTGTCCCTCCGTGCGGTTGCGGTGCCCCGTGCGCTTAGCTACCCGTCATGGAGCTCTGGCCTGGCAACCCGTCACCACCGGGCGCCACCTGGGACGGCCAGGGTACCAACTTCGCCCTCTATTCCGAGCGCGCCACCGCCGTCGACCTGTGTCTCTTCGACGACGAGCCCCCCGGACGGGGCTTCGGCGGGCCGGTGGGGCGGCCGGACGGCGGCACCGAGACCCGCCTCCCCCTGACCGAGGTCGACGCCCACGTCTGGCACGGCTACGTCCCCGGGGTGATGCCCGGGCAGCGGTACGGCTATCGCGTCCACGGCCGGTGGGACCCGGCCCAGGGGTTGCGCTTCAACCCGACCAAGCTGCTCGTCGACCCCTACGCCCTGGCCGTCGACGGTCGCCTCGACTGGCACGAGTCCGTCTTCGCCCACGCCGCCGGAGGCCCCGACGACCAGCGTGACAAGCGGGATTCGGCCCCCCACGTCCCCCGATCGGTCGTGGCCGACACCCTCTTTCCGTGGGGCGACGACGCCCACCCCCGCACGCCGTGGCACGAGACGGTGATCTACGAGCTGCACGTCAAGGGGTTCACGGCCCTGCTGCCCGACGTTCCCCCCCGCCTGCGGGGAACCTACGCCGGGCTGGCCAGCCCCCCCGTGATCGACTACCTGACCGATCTGGGCGTGACTGCGGTCGAGCTCATGCCCGTCCACCACTTCGTGTCCGAGCCCCACCTGCTGCGCCGGGGGCTGCGGAACTACTGGGGCTACAACTCGCTCGGGTACTTCGCCCCCCACGGCGAGTACTCGTCGTCGGGCACCCGGGGGGAGCAGGTGCGGGAGTTCAAGTCGATGGTGCGGGCGCTCCACGCGGCCGGCATCGAGGTGATCCTCGACGTCGTCTACAACCACACCGCCGAGGGCGACCAGTTCGGTCCCACGCTGAGCCTGCGGGGGATCGACAACCCGGCCTACTACCGCCTGGCCACGGGAGACCAGCGCCGCTACGTGGATTTCACCGGCTGCGGCAACACCCTCAACGCCCGCCATCCCGAGGTCCTCCACCTCATCCTCGACAGCCTGCGCTACTGGGTCACCGACATGCACGTCGACGGCTTCCGCTTCGACCTGGCCTCGGCCCTGGCTCGGGGCATGCACGACGTCGACCGTCTTTCGTCGTTCTTCGACCTCATCCACCAGGACCCGGTGGTCTCGGCGGTGAAGCTCATCGCCGAGCCGTGGGACCTGGGGGAGGGTGGCTACCAGGTGGGCAACTTCCCGGTGTTGTGGACGGAATGGAACGGGAAGTACCGGGATGCGGTCCGGGACTTCTGGCGGGGCAAGGGGGCGAGCCTGGCCGAGATGGGCTACCGCCTCACCGGCTCCAGCGATCTCTACCAGGGCAGCGCCCGCAAGCCGTCGGCGTCGGTCAACTTCGTCACCGCCCACGACGGGTTCACCCTGCGCGACCTGGTCTCCTACGACCAGAAGCACAACGCCGCCAACGGCGAGCACAACCGCGACGGCACCGACGACAACCGGTCGTGGAACTGCGGGGTGGAGGGTGACTCCGACCTTCCCGAGGTGCTCGCCCTCCGCCGGCGCCAGATGCGGAACTTCCTGGCCACCCTCCTGCTGTCGCAGGGTGTGCCGATGCTGGTGGCGGGCGACGAGCGGGGCCGCACCCAGGGCGGCAACAACAACGCCTACTGCCAGGACAACGAGGTCTCGTGGGTCGACTGGAAACACGACGACGCCGGCGCCGACCTCCTGGCGTACACGCGGATGCTGGTCCGCCTGCGGCGGGACCATCCCGTGTTCCGGCGCCGCCGGTTCTTCCAGGGCCGACCCATCCACGGCCGGGCCACCGAGGAGGGCGGCCTGGCCGACATCGGCTGGTTCGGTCCCGACGGCCGGGAGATGACCGAGCGGCAGTGGGGCGGCACCACCGTCCGGGCCCTCGGGATGTTCCTCAACGGCGACGAGATCGCCGAGCCCGGCACCCGCGGCCAGCGCATCGTCGACGACAGCTTCCTCGTCCTCCTGAACGGTCCCACTCCGGTGGACTTCCGGCTGCCGGGCAAGGAGTGGGCGTCGGCCTTCGAGCTCGTCCTCGACACGTCCGGTCGGATCCGCCTCCGGCCACCGGGAGGGGATCGTCTACCCGGCCGAGGACGACGTGAGCCTGCTGGCCTACTCGCTGGTGGTGCTGCGCAAGATCCCCTGAGCGGCGGCGGCGGCCAGGGCGGCGTCGGCGGCTTCGACGGCGGTGGTCACCCGGACGATGGCGTCCACCTGCCGGCCGCCCTTCGACAGCTCCCAGGTGGCGATGCCCACCACCGGCCTGCCCAGGCGGAGGGCGAAGGCGATCTCCGACAGGGTCCCGAGCTCGCCGCCCACCGCCACCACCACGTCGGCCGTGCGGACCACCAGCAGGTTGCGGGCCTCGCCCAGCCCGGTCGCCACCGCCGCTTCGACGTGGGGGTTGGCCTGGCGCCGGTCGTCGCCCGGAAGGATGCCGATCGTGTGGCCCCCGGTGGCCCGGGCGCCCCGGCACACCGCCTCCATGACCCCGCCCAGGCCCCCGCAGACGACGACCGCACCCCGCCGGGCCAGCTCCCGCCCGAGGTCCTCGGCCATGACCAGGTCGTCGTCCCCCGCGTCGCCGGCCCCGATGACGGCCACGTGCGGTCGCTCACCGGCGGGCCGGGAGGCGCTGGTCACCCTCGGAGGGTAACGGTCGATCCGGCGACGATTCGCCCCTGGGATCGGTAGCCGGCATCCACTATGATGGGCGACGGCGAACGGCGAGCGAGCGGATCCCTGGAGGTGCATGTGTCTGACCTGCCCCCGATCGACAACGAGCCGCCGGACGACGACCAACCGAAAGGTCCCCCGCCCCCCCCCGACTCGGAGAACCCCTTCCCTCCCCCGCGCGACGGTCCGCCCCGTCCCCGCGGCAGGGGGAATCCCACGGTGGCGCTCGACTTCCTGCGGGCCAACCTCGGTGTGGGCGAGCACCCACCCGGCTCGAACCACAACTTCCTCACCGAGTGGGGGGGTGTCGGCGACGTCGCCTGGTGCGCCATCACGGTGAGCCGGGCCCTCAACGAGGCGTGGGGCAACCCGGACATCTGGCAGGTGCCGGGGGTGGCCAGCACCTACTCCTGGGGCACCGCCTACGTGCCGTCACTGCGGGTGTTCTTCATCGAGGCGGGCCTCTTCGACGAGGAGCCGCGCGTCGGCGATGTCATCATCTACGGGTGGTCGGCCGGCTCCGACGGCGACCACACCGGGCTCGTCGAGCAGGTCGTCGGCGACGGCACGATCGTCGCCCTCGAGGGCAATCAAACCAACGACCTGGTGCGCATCCGCCGCTCGCCAGACGTGATAATCGGCTACGGCCACCCCCCGTACGGCGGCGCTGGAGTCGCGTCCGCCCCTGACAGAGAGGACCTTCTCATGGGACTGTCCGACGCCGAGCAGAAGGACCTGTACGGCACCGTCAAAGCCCTCAGCCACACGACCGACCGGTTGGAGCAGCTCCTGGTGAGCGGGCTGCAGGTGGTCGACCTGCACGGCACGGTCGAGGCAATCAGCAACACGCTCGACCGGATCGAGCTCCTCCTCCGCGACCGGCAGCCGTAGCCGTTCCGGCGGCGTCGCCGGGGCCGGCGGGTCGCCGGGTGCCGGGTCCGTAGGCGCCTTCGGGCGGCGGCGCGCCCTGTGGACAACCCTGGGGACGGCCTACAGTCGGGGCCTTGATGGCGCCGAGTCGGAGGTCCTGGGCGCTGTCGACGATGGTGGCCGTCGTCGCGCTGGCCCTGATGGCCCTCCCGGCCCCGGCCCGGGCCGCTCCGGAGGACGACCTGGCCGCCGCCCAGGGACCGGGCCGATCGGGCCGCCCGGGAGCTGGCCGACGCCGAGGAGGAACTGGCCCGGTCCCAGGACGCGGTCGCCCATCTGCAGACCCGCGTCGATGCCCTCGATGAGCGGGTCGGCCGGACCCGGGCCCAGGTCCGGGACTTGGCCATTCGGCTGTACGTGGAGGGGACGGTGCCGATCGTCCGCATCCTGCGCATGGGCGACGCCAACGATGTCGTGCGGGCCCAGCAGTACAGCCACGTCATCGCCGGGGGCTCGACGGACTCGCTGCGCCGGTTCCGGGCCGACCGGGAGGACTTGCAGGTGGAGCTGACGGCCCTCGGGCGCGAGCAGGAGTCCCACGCCGAATCGCTGGAGAACCTGAGCGAGCGGCGGGCGGAGGCGGTGGCCGAGATCGACCGGCTGGGCGCGGTGGTGGCCCGGGCCCAGGCCGCCCAGGCCGCCCGGGAAGCCGAACGGCGGGCCGAGGCGGCGTCCGCCGCGACCGTCGAGGCCTCGTCGTCCGGACGTTCGACCTCGGGGGTTCCCGGCGCGCCGGCCGCCCGATCGCCGGAGGCCCAATCGCCGAACGCCCCGGTCCCGACACCGGCCGGATCGTCGCCCGCCGGCCCGTCGCCGGCTCCGACCGTCCCTCCGACTGGGGCTGCGGCGGACTGGATCTGCCCGGTGCAGGGACCCCTCGCCTTCAGCAACGACTACGGCGCGGCCCGAGGCGGTGGGTCGAGCCACCAGGGCAACGACATCCTCGCCCCCCGGGGCACCCCGGTGGTGGCGAGCGTCGACGGGGAGGTGCGCCATCGCACCGGCGCCGTCAGCGGCCTGGCGTACTACCTCGACGGAGACGACGGGGTGGAGTACTTCGGGGCCCACCTCGACTCGTTCGGCGCCAGCGGCCGGGTCTCCGCCGGCACGGTGGTGGGCACCGTCGGCAACACCGGCGATGCCGCCAGCACCGCCCCCCACCTGCACTTCGAGATCCATCCCGGCGGGGGCAACGTCAACCCGTATTCCACCCTGACCAAGTACTGCTGAGAGACGGAACTGGCACGGATGGACACCCCCTGAGGGTGTCGAGACGGCACAGAAGCCGTCGTCCGGTGCGGCCTAACCGGGCCTGCCGGCCCCCACCAGGTCGCCGGAGCGCCAGCCCCGGATGCGGATGGGGGTACCGGTCGTGGACGCCTCGATCATCTGGCCGTCACCGATGTACATCGTCACGTGGTGGATGCCCTCCACCGAGTCGCCGAAGAAGAGCAGGTCACCGGGGATGACCTGGTCGACGGGCACCCGGGTGGACTCGTACCACTGGATGTCGGCGCCGTGGGAAAGGCTGACCCCGGCGGCAGCCCACGCGTCCTGGGTGAGTCCGGAGCAGTCGAAGGAGCCGGGACCCGATCCGCCGTACTCGTAGGGCTTGCCCAGGTGAATCATGGCCCGGTCGACGGCCACGCCCCCGAGTCCGGACGACGGCAGGATGCGGGTGGCGGGAAGTTCCTCGTCGTCGGCCGCCAGCTGGGTGGCAGCGGGGGCGGGGGCCGCGGGAGTCGTTGCCGCGGCCGGCGCGTCGCCGGTGCCCCGAGCTGCCGTGGGGGGGATCACGACCGCCAGGCGTCGCTGGGCCGCCTCCTCCGCCTCCCGGCGGGCCGCTTCCTCGGCCACCAGGCCGGAGATGTCGCCCTCGACCGACGCGAGAATGGCCCGCTGGGCGGCCTCGGCCTCCTCCGCCTCCCGGCTGGCGGCGGCGGCGTCGTCCGACGCGGCCCGGGCCGCCTTGCGCTCGCTGTCGAGCTCGGTCCGGCGCAGGGAGAGGTCCTCCTTGGCCAAGCGCAGCTCGCCGATGATCTCCCGCTGGTCGGCGGCGGTGACCCGCAGGTACTGGTTGCGGACGATCGTCTCGTTCGGCTTGCCGCTACGGGCCATGCTGCTGAGGATCGAGGTGCTGCCCCCGTGGACATAGGCGCTGATGGCGGCGGTGGCCAGGCGGCCCTTCACCAGCTTCAGGCGCTCGTCGGATCGGGCCACGTCGGCCTCGGTCTGGGCCAGGCTGTCCTCCACCTCGGCCATCTTCAGGCGGGCCCGGTTGTGGCGCTCGGCCAGGATGCTGACCTGCGTCCCCTGCGCTTCGAGCTCGTCCTGGACGCGAGCGGCTTCGGCCCGCTTGTCGTCGATGGGCGCCGCCGACGCCGAAGGCTGCCCCACTATGGGCAGCATCAGAGCCATCCCGACGAGAACGCCGAGCAGCCGTCGGTGACGTGGGGTCATCAGCCTCACTTACGCCGGGGGGGTCCTCGGTACGGGCCGAACCCTAACCCGGCCCCGCGGAGGGTGCAACAATCCCGCCAATGGTTGTTCCCACATGGATGTGAGCGGGGCCTCCCGTCGTGAGCACGACTCGATGGGTGACGTGGAGGTGCCGGCCGAGGCCCGCTGGGGCGCTTCCACCCAGCGGGCGGTCGAGAACTTCCCCATCTCCGGGCAGGGTATCGGCCGGGAGCTGATCGCAGCCCTCGGGTCGATCAAGGCGGCGGCGGCCGCGGTCAACGGGCGCCTGGGCGTGCTCGACGACGACATGGCCGACGCCATCGCCGGCGCCGCGGCAGAGGTGGCGGCCGGCGACTGGGACGCCCACTTCCCCGTCGACGTCTTCCAGACCGGCTCGGGCACCTCGTCCAACATGAACGCCAACGAGGTGGTGGCGGGGCTGGCGGCCGAGCGGCTGGGCCGGCCGGTGCACCCCAACGACCACGTCAACGCGTCCCAGTCGTCGAACGACGTGTTTCCGTCGGCCGTCCACCTGGCCGCAGTGGCGGCTGTGGCCACGGGGCTGGTTCCTGCCCTCCGCCACCTGTCCGACGTCCTCCGCCGGCGCCAGGCCGACACGGCCGACGTGGTCAAGGCCGGCCGCACCCACCTGATGGACGCCACCCCCGTCACCCTCGGCCAGGAGCTGGGGGGCTACGCGTCGGCGGTGGAGAACGGCATCGAGCGGCTGGAGGGCTGCCTTCCCCGGCTGGGGGAGCTGGCCCTCGGGGGGACGGCGGTGGGCACGGGCATCAACGCCCCCGCCGGTTTCGGGGGCGCGGTCGTGGCCCTGCTGGTGGGGTCGACCGGCCTGCCGCTGCGGGAGGCCCGTGACCACTTCGAGGCCCAGGGGGGACGGGACGCCCTGGTGGAGGCTTCGGGGATGGTCCGCACGGTGGCGGTGTCGATGGCGAAGATGGCCAACGACCTGCGGTGGATGTCGAGCGGGCCGTCGGCGGGGCTGGCCGAGATCCACCTGCCCGACCTCCAGCCGGGAAGCTCGATCATGCCCGGCAAGGTGAACCCGGTCATCCCCGAGGTGGTGGTGCAGGTGGCGGCCCAGGTCATCGGCAACGACGCGGCGGTGGCGTTCGCCGGCACCACCGGATCGTTCGAGCTCAACGTGGCCGTGCCGGTGATGGCCCGCAACCTGCTGGAGTCCGTCCGCCTGCTGGCGGCCGCCGCCCGGGTGCTGGCCGACCGGTGCCTGGCCGGCTTCCAGGCTGACGCAGAGCGGTGCCGCCGCTACGCGGAGTCGTCACCGGCGCTGGCCACCGCCCTTGTCCCCCACCTCGGCTACGAGGAGTCGGCCTCGGTCGTGCGCCAGGCGGTGGCCGAACGCCGCACGCTGCGGGAGGTCGTCCTCGAGCGGGGCCTCATGGCCGCCGCCGACCTCGACCGGGTGCTCGACGTCGACGCCATGACCCGGGGGGCATCGTCCATTGATCGGGCCCGATGACCGGGCCCGGCTGATCGGGCCGTGCGATCGGGCCCGGCGATTGGGCCGGTGTTGGGCCCGGCGATTGGGCCCGGCGCTCGGCCCGGTGATGGGCCCGCCGATTGGCCCGGCGATTGGGCCCGGCGCTCGGCCCGGTGATGGGCCCGCCGATTGGCCCGGCGATTGGCCCGCTGACCGCGCCCGCTGACCGCGACCCGATGACCGGCCCGGCTGACCGCGGTCGATGACTGCCCCGGTTGACCTGGGGTTTTCCCCACCCGCTCCCCGATAAGTCGGAGTTGTGCCCAGGTTTTCCGGTCTTGTGCTCCACAGGCCGGAAAGCGGAGGGTTGGGGGGAGGGAGACCAGGGAGGCAGCGCATGCAGGTGGAGGCGGCGAAGCTGGCGTCGGAGTTGCGGCGGCGCCGTGTCGGGCCCCGTTCGATGGTCGCGGCACTGGAGGGCGTCGACCGCTCCACATGGGTCCTGGGTGAGCTACGCAGCGCCCCCACCTCGTTGCTCGTCCTGGCCGCCCTCTCCCTGACCAGCGATCCCCCCGCCGAGGCCCGCCGCCTGGCCTAGGCGCCTCGCCTGACGGCGGTCAGCCGGCGTGGGCCGGCAGCGGTGCGCCCTTGAAGGGTCCCGGGTCGCGGGGGTCGGGGAGGCGGGGGCGGCTCCAGCCCACCTGGCGCGACAACTCGGCGGTGAGCGCCCGCCACGCCATCGGGTCCCATCCCTCCACCGCGTTCACCACCGTGCCGTCGATGCCGAGGTGGACGATGGCCGGCAGCGTCGACAGCCCGAAGCCCTTCACCGCCGTCAGGTCGGGGTCGACGAAGACCAGGTCGTTCTCGGTCTTGCCCAGCAGGCGGCGGGCGTCGGACGCGTGGCCGGCGACCAGCCACGCCACCCGGCAGTCGGCCTGCTCGTAGTCGTAGAGCACCCGGCGGGCGGTGGGGACGATCCACTCGCTCGGTCCCCGGGTCCCGATGGCGACGAACAGCAGGTGGAAGGTGGTGAGCCATTCGCGGACGGAATGGGAGCGGCCGTTGAGGGCGGACAGCACGAGGGTCGGCGGCGGGTTGGTGGCCACGGCGGGACGGTACCCCAGCTATCTTCGGCCCAGCGAGCCTGGGCTTTTCACCGAGGGGGGCACATGGGACCGGACAGCGATGTTTACAAGGTCGTTCTGGTGCTGCACCTGATGGCTGCCATCGTGGGATTCGGCGGCCTGGCGGTCAACGGCTTCTACGGGGCGTTCGCCGCCAAGCGGCGGGGCCGGGAGGGGGTAGCCGTCGGCGAGGCGGTCGACAGGGGGTACAAGTTCGCCGAGTGGCCCATGTACGCGGTGGCGGTGCTGGGCATCATCCTGGTCCTGCTCAGCGAGGACGTCTTCGACTTCAGCCAGCTGTGGATCACGCTGTCGATCGTCGCCTACATCGTCGCCATCGGGTTGCTCCACGGCGTGCAGCTGCCCACCGTCCGCCGCATCAACGCCCTGCTGAAGGAGCTGGCCGGCATCTCGCCGACCGACACCGGCGTGCCGCCCCAGGTGGCCGAGCTCGACCAGTTGGGGGCCAAGGCCGGCGTGGTCGGCGGCATCCTCAACCTCCTCACCGTCGTCGTCGTCTTCCTGATGGTGTTCAAGCCCGGATTCCCGTGACCGGGCGGACGCCGAGCAGTTCGCGCGCTCGCCCCCTCACCGGGGTAATTGCGCGGAGTGCTCGTCGGGTGCCGACGCCCCTGCCGAGCAGTTCGCGCGCTCGCCCCCTCACGCGTGTAATTGCGCGGTTTGGTCGGGGGGTTCGTGCACCCCTTTGAGCGGCTGCGGATGGTGGCCCGGGCGGGGGCCGACGATCCGGGGCTCGTCGCCCGGCAGGCGGCATCGGCCCTGGCCGGGATCGCGGGGGAGCCGGCGGCGGTGGTGACGGCCTGCCGGCGGCTGGTCGACCGCCAGCCCGGCTCGGGGCCGGTGTGGTGGCTGGCGGCGCGGGTGCTGGCCGCCGCCGACCCGGCCCAGGAGGCATGGCGGGCGGCCGACGAGCTGCGGGCGGACCCCACTTCCCGGTCCCTTGCCGACGCCCTCCCCGACGGCGCCACCGCCACCGTCCTCGGATCCCCGTGGCTGGTGGGCGCCGCCCTCACCTGGCGGGGGGACGTCGAGTCGCTGGTGGTCGACGTCCGGGGTGAGGCCGGGCGCCTGGTCTACGAGCTGGACGAGGCCGGGGCCGACCTGGCGGTGGTGGGCGAGTCCGGGCTGGGGGCGGCGGTGCTGGCGAGCACGATCGTCCTGCTGGAAGCCGACGCTATGGGGCCGGGCGGCCTGGTGGCGGTGGCCGGGTCCCGGGCGGCGGCCGCGGTGGCGCAGCACGCCGGTGTCCCGGTGTGGGTGACGGCGGGCGTGGGCCGGGTCCTGCCCGCCGGGCTGTGGGAGGCGCTCGTGGCCCGCCTCGACGAGCATCCCGAGCCGTGGGCGGGCGGGTCCGAGCTGGTCCCCGTCGACCTGGTCGACGTGATCGTGGGCCCCGCCGGGCCCGAGTCGCTCGAGCAGGCCCTGGCCCGGGCCGGATGCGTGACCGTCCCCGAGCTCACCCGCCGTTAGATTCGCCGAATGGGTGCGCCGGATGGGTGACACGGCCGAGTTCCCCGCCACCGGCCGGGTCGCGCCCGGCCCGCCTGGCGTGGGTCCGCAACCTCGACTTCCTGCGCTCCGAGCCCGGTCGACGCCCATCCTCCCGGTCGTCGACGTCGTGATCCCGGCCCGCAACGAGGCGCCGACCGTCGCCGGCGTGGTGGAGGCCGCACTCGGCTGCCGCTACATACGGGAGGTGCTCGTCGTCGACGACGGGTCCACCGACGGCACGGCCGACCTGGCCGCCGCCGCCGGGGCCAAGGTGGTGCGGCGGGAGACCCGGTCGGGCTCGAAGGCCCACGCCCTGGAGGCGGGGGTGAAGGCGAGCGACGCCGACGCCTTCCTCTTCTGCGACGCCGACCTGATCGGTCTCACCGCGGCCCACCTCGACGGCATCTGCCGGCCCTATGTCGAAGGGCGGGCCACCATGTCGGTGGGGTGGTTCGACTACGGGCTGTGGAACCCCCTGGTCGTGCGGCTGGCGCCGACATCGGGCGAGCGGGTGGTGCCCCGGTGGGTGTGGGACGCCGTACCCGACCACAAGCGCCAGGGGTACTCGATCGAGATCATGATCAACGAGGTCATCGCCGAGGGCCGGCTGCCGACGACCGCCCGCACCCTCCACGGCGTCACCCACCGCACCAAGCGCGACAAGCTCGGCCGCCGCACCGGCCGCCGGGAGACGTGGCGCATGTTCTGGCACCTCGTCGGACTGCCGGTGACGGGCGTCGTCCGGTGGCGGACCTACTGGTTCTACCTCCGCGCCCTCACCGTCGAGGTCTGACAATGAGATGGAGTGGGGGATGAGGCCGGCCGGGATCGTCCTGGTCGTGGCCGGTTACGTGGTGGCGCTGCCCATCGTCGTCCGGATGCGGAGGGTGTTCGGCGAGCGGCGGACCGGTTCGTTCCTCGTCTTCGAGGGGGCGATGGGCGCCCTGGTGGTCGGGTACCTCGTCGCCGGCCGTCCCGTCCCCGCCGCCATCAACGGCGTCGCCGCCCTCGTCCTGGCCGGCGCCTGGTGGGAGATCGGCCGGCGGGCTCGGTCCTCGGCGTCCTAGCCTTGCCCGGTGCCCGTCCGCCGGCGGCGGGCGGCCTCCACCAGCTCCACCGAGCGGGGGTGGAGCGGCCGCGCCATCACCTGATCGGTGGGGCCCTGGTCGACCACCCTCCCACCGTCCATCACGACCAGGCGGTCGCAGAGGAACTCGGCCTGTTCGAGATCGCGGGTCACCAGCAGGTAGGAGACGCCGTGGAGGATCCCGAGCTCGGCCATGAGCTGGACGAGGTCGGCCCCGTCGGTCGGGTCGAGCCCACCGGTCGGCTCGTCGGCCACCACCAGCCGGGGGCGCAGGATCAGGGCCCGGGCCAGGGCCACCCGCGCCCGCTCGGCGGCCGAGAGGGAGGAGACCCGCCGGCCGAGCATCTCGTCGGCCGGGAGCGCCACGGCCGTCAGGGCGGCCTGGACGAGCTGCGGCCGCTGGTCGGCTCCGGTGTTGACCCAGTCGAGCGGCTCCTCCACGACCTTGCCCACCCTGGCCCTCGGCGGAAGGATCGCCCCGAGGTCCTGGGGGATGAGGTGGAGGCGGCTCGGCAGGGCCAGGAGGTCCTTGCGGCCGAGGGTGGCCAGGTCGGCCCCCTCGAAGCGCACCGATCCGCCGTCCGGGGGGAGGAAGGCGGTGAGCATGCGGGCGACGGTGCTCTTGCCCGCGCCCTTCTCCCCGACGAGGCCGACGTTCTCCGCCGCCTCGACGCTGATGCTCACGTCGCGCACGGCGTCGATCGTCGCCTGGCGGCCCACCGGGAAGGTCTTGCGCAGCGCTTCGGCCTCCAGCAGCCAGTCCGTCACGGGACCTCGACCCTCCGTTGGTCACCGCTCTCGGGACGGGTGTCGCCTGCCACCCCCGGGAGTATTGTCCAGGTCGCCCGAAAATGCCCGGGTCCGCGGGATCGGGGGATCGGGGCCGGTCAGGCGGCGGGGCGGCGGGCGACGATCGTCACCAGCGGGGGCAGCACGACGGCGTCGTCGCCGGGGTGGACGCCGGTGAGGGCGGCCAGGTAGTCGGACACCGGGCCGGGGCCGGCGCCCGCCTGCGACTCGGCCCAGGCGTCGACCACCTCCAGGCCGGCGGCGATGGCCAGCGCCGGAAGGTCGGCGCCGACGTCGGGGTGGCGGGCGTCGGGCATCGACAACGGCCGGCCCCCGACCCGGCCCGCGGTGGTGATCGGCTCCTGGGCCACCACCCATCCACCGGGACGCACCGCCGCTCCCATGCGTCCGAGCACCACCGCGGGGTCGTGGACGTGCATGAGCACGAACCGGCAGAAGGCGAGGTCGACCGGCTCGGGGAGGAGGAGCTCCTCCCCCGCCTGGGTGATGGCGACGACCTGGCCCTGGCTGGCGGCCGCCGCCGCCGTGGCCACCAGGTCGCGGGCGTGGGGGTCGCTGTCGACGGCGTACACCCGCCCGTCCCGGCCGACCACCTCGGCCAGGGCCACCGTCACGTCGCCGCCACCGGCGCCCACGTCGACGCACCGCCACCCCTCCCGCAGTCCGAGGCGGTCGAGGGCCGTCATCAGCGGCCGGCGGTAGACGTCGTTGCGGAGGGCGAACTCGAGCATCCGGACGCCGACGTTACGCTCCGGCGAGTGCCCACTCCCCCACAGACGGCGGTCCTCGAGTGGGGAGGACTTCACCGGCGCGACCTCCCGTGGCGGCGGACCAGGGATCCCTGGGCCGTGTTGGTGAGCGAGGTGATGACCCAGCAGACGCAGGTGGCCCGGGTGGTGCCGGCGTACCACCGCTTCCTCGAGCGCTTCCCCTCGGCCGCCGCCTGCGCCGCGGCGCCGGTGGCCGAGGTCGTCCGGGAGTGGGCCGGCCTGGGCTACAACCGGCGGGCGGTGAGCCTGCACCGGGCGGCGGTGGCGGTGGTCGAGCGTCACCGCGGCCGGTTGCCGCACGACCTGGCCGCCCTGCGGGCCCTGCCCGGCGTCGGCCCGTACACCGCCCGGGCCGTGCTCGCCTTCGCCTTCGAGGACGACGTCGGCGTGGTGGAGGTGAACACCGCCCGGGTGCTGGCCCGCGCCTTCGCCGGCCGCCCGCTGGCTGCCGCGGAGGCCCAGTCGCTGGCCGACGCCCTGGTGCCGGACGGTGGCGGGTGGGCGTGGAACCAGGCCCTGCTCGACGTGGGCGCCACCGTCTGCGCCAAGCGTGTGCAGGCCTGCGACGAATGTCCGCTGCGCCCGTGGTGCGCGTGGGCGGACGCCGGGCGGCCCGATCCCGATCCGTCGCTGGGCTCGGCCGGGGCCGGAGGCCGCCAGTCCCCCTTCGCCGGCTCCGACCGCCAGGGCGGGGGACGGCTGGTCGACGCCCTCCGGCGGGGTCCGGTGGCGGCCGCCGATGTTGCCGCCGCCACCGGATGGCCCGATCAGCCGGAGCGGGCCCACCGGGTGGCGGCGCGCCTCGTGGCCGACGGACTGGCCGTCGGCCACGAGGGTGGGCTCCGCCTTCCGTGAGCGCATGGTGGCGACCCGGCGGCGATGGGGCCGGCGGGCCACGGTCGGGATCGGGGCTACGGGTGCCCGCGGTCGATGTCGCCCGATGGGGCTTCCGTGAGACGGCCTGCGGGGTGCTACCAGCGGTGGGCGATGTCGACGACGATGCGGCTGTGGGTGCCGGGGCCGGGGAGAACGAACACCCGGTAGGGGAGCCGGGCCCGCGCGCCGACGCCGAAGACCGTGTAGCCCTCGAACGAGCCGCCGTAGACGACGTCGCGCAGGGTTCTGTACCCGGCCACCCGGGCCACGTGGTCGCCCGAGCGGTGGGGGTAGGTCATCACGCCGGCGTCCCGGTAGGCGGGCGCCTGCAGCGACACCTGGAGCTTCGCCCCGCCCGCCACCGGCAGGACGGCGCCCTCGCCGTCGGTGCGGACCTGGTCGACGTACTCGGACCCGGTATCCGTCGGCTCGGCCGTCGAGCTCGAACACGACCCGGTCGAAGCAGTCGTGGCGCCCGGTGCGGGCGGCCAGAAGGGGTGCCGGGCTGAGCCCGTCGTGGCCCTTGGCGCCGCTGCCCCAGGTGATGCCGCAGTAGGGGGCGGCCGACGCCTTGGCCGCGCCGGCGACGCTCGTGGTCACGATGGCCGCCGCGCAGGCCACCATGGCCAGCGTGCGGCGGAGACGAATCGACATCTCGGGAACCTCCTCTGTGGTCCGTCCGCCGGACCCTCGTCCCTCATGCTCGGCTCCGTCTGCAACCGTTGCCTCACAGCCGCGTATCAACTGCGTTACAGCCCCGCACTAGCGTCCCGACGCGTGCTGAACGTGACGTTCCACGGCGTGCGGGGATCGGTTCCCGTCCCTCGCCCCGGGAACCTGCGGTACGGCACCCACACCGCCTGCGTCGTCCTGGAGGTACCCAAGGAGGACCCCCTCGTCCTCGACCTGGGTTCCGGCCTGCGGCGGTGGGAGGCCTCCCTGGCGGTGGCGGCGCTGGCGGGCACGGCGCTGGTCGCGCCGGTCGCGGCGCCGGTCGCCGATCCAGTCGACCTCGTCGGTGACGCCACGGCCGTCCCCTTGCGGGCCGCCGTCCTGCTGAGCCACCTGCACTGGGGCCACGTCCAGGGCCTGCCCGGCTTCGGTCCCCTCGACCATCCCGGCACCGTGCTCGACCTGTTCGGACCCCGGCCCGACGAGGGACCCCTCGCCCGCCTCGTCAACGACACCATGGGCCCCCCGTGGTTCCGGCGGCGACTCGACCAGCGGGCGGGCCTGGTGCGATTCCACGAGGTGCGCGACGAGGAGCTGGCGGTCGGGCAGGCCAAGGTGACGGTGCGGTCGGTACCCCACGGGGGCGGCGTCACCAACGGCTACCGGGTGGAGTGGGACGGCGCGAGCGTGGCCTATGTGGCCGACCACGACCCGCCGCCCGACCTCGACGGGGTGCCCGAGAGCGTGCTCGAGCTGGCCGCCGGCGTCGACCTGCTGATCCACGACGCCCAGCTCTCGGCCGCCGACTGGCCGGGCCGCGCCGGACGGGGCCATTCCACGGTCGGCTACGCCGTGCTGGTGGCCCGGGAGGCGGGCGCCCGCCGCCTGGCCCTGTTCCACCACGACGCCGACCGGGACGACGACGAGCTCGACCGGCTGCTCGAGGTGGCCCGCCGCAGCGCCGATCGGATGGGTGTCGACGAGGTCGTCTCCGCCTACGAGGGCCTCACCGTCTCCCTCGAGGACGCATGACGGACGCCCCGGACGCCCGCCCCGAAGGCGGCGGCGAAGGCGGCGGCGCCGGCGGGCTCGACGCGGCCCGGTTCCGGCAGGTCCTCGGCCACTTCGCCACCGGGGTCACGGTCGTCACCGGCGTCGACGGCTCCGAGCCGGTGGGGCTGGCCGTGAACTCGTTCACGTCGGTGTCGCTCGACCCGCCGCTGGTGGCGTTCAGCGTGTCCCGGAGGTCCGCCACGTGGCCTCGGATCCGGGCCGCGGGCCGGTTCACGGTGAACATCCTGGGCGCCGAACAGGAGGCAGTGTCGCGGAGCTTCGCGTCCACCGGTGGCGACCGGTTCGCGGGGATCGGCTGGCACTCGTCGCCCGCCGGCTCGCCGGTGCTGGATGGGGCCCTGGCCTGGGTCGACGCCACCGTCGACGCCGAGCACGACGCTGGCGACCACGTCATGGTGATCGGGCGCGTTTCGGCGCTCGACGTGGCCCGGGAGGGGGCCCCGTTGGTGTTCTACCGGGGCGGCTACGGTCGCTTCGAGTCATGAGCGCCACCCGAGTCACCGAGTCCGACGTGATCGCCGGCGTCTACGTCGTGGAGCCGGCCTCCTTCGGCGACGCCCGGGGCCGCTTCGTCGAGAGCTACCGCCGGTCGTGGTTCCCGAACGGGCGGGAGATGGTGCAGGGCAACCGGTCCGACAAGCAGGCGGGGGCGGTGGTCGGCCTCCACTACCACCTCCACCAGGCCGACTACTGGTACCTGACCAGGGGCCGGGCCCGGGTGGTGCTGCACGACCTGCGGGAGGGCTCGAAGACCGAGGGCGCCACCCTCGAGCTCGACCTGGGCGACGAGGACGGCCGGGGCGTGTTCATCCCGCCCGGCGTGGCCCACGGCTTCGCCGCCCTCACCGATCTCACCCTCACCTACCTGGTCGACCAGTACTACAACCCCGACGACGAGCTGGGGGTGGCCTGGGACGACCCCGAGATCGCCGCCGACTGGGGGGTCGCCGAGCCGGTGCTCTCCGACCGTGACACGACGAATCCGGCCCGGGGGGAGATCCCCGCCGGGCGTCGGCCCTACGCCGGGTTGCGCACGTAGCGGTCGAACGCCTCGGCGCCGACGAGGCGGGCCTTCACCCGCCCGTCGACGTCGGCCAGCAGCACGGTGGGGGCGCTGCGCACCTTGAACGCGTTCGACAGCCGCGGCTGCTGGGTGGCGTCGATGCGCACGACGTTGGCGTCGGGGTCGCTGGCCCGCAGCCGGGCCTCGATCGGACCGCAGCTGGCGCACAACGGGGTGGTGAAGATCACCCACGTGCGCTCGGCTCCGGCCCGGATGGAGAGGGGGACGAGCGGCGTCGCCGGTGCGTCGCGGCGCACGCTCGACCGCCATTGGCGGAAGAGGCGGGCGACGAGGAGGACGGCGAAGGCGAGGACGACGACGACCAGCAGCCGGGCGGGGATCATGAGCCGCTCAAGGCTACGCCCCGCCGGCGGGCGACGAAGAGCCACATCTCGCAGCCGACGCAGATGCCGGTGGTCGCCGACAGCCCGGCGAGGACGGCCACCACCAGGGCGAGGGCCCATCCGAGGGTTGCGCCACCGGCGGCGAAGGCGACCGTGGCCGCGCTGAGGAAGATCACGCCGACGGCTGCGGCGAAGCGGGGCGGGCGGGGATCCTCGAGCTCCTTGGGGGGCGACAGGCGGGGCTTGACGAACTGGGCGTAGATGCGGAGGAAGGGCCCGTAGCGGGGCCCGAGGGCGGCACCCAGGAGGAGGACGACGGCGAACAGGGGCACGACCGGCTTCCAGTCGGCCACGAAGCCGGCGGCCAGCCCCATGGTGAGCACGGCCTGGTTGAACCGGGGCCCGCGGGGGTCGATCGGCGTCGGGTTTTCGGGGGCGGCCATGGTGCGAGTGTAAACCCGACTTGTGAGGTCGGGTATTCCCTCAGGCATCGTGGCCGGGGTCGAGGCCTTTCACCGCCTGGAACCCGAGCTGGCCGGCCCACTCGCCCGCCGCCCCGTCGAAGAGCTCGATCAGGTGCCCGACGTGGTCCCCGGTGTCGAACCGCTCGAGGATGTGGCCGGCGACCCATCGGGTGCAGTCGGCGAGGACGGGGAGTCCCTCGGGACCCGGCGTCCACCGGCAGTGCGAGAACTTGTCGATCTCGTCGCCGGTGTTCGACCCGAACAGGGTCGCCAGGTCGCGGTCGTCCCCCGAGAGGAAGTGGACGATCAGGCCCGACGCCCGGTGGGCCACGCGCGTGGTGTGGTTGCGCTTCGACAGCCAGACGACGAGCAGCGGCGGGTCGATGCTGCACTGGGCCGCGAACCCGACCAGGCACCCCGCCCGCTCCTCCCCGTCGGACGTGGTGACCACGACCATCGGGTACTCGAGGTCGCCAGCGATGACCTCGAAGGCCTCGGGACCGGTGGTGGACATTGCGTCCGTCGTACCCAACATCCGGCGGACCCAAGGTCGTTGCGCGCTCGGGGCATCGTCCGACTCGCCCACCAGCTTCGTGCGGGCAGGCCGTAGCGTGGCGGGCGTGGCTCGGGACTTGACCGGCAGGGTGGCCGTCGTGGGACTCGACCAGGCGGCGGTGGCCCGCCGGCTGGCGGCCGAGGGGGCGACGGTCGTGTTGGTCGGCGACGACGCCGCCGCCGCCGGAGCGATCCTCGCCGGGATCGAGGCCGAGTCCGGCCCCGGCCGGGCCGCCTACTTCAGGCTCGCCGCTTCTTCGGCCGGGGCTGCACCATCGGCTCCGGCTCTGCCGGCGGAACTGCCTGCACCGGCGGCTCCGGCACCGCCGACGGGTCCAGAGGCGGCGACTCGGGCTCCGGATCAGCCGGCCTCTCCGCCGGGTCCGGCGGTTCCAGGGACGGTGATTCCTCCGGGGGACCTTGCGCTCCCCGCCGCCCCCGGCGAGACGAGGTCGCCGGGGGATCCTGGGCGGGACGTTGCTTGGTCGGGTCCCACGGGATCCGCTCTCGACGCGCTCGTGGAGTTCGTGGTCGGGCAGTGGCCAGCCAGATGACCATGAGGACGAGCGCCTCGCCGGTGACGATCATCCCGTAGCGGACCGAGACCGGGCGGTAGCGGAGGACGACCTCGTGGGTGCCTGCGCCGACCGGCACCGCGGTGAAGGCGTAGTCGGCCCGGTGCAGCTTGGTGCTCTTGCCGTCGACGGTGGCGGTCCAACCGGGAAACGACGTCTGGATGGCCACCATCCAGCCCGGGTCGGCGCGCGTCACCTTCAGCCGCACCTTGGTCGGCCCCTGCTCCAGCACCTCCACCTGACCCTCGGAGCCCGACGTGGCGGGCGCCCCGGCGGCCAGGTCGTGCACCAGGGCGGTGCGCGCCATCGAGAAGCCCGGTTCCAGCAACAGCTTGCGGGCCTCGTCGTCGCTCGCCACGGGGCGGGCCTCGGCCGGGGAGAAGTAGCGGGCGGGGCTGCCCGGCGCCCGGAAGAGGGCCACCTTGTCGTTGCCCTCCACCTGCTCCAAGCCGCTCATCCCCTGGGCCCACGGGGCGAAGGCCAGGGTCGCGACGTCACCGCCGAAGTCGGCCCGGTAGGTGTGGCCGATGCTGTCGGCGATGGGCGGGAACGACAGGGTGGTGTACGGCTTGCGGCACGGCGCCGTCGACCGGGCGGCGACGTCCTCCGAGGCGGTGTCGACCAGCTGGAGGGTCACCTGGCAGCTCGCACCGCCCGGGGCCGGCTCGGCCGTTCCGGCGGTGATGGCGTGCAGGCCGTTGACCGTCGCGGTGAACGTCGGTTTCGCCGGCAGCCGGGTGGCGGGGATCGCCGTGGGGAAGACCCCGAGCTCGGCCGCGACGTAGCGGATTCCCAGGACCTCCAGGGTCCGGCTCCCCCCGATCGGCGGAGGCACGGCGGCCAGGTCGTTGCGGAGCTGCTCGTACCGGAAGACCCCCACGCCGTCGTAGAAGTCGGACGACCGGATGCCGTACCAGAGGTTGGCGTCCGCCGAGAGCAGAACCCCGAGGAACACGGTCTCCTCGTTCGGGCCGGCGGCGGCCTTCACCGCCGGGAGCCCCGGCGAGTCGGCGTACACCAGGTCGGCGTCGACGGTCGGGTTGTGATCGCGGAGCAACCAGCCGCCCTGCAGGAAGACCACGGCCACCACCGCGGCGGCCGCCGCGGCCCGCAGCAACCGGCCCCGGCCCGCCACCGCCACCAGCCCCACGAGCGCGACCACCCCCGCCAGGTAGGTGAAGGCCACGAACCGCATGTGGGCGTCGACCGACTTCCGGCCGATCGGGTCGACCACCATCCCGCCCAGGTGGCCGCCCGAGAAGAGCGTGTGCCGGGCCAGGAGGACGGCCCCGGCCAGCAAAAGGGTGCCGCCGGTCGCCACGCCCGCGGCCGCCACCCAGCGCCAGCGTCCCGCGCCCGGCCCGCCGGAGGGCGTCGATGCCGAACGCGGCCAGGCAGCACACGGCGAAGGCCCAGACCGGGTGGCTGCGGTTGATGGTGCTCAGCTCGACGAGGGGCAACGTCCCGACCCGGTGGCCGATCCCACCGAAGTCGTGGATGTAGACGACCCATCCCGCCGCCACCACCGCCGCGAACACCCCGACGAAGCTCCGCCGGCGGACGAGCGACACCACTCCCACGCCGGCCAGCAGCACCACCAGCAGGCCGATGTAGAAGCCGTTGGCCTCGATGTAGTTCGACGGCAGCCGCATGCCGTCGGGAAGCCGGAGGCCGCCGGTGAACAGGAGGGGCTCGTGGTACGCCTGGCTGGGGGTGCCGAACAGGTTGGGGAAGGCGTGCAGCCCGGAGTAGGCGGACGAGTAGTGGGCCTGGGCCCGCTCGCTGCCGAGGGCGTAGGAGGTGCTGCGCTGCAGGTACTCCACGAAGGGGAGCAGCTGCAGGGCGGCCAGCCCCACGGCCAGGCCGCTCGCCACCACGAACTGGCCGGCCTTGGCCAGCCGCTCCCGACCCTCACCCAGCTGCCGGGAGAGGAGCAGCCGCAGCGGGACGTAGGCCAGCACCAGTCCCCAGCTGAAGAAGAGCGTCTCCGGGTGCCCGGCCAGGAACGCCCCCAGGACGGCCAGCGCGTAGCCGCACCAGGCCAGCCGTTGCCGCACCCGGCTCCCGGCCTGCATGGCCACCTCGGCGAAGTACAGGCCGGCGGGCAGGCAGATGGCGGCCCCGGGATGGGGCCACGCCAGCCACAGGACGTTGTAGGCGGCGAACATGAACCCCGCCCCGCCCACCAGGCCGGCGACGTGCGAGAGGGCGACCTTGCGCAGGAACAGGTACGTGAACAGCCCCATGACGAGCAGCTTGAGGGCGGCCGAGGCCACCAGCGCGGCCCGCAGGGGCAGGGCGTAGAAGGGCACGCTGAAGGGCGACAGGACGGCGGACACGTAGTTGGCCAGGTGCGGGGCGCCGGCCCCGTTGTAGGGGTTCCACACCGGGAGGTCGCCGTCGAGCAGGTGCTCCTTGTTGAACTTCAGCCACGGCTGCATCTGGAGCACCGGGTCGGTGAGCAGGACGTTTCCGAAGACGTAGTCGTCGGGGACGGTGCGGATGAGGGGCGACGACTGGGTCAGGTCGGCGGACGTGTACGCCCCCCCGGACGTCAGCGGCTCCCAGAGGAACACCGCCAGGAGGACGAGGAGCACGATGGTGGCACCGAGGACCTCACGGGCGGTGGCTCCCCGCTTCGGCGGGTCCCCGGCAGGAGTGGAGACGTCGGTCACGGCGCCGCATGCTATGGCTGAGCGACCGCCCGACCGGAATCGGCCCCCGCCGCAGAAACCACACACGCCGGGGATGACCAGGGGAAAGGGGTTTGTTACTATCTACGTAGGAGAAATTCCGCCTCTCCCTCTTTTGGAAGCTGGTGTTGCTGATGGCGACGACCGAACTCGACCTGGGCCGGTACAAGCTCGGGTGGCACGACGTCGAGGACTACGTCTTCAAGCCCAAGAAGGGCCTCAACTCCGACATCGTCGAGGAGATGTCGTGGATGAAGGGCGAGCCCGACTGGATGCGCAAGTTCCGGCTGCGGGCCCTCCAGATCTTCGAGCGCAAGCCCATGGCGCCGTGGTTCGCGGTCAACATGCCCGACCTCGACTTCCAGGACATCTTCTATTACATCAAGCCCACCGACCATCAGGTCAGCTCCTGGGACCAGCTGCCCGACTCGGTCAAGGAGACCTACGAGAAGCTGGGCATCCCCGAGGCCGAGCGCAAGTACCTGGCCGGCGTCACCGCCCAGTACGAGTCCGAGGTCGTCTACCACAAGAACCGGGAAGACCTCGAGGAGCAGGGCGTCCTGTTCATGGACATGGACTCGGCCCTGCGCGAGCACCCCGAGATCCTCAAGGAGTACTTCGGGTCGATCATCCCGCCGGGTGACAACAAGTTCGCGGCGTTGAACTCCGCGGTGTGGTCGGGCGGGTCGTTCATCTACGTGCCGCCGGGCGTCAACGTCGAGATGCCGCTGCAGGCCTACTTCCGGATCAACGCGGAGAACATGGGCCAGTTCGAGCGCACCCTGATCATCGCCGACGAGGGCTCGACGGTTCACTACATCGAGGGCTGCTCGGCCCCCACGTACAGCACCGACTCCCTCCACTCGGCCGTGGTCGAGCTGATCGCCAAGCCGTCGGCCCACATCACGTACACGACGATCCAGAACTGGTCGAACAACGTCTACAACCTGGTCACCAAGCGGGCCCGGGCCGACACCGAGGCCCGGGTGGAGTGGATCGACGGCAACATCGGTTCGCGGCTCACGATGAAGTACCCGTCCATCTACCTGATGGGCCCCAAGGCCACGGGTGAGGTCCTGTCCGTCGCCTACGCCGGCGCCGGCATGCACCAGGACGCGGGGGCCAAGATCGTCCACGCCGCGTCCGAGACCACCTCCACGATCGTGTCCAAGTCGATCTGCAAGGACGGCGGCCGCACGACGTACCGCGGGCCTGCTGAAGGTGGAGGAGGGGGCCAAGAACGTCAAGGCCCACGTGCGCTGCGACGCCCTCATCCTCGACGAGCACAGCCGCTCCGACACCTACCCCTACATGGAGATCGGCGAGCGCGACGCTCGCGTCGGCCACGAGGCCACCGTCTCCAAGGTGGGCGAGGACCAGCTCTTCTACCTGATGAGCCGGGGCCTCTCCGAGGGCCAGGCCATGGGCATGATCGTCAACGGCTTCATCGAGCCCGTCACCCGCACCCTGCCCATGGAGTACGCCGTCGAGTGGTCGAGGCTCATCGAGCTCAACATGGAGGGCTCGGTCGGCTAGCCGCCCTCCCAACTGGTGACGAATCCGGGCCCCCTGACGCCGGATTCCGTCACCGGTTTGCAGCGATGCCGAGCAGCCGACGCACGTCGTCGACATCGAGCGCTGCCGGGTCGAGGTCGATCCCGGGGGCCGACCGCGCCGCCTGCTCCTCCACGAAGTCGTCGAGATCGCGCCAGCTGGGGAAGGTGCGATCGATGCGCTCGAAGCCATGGGTGGCGACCGCCCGCTCCGCGGTGTCGGGCTCGACGATCTGCGACTCCCCGTCGACGACCGGTTGGAGCAGCCACACCAGGCCACCGGGGTCGCGAGCGAGGTAGGTGTCGCCGGAGGGCGCCATGGCCAGCAGCGTGTACCCGCTCATGAGGTGCTCCTCAGTGGACGTCTGCGATGGCAACCCCGTGGGTTGTGCGCCATCCCTGGATCGCATGGTAGGCGGCGGCGCGCGCCTGTCGACCACCGATGTTTGGGGGATTGACCGCGCCATAGCGAATCCACTTCCGTGCTCCCAGAGGTCCTCGAACGCCTCCCGGCGAGGTCTCCAGGGATCGGAGCCGGCGGGCGGCCGTGGCGTGGGGACGATGCCACCGGCGCGGTCGTAGTCCATCACCTTGTCAGCGAAGACGTTGACGCTCATGACTGCCGACCCCGCAGCCGCACGGAAGGAGGCAAGACGGCCCGAGGGGTCCGCGGTTGCTGCGGCGTCGGCTGCCGCCCTCCGGGCGGGCCCGTGGGAGAGAGCGATCGCGGTCAGGTCGTGCGGCACTGGTCGACAGGTTGGCACGGTCGCCACCGACAAGGAGCACCAAATGCCTCGTCACCGTGCCGGTAGCTGTCGACACCAGGCGCTCACGGGGGCCGAGGCGACGGAGCCGTCGACCGCAGCCCATGGATACGCCGCCGAGTGGTGCCGCCTCATCGAGCTCAACATGGAGGGCTCGGTCGGTTAGGTAGGCGCGAGACGAAGGTTCCCACCGCGGTGTAGGCGCGGAATCCGTCCCCGCCCGTCACCCGGACGGGGCCGGAGGCCACCCAGGCGTGGGCCCGCAGCCCGGAGTCGGCGGTGGCCGGGTCCCCCCGCGCCACCCCGAAGAACAGCGAGTACGGCACCCGGTAGGCGCCCAGCAGGATCCGGGCGGTCACCGCCTGGGCGTAGCAGTTTGCGTCCCAGGGGCAGTAGCGGGCCGCCACCCTCACCGTGCGGCCGACGAGGGCGGCCCGGTGCTGTTGGGCCGGTGTCGTCAGCGGCACCGAGGGCGCGGCGCTGGCGCCGGCCCCGAGCAGCGATGCCAGGCGACGGAACTCGACAGTCCTGATCGCCGCCCGGCTGGCTCCGAGCAGCACCCACGTCGGCACGAGCCAGACCTGCTCGAACGTGCTCAGCCGGCGGAAGCTCGTCCACTTCCGCGCCAGCGCGGCCACACGCCTCGGTCGAATCGGCCGATCGTACCGGCCCCAACGGCGGCGGGCCGGCGGGTAACGTCGCCCGGGCGACGGCGGGTGCCCGACGGCGCCGGGCCACCCCCCACAAATAACGACAATGTCGACCACGACCGCCCTCTTCCACCTCTACGGGCTCTTCCTTGAGAGCGAGATCGACCTCCCGGAGGCCCGGCGGGCGCCGGAGGGGGCCGCGCCCGGCGCCTCGGTGCGCTTCGGCGCCGTCGATCCCGACGGGCTTCCGGACGGCCGCCAGGTCGGCCCCTTCCTGTGGGCCGCCCCCGGCGCGCTGTGGCTGCGGGTGCCGGAGGTGGCCCGGTTCCTCGTCACCGACGGAAACCAGATCGTCGTGGACCCCCACCCGGGCGTCGACGAGGACACCGTGCGCCTCTTCCTGCTCGGGTCGGGCATCGGCGCCCTCCTCCACCAACGGGGCCTGCTCGTCCTCCACGGCAACGCCATCCGCATCGGTGACGGGTGCCTGGTGTGCGTGGGGCCGTCGGGATCGGGCAAGTCGACCATGGCCGCCGAGCTCATGCTCCGGGGATACCCGGTCCTGGCCGACGATGTGGTCCCGGTCGACGACCAGGGGCGGGCCGTGCCCGGCCTGCCCCGCATCAAGCTCTGGCAGGACGCGGTCGAGCGCCTCGGTGGACACAACGGCGATCTCCGGCCCATCCGCCCCGACATCCCGAAGTTCGATCTCCCGTTGGACGCGGCCCAGTTCGGCGCGGAGCCGGTTCCCGTGCGCTGGATCTACGTGCTCCGTCCGAGAGGCCAGAGGGAGGTTCGGTTCGAACCGCTCCGGGGGATGGATCGCCTCCTGCCCCTGAGGGCCAACACCTACCGGTTCCGCTTCCTGGACGGGATGGACCTGCGACCGGGGCATCTCGCTTCCTGCGGACTCCTCGCCGGCCGCGCCCACGTGAGCGTGCTGAGCCGACCGGACGCGGGCGTGGGTCCCGAGGAGATCGCCGACCGCTTGCTGGCCGACCTCGGCGCCCACTCCTGAGGAGCGCGGCCGTGGGTGGCATCTACTGGCTGGCGTCGTACCCCAAGTCGGGCAACACCTGGCTCCGGGCCTTCCTGCACAACCTGCGGGTAGACGGCGACGCGCCCGTCGACATCAACGAACTGACGACCGGCGCCATCGCCAGCGGGCGGGGGTGGATCGACGACGTGCTCGGCTTCGACAGCGACCATCTCACGCCCGACGAGGTCGACCGGCTTCGGCCCGACGTGTATCGCTGGTCGGTCCACGCGGAGGAGGTCGGCTACCACAAGATCCACGACGCGTACACGGTGCTGCCCGACGGCGAGCCCCTCGTGTCCCGCGAAGGCACCCTCGGCGCCGTCTACATCGTGCGCAATCCGCTCGACGTCGCCCCGTCGACTGCCAGCCACTACGGCTGCACCGTCGACCGGGCCATCGCCATCATGGGATTCCCCGAGCTGGCGGTGGCGGCCCGGCGGGACGGCATCGCCCGCCAGCAGGTGCGCCAGCGGCTGCTGAGCTGGAGCGCCCACGTGGCGAGCTGGATCGATGCGCCGGGACTGCGCTGCGAGGTCGTCCGCTACGAGGACCTCGCGGCCCGACCGCTGGAGACCTTCACCCGCGCCGCCGCCTTTCTCGACCTTCCCACCGACCGTCCGCGGGTCGAGAAGGCGATCCGCCACAGCGAGTTCTCCGAGCTCAGGCGGCAGGAGGACGAACGGGGCTTCCACGAGCGCGGGTCGCGGTCGGAGCCCTTCTTCCGTCGCGGTCGGGCCGGCGGCTGGCGGGATAGCCTGACCCCTGAGCAGGTGGAGCGCATCATCGACGACCACGGTGCGGTCATGCGCCGCATCGGCTACCTCGACGCCGGCGGCAACCCAGTGGAGCAGCCCGCGTGAATCCGATCGGCCTGAACACCCGGGTGGAGCGCAACCCCGACATGCTCTGGACCGAGGTGGACGGTGAGACCGTCATGATGAGCATCGAGCGGAGCGAGTATTTCGGCGTCGGAGGGGTGGGCACCCGGCTGTGGGAGCTCCTGGCCACGCCCCGGACAGCGGCGGAGCTTTGCGCCCGGATCGTGTCCGAGTTCGAGGTCGACGCAGCCACGTGCGAGGCCGATGTCACCGCGTTCCTGGGTGAGCTGGTCGGCAGCGATGTGATCCGCCCGGTGTCAGCCTGAGGGCCGGGCGTCGGCGAGCAGCCCGCCCTTGAGGATCTGGGGGGTGCTCACGCCCCAGCCTCCGTTGCCTTCGAGCAGCAGCGGCCCCGATGGTGTCACCGCCCAGTCCCACGCGATGGCGTGGATCCCCGGGAACCGCGTGTGTGCGAGGTGGCTGCCCCGCCGGATTTCGTCCCAGCCGGGGACCCGCCGCTCGCCGAGCCGGGCGAGGACGTCGCAGTAGCGGCGGCCGAGGTCGCCCGCCTGCCGATCGTCCGGCAGCCGGTCGTCCGGCAGCCGGTCGTCTGGCAGCCGGTCGTCAGGGACGCCCATGATGGCGCCACTCTCCGCGTCGACCTCCAGGACGACGTAGGCGGGCCTGCGGGCCGACCCCCGCCGCCCGGCAGGCAGCTCGAGCGTGGCGCAGTAGCAGGCGACGCCGTCTCCCGGGGGACGTCGTTCACTGATGTAGCGCACGGTGACGACGTCGTCGGCGGTCGCCAGGTCGGCCAGGTGGGGGTGGGTCGAGAGGCGGAGCTGCACGAGCATGTCGTCGTCATCCAGGAGCCGGGCCCAGTGGGCGGCTGCCTCCGGGCCCGTCAGCCGGACGCCGTGGAACGTCTCGACGACGATGGTGTCGCCTTCCCCGCGGGCGGCGAAGGCCCCTCGGCCGGCCGAGCCGTGGCGGGGCTTGCAGAAGAACCGGGCGGCGGGGTCGTCGGCGTGGGATCCGAGGGCCTCTCCCGTGCCCCGCCGGGCGACGGCCAGGATGGGGACCATGGGGATCCCGAGTCGGGTCAACTCCGCCGTCTGGAGCTCCTTGTCGGCCAGCAGCTCGGACGAGGCCCGGGCTCCGTCGGCGGCGGAGTTGCGCCGGTGGTGGAAGGCGGCCGCGGTGTGCGGGTAGACGAACTCGGGCGCCCGGGCCCGGCTCCCCGGGCGGTAGAGCCGGAAGCGGTAGACGTCCGACGGCGGCACGCAGTACCCCTGGCTGACGGTCCACACCCGCCACGCCTGCCGGGCCAGCCCCACGCCCTCCTCGGAGCGCACCCGGTGCCCGAGGCGACGGGTGGTCCGCCACACCCGTCGCGGCCCGCCCCAGAGCTGCCATCGCAGCCACAACCACGCCTCCAGCAGGAACCACGCCGGGCGGGGCAGGCCGGGCAGGCTGGCCCGCCACAAGGCGCGCTGGCGGGCGAGTGGTCCCGAAAGGTGACGGAGGCAGAACCGCCAATGGACGACCCCGTGCGGCATCGGGCGGCGGATGGCCTCCCGCCACAAGAACCGGGCGACGCGGAGCGGGCCCGGTGCCCTCACGCCGGCGCCGGGCCCCCGCAGAGCCAGTGGTTCAGCGTGCGCAGCCGGGTGACGTTCGATGCGAACTGTGTCCGGGCGGGGGGACTCAGCGGGAGGTCGGCAGCGGCGGCGATCTGGCGGCGGAAGCGGTCGACGTCGATGACCTCCTCCAGGGCCGGATGCAGGTGGGCGACCTGCCGGCGGGCCTGCTCGACCCTCCCCGGCGCCACCCGGCCCCCCTGCCCCGCCGCCGCCCGAGCCCGGTCCTCGGGTCCGGACATGTCCTTGCTCGACTTCCATGCCACCTTGGCCGGCACCACTCCCTCGACGGCGCGGCGGTGCAGGTAGCGCCCGGCCGTGCGATCGGCCTTCTCGATCGAGGGCGTCGAAAGGTACTGCTGGACGAGGCGGGTATCGAGGAGCGGCCACCGGAACTCCACCCCGTAGCTGGCGGCGACCAGGGTGCACGTCTCGAGGCGGGCCAGCATCGACGCTCCCAGGCGATCGCCGATCACGAACGCGTTGATGCGCCGGTAGGGCCCGTCGAAGGCGGCCTGGGCCCGGTGCGCCTCGGCCAGGCCGAGTTGGCGGGCGAGCTCCGTCCGCACCAGATGATGGGGCCATCGAGCCGCCATGGCCGCGGCCAGGCCGGGGCGGCTGCCTCCCCAGCGAGGACCGAGGGCCAACGCCCTCGCCAGGCGAAGGGTGCGGGTGAGGCGTCCCCCGGGCAGGAATCGGCCCAGGGCGCGGTAGGCACGGTGGTCGAGCAGCTCGCGGCCGAGGAGGCTGCCCGAGTTGGTGACCGCCTCGTCGCCGCCGAAACCGGAGAACAGCACCCCGATCCCGCGCCGCCGGCATTCCTCGTAGATCGGGACGTGGGCGATCGCGCTGTGCTGCTCCTCCGGGTAGCCGACCGCGGCCAGGCCCCGGCCGATGAGGGCATCGTCGCCCGGGGGGAGGGTGAGCAGGGACCCGTGGGTGATTCCCGCGTGGCGATTGGTCTCCGCCATGTACTCGGGCTCGCGCTCCGCCAGCACGAGCCCGAAGCTGCTGAGGCGGTCGCCGGGGTCGCCCAGGAGGTGGGCCAGGTAGGAGGTGACGGTGGAGGAGTCGAGCCCGCCACTGTTCTCGGAGCCCATCCGCCCCGCCGCCCGCATACGGCAGCGCACCGCCTCCTCCAGCACCGTCCGGTACTCGGCCACCCGGGCCGGGTCGCGGCGGGTGGTCCACTGCGGGTCGTCGCGCCACGAGTGATAGGGCCCGGGCCGGCCCCCACCGGGGTGGACGTCGAGGCGATGGCCGGGCGCCAACCGGGCCACGCCGGTGAAGGCGGTGGCCGTGGGATCGTGATGGACGCCGGTGAGGGCGCGCGCCAGCCACGCCGGATCGACCGCCGGCGCGCCGCGGCGGAGCAGGGGGAACACGGCGGCGGTCGTGGCGAAGAGCAGGAACTCCGGGTCGAGGAGGTAGTAGAGCGGCTTCACCCCGAGACGGTCGCGGAACAGGAGCGCCCGGTGGGCCCCGGGCTCGCACACGGCGCCCGCGAAGTCGCCGGCCAACCGCTCCGGGCAGGACCCGTCCCAAAGGCCGTGGGCCGCCAGAACCAGCTCGGGATCGGACACGGGTGCGACCGGCCCCGACCGGTTCCCCGACCGGTTTGGCGTCCGGTTCAGCGCCCGGCCCAGCTCGTCGCCGTTGTCGAGCCGGCCCCAGAAGGCGGCCACGCGGCCGGTGGCGGGGCATCGGACGGGCAGGGTGCCGGCTCCCTGGTCGCCCGCCTGAACGAGGAGGAGGGGTCCGTCGTTCCACACACTGGTGAGTTCCGGCGGGCGGCCGGGGGAGAGGGCGGCGAGAAGCTTCGCCCCGTCCACGAAATCGTCCGGACGGCGACCGGGCCCGAGGCACAGCAGGCCGGCGAACGTCGTGCTCACGCCGACCCGCTCGGTCCGACGGAGGGGTGCGGGGCCGGCTTCACCCGGCCCGGGTGGCCGGCCTGCTCACGTTCTCGGGGTCTGAGTGAGGCGGAATGGTCGCCGTGTGGCCGGCGACTCCCGTGGGACCTCAGGACGGTCCATACGGAACGCCGTTTGGTGCGGTTGTCTCCGAGGGCTCCGTGTAGGGGCTCTTGCCCGTCGTGGAGGACACGTCGAGGCGGCGGAAGAAGGGGGCGACGTACGCCCGCCGGGTCTCGGCGCGTAGTGGCCCCTGGACGCCGCCGACGTCGAACCCACCCGCGTCGCCTGTGCTCATCGCGCCACCTCCGTGTGCCGGACCGTCCGCCGAAGCGTATCCCGCCCCTCCGGCTCCGCTCCCGCGCCCGTCGCTCTAGCATCGGTCGTCCGATGCTCCAGGTGTCCGGGCCACGTCGCCTCTCGGTCGCGCTCTGCACCTGGCAGGGGCAGGAGTTCCTCGAACAGCAACTGGCGAGCATCGCCGGCCAGAACCGGCTGCCCGACGAGGTCGTGGCCTGCGACGATGCCTCGCTCGACCGCACACCGGGGATCCTCCGCCGGTTCCAGGCGACCGTCCCGTTCCCGGTCCGGATCTTCGAGAACGCCACCCGCCTCGGGTTCAGCCGGAACTTCGAGTCGGCCATGTCGCGGTGCGAGGGCGACATCGTCGTGCTGGCCGACCAGGACAACGTCTGGTCACCCGACAAGCTCGAGCGCCTCGACGTGGCCTTTCGCGACCACCCCACCGCCGGCCTGGTGTTCAGCGACGCCGATGTCGTCGACGCATCCCTGCGGCCCATGGGGATGACGCTCTACGAGCACCAGGGCGTCGACCGGCGGGTGCGCCGGGGGCTGGAGCGGAACGGTCTGCCCGTCCTGTTCCGCCTCCTGCGGCGGCCGTTGGGGCTGACTTTGGCCTTCCGTTCGGCGCTGCTCCCCCTGATCCTCCCGGTCGCAGCCCTTCGGGCGCCGATGCCCCACGACATCTGGATCGACTTCGTGGCGGCCTCGGTCTCGCCCGTGATCGGGCTCGACGAACGTCTCCTCGTCTACCGCCAGCACCCGGCCCAGGTGAAAGGCCTCTGGCACACGCCGGACCGGCCGGCGCCGCTCGCTGCGCAACTGCGGTGGCGCGAGGTCAGCCCCGCGTCCGGCTGGTTCGTGAGCTACCTCCTCGAACGGCTCGAGGGCTGGACGCCGCCGGAGGGACCGGCCGAGGCCGAATGGCGGCAGCGGGCGGAACGGAGCCGTTGGTTCCTCGCCGACAGGCTCCGTCACATCCGCGCCCGGGAGGGCATGCCGCAGGAGCTGGGCCCCCGCGTGCGGACGGTGACCTCCGAGCTGGTCGGCCGGCGGTACCACCGGCATTCCCGGGGCGCAGCCAGCGCAGCCAAGGACCTGGTCCGGCCGCGGGTGCCGGCTCAGAGCGGGTAGCCCAGGGTGGCGGCGGTCTCGCCGCAGATCTCGGCCAGTCGCCGCTGCTGCGCCGGGGACCAGAGGTCGTAGGCGGGTAGCGGGTCGTGCTTGCGGGCCAGGACCTGGCGCTTGACCTCGGGACGGAGGTTCACCTGAGTCCGGCCGGCGGCAGCCAGGGCACGACGCCCGGGCCGAGGGAGCTCGAAGTGCTCGAACAGCCGGGTCAGCGCGGCTGCACCGCCCAGGTCTTCGAGCCGCACCGTGAGGCATCGGTCGTGACCGGCGATCGCAGCCCTCGCCAGACGGTGCGTCTCGTTCCAGAAGGCGCAGTTCTTCTCGAACGGGGTGAGCTCGGCCCAGTCCGGACGGTGCACCTCGGGCATCCACCGGAGCCAGAAGTCGCGGTGCCGGAACTCTTCGAGGAATCGGAGATCCCCGTAGAAGTCCAGGTTGTGGCACGCCGGGACGTTCGTCCGTGGATCGCGGACAAGATGGACGACCCGAGCCTCCGGGAATCGCTCGAGGAAGACCGGGAGGATCCAGGTGAGCTTCCAGTTGGAGTCGACGGTCACCCACGGGGTCGGCGTGTGGTCGTAGTGCGCCAGGAGCGAGTGCACGGCCTCCCTGTCGACCGCGCCGTCGTACCACTGGGTCGGGACGGGAACGCAGAGGGAGCTGAGATGGGCCAGGTACTCGTGCCGGCTGTGCTGCTCGTCACCGGCGTTGAGGACGTGGCTCACGAGGGCGGTGCCGGAGCGGGGATGGCCGACGACGCAGTTCACGAACGGTGAAGGTGCTGGGGGTCGGACTCGGCCGCACGGGATGCGCCTCGTTGAAGGTGGCTTTCGAGCTGCTGGGATTCGGCCCCTGCTACAACATGCGCAACGTCATCGACGAGCCGGAGCGGGCGAGAGCGTGGACCACGGCGGCCGAGAACCGTGGGCCCGGCAACGTCGGGGACGGGGGTCCCGTCGACTGGGACTCGATGCTCGCCGGGTTCGAGTCGACGACCGACTGGCCGGGCGCGGCGTTCTGGCGGGAACTGGTCGATCATTGGCCGGAGGCCAAAGTAGTGCTCACCGTCCGGGACCCGGAAGTGTGGTGCGAGAGCATCTCCCGGACGATCTTCCGGCCGCCGACCCGTCTGGGCCGGGTGCTGGCCAGGGCCAAACGGCGCGTCCACCCGCACGTGGCCCTGGTGTACCCGATGATCCGCAAGGTCGTGGTGCAGGGCGTCTTCGGTGGCGCGACCGGGGACCGGGACCACCTTCTCGCCGTGTTCCGCCGCCACACGGAGGCGGTGGTGGCCCACGTAGGGGCCGACCGGCTGCTGGTCTTCGACGTCCGCCAGGGCTGGGAGCCGCTGTGCCGGTTCCTCGACGTGCCCGTCCCCCCGGGCGAGTTCCCGACGGTCAACAGCGCCGAGGAGTTCCGGCGCAAGGAGTGGTCCGAGGTGGGGTGGGCCGGGCTCAGGCGCCTCACGTACGGCGTCGCGAGACGGTCCGCCGCAGCCCGCCGAGGTAGAACTTGGCCACGGTGACAACCAGCGGCCGGTACCACCGCAACCCGATCACAACCGACGACCGCACCGGCAGGTGCCGGAAGAGGAACCGGGGGAAGTGGACGAGGTGGTACGGCGAGCGCCGGTCGGTCAGCAGCTTCGCCGCCCGCCGGACGCCCGTCCGGCGGTTGAGCCGGAGGCCGAGCGACGACAGGTCGACCCACACCACGCTCCCGGGAACGCAGTAGACGGGCCATCCCGCCCTCCGGGCCCGGAGCTGGAAGTCGAAATCGGCCCAGTTCTGGGGCAGTCCCCGCTCGTCGAAGAGCCCCACCGCCTCGAAGCACTCGCGGGGGATGAGCAGGGAGTTGCCGCCGATGGCGTCGACCATGAGAGGCGCGTCGCCATCTATGGGCGGCGCCGGCGGCGCCCGGAACCACGCCCGCCAGGTCGGCCCGAGCGTCACCCCCCGGCTGTACACCTGGTCGGGGCGGCCGAGGGGCCGCTGCAGCGACCCGGCCAGCACCGGCCGGGCGGTGCGTTCGAAGGCGAGGAGGGCGGCCACCGTCGACGGCTCGACGGCGCCATCGGAGTTCAGGGTGAGCACGAAGTCGGCGCCGTGGGCCAGGGCGTGGCGCACCCCGACGTTGGTGGCGCCCGTCCACCAGAGGTTCCCGTCCCCCCGGAGGACGATCGCATCGGGGAACTCCCGGGCGACGGTCTCGGCGGTGCCGTCCGAGGAGCCGTCGTCGACCACCAGCGCCGTCGGTACCACCGAGCCCGCGGCCAACGAGCGGAGGCAGCGCAGCACCTGCTCGACCTGGTTGTGGGCGGGCAGGACCGCGAAGACGCGCGGGACGGCTGTGTCCGTCGTGCTGGTGGGGATCTCAGGCGTAGGCCGCGGCCTGGAGGGTGAAGAGGCGGGCGTAGAGCCGGCCGGCGGCCATCAGATCGTCGTGCGAACCCTGCTCCACGATCTCGCCGGCGTCGAGGACGTAGATCCGGTCGGCCGAGCGGACGCTCGAGAGCCGGTGGGAGATGAGCAGCACCGTCCGTCCCTGGCAGAGCCGGCGGACGCTTTCGAACAGGTCGTGCTCGGCCTTGGCGTCGAGGGCGGCGGTGGGCTCGTCGAGGACGAGGAAGGCGGCGTCCCGGAAGAAGGCCCGGGCCAGCGCCACCCGCTGCCACTGGCCGATCGACAGGTCCTCCCCGCCGGCGAAGGCCCGGCTCAGGAGGGTGTCGTACCCCTGGGGCAGGGCGGCGAGGAACTCGTGGGCCCCGGCCGAGCGCGACGCCTCGACGACGGCTTCCCAGTCCTCCAACCGGTCGGGGCGGCCGAGGCCGACGTTGCTGTGGGCGTCGAGCTCGTAGCGGACGAAGTCCTGGAATACCACCGCGATCGAGTCCCGCATCGAGCCGGGGTCGACGGTGGCGGTGTCGACGCCGTCCCAGAGGACCCGGCCCGACTGCGGCCGGTAGAGCTGGCAGAGCAGCTTGGCCAGCGTGGTTTTGCCGCAGCCGTTCTCCCCCACGAGGGCGATCACCTCGCCCCGACGGATCTCCAGCGACACGTCCCGGAGCACGGTCCGCTCGGTGCCGGGGTAGGCGAACGACACCTTGTCGACCACGAGTTGGGTGAAGGGCGCGTCCACCTTCCCCGTCGGTCGGGCGGCCTCGATCGCCGGCTTCAGCAGGACGAACGAGTGGAGGTCGTCGAGGTAGAGGCCGGCCTCGTAGAGCCGGGCGACGCCGGAGATGAGGGTCACGACCCGGTTGCGGAGCAGGCGGGCACCGAAGGCGGCGGCCGCCGCCTCGGCCAGGCCGATCCGGGAGTCGAGGAACAGCAGCAGCAGGAGGCTTCCGAACACGATCGACAGGAGCCATCCGGTGGCCACCCCCCGGAGCGTGCGGCGCAGCCCCCGGCGCAGGAGCCGGCGCCGCTCCTCGATCCATTCGTCGTAGACGCGGTCGTACCGCTGCCGGACGGAGTCGGCGAGGCCGAAGGCCCGGAGCTCCTTGGCCTCGTCCCGGCCCGTGAGGATCCCCCGCAGGTACCGGCGGCGCCGGGTGGACTCGACCATTCTCATGTCGGTGGCGAACGAGTCCCGGACGTTGCGGACCGAGGTCAGCCACAGGGGGCTGGCCCCGACGGCGAGGCAGGGGAGCAGCAACGGCTGGAGGGCGAACATCGCCCACGCCAGCCCCACGAGGGCGAAGCCGCTACCGGCCATGGCCATCAGCCCCTGGACGATGTCCATCGCCCGGCCGGAGTTGTTGGTCGACCGCTCGAGCTGGTTCAGGAAGGCGGGGTCCTCGAAGGCCTCGTAGTCGACCACGGTGGCGACGTCGATCACCTGGTCGTCGGCCGTGCGCGACACCTGATAGCCGAGGAGGGTGACCTCGTTGGCCAGCACCGGTTCCGAGATCCGCCGGTAGGCCACCACCAGGGCGAGGGGGGCCAGGTGGGGGACGATGTCGCCGAGGGTGGCCCCCGAGCTCTGGGCGGAGAGCAGGGCGGCGAGCGCGTCGCGGCCGAGGAGCAGGGTGAGGGCCGCGGCCACGCCCGCCGTGAGCTGGATGGCACTGGTGACGGCGAAGCGCCGGGGGGCGGACCGGCGGACCAACGCCAGCGACTCCCGGATGAGCCCGACGAGGCTGCGCCGGCGCGGTGGCGCCGGGCCGTCTGCCGCCCCGGTCGGCGGGGCCTCGGGGGGTAGCCGGCCGGTGCCGGCGGAGTCGCTCGTGTCGATCGGACGAATCTAGGTTCGGCCGTGCCGGCCGCGCCGGCCTTGGGGTCAGCAGATCTGGAAGGTGTTGGCGTTGCTCGGGCCGGAACGGTTGCCGGAGCCGTCGACGGCCCTGATCACGAAGGGTGGACGCCCCGGTTGACGTAGGTCACCGTGCCGCCCGGGGTGCCCGCTACGTGCACGAGCCCGAGGCCACGCGGCCGCCCGGCGCCCCGCGGCCCTGGCTGGTCACGAACGACACCCGTTGGCGCCCGAGGCCGGTGCGCGCCGCATCGGGGTGGCACCGCCGGGAGCGGGGGTGGCTGCAGGCGTGACTGCGGGCGGTGGGCCGGGGCCTCAGGGAGCACTGGCGGGCGGGCGACCGGCGAGGCGACCGGCGGTGCGTCCATCGAGTGTGCAGAAACCAAGCCATATCCATGCTTTTTGCACACTCGACCGGCGGTCGGACTCGAGTGTGCAGAAAACAAGCGATATCCAGGGTTTCTGCACACTCGACCGGCGGGGCGCATCGAGTGGCACCGCGCAGCACAGGCTCTGTCCGGGCGGTCCCAGACCGGCGCCCTCCACCTGGCCGCGTCCGGGCACATGGCCGGCCCGACCCCATGAGAGCCGGGCCGGCGGGCCCGGCGAGTTCTGCTGAGGCCCGGTGGCCCGGTGGTCGAGGACACCGTTGTACGGTCGGCCGAGCCACGGAGATTGAGGGAGATTTGCGCCACCGGTGATTGACGAGGCGGCGGGAGCCCGGTACCTGCTCGGATTCGACGTGGGGTCCACCCGCACCAAGGCCACGCTGTTGGACGCGGCCACCGGTGGCGAGGTGGCGACGGTGGCGGTCGACAGCCCGTTCGTGACTTCCGCGGGCCGCACCGAGGCCACCGTGGGCGCCGTGGTCGAGGTCGTCCGGCGGGTGCTGGCCGACCTCGGGGGCGACCATGACCTGGGCCGGGTGGCGGGCGTGGGGGTGGCGGGCGTGGCCGAGAGCGGGGCGCCGTTCGACGCCGCCGGGCGGGCGCTGGCGCCGGTGATCGCCTGGCACGACCGCCGGGGCGAGTCGGTGGCCGACCGCCTGTCGGCCGCCTTCGGGCCCGACCTCGACCGGGCCATCGGCCAGCGCCTGCGCTACGTGGCGACCGTCGCCAAGCTGGGGTGGCTGGTCGAGAACGGGCTGGCGGCGGCTCCCGCCCGGTGGTTGGGAGTCCCCGAGCTGGTGCTGCGGGCCCTCACGGGGACCGAGGCGACGGAGTGGTCGCTCGCCGCCCGCACCGGATGCTTCGACGTCGGCCGGCGGGAGTGGCTGCCGGACGTGGCCCGGGCCGCCGGGTTCGAGGTCGGCCTGTTTCCGCCGGTGTTGGCGGCCGGCGACGTGATGGGCCGGGTGACGGCGGAGGCGTCGGCGTGGTCGGGCCTCCCGGCCGGCGTGCCGGTCACGGTCGCCGGCCACGACCACCTGGTCGGGTTCGTGGGCTGCGGGGCGGGCCCCGACGACCTGGTCGACTCGGTGGGCACGGCCGAGACGGTCGTGGGCCGGTCGGCCACGCGGCCCGACATCGACGCCGCCCTCGCCACCGGGGTCGCGGTCACCCTCTTCCCCAGCGGCGACGGCTGGGCGGTGCAATCGAGCGCGGCCCGGTCCGGCCAGGCGGTCGAGTACGCCGCCTCGGCCCTCGGCCACCCACCCGAAGCCCTCGACCGGCTCCTACCGGCGGGGGTGCTCGACGCGCCGGGATTGCTCGACAGCCTCCGCCGCCGGGACCCGCCAGCGCTGCCCGCCGGCCCACCCGCCGCGGTGTGGGCCACGCTCCTCGACGCCCTGTCCGCCGAGACGGCGGTCGCCGTGGCCCGCGTCACCCGCGTCGTCGGGACTCGCCGCCGCCTGGTGGTGTTCGGCGGCGGCTCGGCCAGCGAGCCGCTGTTGGCGGCCAAGTCCCGCCGCATCCCGATCCCGGTCGAGCGGTCGCCGGTGGTCGCGGCGGTGGCCAGAGGAGCGGCCCTGTTCGGCGGCCTGGCCGCCGGATTCCAGGCGCCCCCGCTGAACTGGTGACGATCACCGGGGCCAGGACCGGTTTTCCGTCACCGGTTCACTTCTGACGGACCAACTGGTGACGGTTTGGGGCGCCCCAGGGCCCGAAAGTGTCACCGGTTCGTCAAGACAGGCAACTGGTGACGATCACCGGGGCCTGGACCGGTTTTCCGTCACCGGTTCGACTTCAGGACGGGCAACTGGTGACGGTTTGGGGCGCCCCAGGGCCGGAAAGTGTCACCGGTTCGATGAAGGGACCCGCTACTTGTCGGACTCCAGGACGGGGAGGCGCATGGCGACCACTGCGGCTCGGCCCTTCTTCTTCTCGGGCTTGGGGGGGCGGCGGATGAAGCGGCGGGTGGCGCCTACGATGCCGACCCGCCAGCACAGGTAGCCGGCCCGGCCCGGGAGGACCGAGAAGTCCATCGACCGGAGGTGGTCGAGGACGCGCTTGAGCAGGTAGATCGACCGCAGGAACGTCCCCATGCGGGGGTACATGCGCTGCGGTTCGAGGCTGGGCTTGGCCAGGCGGAGCATGCGGTCGAAGAGCCACCGCGGCGGCCGCCAGACGGCGAGCACGTAGAGGAGGAGGTTGGCGGCCCGGGGCGGCACCACCATGAAGCTCGACGAGATGTGCTCGACGTCGATCCCCCGCTCGATCATCTCCTTCTCCAACTGGGTGTTGGGGATGACCTTCAGCGAGTAGATGTAGAGCGTGTACGGCCTCGGCATCCGGTACAGCAGCTCGAGGGTGTCGACCACGTCCTGGCGGGTCTCGATGGGGTTGTCGACGATGATGTCGTACGCCGGGGGGATGTGGTACTTCGGCGAAAACGAGGCGATGACCGTGCCCGCTTCGAGGATCCGCTCCGGCGGCGTCGGACGCTTGTAGAAGTCGAGGATGGCCTGGCTTCCGCTCTGAATGCCCATCCGCACCCGGTTCATGCCGGCCCAGCTCAGGAGGTCGAACTTCTCCTGCTTCACGTAGTTGGGGATGACCCCGAACACGGTGAATGGGATGCCCAGCTCCTCCCGCCACAGCTCGGCGAACTCCTCCAGCTCCCGGTAGGGGATGGCCATGAAGCTGTCGTCGTGGAAGTTGACGTGGCTCACGAACGGGAACCGCCGGCGGACGCTCTTGACCTCGTCGACCACGTAGCGGGGGCTCGGGTGGCGCACCTTCTTGTAGCTCGGGTCGTTGGCGATGAACTTGGTGTTGCCGCAGAACGAGCAGTGGAAGGGGCAGCCGATCGACCACACCGTCTGGTAGCCGAGGCTGAAATTGAGTAGGTAGTCGTTCTTGCTCAGCGGGACGAAGCCCTGCTCGGGGGCGTAGATCATCTCCCCCTTGTCGCCGTACTGGGGGAAGGGCAGGGTGTCCATCTCGGCCGGCGTCATCAGCGGGAGGAACTCGTTGCGGGTGATCGTCTCGCCCCGCTTGAACCAGAAGTTGCGGATGTCGTCGTAGTCGCGGCCTTCGCCCAGGCGGTCGTAGAGCTCCTGGAAGGCGAACTCACCCTCACCGGTGCAGATGGCGTCGACCTCGGCCTGGATGGCGTCCTCGGGGTGGATGATGGGGTGGATGCCGCCCCAGATGATGAAGGTCGACGGGTCGATCGCCCGCAGGCGACTGATCACCTTGCGCGTCAGATCGGCATAGCCGGTCATCGAGGAGAACCCGACGAGGTCGTTGCCGGCCAGCGCCTTGGCGATCTGGTCGACCTCGTCGTCGCCGAACTCGCCCTTGGTGCCCATCTTGCCGGTGATGTTGTTGACGACGCCCCGGAAGCGCTTGGTCGACACATACCAGGCTTCGGTGTCGGGGTTCAGACGGCCCGCATACGCGGCCATCTTCCGGAATCCACACGAGGTGATTCCGTCCTCGAGACACACCATCTTGACGCGCATTTGGCTATTCCCCGAGGACGCGGCTGCCTCCCAGTCCGGCACGCCGATGGCCTGAAGGAACCAGACTAGCATCGGACGCCGAACGGACGACAAGAAGGTGACGCAGATAGTGACGAACGCCCACCGCGAATACCAGCAGAACTACTACGACCGCACGTACCCCCGGCGGGCGGCGGTGGTGGGCGAGCAGCTGGTGCACCCCCTGTTCCGCTCGTTCAACGACCGCCTGGCGGGCCGGGTGCTCGACGGGGTCGGGTCGCGGCCGGGTTCCTCCGGCGCCTCCGGCCACGGCATCTCGAGCAACGGCAGCTCGGCCAACGGCAGCTCGGCCAACGGGAGCGGGCCCAAGCCGGTGCGCATCTTCGAGCCGGCGTGCGGCGAGGGTTTCCTCGGAGCGTCGCTGCTGCGGGTGGCCCGCGAGCGTGGCATCGAGGTGAGCTACTCGGGGGCCGACCTGAGCGAGGCGGCGGTGGAGCTGGCCCGGCCCACGCTGGGCGACGACCTGGTGGTGGGCGACGCGGCCGAGGTGACGGGTGCCATGGCGGCCGGTTCGGCCGACGTCGTCATCGTCAAGAACCTCCTGCACCACCTGGAGTCGCCGGCCGACGTCCTCCGGGAGGCGGGCCGGGTGGTGGGCCCGACGGGGCGGGTGGTGATCCTCGAAGGTCGCCTGGGGTGCCCGCACTTCATGCTGCTGGCCGCCCTCGCCCCCAAGCGGGAGAAGTTCTACTTCTTCGGCGCCCGCCGCAACCGGGCCGCGGTGGCCAAGGCCGGGCTCGAGATCGTCCACGCCGAGCGGTTCAGCTTCCTGCCCTACGAGCTGTTCCTGCAGCCCCGTCCCGCCATCATGCGGCGCATCTTCTCCACCGCCGAGCCGGCCGCCCTCGAGCGCTACACCAGGCTCGACGACGGGCTGGCCAAGACCCTGCCCTGGCTGGCCAGCTACTGGGTGTGGGTGGCGGCGCCCACCGCGTCCGGCTGATCCGACTCGGGGCGGCGGAAGAGCACGTAGCGGTGGTGGGCCAGCGCGGGCTGGATCACTCCCGGCAGGAACCGCTCCCAGCGTGACAGCCGGGCCACCCGGTCCTCCATCCCGGGGTCGTCCCCGGTGAGGAAGGGCAGGATCGACCACGCCCAGGCCTGCTCGTCGCCGTCGCCGTCGGACGGCTGCGAACCCTTGCGAGCCCGGAGCAGCTTGGCCAGGGGCACCGACGTGTCGGGGAAGGGCGGGATGTCGAACAGGCCGGTGTCGACCGCCTCCAGCCCTGAGTCGGCCGCGGCCCGGGTCGCGGCCCGGGCGTCGAGCGCCTCCTCGTTCAGCCGCTCGAACAGGTCGCGGTGCCACAGCCGGGCTCGCATCCGCATGAAGACGTTGCGGTTGGGCACGCAGGTGAGCACCGCCTTGTCGGCCCACCGGGCCTGGGCCGCCTGCACCGCCCATGGGTCCTCGAACCACCACAGGGCGGCGAAGCTGAACACCAGGTCGTAGCGCAGCGGCAGCTTCTCGGGCCAGCCCTTGGGGTCGAGGCCGTCGACCAGGTGGACCTCGGGGTCGAGGCCCAGCGAGCGCCACTGGGCGTGCACCGCCTCCAGCCGCTCGCCGTCGACGTCGAGCAGCCCCACCCGCATCCCCTGGCGGGCGAGGAACACGGCGTCGAGCCCGGGGATGCCCATCATGCCGAACAGGGGGGCGTGCAGGACGCTGGTGGCGCCGGTGGTGGCGATGGCCGCGTCGAGCACCTTGTCGAGGGCGAAGCGCTCGTAGACCGTCCCCAGTCCCTCGTCGGGGTCGACGAAGTACCCCCGCCAGTCGAAGCCCCCGGCAGCCGGCGCGCCGGCGTCGTGGCCGGGCTCGAATCCCGGCACGGTCCTGGCCGGCTTCCCGTTGGCCGGCTTCCCGTTGACCGGCTTCCCGTTGACCGGCTTCCCCTTGGCCGGCCTGGCCGCGGCCTTGGGCGGCTTCAGGACCTCGGCCGCCAGCCACTTGCCGACCTCGGGGACGCCGTCCTCCAAGGCAACCACTGGAGCCCACCCGAGGTCGTCGGCGGCCCGGGCCCACGAGTAGGCCCGGTCCCGGACGGCGACATCGACGCTGTGGGGGCTCAAGGGCGGCTCGCCCGAACGGCCGGTCTGGTGCCACAACCCCTCGACGGCCCGGGCGACGCCCCGCACCGCACCGCCGGGGACGCCGAACATCGGCCGCGGGAGCCCGGCGCCGTCGGCCAGGAGCTCCAGGATGCGGCGGATGGGCGCCGCCTCGGGACCGCCGATCACGAAGACGCCGTCGCCCCGACCGCCCATGAGGACCAGGGCGGCGACCAAATCGTCGACGTGGACCAGATGCACCCGGTTGGCCCCGTCGCCCGGGAACCAGCGGAGGTGACGGGACAGCATCTTGGCGACCCGGGCCAGCATCCCGTCGACGTCGCCCGGCCCGTAGACGATGGTCGAGCGGGCGATCACGACGTTGCCGCCGGGTCGGGCCTGCACCAGCTCCTCGCCGGCCAGCTTGGCCCGCCCGTAGGCCGACGACGGGTTCGGGCGGGTGGCGTGGTCGGCGGGCCACGCCTGATCCCACCCGTAGACCGACGTGGAGCTCACCAGCACCAGGCGGGCCCCGGGCTCGACGGCGTCGAGCAGCCGGGCGGTGCCGTCGACGTGGGACGCCTGCAGTTCGGACGGCGAGCCCCGGTAGGTGCCGGCCAGGTGGTAGACGAGGCCGCAGCCCCGGGCCGCCTCCCGCAGGCTGTCGCTGTCGGACAGGTCACCGAAGGCCACCCCGACCCCACCTTCCCGGGCGCTTGTGGCCAGCACCCGGGCGGCGGCGTCCTCCGAGCGCACCAGGACGCGAACCGGCCGGCCGGCGGCCACCAGCGCCCGGACCAGATGCGAGCCGATGAAACCCGACCCCCCGGTGACGAGGACCGTCCCCCCGGCCCCAGGCGGCAGAGGCGTGGAAGGGCCCTCGGCCGGGTCGGCGAAGCCGTCCCCGTCGATAACGTCGGTCAGGAGTCCACCGCCACCGGGTGGGCCACCTTCGTCGGCCGCCGGACCAGGCCGATGGCGATCCGCGACGCCGCCCCCGGCTCCACCAACAGGTTGGTGTAGGCGGCGTTGGCGAGGGGACAGGCGCATCGGCGCTCGCGCATCCACGTGCGGAACTCCTCGGCCTCGGCCGAGAACCACACCTTCCTGAAGTCGAAGTCGTGGTCGCGGAGGTTGCCAAAGGAGCGGGCCAGCACGCAGCACGACCACACGTCGCCGTCGGCGCCGATGTGGACCGAGAGGAACCCGGCGTGGCAGACCGGCATGGCGGTGAGGTCGCCGTCGAGGAAGCGCACCACCCGTCCGTAGTACTCGTCCCGCACCGACCGGGCCATCTTGGCCACTGCGCCCCGGGCCGCCTTCTCGTTGACCCGCACCGCGGCGGCCGCCCGCTCGAAGCCGGAGCCGCCGGGCGTGATGCCGGTGCCGATCGTCTGCAGCTCCACCCGCTCCTCGGCCGGCTCGGCGATGTAGGAGTCGGCGCCCAGCTTGGAGAGGCCCTGGGAGATCTCGGGGAAGTCGGCCACGTTGGCGTTGGACACCACCGTGTGGACGCCGACGGTGAGGTTGGGCAGCTCGAGGGCCCGCAGCCCGGCCAGGGTGGCCATCAGCCGCTCGTAGGAGCCGGCCGCTCCTCGCAGGACGTCGTGGCGCTCGGGGATGTGGTGGTCGATGCTGAGGTTGACCACCAGCTGGATGTCGGGGTGGGCGGTGCAGATCTTCTTGACGCCCGCCACGACCCGCTCGGTGAACCATCCGTTGGTCGGGATGTTGACCACCGCCGGCCGGCAGTGCTCGACGGCCGAGCCGATGATGTCGGGCAGGTCACCCCGCAGGAAGGGCTCGCCCCCGCTGAAGGTCATCCAGGCGGGGGCCCGGCCGAGCGACTTGAAGACCCGGGTCCACTCCGCGGCGTCGAGCTCCTTGACCTTGCGCTCGTAGACGTTGCAGCTCAGGCACTTGAAGTTGCAGCGGAAGTTGGTGCTGACCGTGACGTTGACGGGCAGCAGCCGGGGCCGGCCGCGCGAGCGCCAGGAGCTAGCGGCGGCGAGGGCCCAGCCCGTCCGGGCCAGCCGCGCCGCCCTTGGTGCTCTTGACCATCGCCCAGACAACGGTTTCCCTCCCTTTGAGGTAGTCGAGGCGGGCCATGAGGCGGGCCGCCGCCTCCAGCGCCACGGTGCCTGCAGTGAAGGCTAGCGGTCGCGGGCGGCGTCCCTCGGGCTGCTCGGCGAGGTCGCGCCAGAACTCCCGCAGCAGGAGGCCGAGGTGGAGGCTGGGCACCGAGTAGTGCTCGCGGTGGCGCAGCCAGAGGTGGCCGGTGTGGATCTGGCGCCTCTGGCGGACGAAGTCGGCCACGGTGCACGGTCCCCGGTTGGCCACGACCGCCTCCGGCACGTACCGCGCCTTCCACCCGGCCGTCTCCAGCAGGGCCTGGAAACAGGCTTCGTCGACCGACGTGCGGGGCAGGGCCACGACCGCCTCCGAGCGGATGGCGATCATCTCCCCGAGCTTGGGCTGCTGGAGGGCGAGGCGGTGGTGCAGCCGCCAGAGCATGTGGGAGGCGTGGCCCATGGCCGTCGAGGGGGGGTTGTCGGGGACGACCCGCCCGCCGGCCAGGCCCACGCCCGGCTGGCCGAGCGCCTCCACCAGAAGGCTGATGGCCCCCGCCTCGGGTAGGACGTCGCCCGACACGACCACCACGAAGGGCAGGTGGAGGTGCTCCATGCCGAAGTTGATGGCCGCCGCCTTGCCCGACCGCTCGGCCTCCACGAACAGCTGCACCCGGGGGTCGTCGGCCGCCGTCTCCGACACGATGGCGACGGTGTCGTCGTCGCACCCGCTGGCCACCACCACCACGTCGCCCACGCCCGGCTCGGCCAGCATCCGCCGGAGGAGGGGCTCGATGGTGCCCCCGTCGTTGTGGGTCGGGATGAGGACGGCCACCACCCCCACGACCGGCGGGGCGGCCTGCCGGTCGGTGCCATCGAGGTGGTCCTCGGTGGACGCCGACCCGTGCGACCCGTTGGCCGCCGAGCCGTCGCCGTTGGACGCGGGCGCCTGCATGGCTGACCGGCCTGGGGCCGAACCGTGGGTAGTCGACCCGTTGGCAGCAGACCCGTTGGCAGCAGACCCGTTGGTGGCCGAGCCGTCGGTGGCCGGACCGTTGGTGGCCGAACCGTTGGTGGCCGAACCGTTGGTGGAGGGTGCGGGGACGGTCGGCGGCATCGGCCGCTGTGCGGCGGGTGCGTCTGCTCGATCGTCCAATGGTCGGCCCCCTGCGCCCGTCTCTGTCACCGACCGCCGTCCGAGCCGGTGCTGCCGGCCCGCGGCGGCAGCATAACCTCCCAGGGTGCGCCGGCCGATTCTTCGAGGGGTCGTCGCCATGCTCGTCGTGGCGGGGGCGGCCGGGCGGCCGCCGTCGGCCCCGGCCTCCGCCCAGCCCACCACCTGTCCCACCCCGCGTGACGCCGTGGCCAGCGTCGTGGTGGCCGGACCCGAGGCGGGGGCGGTCGTGAGCGGGCGGGTCGAGGTGACGGGCCGGGTGGAGGCGCCGACCGCGCTGTTCCAGGTGGAGCTGTTCGTGGGCGATGCCCGCAAGGACGTGTCCTATTTCAACCCCCCCGTCGGGGCCGCCGACTTCACCCTGGCCTGGGACGCCACCCTCTTCACGGGCGGACCGTCCACCCTGCGGGTGGTGGCCTGCGGCGGCAGCACCGACGGTGACTCGCTCATCAGCGGGACGGCGAGGGTGGACGTGCAGGTCGAAGCCTCGCCCGGTCCGGCCCCCACCAAAGCCCTGCTCGACGCGGCCAAGGTCGAGAAGCCCGAGACCCGGTCGCTGGCGGCGGGTGCGGCGATCGCCGTCCCGGCCGTGATCGCACTGCTCTTCGCTGTCGGCCGCCGGCGCCGCCCGTGACCCAGGTCGTCCCCGTCGGCCCCGGGCGCCGGCGCGGTCCCGACACCGACACCCCGACCAACGCCTGGATGGAGGACCGCCTGGCCCGGCTGGGAGCGGGCGGGAACGGGCCGGTGCTCGACCTGGGTTGTGGCCGGGGGTACTGGTTGTGGCGGATGGCGAAGGCGGGACTCAGCCCCGTCGGCGTCGAGTACGACCCGGCCCGGGCCGCCGAAGCCGCCCTCCAGGCGCCGGTCGCGGCCGGCGACGCGGCCCGCATCCCGCTGCGCACCGGGTCGGTGGGCCTGGTGTGGTCGATCCACGTCCTCCACCACCTGCCCGATCCCGAGGTCGTGCTGGCCGAGATCCGCCGCGTCCTGCGGCCCGGCGGCCACCTGATCGTGGCCGAGACGGTGGACGACCACCCCCTCGTCCGCCTCGGCCGGGCCGTCCACCCCCATTGGGACGGGGTGGGCGTGCACTCACGGTTTCGGGCGTCGACGCTTCTCGGGCTCCTCGGCGCGGCCGGGTTGGAGGTCGTCGACTCCCGCCAGCACAGCCTCCTCTCCTTCGCCGCGTGGGCCCTGCCCGTCGGCGACCGGCGGGCCTGGTCGGCGCTGCTCCGGGTCGAGAGCCGCCTGCCAGTCGGGCTCGGCCGGTGGGGCGCCCACCTCGAGTGCGTCGCCCGCCGGGCCTGAGTCGTCCTCCCCATCCCGCTCGGCACCCCGGCGCCGCCACCACACGACCACGATCGCGGCCAGCGTCCCGAAGGTGATGAGGCGCCCGACGACGGCGGCGGCCGGGCGGTGGTAGGTGATCTCCACCACGTGGTCGCCCGGCGGCAGGGGCACGCCGACGAAGGCCCCGTCCGCCTCCAGCACGCCCACCGACTTCCCGTCGACGGTGGCCCTCCAGCCGGGGAAGTACGTCTCGGCCACGACCAGGAGTGAAGGGAACCCGCCGCTGGTCGTGACCCGCCACTCCCCGGGCCCGGGGCGTTCGGCCGCGGCGGTGGTCCCCGGAGGCGTCGCCGGGGGCAGCCGGTCGTGGATGGGGACGAAGGCCACCTGCCGCCCGTCCTGCCGACGACCGTCGAGGATCAGGTTGCCCGGGCCGTCGCGCGTGGGGCCGGTGATCACGTGCGTGCCGAGGTCGGGCGGGCAGCCGCCGCAGCTGATCAGGAACACGAACTGCCGGCCGGCCGAGTCGAGGATGGGGTCGAACGTGAACGTCGTGAGGTCGTACTCGTCGACGCCCACGGCCTGGCTCCGCGCCAGCTCGGGACCCAACGTGTGGCCGTCGGGGCCGAGCTCGTGGAGCGCCAGCTCGGCCCGGCCGGCATTGCCGTCGAGCCACACCGCCAGGCCCCGCAGCCCGTTGGCCAGGGACGGGAACACCCCCCCGATCTCCTGCGCCACCAGCGGCTCGAGCTCGGACCCGGCGAAGAACGCCCCCACCCACGGGTCGAGGGCGCAGGCCACGGCCACCTCCCCCGCCAGGGGGCCGAGGGCCGACACCGCCGCCGCCGCGCACCCGGTGGCGGCGGGCACCGACGCGACGGGCATGCCCCCCAGGCGGTCGTCCGTATCGCCCACCTCGTTGACGACGGCGACGTTGCGGGAGGCCAGCGAGGTGGCGAGCAGGGGCGACAGGTCGGCGTCGCCGACGACCACCGCCTGGTCGTAGGTGCGCACGAGCGGCAGCAGCCGGGGGTTGCGGATGAGGCGGATGCCGGCCACCGCCTCGTCGGCCGTCCCCGTGGCCGAGGTCTCCTCGACGGCCAGGTACCCGGTGGCGGACAGCCCGTAGGCCGCCTCGCGGTACCCGAACGGAGCCACGTACGCCTCCCCGCTGAGGCGCCAGTTGTGGACGCCTGCGAGCGGGTGGGGCCAGCCGATCGACAGCAGCCGGCCGGTGTCCATCACGGCCGTGACCGACCGGGGGTCGATGGTGCCGGTGCTGATGCGGGCGTCGCCGCCGACCGCGGCCAGGCTGGCCTCCATCTGCTCGTAGGCGGCCTCGTCGGCGGGCGGGTTCAGGCGATAGAAGCTCCGGTAGGGCAGGACGTCGATGACGAAGGCGAGGGCCAGCGCCAGGGCCAGCACCGCCGGCTGCAGCGCCCGCAGGCGGGGCCGGTGGACGGCCTCCCGGGCCAGGTGGACCACCGGGTAGGCGGTGCCCAGGGCCAGGCCGAGGGGCGCCACCACGTAGAACCGGGGCGACCGGAGGCTGGCCAGCAGGGGGACGAACGTCTGCAGGTCGAGGAAGGGGGTGACGAACGGCAGGGCCGCCAGCAGCGCGGTCCCCCCCACCACGGCCACGGCCCGGCCGCCGCGGCGCAGCCCGAGCCGGCGGACGTAGGCCCCGAGGGCCAAGCCGGCGGCGGCACCGGCCAGGGCCAGGGCCGGCCACTGGTGCCGCATCGCCGGTCCGCTGGACGCCAGCGGCACCGCCGCGGTCGACATCCACACCCCGACCAGCGCCACCAGCAGGACCGTCACCAGCGTGCGCTCGCCGTCCCGCCGGCAGACCAGCACCAGCGAGAGCAGCGCCACGAACACGCACACCCACCCGAGGTAGAAGAACTCGGAGAGGATCCCCTCCCGGCTGAAGCTGATGGTGCCCTCGAGGCCGGTCGTGCGGCTGAAGAAGATACCGATCTCCCGGCCGACGCTGGCGCCGATCCCGTTGTACAGCTCGCCCTGCACCAGCTCCCGGGGGGACAGGACGAAGGAGCGGCCGAGGGCCCGGAAGGGCAGCAGCCAGTGGGCGGCCAGGCCCACCGCCAGGCCGCCGACGGCCGCCGCCCGGACGAGCACGCGCCGCACCGGCACCGACGACCCGGTGCTGCGGAGGCGACCGATCTCGGCCAGCACCAGGACCCCGCACAGGATCGCCAGCCCGTAGGCCAGCTCGGCCTGATGCAGCACGGCGAATCCGGTGACCAGGCCGGCGATGACCACGTAGCGGGTGCCCGCCCCCCGCAGGCCCAGGCGCAGGCTCCAGACCAGCCAGGGGACGGCGGCCAGCACGCCCGACGCCGTCTCCGCCCCGGCCAGCACCCCGTGGGAGATGACGAAGGGGTGCAGGGTGTAGACGAGGGCCGCCACCAGGTTGGCCGGCGTGCGGCCCCAGATGGAGCGGGCCAGCACGTAGGTGCCGACGCCGCCGATCACCTGGAAGGCGAGGACGGCCACCTTGACGGCCACGTCGGCCCCGAACACCGACGCCACCGGGACGAGCAGTATCGCCGGGAGCGACGGGGCCAGGGCCCACACGGGCGCCCCCGACCACATCTCCGGGATCCAGTACGGGATCCGGCCGATGGCGGTCACGTAGTCCGTCGCCAGCCGGACGTAGAGGGAGATCCCCGGGCCGTCGATCAGCAGCGCCCCCTGGGTCCACATGCCGGAGAAGGCGGCCAGGGTGACGGTGAGCAGCGCCGTCACCGACGCCACCGGGTGGCGGGCGATGGTGTGGGCCGCGCCCCGGGGTCGGTCGGGGGCGGGGGCGTCGTCCGCGGCCGGCCGGGTTGGCGTCGGCGGGGGGCGCTTCGGCGAAGGGGGGGCGGGGGCGGGCGGTCGGGTGGGTGTCGTGGCGTAGCCCAGCCGGCGCCGGAGATCGTCGACCCCGGGAATGCGCCTGGTCATCGCCTGGTCGTCACGGGAAGGCAGCCTGGCACGTCAGGGGGACGGTCGTCCGGTCGGCCGGCCGGCCCGCCCCGCCGACGGGGACGCTCAGGCGGACGAGGGTCCTGACGGCCGCCCCGCCCCGGCGGGGCCATCCTCGACGGGGGCATCCCGGACGGTGCCCCCGCCGGCAGGGCCGTCACCGAAAATGTCATCCCCGGCAGGTCCGCCCCCGGCAGGGCCATCGCCGACGGGGCCGGGGCCCGGGGGGCCGGACCGCAGGGCTTCCCAGAGATCGGCCTCGAGGCGGTTCATGCGCTCGCCCTGCAGGCGGAGGGCGTCCCACAGGCGGGTGTGCAGCTCGTGCAGGGGAACGCCCCCGGGACCCGTGGTGCGCCGGTCGTGGGCCGCCCGCATCTCGTACAGGGCGGCGAACAGGGCCTCGTCGACGTCGCGCTGGTACTCCGCACGCGAGCGCGTGGCCCGATCGACGAGCCGGCGGGCGGCGGCTCGGGCCGCCCCTGTCGTCGGCGGCGGGCGGAAACCGTCGTGCAGGAGGCGCCCGGCCCGGTCCAGGCCCTCGTCCGCCGGCTCGTCGACCAGGACCGGGCCCGATGCGGCGCCCACCGCACCCGAGTCCACAGGCTCGGTGCGCAGGACGCCGAGCGGCTCGCCGCTCGCGGCGCCGGGAGCGTCGTCGACCGGCCGCTCGAGGAGCACGAAGTCCTGGAACGAAAGCGATCCACCGGGGATGTAGGCGGTGACGTCGAGGAACCGGCCCCAGTGCTCGAAGACGTACCAGGGAGCGTGGAAGGTGGAGTGGTAGAAGTCGGGGAAGGGGCCGCCGGCGAATATGTCGTCCTTGGCGTAGGAGATCCCCTTGGTGCCCAGCTCCCGGCGGAGCCGGCCCAGGTCGCCCGCCCCGGACTTGCGCATGCTCTCCTCGACGAGATGGAACGCCCGCTCGCCGTGGACGCTCAGCAGCAGGTGCCCGCCCGGTCGCACGATCCGGCGCAGCTCGACCAGCCACAGGTCCTGGTAGTCCTCGTCGAGGTGGGTGAGGACGCTGCTGCTGAAGACGAGGTCGAAGTACCCGTCGGGGTAGTCGAGCGGCGGTAGCGGCCGGTTGGCCGTGAACGTGGCCCACGGCATGTGGTGGCGCGACCACTCGATGGCCCGCTGGTCGATGTCGACCCCGTGGATCGACGAGGTGCCGGCCAGGTGCTCGAGCCAGAGCACGATCCTGCCGCAGCCGCTGCCGAAGTCGAGGATCGTCCGGTAGTCGGACACCTGGCGGCCGATCGACGCCAGCGCCCGATCCAGGTCGCGGACCGACTGCTGACCGGAGGTGAAGAAGGCTTCCCGGTCGGTTCGGCCGGTGACCCGGTGGACCAGTTCGTCGCCCGGCCACGGCATCTTGCCGACGTCGGCGTCGGGGTTGGGCGGCGTCATGGCAGGCTGCCAGCCTTGCGCGTCGCCCCCCGGGCGGCAAACGTAGCCGTGCCGGTTCGAGCAACAGACAAGGACGAGCATGACCCACAGGGACCGATCGTGAGCACCGAGGGCCCGGTCTTCCGGTGGTTGCAGGACGAGGACGACGAGGGCTCCCCGTCCGAGGCCGAGGACGAGGGCCGGGTGCTGGTGGCCGTGATCGGACCCGGCCCGATGGTCTCGGAGATCGTGCTGCACGGGCCCGACCCGGGCGAGTCGGTCACCCACCGGGTGCCCCGGCCCGTCACCCTGGCCCAGGCCCGCAACCAGGCCCTCAACTACGCCATGGACATGTGGTTCGACGCGGTGGTGCTGCTCTCCGGGCCCCTGCCGTCGTGGCCGCTGGCCGGTCCCCTGTGGGCGGTGGCGGCGGCCGACCCCACCATCGCCATGGTCACCGGCCTCGAATCGCCTTCCGCGGGGGGCGCCCGCAGCTGGGTGGCGGCGCAGCTCCTGGCCGAGTTCGGCACCGAGGCCATCGACATCCCGGCGCCGAACCCCGACTGCATGCTCGTCACGATGGCCGCCGTCCGCCGCTTCGAGACCTTCGACCTCAAGTTCCCCAAGGGGGGCGAGATCGACTGGGCGCTGCGGGCGCGCAAGGCCGGACTGCGGGTGGTGGCGGCCCCCGCCGTCCCGCTCGGGGGTCCGGCCACCGCCCCGCCGGAGGGAATGGTCCTGTTCCGCCACCCGTCGTTCATCAAGGACCAGCGGGAGTTCTGGGCGTCCAACGCCGTCGAAGCGGCCCAGGCCCGGGCGGCCACGGCCCTGGTGCGGGCCGCGGCCCGCCACATCGGCTACACGGTCGACGTCACCTCGCAGCCCCGGCCCATGATCACCCACGACTCTCTGGCCCGGGTGAGCATCCGCCCCGAACCCGAAACCACCGTCGACATCCGCTTCGCCGGGCTCCAGTCGACCGTGGAGGTGGGGGAGGGCGATCCCCCCGACGTCCTCGAGGTGGGGTTCGGCCGGCTGCCGGAGCGGGTGGTCATCTACGACCGGGGAGAGGTCGCCGACCGGCTCGGCGTCTGGGAGTTCAGCGGCGTCCCCATCGAGGACCGCTCGGGCTCCTAAGTCGGGCGGTCATGGCTCGGCCGGCGCCGGTGGCGGCAAGGCGTCGTCGACGTAGACGGCAACCTGGCCAGGGGGCGTTCCGCGGTACTCGTCGAGGAGCCGGACGGCGTTCATGACGGCGGCGACGATCTCGGAGGTCACTTGCGAACGCTCGGCGCCCGCAGAGATCAGGACAGGCGCCGTCCAGTCCCTGCGCTGCCAGCGCCAGAGTCCTGTCGTCCGCCGCAGGGGCTCGAGAGCGTCGGAGATCGCCTCCGACGAGAGCTCGTTCTCCTTCTGGCCGCACCACAGCCAGATCGGGGACACACCGTGCTCGGCCCACATCTCCAACAAGAGGCCGACCCAGACCTGAGATCCACTCACGCTCGTGATGTTGCGCGCGTACCCGCCCGTCCTCGCCTCATGCCTCCGCACATCGGCGTGGTCGGACCACGGCGCTTCCACCAGCATCCCCATGAGACCGCTGAGCTGCTGCGGGGTCACAGCTTCGAGCTGTCCCGGCCGAAGCGGCACCCAGTCCCTCCGCAATTGCCGACGAACCAGGTCCTGGAGCTGTTCGAAATCGCCGCGCTGGGCGGGCTCACTGATCCCGCGTCCGAGCCGGCGGAGCAGTGTCTCCCAGGTGGCCAGGGCCAACACCCGGCCATCGCCGATCTCGTGGCTCAGGACCTGGCACTGCTGGTGGTCCGGGTCTATCGCGGGTCGGTCCTGGCCGGCCGGCCCGGCGAGCAACTGTGGCCAGAGCGACGGGAGTCGGCTCGCGGGTGCGATCCACAGCAACAGGCCGGGGCGCCCGGCCTGCAGCCGGTCGAGATAGGTCCTGTCCAGTTGCGCCGGGGTCAGGGGCGCGTCGAACTTCGCCTCGAGGATCAGCCGGGCGCCCAGTGGGTCGGCGCCGATCAGATCGGGCCGGGCGATATCGCCGTCGCCCCGGACCTCCTTCGACCAGAGGAGTCCGCCGGGTACGTCGGTTGCCACCTCCTTCACCAGGTCGCCCAGCGCCGCCCGTGCGCCCTCGGAGTATCGCAAGAGGTGCAGGAGGGTCTCGGTCGCGACCGGCTCCGCGGCCAAGCCCCGGCTCGTCACCAGGTTCGTGAGCGCTGACGGATGCTCGCCCGTCATGGCCGGCCCGTGCGCGACACCGATACCACCGGACGCTCGCGATGATCCATTTCATCAACGTAGCGATGTGGTGCGACAGCTCTCAGAATCGTGCTGAGCCTGGGGGTCAGCCGGCCGGCGTCCCAGTGATCGGCGCGTCGGGGGCGACGACCGTCCCCCGTACGGACCGGTTGCGGGCCCACAGGCGGGCCGGGCGCTCGACGACCAACCACGACAGCGTCCCGATGGTCAGCGTCACCGGCACGACGAAGGCCACCATCTTGAGGTAGGCCCCGACGGTGGCGCTCGGGAAGTAGGCGAGCGTCGTCAGGGCGAATCCGACGAGCGCCAGGTGCGACAGGTAGACGCCGTAGCTCACCGCGCCCAGTCCCCGGGCCAGCGGGTTCTCGAACGGCCACCGGGCCCACCGCGGGCCGAGGGCGGTGGCCAGCACCAGCACCGCGAACAGGATGGCGAGCGGCGTCGTCCGGGTCCACGGGTCGTAGAGGCCGTGCGAGCTGCCGAGGGGCCGCAGGCTCCTGGTCCCCTCCGCCACCATCCACCAGAGGAGGACGGCCCCCGCCGTGACCTGCACCGCCGGCGCCCACCGCCGGATGGCGACCGCGCCCGACCCCGCCCCCAGCCGCACGAACGCCCACGCCGCGGTCATCCCCGCCGCGAAGTGGGCCAGGTAGTTCGGCAGTTGGGTCAGCAACGCCACTTCCACCGTCGCCACCCGTCCCGGTGACCAGTCGCCCGCCCCCAACCACCCCAGGCTCCCGGGGACGTCGGTGACGAGGGCCCTCCACACCAGGGAGAGGACGAGGGCGATCCCGAAGCCGACCAGGGGATGGCGGTGGTACCGGACCGCGACCAGCGGGAGGAGCACGTAGAACGAGACCTCGACGGCCAGGGTCCACGCGACCGTGAGCAGGTCGTAGCCGGGCGGTCCCACGATCCAGCCCAGGCTGTGCTGCAGGAAGGTCATGTGGGACAGGAGCGCCAGGAGGCTGCGCACGGACTCGAACGGCCGTGGCCCCGGTCCCGGGATCAGCAGCGGGTGCAGGGCGATGACGAGGCCGAGGAACAGGAGGTAGGCGGGCACGATGCGGGCGATCCGGCGCCGGGCGTACTCCCGGCGGCTCCCGAAGTCGCCGCCGCGCACCGCGGTGGGGAGGAACAGGACGAAGCCGCTGATGACGAAGAAGAAGTCGACGCCGATGTAGCCGACCGCCAGCAGCGCCCGGATGGCCCCCTCCTGGAGCGTCGGCAGGCCGGCGCCGAGGAAGCAGTGGTAGAGCACCACCGCGGCGGTGGCCAGTCCCCGGAAGCCGTCGAGCACGGGCACCCGCACCCGCACCCGCTCCCTCTCGCGCGCTCGGGACGGTCGGTCGGGGAGGGATCTCCCGGCTCGGGGCCGCCGGCCTGGGTCCCGGCGGCCACCACCGGTCCGGTCAGGGCTTGCCCGCCGCCATGCGCCTGAGCCGGAGACCGATGCGCAGGACCCGCTTCAGCGACGACGTGCCCTTCGGGTGGCGCAGGGCCACGCTGCTCAGGCGCCGGGCGACGCCGAGGCCGGCCGGCCCGACGGCTTCGAAGAGGGCGTGGGCCGCCTCGGTGCGGCCCCGGGCGTCGGCCACCTCGGCCCGCAGCTGCTCGAGGAGGGGCGACGGCTCCAGGGCGGCCTCCCGGAGGTTCTCGCAGGTGGCGCGGCTGTTGGTGAGGGCCCGCTCGACCTTCTCGAGCTGCGCCCGCAGGAGGGTGAGCTCGCCGGCGAAGCCGTGGTACTGGGCCAGCAGCATCCCGTTGGCGGCCCGGGCCGCGGCCAGCTGGCTGGCGGTGGCCTCCAGCCCCCAGCGCAGCTCCTGGATCTGCTTCGACAGGCCGTAGGGCTGGTAGTTGTCGGTGACGTTCACCGGCACGGCCAGCACCGCCGCCAGCCGGGCGTGCTCCGAGCCGTCCTCGGAGGCGACGTAGTAGCGGTTGAGGCCGTCGAACGCGGCGAACACGTAGTCGGCCGCCAGCAGGAGGGGCTCCCACTCCTCGTGGGTGGGGACGGTGGTCGCCGGCAGGGTCGCCTCGACGACGACCACCCGCGGCCGCCACCGGGTCCAGTCGCCGCCCGCGATCACCTGGCGTTCGAGGCCCTCGACGTCGATCGACAGGAAGTCGATCGGGCCCGTCACGTGCTCCTCGCAGAGCTGGGCCAGGGTGATGGTGGGCACCTTGCGCTCGACGCTCGCGAACCCGCTGTCGCGGTGGCGGGCCGCCTGCTCGGCGGAGAAGGTCGACGCCCCCGACAGCTCGGGCGGGTACTCGAAGAAGGTCAGCTCGCCCGGTTCGTCGGACACGCCCACGTTGAGGTTCACGTCGCGCTCCCGGGCCGCCGAGAGCAGCTCGAACGGGTGCGTCCCGGGCTCGACGTTGACCCCCCGCCAGCCGAGGTCGTAGAAGTGCTTGGTCACCGAATCGCGCACCGGGTCGTTGGCGCCGATGTCGATGTAGAAGCCGGGGATGCCGCGGGGAAACACGCGGTCGAGGAGCACGTCCTCGTGGTTCTGGGCGTACGAGGTCATGGTCACGATCGCGATTCTCCTGCATCGGGCCGGGAGGCACCGGGGTCCGCGCCCGGCTGCCACCATTCGGCCGCCGTCCGGACGTCGTCGACCGGGTCGCGGACGAGCGCGTCGAGCGCCTCGGCGATCTCGGGATGGGCCCGGACGAACGGGTCGAACCGGGCCAGGGCCCGGGCCATGTAGGCCCGGTGGTCGTGGTTCGTGTGGCGGCAGTCGGCCAGCACCCGCGCCACCCGGTCGGACTCCGTCATCTCCGGCACGACGATCCAGTCGCCCAGTCCGGGGGGCCGCCGCTTGACCGCCAGGTAGTCGGCGATGGTCTGCGGCTGCAGGTCGCCGCCGGTGACCCGGGTCAGGCGCCGGTACTCCACCAGGTAGCTGGTGTAGCCGGCGGCGTCGAAGGCGGCGACGAGCTGCTCGGGGGTGGCCCCGGCCAGGGCCAGCGTGTGCCCGTTCGACTCGTAGAGCACGGGCGGGGCGTCGGGTCGTTCGAGGAGGTGCCGCATGCCGGTGAGGGTGCGCGATCTCACTGCCTTCGACGTCGATCTTGACGAACGACGCCGTGTCCCACCCCAGCTCGGCCAGGAGGGCGTCGACGGTGATCGACGGCACCTTGACGGTGTCGCGCCGGCTGCCGTCGGGGTCGGCCCAGGCCACGTGGCCCCAGGGGCCGTCGGCCAGGAAGTCGACCGATCCCGGCCCGTCGCTCACCACCGCGTTCACCACGTAGACGTCGTGGAAGCCGTTGCGCGACGCGCCCGCCCGCAGGAGGCCCGCGTTGGTGGGCGAGGCCTCCACCGCGATGACCTTGCATCCGACCGCGGCCGCGGCCAGGGAGAAGGTGCCGACGTGGGCGCCCAGGTCGAGGACCCGGTCGCCGGGCTGGACGAGTTGCAGCATGAGGCTGATGAGGAACCCGTCGAGCGTGTACCCGGTGGCGAGCGTGCGGGTGAGGGGATCGGGGGCGTTGTCGTCGAGCACCACCGTGAACTGCACCCCCTCGGGCAGGGCGACCCGGTGGGGCGACCACGACGAGGCGTCGGCGGTGGCCATCGAGGCGGTGACCAGGTCGGGCTCGGCCAGCCGGGCGTCGAGGTTGCGGTGGGCCAGGGCCACGCTGGCCAGGCCCCGGTCGACGTCGTCGCGGGCCTCGTCGATCTCGAGGAGCACCCGGTCGAGGGTGGCCACCCGGGCCATCCGGTCCTGCCCGTGCGAGTCGAGGGCCCGGTCGATCTCGGCCAGGCGGCCCCGCCGCTGGTCGACCGAGGTGCGGATCTCGTCCCACGAGCCGACGAGCTGAGGCTGCACCGGTCCCGCCGGTCCCGCCGGGCCCGGCCCGTTCACACCCGTCGCCGGCACCCCCGCCCGGTCGGGCGCCCCACCGTCAGCCTGCCTGGTGGCCACGCTCCGGTTGTAGTCGCTGATCGCGGCCAGCGTCGACTCGGTCGGCCGGGCCCACTCGTTCTCCACCGCCGGGTAGCCCTCGCCCTTGCGCAGCGTCAGGTGGATCGAGCAGAAGACGTAGTCCTCGTGGACGAGCACCACGTGGGGGAACTCCCAGCAGGCGTACTCCGGCGTCTCGCCGGGGCCCTTGGCGGCCTGCTCCCGGGCCTTGGCGTGGAGGGCGACGGCCCCGCTGAGGTCGCGGGGCGAGGCGTAGGTGGCGTCCGACGCGCTCGTGTCGAGCCCGTCGACCAGCTCGAGGCCGCTGGCCTCCACGATGTAGCGGCGGAGGTTCGCCTCGTCGAAGAGCAGGGTGAGCCCCGGCCAGCCGATCCCACCCGGCGGGCCGCTCAGCCGGAACTCGGTGGACAGGGCCAGGACGCCGCCCGGCTTCAGCACGCGGCCCATCTCGTAGGCGGCCATGGCCACGTCGGCCAGCCCGCCGAAGTGCTCGATCGAGCCCGACGAGAAGATCCCGTCGAAGCTGTCGTCGGGGTAGCGCAGGGCCCGGCCGTCCATGTGCTGGACGACGAGGCGGTCGGCCTCGTAGGCGAACGGGGCCAGGGCCTGGGGCTCGACCAGCATCAGCGGGGGGGCCAGGGGGGCCCAGTCGCCCGGCACGAGGTAGCGGTCGGTGGCGAAGACCTGCCCCGCCCGGCGGGTCAGGTAGAAGAGGGTGTCCTCGGTTCCGGCCGCCACGCCCAGGATCCGGGCGTCGGGGCGCAGGGCGCCGAAGCGGTCGAGGGCCCGCACCGCCATGGCGATCTCCCAGTCCTTGCGGTGCTCCGACCCCTCCGGGTAGCCGGGTGCCAGGTGGGCCAGCTTGTACTCCGCCACGTCGCGCATCACCGCCACCAGCTCGGGGTCGCGGAAGTCGGCCAGGTCGCAGACCTTGTTGAATCCCAGGCTCATCGGGCCCCGACCGCCGACTCGATGACCGACTCGATGACCGCCAGGTAACGCGAAGCCATCGTGGCGATCGTGCCTTCCTGCTCGAAGTAGGTCCGGGCGGCGGCCGACATCTCCGCCCGGGTGGTGCCGTCGGCGGCCAGCGCCAGCAGGTGCTGCAGCAGGACGGGCACCTCGGCGTCGTCGGTGGGCACCCGCCGGCAACAGGAGTCGGGCAGGAACCGCCAGTCGGGGATGTCGCTGATCAGGACCGGCTTGGCCGCCGCCACGGCCCGCATGAAAGTGGCCGACATGTGCTGGAGGAAGGGCGTGCGCAGGTTGACGACCACGTCGGCCGCGATGAGGTGGGTGTCGAACTCGTCCTTGCCCAGGTGGCCGGTGAAGCGGACGTGGGCCGTCACGCCCAGCTCGGCCGCCAGCTTGGCCAGGTCCTCCTCGTGCACGGGATCGAGGGGACGCCCGACCACCAGCAGGACGGTGTCGGGGCGGAGGGCGACCAGCGCCGGCAGCGCCCGCACGCAGGCGTCGATGCGCTTGACCGGGTGGACGATCCCGTACACCCCGATCACGAACGCGCCCGGGTCGATGCCGATGCGGCAGCGGGCGATCGACGCCTTCAGCCCCGGGTGGTCGGCGTAGGGGTCGCCGACCCCCATCACCACCGTCTTCGGGTTCGACCCCGGGTAGCGGCCCCGCAGCTCGTCGGCCCCGCCGTCGAAGTGGACGATCTGGGCCAGGCTGGCGCCGATCACCCGCTCCAGCATGGGGTGCAGGGCGAGGAACCTCCAGAGGGAGTCGGGATCGTGCTGGATGGCGCGCAGCTCGTCCACCGCGTGCTCGCCCTCGAGGTCGGCCAGCTGCCGGTAGAAGGGGTCGAGGTCGAGCCGCTCGCCGGCGTGGGTGAACAGCACGTGGCTCCACATCAGGTCGTGCAGGACGACGATGCCGGGATGGGCCTCGAGCGCCTCGGCCATGTAGTGGTGGAACATCGACCCGCCCACCTGGTAGACGACGGCGTCGAACGGTCGCTGGGCGTGGCGCCGGTCGAAGGAGCGGAAGTTCTGGATGCGGTGCCGGCGGCGGAGGTCGTCCGCGGGCAGGACACCGTCGTCGACGAAGACCTCGATGTCGCACTCGGGAGCCAGCCCGTCGAGCAGCTCGGCGCTGTAGTCGGCGATGCCGGTCTGCTGCGGCGGGAGCGGCGTCCAGATCGCCAGCCGGTAGCGGGGCCGGTCGCCCGGGACGGTGGCGACGTCCCCGGTGCGGATCGCGGCCCGGTAGCAGTCGAGGGTGGTCCGGGCCAGCTGGTCGGGGTTGAACCTGCGGACCTGCGCGAACCCACGGTCGCGCATGGTGCGGCGGGCCTCGGGATCGCCGGCCACCCGGGCGATGGCGTCGGCGAAGCCCTGGGGGTCGTCGGGATCGACCAGCACCGCGGCGTCGCCCGCCACCTCGGGGAGGGACGAGGCGGTGGTGGTGACGACCGGGGCGCCGCACCGCATGGCCTCGGCGACGGGCAGGCCGAAGCCTTCGTACCGCGACGGGTGGACGACGATCGTCGCCCGGTTGTAGAGCGCGCTCAGCTCCTCGTCGGACACCAGCCCGGTGATCACCAGGTCGTCGGCGACCCCCAGCTCGGCGGCGATCGAGCGCACCGCGTGCAGCCCGTTCTCGTCGAGATGGCAGCAGACGATCAGCGGCAGCTCGGTGCGGAGCGTGGCCGGGAGCAGGGCGTATCCCCGGAGGAACGTGGTGAGGTTCTTGCAATGGTGGGGGTAGGTGACCGTCAGGAGATAGCGGGCGGGGACCCGGAATCGGGCGCCCATGATGAGGAAGAGCTTCTCCAGCAGGTGGTGCGGGAGAGGCCGGAAGACCTCGTCCGGGATCGGCCAGGCGACGTCGATCCGGGCCGCGTCGATACCGAGTTGTTCGACGGCGTCGTCGCGCGCGCATTCCGAGATGGCGAGGAGCCGGGTCGCGCTCCTGACGAAATCGAGAGTGTGAAAATAGTGCTCCCGGTAGGGCCAGCCGTCGAGATAATGCTCGGGGAACAGCAGCGGGATGACGTCGTAAAAGGTGGCGACCACGGGGCAGGCGTCGAACCGGAGGAGCAGCGGGTCCTCCAGGAGGAACGGGGTCGTGGCGTGGTAGACGTCGATGTCCTGCCGGTAGATCCAGTCCTGGTAGAGCTCGGCCTCGCCGGAGCAGGTCGGTGAAGTCGCCCGACGGCACGGCCAGCTCCCGGGGAGGGGTGAACACCGCGATTGAGACATTCTCGGCGTCCCGGATCACCGGATCGATGAGTCCGAAGTTGGTGCCCTGGTTGCAGAGCAACACGAACTCGTCGCCCTCGGAAACCCGCAGGACCTCCCGCAACTGCTGCTGGGTATAGCGGCCCATACCCCGGGTTATCAGCTGCGGTCCTACAGCAAGAACCCGGTAGTCGATGCCGATACGCATTGGAGGAGGTTGGGGAGCGCCGTCAGCGGGACTCGTGCGCACACCGGGCACGAGGTGCGTCAGCGCCCGGGAGCATCCGGCAAGCGTAGGAGAGGGACTAGTCGTCGGCAAGTGAGGTAGTTTTCGGGCGAGAACGTGGAGACCCTGCCCTCGACAGACTCGACCGCGGTCCTGGCCAACCTCCTCGACGAGCCGCTGGTGGTCGTCGACGTCGGCGCCCGGTGGGGCTTCTCCCGGGCGTGGGACAGGCTCGGCGACCGCTGCCTCACCGTCGGCTTCGAGCCCGATCCGGTGGAGTGCGCGCGGCTCACCGACCTGAACCGGGGCCGGCGCAACGTCACCCTCGTCCCCCTGGCCCTCGGGGCCCGGCCCGGGCTGGCGACGCTGTACATGACCACGTTCCCCGGCGGCTACTCGCTCTTCCGCCCGTCCGCCGACGCGGTGGAGCGCCATCCCGGGCTGGTCGGGGGACGGCTGGAGGGGACCAGCATGATCGAGACCACCACCCTCGACCGGTGGTGCGCCGGTGAGGGCGTCGAGCGGGTCGACGTCATCAAGATCGACTCCCAGGGCTCCGAGCTCGACATCCTGCAGGGGGCGAGCACGATCCTCGACACCGTGCGGGCGGTGGAGGTGGAGGTCGAGTTCAACGAGCTCTACGAGGGCGTGCCCCTGTTCGCCGACATCGACCGCTTCCTGCGCCGAAAGGGCTTCCAGCTCTGGAAGCTGCGCGACCTGGCCCACTACGCCCAGACCGGGGCCCGGACCGACTGGCGGGTGCCGGAGGCCTGCCACTACGACGACCACGTGGCCACGTTCGGTGCCGGCGCGGGGCAGCTCTACTGGGCCAACGCCTTCTACCTGAGCACGGCGGTGGCCCGGCCCGACGCCGGGGCGGGATGGCAGGCGCTCGTGCGCGACGCCTGCGTCACCAGCGCCCACAAGTTCCACGACCTGGCCGGCGTGGCGCTCGACCTGGCCGCCGCCACCGCGCCGGACGAGCGTGCAGCCCCGACTCCGGGAGGCCGTCTCGGAAGAGATGCGGCTCGCCGACCGGGAGCGGGTGCGTGCCGCGGCGGCGTCGGAGATCAGCGGCTCCCTCACGGTCCCGGCCGACGATCCCGCCTTCGAGGGCGGGGCCTGGCGCGAACCCCAGGTGCACGACTTCGGCACCCTGCGTTGGACCGGTCCCGGCCGCGACGCCTGGATCGACGTCCCCGTCACCCTCACCGGGGGGACCCGGGTCGAGGTGCTCGTCGCGGCGGCCATGACGCCGGCGATCCGGGAGGCACTGGTGCTCGAGGTCAACCGGGTGCCGATCGACCTCCGCCACACGCCCCATGCCCACGGCGTGCTGGTGTCGGGCCTCGTCCCCGCCGGCTACCGGTCGTCGCGGCCGTACACCCGGTTCATGATCCGCACGCCCGCGGCCGTGCCGTGGAACGAGCTCAATCCCGACAGCACCCACGACACCGAGCTCGGCGTGGCGGTGGCGTGGCTCCGCGTCACGGCTCCCGACGGGGTGGGCCGGTAGCGGCCACAGCGGCACCGTCGCCGGCGACGGTCGCGGCCGTCGCCGTCGCCGGGGGTGCGGGCGGCGGCACCCGGCGGAACCGGGGCCGGGACACGATCCGGCGGCCGATCGCATTCGACGGGATCTCGACCAGAAAGTGGATCGCGGCCGCCATCGCCACGCAGATGACGAGCGCCAGCGGCACCGACACCCAGAAGTTGGGGGCCACGTGGAACAAGGCCCGCAGCAGGATCCAGCCGACCACCGTGTGGATCAGGTACAGCGGGTAGCTGATGTTGGCCAGGGCGTCGAGGGCGCGTGCCCGCGGGACCCGGTCCCGCCACACGTAGAGGGGCGTGAACACCACGAGGGCGGCGATCCCCGAGCCCAGGTAGATCCCGGCCTGGTTCCCGGGGAAGGGTCCCGCGGCGAGGCTGACGGCGAAGGCGCCCAGCAGCCCGGCGCCCATGGCGGCCGACGTGGCCGTGTTCCACCGGCCCCGGTAGTGCTGGTGGAAGGCGACGCCGATGAGGATGAAGATCACGAAGCAGGCGTTGCGGGCGAGGTGGGTGCGCAGGTACCAGTAAGGGGGGACCGACCCCACGGGGGTTTCGATGGGGGCCACCACGATGGTCGTGACGGCCAGGCCGAGGCCGACCGCGGCCACGACCGCCCGCCGGTGGAGCGAGCCCTTCCAGGCGGTGAACGCGGCGATGACGTAGAAGAGCTCCTCGATGGCGAGCGTCCAGTACACCGGGTCGACCCAGGGCTGGCCCATGTAGACGCCGACCAGCAGGCCGCTCGAGCCGGCGGCCTTCTTGCCGACCGGGAAGCCGTTCTGCACCAGGTGGGCCTGGATGGCCAGCGCGGCCAGCGTGACCGCGATCCCGGCCCACAGCGTCGGGTAGAGCCGGAAGAAGCGGCGGACGAAGAACCCGCTGAGGCGGTGGCGCTCGAGCGAGAACGGGATCACGAAGCCGCTGATGAGGAAGAACAGCGACACCCCGAACTGGCCCGGCGCGATGTGGAGCGACGTCAGCCACTGGTAGAACGCGGTCTGCCACCCGGGCGGGCGCACGCCGAGGCCCAGGTCGGGGGGGGTGAAGATGATCAGGCGGACGAGGTCGGGAGCGGCCAGGTAGTCGTAGGCGAGGTGCTCCCACACCACGATCAGGCAGGCGATGCCCCGCAGGCCCTGGGCGAACCAGACCTTCTCGGTCGACGCCACGCCGACTGCCGTAGCGGACACGGCCGGTGGCGCCGTGGGGGGCGCCGCCGGAGTTTCGCTGCTGCCGGCCGGCGCGCTCTCGTCTCCGGGCGGGTCGTCCGGGCCCGGGGCCTTCATCTCAGACAGGTAGCACCGACGCCCGCACCGTCCAGTCGGCGGTGACCCGGACCACGCCGCTCTGGGGCGTGGCGGACGGGTCCTCGAGCACCGAGAACTGGTGACGGCGGTCGTGGAAGTCGTAGATCCGGTTGACCGCCGTGTCGTGGAGCGCAACGCTCATGATGTACTCACCGGCCAGCAACGGCAGCTCCGGCACGCGGTACTCGGCGATGCCCTCGCCCGAGAGGCACATGGGCACCTCCGATCCCACGGTGCTGTGGCCGAAGACGAGGCCCATGGTGTCGGCCCGGAAGATGGCCACGCCGCACTCCATCTGGTCCAGCTCGCCGTCGGTGCGGTAGGTGACGCGGACCCGGAGCTCCCCACCGTGGCGAAAGGTGGTGGTGTGCTCACCGTCCGCTGCGAGGAGGGCCACCTGGGTGATCTCGGCCTCGCCCGAGCCGAACCGGTCGCCGCCGATCGCCTGGGTCGGTGACTGCGCCGCCACCCAGTCCTGGACGTCGGTCAGGTAGTGGGCGACGATGTCGCGCGCCGGCCCCGTCTCGCGGATGACCCCCTTCTCCAGCCAGACCGCTTCCGAGCACATGGTCTGGATGGTGGGCAGGCTGTGTGACACGAGCACGATCGTGCGGCCCTCGGCCCGCAGCCGGGCCATGCGCTTGTTGCACTTCATCTGGAAGGCCTCGTCGCCGACGGCCAGCACCTCGTCGATGATGAGGATCTCGGGTTCGACGGCGATGGCCACGGAGAAGGCCAGGCGGGCGTACATGCCGCTCGAGTAGTTCTTCACGGGGACGTCGATGAACTGCTCGACGCCGGCGAAGTCGACGATCTCGTCGAAGCGCCGCTCGACCTCGATGCGGCCGAGACCGAGCAGGGAGCAGCCGAGGAAGACGTTCTCCCGGCCGGTCAGCTCGGGATGGAAGCCGGTGCCCAGTTCGAGGAGCGGTGAGACCGTACCGCTCACCGCCACCGCCCCCTTGTTGGGGCTGAGGATCCGCGCCATCACCTTGAGCAGGGTCGACTTCCCCGACCCGTTGGGCCCGATGATCCCGGTCATCGAGCCTTCGGTGATCTCGAGGTCGATGCCCCGGAGGGCCCAGAAGTCCTCGTAGCGGCTACGGCGCTTGAGGACCTTCTCCTTCAGGGTGTGGGAGCGCTGGTGGTACATCCGGTAGCTCTTCCACACGCCCTCACAGGTGATGGCAGCCGTCACCAGCCGACCGGTCCGGAGAGAGGGACCGGCGCGACGAACCGCCTCGGGCGCCAGGTCGATGTGGTCTCTCGGGTCGTCATGCTCTTGCTCGTGCCTCGTCCGGCTGAGGTTGCCTACGTTGCCGCCCGGCCGCCAGAGCGCGCAAGGCTGGTCGCTCCAGGCGCCCCTGACACGAGACCACATCGTAGAGGCGATGCGCCGTCACCACTCATGGGGCCCGAGCAGCCTGAACGCCGAGGTATCCCCGGAGACTCCTGACCCTGGAGACGAGGATGAGCACTGGAGTCTCGAGGGTGTCCCAGTCGCAGTGTCGGTACTCGCCTGAGTTCCGAACCGAGGCGGGGCCCTGACCGAGGGCGTGACCTACCACTGGCACGTCTGGACCGGCGACGCGCTCGGTCATCGGCGCCCCGAGGGTTCCCCGTCGACCTTTCGAGTCGACCTGGGCCTGGGGGGCAAGGGTGCTCAGCCGGGCGACGCCATGGGTCCGGCGGCAGTCAACCTGGCCTCGGGCAACCTGGTGGTGCAGGCCGCCTCGCCCAGCTTCGACACCGTCAACGGTCCCGTCGGTCTGGCGTACACCTACAACTCCCAGGCCCCGTCCAGCCTCGGCCTCACCGGCGCCTACTTCGTCGACTCCGGCACCCATGTCTTCCCGTCGCAGGTGGCCATGATCCGCACCGACCCCACCATCGACCACTACTGGGGCACCGAAGGCCCGGGCCACGGCCTGCCGGGCACCAGCTTCCTGGTGCGCTGGACCGGTTCGGTGACCGTGCCGACCACCGGCTCCTACACCTTCGGGGCCGACCACGACGACGGCATGCGGATCTGGGTCGGGGGCACGAAGATCCTCGACACCTGGACCGATGGGGCGGTGTGGAACCCCAGCGAGCAGGCCAGTCCGAGCATCACCTTCACCGCCGGGATCTCCAAGTCGATCGTGGTCGAGTACTACCAGGGCGGCGGCGGTGCCTTCGCCACCGTATCGGTGCTCTCCCCCGGCGCCACCCAGGCCAGCCAGCTGCCACCCAGCTGGCTGATCCCCGACACCGCGGTGACCTCCTCGGTGCTGTCGCAGGGCTGGAGCCTGGCCCCGGGCCAGCTCCGCTACGGGTCGGCCGTGCTCGGAGACCGCTGGGTGGCCTTCGTCGACACCGCAGGCGCGATGCACACCTACACCTGGACGGGATCGGGCTACGCCCCGCCCGCCGGCGAGGACGGGGTGGTGGGCTCCGACGGCGTCGGCGCCCTGACCCTGCACGACGACGACGGCCTGGACTACGTCTTCGACCGGGCCGGCCACCTGCTGTCGGCCACCGCCGCCACCGACGACGGCGCGGTGGTGGCGGTGTCGGCCATGGCTTACGAGTGGACCGGCTCGAGATCGCGCCTGACAAAGATCACCGACGGGGCGTCGGGCCGCGCCATCACGCTGCGCTACGGCGGCGGCAGCCCGGCCTGCCCCACCCTGTCGGGTTACGACACGGCCCCGGCCGACATGCTGTGCCAGGTCAACTACTGGGACACCACGACCACGAAGATGTTCTACCAGGGCACCACCCCGGCCTCCGCCCGCCTGGCCCGCATCGAGGATCCCGGCGGAGTCAACACCGACTTCGGCTACACCGGGCCGTCGGCCCGCATGAGCTCGGTCCGCTCTCCGCTGGCTTTCGACGCCGTGTCGGCCACCACCGGGCCCCGGACCAACGACGCCACCGTGCTCAGCGAGATCGCCTACGACTCGGCCCCCATTCCCCGGGTGGCCTCGGTCACGCTGCCCGCCCCCACCGCGGGGGCGACCCGGCCCGCCCACAGCTACACCTACGCCGCCGCCACCGAGACCGAGCTCGACGTGGCAGGGCTGACCCAGCCTCTCGGCTTCGCCCGCAAGGTCACCTTCCCCCGCAACTCCCTCGGCGGCCTCACGGTGGTCGACACCGACGCCGACGGCGCCACCACGACCATGGTGCACGACGCCGGCGACCGGCCCACCTCGGTCGTCGATGCCGCCGGGCGCCAGAGCAGCGTCTTCTACGACGGCGACGCAACCCGGGCCCACGGCACCGGCCGGGTGACCGAGACCTACGGGCCGGCCCAGACCAGCTGCTTCGCCGCCACCGGCCGCCCCGACGGCTCCTGCACCCTGCCCCCGGTGGCCCACAGCGCCACCACCTACGACGCCGAGCCCGCCACCCCCACGATCGCGGCCGCGGCGTGGACCGGCCTGGCCGCCGCGTATTGGCCCAACGCCACCGGGATCCCCCCGCTGTTCGGACGAGCCTGGACCCATGAGACGGTCGAGCTCGTGAGTGGCGCGCCCTTCACCGCCGACCCCCCGGCACCCAACCTGGTGGCCGGGGCGTGGTCGGCCCGCTACAGCGGCGAGATCACCCTGGACGAGACGAGCACCCTCGCCGCCCCCCACGTGTTCACCCTGGCCCTGACCGGCAGCGCCCGCCTCTTCGTCGACGACGTCTTGGTGGTCGACGCGGCGGCCGCCCATGCCAGCACCACCGCGGTGGTGGGCAACTTCGCCAACGGCCTCCTCGGGCGCCACCGCCTGCGCCTCGACTACACCACCCAGTCCGGTGCCGCCCCGGGGCTGGTGCTGTCCCTCGACCCGCCGGGATCGGCGCCGTCGGCCCCGGTCGACGACTCCCGGGTCGCGCCCCGCCTGTCGGTGGGGGCCGGGGCCACCACCGACGACGACACCACCGGTGTCAGCATCCGGGCCGCCGACGTGGGCTATTCCGACGTGCCGGCCGGGGCCCGGCCCACCCTGGCCTCGACATCGACCGCCGACCCGACCGCCATGGCCCTTCGCACCCAGGCCGGCTACGCGCTCGGCGGCGAGAGCCTGTACATGCGCCGCACCAGCCGCACCCTGCCCGCCGGCAACACCACCGCCTACGAGTACTACGCCAAGGGGGCCGGTCCCGTCACCAACGGCTGTGGCGCCACCGGCGACCAGGGCGGGGCGCTCAAGGTGAGGACACACCCCGATCCCGACGGGGCCGGGACGCAGGTGGCCCGCACCGAGCAGTTCGTCCACGACGGCGCCGGCCGGACGCTCGGCTACCGCCAGAACGCGGACACCTGGACCTGCAGCACCTTCGACGCCCGGGGCCGGGTGACCCGGCAGAACTTCCCCGCCGCGGGCCTGGTCCCCGCCCGCCAGGTGGACTACACCTACGTCGTGGCCAACAGCCTGCTGTCGGTGACGGCCTCCGAGGCGGGCGTGGCCGACAGCACGACGGTGACGAGGCTCGACCTGCTGGGCCGGGCGGTGTCGCACACCGACGTGTGGGCCAACACCACCACCACCACCTACGACCAGGCGGGCCGGCCCATCACCTCCAACGGGCCCCGGGGCCGCATCGACATCGACTACAGCCCCGCCGGGCGGCCCGAGCACCAGCGCATGGCCGCCCACAACGCAGCCGCCCCGGGCTCGGTGGTGGCCGACGCCACCTATCTCAACGGCGCCCTCGACTCGGCCGGCTACGCCAACGGCAGCTCCCTGTCCGCCATCGGCGACACCGGGGGTCGCGATCGCGCCGGTGGGGCCCAGGTGCTGGCCTGGCAGTTCACCGGCGCAGGATCCGCGGTCGAGACCATCGGCCGCTCCCAGTCGGGGCGGGTGGTGGAGCAGAGCATCGACGGCGCCGACGCCAACCCCTCGGGCCAGAACTTCCGCTACGACGCCGGGGGACGCCTGACCGAGGCCTGGGTGCCGGGCCAGCACCTGACCTACGCCTACGACTCCAGCGCCGGCTGCGGGTACCTGCAGACGGCGGGCATGAACAGCAACCGCACGGCCACCACCGTCAACGGCGGGACGCCCACCACCTACTGCTACGACGCGGCCGACCGCCTCACATCATCCTCCGACACCGCCGTCGGCTCCCCGACCTACGACGGCCACGGCAACACTGTGGCCCTGGGGGCCCAGACCCTCACCTACGACGGTGCCGACCGCCACGTCAAGACCGTCGCCGCCGGCGGCGCCACCGTCTCCTACCGGCGGGACTCGAGCGGGCGCATCGTCGAGCGCACCGAGGGCACCGGGGCCTCCGTGCACTACGGCTTCGCCGGCCCGGGCGACGGCCCCGCCTTCGTGCTCAGCGCCACCAACGTGGTGACCCAGCGCATGATCGGCCTCATCGGCGGCGCCTCCATCACCAAGCAGGCATCGGGCGATGTGTGGAACTACCCCAACGCCCACGGCGACATCATCGCCACCGCCAACGCCGCCGGGGCCACGCAGGGCCCGACCCTGACCTATGACCCCTTCGGTGTCGGCAACCCCCCCGACAACGCCGAGGGCAACCTCGACTTCGGCTGGCTGGGCCAGCCCCAGCGCGGACTGGAGCACGCAGCCGGCATCGCCACCATCGAGATGGGCGCCCGCCAGTATGTGCCGGCACTGGGGCGGTTCCTGCAGGTCGATCCCGTGGAGGGCGGGTCGTGCAACGCGTATGACTACGTGTGCGGGGACCCGGTCAACGGGATGGACCTCGCGGGCACGAACAAGTGCGAAGTCGGCCTCAACCCTCTCCGGTGGGGAGGGAACGCGGCGGATTGTGCGAGCGACGTCGCCGAGGATGTAGTCGACTATGCGAACGGTTCGAACGACCCAGAGAACCTCCTTGTCCGTGGTGAAAGGGCCATCGCCGAGGCAACTCGTCCTGTACTTGTAGATGCCGCCGGCGAGACCGCTGCCGCCTGCATAAGAGGCGGTGCCGACGACGCTGCTATTGCTGGCGTCATTACAATCGTTTCGGGCGGTACCGCCGCCCCAGCTGTAGCGAAAGCCGCGATCGGCGGCTGCGCGGAGGCCGCAACGGGTGAGATAATCGGGTCGGTCAATCCAGCACTGGGTCGGCTGTGGAATGGCATTCAGCAGTATCGTGATATTCGCCGACTAGCAACCGCGCTCAAGAAAATCTGGTAGGAGTGAAATTGAAACGGAAGATGCTACTGCCACAATCAATTTCAGATTCGGACTCACATTGAGGATGATGGCATGACGCTCGGTGCGGTCATTCTGCTTATCGTCGCAGCGGCTGCCCTAATTGTTTTCGAAACGATCATCTCAGTACCTGAGGAGGGTAAGTGGGCAAGGCCCAGGTATGTGGCCCTTGAGGTGGTCATAGCGGGCCTAGTCATCTTCTTACTACAGTCATGGCTCAGGTGAATTCCCTCAGCAATTCAACCTAGGTAAGCAGATGCGCGAAGTGAGTACCGGATACCGCGAGGATCCGCGCTCAGGAGTGTCATTTCGATGCTCCAGCGCCACCTACGACGGGGTCCGGTCTTGCGTACGGTTCCCCACGTGCCGCGTCCGCGGCAGGCCGCGCAGCTCGTCGGTCGCTCCCGGCGCTGACGCCCTCCGCTCGAAGCCGTCCCCGAACTCACGCACACAACCCGTGGAGGGGGGGTCGGCGAATGCGTATGACTACGCCAGCGGGGACCCAGTCAATACATCTGACTGCTCGGGGCGCTCGCCGGGTAAGTCCTGCTACCAAAAGTGGGCGGCTGCGGCTGCGGGGTGCGCTGCGGCATATGAAAAGTGCCAGCAATCCGGCGACGTACGGGGATACATCACCAAGGGAGTGTTCTCCTGCGCCAATATCTTGGTTGCCTGCGAGACTATTGCCTTTCTGGCATATCTGGTCTGCAAGCGTGGTGAGGATCCTCCTGCGGGAATCGTTAGACCACCAACCACGCCCTCGCCAGGGGGTGGCCAGCTTCCGCGGGGCTACCCACGAAGGTGGTACCCCGAGCCTCCTTATTACACGACGCCGGCTCCCATCGGGCCGGAGGTTACCGTATGAGGCGGTACTGGAAGGGGGAGGCAGCCCTGCATAGTTGTTGCTCATCTTGGCGATCTCGACGGGCCTGGTGTCGCCGCCCGGCACGGTTGAGCGTTGCCCATTGCCAAGGACGTCCGTGGTGACGCGTTCTTGGTGGCACCCGGGTAAGACGAAGTTGGAGGCTCTTGAGGCCGCAGCCCTTGCGGCAGCACAGATTCCTGACGGTGAGGGTTCGCTCGTTAGATTGATCTGGGTGTCCCAGCGATGCGATGTCGCGGTCAGGCGCCAGCGGCGTCGCGGGAGCGTGGAGGAGCGGCTCCTTGAAGTTGCGGATGGAGTAGTGTCCGAGACAATTCGACGATGGCGTGCGGATGGCTCCGCTATGTCACCTCAGCCCCCCGGGCAGATGGCGGAGGCTCTGGGACGACAGCTACAGGAGATAAGACAACTCTCGTACGATCGTGACCGAGCCGAGCAATTCGCCACGCTGCTGGCCTCTCAGCAGCCGAAATGAATCGTCTCACCAACGCCCATTGTTCGAAGCGATGTGTTCGGCGCGCCTTGGGCAACGCCGAACCGCGGTACGCACGACTCTCGCCTACGACGCTCGCCTCCGATCTACGACGACCCGTACCCGGCGCGCGCGACACGACGGTGGCTTGTTCGACCCACGGCCGCGCGCCACGCCCTACGAGCCGTACGTTCGGAGGCCGGCCGTGCCTGAAAGGCCGAGAACATCCCGTGGAGGGCGGGTCGTGCAACGCCTACTATTACGCGTGCGGGGACCCGGTCAATGGGTTTGACCTGAGCGGGACGCATCAGTACAGGGGCCACGACCTACCCTCAGGCGGCCAAGCGTTTCGGGTATGGACGACGCCGAGCCGCTTTCAAGAGGACTGGTTGAGCAGCGTAAGCCTATGCTCCGGGCTAATACCCGTCTGCTATGAGCATAAGGGTAGTGAAATCCGAGACAATGTCGTGGCGGTTGATTACGGTAACGGGTTGACTATCGACATCCATCAAGAACAGAAACGGTCTGTATTTCAGGTGGGTGCTGGAATTGGATTCGGCCCCTTGGGCTATAATCCCCCACAGCTAGCGTAGAAGACTCATGACTCGTGGAGCAGGCCCGACGACTGGATCTCTTGCTACTATAACGGTATCGAGGTTACTGCAGAACAATGGGAAGGATGGCGGCTTGGATGACCAATCTGCGACCAAACGGACAACGCTCGCTGGGAACCCGCCTGGCTTACGCGGCGGTCACACTAGTCGTCATTTCACTTGGTGGCATTTTACTGCCACGAGGTATACGCTGGTTGCTTCTTATAGACTTCGACTCGATCGGACTGACAATTCCTGGTCCGATCTCCGTACTCTCTGCAGCGGTTGCGTTCTGGTTCCCAATGCAGGAGAGTCGCTCACGCCAGTCAGATCATTCATAGACACAGGATCCCGAGCGACCGATGACTCGGCTTGCCACCTACCATGACGTGCAGCCCACTCACGCTACGGTCGCTAGACATTATGAAGAATAGAGAGTGGAATCCGGATGCTGGCGGGGGTAGTCTCGGTAGGACTACCGTTCTTGCCTTGGGGATGCCAGCAGCGGGAGTCGGCTTGCTCATAGATGGCCAAATATGGCTTGGCCTCTTTATCCTAAGCTGTGGTCTTGTGGCGATCGTCTCGGCTTTCCTGTCCTGGACGCGTCCGCGGCGATAGAGTCGAGCACCACCAACCGCGCAGGATCGAGATCGATCGCCTTCTGCGGCCGGCGCCCAGGCGGCGCACCCGCTCGGCGGGTCCCGCACTGGAGGCGAGCAACTTTGGTACCGACGAAAAGGGGTGTTTTCGGCTCCTCGCTGCCTCCTCCTCCACTCGGGCGTGAACCCCTGACCGAACATGGGGACGGCGGCCGCGTCATTAGCCGTCGTTGGCGTTCGTTCAGCAGCGGCAGCGCCACCGAGCGGAACCCAGCATGTCCCTCCTTGGGGACATCCCGCCGGGACTATCCGCGCGATCAACTCAAGCATGGAACCTATCGTCGACGGTCACCCTGGCCGGTGTGTTGAGCCGACCCACCCAGAAGGGAGAATCCCGATGGACACGATGCCACCTTGGATCATCAGCGTGCAGCACCTGGGGGAATTGATCGTCCGGATCCGATTCGTCGATGTCGTGCGAGACGTTGACCTGCGAGCGGTGCTCTCGGCCGACGAGCTGCGCGCGCTCCAGGCGGAGCCAGGGCTCGTGCAGCAGGTCGCCACGCGACTCCTCTGGCCGAACGGCGTCGAGCTCGAGCCGGCGATGATCTCGCTCATCCACGCCGGGTACGGCGCCCGCAAAGGGTGGCCGGAGACGGCCCCGATGCCATCGGGCGACCGCCCCTTCCCGGTGCCCCAGTGGGTCATCGAGGGTGACCACCCCCTGGACCACACACCCGCTGCCTCCTCTGCGGCGTGGCGTCTCGAGCAGTTCGGTCACCTCGTTCGCGGGCTGGCGACGAGCACCGAGGCGTTGGTGGCGTGGTGGGCCGAGGCGCAGTCCACTCTGCTCGACGAGCTCACAGAGGACGACCGGCGTTCGACGGTTCGCCACGGGCGAACTGCCGCAGGCATGGTCGAGCATCAGGTGCGGGACCTCCTCGAGCACCTCCTCGTGACCGCCGGCGTCGACGCCGTCCTCGCAGCAGACGCCGACCTCGTTGATCTCGTCCGCCGAGCGACCCGTTGGAACGCGTTCTGGGAGGCCGCCCAGGAGGAGGAGGCGACCGCAGTCTTCGATCCGCTGACGAACCCGGACGGCTTCCGGGAGGAGTTGCGGGCCCGGCTCAGCGCCTCGCCGGAATCGCCGGAACCGACAGCGTAGGGCACCTGCCGTTCGGGCCTATGGCGGTATCGACGACGGCCGGCCACGAGCCAAGGCACCCGGCAGGCGTCGTCAGGGCCGCCCGCGGATATCTACGGCGCCAGGGGCGTCCCGGTCATGAAGGCGAAGTTCACCGGGTTGGGCCAGAAGAGGGTGAGCCCGGCCGACACGGGGTCGCGGAGCTCGTCGCCGCAGAAGTACAGGGCCGAGGACCCCGTGGCCCGTACCGGTCCGTCGAGGAAGGCGATGCGATCGTCGCCCCGCTCGTTGATCCCGGCGGCGATCGTCGACCCGGGCCGGACCAGGCTGCCCACCTCGCCCAGCCCCAGGATCGCCCCGAGGTAGCGGGTGGCGGTGGCGACGTCGATGGTGTCGACGCTGCTCTCGGCGTCGTCGTCCTCGACGATCCGCACCGACACGGCGCCGATGAGCGCCTGGGCGGGACGCCCGTCGGGACACGTACGGACGGCGACGTCGGGCTTGTCGACCGCGGCGGCGGCGATCGGCGTTCCCACCAGGGCCGCGGCCACGAGGACACCGCCCGCCACCACCGGCGACCAGCGGTTCCGGTGCGCGACCGCGCGCGGCTCGATGGCGTCGCCGCCGGGGGCGGCGGGGGCGGCGCGTGCGAGCACCGAGACGGCCAGCGCCAGGGGAAGGGTCATCAGGGGCGCGGTGGCCGCCAGCACCCGGGCCGAGTCGAGGCCGATGAGCGGCAGCGCGATGACGCCGCCGGCCATCGTCACCAGGAGCAGGCCGGAATGGCGGGCGGTGATCACGCGGGCGGTCCCGACGACGACGAAGGCGGCGAAGAAGCCGAGCGCCAGCACGCCGCCCAGCCATGCCGGCAGCCCGGCCAGGGCGCTCCACACGAGCAGCACGGGCAGGCACAGCAACGAGGTGACGAAGAGGCCCCCGTCGGCGAGCAGGCGGGCCCAGCCCTCCCCCCGCCTCCGGTGCAGCGCCAGCGCCCCGACGAGGAGGACGGCGAGCGCCAGGCCGGTCCTCACCACGACGTTCGTGGTGACCGTGGCGTGGCGCCCCGCCACCCGCCCGTAGTTCAGCCCGCTGCGCAGCAACGACGTCGCGAACCGGGAGGGGTCGTCACGGATCGCCCGCAGCGCCAGCTTCCTGACGGCCGCCGAACGGCCCTCCTCGTCGAGGGGAAGGATCTCCGGGTGGTCGACGAAGACCCGGCCCCACCCCTGGTTGGCGACGTCCCATCCGGGATAGCCGTTGGCCAGGCCGTACACCATGTACATCGAGTTGCCGTTGACGTCGGCCGGGTTGTTCCCGGTAGAGAACGACGCCAGCGCGTTGACCGCCAGTCCGGCCACCACGGCCACCACACCGAGGCGGAGGACGGGCCAGTTGACCAACCGGCCCCCCGTCCCCCGTTCGGACCGGGCGAACCAGAGCGGGAGCAGCACCAACGCGGGCATCGCCCCCGGCCGGACGCTGAGGGCGACGGTGAGCAGGAAGAGCCCGGCGGCGAACAGCCTGGCGCTGCGGTCGTGGAGGGCGCTCCACAGGACCGCCGCCGCCAGGGCGCCGACCACCACGCCGAGGTTCTCGGTGAACGTGGTGGCGGCGAAGGGGCCGACGAAGCCGTACAGGCCGGCGAGGAGGGCGAGGCCGGCGGGCAGGCCCAGGTGGCGGGCCACCACCCGGGCGAGGAGGCAGCAGGCCGCGCCCACCAGCACCGCCTGCAACACCATGGCCATCCGCAGGTCGAGGTGGGTCAGGGCCAGGCGGACGGCGAACAGCGCCGGGCTGAGCGGCCGCTTGCCGGTGTAGTCGTCGAGGGCGCCGTCGAAGAGCAGGCGCCCGGCGCCGCCGAACCACAGGGTGCCGTCGAGGTAGGGCACCACTCCGGCCACGTTGATCGGCGGCGACGCCCGGGCCCACGTCCCGAAGAGCGGGACCAGGGAGGCCAGGATGCTCCCGGCCATCGCCGCCGGGAAGGCGAGGAATCGGAATCGGGCGAGGCGTTCGCCGCGGGCGGGGCCGGTGGCGGAGGCGGCAGCCGCCGGCCGGAACCGGAGCACCAACGACCACACGATCGCCACCGCCACCACCCCGTAGAGCAGCAGTCCCATGCGTCCCGCCAGCCACCCCATCCCCCTGCGGAACGACGCCACGTGCCACTCGGCCAGCACGAACAGCGCGACCGTGACGGTCACCAGGCCGACGCCGAGGGCGGCGCCGGCCGCCCCCGGGAGCGGTCCCCGGTCGTGGTCGGAAGGGTTCACCGGCGCTCGTAGACGAGGAGGAGGCGGAAGCCCATCAACCGCCCCAGGGCCGGGGTCAACATCCCCTCGAGGCGGAGCAGCGGGTCGACCAGCCGGGGCGGCACCAGGTTCCACGGCCGGAAGCCGCCGGACAGCGGGTAGGCGGCGAGGCTCAGGTGGTCCCGGCACAGCAGCCGGAGGTGCGGTACCCGCTCCGCCACGCGCGACCGGTGGCGCCCGGCGAGCAGCGTCGGCAGCGCCTGGTTGGAGTCCATCGGGTGCTTGTGGGGGTCGGGCTCGCCCTCGGCCAGGGGATCGGCCCCCATGTCGACCGGCTCCGGGTGGCCGAGCTTGAACACGATGCGGCTGACCGGCGTGATCGCCGGCTCGACGAGCACGACCCGCCCGCCCGGCTTCAGCACCCGCCCCGCCTCGGCCAGCAGGCGCACCGGGTACTGCACGTGGTGGAGGACGTCGATGCCGACGATGCTGTCGACCGATCCGCCGGCGAACGGAAGGGCGTGGGCGTCGACCACCGCATCGAGCCAGGGGACGGCCACGATGTCGGTGGCCACCACCCCGGGCATCGCCTCCTTCAGGTTCCCCGACCCGGCCCCCAGCTCGACGATCATCCCCGGCCGGCACCACTGCTCCACCCGGCGGTAGTAGTCGTGGTAGACGGCCCGCAGCGACGGCTTGGCGTCCCACACGGCCCGGAACTGCTCCGGCGTGAGTGCCGCTTCTACGACGACACCTTCCGGGCCGGTTCCGTCTCGACCGCCTTCAGCTTGCGGAAGGCGACGACGACCATGCGCAGCAGGAGGAGCCCGTGGCGGAAGCGCGAGATCTGGGTCGACCCGTAGGTGCGGGCCCGGTAGCGGACCGGGATCTCCACGATCTTGAGGTTCAGCTTGGCCGCCCCGAAGATGAGGTCGAAATCGCCGAAGGGGTCGAACTCGCCGAAGTAGGCCCGTCCCTCCTTGATCCGCTCGTAGTGGCGGCTCCACAGGACCTTGGTGCCGCAGAGGGTGTCGGTGATGCGCTGGTCGAGTAGCCAGGTGAAGAGCAACGAGAAGATCTTGTTCCCCAGGATGTTGAGCAGGCGCATCGCCTGGTCCTCCATCGGATACACGAGCCTCGTGCCCATGACCAGCTCCCCCTTGCCCGAGGTGATGGCGTCGTAGAACTTGGGGAGGTCCTCGGGCGGGGTGGTGAGGTCGGCGTCGAGGATCATCAAGATGTCGCCCCGGGCCGCCTCGAAGCCGACCCTGACCGCGTCGCCCTTGCCCTTGCCGCCCTGGCGGAGGACCTTGATGTCGAGCTTGGGGTTCTCGTGGATCACCCGGTCGATCTCGCCCAGGGTGTCGTCCTGGCTGTGGCCCTCGACGAAGATGATCTCGAGGTCGTCGCAGAAGCGGGGGATCCGCTCCACCGCCGGGGCCACGTTGCCCGCCTCGTTGCGGCACGGGATGACGACGCTGACCGACGGCCGGGCCGGCGCGGCGGGGGCCACCGACCGGGCCACCAGGTAGCTGCGCAACCCCAGGCGGGTGATACCCGGGAGCGTCCCGACGAACCGGTTCACCAGCGGTCCGACGCCGCCCAGCCGCTTGGGCAGCACCTGGCGGTAGTTGAGGCGGACCACCTCGAAATCGGCGAGATACAGCAGCCCCACGAGGTCGTCGGCCGAGAGCCAGTTGGGCTCGGGCTGGGGCATCTGCTGGCCCACCCGCTGGCCGACCTGGAGCAGGGGCGACCACAGCCGCGAGTAGTAGGAGATGACCACGCGGGTGTCGTGGTCGCAGCACCGGTGCAGTTGGCGCAGCGTCGCCTCGCAGTCCTCCAGCGACCCCACCGTGTCGGACAGCAGGATGACGTCGAACGGCCCGCCGACCCGGTCGAGCACGTCGGGGTCCTCCACGTCGCCCACGTGGAACTCCAGGTCGGGGTGGCGGGCGCGGGCCTCGTCCACCATGGCCGGGCTGAAATCGACCCCGACCCCCCGGCTGGGCCTCAGGGCGGCGAGGAGGCGGCCCGTCCCGCAGCCGAGGTCGAGCACCCGCTGGCCGGGCGGGACCAGGAACCGGGTGTAGCCGTGGTCCTCGCCGTAGTAGTAGCCGTTGCGCTCGATCCAGCGCTCGCGCTCGCCGGCGATCTGGTCCGCCTGGTCACGGATGGCCCGCTTGCGGGCGGACTCGGATTCGGATGCCGTCACGGGAACCTCAGGGGGCCGACCGGCGAGCGGCGGGGTTCCTCTCTCCGTTGCCGGCATCGCCTCCGTTGGCGGACGCCTTGCGGACGGGGGCCGCGACCGGGGTCCCGGCCGCCGCCGACTCGGCTGCGATCGACTCCGCCGTCCGGCGGACCTTGGCCTCGGGACGGGGCGGACGGGTCTTGAACCTCCGCTGCCACACCCGCACCAGGCCGGTGCGCCAGGCGACGTAGCCCGTCCACCCGGGGATGATCGAGAAGTCCATGAACCGCAGGTGGTCGGTGACCCGCTTGGCCTGGTAGATCGTGCGGAGGGCCATCCCCAGCTTCGGGTACTCGGGCTGGGGGGTGGCGGATCCCTCGACCCGCTTCAGGGCCCGGTCGAACAGCCAGCGGGGCGGGCGGCAGACGGCGAGGGCGTACAGCATGAGGTTGGCGACCTTGGGCGGGATGATCGCGTAGTTGGAGTCGATCTCGTCCAGGTCGATCCCCCGGTCGATCATCGCCTGCTCCATCTGGGTGTTGGGGATCACCTTGAGCGAGTAGATGAAGAGCGTGTACGGCCGGGGCATCTTGTAGAGCAGCTCGAGGGTGTCGACGACGTCCTGGCGGGTCTCGATGGGGTTGTCCATGATGATGTCGTAGGCCGCCGGGATGTGGTATTTCGGGGCGAATCCGGCGATCACGGTGCCCGCTTCGAGGATGCGGTCGGGCGGGGTCGGGCGCCGGTAGAAGTCGAGGATGGCCTGGCTCCCGCTCTGGATGCCCATGCGCACCCGGTTCATCCCGGCCCAGGTCAGGATGTCGAACTTGTCCTGCTTGACGTAGTTGGGGATCACGCCGTAGACGGCGAACGGGATCCCGAGCTCCTCCTTCCAGAGCTCGGCGAACTTCTCCAGCTCCCGGTAGGGGATGGCCATGAAGCTGTCGTCGTGGAAGCTCACCTGGCTGACGTGGGGGAAGCGCTTCCGGACGTTCTTGATCTCGTCGACCATGTACCGGGCGCTCGGGTGGCGGATCTTCTTGTACAGCGGGTCGTTGGCGATGAACTTGGTGTTGCCGCAGAACGTGCAGTGGAACGGGCAGCCGATCGACCACAGCGTGGAGTAGCCGAGGCCGTCGTTGGCCAGGTAGTCGCCCCGGCCCATCGGCACGAAGCCGTGGCCGCTCTTGTAGATCTTCTCCCGGTCGGTGCCGAACTGGGGGAACGGGAGGGTCTCCATCTCCTCCTGGGTCATCAGGGGGAGGAACCCGTTGCGGGTGATCCGGCCGTCCTGCTTGAACCACATGTTCTGCACGCCGGTGTGGTCGCGACCCGCCTCGAGCAGCCCGTAGAGCTCCTCGAAGGCGAACTCGCCCTCACCGTTGCAGATGGCGTCGACATCGGCGAGGACCGCGTCCTCGGGGTGGATGATCGGGTGGATGCCGCCCCAGAGGATGAACGTCTGCGGGTCGATCTCCCGCAGCCGCCGGATGACCTTGCGGGTCAGCTCGGCGTATCCGGTCATCGACGAGAAGCCGACCAGGTCGTTGCCGGCCAGGCCGTGGGCGATCTCGTCGATCTCGCCCTCGCCCAGCTCGCCCTTGCCGCCGTAGGTTCCCTTTACCGCAGCCCGCAGGCTCCGGTAGCGGTTGGTGGAGATGTAGTAGGACTCCGTCTCGGGGTTGAGACGGGAGGCATACGCGGCAATCTTGCGGAACCCACAGGAGGTGATTCCGTCCTCGAGGCAGACCAGCCCCACTCGCAAAAAGGCACCTCCGGTAGCAGAGCCGTGGCGGCCGCACCGTCCCGTCCGGCCGAACCCAGACCGAGTGAGGCACGCTAACAGAACCCGGATCGGGCTCCCAACCCCGATAAGTCCACCCCGAGTCGACCCCGAAAGGACCACCTGCGTCGTGTCCGTTCCCTGCCCGGCGTGCGGTGCGCCGGAGTCGTCGGCACCCGTCCCGGTGCCCGACCGCGAGTACGGGCTCGAGCTCGTGGCCGGCTACGTCACTTGTGCCGGCTGCGGCACCCTGGCCCAGCATCCGATGCCGGCGCCCTCCGATCTCCCGGGCCTCTATCCGGCGGACTACCACAGCCAGACGGGGCAGGGGCCGGTCGGACGCCTGCGCCACCGGGGCCGGCTGCGGCGCCTGGCGGCGCTCGGCGGCGACGGGCCCCTGCTCGACTTCGGTTGCGGAAACGGCGACTTCCTGCGGCGGGCGGCGGCCGAGAGTCCGGGACGGGAGCACTACGGCTTCGAGATCGCCGACCGTCCGGAGGTCGTCACCCTTGACGGCGGGGCGGTCACCATCGTCCGGGGCGACCTCGACGCCCTCCTCGCCCGGCTCCCCCCGTGCGGGACGATCACCATGAACCACGTCATCGAACACCTGCCCGACCCGCTCGGCGTCGTGTCCGCCCTCGCCGGGAGGCTGGTCCCCGGGGGGGTCCTGGAAGGCCAGACGCCGGCCGCCGGCTCCCTCGAGCACCGGGTGTTCGGCACCCGGTGGAGCGGCTACCACGCCCCCCGCCACACCGTCGTGTTCTCTCCCGGCGGGCTCTCCACCCTCCTGGGGCGGGCCGGGCTGGTCGACGTGGCGGTGCGGGGGGCGTTCAACCCGGCCGGCGTCGCCGTCAGCCTGGCCTCGGTGCTGCACCGAGGGGGCCCTGGCCGGATCCGCCGCCAGGGACCCGTCTGGCTAGGCTGCCTGGGCATGGCGACGCTTCTGGGCCCCGTCGACCGTCTCTCCGCGCCGGGCATCGTCGACTTCGCGGCCTGGCGCCCCCGGGCCTGAGTATGTCGCCTGAGATGGGTCGCCTTGGCAAGGCGCCATGGGTGACCGGCATGGGTGACCGGCATGGGTGACCGGCTCGACCGGGAGTGGTTGACCCGGCGGTCCGACGTCGCCTCGTGGGCGGTCGTCACCGGCCACCTCGCACTCGTCCTCGCCGCCCCCCTCGCCGCCGCCGCCATCGGGCCGTCCCCCCTCGTGGTCGTGGCCTGGCTCTGGTTCGGGTTGACGTTCACCGGGCCGCTGAACCTGCTGCACGAGTGCGCCCACCGGCTGGCCTTCCGGCGCCGCAGCTCGTCCGACCTGCTCGGACGGCGGGTGCTCGGCCCCCTCGCCCTGGCCGATTTCGACGCCTACCGGGAGCGCCACTGGGCCCATCACCGCAACCTCGGCCTCGACGGTGACACCAAGGACGCCTACCTGGTCGACATCCGGGGCGTCGGCGTCCTGCGGCTGCTGCTGCGCTGCCTGTCGCTGCGGGAGGCGGTCCGCAAGTTCCGGCGCCAGTCACCCCCCACCGGGGAGGAGCTGGCCCTGGGCGAGGGCCTGGGGCTCGGCGCCGTCCTCGTGCGGACCGTGGTGGCGCAGGCCGTGCTGGCCGGCGCCATCCTGGCGGTGGCGGTGGCCGCCCACGACGGCGCCGGCCGCATCCTGGCGTCGGCCGCGCTGGCCTACGGGTTCGTGTACCTCTACGGCCTGGCCGCCCTCACCGTGTTCGCGGCCACGCTGCGGGCCGTCGCCGAGCACCAGGTGGGCGCCGACGACGCGCTCGCCGAGGGCCGGGCCGCGCTGCGCAACTTCGAGGCCGGGCCCCTCAGCCGCCTGGTGTTCGGGTCCTACGGCTTCGCCAACCACGCCACCCATCACCGCGAGCCGGGCGTCGCCCACTACCGGCTGGCCTCCCTCACCTCCGGCCTGGCCGGATCCGAGCCCGGCCTCCGTCCCCACCGGAGCTACGTGTCGACCCTCTGGCGCCTGGGCCGCGCGGCCTCCGAACGCCCCCTGCCCGCCCCCGCCGGCGGCCGCCCCTGAGTTCGGGACACGGCTTCGCTCGGCGGGTTGCCTCTGAGCCGTATCCGGCCCGGCCGATGAGATCTCGCCGCGGGACAGGTCAACCAGTCGGACCCGACCACCACCACCCGAAGGAGCCGCCATGTCGCGCGTCCGCATCCACAACTTCTCGATCTCGCTCGACGGGTTCGCCACCGGCGAGGGGCAGGCCCTCGACACGCCGTTCGGCCACGCCGGGCATCGGCTCCACCAGTGGATGATGGCCACTCGGTTCGGCTGCGAGATCCTCGGCGAGCAGGGCGGCACCGAGGGCGTCGATCACGTGATAGCCGAGCGGCACGGACCCGGGATCGGTGCGGAGATCATGGGCGCGGGCAAGTTCGGCCCTCCGGGCTGGCAGGACGACCCGGAGTGGCGCGGGTGGTGGGGCGACAACCCGCCCTTCCACACGCCGACGTACGTCCTGACCCACCGTCCGCGCCCGTCGCTGGAGATGGAGGGTGGTACGACGTTCCACTTCCTCGACGCCGCGCCGGCGGATGCACTCGAGGTGGCGCGGGAGGCAGCCGCCGGTCAGGACGTCCGCATCGGCGGCGGCCCGACCGTGGTGCGCGCGTTCATCGCCGCCGGTCTCGTCGACCACCTGCACGTCGTGCAGGTGCCGATCCTCCTCGGCCGCGGTGTTCGGCTGTGGGACGGCCTGGAGGCGCTGGAGCAGCAGTACCACGTGGAGGCGGTCGTGACGCCCAGCGGCGTCACCCACCTCACCTTCACCCGATGACGAGCTCGTCCCCCTGAGGGCGATCTACAGGTCGCCTCAAGGGGGACGAGCTCACGGCGGCACGTCGCGGTCATTCCTGGACACGGAACTGTGGGCACACGCCAGAGGCGTCACCTATCGCAACTCGGCGTCGAGGACTCCGGAGACCCGCTACCTGACTGGTTCTTCACGCAGGGCGTCGAGCTCGTCGTCGACCACTGTGTCACCTCCCCAACCGCCGGCTGAGCGGGCGACCCGTCTCGTGAGCACACCGGCTCTGGGAAGCTGGCGGCTGGCCAGGCTGCTGCCAGGGGGCAAACGATGGAGAGCTTCGAGCAGTTCGTGGCGGTGGCCATGGAGGCCGAGGGGCTGATCGTGTCTGAGGCCGTGAAGTTCCCCGTGCAACGACAGACCCGAAAGGTCCTGCACGAGGAGGTGCAGACCCACGGGTATGAAGTCGATCTCGTCGGAGCACGGGCGGACCGCCTGGTATTGGCCACGGTCAAGTCGTTCCTCGGTTCTCGCGGCGTGGTGGCGGAGCATGTCATGGGAACCGGCGGGGACCGTCGGTTCAGGAACCTGTACCTGCTGCTGAACGATCCGGTGATCCGCTCGGGCGTGGTCAGGTCCGCCGCCGAGCGCTACGGGTATCCGGAACAACAGGTCAGGATGAGGCTGTACGTCGGCCGATTCGCCGCGCCCGTAAAGCACACGCATGAACCGGCGATTCGCGAGTGGGCGTCGACACAGATCGTGGGCGGCGGTCCAATTGAGGTTTATGGCCTTCCGGATGTGATTCAGGTGGTGCGGAAGGTGGCCGGGTCGAAGACCTATCGGGACAACCCGGTTCTCGTGACGATGAAGGTGCTCGACGCTGCTGGGCTCTTGGCGGATACGGATACATCCGGCGTGACCGCCGATTAACCAGGCGTGGCTGAGGGGTTGGGCAATCGCGGAACGGCGTCGCGTCCCGAATCCATCGGTACCCGCAGCGCCGGCTACGCGACGGCCCAGGCGGCGGCATCCCTCCAGGCTTCGACGATCATCGGCCACACCCACGGACGCGTGTTTACGTTCGTGACGGAGGGGTGCGGGCAGGGGAACTCCCGCGTACTGGTCCCGGGCGGCTTGTGATCACGCCAGCCGGACTGTGCTGCACCACCGCCAAGGATCACGGACCGCAGTTCGGGCAGCAGCGATACGAGTTCGGCGAGCATGGGCCCGGCGTTCGCAACGTCGCCGGGGGTCCATGCTCGGATCTTCGTGCTGGTCCCGAGGTAGTAGGGAATCACGTTCCAGTGAACGACATGGTGTCGGCCGACGCCAGCCTCTGTCCGTGTCCGCCAGGTGTTCTCAGCCGCGCCGTCGTTGTTGTCGCACGAGATGATCCCGCTTCCGCCTCGCTTCGTGGTCGCTTTCGGTCCGGGTGCTTCGAGGAGCCAGAGCACCCGAGCCTCGCTGCCGCCGTCGGCAGGGTCGAACCACGGGACGATGGCGTCGGATCCGAGGCGCGTTCGCAGCTGCCGGACCCAGTGGTTGAGGGAGGCGACGATTGGGTCGTCTAGGTGCGTCAGCCGCTCGGCGAGAACCGTCGCTGTTCGGGATGCTCTGGGTTCGTCGCCGGCCACGATGCCAGCATGGCAGGACAGGGTGTCGGGAGTTCTCAGACCGGGTCAGGACGCCGGACGGGCAAGGCCGCACCCGACCCTCACGGCAGGCCGCTGGCGACCTTCCCGGGTCCCATACCGGCCGGCTGAGCGCCCGGCACTTAGACCCGAGGACAACGACGATCTACGACCGGCGCGGGCAGAACTTCGATCGCCACGCTGCCTATGGCGTCCGCTTTCGTCGCCGGCGGCTGAACGCAGCTCGGGCGTACGATGGTCGGCGTGAGCGACGCCGCCGGCCACCGGCACGATGCCCCGCACGGCACCGCGCTGTTGCCGGGTGATCTGACCGACGATCAACTCGCGGCCGCTCCGGCTCTGGCTTCTATCGACGCACTCCTGATCGAGGAGTTGTCCGACGACGAGGACGAGGCCTTCGCCGCTGCCCTCGATTCGTGAGAGTCGTCGTCGACACTGGCGTGTTCAGCGCGTCGCTCAGCTGTCGCAGGCGGCCTCGGTTCGAGGCGCAGATGGGCTTGATGGCCGGGCACCAGATCTTCCTGGCCGCTGTCACCGTGAGCGAGCTCCGATATGGCGCCCTCGTGGCCGGATGGGGCGAGGCGCGCCGCAACCGCCTCGATCAGTCGATCCAAGCAACTACCGTCGTTCCCATCAGCGATCGGTTCCTCTCGACCCTCGCCGAGCTCCGGTTTGCCTGTCGTGGAGTGGGTCACCCACTTCACAATCGGGCCCACGCCAACGACCTGTGGATCGCAGCCTCGGCGCTTCACATCGGCGCACCACTTCTCACCGCCGACAACGTCTTCTCGAATACACCGGGACTGTCGCTCCACGGGTAGAGCGACTGTCGGAACATGAAGGCAGCGACCAGAGCGGCCGAGCGGCACTTACGGGCAGGGCGTCGGTCCCTTCGGTGCTACGGGTGCGTGATCGTCGCGCCTTCCAGCAGATCCGACCGGGGGACCGATGAGAAATAATGGCGACGCCGGTCTGACTACGGTCCGCCTGGTGCCTGCGACGGCAGCAAGGGAGTGCAACCTGTGAGACCGCTCCGATACTCGATCAACGTCACTCTCGACGGCTGCTGCGATCACCGGGTGATCCAGCCGGACGAGGAGTTGCACAACCACTTCGCCGACGAGCTGGGACGAGCCGATGCCCTCCTCTTCGGCCGGGTGACCTACGAGATGATGGAGGCGGCGTGGCGGCAGACGGCGGCGGGGACATGGCCTGACTGGATGGATGATTGGATGCTCCCGTTCGCCCGGAAGATCGACGGGGCGAAGAAGTACGTCGTGTCAAGCACCCTGGACCGGGTCGATTGGAACGCGGAGCTCGTGCAGGGTGACCTGGGGGAAGCCGTTCGGCAGCTCAAGCGGAAGCCTGGCCGTGGCCTGTACGTGGGCGGCGTGACCCTCCCGCTGGCCTTGGCGGACCTGGGATTGATCGACGAGTACAAGTTTGTCGTGCATCCCGTCGTGGCGGGCCACGGGCCGACGTTGTTCGCCGGCCTGAGCGAGCGCCTCGAGCTGAAGCTCGTGGGCCGTCAGGAGTTCCGGAAGGGGGCGGTCGCTCTGCGTTACCAGCCCAGTCGAGTCACGGCCTGAAGGTCGCTGCCCCTGGGCAGCGGGGCCGACAGGCAACGTTTGCCCAGGTCAGCGGCTGCGGTGTTCGGCCTCGTGGCGGTTGGCCAGGTACCAGTCGACGGTCGTGCGCAGGCCGGCGGCCAGCGAAGTCGACGCCCGGAAGCCGAACAGCTCGGCTGCCCGGCTCGTGTCGAGCTGGCGCCGGGGCTGGCCGTCGGGCTTGGTGGCATCCCACCGGAAGTCACCCTCGAAGCCGGTCGCCTCGGCGACCAGCCCGGCGAGGCGGCGGATCGGCACCTCCTCGCCGGAGCCGAGGTTGACCGGCTCGGCCCTGTCGTAGTGCTCGGCCGCGTCGACGATGCCCCGGGCGGCGTCGTCGACGTAGAGGAACTCGCGGCTGGCCGAGCCCGTCCCCCAGATCTCGATCCCGCTCTCGCCCGCCTCCCTGGCGTCGACGCACTTCTTGATGAGGGCGGGGATGACGTGGGACACGTCGGGGTGGAACTTGTCCCCCGGGCCATAGAGGTTGGTGGGCATGACGTAGACGACGTTCTGGCCGTACTGGGCGCGATTCGCCATGGCGTGGACGAGCAGGGCCTTCTTGGCGATCCCGTAGGGGGCGTTGGTCTCCTCGGGGTACCCGTCCCAGAGGGCGGACTCCCGGAAGGGCACCGGCGCGAACTTGGGATAGGAGCAGATGGTGCCCGCCACCAGGAGCTTCGGCGTGCCCTGGCGCCGGGCCTCCTCGATGACGTAGGTGCCCATGATGAGGTTGGCCAGGTACAGTTCGGCCGGGCGGGCCTGGTTGGCGCCGATGCCCCCCACCCGGGCGGCGAGGTGGATCACCAGCTCGGGCCGGTACTTCTCGAACATGGCCTCCACGTCGCCCGGCAGGGTGAGGTCGAACTCGCCCGAGGTGGGGGCGGCGACGCCGGAGTGGCCCCGGGCCTGGAGCTCGCGCAGCACGGCCCGGCCGACGAAGCCGGCCCCGCCCGTGACCAGCACCGGGCCCGCGGATGCGGCCTGGCCTTCAGCCACCGTGGGGGGACACCGACATGGTTCGCAACTCACTCCTGGGCGGGGGACGGCCCCTCGTGCGTCCGGAGGGCCGGATCGACACTGTAACTCCCGTCCCGGCGGCGGCTGGGCTAGACACGGCGGGGAGATGTCGAAGTCCGTCCAGATCTACGGCCGCCCGTTCACCGTCTCCGGCGGGGAGGGGGACGACTACTACCGGGGCATCCCCGAGGAGGGTGACGTCACCGATTCGGTCCTGGTCGCCATCAAGGCCCACGTGAAGGCGGACGCGGTCTGCCTCGACGTGGGGGCCAACATCGGCCTCTACAGCCTGGGCCTGGCGGCCCTGGCCCCCGAGGGACGGGTCTACGCCTTCGAGCCGTCGCCCGCCACCTTCGGCCATCTCCGGTCGAACCTGGAGGCCAACGGGGCGGCCAACGTGGAGGCGTCCAACCTGGCCGTGAGCGACACCACCGGCACCGTCGTCTTCCACGACTTCTCGTTCTTCAGCGCCGGCACCTTCTCGTCCGACGAGGCGTCGCTGCTCTCCTCCGAGTCCTACGGCTCGCAGACGTTCGAGGCCGCCACCACCACGGTCGACGAGTTCGTGGCCGACCGCGGCCTCGACCGGGTCGACTTCGTCAAGGTCGACGTGGAGGGGGCCGAGCTGTCGGTGCTGGCCGGGGCGGAGAAGACGCTCGCCACCTACCGGCCCGTCACCGTCCTCGAGTTCAACACCTTCGGCTTCACCATCCACCAGAGCCTGCTCCCCCAGGTGGCCCTGGCCCGGATCATGCAGCTGTTCCCCCACGTGTTCGTGATGGACCGGGTCGACGGCGACCTGTGCCGGGTGGCGACCCCCGCCGAGATCTACGACTTCCTCTACGACAACGGCATCCACGGACCGGTCGACAACCTGCTGTGCACGTTCGACGACCTGCCGGTCACTCGGCGCTACACCCGCATGCCCATCGTCGTGCCGCCCGACCCGGTGGCCGCCGACCGGTCCGAGGCCGAGGCCATCCGCCGCACCCTGTCGTGGCGGGTCACCGCCCCCCTCCGCTCCGCCCGTCGCCTGTTGGACCCGGTGCTGGCGGCGGTCGAGGCGCGGCGTGGGCCTGGGCACGGGCACGGGCACGGCCCCGGCCCCGGCCGGCCGGACGAGGCCTGAGCCGGTGGGAAACATGGAGCGGCTGGAGGCCATCGTCGCCCGGCTGCCGGAGGCGGTGCGGGTCGACGTGGCCGCATGGGACGACCACCCCACCTTCCGCGTGAACGGCAAGAACTTCGTCTTCTCCGACCAGCAGGCCCATAACCTCAGCCTCAAGCTGCCCAAGGAGGAGGCGGTAGCGGTGGTGGCCACCGACCCCGACGTCCACCCCACCGGCTACGGCCTCGGCCGCCACGGGTGGGTGGCATTCGACCTGGCCCCCGACGCCGACGACGACCGCTGGCGCCAGGTGGAGGAGTGGGTGCGCACCTCGTACTGCCTGGTGGCGCCCAAGCGCCTGGCACGGCTCGTCATCGCGGAGGACGAGCTGGAGTAGGGGTCCCGGTAGGACTGGCGCAATAGACAACGTTCAGGCCGACGCGCGTGCCGGCACCCGTGGCGTCCGCTGCGGACTCTCAGGTCCGTGTCGGGTACGTCGACCTCCCCGGTTCGTAACCCGCCCCGGCCCCGCGGGCGCCATCCGCCCGTCAGGACGGTTTCAAACCACCGAAGGGCCGTGATTCGGCCTCGGACGTCCGGATCCACGTCCCTTCGAGTGCGACAAACATGCCGCTGTCGGGCGGGACACGGGCGCGCAGGTACAAGTAGGGGGCGGACGGACCCAAAGGGGATCTCGTGGAGCAGCCTGCGAGCGCCTGCTCTATGTCGTGCTGGGATTCGCGGGTCGCGTCGCTCGCCGGGACTCGGCCCGCAGGTCCCCCGTCTCCTTCAGCAGGGCCGATATCCGCTGGCGAGTCAGGCCGAACAGGGCGGCGATCTTGTCCATGGTCATGCCCTCGGCATGCAGCGCCTTCGCCTCCGCCCATCGCAGGCGGGCGCTGGCCTGCACCAGCTGGTCGACGTTGTCCCGGGTGACCTGGCGGATCAGAGAGCGCTCGTCACGGTCGAAGATCTCCCGGCAGGTCCGGCCCCCCAGATGCAGCCGGCGGATGGCCTCCGCCTGGCGGATGGCCAGCTGGGTGCGCTTGGCGCTCTCCCGCAGCACGACGAGCAGCGTGTCGAGGGCCTCCACCAGCTCGTCGTGCGGTCCGCTTCCGGCCATCGTGCCTCCTCGGCGCCGTGTTCGGCGCCGGGTCGAGCCCGTCGCGCAGGCAAGGATACCGGGTCGCCGACCCGTTCCGCTACAAACGTTTGCCGCAAATAATACTTGCCGGATCCTGCGCCTGGGAGTACGGTCGGGGGTGACGGGCAGCACCCGCGAAGCCCTCTGCCGTTCGCAGAAAGGCGCGGGAGCCCATGTCGATCGGCGACGGCGCTTGACACCGTGTGCTACCTCGGCGGGAAGCAGACATCGATGTCCGAGCGACGCAGGACCACGACGCGAGGCGTCGGCCGGGGTGTTCTCACCGCAACGCTGGCGGTGCTGACGATGCTCGGCTCCCAGGCCCTGGTGGCGGGGCCGGCGGCGGGCGAGGAGACCAAGCCCAAGCCGGTCAAGGACCTGCCGGCACTGGCGTCGGAGCCGGCGCCCGAGCCCGAGGCCCGCATCGCCACCGGCGACTTCAGCAGTCCTCCCCCGCATCCGTCCGACCTCGAGGCCCGCGCCGCCGAGCCCAAGGTGGCGTCGTTCGACCCGGCCCGGTCGACGGTGGACAACGACAGGACAACCGCCACCGAGAAGCTGTGGGACAACCCCGACGGCACCAACACCGTCGAGCTGTCCACCCGACCCCTGCGCTACCGCAGCCCGTCGGGCGAGTGGCGCGACTTCGACCTGTCGGTGGTGGCCAACCGCGACGGCACGCTGGTGGCCACCGACGCCCCCGGGGCCGCCACCATGGGGGCCAGGGCCGATGGCGACGTGGCCACCATCGCCACCTCGGCCGGGCCCCTCGTCATCCGCCACCCCGAAGCCGCCCCCGTGGCCGGCACCGCCACCGCCGACGGCGCCACCTACGCCCGGGCCCTGCCCGGGGGCCGTGACCTGGTCCTCACCCCCACCCCCGACGGCGTGAAGGAGACGGTGGTCCTGCCCGACGCCGACGCCGCCGCCTCCTACCGGGAGCAGCTGGTGCTGCCCGAGGGGGTCAGCGCCCGTGACGCGCAGGCGGGCGTGGAGCTCGTCGACGCCAAGGGCGAGGTGGTGGCCACCTTGGCCAACGGGTTGGCCTTCGACGCCAGCCCCGTCCCCGGGCCGGGCCACAGCACCCCCGTCGTCGTCCACCTGGTGGACATGGCCGCCCCGGCCGAGGCCGAGCCCCCGCCGCCGGCCCCCGCCGAGGCGGCCCCCGAGGCCACCCCCGACGGAGCCACGCCCGACGGGGCCACGCCTGACGGGGAGGTCGGGCCCGCCCCGCAGGACGGCCGGGCGACGACGACGACCACCGTGGCGACGACCGTGCCGGCCACCACCACGGTTCCCACCACCCTGCCCCCGCCGGCGGCCGACGTGGCGGTGGTCGAGGTGTCCATGGATCCCGAGTTCCTGCGGACGCCGGGCCGGGCCTTTCCGGTCCGCATGGATCCGACCACGATCACCCGCAAGGTGGAGGGCAGCGCCCGCGACACCTTCGTGGCGGCCAACATGACGACCGGCCAGTACGCCGACTACTCGTTCTCCGGTGATCCGTCGCTGCTGGTCGGCTCCGACGGCGTGTACCTGTCCCGCTCGCTGCTGTACTTCGACCTGTCCTCGCTGCCCACCGGCCCCGCGGTGCGGGTCACCAACTCCACGCTGTGGGGCTACAACTCCTCCACCGGCTCGGGCAGCGGGTGCACGCCCACCCCGCTGACGGCCTACGGCCTGGCCGGGGCGTTCACCAACTCCACCACGTGGAACTCCCAGCCCTTCGCCGAGGGGGCGGCCATGACCCGCTCCTTCGCCCACAACAGCCACGCCGGCAGCACCTGCACCCCCGACTACGACTATGTCGACATCACCCCCCTGGCCAGCCGCTGGCTGCGCGACGGGGCCGCCAACAACGGCATCGGCCTGTCGGCCGGCACCAGCTCGGCCAACGAGACCGCCACCGCCAACTACCACGTCTTCTACTCCGGCGACTACCTCAGGCCCGTGTCGGGCCTGGCCGGGCCGGCCTCGCCCCTCCTGGCCATCACCTACAACCGCGCCCCCACCATCGCCACCGCCGACGCCACGGGGTCGCCGGCCGACGGGGCCCGGATCATGACCACCACGCCGACGCTGGCCGCCACTGCCGCCACCGACGCCGACGGCGACACGGTGTGGTACTGGTTCCGGGCCACGGCCGACACCGTCGACGACGGCGACGGCAACGGCGACGCCGAGACCGGGCGCCACGCGATCGAGTCGGGCTGGCAGACCGCGACCTCCTACCAGGTGCCGGCCGGCACCCTGATCGACGGCCTGGCCTATTCGTGGCACGTGTGGACGTGGGACCACCACAACACCGACAGCATCGTCATGCCCGACTGGGAGTGGGCCTTCACCGTCGACCTGCACCTGGGGGCCGAGCCGGCCGCCCCCTACGACGCCATCGGCCCCGCCCGCACCAACCTGGTGTCGGGCAACCTGCTGGCGGGCACCTCCTCGCCCGCCGGAGCGGGCTACGCCTACAACTCCTCCACCCCCCTGGCGACGGGGGCGGCCACCGGCAGCTACTACAACGACGCCAACAACGACGACGTCTTCAACGACGCCGTGGTCATGGAGCGCCGCGACCCCACCATCGACTTCGCCTGGGGCCCGGGCGGGCCCGGCGGGGGGGTGTGGGCCGACAACTTCCTGGTGCGCTGGACGGCCAGTGTCACCGTACCGGTGGCCGGCAACTACAAGTTCTGGGCGTCCACCGACGACGGTGTGCGGGTGTGGGTGCGCAAGAGTGGCGGGGCCGAGGTCCTGGTGCTGGACCGGTGGGCCTCGGGCGCGGCCAGCACCTACGCCAGCGCCGTGGCCGCCACCGCCGGCGAGGTGCTGGCCCTCCGGGTCGAGTACATGGAGATCACCGGCAGCGCCCTGGCCAGCGTCTGGGTCGAGGGCCCCTACGGCACCGCCGGCGCGACCAAGCTCGCCCCCCTCGACCCGTCCTGGCTGGGGGCCGCCACCCCGCCCCTGCCGGTGGGCTGGACCCTGTCGCCGGGCCTGGCCTACGCCTCGGCCCGCGTCGTCGACGACCACGTCATCCTGACTGACGCCTCCGGCGCCCCCCACGTCTACTCGGGCCGGGCCGGGGGCTTCGTGCCCCCGCCGGAGCAGGACGGGGTGCTGTCGCTCGACATTGGCGGCTCCCTCAGCCTGCAGGCAGCCGACGGCACCACCTACGGCTTCGACCCCGGCGGCAACATCGTCTCGGCCAGCGTTGCCACCGACGACGGTTCCCCCTCCAGCCGGAGCTTCAACTACGCGTCCGATCCGGGCAACGGGTCCCGCCTGGTGCGCATCAACGACCCGCTGTCGGGCCGGTCGATGGACCTGCACTACCAGAGCTTCAACGAGAGCTACCCGGCGACGGACCCCGACCCCTCCTCGGCCACCGAGTGCCCGGTGCTGGCCGGCTTCGGCCCCCCGCCCCCCTACGCCCTGTGCCGCATCGACTACTGGGACCCGGCGGGGGCGGTCAAGACGGTGCTGCGCTACGCAGCCGGCCAGCTGACCCAGGTCGAGGACCCGGGCGCGGTGGCCAGCCCCGCCATCGCGTCGTCCGTCGCCGCCCCCGCCCCGGTGACCACCGACTTCTTCTACACCGGTGGCAAGATGACCAGCATCCGCTCGCCCCTGGCCAACGACGCGCTGCGGGCGGGGGTGGCCGGCGACGTCTCCGGCAAGGCCCGCACCGTCATCGCCTACGTGGCCGGCAAGGTCGACTCCGTCGCCCTGCCGGTGCCCAACTCGGGGGCGGGCGTCGAGCTGGCCCGCCCCGGCCACCGCTACGGCTACAGCACCACCGGCGCGACGGTGACCGTCGACGGCCTGTCGGGCACCAACCGCAGCGTCGCCTTCGACGCCCTCGGGCGCACCACCTCGCAGACCCAGCGGACCGGCGCCACCACCGCCGAGCTGACCACGGCCATGGTGTGGGACGGCGCCGACAACCTGGTGTCGTTCACCGACCCCGCCGACCGGCGCACCGTCACCACCTACGACGGCGACGCGGTGCGGGCCCACGCCAGCGGCCGGCCCACGGAGAGCTTCGGCCCCGCCCTGGTGTCCGCCTGCTACAGCGGCTACAGCCCCACCTGTCCCACCACCATGGCCCACGCCCTGACCGCCTACGACAGCGACGACGCCGGCCCGGCCAGCGCCTGGGCGGGCCTGGCCGCCACCTACTGGGACAACCGCACCCTGGCCGGGGGCAGTGTCGCCGGCGTGCGGGGCGGGCCGGCAGACCACGACCTGGTCCCGCTCAGCTCCGGCAGCCCCCTGCCCGTGTCGCCTGCGGCCCTGCCCCCCGACCTGACGGCCAACAACTGGTCGGCCCGCTACACGGGCGAGCTCGACGTGACCGCCGCCGGGGCCCATGGTTTCGCCCTGTCGCTGACCGGCGGGGGCCAGCTCTTCGTCGACGACGTCCTCGTCGTCGACGCCACCGGCAACCGCCTCACCACGGCGGTGGTCCCCAGCCCGGCCTCGCCGTCGCTCGGCGTGGGCCGCCACCGCATCCGGCTCGACTACGAGGCCCCCACCTCCGGCGCCACCGCCGTGGAGCTGCGCTGGACCCCGCCCGGCGGCTCCAGCGGGGCGGTGCCGGCGGCCTCCGTCGCCCCCCGCTACTCCCTGGCCACCGCCGGCACCGTCGACGACCGCCCCACCGACAACACCACCCGGGTCTCGGGCACGACCTACGGCCGGCCCGCCGAAGGCACCGCCGCGCTCATCCCCAAGGCTGCCGGGCTGGCGAGCTCGTCCACCTCCGACCTGGGCGCGCCGGCCGGGGTGGCGCTGGTGGGCAAGATGACCTACGAGGATGGGGGCCGGATGATGCCCGTCTCCAGCTTCCAGCCCGGCGCCGCCACCGACACCACCGCCGGCACCGACTACGGCTGGTGGGCCGGCACCGACACCTCGGCCGGCTGCACCGGCTCCGCCACCGTCGTGCAGGCCGGCGCCCTCAAGTCCCTCACCCAACCCGACCAGGGCGCCGGCGTCCGACGAACGGAGTCCTACGTCTACGACTGGGCCGGGCGCACGGTGAAGACCACCATCGGCGGCGACAGCACGTGCGTGGCCTACGACGGCCGGGGCCGAGTGCTGACCGCCGTCTACCCGGCCCACATCAACGCCAACGTCACCCCCAACGTCACCGAGCCCGGCCGCACCGTCACCTACGATCACGCGGTGGGCACGCCCTCCGGAGCCCTTCCTGCCACCGTCAACGACGGCAACCCGCTCATCTCCAGCGTCACCGACCCCGCCGGCACCATCACCAGTACCGTCGACCTGCTGGGCCGGGTCGTCGCCTACAGCGACGTGTGGGGCCAGACCACCACGTACTCCTACGACCAGGCCGGGCGCATGACCCTCAGCCAGGGCCCCGCCGGTCGCCGGGACTTCGTCTACGACGACGCCGGCCAGCTCGACAAGGAGCATCTCGACGACCCTGCCCTCCTGGCACCGGTGGCCGACCCCCACTACACCGACGGCGAGCTGGACACCGCCACCTACGCCAACGGCTCCGCCCTGGCCGTCGTCCACGACGACTTCGGCCGCACCGACTCGTTGACCTGGACGGGCCTGCTGGGCTCGGCCATCGCCGCCGACGACGTCGAGCGCTCCCAGACGGGGCGGGTGGTGGACGAGACCATCGACGGCACCGACGCCAACCCCGGCACCGGCAACTACAACTTCACCTACGACGGCTCCGGACGCCTCACCGGCGCCTCGGTCCCGGGCCAGGCGCTGACCTACGGGTACACCGACGACCTTGCCGGGTGCGCCTTCTCGTCCTTGTCCGCCGGCCTCAACGGCAACCGGACCTCCATGGTCCGCAACGCCGGCACCCCCGTCACCACCACCTACTGCCACGATGCCGCCAGCCGCCTGGTGTCGAGCTCCGACCCCACTGTCGGCAGCCCGTCCTACGACCCCCGGGGCAACACCACCCTCCTCGGCGCCCAGCAGCTGCTCTACGACGGCGCCGACCGCCACACCGAGACCCGGGTCACGGCCGGGGCCACCGTCCGCTACGTGCGCGACGCCACCGACCGCATCGTCAGGCGCACGGAGGCAACCGCCGAGGTCCGCTACGGCTTCGCCGGTCCCGGCGACTCGTCGTCGTTCACCCTCGATGCCGCCAACGCCCCTCTCGAACGCAGCATCGGCCTGGCCGGGGGAGTGCTGCTCAGCAAGCGGGCCGGCCTGCTCGGCGTCAACGACGTGTGGAGCTACCCCAACATCCACGGCGACGTCGTAGCCACCGCCAACACCGCCGGGGTCAAGCAGGGCGCCACGATGTCCTACGACCCCTTCGGCGTGGTTCTCGTCCCACCGGTGGTCGACAACTCACCCGGCAACTTCGACTACGGCTGGCTGGGCCAGCACCAGCGTCCCCTCGAGCACGCCACCGGAATCGCCACCATCGAGATGGGGGCCAGGCAGTATGTGCCGGAGCTTGGTCGCTTCCTCGAGGTTGATCCCGTGGAGGGCGGGTCGGCGAATTCGTATGACTACTCGAACGGGGATCCGGTCAACCAGTTTGATCTGAGCGGCGAGGGACCGTGTCCGCCCTTCCTGCACCGGACCCGAGAAGACGGGAGTCACTATTGCAAGGGGAACGCCGCTGTCGCACCCGTCAAGGAGGCTGCGAAGGTGGTCCAGGAGAACCGTGCTGTCGTCCGTCGAGTTGCTGGCGTGCTCAGCACAGTAAGCACTCTTGCGGCGATTGCGTGCGTGGGAGGAGTCGGCTGTGCCGTCTCGCTGTTCACAGGGGTGACGGCTGCGGGTCTCTATTTCGTATCTGCTGAGCCAGCGAGTGGCTTTTGCAACGGAGTCGCGGCCGCTGTCGGCGCAGGCGCTGGACCAACAGGCGCAGGGGCCGTCCGTCGTACGGCCTCCGCCGGCATTAGCAGTGCGTGTTCAATCGACCCAGAAGGCGGACCGCGGCAATGAGCCACGGGTACCGCCGGGCTCGTACACTTGGTGAACGGCGCAAGCGAATGTTCTTTGGGGCGATTGGGGGCGTCCTGATGCTGGCGCTCTTCGTCCCAGTGCTTGGCCTCTTGTCGCTGATTGACAAGGATTCGGCCCTATTCAAACCCCTGCTCTATGGTTTGCTCATCGGCCTCCCAGTGGGGCTCGCGATACTCTTGGAGCTTTGGCTAGGGCGCCGGGATCCTTAGCCGATGCTAATGCTGCTGCGGCTACTCACTTGTGTCGTGTCTGTGGTCAGGTATCCACGTGCGCCTCGCTACCCACAGACGATTGGGTTCGCCTGCGCGTTCGCAGCCGGGGCGGTCTCTCCTCGCCTACGACACCCACGATGCCTTACGACACCCCACGCCCGCACGCGCTCGGCCACAGCGCGCCATCGCAAAACCTCGGCGCTCAACGGGCGAGTCCCATCGCCACCTTCTGCTCGAAAGCCGTGCCTGAACTCACCTCACATATCCCGTGGAGGGCGGGTGTGCCAACGACTACGCCTACGTCTCTGACCCGGTCAACGGGTTCGACCTCTCCGGCACCGACTGCAAGTCGAGGCTCGCCAAGATCTACGACCTAGCTTTTCGCAACAAGCGAGACTTCAACAACAAGGGCACCCACGGTCTCATGCCTCGGCTCGGTGATTTCTACCGTTACGGGCAACGATCGGACTTCAACTGGCCTACGCACTTGAAGGCGTTCTCTGAACAGCAGGGGAGCCTACAAAAGGAGATTGGAAACTTCTGGAAGGACGGCTGCGATCCTCCGGATGATGACGACTTCATGGACGCTGAGACGGCTGCCTACGATCTGGTCGCGCCAACGCAGGCAGATGTGAACGCCGCTTGGAGCGGTTTGTCTAACTTCGGTATCAGCATCCCATGGGGAAAAGTCGCCATTGGCTTCGCAGTGGGAGCTGCAGCAGTGGTGTCAACCCTCAATCCGTGGAACTGGGCATTCTAAGCGGGATGCCTTCGCCAAACGGTCCCGTCGAGATACCAGATGCGGCCTCCGTCGAACGGATAGCAATCGGCCTCGGGTTCGACGACCCATGGCGCGGTCTCGGGGTCGTTGTGCGCGAGTTTGTGGACCCAGCCTTCGACAGCATGGGCTTTGAGGCGCTCAGCGAGCTCGCTGCTCAGAAAAGCAGTTCGCCTTGGGCGGCGGCAGCGCTGGTGGAGTTGGCAGGTTGTCAAGAACTCAGCCCACTCGTCTTCTTCAGCGCCGACGAGCTCGTCGATGGTGCAGTCGCCTATCTGACTACTTCGTCGTTCGACTACCAGTGGGCATGGATGGCCGTGGTTTTCGGAGACTTTGACGACGCGGGCCATTGGGACATAGTAATGGCACTGGTTGAGCGCGTCCCTGACGATAATGACTCGCTATGGCGGGTAGGTGATCTTCCTTTAGGTCAGCTCCAGATGCGGCCGGGTGCCAGCGAGCGAATCGACGAGCTGGCGAACACGAATCCGAAGCTGGCGAGGATCCTTCAGTTGGTGCGGGAACTTCCATAGTGGAATCGCAGGTGCAGCGGATGCCGATTCAAGGCGATCGCCCTCCTCTCAGCTGCCACCTACGACGACTCGGAACTCATCTACGACCCCCCGGACCTGAATGCGTGTCCTACGGGGTGTCCGACGCGTCACCCGATCTGGCAGGCGAGTCGTGGCCGCCCTCCCGCCCAGGGCCGTCCCCGAACTCACGCACACATCCCGTGGAGGGCGGGTCGGCGAACGACTACGACTACGCCGCAGGTGATCCCGTAAATGGCCTCGACTTGGGGGGCAATTTCTGCGTGACGGGCGTAGCCCGGCACGTAACTGAACTACGGTATAATCACATCAATAGTCATGTAAAGATTCGGCGAGTTGAAGTTTGCCGGAGCGTCGCCAGGGGCTTTTTGCGGGCCGTAGATAACATCTCCTTCGAGAACATGTTCCGGGCGTGCGCTGTCGAAGCCGCCACGAGTGCACCCGTAGGGGCGATAGCTGGACCTGAGGCTGCAGCCGGAGCCGCCGCCTTGGGATGTGTGGCTGGAGCTGTGTACCAGTTCTTGAAGGACGGAGGGGTCGATAGACATGTCGTCGAAAACATTGATCGCCTTATTGATGTGTTTGATTTAGGTAAGGCCGTCCGTAAGGCATCCAAGGGGCCGATCGAGCGGTTCATCATTGACGAGTCGATTTGACTGCGCACGCGCTAGTTGCACTAGTTGGAGGGGTTGGTATTCTCCTCGGGGGTCTCGTACTATGGGAACCCCGCGCGATTGCACTAGGAGTCGTTATGACTGTCATCACCGTTGGTACCCTGCGCTGGAGCAAGCGCAAAGGATTGTTCCCATGAGGCACTCTTCAACACTCGCGCCCACATCCTCAGAAGGTTTCGATACAAAGGTATGTGCGGATCCCGGGCGGTAGAAGGAGGCGCGCTCAGCCGTTGATCCGCCTTCAGGATCTGAGGCCGCTGCAGCGGCTTTGGCTGACGGGCCCGGAGCCTTCGACACTAGTCGAACCCCTGCAGGCTGGCGGTAGGTATGTGTCGAACGCGTCGGAGATTGCTCGCACACTGCCTCGAGTAAACGGCGACGTCGGACCCAAGAAACCCACGGGAAGGAGTGAAGTATGAGGGGCACGAATGAGTGGGTTCTCCAGCACCCTTGGCTATGGGCAATCGTCCAAGTACCACTTAGCTTCATTATTGCGTTTCGGTTCTTTGACTCCCCCTGGCTGCCGTGGCTTATTATCGCAGCGCTAGCGTATGTGGTAACAGGATGGAGTCTTAGTCGGGGTCCGGGTCGGACGTTTCTCAAGTGGCGATTGCGTCGGTGACGCCCAGTTCATGGGATTTGCGGGTCGTAAGACCGACCCCGGAGGTTGGCGATGTCTACCGGCTACACCTACGAGCTGCGCTGGCTAGGACCGCTTCAATTGTCCCGAAGACCGCGTACACCTACGACCAGCCCGGGCGCCTCACCACCGCCGACGGCCCCGGGGGCCGGCGCGACACCGACTACGACCTGGCCGGGCGCCCCACCGTCCAGCACCTGGCCGCGGCCGGCGCGCTGGTGGCCGGCCCGGCGGTGGCGACGGCGGACTACGACGGCGGCGGCCAGCTGGAAACCGTCGACTACGGCAACAACACCGATCTGGCCGAGATCCTGCGCGACCAGGCGGGACGGACGACGAGCCTCACCTGGGCCGGCTCCGCCGACCCCCCCCATGGCCACCGACCTGGTGTCGCGCTCGCAGGCGGGACGGGTGGTCGACGAGGTCATCGACGGCACCGACCACTACCCGGAGGGAGCCAACTCGGCCTACGACGCCGCCGGCCGGCTGGTGGCGGCCCGCGTCCCGGGTCACACCCTGACCTACGACTACGAGGACAACGGCGCCAGCTGCGACCTCGACCCGGAGATCGCCGGTTTCAACTCCAACCGGGCCCAGATGGTCGACAACGCCGTGACCACGACCTACTGCTACGACGAGGGCGACCGCCTCCTGTCGAGCTCGGACGCGGCGGTGGGCACCCCCGTCTACAACGACCACGGCAACACCACCACCCTGGGCGACCAGACCCTGGTCTATGACGGGGCCGACCGCCACATGAGCACCGCCGTCAGCGGCGGGCCTACCGTGACCTACGTGCGCGACGCCACCGACCGCATCATCCGCCGAGGCGACGGAACCACCACCACCCGCTACGGCTTCTCCGCCCCGGCGACAGCGCCTCGTCCGTCATGACCGACGCCAACGTGGTCCTCGAGCGCAACATGGGCCTGGTCGGCGGCGTCATGCTCACCACCAGGGCCGCGGGCGACGTGTGGAGCTACCCCAACATCCACGGCGACGTCATGGCCGTGGCCGACGGCGACGGGATCAAGCAGGGCGGCACCTTCCACTACGACCCCTTCGGCCAGGCCATGGTCGACGAGGTCGACAACTCTGCCTGAACCGCCCTGGTATCCGCGGAGACTCCTGACCTTGGAAACGAGGATGGAGCATGCGGTTCAGAGTGAACCGCCCGTTGGCGTCGCGTCAGTTGTAGATGGCGAGTGGGCCGGCGGGGTCGAGGAGGAGACGCAGGGACGCGAAGGGGATGCTCACGTGGGGCATCCCCATTGCGTAGGGCGCCACCTGGTATTCGGAGAAGGTGACGACGAAGTCCTGGTCGGTGAGGGTCCAGCCGGCGAAGTTGTCGGCCTTGGGCTCGGTGCCGCGCAGGACGGAGGTGGAGAGGTCCTCGAACCCCGGCTGGGCTGCCAAGAGCTGGCGGGAGAGCTCGGAGAGCCTGTCGAGGTAGGGCGAGCCGGCGGTGAACAGGTCGGCCAGGGCCAGCCGCTCCCCGCTGCGGAGGTCGTAGTTGAAGGTGCGGATGACCGCGCCCGGGTGGGCCGCTCCGGCGAAGAACTGGCTCACCCGCACCCGGAGGCTGGCCAACCCTTCGTCGAGGCGGGACACCTCGTAGGTGCCGGTGAGGCCGCTGGGCTGGCCGCCCAGCTCTGCCGGTGGACCGGGGAACTCCTTGGCCGCGGAGATGAACTCGTCGACCACGGCGGTGACCTCGGCCCGGATGCCGGCGTTCACCGCGTCCTGGACGGTGGCGTCGGCCAGGCCCTGCAGCTTGGGGAACGTGGCCTGGTAGGTGTAGCCATCGGCGTCGCCCCCGCCCCGGAGGACGTCGTCGACCACGGACGGGCCGGCTGCGGGGAGGACGGTCGTGGCAGTGGTGGCGGTGACCGCCGATGTGGTCGGGCCCGATGCCGTGGTCGGCACCGATGATCCCCGGGACACGGTCGTCGGCGGGGAGGCCGTGGTGGTCGGGGTGTCGTCGGAACACCCGCCGGCGAGCAGGGCGAGCGCCGTGATGACGGCCCCTCCGGCGAGCCGGGGTCGGGCGATCATCCGTCCTCCTCCGCGACCTTGCGGGCCCGGCTGGGCGCCACCCGGGGCGGCTCGCCCGGCATCTTGGGGTAGACGGGGGGCCAGGGGGCGTCGAGCAGGCCGGCGGCCCGGTCGCGCTGGTGGAGGGCGAGCAGCGGCTCCAGCGACTGGGGGTCGGCGGTCATGGCCGCCCACGGGTCGCCGCCCGCCGCCACCCGGGCGGGCACGTTGGCGATGGTGAAGGTGTCGGGATGCACCGCGTCGAGCTCGTCCCATGCGAACGGGGTCGACACCTGGGCGCCGGGCCGGGCCCGCACCGACCACGCCCCGAAGATGGTCTTGTGGGGGGCGTTCTGGTTGAAGTCCACGAACACGCGGGAGCCCCGCTCCTCCTTCCACCAGGCGGCCGTGATGAGGTCGGGGCGCCGCCGCTCCAGCTCGCGGGCCACCGCCACCGCGGCCGACCGCACCTCGTACGACGTCCACTTCGGCTGCAGCCGGACGTAGACGTGGATGCCCTTGTTGCCGGTGGTCTTGGGCATGCCGACCACGCCCACGTCGTCGAGCAGCGCCTTTACCTCCCGGGCCGCCTCCTGGACCATGGGGAAGGTGACGCCCGGCGTCGGGTCAAGGTCGATGCGCAGCTCGTCGGCGTGCTCGGGGTCGGTCGCCTTCGACGGCCACACGTGGAAGCCCAGGCAGGCCAGGTTGACGGCCCACACCACGTGGGCCAGGTCGGCCACCACCAGGGCCTGGGACGTGGTGCCGTTGGGGGTGCTGACGATCGTCGTCTCCAGCCAGTCGGGCCGGGTCTCGGGCACCCGCTTCTGGAAGAACGACGACCCGCCGGCCCCGTTCGGGAAGCGCTGGAGCAGCACCGGCCGCCCGCCCATGGCGGCCAGGAGGGGTCCCTCCACCGACTGATAGAAGCGGACGAGGTCGAGCTTGGTGTCGCCCCGCTCGGCGAAGAAGACCTTGTCGGGGTGGGTGACGACCATCTCCCGTCCCCCCGCCTCGACGACGACCCCGTCCCCCGCCCCGTCCCCCGCCACCGCCTCAGCCGATCTCGAGCAGGCGCTGCTTGACCTTGGCCGCGGCCTGGGCCCAGGTCCACTTGGACGCCACCTCGGCCGCCGCCGCCAGGCCCCGGGACCGGGCCGCCTCGGGGTTGTCGGCGACCTGGCGCATGAGGGCCCGCAGCTGCTCCACGTCGGGATCGGCCCACTCGAACCCGGCGTAGTAGGGGCACCGGGCCTCGGCCGGCACCAGCCGGAGGGGCTCCAAGGGGAACCCGACGCCGTCGTGGAGGAAGTCGGCGGGGCCGCTCCACCGGGTCGCGATCACCGGCAGCCCGCAGGCCATGGCCTCCAGCACCGGCATGCCCCAGCCCTCCCCCCGGCTGGGCAGCACGAAGCAGTCGGCCGACCGGTAGAGCGACCCCATCTGGGGGGCGGTGAACTTGGCGTTCACCATGACCACGACGGGCGCACCCGGGGGGAGCTCGAGGTCGGCGATCTGCTGCTCCACGTCGACATCGGGGTCGCGGTTGAACACCGAGAGCAGCAGGAGCACGTCCTCCGAGTCCTTGAACTCCTCGGCGAAGGCCCGCAGCAGCACCTCCGGTGCCTTGCGCTCGCCCCACTCGAAGACGGACAGGAAGGTGAAGCGGGTGGACGGCCGGTAGCCGGTGATCTCGGGGTGGAAGTAGTCGACGTCGACGCCGAGAGGCATCACCCGGATGGGAACCGTCACCCCCGAGTCGCGGAAGGTGTCCACGTTGAACGAGGACGGCACCCAGACCTCGTCCATGGAGTTGCACCCGGCGACCCACGACGGCGGCAGGCCGGTGACCTCGAGCATCGTCCAGCCGACGGTGTGGCGGCCGCTCACGGTGAAGAAGGCGTCGGCCTGGCAGAGGGCCACCTGGGTGACGTCGGGGCTCACCGCCCGCTTCATGATGTCGTCGAGGAGGTAGTCGTCGGTGACGTCGTCCCGCTGGTTGTAGGCGTTCTTGTAGGCGACCCGCACACCGGCGAAGTGCAGGGCACGCATGAGGTGGCGGGACTGCACGCCGTAGCCCATCGGCTGGTGCACCACCGAGTGCCACGCCATCTCCAGGTCGTAGCGGTCGTGCTCGAGCCACGTGGCCCACTTCCGGGTGAAGACCTTGCGGGACTTGCCGTACACCGACCAGAAGTCGACCTTGTTCTCCTTGGTCGACGTGCTCTGGTGGTGGACGGAGGTCACCGAGCCCTCGCAGACCACGTCCCAACCGGCCCGGAGGGCCCGGAGGCAGAAGTCGGAGTCCTCGAAATAGGCGAACAGGTCCTCGTCGAGGAGGCCGACCGCGTCGAGGCAGTCACGGCGGATGTAGGCCTGGGCGAAGACCACCGACTCGACGGAACGGGTGGTGTTGCACTGGTTGACGTCGAGCTCGTCGCCCCCCATCTGCTGGCCCATGAGGGTGAGGGGCATCATCAGTGCCCCCAGGTGCAGGATCGTGCCCTGGGCGTCGACCAACCGGGCGCCCACCACGCCCCGCTTCGGGTCGGCGTAGGCCGAGTCCTGGAGCTTGGCCAGCCAGCGGCGGTCGGTGACGATGACGTCGTTGTTCATGAGGACGATGTCCTCGTCCGGCCGGCTGGCGGCGATGCCGATGTTGCAGCCCTTGGTGAAGCCCAGGTTGCGGCTGTTGCGGACGAGGGTGATCCAGTCCTGGGTGGCCAACCACTCGGGGGTGCCGTCGACGCTGCCGTTGTCGACCACGATCAGGCGCCACGCGGGGTGCTCGGTGAGGTCCCGGAGGACGGCGAGGCACCGCTTGGTGAAGGCCAGGGCGTTCCAGGTGAGGATGACGACGGCGACCGCGCGCGGCGGTCCGGCGGCGGTGGGCGCCGTCTCGGGCGCCATCTCGGGCGCAATCTCGGGACCGGGCGCCATCTCGGGCGCCATCTCGGGACCCGACGCCGTGTCCGACGCCGGCGTCAGCTCGGGCGTCGGCGTCAGCTCGGGATCCGGCGTCATGTCGGACGCCAGCGCCACGTCGGGCGACGGCGCCGTGGTTTCCGGACGCTCCCGATCGGTGCCGCTCACGTTTCGCCCGGGTCCTCGTCGCGTGTGTCGTGGCCGTCGTGCAGGAGCCGTTGGAGGTCCTCCACCTGGTTCCGCAGGCGCTCGTTCTGGAGGCGGAGGGTCTCGACCAGGTCGAGCAGGGCGTGGTTGAAGCGGTTCTGCTGCTCCCAGGGCGGCGCCGCGTACCAGCGCAGGCTGCGGCGGACGGCCCGCTTGCCGAAGCGGATGGCCGGGCCGATCACCGGCCGGTCGGATCCCGACGGCAGCTCCACCAGGATGGTGGCCCCGCCCCGGAGGCCGGCGATACCCAGCTCGTCGTCCCCCTCGGTGTGCACGAAGATGGGTCCCCCCGCGCCCGCCCCGCCCGGCAGGCGGGCGGCTCGCACCAGCGCCGTCTCCACCCGGGTCATCATCGTCGGGACCGACGTGCCCCGCATCAGGACGCCCGCCGGCCTGTCACACGATCTCCGCGAACTGCTTCTGCCAGCGACCGAAAACGGTCGCCCCCACGGCCAGTCCCACCAGGGCGAACAGGGCGTCGTAGGCCAGCAGCCCGAAGTCGGGCGGGCGGTTGAGCAGCACCACGTTCCGGAACGACACCACGATGCCGGTCATCGGGTTCGCTTCGAGGATCCGGACCAGGCCGGGCCGGTTGTCGAGGATGTGGAGCGAGTAGATGATCGGCGTCCCCCAGAACCACAGCTGGAGGAACACCCCGATGAAGTGGGCCATGTCGCGGAGGAAGACGGTGACGGCCGACAGGAGCAGGGCCAGGCCGAACGACAGGACGGTCGCGATCAGCACGATCACGGGGAGCCAGAGCAGCTGGGCATTGGGGAGGCCGGCGAAGACCAGGGTGGCCACCACCAGCACCGCCAGCTCGAACCCGAAGGTGACCACGGCCGACAGCACCGTGCTCAGCGGGAGGATGGCCCGCGGGAAGTACACCTTGCCCAACAGGTAGCCGGACCCGGTGATGCTGCCCGTCGACGCCCCGACGGCGGTGGCGAACAGGTTCCAGATGACCAGGCCGCCGAAGAAGTAGAGGGCGAAGGGGACGACGGTGCCGTCGGCGCGGGTGGCGTCCTGGATCGCCCTCGCCTGGAAGATGAAGGTGAAGATGAACCAGTAGAGGCCCACGAAGAGCAGGGGCGTGGTGAGCGACCACAACATGCCCAGGAAGGTGCCCCGGTGCCGGACCTTGAGGTCGCGGCGCACCAGGTTGGCGGTGAGCTCGCGAGCGCGGAAGAGCTCTTCCACACCTGCCATGGCCATGGTCGGACGGTACTACGACGGTTCCTGGGCGCCCCGGGCGCCCTGGGCACCCGGAGCGAGGCCGGCCTGGCCCAACTCGGGTTCGGGGCTGGATCCCGGCTCCCGCACCTCGGCCACCGCGGCCCACAGGTCGGTGGCCGACGGCGGGCCCACGAACGAGGCCCGCACGACCCCTTCGGCGTCGGCCACGATGATGGTCGGCACGGCCTCGATCCCGTAGCGCTGGTGGAGGTCGCCCCGGGCGCCGACCTCGACGTCCTGGACGGCCACCTCGGGACTCGCCAGGACGGCCGACTTGCGCACGACGGTGGCGCACGAGTCGCACGTGGCCGACGAGAACACGGCCACCAGCCAGGGGGCGTCCGCCCGGTCGAAATCGGCCCGGTCGAGCTGCCGGGGCACCGGCCATTCCCCCTGGGTGGGGGCGTCGGGGCGGCGCCGTTCGACGACGAGGGCGAGCACGACGGCGGCGACCACGACCACCGCGACCACGACGAACCGCTCCATGGTGCGCCAGTATCGCCGGTCCCTCGGGCCTCCCGGCGGCGCGATAGGTGCGCAGGGACCCTATTGACGCTGCCCTGTGGGGCGGGGAGCATCGTCGGTGACATCCCGGGCGGCGGTTGTCGGAGGGGGGTCTGGGGCCCCCTTCCGATGTCACTTCCGGACGATCAGAAGCCCTCCGGGCGTCATTCCCGGAGGGCGATGCCCGGGGTGAGGGTCATGCCCAGCGCGCCCGCCTGAGCCAGGAGCTGGCGCTCGGCCACCACCGGCTGGGTCCCGGTGACCAGGAGCGACAGGGCCGTCGCCGGTAGCGGGACGTGGTCGGCCATCCGCACCACCGTGCGGCCGCCCGCCGGGAGCTCGAGGTTGCGCAGGGCCGGGATCTCCCGGCGGATGCCGTCGGCCAGCACGGCCACCGTGACCTGGCCCGACGCAGTCCCGGGGTTGTACACGGTGAGGAACTCCTCCACCGACTCGTCGGCCTGGCCCACGGCGAAGACCCAGCGCTCGGCCGGGGCCCGGGCCCCCGGCGACCACCCCACCCCCGAGCGGCCGGCGGCCCCGGTGGAGTCGACGCTGCGCTCGACCACCACGTCGACCCCGTTGGTGCTGCGCACGGTGACGGCGTGGCCCACCCCCTTGGGTATCCGGCTCTCCTCGTTGGCCACCACCGTCACCCTCGACTCCCGGGGCACGGTGATGCGCAGCGGCTCCGCTTCCCCGTCGTCGAGGGCGATGGCCAGCTCCACCTGGGCCTCGAGCTGCTGGGGGTTGTACACCTGGAAGCGCTCGGTGAGCCCGTCGGCCACCTGGGCCTCGGCGAAGTACCAGTCGGGAGCGGGGGCGGGGACGCCCAGGGCGACCGACACGCCCTTGCGGCCGACGGTGCCGTCGAACGCCTGGAGCCGGGACACCACCAGGCGGCCCGTCCGGGCGTTGATGCGGGTGGCCACCGACTCCCGGCGCTGCACGTAGTCCCCCACGTTGACGGCGGCCATGCCCCGGCCCTGCACCGCCAGGCCGGTGAGCGCCTGGGGAGACACCTGCCCCTCCTCGGTGGTGAAGGAGAAGTCGACCACCGCGTCCTCGGGGAAGGGGTTGAGGACGAGGAGCAGCTCGGTGGCGTCCCGGGTGGTGACCCCCTCGGCGAAGTACCAGTCGGGCGAGGCGGACGAGGCGCACGGCGTGACGCTGGTGCCCACCGGCCCGGTGGTCGACAGCTCGACCACCGCCTCACCCCCGTCGAGCTCGACCACGGCCGACAGGTGGGCGCCCTGCACCACCTCGGCCAGGCGGAGGGCGGCCCGGTCGTTGGCCGCGACCTGGAGCGACCTCTGGCCCGGCACGCCGGCGATGGGGATGACGGTGATGTCGGCCCGCAGCGGGCGGGCGCCAGCGTTGGCCACGACGACCGTGCCGTCGGCCACCGCGTCGGGGTCGCCGGTGGCGCCGGTGCAGTACCAGGCCGAGGACCGGGCCGAGGCGGGGGCGGCGGTGGGCCCGGACAGGGCGATCTCGGCGCCGCGGTCGAGGGAGCCGGGGTCGACGGGGACGCTGCCGGACGACGATCGGGCCCACCGGTCGATCGCCCCCCCGCCCATCAGGATCAGGGCGATCACGACCAGGGCCGGGAGCCGCCGGCTACCCGTCATCGTCCGGGGTGTCGGTCCGGCTGACGGAGGGGGACCGCGGGCGGGTGACCATGAGGAACCGGATGGCGCCCACCCACAGGGCCAGGTTCAGGAGCACCAGGGCGTAGCGCAGGATCGGCGTGTCGAAGCGCAGCCGGCCCTCGCCCGGACCCGTGACCTCGAAGGCGTTGGCCACCCCGAAGGCGTCGGCGCGGTCGGTGCCCCGTCCCCCCACCCGCAGCGACCACCTCGACGACGGGCTCTCGGCCAGCAAGACGGTGCCGGCGACGCCGACCGGCCCTTCGAAGCGCACCGGGCCGCCCGTGGGGAGGATGGCCTGGCCGCCGACCAGGTCGGCGCCACCGCCCAGTTCGGTGGGGATCGGGCCGGCGGCGACGGCGGGGGGGACGAGCTCGCGCCCCGAGCCCCAGGCCGTGTTCTCGTACACCGCCAGGGACGCGTCGGCCGGGAGCAGGCGCAGGTCGAGCTGGGACCCGAGGGCCCGGGTGAGGCCGGGCGGGATGCCGGGCGTCGGCGGCCCCGAGTCGCCGGTACCCGAGCCGCCGGGCCCCGAGTCGCCGGACCCGCTCGCCGGGCCCGAGCCGCCCGGCCCCGAGTCGCCGGGCGCCGAGTCGCCGGGGGCAGGCTGGGTGGGTACCACGATGTAGCGGACCGCCATGGGGGCGAGCAGCCGTCCCAGGCGGGCGGTGCCGCCGTCCTGGGCCACCCGCAGGACCTCGGCGATCCTCCCGGTGGCGGCCGACGGCCGTCCCGGGAGGAGGTCGGTGGCGTCGGGCGGCCCGTCGCGGGAGGTGGCGAAGCCGACGCCCTCCTGGAAGCGCCAGCTGTCGAGGGGGAGCACCGCGGGGTCGCCGAGCCAGAGCACCCGGAAGGCACCCGCCTCGGCCTCGGGCTCCATCCACGCCACCGAACGGGCCAGGTCGGTGGACTCCATGTTCCACTTGCCGTCGGCCGCCCCGCCCAGCACGGGGAGGGTGATGGCGGCCACCGTGCCTCCGGCCACCACCGAGACGGCCTGCCGCCAGCCGAAGCGCTCCCCCCGCAGGTCGGTCTCGAAGGCCACCGCACCCAGGGCGACCGACCCGGCGAGGGCGGCGGCGGAGAAGGCCAGGAGGACGTCGGGGGACTGGAACTGCAGCGGGATCCATCCCTGGCCGCCGGCCCAGGCCACGCCGACGCAGGTCAGGGCGACCATCCACAGCCGGATGGCCCACGCCAGGCGCCAGTCCCGCCCCAGCACGAGGGGGACTGCGGCGACGACCAGCAGGGCCCAGCCCAACGGGGCCGCGCCCATGGGGCCGATCTGGAAGCGCAGCAGCTCGCCCAGCCCCGGCTGCACGGCCGGCAGGCGGGATACGCCGGTCATGGTGGACCACCCCCCGGGCAGGAGCAGCTCGACCGACCACGGCACGAGCAGGACGAGGGCCACGACGGCCGCCCCCAGGGCGCCGAGGAAGGCGGTGGAGGCCGACGCCGGCTGGCCCGCGAGCAGGGAGCCGAGCACGAGCCCGACGGCGGCCACCACCAGGGCCAGCGCGATCGACGGGACGAAGGCGGTGACCACCGCCAGGCCCACCCCCAGCACCAGGATGTCGCGCCATCCGGGCGGGTCCCCGTCCCCGGGGGGACCGGCCCATGAGGCACCGGCCCCCGAGGTGTCGGCCCCTGAGGAGTCGGGCCCTGAGGAGTTAGGATCGAAGGGCGCCATGCGGGTCAGGCGGAGGAGCGAGCTCAACAGCCAGGGGGCGGCGGCGTACGCCAGCAGTCCCCCCACTGGCCCCGGGCCAGGGAGTTGTAGGGCAGGGGGACGGCCAGGTAGGCGATCACGCCCACCAGGCGGCCCAGCGGCGATCCCAGGTGGCGGCCGAAGCGCCAGGCGCCGACGGCGGCGATGGGCCACACGCCCAGGACGAGCAGCTTCTGGAGCAGGCCCACGCCTCCCAGCAGCAGCGTCCCGAGCACCCCCAGGAGGCCCAGCATGGGCGGGGCGGCGGACGACGAGCCCAGGCCGGTGGTGCGCCAGCCGTCGATGTAGTGGGTGAGCAGGGTGGACGGGCGGGGGAAGGGGGCGAACTGGCCCACCGCCGGGAGACGTCCCGTCAGCAGGTCGCGGCTGCCGATCAGGAAGGCGAGGGCCAGCAGGCCCAGCAGGGCGGCGGCGGCCCGCGCCGGGCCCTGCCACACCGACTCCACCAGGTCGTGGCCGGCGAGCACCAGGGCGTGGGCCCGTTCCTCGGCGTGGAGCCGGCGCTGGAGGTAGTTGGTGAGGCGGACGCTGCCCCGCACCTGCAGGCGCCGGACCTCGCTGTCGGGGACGGCGCGGGTGCGCCGGACCGCCCGCCGCAGGGGGCGCAGCCTGGGGATCTGGCGGACGTTCCAGAACCAGGCCCAGGTGAGCTGGCGGGCCTCGCCGAACCGGCGGGAGAACAGGGCTACCACCGCCTCCACCAGGGTGACGACCATGGCCTGGGGCACCACCCGGAGGAGGGTGATGAGCGAGTAGCTCTTGAACATGGTGCGCAGGTGGTTGCGGGACTGGACGCCGTCCTTGTCGACCGGGTCCTCCGGGTGCCGGGCGCTGCCGTTGTGGTGGCGGACGCGGGCCGCGGGGGCCACCAGCACCCGGGCCCCGGCCACCTGGGCCCGCCAGCAGAGGTCGACGTCGGCCCCGTGGTCGCCCATCTCGGCGTCGAATCCGCCCAGCTCGTTGAACAGGTCGCTGCGTACCAGCAGGCACGTGCTGGAGACGGCGAACACGTCCTTGACCGCGTCGTGCTGCTCCTGGTCGAGCTCGCCCCGGTCGACCACCGAGGCGCAGGCCCCCGTCTTGTCGACGACCAGGCCCACCTCGAGGAGGCGGTCGGGATTGTTCCAGTCGACCACCTTGGGGGCGACGATGCCCGCGTTGGAGCGCAGGGCCTCCTCCACCATGAGGCGGATGGCGTCGGGCTCCATGGCCACGTCGTCGTGGCAGAAGACCAGGAAGGAGGCGCCCTGCACCGTCTGGAGGACGTCGTTGGCGGCGGCCGCGAATCCGGGTCGGGAAGGTACCCGGCGCAGGTAGGCGTCGGGCAGTATCGCCGCCACCCGGCGGGCGCACTGGGTGTGGTCGCCGGTGTCGCCTCCGGCGTCCATCACCAGGACCGATTGGTTGGGGTAGTCCTGGTTGCCCAGCGCCACCAAGGCTTCCTCGAACCAGTCGCCCGGTTCGTTGGCCACGACCACCGCGACCACCGGAGGGGCGGAGGGCTGCGGTTCCATGCTCGTGGCGTGAGGCTAGCCGCCCTCTCTTCATGGCCTCCGGGCAACCGGTGTGGTTTCCTGGTGCCGGTGACCGGCAACCGTCCTTACCGCTCCTCGGTGTCCGTGGCCTGAGCACCTTGCCCGGCGACCGGATCCCCACACCCGCCCCCCGGGCCGTGGGGGCGCGGTCGTGAAGGAGATCCCGGGGCTCGACACCCACCGGGGCCGGCTGCTGGTGGCCACCCCCAACATCGGCGACCCCAACTTCGCGGGCACCGTCGTGCTGGTGCTCGAGCACTCCGACGAGGGCGCCCTGGGGGTCGTGCTCAACCGGCCCAGCGACATCGACGTGGCCGGGCACCTGCCGGGTTGGACCGAGGTGGTGGTCGCCCCGTCCGTGGTGTTCCTGGGGGGGCCGGTCAGCCCCAACGCCGCCCTCTGCCTGGCCCGGGTCGACGACGATCCCGGGTCGGCCGGGCCCAACGAGGGCTGGCACCCCCTCGTGGGACAGGTGGGGACGGTCGACCTGAACGCGGATCCGGGCGACGCGGTGCCCGGAGTGGCCGCGGTGCGCATCTTCGCCGGCTATGCCGGGTGGGGACCGCAACAACTGGAGGCCGAGATCGCCGACGGCGGGTGGTTCGTGGTCGACGCCGACCCCGCCGACGCCCTGTCGCCCCTTCCCGACGACCTCTGGCGGGAGGTCCTGCGCCGCCAGTCGGGGATCGTCGCCCTCTTCGCCGACTACCCGCCCGATCCGTCGATGAACTGAAACCGGACCGGGGCACCCGGTACCCTGGTGGACCCGGTTCGTGTTTGCCATTCCCATGCCCTGGATTCGACCATTGAACCGACCCGACCAGGTCCTCCCCCTCGAAGGTTCGCCGGCGTCGAGGCGGTGGCGAGCATCGACAGCTACGTCGTGGAGGTTCTGAGATGTGCGGGATCGTGGCCGTGGTGGGACGCCCGGGGCCGACGACGGGCCCGCATGCGGCCTGGTTGTCCGCCGAGCTGGCGTCCGCCGCGGGCGACCTGGCGGCCGCCGCCACCGCCGGCCTGCCCGGCGGCCCACCGTCCGGCGTCGCCACCGGCCTGCCCGGCGGCTTGCCCGCCGGCGTCGCCACCAACGGCCTGCCCACTGTCCCACCCGCCGGCGTCGCCACCGGCCTGCCCACCGTCCCACCCGCCGGCGTCGCCACCGCACAGGCGGGCGACGACCTCGACCGCTGCCTGGCGCGGGCGGCGGGCCGGCTCCGGGCGGTCGACGGCGCCCTTCGGGGTCACGCCGGGGCTCGGGTCCTGCTCGGCACGGCGGGGCTCGTCGAGCGGTTGGCGGCCGAGGTGGCCGGGCTCCGGTCCCAGCTGGAGGAGCTGGAGGGCAGCCTCGACAGTGTCCAGCGGCCACCGGTGGCGGGTGACCATGAGCGCCGCAACGCCCTTCTCGTCGAGCTGAAGGACCACCTCTGGTCCCTCGACAGCGACCGGCTCGGCGGCGCCCGGCGGGTGCGGGCCCTCGCCGGTCCCGATCCGTCACCGGCGGCGGTCGACGCCTTCACCGCCATCGACGTGGCCCTCTGCGCCATCGACCGGCTGGAGGTCCGAGGCCGCGACTCGGCCGGCCTCCACGTCCTGGTCTCGGGGGCCGGGCTCCCAGGCGACCCTGTCGTGGGCCGCGACGACATCCTGGCCCGGTCAGGCACCGTCCGGGCCTCGGCGGGCTGCCTGGGCTTCATCTACAAGGCGGCGGCCGAGATCGGTGAGCTGGGCGACAACGTCGCCCGCCTCCGGCAGGAGATCGTGGCCGACGAGCTCCTGCGCCGGGCCCTCGACGGCGACTCGGCCCGCGTCACCGTCCTCGGCCACACCCGCTGGGCCAGCATGGGAACGATCTCCGAGGCCAACGCCCACCCCCTCGACGGCCGGGAGGCGCCGTCCTCCGTCCCGGTCGGTGGGCCGGATCCCATCGATCGGCCTGCGCCCGACCGCTCCCACGTCGTCGCCGCCCTGAACGGCGACATCGACAACCACCTGGCCCTGGTCACCCGCCACGGGCTCCGCATGCCCCCCGCCGTCACCACCGACGCCAAGGTCATCCCGGTGCTGGTCGCCCGGCGGATGGCGGCGGGCGACCCGCTCGACCAGGCCTCCCGGGCGGTGGTCCCCACCCTCGAAGGGTCGGTGGCGATCGCGATCGGCGCCGCCGACGCCCCCGACCAGCTCGTGCTGGCGGTGCGGGGGAGCGGCCAGGCCCTCTACATCGGCCTGGCCGACGGAGCCTTCGTCGTCGCCAGCGAGCCTTACGGCGTGGTGGCGGAAGCCTCGGAGTACCTCCGGGTGGAGGGCGAGTCGACCGCCGGCCAGGTGGTCGTGCTCGACGGATCCCGGGCCGGCACCGTGGCCGGCATCGACCGCCGGGACTACTCCGGCCGCCCGCTCCCGGTCTCGGCGACCGAGATGCGGCCGACCGAGATCACCACCCGTGACATCGACCGGAGGGGTTTCGACCACTTCCTGCTGAAGGAGATCACCGAGGCCCCGGACTCGTTCCGGCGGACGCTGCGGGGCCGCATCGTGGAGAACGCCGGCCGGCTGACGGTCGACCTCGACGACGCCGCGGTCCCCGCGCTGCTCCGGTGTCGCCTGGCCGACGGCTCGATCCGCCGGGTGCTCGTCGTGGGCCAGGGGACGGCTGCGGTGGCCGGCGCCGGCGTGGCTGCCGCCATAGCCAACGCCCTCGCCGGCAGCGACATCGCGGTCACCGCGCTTCCGGCCAGCGAGCTGTCGGGTTTCGGACTGTCGGGGTTCGGGCTCGAGGACGACATGTCGGCCACGCTGGTCGTGGCCATCAGCCAGTCGGGCACCACCACCGACACCAATCGCACCGTCGACCTGGCCCGGGCGAGGGGCGCCACGGTCATCGCCATCGTCAACCGTCGCGGGTCCGACCTGTCCGACAAGGCCGACGGCGTCGTCTACACGTCCGACGGGCGCGACGTCGAGATGAGCGTTGCGTCCACCAAGGCGTTCTACGCCCAGGTGGCGGCCGGGATGCTGCTGAGCGTGGCCCTCGCCGACGCGGCCGGGCTGTCCGACCCCGACGGGGCCGACGCCCTGCTCGCCGGACTCCGCGACCTGCCGGTGGCGATGGAGGAGGTGCTGGCCCGCCGGCCCCTGGCCGCGGCCGCCGCCGGCCGCCACGCCACCCGGCGCCGACACTGGGCGGTGGTGGGCAACGGCGCCAACCGGGTGGCGGCGGCGGAGATCCGCATCAAGCTCTCCGAGCTCTGCTACAAGTCCGTGGCCTGCGACACGACGGAGGACAAGAAGCACATCGACCTGTCGTCGGAGCCGCTGATCGTGGTCTGTGCCGCCGGTCTCAGCGGGGCGTTGGCCGACGACACGGCCAAGGAGGTCTCGATCTACCGGGCCCACAAGGCGGCGCCCGTCGTGGTGGCCACCGAGGGGACCACCCAGCTCGACGGCCCCGACACGATCCTGGTGCCGCCGGTCCACCCGGCGCTGGCGTTCGTGCTGTCGGCCATGGTCGGCCACCTGTTCGGGTACGAGGCGGCCCTGGCCATCGACTCGGGGGCGCACCCCCTCCGGCTGGCCCGGTCGGGCATCGAGGGCCTCGCGTCGGAGGACGACGCCGCCGGCAGCCCGCCGGTCGACCTCGACGAGTTGGCGATGGCCACCCGCGGCCCCGCCCTGGCCTTCCTCGCCGCCGTCCGCGACGGTTCGTACGACGGGAGCCTCAGCGCCAGCAGCGCGTCGCGGCTGGCCCTGCTCCTGCCGTGCGCCGGGGGGCGCGTGCCCTTCGAGGTCTACGAGCAGGAGCGGGGGACGAACGCCACCCCGGCCACGCTCGTGGAGGACGTCCGGGCTGCGCTCACGACGGCCATCGACGAGCTGCGACGACCGATCGACGCCGTCAAGCACCAGGCCAAGACGGTCACCGTGGGCATCTCGAGGTCGGAGGACGCCCTGTTCCGGGCCCCGCTCGTCCAGGAGGTCCTGGGCGCCGGCGCCCTCGCCCACCACCTCGCCTACCGGACCCTACGGGCGCTCACCGCCCTCGACGCGGCGGTGGCGGAGGTCACAGGCTCCACCCGTTACGAGGTGGAGGGCGAGACCATCCGGGTCAGCGGGCGGGGTGGCGTCGCCGCCGGCCTGAAGTCCCGTACCGACGCCGATCCCACGCTACGGGGTACCAAGCGCCGGGCGCTGGAGGAGAACGAGGCCACGCTGGCCATCGGCCGGGCCGACGGCCGGCTGGTGCTGCTCGTCCCCGAGCGCAAGAACGGGGAGCCGGTCGCGCTGACCCTGCTCCACGTCCGGCTGCACGAGCGGCTGGCGGCCGAGACCGCCCGGGCGGTGCTGGTCGGGTACCGGCCCGCCCGCCTCGACGCCTTGGTGGCCGCCGTCACCGAGACCGAGACGGAGATGGCGTGGGACGTGCTCGGATCACTCCCTGTGGCCGACCTGCTCCTGGAGCCGGTGGTCACCCTCGCCGGCCGATGGGGCGCCGGCCCGACGCCGAAGCCGTAGGCGGCCCACCCCGCCGGGCGCGGCCCCGGCCGGGTGGGGCGGGTCGACGGGCCACGCCGCTTCTGCGACTATCAACCAATGGACGAGGACCCCGCCGCCGGCCACCCGTCCGACGGCCACCCGGCGGCCAGCCAACCGGCCGCCGACAGCCAACCGGCCGACGGGCCACCCGTCCGACGGCCACCCGGCGGCCAGTCAACCGGCCGCCGACAGCCAACCGGCCGACGGGCCACCGTCCGACGGGCACCCGGCGGCCAGCCAACCGGCCGCCGACAGCCAACCGGCCGACGGGCCACCGTCCGACGGGCACCCGGCGGCCAGCCGACCGATGGCCGACAGCCAACCGGCCGACAGCCGACCTACGGCCGACAGCCAACCGGCCGACAGGCCACCGGCCGCCAGCCAACCGGCCGACAGCCGACCTACGGCCGACAGCCAACCGGCCGACAGCCGACCTACGGCCGACAGCCAACCGGCCGACAGGCCACCGGCCGCCAGCCAACCGGCCGACAGCCAACCGGCCGACGGGCCACCGGCCGACAGCCAACCGGCCGACCGGCAACCGGCCGATAACCAACCGCCGGGCAACCAACCGACGGTCAACCACCCGGCGGCCAAGCACCCCACCGTCGGGCGACCGGTGGCTACGCAACCGACCGGCGGCCAGCCGGCGGCCAAGTACCCGGTCGACGGGGCCGTCCCCAAGGCGCCGGGCTCGCCCATGGCCCGGGCCGGGACGGGCCGCAGCTCCCCGCCGGCGCTCGTCACGTCGGTCGTCTTCGGCGCCGTCGGGGCGCTGCTCCTGCTGGCCGGGCTGGTCGGAGGCAGCGAGCCACTGGTCCTGGGCGGGGTGGCGGCCGGCACCCTGTCGCTGGTCGCCGTGCTCGTGTGGCGGGAGCAGCTCATCGCCGCCTGGCGCCAGGGTCGCCAGGGCACCGACCCGACCCTTCGCCCGGGTTCGAGTCCGCCGAGGCGCAGGGTGTAGCAACTGGCCCGGCGGTACGATCGGTCTCATGCGCTCTACCAATCCCGCCCTGAACGACAAGATCTTCAAACGCGAGATCGAAGCGGCGCGGACCTCCGGCGCCGGCGGCCGGATGACGAGGCCGCCGGTCGACGATCAGGTCTCCCCGTGGACCCCGCCGACCTCGACGGAGACGATGACGGTCGGCGGCACGATCAGCGCCACCGCCGTCCTGCTCCTGCTCCTGCTGACCGCCGGTTGGGTGGGTTGGGCCCAGGTCGACGCCACCCCCGAGGGCCTCGACATCCCCGGATGGCTCCTGCCGACGATGCTGGTGGGGCTCGTCATCGCCATCGTCACGATCTTCAAGCCGAAGCTGGCCCGCTTCACCGCCCCCGTCTACGCATTGGTCGAGGGGCTCCTGCTGGGAGCCATCTCCCACGTCTACCAGTACCAGTACGAGGGCATCGTTCCCCAGGCAGTGGGGCTCACCCTCGGGGTGTTCGTCCTCATGCTGGGCCTGTACGCCACCCGGGTCATCAAGGTCACCGACAAGCTGCGCATGGGCATCGTGGTCGCCACCGGCGCCGTGTTCCTCGTCTACATGGTCAGCCTGGTGGCGCGGCTGTTCGGGGCGAACCTCCCCTTCATCCACGACACCGGCCCGATCGGCATCCTCTTCAGCCTGGTCGTCGTGGTCATCGCGTCCCTCAACCTGGTGCTGGACTTCGACTTCATCGAGCAGGGGGCGAAGCAGGGAGCGCCCAAGTACATGGAGTGGTACGGCGCCTTCGGCCTGATGGTCACGCTCGTGTGGCTCTACCTCGAGCTGCTGCGCCTCCTGAGCAAGCTCCGCGACCGGTAGCCGCGAGACCCCGGTCTCCGGGGGCCGCCTGCGTTCACCGGACGGAGCGGTAGACCTCGACGTGGGCCCGGGCGCAGGTCGACCACCGGTGACGGCCGGCGACCTCGAGGCCCAGCCGTCGGCGCTCGTCGACGTCGGGGCCACCGTCGAGCGCCGCCTCCAGCGCCTCCGCCAGTCCCACTGCGTCGCCGGGGACCACCAGGAGGGCCGCCGCACCGGCCACCTCCTCCATGGCCGAGCCCGACGTCGTCACCAGGGAGGTGCCGCACGCCATGGTCTCCAGGGCGGGAAGGCCGAAGCCCTCCTCGAGCGAGGGGTAGGCGACCACCGCCGCCCCCCGCAGCAGGGCCACGTTCTCCTCCTCGCTGACGTAGCCGGTGAGGGTGATGCGGTTGCGGGCCCAGGCGGTGACGACCGCCGCCTCCACCGCGTCGACACCCCATCCCCGCTGGCCGGCGAGCACGAGGAGGGTGTCGGGGTGGCTGCCGGAGATCAGGTCGAAGGCCCGGACCAGCGACGGGACGTCCTTGCGGGGCTCCAGGGTGCCCACGAACGCCACGTAGGGCCGGTCCCGCTCGATCCCCAGCCGCTCCCGGGCCCGGGCGTCGGCCTCCTCCTCGTCCGGCCCGGCTGCCGGGCGGAACCGGTCGTGGTCGACGCCGTGGGGGATGACGTGGACCGGACCGCGGGGCCGGGTCCGGGCGTCGAGGCGATCGGCGGTGGCGCGGCTGACGGCCACGATGGCCGCCGCCCGGGCCGCCGCCACCCGGATCGCCCCCCGGAAGAAGGCCACCTTGGCCGGCTGGTGCCACTCCGGGTGGGAGAAGAACGAGAGGTCGTGGACCGTGACCACGCTGGGACCCCGGGCCGCCACCGGCATCGTGTAGTGGGGTCCGTGGTGGACGTCGACCGGCATGCGGTTGAGCAGGTGGGGCAGCGCCGTCTGCTCCCACGCCAGCCGGAGGGGGCGTCGGGCGGGCGCCACGTCGACCACCCGTCCCGCCCCCGCCTTCGCCTCCCACCGGGCCCGGTCGCCCTGCCGGCAGACCACGGTGACCTCGACTTCGTCCGCCAGGTCGGGCCCGGTCAGCTCGGCGGCCAGGTTGAGCACGTAGCGCCCGGCTCCGCCCGGCTTGGCCGGCACCGCGGTGGCGTCGAGGCTCACCCGCACCCCGCTCATCGCCGACCACTCCGCGCAGTTCCCCCTACGAGGGGGCGAGTGCGCGAACTGGTCGAGCGGTGCGTCGACGCCCCCCGACCACTCCGCGCAACTCCCCCTACGAGGGGGCGAGTGCGCGAACTGGTCGAGCGGTGCGTCGACGCCCCCCGACCACTCCGCGCAACTCCCCCTACGAGGGGGCGAGTGCGCGAACTGGTCGAGCGGTGCGTCGACGCCCCCCGACCACTCCGCGCAACTCCCCCTACGAGGGGGCTAGTGCGCGAACTGGTCGAGCGGTGCGTCGACGCCGCCCGACCACTCCGCGCAATTCCCCCTACAGGGGGGCGAGTGCGCGAACTGGTCGAGTGGGGCATCGACGCCGCCCGACGGCGAGTGCCCGAACTGGTCGAGCAGGGCGTCGGCGCCACCCGGCCACGAGTGCGCGAACTGGGCGAGCGGTGCGTCGGCGCCGCCCGACCACTCCGCGCAATTCCCCCTACGGGGGGGCGAGTGCGCGAACTGGTCGCCAGAGGCCCCCGTCCCGCCCGACCACTCCGCGCAACTCCCCCTACCAGGGGGCGAGTGCGCGAACTGGTCGCGCCGGGCGTCGGCGCCACCCGGCCACGAGTGCGCGAACTGGTCGCCATGGGCCCCCGTGCCGCCCGACCACTCCGCGCAATTCCCCCTACGAGGGGGCGAGTGCGCGAACTGGTCGCCATGGGCCCCCGTGCCGCCCGACCACTCCGCGCAATTCCCCCTACGGGGGGGCGAGTGCGCGAACTGGTCGAGCGTGGCGTCGGCGCCGCCCGGCCACGAGTGCGCGAACTGGTCGAGCGTGGCGTCGGCGCCGCCCGGCCACGAGTGCGCGAACTGGTCGCTTCGGGGAGGCGCTTCATCCGGCGGCCAGTGCCCGCCACAGTTCGAGGTGGCGGACGGCGGCCCGGTCCCAGGTGAGCCCGGCGGCCCGGACCAGGCCGGCCGCCACCAGCCGGGCCCGGACGGACTCGTCCCCGGCGACCACCACCAGCGCCTCGGCGATGGCCTCGACGTCGCCCGGGGCGACCTCGAACGCCGCCCCGCCGGTGCTCGGCATGGGCGAGGCCACCACCGGCGTCCCGCACGCCATGGCCTCCACCGCGGGCAGGCCCCAGCCCTCCCGGCGGGGGACGGACGCCACCAGCCGGGCCCCGGCGTAGAGGGCGGACAGCACGCCACCGTCGACGTCGCCCGCCAGCAGCACCGACGGGCGGGGCGCCAGCGTCGGACCCCAGCCGGCGGGACCCACGACGACCAGCGGCCACGGCTCGGGCAGCCGGGGCAGGGCCAGGGCGTGGGCGTCGAGCAGCCGGGGCAGGTTCTTGCGCGGCTCGAGGGTAGAGACGGTGAGCAGGTATCCCGCCCCCGGGCCGACTCCCAGGCGGGCGAGCAGCGCCACCGCCGCCCCGTGGTCGGGCGGCGCCAGGTGGTCGCACCCCTCCTCGACCACCGCCACCCGATCCTCGGGCACGCCGGCCGCGGCCAGGTCGTCGGCGGTGGCCGCCGACGGGGCCAGGAACAGGCGGGCCCGGCGCCGGGCCCGTCCGAGGGCAGCCTCGTGCCACTCGCGGCCCCGGCGGGGATAGGCGTCGGGCTCGTGGCGCCAGGCCAGGTCGTGCACCATCACCGACATGGGCGCCGGCCCCGGCGGCGGGACCGCCAGCGACGTGGCGTGGACCACGTCTCCCGCAGGCGGTCGGCACACGCCCCGGTCCCAGGCCCGGGTCAGCGCCGGCCCGGGCAGGCTCGACGCCACCACCCGTCCGAGGGCGAGGAGGGGATCGGGGGAGCCTCCCGGGGCCCGGCTCGTCCAGAGGGTGACGTCGACCTCCTCCCGAGCGGCGGACCGCAGTCCCCCCACCAGCCCGCGCACGTAGGTGCCGATCCCCCCGGGTACCGCCCGGCGCAGCTGGTCGGCCACCAGGACCACCCCGAACGCCGTCCCCTGACGTCGGACGGATCGGGCCTCGGCCGTCAGGCGGCGACCTGACGGTAGATGCGCAGGCAGGCGGCGGCGGCCCGTTCCCAGGTGAACTCGGCCGCTCGGGCCTGTCCCGCCTTGACGAGCGTCGTGCGCAGCTCGTCGTCGAACACGAGCTGGGCCATGGCGTCGGCGAACCCCTCGGCGTCGCCCGGGTCCACCAGCAGCCCCGCGTCGGCGACGGTCTCGGGCGTGGCGCCGGCCCGGACCGCCACCACCGGCACCCCGGCCTGCATGGCCTCGATCAGCGGCATACCGAAGCCCTCGTAGAGCGACGGGAACACCAGCATGCGGGCGCCCGCCAGCAGCGACGCCACCCGGCCGTCGTCGATGTAGCCGGTGGACACCACCTCGGGGCTGCCCAGGCCCCGCTCGCTCAGCATGGCCGGGAGGTCGATGAGATTGCTGCGCCCGCCGGCCAGGACCAGCCGCAGGTCGACGCCCCGCCCGCGAAGGATGCTCAGGGCGTCGAGGGCGAGGGGCAGGTTCTTGCGGGGCTCCAGGGTGCCCAGCATGAGGGCGTAGGGGGGCCCGCCGGCGGGTGCGCTGTCGACCGCCTTGGCCCGGTGATGGCGCCCGTTGGGGATGACGACCACCCGGTCGGTCAGGTGGGGCTGCCAGTCGAGGAGCTCGTCCCGGGTGAACTCGGAGACGGTCACGATGGCCGCCGCCCGGGACAGGATCTGGGGCAGCAGCCGGGCCATGCGCCGCACCCCGGGGGAGACGTCGTCCGGATGGTGGACGAAGCCGATGTCGTGGACCGTGACCACCACCGGCACCTTCCGCGACGGGGGGGCGATGAAGTTGGTGGCGTGGAAGACGTCGCAGTTCACCAGCCACTCCACCGGCGGCCAGGGGAGACGGTCCCACATGGCCCACAACGGCCGGGCCGGCGCCAGCTTGCGCTCCACCCCCACGTTGGGCCGGTGGGGCGGGTCGAGGTTGAGGTAGCGGGCGGTGCGCCAGGAGATGGGGAAGACGATCATCTCGTCCTCCGGCGCCAGCAGGGCGATGGCGTCGATCAGCTCGTGGGTGTACCACCCCACGCCCGTCTTGCGCCCGAGCAGGGGCGTGCCGTCGAAGCCGATGCGCACCGTTCAGCCGTCCTTCCGGCGCCGGCGCTTCCGGCGGACCCCACCCGACTCGTCGGAGGACGGTTCGTCGTCGGCGGAGCCCACCGTCGCGCCCGCCTCGTCGGTGGGCGCCGCCGCCGCCGGGTCCGTGCCCGCCGCCGGTCCGTCGCCCGCGGCACCGGCAGCCCCCGGGCCGCCGCCCGCCGATCCCCCGGGGCGGAGCTCGGCGACGATGAGCTGGCGGTGGCGGTCGAGGAACTGGGGAAGGTCGAGGGCCAGCCGGCGGCCGAGCTCGCTCACCGTGTGGCGGATCTCGTTGGACGCACGGCGGGTCTCCTCCCGCACCGCCTGCTGGAGCGACGCCTCCAGCTGCTCCAGACGGGCACCCAGGGCGACCAGCTCGGACTGCATGGCCGCCATCCGGCCCGCCGGGTCGTCCGCCTCTTCTCGAGCGTTCCGGGTCCTGCACCGGGGGCGGCAGGTCCATCCCCCGAGACTAGCGGCGCCACCCGCAGACCATCCGGGACGGCCATCCCGGACCGCGTAGCGTTCCGGGATGGACCGTCGGACCGAAGCGGCGCCGTCGAGGCGGCGGCCGACCTGATGGCCACCTTCGACGACGTCAGGCGGATCGGCTCCGAGCTCCCGGAGGTCACGGAGTCGACGTCCTACGGGTCCCCTGCCCTCAAGGTGGGAGGGAGGCTGTTCTGCCGCCTGTGGGGCGAGCGGGAGCACGAACGCAACGGCGTGCACGACACCGAGGTCCTCGTCGTGTTCTGTGACCTCGAGGAGAAGCCGGCCCTCATCGGGTCGGGCGGCGGGGTCCTGTTCAGCACGCCCCACTACGAGGGCTACGGCGCGGTGCTCGTCCGGCTGGCGGACGTCACCCCCGACGATCTCGCCGACCACCTGGAGGCCAGCTACCGCCACAAGGCCCCCGCCTCGCTGCGCCGGACCCTCGACGGCGGCTGAGGTCAGTCCAGCTCGGCCAGCACCTCGCCGATGATCCGGGTGGTCTGATGGGCGGGGAGCGGGTCTCCGCCTTCGGCCTCGGCGACCTCGGCCGCGAAGCCCTCGACCGAGGGGACGCCTCCGACCAGGACGTGGCGCAGCGCCTCGCCGGTGGCGGCGGGATCGTCGAGCGCCTCCACCGCGAGGGCGACGGCGTGATCGGGTGACGTGGCAACTGCGTGCACGAGGCTCATCGCCTCCTGCCGGCCGGTCGCGGTGGACACGACAGGAGCCCGGTCGGGGTTCTGCTGGAGGTCCCAGGCGGCCAGGGCCTCGTCGTACCCACCCTCGCCGGGGTGGATGACCCGGGTGGTGGGAGCGGCCTCCGCCTCCGCCACCGCGTCGTCGGCGCCCGCGGCCGGGGTGTCGTCGCCGGCATCGGTCTCGTGCTGCCGTTCGGGTGTCACGGGCACGACGAGCGTGCCGTCGTCGTTGCGGACGATCTCCATGGGGTTCTCCTTCGTCGCTGCTCGCCCGGGGGGGACGACCCATTCCTACCCCCTTCCGGGCATGGACCCGGACGGCCGCGCTCGTCGGTGGTGGGCCTTCAGGCGCCGCCGAGGTAGGACTCGTCGAGGAGCGAGGCGAGGGTGGCCATGGCCGCCGCGGCCCAGCGGGGGTCGATCTGGTCGCTCTGTTGGCGCGCCGCCCGCAGCCCCCGTTCCCAGGTGTGGACCCGCGCCGCCTTGGCCACGCGGCAGGCGACCTCCAGCGTGGCGACGAGATCCTCTCCGGGAGCGAGGTCGGTGAACACCTCGAGGTAGGCGTCCCGGGCCCGGAGGTATCGGGGGTCGTCGAGGCCGACCTCGAGATGCTCCAGGATCTCGCCCAGCGGCACGAGCATGGCGGCGAAGGGGTGGGCGACGACGCTGTCGCCCCAGTCGTAGAACCGCAGGTCGTCGGGGGCGTCACCGAGGATGTTCCAGGCATGGAGGTCGTTGTGGTCGAGGCTCGGCGACAGTGCCGAGGCCGACAGCTCCTCGCACCACGACGCGAAGGTGTTCCGCATGGCCGCGACCCGTCGGTGCACGGCGGCGGCGGCGTCGTCGGCGTCGCCGCCGTTGCCGGTGCCGTCGTCGGTGGACGGGTCGGCGTCGTCGGCGTCGCCATTGGTGCCGTCGTCGGTGGACGGGTCGGTGCCGTCGTCGGTGGACGGGTCGGTGGACGGGTCGGTCACCTCGAGCGCCTCGTCGAACCGCTCGAGCATGACGTGCGGCCGCATGTCGGCCACGCCGAGGGACAGGAGCTCGTCGACGTGGGGCGCCAGCTCCAGTTGCAGGCGGCCGTAGTCCACCAGGGCGGCGGCGAGCGCCAGGCCGAGGTCGGCGCCGGTGAGGCGCTCGCCGAGGGACGACCCGCCGTCGGGGAGCACGATCCAGCCCCGCCCCGGGTCCGCCGCGATCGGCGTGAGGACGCGGTCCGGGACGACTCGGGCGACGAGCTGGTAGAGGCCGATCTCGTGGGCCGTGCCGGGCCCTGCCGCCTTCAGCCACACCGCACCCGTCGACGTCGGTGCCCGCAGGAGCGTCGCCCACGGCCGTACGTGCGGCTGCTCGACGTCGCCCCGGCGCTCGATTCCCGCGTCCGCCAGCCGTTCGTCCAGCCACGACACCGCTCCCGCGAGCCATTCCGGCGACGACCACACCGCCATGCCGTGGCCGTCGACCGGGCCGCCGGAAGGATGGGTCACCCGGCTCCTCGGTCGTGGTGCCCGCCACCGCCACCGCCACCGCCACCGCGGCCGGCAGGGAGCGCCTCAGGCGCAGCGTCGGCGCTCCGCCTCGCCGACCGGCGAGGGGTCCGGAAGCACGGCCAGGGTGGCGAGATCGGCCCCCGCCCGCGGGCGCGTCAGCCGCGGCCAACGGGTGCCGAGCGTGGTCCGCTCCGCCCGCAGCGACCGGGCCAGCCGCTCACCCTCCGCGTACCGGCGAAGTTCGCCCAAGCGCCCTTCCGCCAACCTCGTTTCGTAGTCGATGTACCTGTCCACAACGCTCACCTCTCCGGTTCCTCGCCCAATCTTGACGAGGTTGCCGGGCCTTCTGCTCCGAATTTCGTCCGCCGTCGATTTCATGGCGGCCGTTCGGTCCGACCGGACCGCATATCGCATCTGGATCAACCGGCCGGGGCGTGGTGGGCATTCCCCCGGGGCGCGATATTCGAGCAGGCGTGCGCCCGGCCGGGCCGGGAGCGACGACAATGGCCCGCATGAGTCCGAACGACGTGATCCAGGCCCTGACCAGTGGCGACCTCGCCAGCATCGAAGGCGCGATCAAGCCCGAGCTGCGGGACATGGTCCCGGTGGCGCCGTTGGCCCAGCTGTGGGCCGAGGCGAACGAACACCTGGGGGGCTACGTGGAGCCGGCCGACGAGGTCGTGATGCACGACGTGACCCTGGTGTTCACGACGGGGATCGCCCACCTCCAGGTCGTCTACATCGGGGACGAGATCACCGGGATCACGATGCGCCCCGGTCACCCCACGGCTCGCTTCGGCGAGTGAGCGGGGCCACCTGGTCCCACCTCGGGCGACGGCTAACGTCGGCGGCACCGTGAAGGGCGTCATCCTCGCGGGGGGGACCGGGACCCGGCTCCACCCCCTCACCCGCATCACCAACAAGCACCTCCTGCCGATCTACGACCGGCCGATGGTCACGTACGCCATCGAGGCGCTGGTGACCGCCGGGGTCGACGAGATCATGATGGTCACCGGCGGAACCCACGCCGGCGAGTTCCTCCGCCTGCTCGGCAGCGGCAACGAGTGGGGCATCAGCCGCCTCTCCTACGCCTACCAGGAGCGGGCCGGCGGCATCGCCGAGGCCCTGTCGCTGGCCGAGCGCTTCGTCGACGGCGACCGGGTGGTCGTCATGCTGGCCGACAACATCATCGGCCGCTCCATCCGCACCGCGGTCGACAACTTCGGCCGCCAGGAGCGGGGCGCCCGCATCCTCCTGTCCAAGATGGACGACCCCGCCCACCTCAGCCATCTGGGCGTGCCCGAGCTCGGCGCCGACGGGCGGGTGGTGCGCATCGTGGAGAAGCCCGACGTCCCCGCCAGCGACTACGCCGTCACCGGGATCTACTTCTACGACCAGTCCGTCTTCGAGATCATCACCACCCTCGTGCCCTCGGGCCGGGGGGAGTTGGAGATCACCGACGTCAACAACTGGTACGTCGACCAGCGGACCATCGAGTACGACGTGCTCGACGGTTTCTGGGGCGACGCCGGCGAGTCGATCGACGCCTATTACGAGGTCAACGACCACGTGCGGGCCCACGGGGCCAACAAGGGCTGAGCGCTGGTCCAGCGCGGGCGGCTCCGGCCCCCGTCCGACGCCCCCCCGGAGGGCGAGCTCCACGACCCGTTGGTGGTCGTCGACGACCGGGTGGTCGTCGAACAGATCATCAGCGGCCGGGTCGAACTTTCGGCGGACTACCTCGAGCCCCGCGACGAATGGGTGGCCGTCCTGGCCGGCGGTGCGGCCCTGGATGTCGGGGGCGAGGAGGTGGAGATGGGACCGGGGGACTGGGTGCTGCTGCCCGCCGGCGTCGCCCACCGGGTGGTCCGGGTGGAGCCGGGCACCAGTTGGCTGGCGGTCCACCTCGATCCCCTCCCGGGCACCCCCGGTGGAGGTCCCTGACCCCTGTGGAAGAGTTACCCCCAGGACGTCCACAGGGCGGGCGTGGAACCATCCCGGGGAGTCCGGCGTCTAGGCGCAATGGGTGGCGCGATGGCGGACTCCACCGACGGTAGTTATGGTGGCGAGACAATTCGGCGGATAGCGGCCTGGCCAACAGGGTCGCAGGGGGTTTGGATGCGGGGAGTTTCGGGTCGGATCAAGATCGGTCTGGGGGCGGCAATGCTCGTCGCGCTCGGTGTGTCGATGCCCCAGAGCGGGGCCACGTTCCCCGGAATCAACGGGAAGCTGGCGTGGACGCAGCAGGCCGATCTGTGGACGGCGCTGCCCAACGGCGCTTCCGCGGCCAAGCTCATCGACGACGCCGACCACGCCGCGTGGTCGGTCGACGGGGTGATGCTGGCCTTCGACCGGCAGGTGGCGGGCAAGGGCGAGATCGGCACCGTCTTCGCCGACGGCAGCCATCCCGGCAACATCACCAACAACGCGGCCGACGACGTCCAGCCCGCCTGGTCGCCCGACAACACCAAGATCGTGTTCGCCAGCGACCGGGTCGGCGGCGAGTACCGCCTCTACCGGATGAACGCCGGCGGCTCCGACGTGGTGGCCCTCACCAACGGCGACAACCTCGGGGCCGGAACCGACGACGGCGCCCCCGAATGGTCGCCCAACGGCGACCGCATCGTGTTCCACCGGGGCAACGGCCAAGGCGGCACCCGGATCTACAGCATGAAGGCGGACGGCACCGACATCATCCCCCTCTCCGGCACGACGTCCCCCGACGGCCTCCCGTACGACAAGCTGGTCATGCCCAAGTGGTCGCCCAACGGCGCCAAGATCGTCTTCGCCGCCGAGGCCGCCGGCTGCAACAGCCGGATCGTCGTGATGCAGGCCAACGGCACCAACGCCGACACGCTGCCCAAGAACGACGGCTGCGTGGTGGGCGAGCCCACCTGGTCGCCGGACGGGACGATCATCTTCTTCCGCCTCACCGGCGGTCCCACCGGCGACGGCCTCTACGGCTACAGCGTGGCCGCCAACACGCTGGCCGAGCTGGTGGGGGGCGGCGACGCCACCTCGCCCGACTGGCAGCCCCTGGGCGGCAGTCCGGTCACCACCACCACCAGCACCACCACCCCCGACACCTCGTCGACCACCTCCTCGACGACCACGACGACCACCACGACCACGACGGTCCCCCCGCCGGGCGCCGGCACCCGGCCCCTGATCGTGCGGGGCGGACGGTGGTACCTGCGCAACACGAACTCGACGGGCGTCGCCGACACGGTCTTCGACTACGGCAACCCGGGCGACTTCCCCATCACCGGCGATTGGGACAACAACGGCTCGGTCACGCCGGGCGTCGTCCGTGACGGCACGTGGTACCTGCGCAACTCCAACACCACCGGCGTCGCCGACGTCACCTACGCCTACGGCAACCCCGGCGACCTCGCCGTCACCGGCGACTGGGACGGGAACGGAACCGTCACCGCGGGGGTCGTCCGCAACGGCACGTGGTACCTGCGCAACTCGAACACCACCGGGGTCGCCGACGTCACCCTCACCTATGGCGATCCGGGGGACACGCCCGTGGCGGGTGACTGGGACGGCTCCAACACCGACACGCCGGGCGTCGTCCGGGGCGGCACCTGGTACCTGCGCAACTCGAACACCACCGGGGTGGCCGACGTCACCTTCAGCTACGGAAACCCCGCCGACATCGCCCTGGCGGGCGACTGGGACGGCAACGGCTCCTCCACACCGGGCGTCGTCCGCAACGGCACCTGGTACCTGCGCAACTCCAACACCACCGGGGTGGCCGACTCCAGCTTCAACTACGGCGACCCGGGCGACACGCCGCGCCCGTGGCGCGCCTGAGGTTCTTCAATTGGTTCTCGACGAGCGGGAGGTAGCGTGAGGATGCACCGATCAACGAGGGTCCGGGCACTCAGGGCCGTCGGCCTGGCCACGATGGTGGCTGTCGGGTTCGTCGTCATGCCTGCGGCCCAGGCCGCCATCTCCGGGGTCACCGTCACCGCCCGATGCCGCACCGGCGCGGAGACGACCAACTTCGTCGTCATCAAGAACGACCGCGCCACCGCGATCGCCGGCACCATCACCGGCCATCCCGGCTCGGTGGCCGGCGGACCGTTCACCGTGCCGGCCAACACCACCCAGGCGAAGCCGGTGCCCATCAGCTTCCAGGTCGCCCAGGTGACGGTGAACGGCGAGAGCGACTTCGCCCTCCTGTCGACGTGCGGCCCGGCCACGTCCACCACGTCGAGCTCGACCTCAACCTCAACTTCAACCTCGACCACCACCTCGACGACGGTCCCGCCCATCGCCGGCCTCGAGGCCACGGTGCTCTGCAGCGAGCAGAACAACGGCGGTCACGGGATCCTGAAGCTGCTCAACACGACGAACGCCACCATCAGCGGCGATTTGCGGGGGAAGCGGCAGAACGGGTCCGCGGAAACGAACGGCCCGCAGACGTTCAGCGTTCCGGCGCACCAGGAAGTGACCTACGCCCTGCCGGCAACGCTCAACAAGGGAACCATCCAGGCTGTTTCGGGTGCGAACGCCACCCCACCGAAGGCCGTCCCGTGCGGTCCGCCCGACGTGACCACAACCACCGGTGCTCCCACCACTTCGAGCTCCACCACGACGACGACGACCACCACGGTGCCGCCGGTCGGCCCCAAGCAGGCCCGACCGCTGGTCGAGCGCAACGGCACGTGGTACCTGCGCAACAGCCACACATCCGGTGTCGCCGACGCGAGCTTCACCTACGGCAACGGTGGCGGCGACATCCCCATCACCGGTGACTGGGACGGCAACGGCTCGGTGACCCCCGGCGTGGTGAGGAACGGCACCTGGTACCTCCGCAACTCCAACACGTCCGGCGTGGCCGACGTCTCGTTCCTCTACGGCAACGGGGCGGGCGACATCCCGATCGTGGGCGACTGGGACGGCAACGGCACGTTCACCCCGGGTGTCGTCCGCAACGGCACCTGGTACCTGCGCAACTCGAACACCCAGGGGGTGGCCGACACCTCGTTCCTCTACGGCAACGGTGGCGGGGACATTCCCGTCCCCGGCGACTGGGACAGCAGCAAGACGACCACTCCCGGCATCGTGCGCAACGGGATCTGGCACATCCGCAACTCCAACACCCAGGGCATCGCCGACAGCAGCTTCGCCTACGGCAACGCGGGCGACAAGCCCCTCGCCGCCGATTGGGACGGCAACGACTCCGTCACGCCCGGGGTCGTGCGGGGCAGCACCTGGTACATACGCAACTCCAACACCCAGGGCGTCGCCGACTTCTCGTTCAACTACGGGAACTCGGACGACCGGCCTCTGACCTGGAGGCCGTAGCCTCGACCTCGACTGGAGAGTGAGGGGCGTCCGCCAGGCGCTCCTCACCTTCCTACCTGGGAGTCGTTCGAGCTGAGCCGCGGGCGTCCTTTTCGCGCGTCCATTGTGATACGTTGCCGTCTCGCAGCGAGACAGTCGCGTTTCGAAAGGACCGAGCGATGAGCGAGTTGGGTGTGCCGGCCCCGCCTCCGGGCCTTCTCCACGAGGACCCGGTGGTCTTCCGCCGGCGGTGGTTCCTGCTGGGGATCATGTGCCTGTCGCTGGTGATGGTGGTCATGTCCGTCGCCGGGCTCAACGTCGCCCTGCCGAGCCTGCAGCGCGAGTTGGGGGCCAGCGCCAGCGCCCTGCAGTGGATCGTCGACTCCTACGCCCTGGTGTTCGCCGCCCTCCTCCTGCCCGCCGGCGCGCTGGGTGACCGCTTCGGGCGCAAGCGGGCACTGATGTTCGGCCTGGTGGTCTTCACCTCCGGGTCCCTCATCGGCGGGCTCGGCACCGGGTCGGCCCAGGTGATCATCGGTCGGGTGGTCACGGGCATCGGTGCCGCCTTCGTGATGCCCGCCACCCTGTCGCTGCTGACGACGATCTTCCCGCCCCACGAGCGCCGCAAGGCGATCGCCCTGTGGGCCGGGTTCGCCGGCGCCGGGGGGGCGCTGGGCCCCATCGTCACGGGTGCGCTGCTGGAGAGCTATTGGTGGGGATCCGCCTTCCTGGTGAACATCCCCATCGTGGCCTTCGTGCTGATCGCGGTGGCCGTGTTCTCGCCGACCTCGAAGGACCCGGAGGCCACCCCGCTCGACCCGGTGGGAGCGTTCCTGTCGCTGGTGGGTCTGGGCGGCCTGGTCTACGGGATCATCGAGGGCCCCGAGAAGGGCTGGAGCAGCGCAGTGGTGCTGACCGCCTTCGCCGTGGCTGCCGTCGGGCTGGCGGGGTTCCTGATCTGGGAGCGGCGGAGCTCCCACCCGATGCTGCCCCTGCGGCTCTTCCGGGACCGGCGCATGAGCGTGGGCAGCGCGGTCGTGACGGTGGCCTTCTTCATCATGTTCGGCCTGTTCTTCCTGTTCACGCTCTACCTGCAGTTCGTCCGGGGCTACTCCCCGCTGAGCGCCGGACTGTCCACCCTGCCCCTGGCCGTCATGCTGGTGGCCATCGCCCCCCGAAGCGCGGCGCTGTCCGAGCGGCTGGGCACGGGTCCGGTGATGACCCTCGGCTTCGTGCTGATCGCCGCCGGCTTCGGCGTGTTCGCCTTCATCGGCACCGGTACTCCCTACGTCGTCCTGGCCCTCGCCCTCGTCCTGCTCGGGGCGGGCATGAGCCTCACCGCGGCGCCGGCCACCGGCTCAATCATGAGCGCCGTCCCCCCGGCCAAGGCGGGGGTGGGCTCGGCGGTCAACGACACCACCCGGGAGGTGGGGGGGGCGCTCGGTATCGCCGTCCTGGGGAGCATCGCCAGCGCGGTCTACCGGTCGACGATCGACCTCGGTGGGCTGGATCTGCCGCCCCAGGTGAGCGAGGCGGCCACCGAGTCTGTCGGCGCGGCCACGTTCATCGCCGAGCAGGCCGGCGCCGGGGGAGCGCAGCTCGCAGCCCGGGCCGGGACCGCCTTCACCGAGGCGTTCAACCTGGCCAGCACGGTGGCTGCGGCCTTGGCCCTGGTGGCGGCCGCCGCCGTGGCCGCCACCTTCAGCCGTCGGGTCGAGAACGCCGCCGTCGCCACCGGCGACCGGCCCCCGGCCCCGGCGGAATCGATGGTCACCCCCTGAGGCCGCCCGGCGCAGAAGAGATGGCCCCAAAAGATATGGCCCCAAAAGAGATCGGCCCGAAGGAGATCGGCCCGAAGGTGATCGGCCCGAAGGAGATCGGTGGCGTCGCGCCCTCGCCCGGCTCGCCTGTCCCGAGCCCACCCGGCGCGGGCGGTGACGGGCCGGAGATCGACCCGAGGGTCGAGCGGTCCCGGCGGGTGATCCTGGCGGCCGCCCTCGATCTGCTGGCCGAAGTGGGCTGCGGCGGGCTCACCATGGAGGCGGTGGCGGCCCGGGCGGGGGTGGGCAAGAGCACGGTCTACCGGCACTGGGCGGGCAAGCTCGAGTTGATCGAGGACGCCATCCGTACCCTCAAGAACGTGGGCAGCCCCCCGGCCGGAGGGTCGGTGCGGGAGAGGGTCACCGCCCTGCTCGTCCAGGTGGCCACCGGCATGGCCGACTCCACCTGGTCGTCGTGCCTGCCGGCGATCATCGACGCCGCCGAGCGCGATCCCGACGTCCTCGCCATCCACCGCCGACTCGCCCGCGAGCGGCGGCAGGTCATGGTCGACCTGCTGGCCGAGGGCGTCGGCACCGGTGAGGTGGCGGAGCATGTCGATCTCGAGATCCTCTCGGAGTGCCTGCTCGGGCCGATCGTGATCCGCCGGCTGCTGCTGCACGAGCCCTTCGACCCCGCCGCCGTCCCCGCCCTCGTCGCCCAGGTCCTCCCGCTGGCGGTGCCCGCCCAGACATAGGGGCGGTCTTCGCGCCGAGGAACACCGCCGGCTCCAGCCTCAAGTCCCGGCCCCGAAGGGTCGACCATGGGACGGCAGATCTTTCGCAGCCACCAACACCGGCGGCTCTACGGCACTGAAGGGCGGCCCCCGTGGCGCGTCGCAGGAGCGAACCGGTGGTTTGTCCGACAACGGATGGGCGACCCGGTGGCGGTGCCAGCGTGGCTACGACAACACCGCTCACGACCAGTGCCTGATGTGCAACGGCCCCGCGCCCCTGGCGGTCCAGGGCATGCCCGGGCTCTTCGCCGAGCGCGACGTCATGCGCCCTCCCGTCTACGGCCCGCCGGTCAAGACCGGCACCAAGGCCAACCGGACGGTGATGGGTTTCATCGTCACCAACGTCGTCCTCCAGCTCTTCCTGCTGGTGTACTTCGCCGCCAACGACACCCCGCGTGCCTCCGTGGTCCAGATCTCGCTCTACACCGGCCTCGCCCTGTACGCCGTCGCCGCCTTCTGGGTGCTGGCCCGCTCGGCCTCGCTCAAGATCCGTCCCTCCACCGGCCTCGAGACCGCGGCCGCAGGCGCAGCCGAGGGCGTCGTGATCGGAGGCGTGGCCGCGGTGCTCCTGGTGGCCGGCCTCCGGCTCCTCACCGGGCACCCCGTCCTCGACCCGGCGACGGCCTACCTGGCGTCACAGGGGTCGTGGGGCGCCCTCCTGCTCGGATTCGTGGTGATCGTGGTGGCGGCGCCTGTCGTCGAGGAGCTGGTGTTCCGCGGCTTCATGGCCGAGTCGTACCGCCGGCACGGTCCGCGGCTGGCGATCATCCTGAGCGCGGCGGCGTTCAGCCTGGCTCACCTGTCGCCCGCCCAGCTGCAGTACTACCTGGCCATGGGGGTCGTCCTGGGCCTCGTCTACTGGCGGAGGGGCCTGGTGGGATCCATCGCCACCCACGCCACCTTCAACGGCGTCCTGTTGGCGGTGGCGGTGGCCGCCGCCCACGGACCGGCGGTGGAGCACGAGCTGGTAGGGGCGACGATCGCCATCCCCGGCACCTACCAGGTCGGCTCGCCCCTGCCCGGCGACGACGACCTGGTGGCCGAGGGCCCCTTGGGCGCCACCGTCGAGCTGGCCCACGTCGCCGTGCCCGGTCCCGCCCCGGCCGCCGAGGAGCTGGGCCGGGTCCTGGCCCAGGGCGGGCTGGCCCTGCCGCCGGAGATCGTCATCGACGCGTCGTCGGTCTCCCTGTTCGACCTCCCCGCAGGCCGGGCGGTGGCGATGCAGGCCGACATCGACGGCCGCGACGGTCGGGTCGTCATCGTGCCCGGAACCGGGGCGATCTGGGTCGCCAGCTACCGCTCCGACGGCAACGTGCAGTCCTCCTTCGACTTCGACGAGATGCTCCTGAGCCTGACCCTGCCCGCGGGCTGAGCTTCGGAGGACCGAATCCAGGCGCCGGCGCCGCCCGCGTCAGCCGTCGGTGAGGATGCGGGTGGCGGCGTCGATGTCCGAGAGGTCGGGGAGGAGGGCGTCGGGTTCGAGAGCGGCGAGCTGCTCGACGGTCGAGCGTCCCGTGGCCACCAGCAGGCAGCGGACTCCACCGGCCCGGGCGCAGGCGAGGTCGTTGGCCGTGTCGCCCACCACCCAGGTTTTGCTCGGCTCGATCCGTAGGTTCCGCAGCCGCCAGGCCTTGTCCAGGGCGATGGGCACGAGCTCGCGCCGGTCGGCGTGGTCGCTCCCATAGGCGCCGATCTCGAGGTCGAGCCACCGCTCGAGCCCGAACGCCGTCACCTTGACGGCGGCGTTGGCCATGGTGTTGCCGGTGAGCAGCGTCTGGTGGACGCCGGGTTCCCGCGAGAGCCGATCCAGGAGCTCGGGGACCCCGGGGAGCGCCGTTCCGGCCTCGACGATTTCCGCCGCGGCCGCTGCCACCTCGATCTCGAGGGCCTTCATGACGATCGGCAGGAGCTGCTCGACGTCCTCCCCCGCCATGAGCTCGAGGTACTCACGGGCGATCTGGGGATCGGTCTTGCCGCTCAGGAACAGCCTCGTCCCCGGCGTCATCCCGACCACCTGCTCGAGCGCCCGGTCGAACACCGCCGCGCCGATGCCCCGGGTGTCGACCAGGGTCCCGTCGACGTCCCACAGCACCAACCGGTCCACGTCCGACCCTACCCCTGGGTCGATCCCCGTCCGTGGGCCAGAATCGACTGGTGACTACGAGCGACCATCTCCTGGCGGCGGCCATCGAGGCTCGCGTCCGGATGGTGGAGGCGCAACGAGCGCTTCTCGAGACACAATCGCAGTTCGATGAGGCGGTCCGAGAACTTCACCGGGCCGAGGCGTTGCTCGGCGAGGGGGTGACCGGGCTGGCCAGCATCGAGTCGCACGCAGGACGGCTCCTCGGGGGCATACCTCGGGAGCTGCAGATATGCAGTTTCTGCGGGGCGTCCCAAGGGACGTGGCCAGCCTGATCGCCGGACCCATCTTCTACATCTGCGACGGGTGCGTCACCGACGCCATCCGAGACGATAGAAGCCCAGCGGCCCGAGGCATCAAGAATCATGGTCCCCTCGACAACGGGTACGGCTGACTGCGCGTTCTGCGGGAAGGAACGAGGCCAGACCGAGCATCTGTTCACGGCCACGCGGGGCGGCCGGATCTGTGATGAGTGCCTCGACGTATGTGTGGAGATCATGGCGGAGGATCCGGGCTGATTCGGCCGCGGCGCGGCACGCCCGTGGGTTTTATCCGCCGCATATCAAGCAGTGCCGCTCGGTCGCAGGCGGCGGTTCCCATGGCGTATCGAGAGCCGGCGGTCCTGTCGGCGTGAGCCGGATCGAACAGATCGAGTGTGCAGAAACGTGGCTATATCCCACGCAACTGCACAATCGAGCAACCCGGCCGCCGGTGCTCCTATGGACTGACGGTCTCCAGGCCCTTGGGGTAGCTGCCGGTGGCCTTCTTCCACACCTCGGCCGCTCCTCGTTGGGCCACCAGGCGGGCGACGGCGATGGCGACGCCGCAGGCGGCGGCCCAGGCGAGGGCCTCGGACCACCTGGTGGACGGCGACGCCGGGTTGGTGGGCGGGTCGGCGCCCTTCCACTTCTGCCAGCCCTTCTTCATGGCGGTGCGGGTCAATCCTCCGGACGCGGCGCCGCTCAAGGCGCCGGCGCCCTTCCACAGCATCGTCTCGTTGCGCACGAACCTTGTCTGCCCCGATCCGGCGCCCGGCATACGTTGGGGGCTCTGGCAAGGCAAACGAGGAGGGGTCCATGGCGCAGCGCCGGGCGAGTGCGAAGTGGGAAGGCGACCTGTTCGAGGGCCGCGGGACGGTGTCGGCCGTCAGCAGCGGGCTGTTCACCGACTCCCCGGTGAGCTGGCCGGCCCGCACCGAGGAGTCCAACGGCGTCACCAGCCCCGAGGAGCTCATCGCGGGCGCCCACGCCGCCTGCTTCTGCATGGCCCTGTCCAACGAGCTCAGCTCCCGGGGCAACCCGCCGACGCTGCTCGAGGTGGAGGCGACGTGCACCTTCGAGCCGCCGAAGATCACCGCCGTCGACCTGTCGGTGGTGGCCACCGTCCCCGGCGCCGACGAGGCCGCCTTCCGGGAGGCGCTGGAGGCGGCGGAGGGATCGTGTCCGGTCTCCAACGCCCTGCGGGGCTCGGTCGAGATCCGGGTGGCGGGCCGGCTTTCCTGACCCCCCGGCTATCATGGCGGGACGGAGACGTCGTCCACCTGCGATGACGCCCGCACCCGAAACCAAGCTTCCCCGAGGCAGCGCCATGACGGACGGACAACAAGACGAAGCGCGGGCCGAAGCCGAGTGGCTCAAGACGGTGGTGCGGATCCGGGCCATGCTGGCCCAGGCCCAGTCGAGCACGTACCCCCAGGAGATCGAGGTCTACACCAAGAAGGCGATGTCGCTGGCCCAGCGCCACGAGGTCGACGAGTGGCTGCTCGAGTCCCCGGGGATGGACCTCGACCTCGTCATCGTCGGGGCCCAGCTGCGCCGCCTGAACACGATCATGGCCGGCTATTCGAAGTTCACCAGGATCGAGTACGAGGACCAGACCCGGGAGTGGACGGACTTCATCCGCCAGTACGACGCCACCCTCGAGGTCGCCACCGAATTCCTCAACATCCCGCTGCCGGTGCTGCCGGGCGGGGTGCCGAGGCGCTTCCGACCCGAGGCCCAGAGGCACATCGAGAACCTGCTGCTCGAGGCCGGCTACGACGTGAGCGCCCGTCCCGGCTGGGACCCGCTGGTGGACGAACAGACGCCCAACCTCGAGCAGGTGGTCGAGGGCGAGATCACCAAGATCGCGGCCCAGAGCGTCGGGGCCAGTCCCCTCGGCGAGATGCCGCTGAAGAACATCCAGGCCCTGTGAAGCCGTGAAGCCGTGAGGAAGAAGTCGCCGTGAAGAAGTCGCCATGAAGAAGTCGATCGACTTCGGGATGGACGACCACCCTCGTGGTGGCGAGCGGCCCCCGTCCTCCTGGGCGGTCGCAGTCGCCGACGACTGCGACGAGTGCCAGGACATCCGGGTCGAGATCACCGTCGAAGAAGAGAACCGGCGCGGTACCGGGATCATCAGCCACCTGACGCCCCAGTCGGCCCGCCGGCTGCGGGCGGCGTTGGCCGAAGCATTGCGCCAAGTGGGCGAGGGCGTCGAGGAAGGAAGATGACAGTGCTGCAAGGATGGACCGAGGTCACACCCGAGTTGCTGGCCGCCGAGGGCGGCGAGGCCTTGGGTGCCGACGACCTCATTCGCTACTACGACGGCGGGCCGGTGGACTGGCGGATCGCCCAGGCCCCCGAGACCCAGGTCCTGCGCCGCCAGGCGGTGGCGCCGGCGGTGGGCGCCTTCGAGCGCGCCATCGAGATGGGCATGGTGCTGCTCGTCGGCGGTCGGGGTGCGGGCAAGAGCACGGTCGCCCGCCAGATCGCGGTCGATCTGGCCCGGGCCGGATCCAAGGTCCTCTTCCGCGACCCCGGCACAAGCCTCGACGCCGACGCCGTGGCCGCCCTGGCCGAGGGCCCGTGGGTGCTGGTCAGCGACGACGCCGAGGAGGTGGCGGCCGACCTGGAGGCCACGATCACCCAGCTGGCGAAGGGTCGCAAGGACGTGCACTGGGTGCTCGTCGGGCGCAGCCCCGACTGGGAGTCGAAGTTCAAGCGGGACGGGCGCAGCGCCGAGCCGCCCTGGGAGAAGTTCGTCAACCTGTGGCCCACCCTCGGGATGCGGGGCAATCTGCTCGCCCTCGCGCCCGCCGACGCCGACCGCCTGGTGGCGGCGTGGGCGGCGGCCGGGTCGCTGCGGGCGCTCGAGACCGACCCCGCCGACGAGCGGGGCCAGTACCTGCTCGACGCCGTCATGTCCCGCCAGGGGATCTGCGACGCCTCCCTCCTGGGCGGCCTCCTCGACCAGCGCTTCGGCGCCGACGCCCTGCCCGACCACGTCGACACCCTGCTGGCCCCCCTCGACGACGCCGACCTGGACTCGTTCCTCTACGTCGCGGTGGCCGAAGCATGCGACTTCGACGGTGTCGACATGGCCGTCATCGCCGACCTGGCCGGTGTCGACCCGGCCGAGGCGCCCGCCATCAGGCGGCGCCTCATCGCCGCCGGAGTCGGCTCGGGAAGCGGGTCGTCGCTGCGCACCCGCCACCCTGGCATCGCCCAGGCCGCGGTGCGGCTGGTCGACGCCGACCGGGCGCGGGGGCGCACCCTCGACGAGATCTGGCGCAAGCTGGTCCAGTCGGTGGCCAGGGTCGGCCGGCAGCTCGGGCCGCTCGTGTCCGACGGGCCGATCATGACGTGCGGCCCGGTGCTGGCCGGGCGCTACGAGCGCTTCGGCATCCCGCGCGACCGAGCCGACCGCATCGCCCGGGTGGTGGCCGACGAGGCGGCGGCGGCCATGGGCGCCCGGTTCACCCTGTTCACCGTGCTCCAGGCCCGCACCTACCGGATGAGCGGGCTGCCGGCCGAGGCGGCGGCCATCCTGCGCAAGGCATACCCGGAGGACGTCAAGAAGCAGGACTGGGACCGGATGGCCCGGGGGTTCCTCTACGAGATGGCCCTCGCCGAGACGGCCCAGGATCACCTGCTGGAGACGATCACGCTCGCCGGGCTGTCGATGGTCGACGCCCGGGGGATGGGTCCCGTCACCTACACCGACGCCAAGATCGCCCTGGTCGAGATCGGCGAGGCGTGCATGAAGATGGACGAAGCCCAGCTCCTGCCCGGCTACGCCAACCTCCTGCGGGCGGCGGGGGTGATGAGTGCCACGGTGACTCCCAAGTGGGACCAGCGCACCCGGGCCCGGTTCAAGACCTTCACCGAGCGGGCCGACGAGCTGGAGCTGCCCGAGATCAAGCTGGCCCAGGCGTTCGACTGGTTCGCCGAGGCGCTGTCCACCGCCGCCGGCGAGCTCCACGACCCCGAGCTCGAACCGATCTGGAAGCGCATGGTCCCCGATGGCGGCCTGCCCAGCCTCACCATGCTGCGCCGCACCGTCGACGTCCGGGGACCGTTCCCCGGCAGCCAGGCCGGCTAGGCCTCCGCCGGTTTCCTACGTCCGCAGGGCCGTGATCCGGGCCGATTTGGCCAGGATCACGTCCCTCCGCCTGCACCGAAGCCGGCATGGGGCGGTGCTCGCCCGGCCGAGATCGGCGTTTCGCGCACCGGAGCGCCCCGATTCGGCCGGCCGATTTGGCCAGGATCACGTCTCCGACTGCACGAAGCCGGCCCGGGTCGGACGAGGTCGGCGTTCCGCGCAACCGGAGCGCCCCTGATCGAGGCCGATCCGGCGGAATTGGGGCGCTAGGAGCGCAGGAGACCGGCGACGGCGGGCGAGGCGGCGGTCAGCGGGGGTGGTCCACCGCGAAAGGAGCTGGTGGTCGTCGACGGTGCGCAGGCGGCGGAGGCGGCGGCGGTCGGCGAGGGCGAGGGGGAGCAGGCGGACGAAGGCGCCCAGGGACTGGAGCCGGCGGCGGACGGTCTCGACGGTGGGCCGGCGGCGCTGGGCCAGGGGGCTGAGGATGTCGCGGCGGGCATAGGAGCCGGTGATCAGCAGGTGGCGGCCGGCCTCCTTCCAGGCCAGCGCCCGGGGCGCGTTGCGGGTGAGCATGAGCAGCCGGTTGCGCTCGACATAGTGGGCGAACAGCCTCGAGCCCTCGATCGTCGAGGCCGAGTGCACGTGGCGGACGACGGAGTCGGGCACGTAGACGTACCGCCACCCCTGGGCCTGTCCCCGCCAGGAGAGGTCGGTGTCCTCGTAGTACAGGAAGAAGCGCTCGTCGAGGAGTCCCACCGACTCCAGGTACGGGCGGGACAGCAGCACCGCCGCCCCGCACCAGGCGAAGATCTCCTCCGCCTGGTCGAACTGGCCGCCGTCGCGCTGCTGGTAGCCGCGGTCGGCGCCGTAGCCGTCGGCCAGGAGCACCGACCCGGCGTTGTTGAGCACGGGGAACGGGAGCCCGGCGACGGGAACGTCGTACCAGGCCGCGTCCTGTGTCACCGCCAGCTCGGCCTCGTCGGGATCGGAACGCACCACCACGGTGCGGTTGCTGCTCGATGCCAGGCGCAGCTGCACCTCAGGCAGGGTTCCGTCATGGCGGGCGGGCACCCGGAGGTGGGCGGCTCCGTTGCTCCACTGGAAGGCGGCCTCGCCGTTGTGGCCGTGCTCCAGCCCCCAGAACCCGTCGACCATCTGGATGCGGCCGGACGCGTCCTGCCCGTCGAGGCGGGCCCCGCTGAGGCGCACCCCGAGGGGCCGGCGGTCGCCCAGGCCCCGGACGGCGGTGGACGACTCGAGCAGGATGTCGACGAACGACCCGGTGAAGAGGATCTTGGGACTGGCCGCACCGACGCCCGGATCGGCCTCCATCGCCGCCACCAGCGGGCCCAGCCAGGAGGGCTCCACCGCGGCGTCGTTGTTGAGCAGGGCGACGTAGTCGACCTCCGAGATGTCGTGGAGGGCCAGGTTGCAGCCGCCGGCGAAGCCCCGGTTGGACCCGGCCTCGATGACTGTCACCCTCGGCCACCCGGCTTTGACCGCGGCAGCCACACCGTCGCCGGAGTCGTTGTCGACCAGGACCACCTCGAGGTCGTCCTCCGGCCAGTCGGTGGCGAGCACGCTGCGCAGGCACGCCAACGTGGTGTCGCCGCCGTTGTAGTTGACCACGACGACCCGGATGCGCCGGCGGGTCACCTGGGTCCGGAGTCGGGAAGCGGGGTCCGCGCCGTCGTCCGCCGGATCGGGGAGGTGCCGATCATGCTCACCATGACCCGCACGTAGTGGTAGGCCAACCTGATGCCGCCGGTCGACGCGACGCCGCCGGCCCGGGGCCGCATCCGCGCCGGCACCTCCATCACGTCGAAGCCGGCCCGGCAGGCCAGAAGGAGCGCCTCGGCGCTGTCGCCGAGGAACTCGCTCGGGTACCGGCGGGCGTAGAACTCGAGCATCGGAGCCGAAAGGGCCCGGAAGCCCGACGAGGCGTCGGTGAAGGAATGCCCGCCGAGGATCCGTACGGCCAGGCGGAGCCCGCGCATGGCGCCGCCCCGCACCCGACCGACCTCGTAGCCGGCGTGGCGGTCATCGTGGTGGGAGACGTCGGAGGGTGCGAAACGGCTGCCGATGACCAGGTCGGCCCCCGCGTCGAGGCCGGCGAGGAGGGCGGGGATGTCGGCCGAGTCGTGCTGGCCGTCGCCGTCGAACTGGACCGCCCGGTCGAACCCGTGGCGCACCGCGTAGCGGAACCCGGTCTGGAGGGCGCCGCCGATGCCGAGGTTGAACGGCAGGGAGGCGACGGTGGCGCCCGCGGCCCGGGCCACGGCGGCGGTGCTGTCGGTGGAACCGTCGTCGACCACCAGGATGTGGACACCGGGGGACCACTGGCGCAGGTCGCCGATCACGGCCCCGAGGGTGGCCTCCTCGTTGAGGGCGGGGATGATGACGAGCAACGGCCGGGACGGGCTGCCCGCCGCCGCGATCTCCGCCGCCACGCCCGCCCACCGCCACGCCGCCCACCGCCACGCCGCCCACCGCCACGCCGTCCGCCTTTCGGCCGTCCGGACCGAGGTTTTCCGGCCGGCTCACGGCCAGGAGTCTAGGCCGACCCGCCCCCGCTTCCGGCTCAGTTCCAGGGGACGGGCACGTCGCCCGGATCGCCGAACTGGAAGTCGAAATCGGCCCTGCTCGCCCCCAGCGTGTTGGTGATGTACCACTGGCCGAAGCGGTAGACGCCCGGGTGTCGAGGCGCCGTCGTTGTCCCAGTCGCCGACCATGGGGACGTCGTAGCTCTCGCCGTAGCCGAACACCTTCTCGGCCACCCCGGCGTCGAAGTAGTCGGCGATGTACCAGACGCCGCCCCGCACGATGCCGAAGGTGTCGGTGCCGTTGCCGTTCCAGTCGCCCACCACGGGCGTATCGCCGGGGTCGCCGAAGGGCCACACCGCGTCGGCCACCCCGGACGTGTTGGAGTTGCGGAAGTACCACGAACCGTCCCGGACGATCCCGATGGTGTCCACGCCATCGCCGTTCCAGTCCCCCACGATGGGGTGGTCGGTGGGAAGCCCGTAGTTGAGGGCGATGTCGCCGTTGCCGGTGCTGTTGGAGTTGCGGAGGTACCAGCTGCCGTTCCGGAACACGCCCGGAGTCCGGGTGCCGTTGCCGTCCCAGTCGCCCGTGAGGGGGACGTCGCCCGGGTCGCCGTAGGAGAAGTTGAAGTCGGCCCGTCCGGTGTTGCGGGTCTGGCGCAGGTAGCGGACGTTGTCGCGGGCGATGGCCGGCTTGGAGCCGGGGGTGACCGGCTCCCAGAGGAACGACACGCTGACGAACGTGTTCTCGTCGGCGCGCAGGCCCAGCTTCTTGGCCGCCTCGAAGGAGAGGTCGATGCCCGCCGGGTTGAGGACGCAGCGGCCGAACTGGTCGGAGCCGGCGGTGCGGGTGGTGGGCTTCTCGTCGAGGTCCTTGCAGTTGGTGAGCCGGTTGTAGCCGTCGGCGAAGGCGGCGGTGGACTCCGGCTTCCCGGTGGCGAGGTCGCCGAACATCCGGCGGGGGCGGGGCGAGCCGGCGGAGCTGGAGTTCCACCAGTTGTCGTCGACGTTCCACGGCCCGACGTCCTTGACCGGGATGACCTCGCTCCGGCCGTTGTCGAGGGTGAGAACCACCCGGTAGTCGAGGTCGAGGCTGTAGCCGGGCGGGCAGCCCTGGTTGCGCAGGGCGGTGGTGTTCTTGAGGGCGGCGAACTTGGCGCACTTGTCGGGCACCGCCACCTCGACGCTCGTGGTGTCGTGGGACTGGTACTGGGTGGCGAAGACCCGGTAGGTGACGAAGACGCCGGGCGGAACGGGGGCCGCGGCCGCCACGACGGCGGGTTGGACCGCCGCGCCGAGAGTGGTGGACGGGTTGCCGGCACCCTCGCCGGTCTGGCCGGCGGCCGCGGCCACAGCGGCGGCGACCGGGGGTGCTCCGGCGAGGAAGGTCAGCCCGGCGAAGGCGGTGACCAGGGCCAGGGCGAGGGCGTGGTTGCGCCTTGGGCGGCAGGGACTGGTGCGCCCCGCCTGCTCGTGGTTCACCATGTGGCGTTCTCGCCCTCTCGGTCGCCGTCGGGTGTCGCCGGAGCCTCGGTTCGCAGCAGGGCCAGTTCCTCCGCCAGCATCCGGGTGCGTTCCTCCAGGCGGGAGAGCTCCCACGAGAAGTGCACCACCACCAGCAGGAGCACGGTGATGGCGCCCAGGAAGAACGTGGTGGGGCCGTAGCTGATCCCCATCCAGTCGGAGACCGCGTCGAGCACGCCGGGGAAGGCGGCCAGGAAGCTGAGGATCGTGCCGACCGAGAGCCAGAGGAGGGCGTAGCGGGCCGGCAGGTGGTGGCGTCGGAGGAGCCGGATGATGAACATGACGCTGGACAGCGTCACCAGCAGGACGAGCAGGTGGCCACGGGAACTCAAGGCACCGACGAGCCTAGGCGAGAGGCCGGCTCCGGCGGAGGATGCCCCGGGACACCCTCCAGTAGCCGGCGAGGCCGGCGTCGAGGGGGCCGATCCAGGCGGGAATGCCCATGTTGGCGGCGTCGAAGCGGGTGGCCAGGCGGGCCGCGAGGTCCCGATCGCCGACCACGCGGGCGGCCTGGAGCTGGCGGCGGCGCTCGCCGATCCACCGGCGGTGGCGGATGACCCAGGCCCAGCCCCGGAGCTTGGGCCGCAGCCATCCCGCCCGGGCCGCCACCAGGCACATCCCGAGCTCCACGCCGAGGGCGGCCGGGAGGAGGAGCAGGAGCGTCCGGCGCTCGTAGATGGTGAGCAGGAGCACCAACCGGTTGCGCTCCAGCAGGTACCACTTGGCCGGGTTGCGGGAGAACTGGTAGCGGTGGGTGACGACGGCGCCGGGGACGTAGACCACCCGCAGCCCCTGCTGCCAGCACCGCAGGCTCAGCTCGGCGTCCTCCAGGTAGGCGAAATACTCGCCGGCGAAGCCGCCGACCGCGTCCCACGCCCCGCGGCGCATGGCCATGGCCGCCCCGCTGGCCCCGGCGATGTCCTGCTCGTCGGGATGGGCCGCGGCCGGCTCGCCGTAGGCGCCGGACCAGCTGAAGCCCAGGAAGTGGATGGGGTTGCCGGCGGAGTTGAGGACGTCGGGGGCGTCCGCCAGCCGGACGCTGGCCGACGCGATTCCCACATCGGGCCGCGCCGCCACCTCGGCCAGGGCAGCCAGGGCGGTGGGCTCGAGGATGGCGTCCTGGTTGAGGAAGGCGACGATGTCGTCCGGGCCTGGGTCGTCCGGGCCCGGGTCGTCCGGGCCGGGGTCGTCCGGGCCGGGGTCGTCCGGGCCTGGGTCGTCCGGGCCGGGGTCGTCCGGGCCCGGGTCGTCCGGGCCTGGGTCGTCCGGGCCGGGGTCGTCCGGGCCGGGGTCGTCCGGGCCGGGGTCGTCCGGGCCTGGGTCGTCAGGGCCTGGGTCGTCCGGCGCTCTGCCGGTGGCGGCGGCGGCTGCGCCCGCGTTGCAGCCGTTGGCGAAGCCCAGGTTCTCGCCCGGCCGGACGACGGTCACGCCCGCCCGGGCGGCCAGGCGGTCGATGGTCGCCGGATCGCCCCCGTTGTCGACCACGACGGCGCGGGCGTCGACGCCCGTGGAGGCCAGGATCGAGTCGACCGCCCGCTCCAGCCAGGGATCGTCGCCCCAGGCCGGGATCACGACGTCGACCCGCACCCGCGTCACCCCCTGCCCCCGCCCCCACGACAAGCCCGACCCGTTCTCTGGTGGGATATGTACCTGGGAGGTACATATTCCACCAGAGAGCGGGCGCGGGACGCGGTGGTCACGGCGTCAGCCCGGGGGGAGGGGCGGCCAGCAGGTCGGACGCCTCCGCCACGGGACCCACCCGGTGGGCGAGGAGGGGGAGGAGGAGGCCGGCCATCACGACGGCCGACACCACCGATCCGGTGAGCATGCCCAGCTCCACCCGGGTGAGGAGGTCGGTCCCGAGGGCGGTGACGGCGGCGAACGTGACCACGCCGGCCAGCCAGGCCATGGCCACCCGCCCATGGCCCGACACCGCTATGAGGGCCTGGCCGAGGGTGAGCGCCACCAGGTAGGCGGAGCAGGCCACGGCCAGGATGGCCAGGTCGTGGGCCGGTAGCTCGAAGTCGGCGCCGAACATCGTGCGCACCACGGTGGGACCGGCCACCAGGGCGCCGAGGCTGCCGGCGGTGCCGATGGCGGCCACGATGGCGAGCAGGCGGCGGAGGCCGGAGTCGAATCCCCGCCGGTCACCGGCCGCCGCCAACCGGGCCAGGCGGGGCAGGGCCGGGGCGAGGACGGCGGTGAACAGGAACAACGGCACCCGGGCCACGATGAGGGCGGCCAGGAAGCGGCCCGCCACCGCCCGCTCGGACTCGTCGGCCAGCAGCTTCACCGCCACCGGACCGGCGTTGGCCAGGACCTGGGCCAGCACCGAGCCGGCCAGGAGCCAGCCGAGGGCCACCGTGAGCTCCCGCCGGTCCGCCTCGGGGCCGGGGGGAGCGAGGCCGTGCTGGCCCCGCAGGGCCACCGCGGTGGCGATCAGGGGTGCGCCGCCGAGCACGATCCCGTACGGGCCGGCGGTGGCCACCCCCAGGGCGGCCAGGACGGCGCAGCCCACCAGCCGCACCGTGCCCTCGGCGGCCAGGGCCACCCCGTAGGGCCGGAACCGCCCATGCCCGGCGAGCGCCCCCCGGGCCAGGTGCTCGGCGTAGAAACCGGCCAGGGAGAGGAGCAGGCCCACGACCAGGAGCGACTGCCCGTCGAAGAGCCGGTCGAGGAGGACCACGCCCACGACGGTGGAGAGCACGGCCAGGACCACCAGGGCGACGCCGCCGAGGGCCGCCGCCCGGCGGATCACCGGTCCCCCGCCGAGTCCCGCCGCCCGCCGGGCGGCCAGGCTGCGGCCCAGCTCCTGCTCGATGGGCATGAAGCACCCGGGTCCGACGAAGAACACGATCGCCCACAGCGCCGACAGGGGGGCGTAGGCCTCGGGGCCGAGGGCCCGGGCCGCGATCACCAGGAACCCGTAGGCGGTGATCCCGAGCACGATCAGCCCGGCGGCGATGGCCACCGTGCCCTCCGGGGCCCGGGCCAATCGCCGGAGCCGGCTGGGGGTGTCGGCGCGGTTGTCGGGTGAGGACGCGGGACGGCTCCGGGGGGCGCTCGGGCAGGCGGGACTCGGCGGACGGATACTAGGGGAGGCCGGCTACGGGCTCCCAGCGGGCGTTACTTCCGGCGGTTGTCGAGGTGCTGGAGGAGGTCGTGGGCGGCCAGCTCGACCTCCTTGTGGTTCCATTCGGCGGCCCGGTAGACGCAGGCGATGAGCCCCGATCGGTGGAGGCGGCGGAAGTCGCCGAAGACGAAGGCGTGGCGGGCCTTGGTCTCGTCGTTGGCGCCGACGGTGAGGCCGAGGTGCCACTCGCCGTACTCGTCCCAGGAGTGCCTCTCGAGGTAGGCGTTCTCGTCGTCGGCGGAGGGTTGGACGTCGCCCCAGGTGCTCCGGAGGACGTACTGGCGGTTGTCGATGAGGCGCCGCGCTCTCGCTACGGCCTTGGCGTTGACCGAGTAGGAAGCCATGGCTTCATTCTGCCCGCGTCAACCCGTCCGGCCTCCGGCGGACGGCCACCGCGCCCACCGCGCCCGCGGCGGCCAGGGCGGCGGCGGCGACGGCCCACGTCCACCAGGGCCCGGGGAGCACCGAGGACACGTGGTCGGGCGCGTCCGCGTAGTGCCGGCGGTTGGTGTCGAGCCCGACCAGGTGGATGGCCACGGCCAGGGCGGCCACCGCCCCGACGACCAGGCCGGGCCGTAGCCAGGGCACCCGCCCGCGGTTGGCGTGGAGGACCTCGCCTGCGAGCAGGGGGGCGAGGACGACGAACGCCAGCACGTGGCGGCCCTGGACCTGGAAGCCGTTCTGGCGCAGCAGAGCGGACGACACCACCAGCGTCACCGCGACGCCGACGGCCACCACCGCGACGAGCACGATCCGTTGGCGGGCCCGGCCCACGGCCACCGCGGCCACCAGCAGGGCCACCGCCAGGGCGGTCCACGCCCGCCGGGCGTAGTCGGGGAGGGGGATGTCGATCGACCCGAACGCCCCCACCAGCTCCCGGTGCACCCGGGGCAGATCCGACGTCGACGGGCCGAGCTGGTCGAAGAAGAAGCGCCCGTCGAACGGGATACCGGGCTGGTGGGTGAGCTCCCACACGACCGTACCGACGACGGCCAGCACCACCGCGGCCAGGGCGGCGGAGGCCCATGTCCCCCGGCCCGGACGGTGCTCCACAGGCGGCGGGGACCGGCGACGGCCGCCACCACCAGGATGTCGAGCACGATCCACACCGGCCCCAGCGACCGGCTGCCGGCCAGGGCCATGCCACCGAGGGCCAGCACCGTCCAGACGGCCCGCCCGACCGGCTGGTCCGGGTCCGCGTCCGGCGCCCGGGCCAGGCGGAGCAGGGCGGCGGCGAAGCAGATCCCTCCCGCCACCTCGAGCGCGCTCGGCGCCGGCGAGGCGCCGATGAACAGCACCATCGGACTCACGGCCACCACGAGGCCGACCCAGGCCAGCCCGCCGCCCGGGCCCGGCGACCGGAGCACGTAGGCGGCCAGCGCCAGCAGGGCCAGTGTCAGGAACGCGTTGGCCGCCCGCGCCCATCGGAGAGCGGCCACCGGTTCGTCGGCCAGGCGGGTGGCCAGCCCGGGCAGGACGTACGGACCGGGCTCGAGGGTGCCCATGGTCGTCAGCAGATCCCGCGCACCTCCTCCGCCGAGCGGCTGGCGTTCGACGCACGCGCCGACCTGTCCCGCGGGGAGGTCGAAGCAGGGCCCGAAGTCGAGCGCCGCCGGCACCTTCACCAGGCGGGACCCCCGCTGCACCCAGTCCAGCTTGGCCGGGTTGTCGGCGGCGCAGCACGCCCGTCTCTCCACCTGCGACCGAACGGCTCCCAGCTCGGGGTTGGGGCGGCCCGCCAGGTCCCCCCGACCGACGGCCTGGGCCCGGAGGAAGTGGTTCAGCTCGTCGGCCGAGCCGCCGGCCGGGTTGAGGAGGACCCAGGCGGCCAGCACCAGGGCGGCGGCGAGGAGGACGAGCGCCGGTCCGACGACGGCGGGGCGGAAGGAGGCGGGCCCGACCCCCGTCCTCAAGACAGGAGCCGGCGGACCCGACCCATCGCCTTCCTCGCCACCAGGCGGGGGCCGCCCCACTGCAGGTACTCGATGCCGACCCGCACGTCGTTCTTCCAGCCACCCATGCTCCGGCGCAGCGGGGCCAGGTCGCGCCGCAGGTGGCCGACGGCGCCGTCATCGAGCAGGTCGGGCGCCCGCCGGGGCACCCGGCAGAACTCGACCAGAGGACGCAGTCCCTGCGACCAGACCAGGGCGGGCACGACCTGGGCCACGTTCTCCACGCAGCTCTTGCGGAAACCCTCGTCGTCGAGGATGCGAAACAGGGCGTCGGTCAACGCCTCGACGTCGCCCGCAGGGACGGCGAGGCCCAGGCCCTCGGCCTCCACCAGGTCGGCCAGCGAGTCGCCCGCGGTGCAGACCACGGGCAGCGACGCCCACAGGTAGTCGAGGATGCGGGTGCGGAACGACATGGCCGTCTCGAGGTGGTCGATGTGGGTGCTGACGCCGACGTCGGATTCGAGCAGGTAGTTCTGCCGGTCCTCGTACTCCACCCATCCCTCGTTGAAGAAGGCGTGGGTGCCGGTGAGGCCGAGCCGGTCGGACAGATCTCGGGCCGAGACCGCCATCCGCATCTCGGGGATGTCGGGGTTGGGGTGCTTGAGGCCCATGAAGAACAGCCGCACGTTGGGCAGGCGCTCCCGCAGCCGGTCGACGGCGTGGAGCAGGGTGAGGGGGTCGAACCAGTTGTAGATGCCCCCGCCCCACAGGATGACCTTGTCGTCGAGGCCGATGCCGGGGAGCACGCCCTTGAGGGCGGGCCGGCTGTGCACCGGCGGGGCGTCGGAGATCCCGAAGGGCACCACCGCGATGAGCGACCGCATGGTGCCGTCCTCGTCGTAGGTGAGGGGGTTGACCCGGCCCAGGGCCGACAGCTGCCCGAGCCAGAAGTCCCGCTGCTTCTCGCTGGCGCAGAGGAAGAAGTCGCCCCGGAGGAGCTGCTCGTTGAGGACGCCGACCGCCTCGGCCACCAGCTCCACCCGGCGCCGCTCACCCTCGTCCCGGGCCTGCTCGAGCTGCTCGAGGTGGAGCGGGTCGTAGATGTCGGCGATCACGACCTTGGTGGAGGACAGGAGGAATGGCCGGCCGGTGAGGAGCCATCCCTGGAAGAGCAGGACGTCGCACCATTCCTCCAGCTCCCGCAGGTCGCCGTCGTCGACCGAGCGGACCCGGAACCGGGGATGGGTGACGCTCGCCGTCGACGTGGTGACGAGCTGCACGTCGTGCTCGAGGGACAGGGCCGACGCGATCTGCCAGGCCCGGATGGCGGGGCCGGCCATGGCCGGGGCGAGCGTGTCGCAGGTGGCGACCACGATGCGGCGCCGGGCGCCGAACCGGTCGGGCACGCCCGTGGCTTCGGAGATCTCCCGGAAGGAGGCCCGGTAGCGGTCGTCGTCGACGTCGACCCCGAGGGGCCGGCGCAGGAGCCGGAAGATCTCCTGGTCGGTCCGCTGCCGGGCGCCCTGGAGGACCTGGCGGCTCTCGGTCAGGCCGGGGAGGGCGTCGACGAAGGCGTCGACGGCCCGGGCGGAAGCGGCCAGCCGGGGGGACACGACGGTGGAGCCGGTCGGCATGGCCGGGTCGCCGCCCACCACCGCCCCCCGCCGGATGGCGAGGGCGAGGGCGGCGGGCAGGGCCGCGGCCAGGCTGGCGTCGTCGTAGTTCTTGTAGATGGTGAAGAGGGCGTTGCGCTCACGGAGGAACTGCTCTTGCGGGGACTGTTCCTGGGCGGACTGTTCCTGGGCCGACTGGGGCCCGGAGACGGTGACGCCGGGCGCGGCGACCACCCGGTGGCCGAGCAGCCACAGCCGCCAACCGAGGTCGACGTCGTCCAGGAATTGCCGGTAGCGGCCGTCGAAGCCCCCGACGGTGCGGAAGACGTCGGCCCGCACGACCATGGCCTCGGCCGGGGCGTACAGGACGTCGAGGACCGATCCGGCGCCCGGCTCACCGTCCTCGTCTGCGGGGAGGACATGGCCGAGGAAGGAGACGGCCGGCGGCCAGGCCACGCCGTCGACCCGGGCAGCCACGCAGGCGACCGAGTGGTCGTGGTCGAGGATGTCGACCGACGCCCGCAGCCACCCCCGGTCGGGGACGTGCCCTGCCCCCAGGAACGCGATCGAACCGCCGGTGGAGGCATCGGCGGCCTTGTTCAGCGCCACCGCCCGTCCCGGGTCGCCATCGAGCGACACCACGATGGCGCCGGGGGCGGCGGCGCGCAGCGCAGGTCGCCGTCCGCCGCCCGCGGGGGCGGCCTCGACCAGCACCAGCTCCACCCGGTCGGACGGGAAGTCGAGGTCGGCCACCGCCCGGAGGACGGCCGACGTGTCGGCGAGCTCGCCCTCGACGAGGATCACCACGGAAACCATCTCCGGCTGGGTCATGTCCTCCCATCATGGGCCGCGTCGAGGGAGTGGATCTGCCATTGTCCGCCGAGGGACACGACGCCGCCGTAGGACTCCTTGGGCTGGCCCGGTTCGACGTCGAAGCGGAAGGTGCGGTGGCGGAAGTCGAACTGGTGCAGCGTGGCGAAGTCGGTGACGGCGGTGGACACGTCGTAGGTGCCGGGGAGGAGCATGAGGACGGGCACGACCAGGTCGACGTGGCCCTCGCCCTCCAGCCGCTCGGGGACGCAGCCCGCCTCCCGCGTGTTGGGCCCGGTGACGTGCTGGCCGTCGAGGGTGTGGATCGACATCCCGAACACCGGCCGGGGGATGGACTCGCCCATGGAGTAGTGGAAGCGGAAGGTGACGCGCTCGCCGGTGCGCACCCTTCCCGTCGGCGAACCGTTGCCGTCGATGAGCTCGATGCGTTCGATCCGGCCCTCGCCCGACCCCCACCGGGTGCCGGCCCCGGCCACCTGCTGGCGGTCGGGGTGGACCTCGTCGATGTACTGGTCGACGACGTCGCCCGCCGCCCCCAGGGCGTGCAGCGTCCCGCCCTTCAGCCACGCCACCTGGTCGCACAGGCTGCGGATCCCCGACAGCCCATGGGACACGACCACGACCGTCTTCTTGGCCGCCTTGAGCTCGGCGAACTTCTCGTTGCACTTGCGCTGGAAGCCCTCGTCGCCGACGGCCAGCACCTCGTCGACCAGGAGCACGTCGGGGTCGACGTTGATGGCCACCGAGAACCCGAGGCGCACGTACATCCCCGACGAGTAGTTCTTCACCGGCGTGTCGATGAAGCGCTCGAGGCCGGCGAACTCCACGATCTCGTCGAACTTGCGGGTGATCTCCTTCTTCCCCAGGCCGAGGATCGAGCCGTTGAGGTGGACGTTCTCCCGTCCCGAGAGCTCGGGGTGGAAGCCCGCGCCCAGCTCGAGCAGGGCCGACACCTTGCCCTGGACCTCGATGTGCCCCTCGTCCGGCCGCAGGATCCGGGCCATGCACTTGAGCAGCGTGCTCTTGCCCGACCCGTTCTCGCCGATGAGGCCGAAGGTGGTGCCCTCGGGCACGGTGAGGACGACGTCGCGGAGGGCGAAGAACTCCTCGAACTCGACCCGCCGGCGGCGCAGGAGCATGGTCTTCAGGTGCTGGTTGCGCTCGTGGTAGAGCCGGAAGGTCTTGGTGACGTGGTCGACGACGACCGCCGGGGTGGTGGCGGCCGGGGTGGTGGCGGCCTGGGTCGGGGGCGCGGTGTCGGTCACAGCTCCTCCGCCAGCTTGGGCTCGAGGCGGGCGAACACCATCAGGCCGGCGACGAGCACGGCCAGGGACACGACCAGCAGGTAGGCGAGCTCGCCCGCCGCCGGGGCCCGGACGTCGTAGAGGAGGTCCCGGTAGACGTTGACGAAGTGCACCATGGGATTGAGGTCGTAGAGGGAGCGCACCGGGATCTCGGCCCCGAGGAGGGTGGCCGTCTCGGGGACGAGCGTCGCCGGGTAGACCACCGGCGTGGCGTAGAACCAGATCTGGAGCAGGATCGCGGTGAAGTGCTGGACGTCGCGGAAGTAGACGTTGAGCACGCCCAGGGCGAGTCCGATGCCGAGCACGAACACCGACTGCACCAGCACGAGGGCCGCCACCGGCACCAGCCACGGGAGCACGAAGTTGCCGGCGATCAGCAGGACCACGGCGAGCACGCCCAGCTCGATCAGGAAGGCCACCACCCACGAGGCGACGTTGGCCGCGATGAGGACCTGGCGGGGGAAATAGACCTTCTTGATCAGGTTGGAGTTGGCCAGCATGGTGCCCATGGAGCCCGTCATGCCGTTGGCCAGCAGGTTCCAGGGCAGGATGCCGCACAGCAGGAACAGGGCGAACACGTCGAGGCCGCTGGGATCGCCCGGCGGCACCTCCACCTTGAGGAAGACCCCGAACACGACGGCGAAGATCATCATGGTGGCCAGCGGGTTCACCATCGACCAGGCCCAGCCCAGCAGCGACCGCTTGTACTTGCCCCGCAGCTCCCGCAGGGTCAGGTTGGCCAGCAGGTCCCGGGAGACCCACAGCTCCCGGACGCTGCCCACGGTGGCTGCCCCGAGCGGGGGCCGGGGCGGTTTGCGGCTCCGCTCGGGCGTCGCCCCGTCGATCGCGGGGCCGCCTTCGTCGTCGAGCACCCGCATGAACCTAGGCCCTCCCGGCAGGCGATCTCGGGGCAACAGGAGGCGTCATCGGCCGGTGAACATGTCGCGCATCCTCGGCCCCTGAGGATACTTGCCCCGTCCGCCGCCGGACCGCCATGCCGTGCGCCGCGGCCGGGGCCGGTGGGAGCGGGGGCGGTAGGGTCGTCGGCGGATGCGGATCGTCGTCGTGTCGGCCCACTTTCCGCCGAACTTCGTCAGCGGCGGGACCCTCCAGCCCCAGCGCCTGGCCCGGGCGGCGCGGTCGCGCGGCCACGACGTGAGCGTGTACGCCGGGTGGCTGGGCGAGCGTCCGCCGCTGGAGAGCTGGGAGGAGATCGACGAGACCGGGATGCCCGTGCGGTGGGTCGTCAGCGGTCGGTGGATCGGGTGGGGCGACGAGCGGAACTTCGACAACCCCGAGGTGGGCAACCACTTCGCGGCCCATCTGCGCCACGTCCGGCCCGACGTCGTCCACCTGCACGCGCTGCAGTCGCTGGGGGCCAACCTGGTCGGGATCGCGGCGGCGTCGGGGGCCAAGGTCGTCGTCACCATGCACGACTTCTGGTGGTGCTGCCCGAGGCAGTTCCTCGTCGATCGCACCATGCGTCCGTGCTGCCTGGTCGTGTCCGCCGGCAGCTGCCCGTGCGAGGTCGACCGGGCCTGGCTGGAGGCGCGCAACCGCCGGCTGGTGACGATGCTGGCCGGGGCCGACCTCATCCTGGCGCCCTCGGCGTCGGCGGCCCGGGTGCTGGCGGCCAACGGGGTCGATCCCGTCCGGCTGGCGGTGGACGAGAACGGCCTGCCCGACGGGCCACGGGCAGGCGGCGCGCCGTCCGCGGCCGCGCCGTCGCCGCCGGGGGGGACGCCGGGGGGGACGGTGCGGTTCATGTTCACCGGCGGGAGCAACGCCATGAAGGGCGGCCAGGTGCTGGCCCGGGCGGCCCGGTCGTTGGGGTCGGTCCCCGGCTGGCGGCTGACGGTCCACGGCTGGGAGGCCACCCGGGAGAATGAGGGGGAGGCGCCGTGGATCGGGCTGCCGGTCGACGTCCGGCCGCCCTTCGACCCGGCCGACATCGAGGCGGTGTACGCCGCCGCCGACGTGATGGTCCTCCCTTCCCTGATGCGGGAGTCGTACTCGCTGGTGACCCGGGAGGCGCTGACCCGGGGGATCCCGGTGGTGTGCACCGACACCCTCGGTCCCGAGGAGGTCGTGGACCACGGCCGCAACGGGCTGGTGGTGCCGGCCGGCGACGACCGGGCACTGGCCGCCGCCCTCCGGTCGCTGGTGGACGACCCCGACCTGTTGGGCCGGCTGCGGGCCGGGTGCCGTCCCCCGCCGGCGGTGCGGTCGCTCGACGACCAGGTCGACGGGCTGGAGCGGGCGTACCTCCGGCTCCTGGGCCGCCCGCCACTCCGGAAGGAGGCACCCGGCCCGGGGAACCGGACGCCAGAGGCGGGCCCGACCGGGCGAACTGGTGACACTTCGCCCCCCTCTGGCCGGGCGAACCGTCACCAGTTCGTCCCGGCGCTGGCAGGGTCCCGGAAGCGGATCGTCCGCCGGGTGCTGTTCGTGGTCGGGATCGAGGGCGCGCCGCTCCGGTACCGGGCCCGGCTGCCGGCCGAGGCGCTGGCGCTGGTGGGCGTCGCCTCCGACGTCCGCCACTACCGCCACCCCGACGTCTCGGCGCTGGCGGCCGGGGCCGACGCCGTGGTCGTCTACCGGGTACCGGCCACGGTCGAGGTGCTGGGCCTCATCGCCTCGGTCAGGGAACGGGGCGTGCCCGTCCTCTTCGACGTCGACGACCTCATCTTCGACCCCGACGTGGCCGCCGAGATCCCGGCCCTGGAGATCCTGCCCGCGGCCGAGGCGGAACTGTGGATGGAGGGCGTCCGCCGCTACCGCACCACCATCGAGGCCTGCGACGCGTTCGTCGGCAGCACGCCGGCCCTGTGCCGCCATGCCACCCGCGTGACCGGGATGCCGGCCCGGGAGTTCGCCAACGGGGTGGGCATCCTCCTGGGGCAGGCGTCCGACGACGCCCTGAGGACGGGACGCCGACCGGGTCCGCCCCGGGTCGGCTACCTGAGCGGCACCGACACCCACGACCTCGACTGGGCCTACGTCGAGCCCGCGATCGTCGAGATCCTCACCCGCCACCCGGAGGTGGAGCTGTGGCTGGGCGGCCTGGTGACGCCCTCGGCGGCCCTCGACGCCTTCTCGGCGCGGGTCGTCCGCCTCCCCCTACTCCCGTGGCGGGAGCTTCCCGGCGTGCTGCACCAAATCGACGTCAACCTGGCTCCCCTGGCGCCCGGCAGCCGGTTCAACGAGGCCAAGAGCGCCATCAAGTGGCTCGAGGCGGCCCTGGTCGAGACGCCCACCGTGGCCAGTCCCACCGAGCCCTTCCGGGACGCGATCACGCCGGGAGTTACGGGAGCGCTGGCGGCCACGCCTGAAGAGTGGGTGGAGGCCGTCGACCGGCTAGTCGTCGACGTCGAGCACCGTCACGCCCTCGGCCGCCGGGCCCGGCGGGAGGCCCTCCTGCGCTGGTCGCCCCACCTCCAGGCCCACCGCTACCGGGAGATCCTGGAGCAGGCCGAGCGGCGCGACCTCGGGGCGCGGGGTCCGGATGGGTGCCGGTGGCCCACACCGAGCCCGCGCAGCCGACCGAGCTGGAGTCCTACCGGGCCGAGGCCGGGACGGAGACCGCCGGCGCGGCCACGACGCCGGCAGGGGGCGACGGCGCGGCGGCATCGGCGTCGGCTCGGGGCCGTGCCCGTGCACTGTTTGCCGAGGCCGGGCGCATGATCTCGGTGCTGCGGGAGAGCGTCCGCTCCGAGGGGGGCCGGGCGACCGCCGTGCGCCTGACCCGATACTCGGTCCGAAAGGGCAGGACCGCCGTCGGCCGGCGGCGGGGACGCTAACCGTCGGGAGCCGATCAGGACCGGGGCTTGCGGCCCCCCGGCAGGCTGCGGCGGAGCTTCTCGGCGGCGTTGGCCACCGGATGGCGGACGAGCTGGACGAGCTGGGCCAGGGAGGTCTCGATCCCCTGCGACCGGGCGTCGACCCGGGCCACCGCATCGTCGATCGCGTCCAGGCGGGGGCCCAGGCCGGCCACCAACGCCTCGCTGGCGGTCACCCGGTCGTTCGTGTCCTGGCGGACGGCCTCGGCCACGTTGGCCGCGGTGAACACGGCCATCAGGCCGGCGATCCCGTCCCCCGCCACGGCCTCCGGGGCCTCGCCGAAGGATGGTTGCGAGGAGCGTCCGGCCGCGATCAGGTGGCGGTAGAACGGGGGCACCTGGTCGCGCCCCGAGAAGAGCCAGTTGTAGGCGATGTCGTAGCCGGTATCGAGCGGCCCGAGGGCGGGACGGGCCACCAGCTGGTGCTTCAGGAGCATCATGGCCAGCCAGTCGTGGAGGTTGCCGGCCCCCGTCACGCCGACGTGCAGCCCCAGGTCGGCGAGCCGGGCCGTCGTGTCCTCGACGCCGGGCAGGCCGTGGTCGCGGTGCTCGTCGAGCTGGTCCTGGGCGCTTCCGGTGACGAGGAGGACGAAGCGGCGCACCAACTCCTCGGCGCCGGCCACGCCGGGTGTGTCGAAGGGAGCGGCCAGGAGGACCAGCTCCCGGCTGGTGCGGACCAGTTCGGCGACGAAGTCGTCCCGCCGGGCAGGTGGCACGTGCTCGAGGGCGTCGCTGCTGACCACCGCGTCGAAGGTGCGGTCGGCGAACGGGAGCCGGGTGCCGTCGCCGGCCAGCCGGACGGTGTCGGCGAGCGGGTCGGGGGTGGGGGAGAGGTCGACCGACACGGCTTCCAGCCCGTCGTCGAAGCACGAGAGGTAGCCGGCGCCGTCGCCGACGTCGAGCACACGCAGCGGGCCGGCGCCGAGGGTGGCCCGGAGCGACCGGACGATGGCGCCGTAGCGGCTGTAGCGGTCGAAGGCGGTCCACGTCGCCCCCGGGAACTCGACATGCCGGTGCTCCTTGCGGATCGGCTCGGGCCGGTTCGGCTCCGGCCGGTTCGGTTCAGGACCGATCGGTTCAGGGCCGATCGGTTCAGGGCCGATCGACTCAGGGCGGTTCGGCTCGGGCCGGTTCGGCTCCGGCCGGTTCGGATGGGGGGCGGTCGGTTCGGTCACCGACCCGACCAGTCGACCGTGGGCTGGGAACGGGCCCGTGGCCACCGGAGGGCGGCACCGATCGCGGCCACCAGGCCCAGGATCCCGAGGCCGGCCCACAGCCGGGGCCACAGGCGGACGGCCGAGTAGGACATCCATCCCGGGTGTTGGGGCGGGAACTGCTGCTCGAAGCGCACCCTCTCGCTGTCGGGCACCTGGCAGTAGAGCCGGACCATCGGGTCGCCCGGCCCGTCGGGAAGGGCCAGGTGGGGAGTGGCGTCGGCCAGGCTGGTGCCGACGAGGAAGGGCTCGGCCGCCACCACCTCGAACGGTCCGGCGAGGGGCGATGCCAGCGGGTACACCTGCGTGGCGGAGTCGGCGTGCCGGGAGCGGGCGCTCAACTGGGCGACCGTCCCGGCGAGCGGCGTCGCGGTGCCGCCGATCGTCAGCGCCGGCGGCACGTTGCCGTCGACGAGCAGGGCGACGGCCCGGACCGGGCACGGGGGATCGACCTCGACGGTGGTGATCGCCTTGAAGCCCTCGTTCAGCGACTGGTCGACGACCGGGGCCAGGGGCTCGTCCTCCGGTGCCGACGACGCGATGCGCCCGGATCCGTAGGCCCCGGTGACGTAGTCGTGCACCTGGGCCTCCTCGGCGACGAAGGCCAGGGCGATCACGAAGGCCACCGCCACCAGTCCCCACCGGGGCCCGATCGCCACCACCGCGGCGCCCGCGACCAGCACGGCCAGGGGGACGAGGGCGATGTAGAGGTGGCGGCCCTGGGGCTGGCCGACGCCGTTGAACACGCCGAACGTGATGGACTCCATCCCCACGAAGGCCAGCGGGAGGGCGACGCCGGTCCAGGCCACGGCCACCACCGCCCGCCCGTCGCGCCGGACGAAGGCGGCGACCAGCCCGACGACGACCGCCACGATCACGGTCCACAGGAACAATCGCTCGTAGGGCGGGCCGTGGATGTGGCTCATCAGCCCCAGGTCCCAGAAGTTGGTGTTGATCAGGCGGGCGTGGGCCCGGACGATGCCGGGGCTCAGGCCCGTCTGCTCCATGAACTGGCCGGTGATGGCGTTGCTGGCGGCGGCCGCGGTGGGCGAGCCGTAGGTGGCCAGGTTCCACGCCACCCAGGGAAGCAGCACCAGACCGGCGCAGCCGGCGGTGACCGCCCCCGCCGTGACCACGCCGAGCACCGCCCGGCGCCGGGTGACCAGCAGCCAGAAGTAGGGGAGGGCCAGCAGCGGTACGAGGCCGATGGCCGAGGTCTTGGCCAGCAGCGCCGCCCCGAGGCCAACCCCCGTCAGCGCGGCCCACTTCAGGGTCGGGGTGCGGTAGAGGCGGGCGGCGGCATAGATGGCGGCGGCGGCGAGGGGCACGACCAGGGCGTCATTGGTGATCGACGCCAGGTTGGAGTTGAACCCGTTGATGGCCACCAGCACGGCGGGGGCGGCCAGCCACACGGCCGGCCGGCGGGGGAACAGCTCCCGGGCCAGCAGCCAGGCGAGCGGCACCGCGGCGAGGGCGAACAGGACCGACCCGATCCGCAGCCCGTAGATGGACGCCACGAAGCCGAATGGCTTCGACAGCCAGTAGAAGGGCACGAGGAGGATGTAGTAGAGCGGCGGTTGGACGCCCTCGTACTGCGACCCTTCGATCACCCAGTACGGGTCGTCCAGCACCGGGGCGTGGGGAAGGGCCCGGAACGGCAGCGTGGGCGAGGCCTTCTCCACCTCGATGACCTCGACCGGGACCACGTCCTTGCCGACGGTCGGGATGCCGTCGCCCTCGGCCAGCGAGGCCACGAAGGCGTAGTGGTGGGCCTCGTCGGTGGGGTTCCACACCTCGGTCGCGCCGACCCAGAACAGCCCCCGCAGCAGCCCCACGAGCCCGATGGCGACCAGGGCGACGAGGTGGCCGCGGCGGATGCCCGGCTCCGGCCCCGACCCCTCGTCGAATCGCCCGTCGCGTCCCGGGGGAGCCGGGTCCGGCTCGACGCGATCGTAGGTCCGGGCCGTCATCCGGGCGAGGCTACCCGGCGGGGCATCCGACTTCGGGACCCCCGATTGGGGCAAGTGAGGCAACCGGTGACGTTTTCGGTCGCCCTGGCGACCCGATCCGTCACCAGTTCGGGCTGGAGGCAACCGGTGACGTTTTCGGTCGTCCTGGCGACCAGATCCGTCACCGGTAGCCTCGGAGGGTGCGCATCGTGGCCCTGGCCGGGGGGGTGGGGGCCGCCCGGCTCCTCCGGGGCATGGTCGAGGTCGTCGACCCGTCGGCGATCACCGCCGTCGTCAACACGGGCGACGACTTCGTCATCCACGGCCTGCACGTCAGCCCCGACCTCGACACCGTCACCTACACCCTCGCCGACGCCGTCAACCCGGAGACGGGCTGGGGCCTCGACGGCGAGTCGTGGTCGACGATGGAGGCCCTCGACCGTTTCGGCCCCGGGCTCACCTGGTTCCGCCTGGGCGACCGTGACCTGGCCACCCACCTCTACCGCACCCGCCGCCTCGGCGAGGGGGCCACGCTCTCGACGGTGACGGCCGAGGTCGCCGCCGCGTGGGGGGTCGGTGTGCGGTTGCTGCCGATGTCCGACGACCCGGTGGAGACCCGCGTCGACGTCGTCGGGGTCGGCGAGATCGATTTCCAGGACTACTTCGTCCGCCGCCATCACGACGTGCCGGTCGCGGGCGTCCGGTTCGCGGGCGCAGGTGCCGCCGCTCCCGCGCCCGGGGTGCTCGACGCCCTCGGGACGGCCGACCGGGTGGTGATCTGCCCGTCCAACCCGTTCGTGTCGATCGACCCGATCCTGGCCGTCCCCGGCCTGCGGGAGGCGGTGGTGGCCCGCCGGGACGACGTGGTGGCCGTGTCGCCCATCGTCGCCGGCGCCGCCCTCAAGGGCCCCGCCGCCCGCCTGCTGGCCGACCTCGGCCACGACGTGTCGGTGGTGGGCGTGGCCCGCCTCTACGTGCCGCTGGCGTCGGTGCTGGTGGTCGACGAGGCCGACGGGTGGCTGGCGGCGGCGGTGCGGGACGAGGGCATGCGCTGCGCGGTTGCTCCGACCGTCATGCGGGGCCGCTCCGAGGCCGTCGCCCTGGCGGCCGCCGTGCTCGGGGCCTGAGGCGCGGCAGGCGTGGGTCGGTTGGAGGTCATCCCCGTCGAGGGGGTCCCCGAGGTCCGGCCGGGCGACCGGCTGGCCGACCTGCTGGCTGCCGCATCGGTCGCCTTCCAGGACGGGGACGTGGTCGTCGTCACCCAGAAGGTGGTGTCGAAGGCCGAGGGCCGGATGGTGCCCGTCGACCACGACGACCGCCCGGCCCGGGCCGCGGTGGTGGAGGCGGAGGCGGTGCGGGTGCTGCGCCGGCGGGGCGACCTGGTCATCACCGAGACGAAGGCCGGGTTCGTGTGCGCCAACTCCGGCGTCGACCTGTCCAACGTGCCCGAGGGCTACGCAACGCTCCTACCGGTCGACGCCGACCGCTCGGCCCGCCGCATCCGGGACGGCCTGCGGGCGCGCACCGGCGTGGAGGTGGCGGTGGTGGTGTCCGACACCTTCGGGCGGCCGTGGCGCCGGGGCCTCACCGACGTCGCCATCGGCTGCACCGGCATCGCCGCCATCGTCGACCTCCGGGGCACCACCGATTCCCGGGGCCGGGAGCTCCACGTCACCGAGGTGGCTGTGGTCGACGAGCTGGCGGCGGCGGCCGAGCTGGTGATGGGCAAATCGTCCGGCATCTGCGCCGCGGTGGTGCGGGGCGTCGACCCGTCGTGGCTGCGGGACGGCGGTTCGGTCCGGTCCGACATCGTCCGTCCCCCCGCCGAGGATCTCTTCCGGTAGAGGGGGAGGTGGCACGGATGGACACCCCTGGCGGGTGTCCGGACGGCACAGAAGCCCTCGGGTCAGGCCCGGTTCGCCTGGAACCAGCGGAGGACTTCGGTGGACCCCTGCTCGAGGGTGGTCCACGGCTCCCATCCCAGGTGGATGGCGGCCCGGCCGGGGTCGAGCGACGAGCGGGCCAGCTCGCCGGCGCGGGCGGCGGCGTACGCCGGGGGGGTGCCGACGCCGGCCGCGTCGGCCATCGTGCGGTACAGGGTGTTGACCGAGGTCTCCCTGCCGGTGCCGACGTTCACGATCAGCCCGCTCCCGCGGGTGGCGGCCCGGGCGAAGGCGTCGACCACGTCGTCGACGTAGACGAAGTCGCGGGTCTGCTCGCCGGTGCCGAAGATCGTGCACTGCTCGCCCGCCAGCAGCTTTCCGGCGAAGATGGCCACCACCCCGGCCTCGCCGTGGGGGTCCTGGCGGGGGCCGTAGACGTTGGCCAGGGCGAGGGCGGTGAACTCGATGCCGTGGAGCTCCCGGTAGGCGGCCAGGTAGTCGCCTGCCGCCTTCTTCGACACCCCGTAGGGCGACAGCGGCCGTTGGGGAGCGGATTCCCGCACCGGCAGGTCGGTGGGCTCGCCGTAGAGGGTGCCTCCGCTGGCGGCCAGGAGCACCTTGCCCGTTCCCGCCGCCCGGGCCCCCTCGAGCACGTTGATTGTGCCGAGGATGTTGACCTCGGCGTCGAAGACGGGACGGGCGACGGAGACCCGGACGTCGGCCTGGGCCGCCAGGTGGAAGGCCACGTCGGGCTTGCGCCGGGCCATCAGCTCGACCAGCGCCGGCTGGCGGATGTCGAGGTGGTGGAAGCTCAGGTCGTGGCCGGGGTTGTTGCGGGCGTCGGCCAGGTTGGCCAGGTTGCCGCTCGAGAGGTCGTCGACGACGTCGACCGAATGACCCTCGGCCAGGAGCCGGTCGACAAGGGTGGAGCCGATGAAACCGGCCCCCCCGGTGACGAGCGCTCGCACGCCGCCCCCTCAGCCGGCCGCGACCGCGGCAACGATGGCCGGGGGACCGTCGGGCACCCGGGCCCCGGCGATGCTCGTGCCCGGCTCGACCTTGCTGCCGCCGCCGACGATCGAGCAGTCGGTGACCGACGCCCGCTCGCCGACCACCGCGCCCGGACCGATGATCGAATCCCGGACGGTGGCGCCGGCGGCCACCCAGGCCCCGGGCAGGAGGACGGAGCCCTCGACGACCGCCCCCTCGTCGACGATCGCCCCGGCACCCACGACCGCGTCGTGCACCGAGGCGCCCGAGGCCACCCGGGCGTCGACGCCGAGGAAGGCGGGGCCCCGCACCTCGCCGTCGACTGTCACCGGGCCCATGCGCCACACGCCGTCGCCGTCCGTGACCGCGCCCGGCGCCGGTGCGCCGGGCCGGCGTCCGGCGACGATGTCGAGCTGGGCCCGGAGGTACTGGACGGGCGTGCCGGTGTCGGTCCAGTACGCCGCCGAGGGGAAGGCGAACAGGTTCCGGTCGCCCGCGATGCCGGGGAACACCTCCCGTTCCACCGAGACCCGGCGGTCCCCGGCGATGCGGTCGAGCACCTGGGGCTCGAAGACGTAGGTGCCGGCGTTGATGTGTCCGGGACCGGCCTCGCCCGGCGGCGGCTTCTCGACGAACCGCTCGACCCGGCCGTCGGCGCTGTCGGTGATGACCAGCCCGAAGGCGGACGAGTCGAGGACGTGGGCCAGGGCGATGGTGGCTTCGGCATCGTCCCGGCTCCGGTGGAAGGCGAGCATGGCCGTGACGTCGAGGTCGGTGAGGATGTCGCCGTTGACCACGAGGAAGGTGTCGTGGATGCCGGCTTCGACCGCCGCGAAGCGGATGGCCCCGCCGGTGTCGAGCGGTTCCGGTTCCACCGCGAAGACGACGTCCATCGAGTGGTAACGACCGTCGGGAAACAGCTCGGCGAAGGCGCGGTGGAGGTAGCCGAGGGAGAGCACGGCGCCGGTGACCCCGTGGTCGAGCAGGTGCGCCAGCACCCGCTCGATCATCGGGACGTCGACGATCGGGAGCGCCTGCTTGGGGGCGGAATAGGTGAGCGGGCGAAGCCGGGTGCCGATGCCCCCCAGCAGCACGACCGCCTGCAGGGTCACGGGGCGGGCGGCGATGTCGTCTGAGAGGGGGTGGTCTCGGAAGGGGGGGTCTGGGGGGTCGTCGTATCGGACGGGACGGTCGACGACTCCGGGGGAACGCCTTCCGGGGGAACGGTGTGCCCTCGGCCGGGATGGTGGAGGTGGTGGCCAGCTCGTCGGGCACCGGTGTCGACTCGAGGTCGGAGAGGTTGTCGAGCTGGGGCTCCGACGGCGGGCGGGGGATGTCGGTTCCGTCGGGGACGAAGGCCACGGTGATGAGCTGGTTGTCGGTCAGGCGGATGTCGCCCGGGTCGCCCTTGTACACCAGGCCCTCGTCCGCCGGGTCGCGCGTCGCCCAGGTCTTCACCTGGACGTTGGCCGGCTTGCCGTCGCACTGGTCGCCGTTGTTCTTGGCATCCTGGTCGGGCAGGTCGAGCTTGGTGCTGGAGACGCTCACCTTCACCGTGTCGAAGAACACGCCCAGCTTGGCGTTCCTGCCTGCGGCCCGGGACACGAACGGGTGGATGTGGACGATCCCGTCGGCGTGGGTGTGGATGCCGAGCGGGTCGGCGGCCTCGACGATGTTGGGGGCGAACGTGCCGCAGACGAAGTAGCCGATGGCAGCGTGCCAGTGGTCGCCCTGGCGGCCGCCGCCCGCTGCGATGGGCCGGCTGGTGTCGGGCTGGCGCTGCTCGCGCGAGAACACGACGCCGGCGGTGCCGAGCAGCACGATGACGGTCATCAGCATCGGCCACAGCCACGACGACGAACCGCGACGCGTGCGTCCTCCACCCGTGCGGGCGGCGCGCGCGACCTTTTTGCTTGACGATGCCTTTCCCATGACCCCCTCGAAGGTACTCGGACGGCCGGGGCGACGAATCGCAGCCGGCACGCCGCCGCGAGGTCCCGGACCGCGCTCCGACACGGTACCCCTCGGAAACGGTGCCTCAGGAGAGCCGGGATGCGGGTTGCCCGCCGTTCAATGGGTGGCCGGCGGCCTGCGGTCGATGCGGTGCTGGACCCAGGCCAGGACGGTCCGCACGCCGAGGCCGGCCGCCACCGCGGGGAGGAGGGCCCGCACCGGGCCGGTGGTGGTGCGGGAGGCGAACCTCAGGAGCGAGCGGTGATGGGCCAGGATCATGCGGTAGGGGGCGAGCTGGCTCGACGCGCCGACGGTGTGCACCACCCGCCCGGCGGGCTCGTAGCCGATCGTCCAGCCCGCCTGGCGCAGCCGCCAGCACAGGTCGACGTCCTCCACGTACATGAAGTACGCGGGGTCGAACCCCCCGACCTGCTCGAAGGCGGTGCGCCGCACGAGCAGGCACGTCCCGCTGGCCCAGTCGACGGGACCGGCCTCGGCGTGGTTCCAGTCCAGCATCCGGTAGCGCCTGGTGAACGGGTTTCCCCGCCAGACGAGCCCGAGGAAGGCGTGGCCGGCCGCGTCGCCCATCCTCGGGAACCGGCGCACCGACGGGTAGAGGGTGCCGTCGAGGTTGTCCACCCGGGGACCGACGGCCGCCAGCCGGGGGTCACGGTCGAGGGCGGCGGCCAGGGCCCTGGTGGTTCCCGGCTCCACGATGGTGTCCGGGTTGAGGATCAGGACGTAGGCGGACGCGGTGCCGGCCACCCCGACGTTGGCGGCGGTGCCAAAGCCGAGGTTCGCACCGGTGGGCAGGAACCGGGCGTCGGGATCGGACGCGGCCAGAGCGTCCTGCGACCCGTCCGAGGAGTTGTTGTCGACGACCACCACGTCGCCCACCCCGTCGGCCCGCAGGCTGCGCACGCACCCGACCAGATGCTCGCAGGCGTTGAAGTTGACGATGACGGCGCTGACCGCGGGGCCTGCGAGGTCAGGCGCGGCCACGGCGGAAGTACTCGACGGTTCGGACCAGGCCCTCCCGCAGGTCCTTCGGCTCCCACCCGAGGACCCGGCGGGCCAGGCTGATATCGGGCCGGCGCACCTGGGGGTCGCCGACCGAGAGGGCCTCGAAGACCATGCTCGACGACGACGCGGTGGTCTTGATCACCGTCTCCGCCAGCTGGCGGATGGTGTACTCGTCGGGGTTGTCGATGTTCACCGGCCCCATGTGGTCGCTGTCGAGCATTGCTCATGTCCCGAGCCGCCTGTCGAGCACCACGGCGATGGATCGATCATGACGAGAGCTCCTTCACCAGCCGCTCCAGGGGGACGTGGTGGTCGTCGAGCAGGGGTAGGCCGCAAAGGCGGAGGGCGGCGTTGTCCAGCACCGAGTTGGCGGGCCGGGGGGCGGGGCGGGGCGGCTGGAGCTGGGCCGTGGTGATCGGCCGGACCAGCGCCGGGTCGAGCCCGGCCGAGACCACGATGTCGGCTGCGAACCGGTACCAGGTGGTGGCGCCCTGGTTGGTCACGTGGAACAGGCCCGGCCGGCGGCCGACGACCAGGCGGTGGATCATCCCGGCCAGGTCGTCGGCGAACGTGGGGCATCCGTGCTGGTCGTCGACCACGTCGAGCTGCTGGCCGGCTGCGGCCCGGGTGAGAACGGTCTTGACGAAGTTGCGACCGTGGCGGCCGCACACCCACGACGTGCGCACGATGGTGTCGTCGGGGCCGAGCACCGTCTCGCCCGCCCGCTTCGACCGCCCGTACACCGACACCGGCCGGGTGTCGTCCCACTCGTTGTAGGGCCGGTCGGCGGTGCCGTCGAACACGTAATCGGTCGACACGTAACAGACCCTCGCCCCGACCAGCCGGGCCGCCTCGGCGACGTTGCGGGTCCCCAGGGCATTGACCCGCCACGCCCGGTCGGGGTCGCCCTCACACCCGTCCACGTCCGTCCACGCCGCGGTGTGCACGATCGCATCCGGAGCGAAGGTCCCGATCACCTGCATGCAGGCGTCCCGATCCCCCACGTCGAGCGCCTCACGCGGGCACGCCAGCACGTCGTGGGGACCGGGGGAGAAGGCGTCGACGACCTCGCGGCCCAACTGCCCGCCGCCGCCGGTGACGAGCACCCGCATCAGAGGTCCAGGGACTGGGCCTCGAGGGGCTCGTCCCACGCCTTGGACTCCTCGACCGGGGCCCGCTCGAGCAGCGGCTGCCACCACGCCCGATGGCCGACGTACCACTGCACGGTCTCGGCCAGGCCCTCCTCGAAGGAGACGGTCGGCTTCCAACCCAGCTCGCCGGCGATCTTGGACGAGTCGAGCAGGTAACGGCGGTCGTGCCCGGGACGGTCGGGGACGATGGTCTTGAGCGACTCCGGCTTGCCCAGCTCGGCCAGCACCCCGTCGGCGATCTCGGCGATGCTGCGTTCGACGCCGCTGCCGACGTGGTAGGTCTCGCCGATCCGGCCCTCCAGCAGCACCGCCTCCACCGCCCGGCAGTGGTCGACGACGTGCAGCCATTCCCGCCGGTTCTGCGTCGACGCGTAGAGGGGCAGGGGCTGGTCGTCGATGGCGTTGCAGGTGAACAGGGGGATGACCTTCTCCGGGAACTGGAAGGGCCCGTAGTTGTTGCAGCAGTTGGTCATCGTCACCGGCAGCTCGAAGGTCTCGTAGTAGGCCCGGACCGCGTGGTCGGCCCCCGCCTTGGACGCGTTGTAGGGGGTGCGGGGCCGGTACGGCGAGTCCTCGTGGAACATCTCGTCGGTGTCGAGGTCGAGGTCTCCGTAGACCTCGCAGGTCGAGATGTGGTGGAAGCGCTCGATCCCCCCCGCCCGCCGGGCCGCCTCCAGGAGGGTCTGGGTGCCGAGGACGTTGGTGCGGAAGAACCGACCCGGGTCGAGCACGGCCAGGCTGTTGTGGGACTCGGCGGCGAAGTTCACCACCACGTCGATGCGGTGCTCGCGCAAGGTCTGCTCGGCCAGCTCGAGGTCGCCGATGTCGCCCCGAACGAAGGCGATGCGGTCGCGGACGTCGTCGAGGCTGGCCACGTTGCCCGCGTAGGTGAGCAGGTCGTAGGCGACCACGTGGTCGCGGGGGTGGTTTTGGGTCCAGTAGCGGACGAAGTTGGATCCGATGAACCCGGCACCGCCGGTCACGAGGAGTCTCACGGACGACAACGCTAGGGGACCGGTCACCACGGCACGAACCTGGCCGGAGGATCTTCGCCCCCCCTTAACACTCCTCGCCGGGCGGGAGGGTCGTGGGACCGAGCGTGGTGGGCGGGAGGCTGGTGGTCGAGCTCGTGCTGGAGGCGGTGGACCCGTCGTCGTCGATCGTGGTGGTCGGGCCCGAGGCGACCGTCGTGGACGGGCGGGGCGCCGGGGCTCCACCTCGCTGTACTTCAGCCCCGCGTAGTCGGCGCCGATCACCAGGACGACGTCGGTGGCGGTCACGGTGCGGTCGACCACCAGGTCGGCGCCGTTGACGAGGGACGCCTCGAGCATCTCGGCCTGCGCCAGCGCGTCCGCCGCATGGCGGATGGTGGTGCGATCGATCTCGGTGGCGTCGCCGGTGCCGGTGACCACGAAGCCGGCGGTCTGGAGGTCGGCGGCCGCCTTGCCCGCCGCCCCCGGCGTCCCCTCGCCGTTGAGCACCCGCAGGTCGACGTCCCCCGGGTACAGGAGGGCCTCGGGGGGCAGCGTCGTCGTGGTGGTGGGTGTCCCGGGGGCCGGCGTGCCACCGGCACCGACGCCGTTGATGCGGTCGAGATAGGGCCGGGCCTCGTCCTCCAGGAGCCGCAGCACCGATGCCCCGTCGACGTCGTCGGGGGTGGTGGGGAGGGTGAGGAGCGAGACGCTGTCGGCGTCGAGGTTGTTGAAGCGCCGGGCCAGGGTGGTGATGTCCTTGGTGGAGAGCGTGTTGTCGAGCTTGACGTCGCGCACGCCGATGCCGATGAGCCGGTTGAGCTGGAGGGGGTTGGTGAGTCCCGACGACAGGGCCTTCTTGAGCATCCGGCGGATGAAGTCCTGCTGGCGCTCGATGCGCCCGAGGTCGCCCCGGGGGTCGGGGACCCACGTCAGCCCGTCGTCCAGCAGGTATTCGAAGCTGCGGCTGCGAACCCACGCCAGGCCCTGGGTGCCGTCGACGCTCACGCAGCCGATCTCGGGCAGGTCGAGGCCGCTGGTGAAGTCGCGCACCCAGTAGGGGAGGTAGAGCTTGACGCCACCCACCGCGTCCACGATGTCCTTGAAGCCGACGAAGTCGACCTCCACGTAGTGGTTGATGGTGATGCCGAGCGACTCCTGGATGGTCGCGGCCAGGGCGGGGGCCCCGCCGAGGGCGAAGGCGGCGTTGACCCGGTCGGAGTAGGTCTCGCCGGCGATCGGCACGTAGAGGTCGCGGGGGATCGACAGGATGGCGGCCTGGTCCTGTCTCGGGTCGATGTGCAGCACCATGATCGTGTCGCTGCGCTGACCGCTCACCGCCCCCTTGCCGGCCTGGAGGGCGTCCTTGCCCTCGAGGCGCTCCCGGCTGTCGGAGCCGACGAGGAGGACGTTCATCACCTGGCCCCGCTGGTCCTCGGTGAGGCTGGGCACCTCCAGCCGGGAGATCTGGCCGATCCGGTACTGGAGGTAGACGTAGCTGCTGCCCACCATGGTGACGGTGGCCGACAGGAAGAACGTCAGGCCGATGATGAACCGGCGGCGCCGCTGCCTCTGCTTGCGCAGGACGGCCCGGGGGACCCTCGACGGTGGACGGGGCGGGCCGGGCGCGCCGGGCGGGCCGGGCGGACGGTCCCGCCCGCGGCCTCCTCCACCCCTTCCCCCGTACGACGGCAGCGGCCGGGGCGTCTGCACGATGTCGTCCGGGTCGTCGTGATAATCGGCGTCGTCGTCGAACGCCCGATAGGTCTCGGTGGCGTCGCCCCGCTCGCCGTCGGGCCCGTGGTCGTCGGACCAATCGGCCTCGGCCAACCCTGTCTCGGGCTGGTCCGTCCCGGGCCAGTCCGTCTCGGGCCAGTCCGTCTGGGGATCGACGTCGGCCCACGCGTCCCCCTCCTCGCCACCGCCCGCGGCGCGGGGGCGCGGATCGACGGGCGGCCCGGGCCCTCTAGCACGAGGGGCCGGCGGCGGCGCCCTTCGAGGGCGAGGAGGGATCCGGGGCCACCGCCGTGGTCGGGGCCGCGGTGGCGTCGGTGGAGTCGGCGTCGCCCGGCTCCGTCAGCCCGGTGTAGTCGGCGCCGAGCACCAGGGTGACGTCGACCGTGCGCAGCGACGAGTCCTGTTCGATGACCGCCCCGCCGTCGACGTACCGGTTGAGGACGTCGGCCTTGGCCTCCGCCCCCGGGCCGTACCGGATGACGGTGGCGGAGTAGTTGTAGGAGTCGGCGTCGCCCTGGTCGGCCACGTTGAACCCGGCCCCGGAAAGGCCCACGCTGGCCTCGCTGGCCACGCCGTCGGCCCCGTAGCCGTTGAGGATCCGCACCCGGATGTCGGAGGGCCGCGCCGCGGGCGTGGCCGCGTCGTCGGGCGGGCCCAGGCCGTTGAGGCGGTCGATGTAGGGCTGGGCCTCCGCCTCGTTGAGGAGCAACACCGCCGCCCCGCCGATGTCGGCCGGCTCCGTCGGAAAGGTGAGCATGTCGACGGTGTCGGCGTCGAGGGACTTGAACCGGCGGGCCAGCTTGACGATGTCGCCGGTGGACATGCCGTCGTCGAGGGTGACGTCGCGCACGCCGATGCCGACCAGGCGGTTGAGCGTGATCGGGTTGCTGAGTCCCGAGGCCACCGCCTTGCGCAGCATGCGGCGGATGAAGTCCTGCTGGCGCTGGATCCGGCCCAGGTCGGCGGTGGGATCGGTCTGCCACTCGCCGGACTCGTAGGTCTGGTAGTTGCGGCTGCGGACGAAGGCCAGTCCGGCGTCGCCGTCGAGCTTGACGCAGCCGGGGTCGATGATCTCCAGGCCGGCGATCTCGTCCCGCACCGGGGACGGGAAGTAGACGCTCACCCCGCCGACGGCGTTGACGATGTCGCGGAAGCCGGTGAAGTCGATCTCGACGTAGTGGTTGATGGGGAAGCCAAGCGCCGATTCGACGGTCGCGATGAGGCCGGCGGCGCCGTCGTTGGCGAACGAGGTGTTGACCCGGTCGGAGTAGTCGGTGCCGACGATCGGCACGTAGAGGTCGCGGGGGATCGAGAAGATGGCGGCCTTGGAGTTCTTGGGGTCGACGTGCAGCACCATGATCGTGTCGCTGCGCTTGCCGCTGACCTGACCCTTCCCGGTGGTCTCGGCCAGATCGCCGGTGACGTCCTCCCGGCTGTCGGACCCGACGAGGAGGACGTTCATGACGTCGCCCGACCCGTCCAGGCCGGGGATGCTGAGCCGGTTGATCCGGGCCAGCTGGTAGCGCAGGTAGCCGTAGCCGCAGGCGGCGGCGACGACGCACACCGCGACGAACGCGATCGAGCCCTTGAGCAGCCGGTGCGGCCACACCCTGGTTCCGCTGCTGGTCAACCGTGCTACCACGACGGGAGGCTAGCGCCGCTGTGTTGCGGCTCGGTGTCGGCGCCGGCCACCCTCCGTGGCCGGGGAGTCGGATTCGAAAGGGCCCGGGCGGCCCTACGCTGGTCCGGTGAGGCACGGAGCCGACCCCGCCGCCAGCGCATTCGGCGACCCGGCCATCGGCGACATGGCGATCGTGGGGGGGCGGATCCTCACCGGACTGGTGGATGTGACGTCCGACGTGTCCGCCCTCGACGGAGCCGGCACCTGGGCGGTCGTCCTGCCCTTCGACGGCCCCCCGGTGTGCGCCCGTTTCGAGCGGGTGGCGACGCCCGAACCGGGGTGGCCGGCGGGCCTCGGGCTCGGCCGGTCCCCGCTCGCCCGGGTGAGCGGCTGGACGTCGAGCCTCGACCGGGACGCCTACGTCAAGGGGGTGGCCGCCATCCGGGAGGCGATCGCCGCGGGCGACGTCTACCAGGTCAACCTGTGCCGCCGCCTGTCGGCGCCGGTCCCCCCCGGTTTCGACATGCTGGCGCTGGGCGCCGCCCTCTTCACGTCGCACCCCGCGCCCCACCAGGCCCTGGTGTGGCTGCCCTCGGTGGGCGTGGCCGTGGCCTCGGCCTCGCCCGAGCGCTTTCTCCGGCGGCGGGGCGCAGTGGTGGAGTCCTCCCCGATCAAGGGAACCGCCCTCACCCCGGACGGCCTGACCGGCAAGGACCGGGCGGAGAACGTGATGATCGTGGACCTGGTCCGAAACGACCTGGGCCGGGTGTGCGAGTACGGGTCGATCGAGGTGCCGTCGCTGTGGGACGTGGAGTCGCAGCCCGGACTCGTCCACCTGGTGAGCACGGTGCGGGGCCGCCTGCGGCCGGGGAAAGGGTGGTCCGACCTGCTGGACGCGACGTTCCCTCCCGGATCGGTCACCGGCGCACCCAAGCTGGCCGCCCTCGACGTCGTCGCCGGCCTCGAGCCGGTGCCGCGGGGCGTGTACTGCGGGGCCGTGGGATGGGTGGACGCCGACCGCCGGGAGGGCGACCTCAACGTGGCCATCCGCACCTTCTGGGTGGCCGGCGGCGGGCTCCACCTGGGCACCGGTGCCGGGATCACCTGGGAGTCCGAGCCGGAGGCGGAGTGGGAGGAGACCGAGCTCAAGGCCCGCCAGCTGCTGGCCGTCGCCGACGGCCTCGTCCCCCTGGCCTCACCCTCCCTCGCCGGCGGCCCGGTGCGATCGGGGCCCCCCCGGTGACGTCCGTGTGGATCGACGGGGAGGTGCTCGACGCCGACCGGGCCCGGGTGTCGCCGTTCGACCACGGCCTGCTCACCGGTGACGGCGTGTTCGAGACGCTGCGAATCTACGAGGGGAGGCCCTTCGCCGCCCGCCGCCACCTGGAGCGCCTGGCCCTCTCGGCGGGGGCGATGGGGCTCGCCTGCCCGGATCACACGATGTTGCGGCGGGCGATGGGCGAAGTCGTCGCCGCCAACGGGCTGCGGTCGGGACGGATGCGGATCACCGTCACGGGGGGTCCGTCGCCGTTGGGGTCGGGCCGGGGCGACGCCGGTCCGACCGTCATCGTGGCCGCCGGCCCGATGACGGAGTGGCCGGACGCCACCGCGGTCGTGACCGTCCCCTGGCCCCGGAACGAGCGGGCCGCCCTGGCCGGGGTCAAGACGATCTCCTACGGCGAGAACGTGGTCGCCCTCGCCTACGCCCACGAACGGGGGGCGGGGGAGGCGATCTTCGCCAACCTGGTCGGGAACCTCTGCGAAGGCACCGGCACCAACGTCTTCGTGGCCGTCGGCGGCAGGCTGGTCACGCCGCCCCTTTCGGCGGGCTGCCTGGCAGGCGTCACCCGGGACCTGCTCCTCGAGCTCCTCGACGTGGTGGAGGACGACCTCCCCCTGTCGGCCCTGGCGGCGGCCGACGAGGCGTTCCTCAGCTCGAGCACCCGGGAGGTGCAGCCCATCTCGTCGGTCGACGGCCGCCTCCTGCCGGGCGGCGGCCGGGGCGGGTTCGCGTCGTCGGCGAGGGCCCGGTTCACCGAGCTCGTCCGGCGGGACATCGACCCGTAGGAAACGGCTTGCCGGGAGCGAGCGATGTCGCCACCCGCTCCCGGCAGGCTCAGCGGGTCAGCGACTGACCTTCGTGGGAGCGGCGATCGCCTGGTTGTCCGCCGGCAAGGCGTCACGGGCACCGAAGATGGTGGCGACGGCCCGGAAGGTCACCTTGCCCGCGGCGCCGTCGTCCGGCGAGAAGGAGTAGGTGAACTCGAATCCGGTGGTCTGGCCGCCCTTGGCCGCGGGGACGGGAAGCGTCTGGCTGCCGACCAGCTGCTCGGAGCCTCCGGCGACGCTCTTGAGCAGGTCGACCTGCACACTTTCGGAGTACTTGCCGCCCTTCACGTTCACCCGGACGTTCTTCGTCTGGCCCACGCGTGCCGAGTTCGGCGCCTGGATGCGATCGATCGACACATCGTGCGTCCGCACGCCGATCCCCCGCGTGGCCGTCGCCGTCCGGCCGTCGAGCGTCGTCGCGATCATCGTGACGGTGTAGTCGCCGTCCGCCTCGTAGCGATGGGACACACAGCACCCGGTGGCGGTCGTCCCGTCGCCGAAGTCCCACTGCGCCGGCCCGAAGCCGATGAAGGCCGGATCGAATGAGGCATCGGAGAACTGGACCGTTTCGTGGATCGAGGGTTCGAACGGGTTGGCGTGGAAGCCCGCCGAGGGCGGTCCCGCTTCGTCGATCTTGATCGGCACGACCGGCGACCCGCCGAACCCGAAGTACGACCGGGCGATCTGGACGTAGTAGGTCGTCCCTGCCTGGCCGGCGACGAACAGAGGCGGCATGTACGCATGGCCCGAGGTCGTCTCGGTGAGTCCGGACAGCGAGCTGCCGGTGTAGACGCCCACGACCGTCGCCGGGTTGGCATCGGATTCGACCAGGAAGGTGCCATTCGCGGTCGGGGTGTAGGAGTACCAGGCACTGGCCACGATGGGAGCCCCACCGGGTCCCGGCTCACCCGGCTCGACCGACGCCGCGGTCAGGTCGACGGTGGCGGTCGTCGGGGGCGCGGGCAGCACCTCGGCGCCGGCGAAGTCGTCGTTCGCCGGCGGGAGCACCTCGTCGATGCGGAGCTGGAAAGCGTTCTGGCCGGTCATCCACGTCCCCACCTGGAAGTAGTAGGTGGAACCGGCGGTGACGGCGAGGGTGAGCTCGCTGTGTTGGCTGGCACAGCCCAGGTGGGTGAGGCCGGCGAACCCGCCGCCGGACGATTCGTAGGCAACGCTGCTCAACGGGAAGGCGCTGCCGGACATGTTGACCCGGACCGTGCCGGTGGCCGACGGGGTGAAGACGTACCAGGCGGTCGGCGCCCCGTGAAGGCAGGCGTAAAGGGGCTCGCCCGGCTCCGCCGTCATACCTGTCAGGTCGCCACTGTCGGCGAACGGCAGAGTCGTCACCGGGTCCGCGTTGGCGAAGTCGTCGTTCGCGGGTGTGGACGCGGACGCCGAGGGCGCCGCGCCGAGGAACAGGAATCCAACCAGCAAGATCGTTGCCAGCCGCCGTGTGGGCATGTGCATTTTCCGCCGCCTTCCGAGAGGGTGTGTATGCCGTGGACGCATCGCCACTGCGGACGGTTCCATGGTCGACGACATGGTGAGCCCCGCCGTGGTGGCGGTCGATGGTGCTGCCACCCGCCTCGAGAGATGGTGGAGGTACCGGCCGGCTACGTCAACGGGGCGGGGGGCAGCGGGGCCGGGGGCGGTGGCTCCGAGGACACGTGCACGACGTCGCCGGCGGCGACGGGGCGGTCGTCGACGAGGAGGCGGCCCTGGTCGTCGACGCCCGTGGCCAGGCCGAAAATCAACTCTGACCCGGGTAGCTCCACCTGCACCCGGCGGCCGATCGTCGAACAGGCGGCCCGGTAGGCGGCCATGAGGGCTTGCGGCGACTGGCGGCAGCGGTGCTCGAGGGCCGTGAGGTACGCGACGAGCAGCGCACCCCGGTCGACCTCGAAACTGCTGCCGGGCCGGGTGGCCTGGGCCAACGAGATGGCGCCGGGCGGCAGCGGCGTGCCGGCCCAGTCGACGTTCAATCCGAGTCCGACCACCACCCCGCCGCCCGCCGCCTCGGCCAGGATGCCGGCCAGCTTGCGGTGACCGTCGACCACCAGGTCGTTGGGCCACTTCAGCGACGCGTCGACGCCGGCCACCGACCGGCAGGCGTCGAGCGCGGCCAGGCCGGCGGCGACAAGGGCCAGATGGGGCGCCGGCGGGCGGAGCAGCACCGACACCAGCAGCGACGATCCGGGGGGCGCCTCCCACGTCCGGCCCCGCCGCCCCCGTCCGCCGGACTGGACGTCGGCCACGATGACCACGCCCTCGGGGTCCCCGGCCCGGGCCCGGGCCGCCACCTCGTCGTTGGTGGACACCACCTCCGCCACCCACGTGACGTCGCCGAATCGGGTGGCGGCGAGTGCCCTTCTGGCGCCGGTGTCCAGCACGCCTGCACGATAGAGGCCAGATGTTCCGCAAAGTCCTGATCGCCAACCGGGCCGAGATCGCGGTGCGGGTCATCCGCGCCTGCCAGGAACTGGGCATCGCCACGGTGGCGGTGTACTCCGACCTCGACCGCCGGTCGCTCCACGTCCGGCTGGCGGACGAGGCCTTCGCCCTCGGAGGGGTCACCGCCGCCGAGAGCTACCTCAACACCGACGCCATCCTCGAGGCCATCGCCCGCAGCGGTGCCGACGCCGTCCATCCCGGCTACGGCTTCTTCTCCGAGAACGCCGAGTTCGCCCGACGGATCACGGCCGAGGGGGTGGCGTTCGTGGGCCCCCCGCCCGAAGCCATCGACCTCATGGGCGACAAGCTGTCGGCCCGCACCACGGCGATGGCGGCCGGCGTGGCGGTGGTCCCCGGAAGTGACGGGCAGGTCACCGACGCGGCCGACGTGGTCGCGTTCGGCGAGCGGCACGGGTGGCCGGTGGCGATCAAGGCCGCGTTCGGCGGCGGCGGGCGGGGGATGCGGGTGGTCGACGGGCCGGGCCCCGCCGCCGCCTCCCTGGAGGCCGCCCGCCGGGAGGGCCACGCCTACTTCGGCCGGGACGAGGTCTACCTCGAGCGCTACCTCGACTGGCCCCGCCACATCGAGATGCAGGTCTTCGCCGACTCCCACGGCAACGTCGTCTGGATGGGCGAGCGCGACTGCTCGACCCAGCGCCGCCACCAGAAGCTCATCGAGGAGACACCCGCGCCGGGCCTGCCCGACGACGTCCGCCGGGCCATGGGCGAGGCGTCGGTGCGGGTGGCGAAGGCGTGTGGCTACGTCAACGCGGGGACGGTGGAGTTCCTGTACCAGGACGGCGAGTTCTTCTTCCTGGAGATGAACACCCGCCTCCAGGTCGAGCACACCGTCACCGAGCTGGCCTGCGGGCTCGACATGGTCGCCGAGCAGCTGCGGGTGGCGTCGGGCGAGCCGCTGTCGTTCACCCAGGACACTCTGGCGCCGCGGGGCCACGCCATCGAGTGCCGGATAAACGCCGAGGACCCGGCCGGCGGGCGCTTCCTGCCGTCTCCCGGCACGCTCACCCGGTTCTCCCGCCCCGGCGGATTCGGCGTGCGCATCGACGCCGGCTACGGCGAGGGCGACGCCATCAGCCAGCACTACGACAACCTCATCGCCAAGTTCCTCACCTGGGGCCAGGACCGGGAGGAGGCCCGCCGCCGCATGCTGCGGGTGCTGCACGAGGCGGCCATCGAGGGCGTCACCACCAACGTGGCCGCCCACCGGCGCATCCTCGAGCACCCCGACTTCATCGCCGGCTCCCACTCCACCCGGTGGGTCGAGGACCGTCTCGACTTCTCCGACATCCTCCCCGGGGCACCCTCCGGCGGCCGCCCCGCGATGCCGGGGCCGGCCCGACCGGTGGACGTGGAGGTCGACGGCCGGCGCTACGAGGTGCGGGTGTGGCTGCCCGAGGGTCCCGGCGGCGGCGGCGGGGGTGGGGGTGCGGCGGGTGTGCCGGGCGCGGCTGCTCCCCGACCCCGTCGGCCGGGCGCCGGTGGAGGCGGGGCGCCCGCTCCCTCCGCCGGAGGGGGACGGGTGGTGGCCCCCATGCAGGGGACGATCGTCGAGGTGCTGGTGGCGGTGGGTGACACCGTCGTCGCCGGCCAGGGCGTGTGTCTCCTGGAGGCCATGAAGATGGAGAACCTGGTGGAGGCCGACCGGGCGGGCCGGGTCACCGAGGTCCGCGTCGTCCCCGGCGACAACGTCGGCGCCGGCGACGTCCTGGCCGTCATCGAGTAGCACCCCCGGCGGCGGCGCCCCGAACCGGTGACGTTTCCGGTCGCCAGGGCGCCCGGATCCGTCACCAGTTCGCAGGGCGCCCCGAACCGGTGACGTTTCCGGTCGCCAGGACGCCCGGATCCGTCACCAGTTTGCGGGCGCCCCAGCTCGGCGGCGGCAGGCGATCCCCTATTCGGCGGCGTCGGCCAGGGACTCGCCCAGGGTGGGGTGGACGAGTAGGCAGTCGACGACGTCGCCCACCTTCAGCCCGCAGTTGACGGCCAGGGCGATCACCGAGATCAGCTCGGCGGCGTGGCCTCCCACGATCGAGCCGCCCAGCACCACCCCGGTGGCGGGGTCGGACACGATCTTGACGAACCCCCGCCAGTCGTCGTTGATCAGGGCCTTGGCATTGGACGAGAACGGCACCTTGGTGACCCGGATCTTGCGCCCGGAGGCGAACGCCTCGGCCTCGGCGATCCCGACCTCCGCGATCTCGGGCTCGGTGAACACGGCCTGGGCCGCCTTGTCGTAGTCGAGGTGGCGGTGGTTGTGGAGGTGGCCGTGCATCACGTGCTCGGCGATCTTGCGGCCCTGCATGGATGCCACCGACGACAGCGGCAGCTTTCCCGACAGGTCGCCGGCGGCGTAGATGTGGCGCACGTTCGTCTGGCAGTGCTGGTTCACCGGCACGTACCCGTTGTCCGACTCCACCCCCGCCGCGTCCAGGTTCAGCCCCTCCGAGTTCGGGACCGAGCCCACCGCCAGCAGGGCGTGGGTGCCAGGTGCGACCCGGCCGTCGTCGCAGCGCACCAGCACGCCGTCGGCCGTCCGGTCGATGCCCACCGCCCGCGCTCCCTTGAGCAGGCGCACGCCCCGGCGCACGAACTCGTCCTCCAACGCCTGGGCCACCTCCGGGTCCTTGTTGGGCAGGACGTGCTGGCGGCTCACCACGAGCGTCACCTGGGAGCCGAGGGAGGCGAACATGTGGACGAACTCGACTCCCGTCACGCCCGAGCCGATCACCACCAGGTGCCCGGGAAGGGTTGGCGGCGGGTAGGCCTGGCGGGTGGTGAGGACCCGGTCACCATCGGGGTGGGCCCAATCGGGTATCCGGGGCCGGCTGCCGGTGGCCAACAGGACGGCGTCGGCCTCCAGCTCCACCTCGGTGCCGTCGGCGGCCTCGGCCACGACCTGGTGGGGCCCGGCGAGGCGGCCCTTCCCGGGGATGAGGCGGACGCCCTGGTCGGTCAGGAGGCTGGCCACCGACCGGTGCAGTCGCTCCTCGATGGCGACGACCCGCCGTTTCATCCCGTCCAGGTCGACCTCGGCTGCGAGCTGGGCCAGGCCCATGCCCGGCGACCGCCGGACGAACGACACCGCACCGCCGCTGGCGATCATGGCCTTGGACGGGATGCAGTCCCAGAGGTGGGCCGCGCCCCCCACGACGTCCCGCTCGATCAGGGTCACCTGGGCGCCCCTGCGGGCGGCGGCGGTGGCGGCCGAGTTCCCGGCCGGCCCGCCCCCGATGATGACGAAGCGCACCTCGGGCACGTCCCCACGCTACGGGACGGCTGTGAACGGGCTGTTACGCGGCGGTGGCCAGGTCGAAGGCGAGGCCCATGGCCGCCCCTGCCCGCCCCATCTCGGGGGCGATGCGCACGCTGAATACGAACAGGCCGGTGGGCAGCAGGGGCAGCGTGGGCCCGGTGGCGACCACCACGCCCACCGCCCGGCCGTCGGAGCCGAGCAGGGGGCTGCCCGAGTCGCCCGGCGACGCCACGCCCAGCCCGGTGAGCACCCGATCGCCGCGGCCGTCGACCGCGAGCTGGGTGCGGGCCGGCACCAGGCCGCCGGTGAGCGTGCCCCGCCCGACGTGCTGGAGGGGCGTGAGCCCGGCGACGGGCCCGGTGTTCAGGCCGGTGGGTCCGCCGAACCCGCAGATCTCGGCGGTGGCGGCCACCCCCCGGTCGAGGCGGATGAGGGCGAAGTCGCTGATCTGGTCGAGGGCGGCGTAGGCGAACTCGCCGATGGGGTTGCCCATGGCGTCGCGGGCCAAGGGGCCCCGGCCGGGCGGGAAGACGACCTGCGTCTGGGCCGTGCCCTCCAGCAGGCAGTGGCCGGCGGTTCCGATGTAGTCACGGCCGTCGCTGCCGTGCCACAGGAAGTTGAGGGAGCACTGGCCCACCGGCGTGAGCACGGGAGCGCCGGGGCGAACCCCGCTGCACCCCTCGGTCACCGCCGACAGCGGCCCGATGGGCGATGCCACGGGCAGGAGCCGGCAGGGCTGGCCGCCGAGGGCCCACGGCCGGCCACCGGCCTTGGGGGCGGCGACGGTGGAGGTCGAGGCGGCGGGAGGACGGGTCCACGCCGCGGCGGGCGACGCAGTGGCGGGGACGACCGCCTGGCCCGTGGCCACGAGGACGAGCACCAAACCGGCGCACGTCCGCCTGGCTCGCATGCCGGTCACGGTACCCGGCCCACGACCCCAACCGTTACGCGCCCGGGCGCTCCCGGCTGTCCGTCAGTGGGAGGCGGCGTGGGGCATGCACAGCTCGTCGTACTCGGCGATGACGATCTCGGCGTCGGGGCCGCACGCCGGGCACGACGGGTCGCGGCCCACCTTGAACGTGCGGAAGCTCTCCTCCTGGGCGTCGTAGGCCAGGAGCCGGCCGATCAGCGGCTCGCCGAGGCCGAGGATCACCTTGATGGCCTCCATGGCCTGGATCGAGCCGATGATGCCCGGCAGCACGCCCAGCACCCCGGCCTCGGCACACGACGGCGCCAGCTCGGGCGGCGGCGGCTCAGGTATCAGGCAGCGGTAGCACGGGCCCACGTAGGGGGCGAAGACGGTGGCCTGGCCCTCGAACCGGAAGATCGAGCCGTGCACCACGGGGATCTTCTTGAGCAGGGAGGCGTCGTTGACGAGGTAGCGGGTGGGGAAGTTGTCGGTGCCGTCGACGATCACGTCGTAGCCGTCGATGACATCGAGGACGTTGTCGGCTCCCAGGCGGACGTCGTAGGTGACGACGTTGACGTCGGGGTTGAGGGCGACGAGCGTCTTCTTGGCCGAGTCGACCTTGCGCTCCCCCACCCGGTCGATGTTGTGGAGGATCTGGCGTTGGAGGTTGGACTCGTCGACGACGTCCATGTCGACGATGCCCAGCGTGCCCACTCCGGCGGCGGCCAGGTAAAGGGCGGCGGGCGAGCCCAGGCCGCCCGCTCCGAGGAGGAGGACCTTGGCGTCGAGGAGCTTCATCTGGCCCTCTTCGCCCACCTCGGGAAGGAGCAGGTGGCGCTGGTAGCGGTTGCGCTGCTCGTTCGAGAGGGTGCGGGGCGTCGACCAGTTGCGCCCCTCGTTCTTCCACTTGTTGAACCCGCCCGCCATCGAGACGACATCGGTGTAGCCCAGGTCGGCGAGGGATTTGGCGGCGAAGGCCGACCGGGTGCCGCCGGCGCAGTACACGACGACCGGCGCCGCGTGGTTGGGAAGGCGCGACTCGATCTGGCTCTCGAGGAAGCCGCGGGGGATGTGGATCGCGCCCGCCAGGGCGCCCTGCTGGTACTCGTCGGCCTCGCGGACATCGAGCACGACCGTGTCGGGGGCGGCTTCGAGGATGGACTCCGCGCTGGCGGTGTCGACCTCGCGGATGTTGGCCTTGGTCTCGGCCAGGAGGTCACGGAAGCTGGGCATGGGCGATCGTCCTCCGGAGCGGGTTCCTGTGGGCAAACCCTACCGCGAGGGTCGACATTCCCTCCTCTTGACGGCGCTGCCACCGTGGGAAATACTGGAAAGACACGAAACACCCCGAGCTTCCCCGGGTTGGCTCTTTCCCCCTCCTCCCACGCCGCACCCTGGAGGCTCCATGAGCACGATCTCGCTGCTCCCTGTCGACAGTTCGCCCGTCACCGTCCTGCCCGTCCGTCCCTGGCCCGACTCTGTCATCGACGCCCTGGGCCACGATCCCCGCTCGACCTACGTCGAGTCGTTCTGGTTGGGCATCCTCGGCCCGAGCACCACCTGGCTGATCCGCCGGCTGGCGGCCGGGCTCGACGCGTCCCCCGCCGGCTTCGACCTCGACCTGGCCGACACCGCGTCCGCCCTCGGCCTGGGCGCCAAGGGCGGGCGGCACTCGCCTTTCATGCGGGCCCTGGGTCGCTGCTGCCAGTTCGACCTGGCCATCGCCCGGTCCGACGGCACCCTCGCCGTCCGCCGCAAGATCCCACCCCTCAACCGTCGCCAGGTGCTCCGGCTGCCGCCGTCGCTGGTGGCCGCCCACCAGGCGTGGCAGGAGGGCGAGCTGCGCACGCCGGCGGCCGAGCAGCAGCGCCGGCGCGCCCGCCGGCTGGCTCTCAGCCTCCTCGAGCTGGGCGAGGACGTCGACGCCACCGAGCGCCAGCTCCTGCGCTGGAAGTTCCACCCCGGCCTGTGCCGGGACTCGGCGGCCTGGGCGTGGGACCACCACCGGCGGGCCCTGACCGGCGACGGTACCGACGCGACCACGCACGGCGGGCCCATCGACGGAGGGCCCATCGACGACGGGCCCATCGACGACGGGCCCGTGATCTGGTCCGCCGACTGGTCCGGCGGCGCCGGGTCCGGGCGCCCTCCGGGTACCCATGCCGCTGCCGCGCATCCCCCCGGAGTCCATCCGCACGGAGTCCATCCCCCCGGAGTCCAGCCCCCCGGAGTCCAGCCCCACGACAGTGGGCCCGACGCCGCCTGACCCGCATTCCCTGGTCCCCCTGACCCGCCCGGTGGCCGGCCCCACGACCCCGGCCACCGGGTGGCCGTCGGGCGGCCGACCCCGGCGGTGGTCGGCCGGGAGGGGTGGTGGCACCCCCTCACAACACGCTGGTCAGCACCAGTTACAGATCGGGCCTCCGTGTGTCGAAATAGAGGTCAACACAAGTCGGGGGAAGAGAGAGTTCGATGGCCAGCCAGTCTTTCGACAGATCGCACCGTCCGACCGCCACGTTGGCCGAGCGCCGCTTGCGGAGCGCCTCGACCGGCCGGCTCGACCTGGCGGGCAACGTCAACCGCTACGGGCCGCCCGAAGCCGTCCTCCGTGCCCTGCGCACCCTTTCGCCCCGCGACGTGCAGACCCAGCCCGTCGCCGCCGCCGCCCGCCTGGCCGAGCGCTACGCCGAGGTCCTCGGCGTCGACCCCGGTGAGCTGGTCGCCGGAGGGGGTCCCTCCGAGTTCCTCCGGGCCATCGCCGCCCGCGCCCCCCAGGGTTCGGTGGCCGTGCTCCTGCCCGCACCGGCCGAGGTGTTGTCGATCTTTCCCGGCCGGGGCTTCGCCTGCTTCTCCGGCAAGCAGGTCCCCACCATCGAGCAGGTCGACGAGGCCCTCGGCCAGGCCGACCTGGTGGTCATGTCCAACCCCCACGCCATCACCGGCGTGCTGCTCGACCCCGGCGCCCTCGCCCAGCTGGCCGGCCGCCACCCCACGTCCACCCTCGTGGTCGACGAGACCGACATCGAGTTCCTCCCCGACCCCGGTCGGGCGACGCTCGTCGGCACCGACGCCGACAACGTGATCGTCCTCCGCTCGGCGTCCGAGTTCTCCGGGATGGGCTCCACCCGTACGGGCGTCGCCTGGAGCCGCGACCGCTACCTCCTGCGGGTCCTGTTCGACCCCCGCTTTGCCTCGCCCGTCTCCGGCCTCGACGTGGTGGCCACCGAGGCCGCCCTCGCCAGCCGGGTCTGGGCCGACGCCGTGCGCCGGCAGCTGGCGGAGGACGGCGGCTGGCTCGCCCACGCCATCGCCCCCCTCGGACGCGTCGTCGACGACAACGTCGCCGGTCCGTTCCGCTGCCTGATCACCGACCGGGCGACCGAGCTGGCCGCCGTGTTCGCCCACCACGGCATCTCGGTGCTCGTACTGGGCCCGGCCCAGGGTGTCCACCCCGGCGCATTGCGCATCGCCGCCCCCCGGGTCTCCGAGCGGGCCGCTTTCATGGCCGCCGTCCACGCTCTCACCGACGGGCCCACGCTGGCGGTGCTCGAGCTGGGCGTCGCCGGCTGACAGATTTTCGAGGCGGCTCGGTCATCCCCCCGTGGCCGAGCCGTCTCGGAGCTCTTCGATCTCGCCCGTCCGCAGACAGGAGTGACATGCCAGGCAGCCGCCTCGCGCTTGGCGCGCCGTCCCGATCCCTCCGCCGCCGCCGCACCCTGACCGGAGTCCTCGTGGCCCTCGTCGTATGCGGTGGGGTCGCCTGTGGTGACGACGACGATGGCCCGAGCGAGGCCAAGGCCGAGTTCGCCAGTTACTGCGAGGCGACGTACGCCCTCGAGAGCTACTTCGCCCAGGACCCCGACGTCGACTTCCGAACGGCGTCGCCCGGGGAGATCGTGGCGGCCACCACCGCCTACCTCCAGGGCGCCAAACCGCTCATCGACGTCGTCGTGCCGATCACACCGGAGGAGATCAAGGACCCGGTCGACGTGCAGGTGCGGGCGTTCAACCAGGCGCTGCGCGGGGCCGCCCCCGAGACGGTGTTCGAGACGCCCGAGGTCCAGGCGGCCGAGGAGGAGAGCCACGCCTTCGATCTGGAGAACTGCGGATGGGGCCAGGTCGACGTGAAGGCGGACGACTACAGCTTCTCGGGCCTGCCCGACGAGCTGGAAGCCGGCCGCACGAACATCGACCTGACCAACGAGGGCAAGGAGCTGCACGAGATCACCCTGCTCTCCCGGAACCCCGGCGTCACCGAGACCTTCGACCAGCTCCTGGCCCTTCCCCGGGAGGAGGCCATAGGCAAGGTGAACGCCATCTCGTTCGCCTCCGCCCCGCCGGGGCTGGGTGACTTCGGAGTCGCCGACCTGGCCGCCGGCACCTACCTGGCGGTCTGCTTCATCCCGCAGGGCGTCACCTCGGATGACGCCACCCCGGCCGACGATGCCAAGCCCCACTACCTCCTGGGGATGAAGCAGGAGATCACAGTCGCCTGATTCGCTCCTACGGTGAGCGGAAGGCGGTGACGACCTCCAGGATGGTCCGCACGCCGAACCCGGTGCCGCCCTTCGACAGGTAGCCCTCGTCGTCGTCGCTGCGGGCGGGTCCGGCGATGTCGAGGTGGGCCCACGGCACGTCGCCCACGAACTCCTGGAGGAACAGCCCGGCCGTGAGGGCGCCGCCGTAGCGGCCACCGCTGATGTTCTTCATGTCGGCCACGTCGGAGTCGATCAGCTTGCGGTACTCCTCGGGCAGGGGGAGCGGCCAGACGGACTCCCCGGCGCGGTCGGCCGCCTCGCGGACCTGGGTCGTCCATCCCTCGTCGTTGCCCATGAGGCCGGCGATCCGCCGCCCGAGGGCCACCACGCAGGCACCGGTGAGGGTGGCCAGGTCGAGGATGGCGTCGACGCCGGCCTCGACCGCCAGCGACAGGCCGTCGGCCAGGACCAGGCGTCCCTCGGCGTCGGTGTTGAGGACCTCCACCGTCTTGCCGTTGCGGATCCGGAGGACGTCGCCCGGCTTGACGGCGGCCCCGCCCGGCATGTTCTCGGTGGCGGGGATGATGGCGATGACCTTCACCGCCAGCCCGGTGAGCAGCCCCAGGGCGGGGAGGGCCGACATCGCCCCCAGCACCGCCGCCGCCCCCGACTTGTCGGTCTTCATGGTCTCCATGCCCTCGGCCGTCTTGAGCGACAGGCCGCCCGAGTCGAAGGTGATCCCCTTTCCGACCAGGGCGATGGTGGCCGTCGCTCCCGGCGGGTCGTAGACGAGGCGGATGAGGCGGGCGGGCTCGTCGGACCCCAGGGCCACGCCGGCCAGGCCGCCCAGGCCCTCGTTGACGATGGCGATCTCGTCGAGGACGTCGACCTCCAGCCCCTCCTCCTCCGCCACCCGGGTGGCGATCTCGGCCAGCCGCCGGGGAGTGAGGTCCCCCGCCGGGGCGTTGACGATGTCGCGGGCCAGGGCCACTGCCCGGGCGATGCGGACGCCCCGTTGGATCCCCCGGTCGACGTAGGCGCCCCCGTCGGCGCCCCCGCCTCCGCCGACGATCGCCAGCGACTCGATCCGGCACGCCTTGGGGTCGCTCTTGTAGGTGGTGAACCGGTACGACGCCAGCATCGCCCCCTCGGCCACGGCCTGGGCCGCGAGGGCGGGGTCGAGCCCGGCGGGCGCCGCGGCCAGGAGGGTCGTCGCCACCCGGCCGTCGCGCCACGCCGCCTTCACCAGGGCGGCGGCCGAGCGGCGGAGCGATTCGGCGGTGATCCTGGCCGCGTCCCCGACGCCGACGGCCACGATGGTGGCCCCGCCCCCGGTTCCCGGGAGGGTGGCGGTGTCGCCCACCTTGCCCTCGAAACCCCGATCGGCGAGGTAGGCCCGGTGCTCCTCGAGCGTGGCCACCTCGGGACCGGCGTCCCCCGGCCACGTGCGCCCGGCGAACACGGGCACGCCGACGACCTGGGCGTCGGCGGGCACGGAGTCGGCGAGGGTGACGGCGATCGGCTCTGCGGTCGATTGGGGCATCGGCTCGGCTTGGGACATGAGAGCGGTTCAATCCTCCGTGGTGGGTCGTGAGGGTCGTGAGGGTCGTGAGGTAGCGGGCAGGGGCTCGCCCTCCTGCCAGCGGGCCAGGGCCCACAGCAGGTCGGAGAGCCGGTTCAGGTAGGGGACGGCCAACGACCCGTCGGCGGCCGCCGCCAGTGCGGACCGCTCGGCCCGTCGCACGACGGTGCGGGCCAGGTCGAGGGCGGCGGAGAGGGGAGTCTGGCCCGGGAGCACGAACTCCCGGGGGGCCGGGAAGCGGCCGGTGACGTCGTCGATGCGCGGTTCGAGATCGGACACCATCTCCGCCGTGACGAGCGTCCGGCCGGCCACGAGCTTGGAGCGGTTCTCGGGCGCGGTGGCCAGCTCGGCCATGAGCACCCACAGATCCCGCTCGAGGCCGACGAGCACCTCTCCCAGGTCGGGCCCGGCGAGGGGGCGGTCGCCCGGCGCGTCGCCCAGGGGGGCGTCCGGTCGCTCGTCCGGTCGGTCGCCCTGGCGGTCGTCCGGTCGGGCGCGAGCCAGGGCCCGGGCCATGCCCAGGGCGGCCTGGGCCTCGTCGACGTCGCCGCAGGCGGCGAGGGCGGGGTGGTCCTTGCGCACCCGTCCGCCGTGGAGGAGGCCGGTGGTGCCGTCGTCGCCGGTCCGGGTGTAGATCCTCACCCCCGGGCCAGCCGGTCGGCGAGGATCTCCAGCCCGGCCGCCCGGCTGCCCTTCACCAACACCCCGTCGCCCTCACCGACCGGTCCCAGGAGCCGGAGAGCTTCCTCCGGGTCGGCCGCCTGCTCGCCGCCGTAGTCGGCCGCAGCCACCGCGATCAGCCGCAGGCCGAGCTCGGCCGCCAGCGCTCCCAGTCGCCGGTGCTCGGCCGGACCCACATCGCCGAGCTCGGCCATGACCCCGAGGATCGCCGTGCGGCGTGCAACCTGCAGCCGGGCCAGCGCCCGCAGGGCGGCCTCGGTGGACACGGGGTTGGCGTTGTAGGCGTCGTTCAGGACGAACGCGCCCGACGGCGACCGGTCGAGCTGCATCCGCCACTCCGAGAGCTTGGCCTGCCGGAGGCCCTGCACGACCTGGGTGAAGGCGACGCCGGAGGCGAGGGCGGCGGCCGCGGCCGCCACCGCGTTGGCGGCCTGGTGCTCGCCCCGGACGGGCAGCCAGAACGTGCTCGATCCCCACGGCGTCTGCAGTTCGAGGCAGGGGCGGAGGGTGCCGTCGAGGCCCAACACGTCGCCCCGGACCTCCCCGCAGCCCAGCCCGAAGGTGAGGACGGTGCCCGCCGCCCGCTCGGCCATGGCCGCCACCAGGGGAACGCCGGCGTTCAGCACTGCGGTTCCGGTGGCGGGCAGGCTCTCGACCAGCTCGGCCTTGGCCGCCGCCACCTCCTCCACGCTGCCGAACTGTTGGGTGTGGGCCAGTCCCACGGTGGTGACGACCCCCACCGTGGGCCGGGCCACGGCGCACAGGCGGGCGACGTGGCCCCGGCCCCGGGCACCCATCTCCACCACCACCGCCTCGGTGTCGGCGGGGGCGTTGACCAGGGTGAGGGGGACGCCCAACTCGTTGTTGTACGACCTCGGGCTGGCGGCGGTGCGCAGCCGGCGGGCGAAGACCGACGCCAGCAGGTCCTTGGTCGACGTCTTGCCCACCGACCCGGTGATCCCCACGACCCGGTCGGGGAGGCGGTCACGGGCGGCACCGCCCAGGGCGGTGAGGGCCGCGCCGGTGTCGGCCACCACGATCGTGGTGGAACCCTCGACCGGCGCCCGGGACGTCAGGTACGCCGCCGCCCCCGCCGCCCGGGCCGCGCCGAGGAAGTCGTGCCCGTCGCGTTCGCCGACGATGGCGACGAACAGCTCGCCGCCCTCCACCGACCGGGAGTCGATGGTGACCGCCCGGACGACCACGTCGGGTCCGAAGAGGGTGCCGCCCGTGGCGCGCGCCACCTCCGAGGCCTGAAGGTCCATCGCTTCCTACACTCGCACCTTTGTGGGCCCTTCTCGACCGGACCGTTGCCGCCCCGGCCGGCGGCCGTGATGCGCCTCGTCCTGCTCTTCGGTGGCCGATCGGCGGAACACGACGTGTCGTGCGTCACCGCGGCCCACGTCCTGGCGGCCGCCGACCCCGGCCGCTATGACGTCGTCACCGTCGGCATCACCCACGACGGCCGGTGGGTGCGGGCCGAGCCGGCGGACGGGCGCCTGGCGGCCGAGGGGCCCGGGGTGGAGCCGGGTGAGGTCCTCGGCCGGCGTGACACCGTGGCCTTTCCCCTGCTCCATGGTCCGTTCGGCGAGGACGGCACCGCCCAGGGGCTGTTCGAGATGATGGGCGTCCCCTACGTCGGCTCAGGCGTTCTCGGCTCGGCCCTGTGTATGGACAAGGCCATGGCCAAGGATGCGGCCGTCGCCCACGGCCTGCCCCAGGTCCGCCACCTGGCCTTTCGCGATGCCGACCTGGTGGAAGACTTCGACGGCGTCCATGCGGGCGGCCGTCGCCGACCTCGGGCTGCCCCTTTTCGTGAAGCCGGCCAACCTGGGCTCGTCGGTGGGCGTGTCCCGGGCGACCGACGTGGGCGAGCTGGCCACGGCGGTGAAGCTCGCCCTCGACTTCGACGAGTGGGTGGTGGTCGAGGAGGCGGTGCGCGCCCGGGAGATCGAGTGCGGCGTGCTCGGCTACGGGCGGCTGCGGGCGTCGGTGCCGGGTGAGGTGCGGCCCAGCCACGACTTCTACGACTACGAGGACAAGTACGCCGACGGGGCGGCCGAGCTCCTGGTGCCGGCCCCCCTCCCGGCCGATGTGGCCGACGAGGTGCGGCGCCTGGCGGTGACGGCCGCCACGCGCCTTCCGCGTGGACGGGATGGCCAGGGTGGACTTCTTCTACGAGGAGGACGGCCGGGGCCTGCTGCTCAACGAGATCAACACGATCCCCGGCTTCACGCCGATCTCGATGTACCCGAAGATGTGGGAAGCGACGGGCGTCGGCTACCGGCAGCTCATCGACGAGCTGGTCGACGCCGGCCTGGCCCGCCACCGCAACCGGGCCGAGCGGTACGGCCGTTCCCGCTGACGATCCCGGCGATCCGCGTCAGGTGGGGAAGCGGGCCAGGGCGAATGCCAGCCCGGCCATCGTGAGCACGGTGCCGACCAGGGCGAACACGAGCGTGTTCATCTGGGAGCGAAGGCCGTGCTCGACGGTGACCTCCAGCCCGAGCAGGGCCTCCCGGACGACGTGCTCGTGGAGCTCGAACCGGTTCTCGAACGCCGTGAACCGCCCGTCGACGCGCTCCTCGAACGCGGCCGCCCGATCATCGGCCCGGGCGAACCGCCCGTCGACGCGCTCCTCGAACGCCCTGAACCGGTCGTCGACCCGGGTCTCGGAGGCGGTGAACCGCTCGTCGACCCGGGTCTCGAGCGCGGTGAACCGGTCGTCGACCCGGGCGAACCGGTCGTCGAGGCGCATGTCGAGCGCGGTGAACCGGTCGAGGATCCGGACGAACCGGATGTCCATGACCTCCTCGAGCTGGGCCAGGTCGTGCTTGGTGGCGACATCGGCCCAGCCCACGGGGGGGAGGTGCTCGATCAAGGTGGTGGCGGCATCGGCGCCGAGGACCTCCTCGAGGCGCCGGTAGAGCTCGTGACGGGACCGTTCATCGACGACCATGATTCTCCTTCAGCCTGCCGAGGGCAACACGAAGGAGAGCGATACCGGCCCGCTCCCGAGCCACTCGTCAGGGTAGAACGAACACATGTTCGTCGTCAACCCCGGACCCGGGAATCCGCCAACCGGTGACGTTTCTTGTCGCGGGACGCCCGTTTCCGTCACCAGTTGGCCTGAGTCCGCCAACCGGTGACGGATCTGGTCGCCAGGATGCCCGTTTGTGTCACCAGTTGGCCCGAGTCCGCCAACCGGTGACGTCAATTGTCGCCGGGACGCCCGTTTCCGTCACCAGTTGGCCCGAGTCCGCCAACCGGTGACGGATCTGGTCGCCAGGACGCCCGTTTCCGTCACCGGTTGGTCCGAGTCCGCCAACCGGTGACGTTTCTTGTCGCCAGGGCGCCCGTTTGTGTCACCAGTTGGGCCCGAGTCTCGGGCAGGATGAAGTGATGGTGGCCGTCCGGACGTTCGTCGTCGCTCGCAACCCCGACCCGGAGTCATCGCTGCCGTACCTCGTCCGCCTGCCGCTCGGGACGGAGCCGCTCGTGCTCAAGACCCGGGAGCCCTGGCCTCGCACGTCGAAGGTCTACTGCCACCGGGCGGACGGTTGGCCGGCCGACGCCGAGGTGGTCGAGGAGGTGCCGGTGCGGTCGTGCGCCCGCCGGGGACCCGCCGTCGACCTCGTCCTGGCCCGACCTCGCGAGAACCGCTCCCAGATCGTGTTCACCACCCTGCGGGGTGGCCGGGAGGCGATCTTCTGGCAGACGGCCACCACGGCCCGCCAGGCCCGGCCCGGCATCCGGGTCCCGTCCCGGCGCCGGGCATCGGGGATCACCACGCTCGACGTCGTGGTCGACACCCGCGAGCGCTACCCGTACAAGTTCTCGGGTGTGCCGGTCGCCACCCGGCGCCAGGCCCTGCCCGCGGGCGACTACGCGGTCGAGCACGAGGGGTCGGTGGTGGCCGCGGTCGAGCGGAAGTCGATCGCCGACCTGGCCGGCTCGCTGGTGGCGGGCGGGCTCCCGTTCGCCCTGGCCGAGCTCAGCTCGCTCTACCGGGCGGCGGTCGTGGTCGAGGCGCCCTACTCCCGGCTGTTCAAGTTGGAGCACGTCACCTCGGGCTTCGTCCCCGACCTGCTGGCCCGGGTGCAGGTCCGCTACCCCTCCGTCCCGATCGTGTTCTGCGATACCCGGTCCCTGGCCGAGCAGTGGACGTTCCGTTTCCTCGGCGCCGCCCTGGCCGAGCTGCGGGCCGACGAGGAGGCCATCTAGATCAAGATCTCGACCGGGCCACCAGGCTCGTCCCATTAGCCTTGACCCGCGATGAGCACCTACCTCGACGCCGTACGCCGGCGGGTCGTCATCTACGACGGCGCCACCGGCACCAACCTCCAGCTCCGGGGGCTCACGGCCGACGACTTCGGCGGACCGGCGTTCGAGGGATGCAACGAGATCCTCGTCGACACCCGGCCCGACGTGATCGCCGACCTCCACCGCTCGTTCTTCGAGGTCGGATGCGAGGTGGTGGAGACCGACTCGTTCGGGTCGTCGTCGATCACCCTCAACGAGTACGGCATCGCCGACCGGGCCTACGAGCTCAGTCGCCGGTCGGCTGAGATCGCCAAGGAGGTGGCCCACGGTTTCACCACCCCTGACCAGCCCCGATGGGTCGCCGGCTCGATCGGCCCCGGCACCAAGTTCCCCTCCCTCGGCCAGATCCGCTTCGCCGAGATGCGCGACGCCTACGAGGTCCAGGCCCGGGGACTCCTCGACGGCGGCGTCGACCTGTTCATCATCGAGACCGTCTTCGACCTCCTCCAGGCCAAGACCGCCATCGTGGGCTGCCGGCGGGCGATGGCCGCGGCCGGGCGCCAGGTGCCGATCCAGGTCCAGGTCACCATCGAACTCACTGGGCGGATGCTGCCCGGCACCGAGATCGGCGCCGCCCTCACCGCCCTGGAGGCCATGCGCCCCGACGTCATCGGGCTCAACTGCGCCACCGGCCCGGCCGAGATGCACGAGCACCTCCGCCACCTGTCGCAGCACTGCCGGGTGCCGATCTCGTGCCTCCCGAACGCCGGCCTGCCGTCGGTGGTCGACGGCAAGATGCACTACGACCTCACGCCCGACCAGCTGGCCGAGTACCACCACGGCTTCGTCGCCGAGCTGGGCGTCACCGCCATCGGGGGCTGCTGTGGGACCACGCCCGAGCACCTCAAAGCCGTCATCGACCGTTGCAAGGACCTCGCGCCCGCGGCCCGCAACCCGGTCCTCGAGCCGGGGGCGGCCTCGATCTACACCCACGTCCCGTTCCGGCAGGACACGTCCTTCCTGGTCGTGGGCGAGCGCACCAACGCCAACGGCTCGCGAAAGTTCCGGGACGCCATGCTCGCCTCCGACTGGGACACGTGCGTGGCCATGGCCCGCGACCAGGTCAAGGAGGGCGCCCACCTGCTCGACGTGTGCGTCGACTACACGGGTGAGAACGGCGTCGAGGACATGGACGAGATCGCCCGCCGCTTCGCCACCGCGGCCAGCCTCCCTCTCGTCATCGACTCCACCGAGCCGCCGGTCATCGAGGCCGCCCTCCAGTGGATCGGGGGCAAGGCCGTCCTCAACTCCGTCAACCTGGAGGACGGCGACGCGCCCGGCACCCGGTTCGACCGGTTCTTCGCCCTGGCCCGGGAGTACGGCGCGGCCGTCATCTGCACCTGCATCGACCAGGACGGGCAGGCCCGCACCGCGGAGTGGAAGCTCAAGGCGGCCCGGGCCATCCACGACCTCGCCGTCGGCAGGTACGGCATGGAGCCGTCCGACCTGATCTTCGACCCCCTCGCCCTCCCGCTGTCGACCGGCATGGAGGAGAGCCGGCGCGACGGCATCGAGACCCTCAAGGGCATCGAGCTGATCAAGAAGGAGCTCCCGGGCGTCTCCACCATCCTCGGCCTCTCGAACGTGTCGTTCGGCCTCAACCCGGCCGCCCGCCACGTCCTCAACTCGGTGTACCTCAACGAGTGCGTGGAGGCCGGGCTCGACGCGGCCATCGTCCACGCGGCCCGGATCATGCCCCTCAACAAGATCCCCGAGGAGCAGCGCCGGGTCTGCCTCGACCTCGTCTACGACCGGCGGACCAAGGGCTACGACCCCCTCCAGGCGCTGCTGGCCCTGTTCGAAGGGGTGTCGTCGGCCACGCTCGTCAAGGAGGACCGCAGCGGCTGGACCGTCGACGAGCGGCTCAAGGCCCGCATCATCGACGGCGACCGCGACGGCCTCACCGCCGACCTCGACGAGGCCCTCGTCACCACGCCCGCCCTGGCCATCGTCAACGACACCCTGCTCGAGGGGATGAAGGTGGTGGGCGAGCTGTTCGCCTCGGGCGAGATGCAGCTCCCGTTCGTCCTCCAGTCGGCGGAGGCCATGAAGGCCGCCGTCGCCCACCTCGAGCCCCACATGGAACGCACCGGCAGCGGCGGCAAGGGCCGCCTGGTGATCGGCACGGTGAAGGGCGACGTCCACGACATCGGCAAGAACCTGGTCGACATCATCCTCACCAACAACGGCTACGAGGTCCACAACATCGGGATCAAGGTCTCGCTGGCCGAGATGATCGCCAAGTACGAGGAGGTCGACGCCGACGTCCTCGGGATGAGCGGCCTCCTCGTCAAGAGCACCCTCATCATGCGGGAGAACCTGGAGGAGCTGAACCGGCGGGGGATGTCCGACGTGCCGGTCCTGCTCGGCGGAGCCGCCCTCACCCGCCGCTACGTGGAGCGCGACCTGCGGGAGGTCTACGAGGGACGGGTCTTCTACGGCAAGGACGCCTTCGAGGGCCTGCGCACCATGGACCGGCTGATGGAGATCAAGCGGTCGGGCGTCGACGACCCGTCGTTCGGGCGGGAGGCGACGGGCCGGGTGCTGCCCTCGTTCGAGCGGGACGGGCCGTCCGAGGAGGACCTCATGCCGGCGCGCTCGCCCGAGGTCGCCGACGACAACCAGGTTTTCGTCCCCCCGTTCCTCGGGTCGCGGGTGGTGAAGGGCATCGCCATCGACGACATCGCGGGCTACGTCAACGAGACCGCCCTCTACCGCAACCAGTGGCAGTACCGCCCCCACAAGGGCGAGACCGACGCCGACTTCAAGGAGCGCATCCGCCCCACCCTGCGGGCCGAGCTGGGCAAGGCGGTGGAGGCCGACCTCCTGCTGCCCCAGGTCGTCTACGGCTACTACCCGGCCAACGGCGACGGCAACGACCTCGTCCTGTGGAAGGACGACACCCGCACCGCCGAGTGGATGCGGTTCTCGTACCCCCGGGAGCGGGTGGCGCCGTGGCGGTGCATCGCCGACTTCTTCCGGCCGGTGGACTCGGGTAGAGGCGGCGCCGGCGAGGTCGACTACGCCGGATTCCACATCGTCACCATCGGGTCCCGGGTGTCGGAGGCCACGGCCGAGCTGTTCAAGGAGGACCGCTACACCGAGTATCTGCTGTTGCACGGGTTGGGCGTGGAGATGGCCGAGGCCCTGGCCGAGTACTGGCACAAGCGGATCCGCGACGAGTGGGGCTTCGGCGACGAGGACGGTCGCCTCACCGACATGCTCGTCCGCCAGGGCTACCGGGGCGGCCGCTACTCGTGGGGCTACCCGGCCTGCCCCGACCTGGAGGACAACCTCAAGGTGGCCGAGCTGCTGGAGGCCGACCGGGTCGGCGTCGCCGTGAGCGAGGACTTCCAGTTCGTGCCCGAGCAGACCACGTCCGCCCTCATCTGCCACCACCCCCAGGCCAAGTACTTCGTCGCCCGTTAGCGCCGCGGTGTTCGGTCGGCTGGTCGACCGACCGGCTGTGATCCGGCGAACTGGTGACACTTGACCCGGCCCTGGCCGGCTGAGGTGACACCGGTTCGTGTCCGGTCAGCCGGCGAGGACGGCGCGGGCCACGAGATCGGTTCCGAAGGCCATGAGGATGGCCAGGTAGAGCAGGCCGGTGGCGGCCATCACCGCCGAGTACGACTTCTCCTCCAGGGCCTTGGCGGTGACGACCGTCAGCACGAGGGTGGTGACGGCGCAGGCCACCCAGAACCAGCCAAGGGTGCCGTTCCAGCCGTCGTCGATCGTGCCCGAGAGCACCGAGAGCATGCCCGTCGGCCAGAGAAGCGCGCCCACCTCGACGGGCCAGGTGATCGCCAGCCACTTGTTGAGCTCGAGCAGCGGCGCCCGGCCGAGACCGGGCTGCACCAGGTACCAGTGGCCGAGGAGCATGGCGTCCGACACCGCACCCAGGAAGGCAGTCCCGGCCAGGATCCGGACCAGGGCCAGGAGCGTCGGGCCGCCGGCGTCGAGCGCAGCCGCCACCAGGCCGACGATGCCGATGGCGGGCGCGACGAGATCGAGGGCGGGGGGGAACTCCTTGGGCCCGGCGGTGGCGGCGTCGGCCACGGGCTCGTCGCCGGCACCCACCTTGCCCAGCATGGCGGCGACCCGGGCCTCCTTGCGCTCCCGCAGCGCCCGTTCGCCGGCCACGCCTGCCTTGCGGCGGACGATCGACACGAGCAGGGCGACGGTCGCAGCCAGCGCCACCAGGGCGGCGGACGCGTCCCGGACCGCAACCGGTCCGGTGAGCTGCCCCGCGACAACCGCCCCCGCCGCCACCACCAGGTACACGCTTCGGAGGAGCCAGCCGTAGCCGATGCCGAGGAGCCGGCGGCGGGACGTCACCCAGAGGAACAGCAGTCCGCCGGTGGCCCACTGCAGCAGGACGGTGGCGGCGTCGAGGCGGATCACGGCCCGCAGTCTCCCATCGGCGTGCTCCTGTCAACTCTCCGCCAACATGTCCCCCCATCTGGTTTGGGTAAGGCCGATGAGCGGAATCGTCAGGTATCGGGACTCAAGATCCGAACGCCGGATGCCGAAAACAGAGCTGAGGGAAACGATGCAGACCGGAGAGGCGACATCATGAGCGACATGATCCTGGAAGTGGCGGCCTACGTGTGCCTGGCGCTCGGAGTAGCCCTGCTGGTCGTGCGCCTGGCCGGCGAACGGATGAAGCGGGCCGCGGGTGTGTGGCGTTTCCGCCTCCGCCTGCGCAAGCTCGACGGCGTGCCCGCCGAGTGGACCCGGGCCATGGGGGCCATGGAGCACCTGCAGGAGGAGCCGGACCGGCGCAACCGCCAGGCCCAGCGTCGCCAGCAGCACGGCCGCCCCTCCGAGCACTGAGCCTCGCGGCCTCGCGGCTCCTCGGGCCGTTCCGGCCGGGGCCTCGGCGCCTCGGCACCGGCAGCCACACCTCGCGCCCCTGACGGCCGGCCCCGCCGCCCCTGGCCTTCGGTGCCGGCAGCCACACTGCTGAACGCCTGATCCGCAGCGACTTGCTTGCTCCCAGCAATCGGCGCCGCTTCGAGGCCGAGCCCCCGTTCAGGCCTCGACTATGGCCAGGCCGTGGTCGACCCGGTTGAGGGACTCGGGTCCGGCGTCGGTGGCCACCACGATGTCCTCGATGCGGGCCCCGACGAGTCCCGGGATGTAGATGCCGGGCTCGATGGAGAAGGCGTGGCCGTGGGCGAGGGGCAGGGCGTTTCCGCCGGCGATGTAAGGGTCCTCGTGCTCCTCCAGGCCGATGCCGTGGCCGGTGCGATGGACGAAGAACTCCCCGAAGCCGGCGGCGTCGATGCGGGCCCGGGCCACCCGGTCGACGGCCTCACAGGGGGTGCCGACGGTGGCCGCCGCCACCGCCATCGCCTGGGCCTCCTGCAGCACGTCGTAGAGCGTGCGCACGTCGGCGGAAGGGCGACCGGTGAACACGGTGCGGGTGATGTCGGAGCAGTAGCCGTCGAGGGTGCCGCCGAAGTCGCACACCACCGCCTCGCCCGGCCCGATGACCCGCGCCCCCGGCTCGTGGTGGGGGCTGGCCGAGTTGGGCCCGCTGCCGACGATGGCGAAGTTGACCCTCTGGTGGCCCTCGGCCAGGAGCCGGTCGCCGATGTCGCGCGAGACGTCGGCTTCGGTGCGACCGACGAGGGGGATCTCACCGGCGACGAGCTGCGTCGCCACCCGGTCGGCGGCGGCCGACGCCCGGCGGAGGGCGTCGATCTCGGCCGGGTCCTTGACTGCCCGCAGGGGCGACGTGACCACCGACGACGCCATCCAGGAGCACCCGGGCAGGGCGTCCTGGAGGCGGAGGACGAAGGTGGCCCACGTGCGATCGGATACGGCTACCCGCCTGCCGCCGCGACCTGGACCAGCGAGGTCGGCCACCAGAGCGACCGGGTCGTCCGACTCGTCCCACGGGGCGATGTCGAACAGCTCGGGGTGGCGCTCGACCCGAGGGGCCTCCAGGCGGGGGACGACGAGGGTGGCGTCGCCGTCGACCGGCAGGACGAGCATGGTGAGGCGTTCGAGGGGCATGGCCTGGTAGCCGGTGAGCCAGGGCAGGTCGGCCCCCAACGAGAGGAGCAGGACGTCGACCTCGAGCTCGGCCATCAGCGCGCGCACGCGCCCGGTGCGGCTGGCGCGGGCCGACTCGTCCATCGGGCGAGGCTACCGGCCGGTCATCGCCCCGATGGTTGCCGGCGACGCAAAAAGACCATGCCTCCGACGAGGGAGACATGGTCCATCTGCGGCCTGAGGCGTCGGTCGAGCGACGCCGAGGCGGGGAATGCTTGGAATGTCAGGAGTTCTTCTGGCGGTCGACCGAGTCCCGCTGGTCCTGCGCTGACTGTGACGTTCCGTCGACGCGGTCACCCAACGGGGAGACGTCATCGACGGTCGTTCCCTTGTCCGTGTAGCGGTTGGGACCGGAGCTGGTGGACCCGCCCCCGGGAATGCCGTCGTCTGCCTTGCTTACGTCCGTCATGGGGATACTCCCTCTCTGCTCTGTCTTGGAGCTACCTTTTCCCTACCCCGGATAGACCGTTGCGAAACGGCGTTCCCGGCCCAGCGGCCCAGGAAAGATGCCTCTGACCTGCGATGATGGCTTCTTCCGGAGGTTTCGAGGCGGTCGGTCGGGTTCGGATTTGCGGACGCTCGCCCGCCCCTTTTGCCAATACCAACTCGGCCCCGATTGGTCGGGGCGCCGGTAAATCGGCCGACCCGTGAAGCCGGTCGCAGCTCAGTCCGACGAAGGCGTCGACGGCGAGGCTTCGCGCTCCAGCAGCACACGCTTGCGGTCGACGCCCCAGCGGTAGCCGGCCAGGGACCCGTCGGTGCGCACGACCCGATGGCAGGGGATGGCCACCGCCAGCTTGTTGGCGGCGCAGGCGGCGGCCACCGCCCGCACCGCCTTGGGGGCGCCGACGGCGGCGGCGATCTCCGAATAGGTGGCGGTCGACCCGACGGGGATGGCTCGGAGGGCCTGCCAGACCCGATGTTGGAAGGCGGTCCCCCGCACGTCGAGGGGGAGGTCGAGGCCGACCGAAGGGTCGTCGACCAGGGTCACGACGGCGGACATCCACCGCTCGAAGTCCGCATCGCCGACGGCGAGGGACGCAGCGGGAAAGCGGTCCTCCAGGTCGTGCACGAGGACGCCGGCGTCGTCGCCCAGCGCGATGGCGCACACGCCGGCGTCGGTGACCGCCACCAGGACCGATCCGAGGGAGCACTCGCCCACGCCGAACCGAATTGCGACACCCCGCCCGCCGTCCCGGAAGGCCGACGGCGTCATCCCGAGGGCGGCCGACGACGTGGCGTAGAAGCGGCCGTTGGAGTTGAACCCGGCGTCGTAGACGGCCTCGGTGACGGTGGCCGGTCCGGCGGCCAACCCGTCCTGCACCCGCCGGTTGCGGACGGCCGTGGCGTAGGCCTTCGGCGTCACCCCCGTCACCGCCAGGAACGCCCGGTGGAAGTGCGACCGGCTCATGCCGGCGGCGGCTGCGAGATCGGCGACGGCCACCGGCCCGGCGGAGGCCTCGATCGCCTGACAGGCGCCGGCGACCGCGGCCGCCCGGCGCTCGGTGGCCGGCGGTTGGTCGGGCCGGCACCGCCGGCAGGGGCGGAACCCGGCCCGCTCGGCATCTCCCGTCGTCGGGTGGAAGGCCACGTTCTCCCGCCGGGGGCGGCGGGCGGCACACGTCGGCCGGCAGTAGACGCCCGTCGTGCGCACCGAGTAGAAGAAATCCCCGTCGTCGCGGGCCATCACTGCGGTCCAGCGCTGATCGTCGGTCATGGGGATGATCGTCGCGCCCGGGGGCGGGTTTGTCGCTCCGTTGTGTGCTCCCGAATCCTTTCGTACCGGGACAACGCCTCCCGCCGCTCCTCGCCGTGGTCGACGATGGGCTGGGGGTAGTCCCGGGGCGGACCGCCTCCCAGGTTCCACGGCTCGTGGACGGCGCCCCCCGCGACCTCCCGCAGCTCGGGCACCCACCGGCGGACGTAGTCGCCGTCGGGGTCGAACTTCTTGCCCTGGGTGGTGGGATTGAAGATGCGGAAGTAGGGCGCGGGATCGGTGCCGGTGCCCGCCACCCACTGCCAGCCGTGGTTGTTCGATGCCAGATCGCCGTCCTGCAGGCGGTCCATGAACAGGTCGGCGCCCCGCACCCAGTCCAGGTGGAGGTCCTTCACCAGGAAGCTGGCCACGATCATCCGCACCCGGTTGTGCATCCAGGCCTCGCCCGCCAGCTGGCGCATGCCCGCGTCGACGATCGGGAAGCCGGTGCGGCCCTCGACCCAGGCCGCGAACCGCCTGTCGGCCTCCGCCCCGGTGTCGAGCTCCATGGCCGCCATCTCCGGGCGCAGCGAGTGGCGGGCCGAGCGGGGGAATGCGGCCAGCACCGATGCGTAGAAGTCCCGCCAGGCGAGCTCGGCGCGGAACCGCTCGGCGCCTTCGCCCCGGTGGCCCCGCACCGCATCCAGGGCCTGGCGGGGATGGATGCACCCGTACTTGAGGTAGACGCTCAACCGGCTGGTGGCGTCCTCCGCCGGGAAGTCCCGGCCCCGGGCGTAGCCGGCCACCCGGTCGGCGAACTCGTGGAGCCGGACCCGGCCGGCGGCCTCGCCGGGGGGAAGGATCGTGGTCCCGCCCAGGTCGGGGCCCTGGGGGACGGGGATCGAGTGCAGGCCGGAGGCCCACCGGGGCTCGGCGGGTGCGGCGCCCGGGGCCCCCCAGCCGTGCTCGCGCCACCGGCGGTGGAAGGGGGTGAACACCCTGAACGGCGTGCCGTCGGCGGTGGTCACGTCGCCCGGAGCCACGGCGTAGGGGGAGTCGACGGCGGTGAGCCGGGCCTCGGGCCTCGACGGCCACTCCCGCCAGGGCCTCCTCGACGGCGGCGTCCCGACGGGTGCCGTAGGGACCGAAGTCGGCGGTGACGAAGACCTGGTCGGCCCCGACCTCGCGGGCGACGGCCGTCACCTCCCTGGCCGGCGCACCGCTGCGCAGGACCAGGCGACCGTCGGTTCGCTCGTGGAGCTCGGACAGGCAGCCGGCCAGGAACGCCAGGCGGGGGGCACCCGACGACCGCTGCAGCCGGGGGTCGAGGACGAAGAGGGGCACCACCTCGTCGGCCGCCCCGAGGGCGGCCAGCAGCGCCGGGTTGTCGGCGAGCCGCAGGTCCCGCCGGAACCAGAACACGGCGGTTGTCATCGACTTGGAGTCATCGAGTTGGGATCAGCGGGCGGCCTCGGCGGCCTGGCGGGCGTGGTAGCTCGACCGGGTCAACGGCGAGGCCTCCACGTGGAGGAATCCGAGCGCCCGTCCCGCGTCCCGCACACGGTCGAACTCCTCGGGCGTCCACCAGCGGTCGACCGGGAGATGGTCGGCCGACGGCCGCAGGTACTGGCCGACGGTGAGGATGTCGACCCCCACGTTGCGGAGGTCGGTCATCGCCATCAGCACCTCGTCCTCCGTCTCGCCCATCCCCACGATGAGTCCGGACTTGGTGGTGAGGCCGGCGGCCCGGGCCCGGGCCAGGACGGCCAGGCTGCGGGCGTACCCGGCCGAGGGCCGCACGACGCGCTGCAGGCGGGCGACCGTCTCCAGGTTGTGATTGAGGACGTCGGGACGGGTGTCGAAGATCGCCGCCAACGCCTCGGGGTCACCCTTGCAGTCGGGGATGAGGACCTCGACGGTGGTGTGGGGTGTCCGCCGGCGGATGGCCCGGACCGTCTCACCGATGCCCGTCGCGCCCCCGTCGGCGAGGTCGTCGCGCGCGACCGCGGTGATCACCGCGTGGGCGAGGCCCATCGACGACACCGCCTGCGCCACCCGCTCGGGCTCGTCCGGGTCGGGGGGCCCCGACGGGCGGGAGGTGTCGACCAGGCAGAAGCGGCAGGCCCGGGTGCACTGGTCGCCGTTCACCATGAAGGTGGCGGTGCCGTCGGCCCAGCACTCGAAGATGTTGGGGCAGCCCGCCTCCTCGCACACGGTGACCAGGTCGAGGGACCGCATCGTGCGCTTGACCTGCCGGTATCCGGTCCCGAGATCGGCCCGGACCCGCAGCCAGGCCGGCTTGCGTTCGTCGACGGGGAGGCCGCCGGCGGGACGTTCGCCGTCCACCGAAGTGAGCTGGTAGTGGCCCCCGTCCCACATCGCGGCGGCCCGGGCGACCACCCGGTCGACCACCTCGGCCATGGTCGTTCGGACCCCTTCCGTCGCCAGCGACGTGACCTTGCGGTCGGGGATGCCGCAGGGGACGATGCGGTCGAACCACGAGAGGTCGGGGTCGACGTTGAGGGCGAAGCCGTGCATGGTGCGGCCCCGGCTGCGGCGGACCCCGATGGCGCAAACCTTGCGGGGACGCTCGCTGGTGGGGTCGACCCACACGCCCGGGTAGCCGTCGACCCGGCCGGTGCCGGGCAGGCCGAGCTCGGCGCACACGTCGATCACCAACTGCTCCACGCTGCGGACGTAGGCCGGCGTGGCGCCCGGCCCCGTCGGCCAGTTCAGGATGGGGTAGCCGACGAGCTGGCCCGGCCCGTGGTAGGTGACGTCGCCCCCCCGGTCGGTGCGAACGAGGGGTGCGCCCAGGTCGTCGGTGAGGACGTGGGCCGGCGACCCCCGCAGGCCCATCGTGTACACGTGCGGGTGCTCGAGAAGGAGCAGGTAGGGGTCGGTGGCCCGCGCGCACAACGCCCGCTGCACGGCGTGGGCGTCGCCGAAGTGCGTCCGCCCCAACCACCTGGCCCGCAGCACGATCCCCTACGCCTGCGCCGCCGCCGGCGAACCGGTGACGATTTCGGTCGCCGGGACGCCCCGATGTGTCACCAGTTCGGTGGGGGCCTGCGAACCGGTGACGATTTCGGTCGCCAGGACGCCCCGATGTGTCACCGGTTGGGCGGGGGTCACAGCTCCTGGGACCAGTCGCGGGTTTCGAGGATGTCGCGGACGCGGGCCACGAATGCGGACGCGTAGGCGCCGTCGAAGGCCCGGTGGTCGAAACTCAGGGCCAGGTTGCCTACCGGGTGGATGGCGATGGCGTCGGACCCGTCGGGCAGCTCCACCACCACCGGCCGCTTCTTCACCCCGTCGGTGGACAGGATGGCCACGTTGGGCTGGTTGATCACCGGCGCGGTGAGCAGGGTGCCGAACCCGCCCGGGTTGGTGATGGCGAACGTGCCGCCCGAGATCTCGTCGGCGTTGAGCTTCTTGGCCCGGGCCCGGGCGGCCAAGTCGGCCAGCTCCCGGGCGAGCGACCGCATGCGCTTGGCGTCGGCGTCGTGGATGACGGGGACGATCAGTCCCTCGAAGTTGAGGTCGACGGCGAACCCGAGGTGGACGGCCCGGTGGACGACGAGCGAGTCGCCGTCGACCGAGGCGTTGACGTGGGGGAACTCCCGGATGGCGTCGATGACGGCCCGGGACACGAACGGGAGGTAGGTCAGGGAGAACCCCTCCTCCGCCTTCCACCCCTCCTTGGCTGCCAGCCGGACCCGGTCGACGTTGTCGAAGTCGACCTCGATGACGGTGAGGACGTGGGCCGACGTGTCGAGGGACCGGACCATGTGCTCGGCCGTCCGCCGCCGGATGTTGGAGAAGGGGACGACCTGATCCTCGCCGGCTCCGGCGGTGGCCGGGACGGTGGCTGCCGGTCGAGCCGCGGGGGCCGGCGCGGGGGACCGTTCGATGGACGCGGGCACGCGCGTTGCCGGCCGCGGTGTGGCGCCGGCCGCCCCCCGGTCGAGGTGGGCCAGCACATCGTCGCGGGTGATCCGGTTCTGGTCGCCGCTGCCCGTGATCTCGTCGGGGTCGAGCTCGTGCTTGGCGATGAGGCGGCGGACGACGGGTGACAGCACCCGCTTCCGTCCGGACCGGGCGGGCGCCGCGTCCGGGGTGGGGGCGGACGGCGCGGCGCCGCGGTCGGCGGCGGCGTCGTCCCCCGATGCGGGGGGAGCTCCGGCCGTCGGTTCGGCCTCGGCCACCTCCGGCGTTGCCCGCCCCCGGCCCCCATCGCCGTCGCCGTCGCCGTCGTCGGTGGCGGCCTCGTCGGTGGCGGCCTCGGTCGCCTCCGGCGTTGCCGGCGATGCTTCGCCGTCGCCGTCGCCGTCGTCGCCGTCGTCGCCGTCGTCGCCGTCGCCCGGCGTGGGCGCATCCTCCTCGGACCCGGGCTCGGCCCCCGCCTCGGCCTCACCCGCCGGCTCCTGGTCGGCTGCGCCCTGGCCGTTGGAGTCGCCGGACCCGCTCCCGCCGCCCCCCGGCTGGTCGGAGATGACGGCCAGCCTGGCGCCGACGTCGACCGTCTCGCCTTCCTGCACCAGGATCTCGGACAGGTAGCCGGACACGGACGCCGGCACCTCGGAGTCGACCTTGTCGGTGGAGACCTCGAACAGGGCCTCGTCCTCCTCGATCTTGTCTCCGACCTGCTTGAACCACCGGGTGATGGTGCCCTCGGTGACGGTTTCGCCCAACTGGGGCATGGTGACGTCGGTCATCAGCCGTGCAGTCCCCTTCCGGTGAGGGTCAGGACGGCCTCGCCGAACGTCTCCGACAGGGTTGGGTGCGGGTGGACGAACGGCGCCATGTCGTCGGGCGTGGCCTCCCAGTTTACGGCCAGCCACCCCTCGGCCAGCTGCTCCGTCACCCACGGCCCCGCCATGTGGACGCCCAGCAGCTTGCCCGCCCGGCCGTCGGGCGCCTTCTCTGCGATCACCTTCACCAGGCCCTCCGTCTCGCCCAGGATCATGGCCCGGCTGCTCGAGGCGAACCGGTGCTTCGACACGACCACGTCGCGTCCCGCCTCGCGGGCGGCCTGCTCGGAGACGCCGGCGAAGGCGACCTCCGGGTGGCAGTAGATGGCCCACGGCACGTTGGCGTAGTCGACCGGGATCGGGTTCTCGCCCAGGATGTCCTGCACCGCCACGATCGCCTCGGCGAACCCGACGTGGGCCAGCTGGGGCGTGTTGACCAGGTCGCCCACCGCGTAGACGCCCTCCTCACCGGTGCGCATGAGCTGGTCGACGCCGACGAAGCCGCGCTTGTCGACCTCGACCGAGGTGCCGTCTCGCAGCAGCCCGTCGCTGAGCGGGCGGCGCCCCACCGACACCACGACCATGTCGACGGTGACCGACCCGCCGTCGCCGAAGCGCACCAGAGTCTGGCCCTCGCCCGGCTCGTGGCCGTGGACGGGGATGCCGGTGTGCACGTCGATGCCACGGCGCTTGAAGGAGCGGGCGACCACGTCGGCCACGTCGGCGTCGCAGCCGGGCAGCAGGCGGGGGAGCGCCTCGAGGAGGGTGACCTGGGTGCCGAGGTCGCTCATCATGGACGCGAACTCGCAGCCGATGGCCCCGCCACCGACCACCACCGCCGACCCGGGCAGCCGGTCGAGGGCGAGGACCTCGTCGGACGTGAGCACGAAGCGTCCGTCGACCTCGAAGCCGGGGAGGGTGCGGGCGACCGAGCCGGAGGCGAGGATCACGTGGCGGCCGACCAGCTCGGTGGTGGACCCGTCGCCGTCGACCACCTGGACCGCTCGGCCCGGGCCGAGCGAGCCGGTGCCGGCAACGGTCGTGATCCGGCGGCTCTTCATCAGGGACTGGAGTCCCTTCCAGAGCTGGCCGACCACCTTCTGCTTGCGGGCCTGGCTCACCGCGAAGTCGATCGTCGGCTGCTCGGCGTTGACCCCGAACTCCTTGGCCCCGGCCACGGTGCGGAACACGCTGGCCGTCTCCAGGAACTGCTTGGCCGGGATGCACCCCCGGTGCAGGCACGTGCCGCCCACCCGGTCCTTCTCGACCACCGCGACCGCCAGACCGGCCGCCGCCGCGTAGAGGGCGGCCGCGTAGCCACCGGGCCCGCCGCCGATCACCACGATGTCGTACTGGTCAGCCATCCGGGGATCAGCCTACCGACCGGGGCGCGGGCTCCAGCCCAGGATCGGACCGGTCAGCCGCCGGTGGCCTGGGTGATCTGGATGGTGAAGGCGATGAGGATCGCCAGCCCCGCCAGCAGCGCCAGCACGATCAGCTTGCGAGTGCTCACCGGCCCCCCTCGCCGCCGGCCACGCTCGCCGGGGACGCCCCGCTTTCGATGGCGAGAGTCACAGCGACCCTCCCGGGCCTCGGGGGATGCGGGGGAGGGGCTTGCGGCCGGGGAAGCCCTCCTCCGGGAGGTGCCACCAGGCCAACTCGTCCTCGCCCAGTCGCCAGCAGAGGAGGTAGACCACGCCGTCCTCGCCCAAGGCGTGGAAGTCGCTCAGACCGGTGGTGGCGTCGCGCAGGATGATGTCGCCCGCCTTCAGCTCCTCGACGGCCGCCAGCGCCTCGGCGACGGGCGACCGGCTGCCGTTCCTGGACCCGACCTTCCCCGCCTGCACCTGGCTGCTGTGACGGACGGTCTCCACCAACTGCTTCAGCCGGGGCAGGTAGTCCCGCGCCTCCTCCTCGGTCCAGTAGCGCACGGTTGTACGGTAGAAGACACGCAGGGGAGCTCGGGGCGCCGGGCTGAGAGGCGGGCACGACCGGCCCGCGACCCTCTCGACCAGCCCGGTAATGCGGGTGAAAGGGAGCGTCAGGTGCCAGACGGATCGGTGGCGGACTCGCTGCTGAAGGACCCACTCGTGATCGCAGGGCGGGAGTTCGGTTCGCGCCTGTTCCTCGGCACCGGAAAGTTCCCGTCCAACGAGTCCCTGCAGGCGGCGATCGAGGCGTCGGGCACGGAGATGGTCACCGTCGCCCTGCGCCGGGTCGACGCCACGGCCGTCGACGGCGACATCCTCGACGCCATCGACCCCGACCGGGTGCTGTTGTTGACGAATACCAGCGGCGCCGACGACGCCGAGGAGGCGGTGCGCCTGGCCCGCCTGGCCCGGGCCGCCGGTCTGCCGACGTGGATCAAGCTGGAGATCACGCCCGAGCCCCGCTACCTGCTGCCCGACCCGGTCGAGACCCTCAAGGCGGCCGAGGTCCTCTGCCGGGAGGGGTTCACCGTCCTGCCCTACGTCAACGCCGATCCGGTGCTGTGCAAGCGGCTGGAGGAGGTCGGGTGCGCCACGGTGATGCCCCTCGGTTCGTGGATCGGGTCGAACCAGGGCCTGCGCACCCGGGGCGCGCTGGAGATCATCGTCGAGCAGTCGCTGGTGCCGGTCGTGGTCGACGCCGGCATCGGGGCGCCGTCGCAGGCAGCCGAGGCCTTGGAGCTGGGCGCCGCCGCGGTGTTGGTCAACACCGCCATCGGTACCGCCGGCGACCCCGCCGCCATGGCGTTCGCCTTCCGCCTGGCGGTGGACGCCGGCCGCCGCGGTTTTCTGGCCGGCCTACCCGGGGTCGGCCGCGTGGCGGACGCGTCCTCGCCCTTGACGGGCTTCCTGACGTGACCGCCATCGCCGTCGCGGTCGAGCTGCAGTCCCGTCGCCCGGGGGTTCTGTGCCGTTTCGACACCGTCCTGGGGTGTCCAACCGTGCCACTTCGGCCGGGGCCGCCGTGACCGCCATCGCCGTCGAGCTGCAGTCCCGGCGTCCGGGGCTTCTGTGCCGTTTCGAGACCGTCCTGGGGTGTCCAACCGTGCCACTTCGGCCGGGGCCGCCGTGACCGCCATCGCCGTCGAGCTGCAGTCCCGGCGTCCGGGGCTTCTGTGCCGTTTCGAGACCGTCCTGGGGTGTCCAACCGTGCCACTTCGGCCGGGGCCGCCGTGACCGCCATCGCCGTCGAGCTGCAGTCCCGGCGTCCGGAGCTTCTGTGCCGTTTCGAGACCGTCCTGGGGTGTCCAACCGTGCCACTTCGGCCGGGGCCGCCGTGACCGCCATCGCCGTCGAGCTGCAGTCCCGGCAGCCGGGGGTCCCGGCGGGGACGGCTGCCGCCGATCTCCTCGCCACAGACCTGTCCGAGTTGTCGGCGCGGTCGGCTGGGGCCACGTCGGCCGACGTCGACCGGGCGTTGGGTGCCGGCCGCCGGTCACTCGCCGACCTGGCGGTGTTGTTGTCGCCCGCGGCGGCTGCCCGCCTCGAGGACCTGGCCGCGGCCGCCGCCCACGCGACCGTCCAGCGCTTCGGACGGGTGGTGCGACTGTTCGCGCCGTTGTACCTGTCCAACGAGTGCGTCTCGGTGTGCACCTACTGCGGGTTCTCGGCCGGCAACGACATCGCCCGCCGCACGCTGACGCCCGACGAGGTGGTGGCCGAAGGCCGGGAGCTGGTGGCCCGGGGATTCCGGCACGTGCTCCTGGTGGCCGGCGAGCACGCCCGGATCGTGTCCAAGGACTACCTCGTCGAATGCGTGCGGGCGCTGGCGCCCGTGGTGCCGTCCCTGTCGGTGGAGGTGCAGGTGTGGGACACCGCCACCTACCGCCGGTTGGTCGACGCCGGCTGCGAGGGACTGGTCGTGTACCAGGAGGCGTACGACCGGGGGACGTACGAGGCGTGCCACCTCAAGGGCAAAAAGCGCAACTACGACTGGCGGCTGTCCGCTCCCGACCGGGGGGCGGAGGCGGGGATGCGCAGCCTGGGCATCGGGGCGCTGCTCGGACTGAACCCTGATTGGCGGCGGGAGGTGCTCGCCGTCGGCGCCCATGCATCGGCGCTGCTCAGGCGTTGGTGGCGCTGTGAGGTGGCGGTGTCGCTGCCCCGTCTGCGACCGGCGGCGGGGGACTTCGAGGCGGTGCGCCCGTTGACCGACGCCGAGTTCGTCCAGGTGGTGTGCGCCCTGCGCCTGTGCCTGCCGACGGTGGGCATCTCCTTGTCGACCCGGGAGGCGCCCCTCCTGCGCGACGGCGTCTTTCGCCTGGGAGTGACGTCGATGTCGGCCGGCTCCCACACCGAGCCCGGCGGCTACGCCGAGCCAAGCGACGCCGAGCAGCAGTTCTCGGTGGCGGACGACCGTTCGCCGACCGAGATCGCCGCCATGCTCCGCTCCGCCGGCTACGAACCCGTCTGGAAAGACACCATCGGCCCCCGCCGCCGGCCATAGGTCGTCAGGCGACCGATCCTCGGTCATTGACGGCGTCCCCGACCCAAGACCGGTGACGGGTCGATGCCTCGGCGCTTCCGATCATCCGTAGCGCCCCTCGAACCCGCCGGCAGGCCAATTTTCGGGGCGCTACCGACGATCCAAATGAAGGGTCGGCCCTCGCCGGACGGGTCCCGTCCTGTCTGAAAGGCAGTCCTCAGCGGAGAACGACCGCCTGTATCTGCTGGACCGGAAAGTCATCGATACGCCCGACCGTTCGCAACTCGTCGAGGACTCCCGATTCCGACCCGAAGCTCCAGGTCGCCGTCCACCGTTCGGTGACCACCACGTCGTACTCGCCGATGTGGATGTACTCATGGGTGATCCGCCCGTCAGGCCACGGCCCACCCTCATCCGGATGCGGCCCGGTTCGCGTCCCGTCTCCCCAGTCGACGTAGTACTTGCCGGTCGCGACGATCGTCAAAGGCCCGAACGGCGTATTCGGATCGGTGTACGTGTGCGTAGTCGATCCTCGAGTCTCGAGATAGGCGAGCAACCCCGTGATCGCCCTCCCCGGCGCAATATGCGGCTCGGGCTTCGGAAGGGGGATCTCTCGCCAAAACTGGACAGCGTAGGTCCGTGGCGTCGCGGGTTCTCCTGGAGCCGTCCCGCCGCCCGGAGATGCCGGACACGGTGGGATTCCGGCGATCGCCCCGGTTTTCGCAATCTCGCCCGCCCTTTGCCCTCGCTCAGCCGGCCCGGATCCCTGCGCCGCCAACCTGTATCCCGTTGCAACGCACGAAGCGCCATTAGGCCCACTGTTGCTGAGATAGCCGAAGGCGACATATCTGGGGACGGTGGTGCCCGAGGAGGGAGACTCCCCAGAGGAGGACGTGCCGCCTGAGTCTGGCGGCGAGCTGACTGGATTCAATCCGGAATCCACGACGCTAGTGTCCTCGAGACACTCAGCAAGCCCCTCGGAAAGGCTTACTCGGCATTTTGGTGTTGCTGCACGCGCTATCAGCACGGGCCCAATCAGAGCAAGGAATAAGGCGATGATTAGCGCTCGGCGCACGGGTCTGAGGGAGCGGAGAGGTCTCGTTGGAATCCATCATAGATGAAACCCCAACCCGTCCGATTGAGGTCAGTTGGGTTTGACTCATGAATGGGAACGATCGCGATCCACCTCGTCCGGAACGCTGGATTCGGTGCGATAGTGACTGCGGATCTGTCCACTTCGACCTTGGCGAAAATGCAATCCGACCGTACAGTCAATAGCTCCGCAACTGTGGTTATTCGGTTCCCAGGTGGAATATGGACGTTGACGAGTCCTGCGCTCAGGGCGCTCTGGAAGAGTTGAATCTCGAGCTCTAGTTGCTCTTCATCAACGTAGATGGCGCTCAGAAGTTGGCTCGCCATAGGCGGGATCGCCTTCTCTCGGACCACCAACCGTGTGACGTCCCCGACCGCTTGGTCGAGGCCGGCGAGGACTCGGTTGACGTAGGCCTCGTCGATGACGGGGGGGATGGCGTAGGGGTCGATGGTGGTCGTCGGCTGGGGGAGGGTCGCCGACGGTCCCAGCGCCTCCTTCTTGTCGCTGCACGCGGCGAGAGAGAGGGTTGCCACCAGCACGCCCGACCCAGGCCGCCCGCCTCACGGCTATTGCATATCATGTGTTTTCAGCCCCTCGCAAGGGGTTTTCAGCGCCTCCCGAGGAGGCTGGGGGCGGCGCGGACGATCGAGGCCCGGTGGAACGCGTCCGACGCCGCGGTCAGCCGGGCGTCCTCGTCGTCGGTGAGATCGAGGTCGGCGGCGGCGACGTTGGATTCGAGCTGCTCCACCGTCCGGGCGCCCGGAATGACGACGGTGTTCGGGCGGCGCAACACCCAGGCCAGGGCCACCTGGGCCGGTCGGGCGTCGTGGGCGGCGGCCACGTCCCGCAGGGCCTCGATGAGCGGAGCTGCCCGCCGGAGGTTCTCGGGCATGAACAGCGGATTCGCCTTCCGGACCGCGGCTGACGGACGGTTGGCCTCGTCGTAGCGTCCCCCGAGCAGCCCCTGGGCCAGCGGGCTGTACGCGATGACCAGCCGGTCGCAATCAGCGGCGTAGGCCAGCAGGCCCCGTTCGGGCTTGCGGGCCACCAGGTTGTAGCGGACCTGGTTCGACAGCACCGGCGACCCCAGCTTGCGCTCCGCGGCCCGCCACCGCCCCAACGAGAAGTTGCTCACGCCCACGTGGCGAACCACGCCCGCGTCGACGAGCCGGCGCATGCCTTTCATGGTCGATCCCAGCGGCACCAGCGGGTTGGGCCAGTGGACCTGGTAGAGGTCGATCAGGTCGACGCCGAGCCGCCCCGCGCTGCGCCGGGCGTGATGCTCGACGACCGACGCCACCGGCATCACCGGCCACACCTTGGTGGCGACGAAGGCCTGATCCCGACGACCTCGGCCCCCGTCGGCGCTCGCCCCACCCACGCCCGCCCCACCAACGCCCGCCCCACCCACGCCCGCCCCACCCACGCCCGCCCCGCCCACGCCCGCCCCACCCACGCCCGCCCCACCCACGCCCGCCCCACCCACGCCCGCCCCGCCGGCGATCGCCCCACCCACGATCAACTCCGACCGACCCCCGCCGTAGATCTCGGCCGTGTCGATCAGGTTGACGCCCAGGTCGAGGGCCCGGTGGACGATCCTCTCCGCCTCCAACGCCGCATACTCGGCGCCATAGCCCCACTCGGAGGACCCGAACTGCCAGGTCCCGAGGCCGACGACGGACACCCGGGCCCCGCCGATCTCCCGGTATCGCACGAAGAAAGAGGTTAGGTGCCGGGAACCGACACGCCGACGGGCGGCGTCGAACGGTCAGTTCACCACGGGAGGTCGACGATGCACCCCATCCGACAAAGGCCCACGAGGCAACGGAAACTCTTGCTCACGCTCATCGCCACGACGGTGATGGTGGCCGGCACCGCCGGGCCCGCCTTCGCCTGCGGAGGCCTGTTCAGCACGAACGGCGAGGTCAACCTCTCGCGCACCACGACGCTGGCCGCCTACGCCGACGGCGTCGAGCACTACATCACCGCCTTCGAGTTCGCCGGCACGGGCGGGGCGTTCGGCTCGATCGTCCCCCTGCCGGGCGTGCCGACGACGGTCGAGGAGGGCGGCGAGTGGACCCTCCAGCGCCTGGTCAAGGAAGTGACCCCGCAGCGCAGGAGCCTCGAATCCGACGCCGTGTTCGCCACGGCCGGCGCCCCCGCCGAGGTCCTGCTCGAGACCCGGGTCGGCGCCCTCGACCTCACCGTCCTCCGGGGCGGATCCCAGGCCGTCGGTGACTGGGCGACCGACAACGGTTTCCTGCTCACGCCCGACGCCCCCGAGGTCCTCGACTTCTACGCCAAGCGCAGCGAGATCTTCCTGGCCGCCCGGTTCGACGCCGATGCGGTGGCCGACAAGGGAGTGAACGTGGGCGACGGGACCCCGGTGCACATCACCATCCCCACCTCGAACCCGTGGGTCCCCCTCCGCATCCTCGGACTGGGCCGGGTGGAGGGCGAGCGCATCGACGCCGACGTGTTCGTGCTCACCGAGATCAAGCCCACCCTGCTCGCCGGGCGGGACTCGGCCGGAGTCGTCCTCGACCGCCAGGAGCCGGCGTCGGAGTCGCTGCTCACCGACCTCCGCACCGACAAGGGCATGGACTGGCTGCCCGAGTCGATGTGGCTCTCGTACCTGAAGGTGGCGGCGGCGCCCTCCGAGCTCACCTACGACCTCGCCATCGACGCCACCGGGGCCGGCAAGCCCTCGGCCGAAGCGGCCGGCCTGCTCGGGACGGACGCGACCGACGCCGACAACGAGGTCGGCGGCGGGCTCCTCGGCCCCGCCGCCGAAGGCTCCGACGACAGCGGATCGGGTCGGACGATCGCCCTGGTCGGCATCGGTGCGATGGTCGCCCTCGGCGCCGCCGGCGGCGTCGCCCTCGCCTACCGGCGCAAGTGATGTCCGGCCGCCGCACCCGGCTGGCCTCCGCACTCCTGGCCGGGCTGGCCGGGATGGTGGGGCTGGCCGGGTGCGGCGGCCCCGGCGCGGAGCGCACGATCGAGCTCACCGCCCGCTTCTCCAAGTTCTCCCCTGCCCGGTTCGAGGTTGCGCCGGGGACGACGGTCAAGATCGTGGTCCACAACCTCGACCCGATCGGCCACGAGCTGATCATCGGCGACGCCGCCGTCCACCAGCGCCACGAGAACGGCACCGAGCCGTACCACGCCGCCCGCCCGGGCGAGGTGTCCGTCCCCCAGGGGACGACGCGGGCCACCACCTTCACGTTCGGCGACACGCCGGGGCAGGTCGTGGAGTTCGGGTGCCACCTCCCGGGGCACTGGGCCTACGGCATGCGAGGCACCGCCACCATCGTCTGACGTCTCGTCCGAGGCCGCGAGGCTCAGGACGGGGAGGACGGTCGGTCGGTGTTGTCCCAGGCGTCGATGAGGTCGAGCAGCTCGGGCAGGCGGGTAATGGTCGCGTCGGGCGGCGGACCCTCCTCGTCGACAATCGGATTGGGACGGAGCACCGTGCGCATGCCGACCGCGGTGGCGCCCGAGATGTCGTCCCAAGGGCGGTCGCCCACGAAGACGGCGGTGGACGGGTCGTCGATGCCGAGGGCGTCGAGGGCGGCCCGGAACGCCGTCGGATGGGGCTTTTGGAAGGGCATCTCGCTGGTGTAGAGGCGGGCGTCGATCAGGCCGGCCAGGCCGTCCCGCTCGAGGAAGCGCTCGAGGAAGGGCCGGGGCCAGTGGGTGTTGGACAGGAGGCCGATGCGCAGCCCGCGCCGGCGGAGGGCGGTGAGGGTGGGGCCGGCGTCGGGGTCGTGGCGGACGTGGGGCGTCCACGAGTCGAGGTGGCGGACGGCGGCTTCCTCGAGCAGGGCCTCGGCCACGTCGAGGTGGAGCTCGGCGGTGGCCGCGGCCAGGAGGTCGGCCAGCGTGGCGCTGCGCTGGTGGGTGGCGGTGGTCGTCCAGAAGGCGGCCTCCACCGCCACCAGCCGGTCGGTGAGCTCGTCCTCCCGGTCGGGGGCGAGGTGGCGGGCCGCCAGCCGCCAGGCGTCGACCAACTCGGCCGACACGAACTCGGCCAGCGTCCCGCCCCAGTCGAAGACCACCGCCCGGACGGTCACGGCGCATCATCGCACCGGCGCCCGGGGTACAAGGCTGGGGACATGGACTTCCGGTGGGGCGTCGCCTCGTTCGAGCCGCGGGCCGACGCGGTGCTGCTGTGGACCCGACTCCCACCAGGCCAGACCGACGCCCGCTGGGAGCTGTCCTCCGATCCCGAGTTCCACGAACTGGTGGCCGATGGATCGGAGCGCACGGGCGCCGACGCCGATCACACCGTCTGCGTCGACGCCACCGGATTGCTCCCCGCCACTACCTACTGGTACCGGTTCCGGGCAGGCGGCGGCGTCTCGCCGGTCGGGCGCACGCGGACGCTGCCGGCGGGGCCCGCCGGGCGGCTGCGCATCGGGTACGTCTGCTGCTCCCGCTACTCGGTGGCGCCGCTCGGCGTATACCGGGCGCTGGCCGAGCGGGAGGTCGACCTCGTCGTCCACCTGGGGGACTACATCTACGAGGACGACGACAAGGGTGGCCCCCGGCGCCACCGGCCGCCGCGCCCGGCGGTGACCCTCGACGACTACCGCGGGCGGCTGGCCCAGATGCGGGAGGACCCGGACTGCCAGGCCCTCCACCTGCGCCACCCCATGACCGCCATCTGGGACGACCACGACTTCGCCGACAACGCGTGGCGGGGCGGCGCCAAGCACCACGACGACGCCGAGGACGGACCGTGGCCGGCGAGAGTGGAGGCGGCGGCCCGGGCCCGCCGGGAATGGGTGCCGTCCCGCCTCCCGAACCCTGAGCATCCGCTGCAGACCTGGCGATCGATCCCGATCGGCGACCTGGCCGAGGTGGTGCTCCTCGACACACGCATCGCCGGCCGCGACCGCCAGCCGGGCGACGACGATGCCATTCCCCGGGACGACCCCCGGCGGTCGCTGCTGGGCGACGATCAGCGGGCGTGGCTCGCCGAACGCCTGGCCGACGTCTCCCGCCCGTGGGCGATCGTGCACAGCGGCGTCGTCGTGAGCGAGCTGTCCCTCGGGCTGCCCCCCATCCCCGGCATCAACCCGCTCCTACCCAATGGCTACGCGGTCGTGGACGGGCGGGTGCTCCACGACGACCAGTGGGACGGCTACCCCGTCGAGCGGGACCGGGTCGCCCGCTGGATGCGTGACCGGGCGTCGTCCGGGGGGGCCACGGTGGTCGTGTCGGGCGACGTCCACTCGTCGTGGGCGTTCGACGGTCCCCCCGACGCCGACGCCGACCTGGGTGCGGGCGACGGGCCGCCGCCGGTGGCGGTGGAGATGACGGTGCCGTCGGTCACCTCGGTCCCAATGGCCCGCAGTCACCCACCCGGGTTGTGGCGGGTGGTCGACCGCTCCGCCCGCCGCCTGCCCCATGTGCGGTGGGCCGAGCTCACCGAGCGGGGTTATGCGATCCTCGACGTCACCGCCGGGCGGGCGGTGGCGGAGTGGTGGTTCGTCGACGCCTTCGCCGGTGATCCGGCCGCCACCGCGGTCCTCGGGGCATCCTTCGGGACCGACCGGGCCGCCCGGCCTCCGCACTGGGCACCCGCGTCCCCGGTGCCCGACCCCCTTCGTCCCGGACTCCCCGACCCCCTGCCGACCCGTCCGTCCGACCTGGCGCGGTTGCGCTGGCGGCGTCGGAGCCGGCGGGCGCTGGAGGTCGCCCTCACCGCGGGCGTGGTTGCGGGCCCCGTCGCGGCCGGCCTGCTCGCCCGCCGCCGAGCCCGCTGACCGGGCCCGCCTGACCGGGCCCGCTTGACCGGGTCCGCTGACGAGCCCGCTGACCGAGCCGCCGACCGGCCCGCTGACCGGGCCCGCCGACCGAGCCCCCCGACCGAGCCCGCCGACCGGCCCTGCTCCCGGCGTCAGGCCAGGGCAGGTGCCGGGCCGGGCGCGGGCGTCACCCGGTGGGCGACCAGGAAGCCCTGGTGCTCACGGTCGCCCTGGGCGATCAGGTAGGCCTCGATGCGGGCGTTGCGGCCGGCGACCCCCGGGAGGGCCAGCGCCGCCTGCACGCTGGAGGGCACGATCCGGTACCGGACCACCGCCGCGATGCAGATGTCGACCTCGACCGGGCAGGCCCGACCGACGTAGTCGTAGTGGGTCCCGTGCCGTTCCACCGCTCCGACCCACGTCCCGGTCGGCCTGACCTGGGCCGCGGCGGACGACATCGCTCCGCCCATCACGCCCGCCGCCAGCGTCATTGCCGCCAGAAGCCTCACGAATCGTCTCATCGGTCCTCCTAAGGGTCCGCTCGCCCGAACGACGTCTGCTCAGGAGTTTCCCATTCCCCCGCTGGTCGACACGGGCCGGCCCCATCCGCCGCCGCCCGGGGTCAGCATACGCAGGACGTCGCCCGCTTCCAGGCGCAGCGTGCACTTGTCGGCCAACCGCTCGGCCCGGGACTCGTCGCCTCCGGGGAGCAGCCAGTTCTCGCCGGTGGCGCCCGGTCCGCCGCCTTCCAGGCCCCACGGCCTCGACGCCCGCCGCTCGGTGACGAGGGAGAGGGTGACGTCCTCCAGCATCTCCAGGTCGCGCTCGATGCCCTCGCCGCCGGGGGACGACCCCTCGCCGCCGCTCCCTCGCCGCAGGCGGTACCGGCGGACGCGCATCGGGAAGGCCCGTTCCAGCGCCTCGACGGGCGTGTTCAGGGTGTTGGTCATCCCGGTGTGCACGCCGCTCATGCCGGGCCGCCCGGGCCGCCCACCCTGGCCGCCGCCGACGGTCTCGTAGTAGACCCAGCCCGTCCCACCGACGAGGGTGTTGTTCATGGTCCCCTGGTTGGCGGCGCCCAGCCGGCCGGGGAGGGCGAGGGCCAGCGCCCCGAGGCAGACGTCGGCCACCCGCTGGCTCACCTCGACGTTGCCCGCTCCCACCGCCGCGGGCGGCCGGGCCGCCACCAGCGTGCCCGGGGGGGCGACCACGGTGACCGGGCGCAGGGCGCCGCCGTTGGCCGGGATGGTGGGGTCGGTGGCCGAGCGCAGAGCGAAGGCCACCGCGCTGACGGTGACGGCCTCGACCGCGTTGACGTTGCCCCGCCGTTGCGCGTCGGTGCCGGTGAAGTCGAAGACGGCGGTTTCGCCTTCGACGGTGAGGGTCAGCGCGATCCGGGCCGGGCGCTGCTGGTCGGGGGACGGACCGCACGAGTCGACGACGTCGTCGAACGTCCACCGGCCGTTGGGGACCGCGGCCAGGGCGGCCCGCATCCGCCTCTCGCCGTAGGCGGTGACCTCGTCGAAGGGGGCGCCGGTGGCGGCCAGGGCGGCGAGGCGGGCGACGCCGACCACGTTCGCACCCCGCTGGGCGTCGAGGTCGCCCCGGCGCTCGTCGGGGGTACGGGAGTTGGCGCAGAGGATGTCCTCGACCGCCGCGGTGAGCAGCACCGGCGGGATCCGGAGTCCCTCCTGGTAGATCTCGGTGGCGTCGGGCGGGATCGAACCGGGCGCCATCCCGCCCACGTCGGCATGGTGGGCCCGGTTGGCGGCCCAGCCCACGAGGCGGCCGTCGAGGAAGCAGGGGGCGACGAGGGTGAGGTCGTTGAGGTGGGTGCCGCCGGCGAAGGGGTCGTTGAGGACCACCTGGTCGCCCGGACGCAGCGGAGGCGGGCCGTTATTGCCGCCTCCGAAGGCGGCGATGGCGGCCGCCACCGACGCCGGCATCGACCCGAGGTGGACGGGGATGTGCTCGGCCTGCACCAGCAGCTCGCCGTCGGCCGTGAACAGGGCGGCCGAGCAGTCGGCCCGCTCCTTGATGTTGGGGCTGAAGGCGGCCCGCCGCAGCACCGCCCCCATCTCGTCCGCCACCCCGGTGAGGCGGGAGATGAGGATCTGGAGGTCGGCCGGTCCCACCGGCGGGTCAGCCGCTCCACGTGTGCAGATTGCGGGCGATGCCGCTCGATCGCAGCCGGGCCTCGAAGTCGTACGACTTGGGCCCGGTGAAATCCCGTTCGAGGACGTCGAGGACGTCGTCGCCCGGCTGCCCGCCAAGGACGGCGACGACTTGGGGGACGTCGGCCGCGGCGATGGTCTCGAACCACTCGTACTCGCCGTCGGAGCTGACGATGGACGTGCCCGGCCCGAGGTCCTGGCCGTCGACGTGGAGGCGGCCCTCGCCGTCGACGTACGCCTCGAGGTGGCGGTAGTCGTTCCCGGTGCGTTCGGCCCGGAGCGTGACCTTCCGGTACTCGGGTTCGACCACGGGCGGCGCCGGGATGTCGGCGGCGACGACCGGTGCCGGCCGCCGGCCGAGGCCGAGGGCCCGCTCCACCCGGACCCAGAGGTCGGCGGCGGAGGCGATCCAGGAGGGCGTGCCTCGGGGCATGACCCAGGGTAGGCCGACCGGTCAGCGGGTGAGCACCCAGCTGCCGTCGTGGGCGACGGCAGCCGACCAGCCGTCGGGGATCCAGATAGTGCAGTCGGGCTCGGCCACCACCGCCGGCCCGGCCGTGGGACTGCGGACGACTTTCGGGCGAGGGAGGTCGGCGACCTCGAGGGGAGCGGGGCGGCGGGCCCGGGCCCGGACGGCCACCACCTCGACCGGCGCCCCCGGCCGGGCGTAGCCGTTGCGCCGCCGGTGCTCGTCGGCGAAGTCCTCGACGGCCGCCACCGTGAGCTCGTGGCTCTGGCCCGCGTAACGGCAGTCGAACGCAGTCGTGACCCGGGCACCGGCCTCGTCCGCATCCCCGCCGGTCGTGACCCGGGCGCCGGCCCCGTCCGCATCCCCGCCGGTCGTGACCCGGGCGCCGGCCCCGTCCGCATCCCCGCCGGTCGTGACCCGGGCGCCGGCCCCGTCCGCATCCCCGCCGGTCGTGACCCGGGCGCCGGCCCCGTCCGCATCCCCGCCGGTCGTGACCCGGGCGCCGGCCTGGTTCGCATCCGCGCCGGCGACCGCTTGCAGGGCCTCGTCGGCCAGGGCGGCGGCGGCCGCGGGCAGGCCGGCGTGGTCGGTGGGCGTGGGGTACGACCGCACCAGGTCGCGCTGGCGAGGAGAGCACAGCAGGCCGACGGCGGACAGCACGCCCGCCCGCGGGGGGACGACGACGGCGGCCATGCCCAACGCCTCCGCCACCGCGCAGGCGTGGAGGGGCCCGGCGCCGCCGAACGCCACCAGGGCCAGCGTCGACGGGTCGACCCCCCGCTCGACCGTGACCGCCCGCACCGCCCGCTCCATGGCCGCGTCGACCACCGCCACCACCCCCTCGGCCGTGACGCCCGCCGCCTCGAGCGCGGACCGGGCCGCGTCGACGTCGAGACGCCCGAGGTCGCCGAAGGCCGCGTCCGCCGGAATACGGCCCAGCACGAGGTCGGCGTCGGTGACGGTCGGCCGCGTGCCTCCCCGCCCGTAGCAGGCCGGCCCGGGATCGGCTCCCGCGCTCCCCGGTCCCACCACCAGCGCGCCGCCGGGGTCGATCGACGCGATCGACCCGCCGCCGGCGCCGATCGTGTGGATGTCGAGCGCCGGCAGGCGCACGGGGAACCCGGCCGCCACCCGGCCCGCGGCCGGCTCCGGGACGCAGCCCCGGACCAGGCACACGTCGGTGCTCGTCCCTCCCATGTCGAAGGTGACGGCGTCGGCGAAGCCGGCCTCCACGGCGTGGGCGGCCCCGGCCACCACGCCCCCGGCCGGTCCCGACAGGAGAAGCGCCACCGGCAACTCCGCCGCCTCGGCCGCCGGCACGAGTCCTCCCGCCGAGGTCATCACCACCACCTCGTCGGCCAGCCCGTCGAGCCGGCGGAGGTAGTCCCGGCAAAGTGGCCGCAGGTAGGCGTTGAGGACGGTGGTGACGGTGCGCTCGTACTCCCGGAACTCGGGCGACACGTCGGACGAGCAGGTCACGTCGAGACCCCGGGCCCGGAGCCCGTCGGCCACCTCCACCTCGTGGGCGGGGTTCAGGTCGGAATGGAGCAGGCAGACGGCCACCGCCGCCACCCCGTCCGGCACCGTCGGGAGGGTGTCGCCGACCGGCTCGATCTCGGTGCCGGTGGCGTCGAGCCGGCCGCCCACCTCCAGCCGGAGGTGTCGGGGGACGAGCGGCTCCGGGCGATCGGCCCACTGGTCGTAGAGCGACGGCCGGTTCTGGCGGGCGATCTCGATCACGTCGGTGAAGCCCAGGTTGGTGACGAGGGCGACCACCGCCCCCCGTCGCTCGAGGAGGGCGTTGGTGGCCACGGTGGAGCCGTGGGCCAGGAGGGACGGCCGTCCGTGATCGGCGACGGCCCGGCCGGGTGCGTCGATGGCCCCGGCCCGGCCGGCTGCGTCGACGGCGCGGGCCATGCCGGTGGCGATCGCCCGAGCCGGGTCGTCGGGCGTACTCAGCACCTTGGCGACGGTGCCGTCGTCCGCCACCACGTCGGTGAACGTCCCCCCCGTGTCGACCCCGCAACGCACGACCGCAGTCTCGCCCACCACAATGTGCCGGTGGACCCCGCCGATCCCCTCGTGCTGCGGCGGGTCGAGGCGTGGTTCCTCTCGCGGGGGATCCCGCATTTCATCGACGGCTACAGCGTCACCCGGGACGTGTTCACCCGCACGCTCCCGACCCTCACCCTGATATTGCTCCTCGAGTTGGCGCTGGCCCTGAACTCGGAGTGGGCGTGGTGGGTCAACGTCCTGGTGGCGGCGGCCAGCTTCGCCGGCCTGCTCGCGGTCTGGGCCCTCACCAACGCCGCCCGCCAACGCCCATTGCTGGCCCGCCCCGACCGCGTCGGCCCGCCCGAGCTGGCCGTGTTCGTCCTCGTCCCGGCCGCCCTGCCCCTGCTCGCCGGCGGCCAGCGGCTGACGGCGATCAACACCCTCGCCGGCAACCTGGTCCTCCTCGGGCTGATCTACGCCACCACCAGCTACGGGCTGCTCCCCATGACCCGCTGGGCGGTGGGACGGCTGTGGCGCCAGGTGGGGGACGTGTTCAACCTGTTCGTCCGGGCCATGCCGCTTCTCCTGCTGTTCGTGACGTTCCTCTTCCTCACCAACGAGGTCTGGCAGGTGGCGGCCAACCTCGACGGGCCCTTCCTGGCCGTCACCATGGGGATGTTCGCCCTGGTCGGCATCACCTTCATGGTGGCCCGCATCCCCCGGGAGGTGGCGGGGATCACGTCCGGCCTGGCCGACGGGCCCGACCTCGTTGCCCGCACGCCGGCGGCCGAGCTGCGGCGGGGCCCGCTGTCGTCGCCGCCGTTGTCGCGCGGCCAGTGGGTGAACCTGGGCCTGGTCGTGCTCTTCAGCCAGGGCGTCCAGATCCTGCTGGTGAGCCTCATGATCGGGCTGTTCTTCGTCGGCTTCGGCCTGCTGGCGGTGACGCCGGAGACGGGCGCGTCGTGGTCGGGCGGCCAGCTGCACGTGGTGGCCGACTGGGTCTGGTGGGGCCGTCCGGTGGCCCTCACCGCCGAGTTGTTGCAGGTGGCGGGCTTCCTCACCGCCTTCTCCGGCTTCTACTTCACGGTCTACGTGCTCACCGACACGACGTATCGCCACGAGTTCCTGGAGGACGTCCTGTGCGAGGTGCGGGAGGCGCTGGCCGTGCGGGCGGTGTACCTGGCCGCCCTCCGCCCCGGTGCCTGACCGGGACCGGGAGGGTCCGGCGCCGCCGCCGCGTCCCGTCGCCCGGTCGGCGTGGGCGCTGCCCGAACCGGAGACCGCCGACGAGGGATCCGGCCTGCTCGCCCTCGGGGCCGACCTGGCGGTGGAGACGCTGGTGGAGGCCTACCGCCGGGGCATCTTCCCCTGGCCCCACGACCGGGTGGCCCTGCCCTGGTTCTCGCCCGACCCCCGGGGCGTGCTCGACGTCGGCGGGGGGGCGATCGTGTCGAAGTCGCTCCGCCAGCGGCTGCGTCGCTGCGGGTGGACGACCACCGTCGACGCCGCGTTCGACGAGGTGGTGGCGGCGTGCGCCGACCGTCCGACGGGCGAGGGCACCTGGATCTCGCGGGACATGCAGCGCGCCTACGGCCGACTGCACCGCCTCGGCTGGACCCACAGCCTGGAGGTGTGGGACGGGCCGCGGCTGGTGGGCGGGCTCTACGGCGTGCGGGTGGGTGGGTGCTTCACCGGCGAGTCGATGTTCCACCGGGAGCCCGATGCGTCGAAGGTGGCCTTCGTCGACCTCGTGGATCGGTGGCGGGCCGCCGGAGGCTCGCTGGTCGACGTGCAGATTCCCACCGGTCACCTGGCCAGCCTGGGGGTGGTGGGCGTCGCCCGGACCGAATACCTGGCGTGGTTGCACCAGGTGCGCGACCGGCCGGTGGGCGTGGCGCGCGACCGCCTCCCCGTCAGCCGGCTGGCCCCGTCACCGGCGGGGGCGTGACCCACACCTCGTCCTCGCCCAAGGCGTCCTGGAGGGAGCGCACCGTGCGGCCGACTGCCGGGTCGGCGCCGTCCCACACCACGATCGCCTCGGACGCGTGGCGGGCGATCCACGCGTCGCGCCGGCGGAGGGCGGCACCGGCGAGCTGTTTGGTGGCCGGTTTCTTCTGCTCGACCACGATGGTGGACGCCGCCTGGTCGAGGAGCTGGCGGAACCTGCGCCTGGACTCGGCCGGCCAGACCGCGTCGGGGTCGGGGTAGGGGAGGACGGCCACGAAGGGCACCCCGGCGGCGATGGCGGCCTCGGCCGCCAACTGCTCGGCGCCCAGTCCGAGACCGGTGACCGCGACCAGGTCGGGATGGAGCTTGCCCTTGGCGGCCAGGATCTCGGCCAGCTTGTCCCGCACCCTCGACGCGATCGGGTTGCCGACCTCGTAGCCGCCCAGCTCCGGGGGGCGGTGCCCGGTGACCGCCACCAGCCGGCCGACCGGCAACCGGGGGTCCCCGCCACCGACGGCGCCGGCCGGGTCGTCGGGCTCGCCGAGATCGGTGGGTGTGCCGGTGCCGGTGCGGCCCTGCTGGGTGCGGGCCGCCTCCACCGCCAGCCGGTCGACCAGGTCGTTGGAGACGTCGCCGCTGTGCCCCTTCACCCACCGCCATTTCACCCGCCCGGGATCGGCCCGCACCGCCTCGACCAGCGGTTCCCACAGGTCGCGGTTGGCGACCGGCTTCTTGGCCGACGTGAGCCAGCCCCGGGCCATCCACGCCTCCCACCACCGGTCGCGGAAGCAGTTCACGACGTAGGTGGAGTCGCTCACCACCTCCAGCGGCCCGCCGAGCGCCCGGACCGCCTCGAGGGCGGCCTTGATCTCCATCCGCTGGTTGGTGGTGTGCGTCTCCGACCCGCTGGCGAACCGCCCGCCCGGCACCGACCACGCCCATCCCCCCGGCCCCGGATTCCCCAGGCAGGCCCCGTCGGTGAACACCATGGTTTCGACTGATCCGCGCAATTACACGTCCAAGGGGGTAAGTGCGCGAACTGCTCGCACGGGCCGACACGAATCCTGCGAATGATCCGCGCATTTACACCCTCCAGGGGGTGAGCGCGCGAACTGCTCGCACGTTGTCGACGAGCGCACTGGGCGTGGTCGCCGACGTGACGGGCAGCACCCGCCAGCCTATGGCGACCAGCGCGCCGTAGCGGGCGGCGTCGTGGTCGGCACCGCTACGCGTGCCGTGGAAATCGAAGCCGTTGTACTCGATGGCGATCCGATCGTCGGGGTACGCCCAATCGATCAGGTAGACGGTTCCGCCGGCTGCGACCTGGTGTTGCGGGACGGGTTCGCCGAGCCCGGCATCGACGAGGATTCTCCGGACGTCGAGCTCCCTCGGGCTGCCTCCGGGATGGAAACCCGGCATCCGTTCCTCGAGGACCGCCCGCAGCACGGCCAGCCCCCGGCGACCGCGGGTGGCGAGCACCCCGTAGGCGTCGCGGAGATCGTCGAGCACGAGGAGGTGTCGGCGCAGGGCGTCGTCGACGAGCCGACCGAGAAGGTCGGCGCCGACCACGCCCGACAGGTCACCCAGTGTGCGGGCCGCCGAGGTAACCGGCACTCCGTTGTGGACCGTGCGATGGTGGTCGGGTAGGTACCGGCTCTGGTGGGACCGAACACCCGGGAGGCGGGTCCAGACCGGCCACGGTACGGTGAGCTCCGGCTGGTCGGCGACGATGCCCGGCATCGCCCACACCTCCGCCGCCGACCGGTGGGATGCCAAGGCGTCGGGCCCGGCGGCGAGGAGCGCCGCCCGGAGCGGTTGCCACCGCGTGGGTGGCACGCCGGCGAACCGGTAGACGCCCCACCGAAGGATGATGAGTCGTCCGATCGCCAACCAGTACTCGAGTTGCTTGCGGGTGAGATGGACACGCGCCTGTGGGCGGGTGACGAGGCCCTCTTGTTGCTCGGCGAGGGCGGCCAGCTCGATGACTGACATGCCGACATTGAACTCGCAGGGTGAGACACTCTCCGACTCCCGCCGACCAGTCCGCGCACCAACCCCCTCACACGTGTCGGTCTGGTCGGTGCGCTGCGGGCCGCCCGCCGACCAGTCCGCGACCCCCTCACACGTGTAATCGCGGTTTGGTCGGGGCGGGCGGGACCGTCCGCCGACCAGTCCGCGCCCCCTCACACGTGTAATTGCGCGGTTTGGTCGAGCGGCGGGGGCCGCCGACCAGTCCGCGATTGCCCCCTCATGCGTGTAATTGCGCGGTCTAATCGGGCCGGGGAGTCGTCGTCATCGTCGGACGTCGTGGCCCGCGTCGGCGTCGACATTCCCTTCATGCAATCTTCGTCCCGCCTTCACCCGTCGAAATGGAAAACTGGTCCCGATGATCTTCGACGGTTTCTCCGCCCATGGCCCCGACATCGATCCCCAGGAGACGTCCGAGTGGGTCGACTCGCTCGACGCGGTGGTCGATGTCCACGGCAAGACCCGTGCCCGCTTCCTCGTGATGAAGCTCCTCGAACGGGCCCGCGAGCTCCAGGTGGGCTTCCCGGCCACCGTCTCCAGCGACTACGTCAACTCCATCCCGACCGAGCGGGAGCCGTGGTTCCCGGGCGACGAGCACATGGAGCGTCGCATCCGGGCCTTCGTGCGGTGGAACGCGGCCGTCATGGTCACCCGGGCCAACGCCAAGGCGCCCGGCATCGGCGGGCACCTCGCCACCTACGCCAGCTCGGCCGCCCTCTACGAGGTCGGCTTCAACCACTTCTTCCGGGGGAAGGACGACGGCCAGCCCGGCGACCAGGTCTTCTTCCAGGGCCACGCCGCGCCCGGCATCTACGCCCGGGCCTTCCTCGAGGGTCGCCTCACCGAGGACCAGCTCGACAACTTCCGCCAGGAGATCGGCGGCGGCGGGCTCTCCAGCTACCCCCATCCCCGCCTCATGCCCGACTTCTGGGAGTTCCCCACGGTGTCGATGGGGATCGGGCCCATCAACGCCATCTACCAGGCCCGGTTCAACCGGTACCTGGCCAACCGGCGCATCACCGACACCAGCCGCAGCCGGGTGTGGGCGTTCCTGGGCGACGGCGAGTGCGACGAGCCCGAATCGCTCGGCGCCCTCTCGCTGGCCGCCAGGGAGGGTCTCGACAACCTCACCTTCGTCGTGAACTGCAACCTCCAACGCCTCGACGGGCCGGTCCGGGGCAACGGCAAGATCATCCAGGAGCTGGAGGCGGTCTTCCGGGGTGCGGGCTGGAACGTCATCAAGGTCGTCTGGGGATCCAAGTGGGACCCGTTGCTGGCCCGCGACGTCGACGGCGTCCTCGTCAACAAGATGAACACCACCCTCGACGGCCAGTTCCAGAAGTACGCGGTGGAGAGCGGCGATTACATCCGCCGGCACTTCTTCGGGGGTGACCCCCGCCTGCGGGCCCTGGTCGAGCACCTCACCGACGACGAGCTGCGGGGCCTGCCCCGGGGCGGCCACGACTACCACAAGCTCTACGCCGCCTACCGGGCCGCGGTCGAGCACGAGGGGTCGCCCACCGCCATCCTGGCCAAGACCGTCAAGGGCTGGACCCTCGGGTCCGAGGTGGAGGCCCGCAACTCCACCCACCAGATCAAGAAGATGTCGAAGAAGTCGCTGAAGGAGTTCCGCGACCGCCTCCACATCGAGAACCTGCTGCCCGACGAGGCGCTCGAGGCCGAACAGCCGCCCTACTGCCGGCCGGCCGAGGGATCACCCGAGTACGAGTACATGATGGAGCGGCGCCGGGCCATGGGCGGTGCCCTTCCGAGGAGGGTCGTCCGCCGCCAGCGCGACCTGCCCATGCCCGACGAGAAGGTGTTTGCCGGCATGAAGGCCGGGTCCGGCAAGCGCGAGGTCTCGACCACCATGGCCTTCGCCGGCCTGCTCCGCGACCTCCTGCGCGACAAGGGCATCGGCCAGCGGGTGGTGCCGATCATCCCCGACGAGGCCCGCACGTTCGGCATGGACAGCCTGTTCCCCGAGGTCGGCATCTACGCCGCCCACGGCCAGCTCTACGAGCCGGTCGACGCCCACCTGCTCCTGTCGTACAAGGAGTCGAAGGACGGCCAGATCCTCGAGGAGGGCATCACCGAGGCGGGGTCGATGGCCAGCTTCACCGCCGCCGGCACCGCCTACGCCACCCACGGCACGCCGATGCTGCCGTTCTTCATCTTCTACTCGATGTTCGGCTTCCAGCGGGTGGGCGACCTCATCTGGGCGTTCGGCGACTCCCGGGGACGGGGCTTCCTGTGCGGGGCCACCGCCGGGCGCACGACGCTGCACGGCGAGGGCCTGCAGCACGCCGACGGCCACAGCCTGGTGCTCGGCTCCACCGTGCCCAACCTGGCCGCCTACGACCCCGCCTTCGCCTACGAGCTGGGCGTGATCGTGGAGGACGGCATCCGCCGCATGTACGGCGAGATGCCGGAGGACGTCTTCTATTACCTCACCCTCTACAACGAGAACTACGTCATGCCACCGATGCCGGAGGGAGCCGAGGAGGGCATCCGCCGAGGTCTCTACCGGTTCGCTCCGGCGCCCGAGGGACCAGCCCGCCGGGCCACGGTGCTGTTCAGCGGCACCGCCCAGGGGGCGGCCCGGGAGGCCCAGCGGATGCTGGCCGCCGACCACGACGTGGCCGTCGAGCTGTGGAGCGCCACCTCGTACAAGGCCCTGCGGGAGGACGCCCTGTCGGTCGAGCGCTGGAACCGCCTGCACCCCACCGATACGCCCCGCACGCCCTACGTCACCGAGGTCCTGACGCCCGCCGAGGGGCCGGTCGTGGCCGTCACCGACTTCATGAAGATGGTGCCCGACCAGGTGGCCCGGTGGGTCCCCGGCCCGTTCGTCCCGCTCGGCACCGATGGCTACGGGCGCTCCGACACCTCGGCCAACCTCCGCCGCCACTTCGAGACCGACGCCGCCCACGTCGTCGTGGCCGTCCTCGACTCGCTGGCCCGGGCCGACGAGGGCAAGCCCGAGGAGGTGGCCGACGCCATCGCCCGCTACGGCCTCGACCCCGAGATCGCAGACCCCCGGGTCCGCTAGCCAGGCCGGGGCTACGACGGGGCGACCACCGCGAACGTCCGGGCCACGTTCACCTCACCGGGGTTGAACGGGGCATGGTCGCCGGCCACGAACTCGGCGGTGAGGATGTGGACGCCGGGCGTCACGTCCACCTGCTGCTCGAGGCCGTAGGCCATGGAGACCAGCCGCCCGTCGAGGGTGAGGTGGACGTGGCCCTCGTCCGGCCGCAGGGTGGTCGTGGCCGCGTCGACGATCCGGGCGCCCTGGAGGTCGAGGCGGACGGTGAGCGGTCCGGGCGCGACGGTGGCCTCGTTCGCCGGGTCGACGACGGCCAGGCTGGCGGTCGACGCAGGCCGGAGGACTGCGGGAGTCGTGGTGGCGGCCCTGCCGCCGTCACCGCCGCACGAGGCGGAGGCGGTGAGGACGGCGACGGCGATTGCGGCCACGGCGGCCAGGTGGCGTCTCATGGGGCGATCTCCATGTCGAAGGGCGTGTAGAGGTAGTCGCCGGCCTCGGTGATGCCGGTCACCGCGACCGGCCACCGGCCGGATGGAGCGGTCACGTCGGCGACGAAGTGGCCCGGGCCCAGCCGGCGGGGGGTCGTGGTGGCGGCTCCCGAGCCGGCGTCGGTGGTCATCGTGGCGCTTCCCATCGCCTCCTCCACGCCGTCGGCGGTGAAGAAGGTGATGTGGAGCTGGGTCGGCCCGGGCCGCTCCGGGTCGGCGTAGACCTGCAGCGAGCGCCCGCCGGCGACGGCCACCGTGAAGATCGTCGGCTGGCCCGGGGCCCGGGCCACAGTGGCGGGTGACGGGGGCGTCCGGGTGACGAGCTCGAGGGGGAGTGCGAGGGAGTCCGTCCCCCGTTCGATCTCGAGGACGATCGTCCACCGGCCGGGAAGGGAGAGGTTGGTGCCGGACGCGGCGAACGTTCCCGGCCGGTCCGCGATCGGGCTCAGCTCGAGGGTCGACGGGCTGGCGTCCTCGAACGCGGGCAGGGCGAAGCGGGCGGTCACCCGGTCGGCGCCGACCGGGTCGCCGGAGTCGTAGTCGGCCAGGGCGAGGGTGAACCGGTTCTCCCCGGGCTGCGCCGGCGAGACGGTCAGGGCGGCCCTGACCGTGGTGCCGAAGTCGGATGTCGTGAGCACCACCGCGGAAGGGGCTGCCGGCGGTCGGGCCGTGTCCGGGGAGGGCGAGGTGGTGAGCAGGCCGGTCACGAGGAGGACGCCGGCCGCCACCGCCAACTCGCTCGTGCCCACCCGGCGGAGCCCGGTGAGGGAGCGGCCGGAGGTGGGGACGTGGCGGAAGCGGTTGATCCCACCCAGGCCGGCCAGCACGAGGAGCAGGCCCGATTTCACCAGCAGCAGTTGCCCGTAGCCGCTGTCGAAGAGAGGTCCCCAGCCGCCGACGGCGTCGATCGCCCGCAGCACTCCCGTCACCACGAGCGCACCCAGTGCGGCGCCGGCGACGGCGGAGAACCGCCGGGCGGCGGCCGCCGCCGCCGTGTCCGCGACAGGAGCCGTCCGCACCTCGTGGGGGTCCGGCTCCTCGGCGCGAGACGGCCGCCGGACCCCCAACCCACGCCGCGGAACGCCGGCTGCGATGTCCCGGGGGGCGTCCGCTCCGGGGCCGGGCCCGGCGGAGCCTGCATCCAAGACGGCCCCGGCAGAGCCGGCATCCAAGACGGCCCCGGTGGAGCCGGCATCCACGACCGCCCCGGCGCCGCCGACCGCCCCGGCGGAGCCGGCGTCCACGACCGCCCGGGCGGCGGCCGCGTGGGCCGAATCCGCCCCACAACGGCGGAGGCCGACCAGGAGCGCGACAAGACCCCCGATCCACACCGTCATGGCGATCGCATGGACGACCTGCAGCCCGACCATGGCCAAGGGCCACGACCGGGCGGCGGCGTGGCCGGACTCGACGTGGGCCACGACCACGACCACCGCCCCGGCCGCCACCAGGCCCATCCCCGTCCGCCAGCGCCGGCGGCCGCCCCGCCGGGCCACGGCCAGCCCGGCGACGGCGAGCACCAGCCCGGCCCCCCGCCAGAGAAGCGCGGCGCCGAGACGGGTCTCGAGGAACACCCCGATGGAGACGCCGGCGGAGGCGCGTTGGGCCAGTCCGAGGACCACGACCCCGGCCGCCGCGCCCCCCACCCCGCGAGCGCCAGCCCGAGAACGTCGCGCCGGCGGTCACCACCGAACAGCGCGACGCCGGTCCACGCCGCCCCCAGCAAGAGCGCCAGACCGGCATAGAGCAGCACCCGGCCGCCGACCGCCCCCGGCGACCGGTTGGACGGCGTGTCGTCCACCGGAACCGGCGCCGGGCCGGCCGAGGTCACCGGCGTCTGGATGCCGAACGCGATCGAGCCGGCGGTGAGGTGCCCATCGACCCGGGACACGATGCGCCAGTTCACCGTGTACACGCCCTTGGCGAGCGGTCGGAGACCGAGGCGCAACGTCGCAGCGTCGCCGGCGACCGCCTGCAGACCGCCCGCGCCGAACGACGCGCCGGACACGTCCAGCACCTGGACGGACGACAGCCGGGGCTCCGGTGCCTCGGTGAAGGTGAGGCTGACGGTGGCCGGCGCCTGCTGGAGGAGGGCCCGGTCGGCCGGGTCGGACGACTGCAGCACGCCGTGGGCGAGGGCCACCGGCGCCGTCGCCAACGGGGCGAGGAGCGCGAACGCCACCAGGGCGGCGACGGCCGCCGCCCTGGTGGCCCGCGTCGGGATGGTGGGCATCGGCCGCTAGGCCTTGGCCCCCCGACGGGCGGTCACGGCCAGGCCCACCCCGGCCAGGCCGACGACGAGGCCCACCACGGCGAGCACCGTGGCCAGCCCGGCCGCACCCTTGGCGTCGTCGGCGTCCTCGGTGGCGGCGGCGAGCCGTGGGTCGATGCGCTCGACCCGGTTGGCCAGTTCGGCCCGGCTCGGGTCCTTGGCCGGGAACTCGATGTCGGCCGGCTCCTTGGGGGAATCGAACGTCGTGTCCGACGAGGTGAAGGACTGGTCGACGGCCTGGCCCTTGACGGTGCCGACGAACCGGAAGGTGTAGGCGCCCGGCCGACTCGGGATCATGGGCGACTGGTACTCGCCGGGGGAGTTGAAGACCGATTCGAGCGCGAGGGGGCCGACCTTGTCGGCGCCGAAGGACACCTCGACCTTCAGGCCGTCGCCGACGTCGGTGACCGGCGCCGGCGCCGCCTCGGACGTGTCCGTGAGGCGAAGCTGCACCGCATTCAGGGAGCCGGCGTACGCCGGCTCGCCGGCCCAGCCAACGACGAACTGCAGGGTGCCGACGGTGCGGCGTTCGTGAGCGGTGGCGGCGCCGGCCAGGGGGCCGACCAGCACGGCCAGCCCCAGGACGGCCGCGGCCAGCCGTGGGAAAGTGCGTTCTCATCAGATATCTCCTCGTTGTCTGCCGTCCCGCGGGGGACGGGCTGTCTGAAGGGACTGCGATTCAGGCGACAGCGACGAGCAGGGGCGGACCGCGGGCGGGCGTCGGACCGCCGGGCAGGATGGCGACCGATGGGGCGGTCGAGACCGGCCGCCAGCACGAGTGGAGGCGGCGAGGGGCGTCCGCCGCCGGCCAGCCGGCCAGCACCCGCCCCACGCGCTCGCCGGCCCGGGCCACGACCGAGAGGAGGCGACCGCCCGCGATTCCGGCCAGGACCTGCAGCGGAAGGCCGAGCACCAGCACCGGACCGAGGTCGGAGAGGGACGAGCCGGCGGCCAACCGCTCCCCGATCTCGACGGCGACAAAGGCCACGACCTGGACGATGGGCAGCAACCGGGCCCAGTCAGTGGGGGACTCCTGCCCGTGTCCGCTCGTGCGTCGAGCCGCGCCCCGACCGAACCCGGCCAGGAAGGCCGTGGCCAGTGCCACCAGGGCGAGGAAGCAGGCGGCGCTCACGGCGAACGGCAGGTAGTGGTGGCCGGTGTCGGCCAGCACCCGGGCCCGCTCGTGATGGTCGGGTATCAGCGCCAGGTATTCGAGCACGTGCGCCAGGCCGAGGCCGGCCACGCCGAGCACGGCCACGACCAGGACACCGGCACGGCGAGGGAGCACCCTCATGATGCTGCGCAGGCTAGGCCCTGACCCGACCCTCTGCTCGTCCGTCCGGGGGCGAGTGGTACCTCCTGCGGCGGGGATGGGAGGCTGCCCGGGTGATATCCACCTTCCGCACCGTCGCCTACGTCGAAGCGGCGAGCTTCCTGGCCCTGCTCGTGGCGAGCATCGTCAAGCGGGCCACCGAGGGACCCGACCTCGTCCCCGTCCTGGGGCCGATCCACGGCGTGATCTTCCTGGTCTACGTGATCCTCGTCCTCAAGGTGCGGGAGGGCCAGGGCTGGGGCCTCGGCCGCACGATCTGGGTGATCATCGCCTCCGCCCTTCCCACCGGTGGCTTCTTCGTCGGGCGCGACCTCAAGGTCCCCGCCCCGGGACAGGGCGACTGATGCTCCATCTCACCGGCGACGAGGCGGCCGACGAGCTGCTTTCCACCGACCCGTTCGCCCTCCTCATCGGGATGCTCCTCGACCAGCAGATCCCCATGGAGAAGGCGTTCCGCAGCCCCTACGACCTGAAGGAGCGGATGGGCGGCCGGCTCGACGCGGGCGAGATCGCCGACTACCCGCCCGAGGAGATGGCCCGGATCTTCGCCACCCCGCCCGCCCTGCACCGCTTCCCGGGGTCGATGGCGGCCCGCACCCAGGCCATGGCCCGGGCCCTGGTCGACGGGTACGGCGGCTCGGCCTCCGCCGTCTGGGACACCGCGGCCAACGGCCGGGCCCTGTACGAGCGGCTGAAGGCACTGCCCGGATTCGGCGACCAGAAGGCCCGTATCTTCCTCGCCCTGCTGGCCAAGCGCCTCGGCGTGCAGCCGCCCGGGTGGCAGGAGGCGGCCGGTGCCTACGCCGAGGACGGCTTCTACTCGGTGGCCGACATCGAGAGTCCCGAGACCCTGGCCAAGGTGCGCGACTACAAGCGGGCCAAGAAGGCGGCGGCCAAGGCCCGCCAGGCCGAGTCGACCCCTGAGGAGTGACCCGGTGACGGTCACGGCCAACGGCGACCCGGTCGAGGTCCCCGACGGGTCCACGGTCGACGACCTGCTGACGGCGATGGGGTTGGGCGGGCGCTGGGTGCTGGTCGAGCGCAACGGCGAGCCGGTCGAGCGCCGCCACCTGTCCACCACCGTGCTGGCCGAGGGCGACCGCCTGGAGCTGGTGCGGGCCGTCGCCGGCGGATGACACCGTCCGCCCGGCTGCGGGCCGTCCTCGGACGGCGTCGCCTCTACCTGTGCACCGCCGACCGTCCCGACCTGGCGCAGTTCCTGGCCGCGTGCATCACCGGCGGCGTCGACCTGGTGCAGCTCCGCGACAAGCACCTCGACGCCCGGCCGCTCCTGGCCCGGGCCCGCGTGGCGGCGGAGGTGTGCCGGGACAACGGCGTGCCGTTCGTCCTCAACGACCGACCCGACCTGGCGCTCGAGGTGGGGGCCGACGGCGTGCACGTGGGCCAGGACGACGCCCCGCCCGCCCTGGCCCGCCGCATCCTGGGCCCCGACGCCATCGTCGGCTTCTCGACCCACGCCCCGGCCGAGCTCGACGCCGCCGCCGGCGAGCCGGTCGACTACCTGTCGGCGGGGCCGGTGTCGCCCACCCCCACCAAGCCGGGACGCCCCGGCACCGGACTCGACTACCTGCGCTACGCGTCAGGCGCGGCCACCGGCCCGTGGTTCGTCACCGGCGGGGTGACGCCCGAGACCGTCGGCGACATGGTGGCGGCCGGCGCCCGACGGTTCGTGGTGGTGCGGTGGCTGACCGAGTCCGACGACCCGATGGCCGCGGCCCGGGCCCTCGGCCAGGCGATCGACACCGCAATCGAGGCCGCCGACCGCTGAGCACTTCGCGCACTGGCCCCCTCAGCCGTGTAATTGCGCGGATTGGTCGGGGACGGCGGGCATCGACGGCGCCCTCGGCCGACCACTTCGCGCACTTGCCCCCTCAGCCGGGTAATTGCGCGGATTGGTCGGGGACAGGCGAGGGCGAGGCCGGGGGTCAGTCGACCGGCTGGCGCTCCATCCACCCGATGAGGATGGCGACGGCGCGGGGGTCGTGGCGGAGGCGGTGGCCGGCCTCGGGGACGATGCGCAGGTCGGCCTTCCCATCGGTGGCATCGGCCAGCCAGCGGGCGTCCTGGACGTGGATGACCTCGTCGTCGCCGCCGTGCATGAGCAGGATGGGCCGGGGCGGCAGCTTTCCGATCACCACGATGGGACGGATCTCCATCAGCTCGCGGGCCCAGAGGTCCATGTCGGGTGGGAAATGGGGATCTCGCACGACGCCGATCCGCCGGGCGTGGTCGAGGAAGCCCGCGGGGTCGGCCCCCCACTCCCGGAAGTCGGCGTGGGTGCTCATGGACGCCACGCCCCGCACCCGGTCGTCCTCGGCGGCGGCGCAGATGGTGAGGGCCCCGCCCGTGCCCGACCCGGCCAGCCACACGCCCGTGACCGGCTCGGTGGCCAGGAGATGGTCGATGGCCGCGCGCACGTCGGTGAGCCAGCCGGAAAGGGAGAAGTCGCCCTCCGAACCGCCGGTGCCCCGGAAGTTGAAGGTGAGCACCGTCCAGCCCGTGTCGGCGGCCAGGCGGTCGGCGAACTCGGGGTAGGTCTGGCCCGAGGTGGCCGAGCCACCCGGCCCGGCGGGGAAGCCGTGGCACAGGACCATCCCCCGCGTGCCCTTCGACCCCGACTCCTCGGGGGGTCGGGAGAGGTGCGCTGCCAAGCGGAAGCCGCCGGAATCGATGTCGATGTGCATGTCGGGCCCTCCCCCGGTGGGTTCCCGTTCGCGTCGAGGGGGCGCGGTGCGCGCCCCCTCGACCGTTCACAATCTTGCTGGAAAGGAAAAACCCGAGATCTGTGGACTACTCCGGGCGGGACCAACATCCGGACCCGATCTCGAGCGGTGACTGGCGGTATTCGCCAGCGATGGCCCAGCTGACCGCTAGCGGACAGCCACCTCCGAGGTCCCAAGCCTACTTTCGTACAGTTGGACCACCTCCTTTCTTCGGTGTACGTATGAAAGCACAACCGGAACCGAAAGTGGTGTAGTTAGCCCGACTCGTCGGGATCCGCCACCTGGCCGACGGCGCCGATCTCCTCCAGGTAGCGCATCTGGGCGTCGAGCACGGCGTGGACCTGCTCCGGGGTGTACGGATTTCCGCTGGCCTCCGACCGCAGGAGGACGAAGTCGACCGTCTCCGCCCCGCTGACCACCACCGGCCCGCCGGTGTGGGGGCGGTCGCCGTTCGACGCCACTCCCCGCAGCCGGAAGTACTCCAGGTGCCAGTCGAGGATCTTGCGCACGTCGTCGGGGGTGAGCACCGCCGCCACCTCGAATCCGACGTTGTCGCACACGAAGGCGACCGCCTCCTCGAAGTCGAACGACCGTTGCGGCGGACGCATCGACAGCCGCCGCACCTCCCGTCCCAGGACGACGGCGGCGATGGCGAAGACCCCCGCGATCGCCAGCACCACGAGGAGTACGGCCACCCGGAAAGGCTAGCGAAGCGCGTCGCCGGAGCCGCACCGGCCGACGAGGCTCACAGGCCGAGGCGGCGGAACAGGCGCTCCCGGTGCCATTGGGGATCGCCGAAGAGCAGGCGGGACGACTTGGCCCGTTTGAAGTAGAGGTGGGCGTCGTGGTCCCAGGTGAAGCCGAGGCCGCCGTGGAGGTGGACGGTCTCGGTGGCCACGAAGGCGTAGGCCTCGGAGCAGGCCACCTTGGCCGCCGACGCCGCCAGGGGCAGCTCGGCCGACCGGCGGGACGCGAGGTCGGTGGCCCAGGCCGACGCCGACCGGGCCGACTCCACCTCCAGGAGCATGTCGGCGCACCGGTGCTGGACGGCCTGGAAGCTGCCGATGGGGCGTCCGAACTGCACCCGGCGGCGGGCGTGGGCGACGGTCATCTCCAGGCACCGTCCCGCGCCCCCCGCCTGCTCTGCGGCCAGGGCGACGGCGGCCAGGTCGAGGACCCGCTCCAAGGTCGCCTCACCGATGGCCTCGTCCCCGAGCAGGCGGGCGGGGGTGCCGGAGAACTCCAGGCGGGCCTGTTTGCGCGTCTGGTCGACCGTCGGAAGGAGCGCCCTCGACAGTCCGCGGGCGTCCCCGTCCACCCGGAACAGGGCGACGCCGGCATCGGTGCGGCCGGCGACCACCAGCACGTCGGCCACGTGCCCGTCGAGGACGAAGCTCTTGTGCCCGTCGAGCCGCCACCCACCACCCCGGGGGAACGGGTCGCCCGGAGGGCCACCGACGCCGGGTCCCACCGGCCCGAGTCCTCGGCCACGGCCAGGGCGGCGACCGAGCCCGGCGCCAGCGGCTCATGCGTGCCGTCCCCGGACTCGGCCACCGCGACGGCCGCCAGCCACGTCCCCAGGAGCGGCGCGCACAGGAGGGCGGCCCCCGCCTCCTCCAGGACGACGGCCAGGTCGGCGATCGGCAGCGCCGGCCAGCCCGAGGCCACGATCCCGTCCCACACCGAGGGGTCGTAGCCCCGGTCGGTCTCCATGAGGCGGCGGACCTCGGCCGGGGGAGAGCAATCCCTCAGGAAGGCCCGCACCCTGGCCCGCAACTCGTCCTGGGCGGGCGTGGGGACGAAGCGCACGGGCATACTCTCCACCGCATGGCCGGGGCCGCGCTCCACTACGAGGACACCCGGGTCGAGATCACCCGCCTGGTGGTCGGTCCGCTGGCCAACAACGTCTTCGTCGTGCGCTGCCGGGAGACGGGCGAGGCCGTGCTGCTCGACGCGGCCAACGAGCACGAGAAGCTGCTCGAGCTCTGCCGCCGCCTCGACGTCCGCCAGGTGCTCGAGACCCACGGCCACTGGGACCACATCCAGGCCGTCCCCGCCGTCCGGGATGCCGGGTACATGGTGGGGGTGAAGGCGGAGGACGCGGCCATGCTGCCGTCCTACGACTTCGTCCTGGAGGACGACGGCGTCATCCCCGTCGGACGGCTCCGGCTCCGCACCATCCACACCCCCGGCCACACGCCCGGCTCGGTCTGTTTCGCCGTCGAGGGCTCACCCGTGCTGTTCTCGGGCGACACCCTCTTCCCCGGCGGGCCGGGGGCCACCCGGTGGGCCTACAGCGACTTCCCGGCGATCATCCGCTCGATCGATCGCCTGTTCTCCACTTTCCCGCCCGAGACCCTCGTCCTGCCCGGCCACGGCACCGACACCACCATCGCCGCCGAACGCCCCCACCTCCAGGAGTGGTCCGACCGCGGCTGGTGACTCGACGGAGCCGGCGCCGATCAGCTGTCCTTGTGCCCGATCACTCCGAAGCGGGCGCCGCCCCACTCCGTCGTGCCCGAGAAGACCCCTGCTTCGTGGGTGTGGTAGTGGAGGCTGAACGGCTGGCGGTTGCCGTCGAAGTCGACGTAGAGCCGGAGGATGTGGTCTGCGTCGAGGCTCCCAGTCGCCGGCCGGTTGACCTCGTCGGCATCGTGGTAGCTGACCGCGACAGAGGTGCCGGTCTTGGTGAAGGGGGTGAGGCCATGGATTTCGAGCTTCCCGCGCCAACCGTCGTGGTTCATGTACCAGTTGCCGATCCAGCTCTCCGGCGCGAATGGAGCGGCCCTCGGGGGTTCGAGGGAATTGCGACTCAAGCGCGCCCCGAAGGCGATGCCGCTCCAGGTGGTGGAGCCGGCGGCATTGGACGGATCCCAGGAGAACACCCAGGCGTCGAACGGCTGTCCTTCCATGACACCGGGGACCCTGCGGCCGGGCGAGGCGGCGATGGTGAATGACGCCTGCCGTCCGCCCTGGGTCATGAAGCCGTTCACGTCGTAGCTGCTGCCGTCCGAGCCGTAGTAGTTCCCGAGCTTGGTGGGCCGTGACTCCGGAGCGAACCGCCGGATCACCAGCGTTCCCCGCCATCCGTCGTGGTCCATGTGCCAGCGCCCGAGCCAGGAGTGGCGTTGGTCTGCATCGCCCGGTGCGGCGACGCTGACCACGATCGACGCACCCAGTGCGGTGCGGCGTACGGCGTCGTAGGTGATGGGGACGATGCGCCCTTCGTTCCAGGAGTTCTTCATGAAGAACACCTGCGCCTGCCGATCGTAACCAACCAGGAGGACGACGTGCCCCCCGCCGCGCGCATCGTCGAACTCGTACCCGGTGCCGTTCCAGCCCCATTTGGCGTCGGCGTCGAGTATGACCTCCCTGCCGTCGGCGAGGGCCTGCTCCAACGTCGCGATGTCATGGCCGGGTAGTGAACGCCACTCGGCCACCCGGTACTTGGCGTTCCACCGGGCTTCCCGGGGAACGAGACGTTCGTCCCATTCCAGGGCGTCGATCTGCTCCTGCGTCGTCGGCACCTCGAGCTCGCTCCACACGAGCTCCCCTGCCTCGGGGATGCTGCGCCGCAGTCCGTCGAGCGCCGCCAAGGACAGGTACGGCGCGAACCGATCCTCGGTGGCGGCCAGATCCGTCAGGCTGCCGACGGACGTGGAGTTTCCGCCGGCACCCCAGAAGGACGAGGCGTTCTCCCACCTCTGAGGGGTCGTCAGGTAGTCGGGGCGGAGACCGGTCGCCCGCCCCAGGTGGAAGAAGTACTGCTCGGACAGGTCCAGGTCGAGGCCATGGTTTCGCTTGTAGCCGGCTTCGAGTGCGGCGATGGCGGCGAACGCCCAACAGCTGCCCCGCCCGTCCTGGTCCTTGCACGGCGTCTGGTTGGCCCTGTGGTCGACAAAGTCGGGAGCCCCGCCCCGCATCTTCGGCACGGGGCCCTGCAGGAGCTGAGCCCGAGCGTGGTCGGCCGCGACGTGCTGCGTGAACTCGTGGATGTCAGCCACGAGGTACTTCGCCCCGGCACGGGGCTCGATCTGGTGGAGCTTGGGCAGAAGCTCCGAGAGCCCGTGGTCGATCATTGACATGTCATCGTCCTCCCGGACAGGCGAGGCGGCGGCCGCCGCTCCGTACGTCGACTCTTAGGCGGTTCTTCCCACCGAACAAGGGTGCTGCCACCCGCTCCCTGCGGGTGGTACCAGCACGACTTTTCCACCACTCACACAAGTCGGTCAGGTCGCTGGAAGGCCCTCGAGGAAGGCGGCGGCCGCGGTTCGTCCGTTCTCGTACAGGCGGAGCCGGGTGCGGTTGTCGACGTCGAATTGCGTGGCGGGGACGCCCGACGTGTCGACCTGGATGGTCCGCCGGCCGGCGGTGTCGGCGCCCAGCGAGGAGCTGTACCAGTCGCCGGTCATCGTCGCCAGGCAACGGATGCCCACGCCCACCGCCGTGCGCACCGGCCGGTCCCGACCGTGGGGCGGCGAGGTGCGGACCTTGACGCCCCACGTCGGCCAGCGCGCCGGCCGGCCGTCGGTGCGGTCGAACACGGTGATGGGGTAGTTGGCCAGCAGGCCGCCGTCGACCCACGTGGCCGCGCCGTGGTCGGTCTCCACGGTGACGGGACGGAAGAAGAAGGGAATCGACATGGACGCCCGGACCGCGTCGGCAACCGGCTGCTGATCGGCCCGGATCCCGTAGCGCGGGTAGTCCCACGGGAGGCGGACCAGCACCTTGTGGGTGATGTCGGCCACGTGGATGACGAGCGAGTACTGCTGATGCTCGGCCAGCGAGGACCCGGGGTCGTCGTCGATGCGCAGGTCGGCGAAGGTGGTGACGCCGACGGCCTCCAGCGCAGGGCCGAGGAACTCGTAGAGGTAGTCCCCCGAGTGCATGCCGCCCCGGCGCAGCAGGTCGATCGCGCCCGACACCGGCCCGGACACGCGACCGGGCCGGCGCCAGGCCAGAAATCGCGAGTTGTCGACCCGCAGGGACACATCGAGCATCCCGCCCAGGTCGCGCCCGGCCTTCTGGTAGGCGGCGACCCCCGCCGCGATGATGGCCCCGCCGCTGGTGCCGGCCACCCGCGGGAAGGTGTATCCGGCCTCGGCCAGTACCGTCACCGCCCCGAGCAAGGCGATGTTCTTGACGCCGCCGCCCTCGAGCACCAGATCGACCTTCTTCACCCGCTCAGGCAAGGGGTGTCCCTTCCGGGCCGAGGCGTCCAACCAGGTTCAGAAGGATACGGGTTGCGGGCCGCCGCTAGGCCGCCGAGGCCCAGCCGGCTGATCGTGCCGCCACGAGGTCGTACCAGGCGGAGGCGGCGACGACGGTCGACACCATCTCCTGCCGGGTTGTTTCCAGGAGCTCGGCCACCGCCGGTCCGCAGCGCTCGGTCCAGGACCGGGCCAGCGACGCCAAGGGGGCGTCGAACAACGACCCGAGAGCGAACCAGCGGTCGAGGTCGTGGGTGAGGGGCATCACCTGGGCGGTGTCGTCGACGATCAGGACGGGCGCCAGCTCGGCGAGCGGCGCGCCCGGGCCGGGAAGGGTGCGAGCCGCGATCTCGTCCAGGGTCAGGGCGTCGACATGGATGCGGACGGCTGGGAACAGTGCTCCGAGGCGCTCCGCCTCGACCCGCGCCACCAGGAGCTCCAGCTCGTCGGGCTGGTGGCCGCGCAGGCCGTCGGCTGCCCGGCCGACGAGCGACAGGGGGTGGATGTGCACGCCGGCCGCGCCCTGCTCGGCGGCCAACCCGACCAGCCACTCGAGTTGGTCGACGTTGTGGCCGGTGAGGGTGAAGATGAAGCCGAACGGGATACCCGCGTCCCGTACGTCGGGCAGATGGCGCATGACCCTGTCGAAAGCAGTCGGGCTGTTGCGGATCAGGTTGTGGGAGGCCGGCGGGCCGTCGATCGAGATGGCCAGGAGGTCGACGTGGGGGGCAACGGCCGACAACCGCTCGGGAGTGAGGATCGTGCCGTTCGTCGTCACCGTGGTCGTCATGCCCGCGGCCTGGGCTGTCGAGAGGAGCCCCGGCAGCTGGGAGTAGAGAAACGGCTCTCCTCCCGACACGGCCAGTTGCCCGTACCCGAGGGTGGTCGCGTCCGTGATCGCACCCGCGAGCACGTCGAGCGGGAGCTCGTCGCGAACGTCGGGGCCCGAAGACGTGTAGCAGTGCGCGCACCGCAGGTTGCACCGCCGGCTGGGGTGCACCTGGAGGATCGATCGGCCCGCCGGCTCCCCGGTGTTCATACCTGCCCGTGTGCCTCGGCCTGCAGATGCCCGACGTTCCCGAAGGGAAGAGTGACCGTCAACAGGTCGGGCCACACGCCGTCGATCAGGATCCTTCGATCGAACTCAACTTCTGCGGCGTAGCGCCTCAGCCAGGCGAGCCAGAGCGTGATGTCGGTGCCGCACTCCTCGATGGTGCCGTCCCTGTAGGTGAGCCCCACCGCGACACCCGTGGGCCTGGCGCCGCCGTGAAACTCGATGGAGTGGACCTCGGCCGAAGACTTCCCGAGCCCCTCGGCGATGTCCTGGACGGACTGGTCGGTGAGCTGGCGCGCCTTCCAGGCGGCCAGCAGCTTCTCGGAACCTCGTTCCATTGTGATTTGCCTCCTCGTGGGCGCGCTCGGTGCGCTCCCACCGACCAGACCCCTCGGCGACGGTGCCTGATACAACAAACCGCGTCCGTCGGCGAAGCGGAGCGACGCGCGAGCGACCTCGTCACTCACCCGCCGGATGGGCCCCCGTCAGCACTTGGCGGCGAGGCTGTGGTGGTAGCCCGCGCCCACTGCGATCACGTCGGTGAGTGTCCCGGGCACGTTCGTCTGACCGGTCCCGTTGAAGCCCCACGCGACAACCGTGGCGTTCGACTTCAGGACCACGTTGTGCAGGAACCCAGCGGCGAGCGCGGTCACGTTCCCGACGTTGACGGGCACCGAACCCTGGCCGTAGATGTCCCATCCCCACGCCGAGACAGTGCCGTCGGACCGCCGAGCGAGGCTGTGGTAGCCGTTGGCGGCGACCAGGGTGACGCTCGAGAGCCCGGTGGGCACGTTGGTCTGGCCGAACGCGTTGAAGCCCCAGGCGACGACGGTGCCGTTCGACTTCAGAGCCAGCGTGTGATGTGCGCCCGCGGCGATCCCGGTGACGCCCGTGAGCCCGCCGGGTGGGGTCGTCTGCCCGTAGCCGTTGAAGCCCCAGGCGACGACGGTGCCGTTCGATCGCAATGCGACGCTGTGGTAGGCCCCCGCGGCGATCGCGATGACACCCGTGAGTGTTCCCGGCGGGGCGGACTGACCGAGAGCGTTGTCGCCCCAGGCCGCGACCGTGCCGTTGGTGCGTAGGGCGACGCTGTGGCTCGTACCCGCAGCGATGGCGGTGACGTTCGCCAGCGCAGCCGGCACCGTCGCCTGTCCGGATCCGTTGTATCCCCAGGCGACGACTGTCCCGTTCGACTTGAGCGCCAAGCTGTGCAGTCCGCCGGCCGCGACCGCAGTCACCCCGGTAAGCCCGGCGGGCGGTGTGGCCTGCCCCTGGGCGTTGAGTCCCCAACCGACAACGGTTCCGGCGCATGGAGGAGCCGTGACATCCTGCTTGAGCGCCACGCTGTGGGAGCTGCCCGCCGCGACAGCGGTCACGTCGCTCAAGCCGAACGGGACGTTCGTCTGGGCGTGAGAGTTGAACCCCCAGGCGATCACCTTGCCGTCCGATTTGAGCGCAAGGTTGTGATTGCCGCCGGCGGCGATGGCGACCACGCCTGTCAGGCCGCTCGGGATCGACCGCTGCCCGAAGCTGTTGTCGCCCCACGCCACTACGGTGCCGTCGGACTTGAGGGCGAGGCTGTGAAGGCTGCCTCCCGCGACCGCCACGACACCGCTGAGCCCCCCCGGGACCGTGCTCTGGGCGGAGGAGTTTGCACCCCACGCGACCACGGTGCCGGCAGAGGTCAGGGCGAGGTTGTGATCGGAGCCAGCCGCGATGGCCGTGACCCCGCTGAGCCCGGACGGCACGTTGATCTGACCGTTGGCGCTGCTGCCCCATGCCACAACGGTGCCGCCCGAGGTCAGGGCGGCGCTGTGGTTCCAGCCGGCCGCCACGCCGACCACGCCGCTGAGCGCGCCCGGGACGTTGGTTTGCCCGGCTGCGTTCCTTCCCCAGGCGACCACGGTGCCCGCCTTCACCGCCAAGTTGTGGAAGCCCCCCGCCGAGATGGCGGTGACGCCGCCCAGGGCCGCGGGAGGGGTGGTGCCCTGGTTGTTGCTGTTGCTCCCCCAGACCACCACCGCGCCTGCCGGCGTGAGGGCCAACGTGTGATCGGCTCCAGCAGAGATCGCGGTTGCATCGTTGAGCGACGCGGGCACGCTGGATTGGCCGGAGGCGTTGTAGCCCCACGCGATCACCTTGTGCACCACCGCCTCCGCCGGACCGACCGACGACAGGAGGCCCGCAATCACGAAAATTGCAACTACGGGAGCGCTCCGCCTTCTCCGGGAACCGAAGCTCCGCTCACTCCCCGTTCCATGCCGCCGTCCCATAGCAACCTCCTGTTTCGCAGGTCTACTCCAAAGGCCGCGTGAGCACCACGGAAAGATCCCGACCGGCGGCATGTCGCCGAAGGCGGCCTGCGCCGTCAACCGGATCAGGCGGTGAGAGGGTCCCGGGGCTCGCCGACGACTTCGATCTCGGGGGGGAGGCCTTCGATCTTGGTGCCGGCGCGGTCGACGTCGATGGTGATGCGTCGGCCGGCGAGGGGGATGTTGGCGATCTGCAGGCGGCCCATCCAGTCGGGGAGCTCGGGGTCGACCCACACCTTGCCGTGGGGCACCCACGGGTCGAAGCGCAGCAGCGTCCGGAGGAACAACAGCGGCGACGCGGCGGCCCACGCCTGGGGCTTGCACGACGACGGGTAGCTCACGGGGAACGGGACCTCGTCGCGGCTCAGTCCCCCGAACAGCTCGGGGAGGCCGTGGTCGAAGTGGCCGGCGGCGTCGATCAGGCCCTTGATGACCCGGTAGGCCTCGTCGACGAACCCGTAGCGCATGAGCCCGGCGGCGATGAGGGCGTTGTCGTGGGGCCAGATCGAGCCGATGTGGTAGCTGATCGGGTTGTAGCCGCTCATGTTCGTGGCCAGGGTGCGGATGCCCCAGCCGCTGAACATCTCGGGCGACATCAGCCGCTCGGCCACCAGCGGGGCCCGCTCCTCGTCGACGATGCCGGTCCACAGGCAGTGGCCGATGTTGGACGCGAGGGCGTCGACCGGCCGCTTGTCGCAGTCGAGGGCCATGGCGTACCAGCCCTGCTTCGGCAGCCAGAAGTCGCGGTTGAACTGGACCTTGAGGTCGTTGGCCCGGGCCCGGTAGTCGATCGCCAGTCCGGTGTCGCCCGCCTCGTCGGCGAAGTGGGCCCGGGCCAGGTAGGCGGCGTAGACGTAGCCCTGGACCTCGCACAGGGCGATCGGCGGGCGGGCGAGGCGTCCGTCGGCGAAGCGGATGGCGTTCCAGGAGTCCTTCCAGCCCTGGTTGGCCAGGCCCTTGTCGGAGGCCCGGCGGTACTCCACGTAGCCGTCGCCGTCCTTGTCGCCGTACTCCTCGATCCAGGCCAGGGCCCGGTCGGCCGCCGGCAGCAATGAGTCGACCACCTCCGGCGCCAGGCCCCACCGCCGCAGCTCGCCCAGCATCATCACGAAAAGGGGCGTGGCGTCGGCCGACCCGTAGTAGACGTCGCCCCCGCCCAGGGAGAGCGACGGCGCCTCGCCGAAGCGCATCTCGTGCAGGATCTTGCCCGGCTCCTCGTCCTGGCGGGGATCGACCTTGGTGCCCTGGAAGCGGGCCAGGGTCTGCAGGACGCCCTTGGCCAGGTCGGGGTCGACCAGCAGGGCCATCCACGCCGTGAGCAGGGAGTCCCGCCCGAAGAGGGTCATGAACCAGGGGGCGCCGGCGGCCACCACCGTGCGCTCCGGGTGGTCGGGGTCGAAGATGCGCAGGGCGCCCAGGTCCTCGGCCGAGCGGGCCACCACCTTGCGCAGGTCCTCGAAGTCGGTCTCCACCCGGGGGACGATGCTGCGCCACTGGTCGAGGCGCTGGGTGGGCGTGGCGTGCTCCACCGGCTGGCCGCACAGGTAGCGGGGCTCGATCTCGTCACCCTCGATCACCGGCGTGAACTGGAGGCACAGCGTCCACTTGTCGCGGGCCGGGATCACCAGCTCGTAATGCAGGGTGGAGGACAGCGCCCGCGCCGGCTCGCTGGCCGCCACCCGCAGTCCCTTGGTGGTGACCCCCCGGCGGTAGTCGAAGGCCAGGCCCGAGGCCGACGTGCGCAGCTCCACGTTGCCCTCGGCCCGCACCGACCCCTCCTTGACCCGGAAGAGGTTGGCGAAGTCGGCGCCGAAGGCCAGCTCGACCGAGCAGTAGGCCGCCTCTTCGCCGTAGTTGTGCAGGACGAGGTCCTCCCGCATGCCCCGCCCCACGTAGCGATAGCGGAACACCATCAGCGAGCTCTCGGCCGCCCCCGGCCGGGTCTGGCTGCGGAGCACGAACGTGGCCGAGAACGGGTCGGAGGTCTCGGCCGCCAGGGGCTCGGGCGGGTAGTCGTTGATCCGGAGCTCGAGTCCGGACAGGAACCGCGTGTCGCGGAAGAACAGTCCCTGGGCCGAGCCGGCCCGGATGTCGCCGCTGCGGCCGGAGATGCAGAAGGAGGCGCCCTCGACGAGGGTGACGTCGCCGTCGGCCTGGCCCAGCGAGGGACTGGCGCCCATGAAGGTCCAGGGATCGGAGATGGGGCGAACGATAGTCAACCCCGGCCCGGCGCCTGTCGGACCCAATTACTCCTACCGCCGTAGGTGTAATATGGACGCCGTGGCGACGCCGTTGTTCGAGATCAAGGACCTGCATGTCTCCGTCCAGGGGACGGAGATCCTCAAGGGCGTCGACCTCACGGTCATGCCCGGCGAGGTGCACGCCCTCATGGGGCCCAACGGGTCGGGCAAGTCCACCCTGGCCAATACCCTGCTGGCCCATCCCGACTACGAGGTGACGTCCGGCACCGTCTCCTTCAAGGGCGACGACATCACCGACTGGCCCACCGACGTGCGGGGCAAGGCCGGCCTGTTCCTGGCCTTCCAGTACCCGGAGGAGATCCCCGGGGTGTCGGTGGTGCAGTTCCTGCGCCAGGCGCTCTCGGCCCGCAAGGGCATCGACCTGTCGGTGCTCGAGCTGCGGCTGTCGATCATGGAGTGGATGGCCCGCCTGGGCATCGACCCGTCCTTCGGCGACCGCTACCTCAACGAGGGATTCTCCGGCGGTGAGAAGAAGCGCAACGAGGTCCTGCAGATGGCGATCCTCGAGCCGGAGTTCGCGGTGCTCGACGAGACCGACTCCGGCCTCGACATCGACGCCCTCAAGGTGGTCTCCAACGGTGTGTCCGAGGTCCGCAAGGACCGGCCCGAGCTGGGGGTGCTGCTCATCACCCACTACCAGCGCATCCTGCAGTACCTCGAGCCCGACGTGGTGCACATCCTGGTCGACGGCCGGATCGTGGCCCAGGGCGACGCCGATCTGGCCCACCGCCTGGAGCGAGAGGGCTACGACGCATGGAGATAGCGTCTCGGAGGGGGGCGGGCCCCCCTCCGAACCTCCCCCCGGGGGTGCCGGCCTGCGGCCGGCTCGGGGCCATCCGGAGGGGCCGCCTGCGGCGGCGTCCACGGCCGGCGACGAAAGTCAACGCGTCGTGACGCTGACCTCGGCGGCCAAGGCCGACTTCCCGCTGCTCAACCAGGAGCCGCAAGCCCTGGTCTACCTCGACTCGGCGGCCAGCTCGCAGAAGCCGCGGGTCGTTCTCGACGCCATGGGCCGCTACTACGAGACCACCCACGCCAACGTCCACCGGGGCGTGTACCGCCTGGCCGAGGAGGCCACCGCCGCCTTCGAGGACGCCCGGGGCAAGGTCGCCCGTTTCATCGGCGCCCCGTCGGCCGCCGGTGTGGTGTTCACCAAGAACGCCACCGAGGCCATCAACCTGGTGGCCCACAGCTTCGGCCGGCACCTCCTGCGCCCCGGACAGGCGGTCCTGCTCACCGAGATGGAGCACCACGCCAACCTCGTCCCCTGGCTGATGCTGCGGGAGGAGAAGGGCGTCGAGCTGCGCTACCTGCCGGTGGCCGACGACGGCACGCTGATCCTCGACGACCTCGACCGCCTGCTCGACGGTGTCGGGCTGGTGAGCGTCACCGCCATGTCGAACGTGCTGGGCACGCTCAACCCCATTCGCCGGCTGGCCGACGCGGCCCACGCGGTGGGGGCGGTCGTGGTGGTCGACGGCTCCCAGTACGTTCCCCACCTGCCCACCGACGTGGCCGCCCTGGGCTGCGACCTGCTGGCCTTCACCGGCCACAAGATGTGCGGGCCGACGGGCATCGGCGTCCTGTGGGGCCGGGAGGAGCTGCTCGACTCGATGCCCGCCTTCCTGGGCGGGGGCGAGATGATCGCCGACGTGCGCCTCGACGGGTGGAAGCCCAACGTCCTGCCCTGGAAGTTCGAGGCGGGCACGCCCCCGATCGCGGAGGCGGTCGGCCTCGGGGCGGCCGTCGACTACCTCCAGGCGCTGGGGATGGATTCGGTCCGCCGCCACGAGGTGGAGCTCACCGCCTACGCCCTGGCCACGCTGGCCGAGCGCCACGGCGACGACCTCACCATCTTCGGCCCCGCCGACCCCGAGGACCGGGGCGGCGTGCTCTCGTTCGCCTACCGCGACATCCACCCCCACGACCTGTCGCAGGTCCTCGACGAGACCGGCGTCTGCATCCGGGCCGGGCACCACTGCGCCAAGCCCCTTATGCGGCGGATGGGCGTCAACTCCACCGCGCGGGCGTCGTTCTACGTCTACAACGACGAGTCCGACGTCGACGCCCTCTCCGAAGCCCTCTTGTCCGCCTCGAAGTTCTTCGCCTAGAACGGTCGCCCGATGTCGCTCGAAGACCTGTACCGGGAGATCATCCTCGACCACTACCGCAACCCCCGGAACCGGGGCGACCTGCCCAGCCCGCCGGCGCTGCGGGTCGAGGGGTTCAACCCCCTGTGCGGCGACGAGGTCGTGCTCTACGTCGACATCGCCCCTTCCGACGACGACGGGGTCGACCGGGTGGCCGACGTCCGCATCTCGGGCCAGGGTTGCTCGATCAGCCAGTCGTCGGCGTCGATGATGTCGGCCGCGGTGAAGGGGCGCACGTCCCCCGAGGCCCGGGCCCTCATCCGGGCCTTCAAGGCCATGATGTCGATCCACGAGCACCGCCTCGACCACGACGGCCGCGAGGTGGTGGAGGCGGTCGCCCCCGACCCCGAGGTCAAGCTCGGCGATCTGGAGGCGCTCCGCGGCGTGGTGAAGTTTCCGGTGCGGATCAAGTGCGCCACACTGTCGTGGAACACGCTTGCCCAGGCCCTCGACGAGGCCCAATCCACCCGCCAGTCCGCCCGGGCCCAGACCGATGGGGCCCAGATCGACGGGGCCCAGATCCGACGGGGCCCAGATCGACGGGGCCCATCCTGGCCTGGGCACCGAAGCCGAAGGAGCATGATGCGCCGAGTCCTGTCCGCCGTGGCCGTGGCCGCCGCCCTCCTGTCCCTGGCCGCCTGTGGGGGTGGCGACGACGACGACGAGACGTCCACTCCCACCACCGTCGCCGGGGCCACCGTTCCCAGCCAGACGACGCCCACGTTCACCGGTGACTCCAACTCCGACTTCTGCGAGGTCGCCCGGTCGAACATCTCCCGCATCGAGGACATCGGCACCGCCGCGGCCCAGTCCAGCGACCTCGCACCGCTGCTCCGGGAGGCGGCGCCCGCCGTCCGCCAGATCGCCTCGATCGCACCCCCCGAGATCAAGGCCGACGTCACCGTGCTGGCCGAGGGCTTCGAGAAGCTGCTGACGAGCGTCGAGGCCGACGCGCCCGATTTCAGCGTCTTCGTCGATCCCCGGTTCCAGACCGCGGCCAACAACCTCACCGCCTACGGGCGCGACGTCTGCGGCATCACCGGCTGACCCTGCCCGTCCTGGCGGTGCCGGTTGCGCCGCCACGGGATGAGTTCGACCTACTCTCGGCCCGGTGAACGGGGACCGCATCCGATCGCTCCTCTCGGCGGGGGAGACCCTGCTGATGCCGGGCGTCTTCGACGCCCTGTCGGCCCGGCTGGCCGCCGACGCCGGGTTCCCCGTCGCCTTCCTATCGGGTTACGCCACGTCGGCGACGCTCCTCGGGCTCCCCGACTTCGGCTATCTCACCCAGGGGGAGATGGCCGACGTCGCCCGGCGGGTGTGCCGGGCGGCACCGGAGATGGCCGTCATCGTCGACGCCGACACCGGGTACGGAAACGCCCTCAACACCCGGCGGACGGTGGAGCTGTTCGAGTCGGCAGGGGGAGCCGGCATCTTCCTGGAGGACCAGGTCTGGCCCAAGAAGTGCGGGCACATGGCCGGCAAGCGGGTGGTGCCGAGGGCGGACTGGTTGGCCAAGCTGGAGGCGGCCGTCGACGCCCGGGATTCGCTGTTCGTCGTCGCCCGCACCGACGCCCGGTCCGCCGTCGGCCTCGACGAGGCCATCGCCCGGGCCCAGGCGGCGGCCGCCCTCGGTGTCGACGCCATCTTCGTCGAGGCGCCCGAGTCGGTCGACGAGATGCGGGCGGTCGCCGAGGCCACCCCCGGGATGGTGCGGGTGGCCAACATGATCGAGGCCGGCCGCACGCCCCTCATGACCCCGTCCGAGCTGCACGAGCTGGGCTTCGACCTCGTCGTGTCGCCCCTCACCGGGCTGTTCGCCGCCGCCCGCTCATTGGCCACGGCCTACGGCGTGCTGGCGGCCAAGGGGACGCTGCGCGACGACCTGGGCCTGCTCACCACCTTCGACGACTTCAACCAGGTCGTCCGCCTCGACGACCACTACGGGCTGGAGGCCCGCTACCAGGCACCCGACGCGTGATCCCCGAGGTTCCGCCCCCGCCGGACGGGCTGGCGCCGGACCGCCGGCGCGGGGCGCGGCCTGCGCCGCCTCACGTCGGTCCAGCCCCTGCGGCACCGCGACTTCGCCCTGGTCTGGAGCGCCGCCCTCGTCTCCAACATCGGATCGTGGGTGCAGACGGTCACGGTGGGCGTCCTCGTGACCGACCTCACCGGCCAGGCCCGGTGGACGGGCCTGGTGGCGGCGGCCGCCTTCCTGCCGCTCGGACTCCTGTCGCCGGTTGGGGGGGCGATGGCCGACCGCGTCGACCGTCGCCGGCTGCTGCTCGTCACCACCCTGGGCGAGACCGGCTTCGCCTGCATCCTGGCCGCGTTGTCGGCCAGCGGCCGCATCACCCCGGCCAACCTCACCCTGACCGTGCTGGGGATGGGCTGCGTGGCCGCGCTCGGCTTCCCCGCCTACCAGGCCATCCTCCCCGACCTCGTCCCCCGGGACGAGCTGCTGGCGGCCAGCTCCCTGTCTATGGCCCAGTACAACCTGGGACGCGTCGTCGGCCCCGCGCTGGCCGGGGTGGTGCTGGCCGTGGGGTCGTACACGTTCGCCTTCGTGCTCAACGCGGTGTCGTTCGGGGCGGTGCTGGTCGCCATCAGCCTGGTCCGGGTGCCGCCCCCCACCCCGGACGACGAGAGCGGGCTGTGGCGGCGAATCGCCGCCGGCGCCCGGGCCGCGTGGGGGGAGCCCGGCTGCCGGACGGCGATCCTCGGCATCGCCGTCGCCGCCCTGCTCCTGTCCCCCTTCATCGCCCTGATCCCCGCCGTGGCGGCCAAGCTCTTCGGCGAGGGAGAAGGGGGGACGTCGGTGCTGATCACGGCCCAGGGGGTGGGCGCGGTGGCCGGTGCCCTGGCCCTCCCCGGCCTGGCCGCGCGATTCGGTCGCCGCCGGGTGTTGCTGGTGGACCTGGTCGTGCTGCCGGGCCTGCTCGTCCTCTACGCCATGGCGCCGTCGCTCGTGCTGGCGACGTTGGCCCTGGCGGTCGTCGGCGCGAGCTACATCGGCATCCTCTCCGGCCTGGGCACCGTGGTGCAGCTGCGGGCGCCGGCGGCCCTACGGGGCCGGGTCCTCAGCCTCTACATGGTCGCCCTGGGCACCGTGTACCCGATCGGCGCGGTCGTCCAGGGCGCGCTGGGTGACCGCTTCGGCCTCCGGCGGGTGACCGCGGCCTGCGCGGTGGCGTTCCTGGTGGTGGTCGTGGTGGTGCGGGCCACCAGCCCGGCGTCGGTGGCGGCGCTCGACGACCCGATGTGAGGGGTCGTCGGTTTTGTGCAGCGAAAGCGACCCACCAGGTAGCTTTCGCTGCACAAAAGCGTGACTGGCCCGACCGGGTCAGTGGCGGTTGCGGCTGCCTCAACCGGGACGATAGGGCGGCAGGCCGTCGCCCGAGGCCGACACCGGCGTTCCCCCGGCGGCGACCGAGACCCGGTTCCATTCGTCACGGTCCCACCCGCCGACGACGTCGACGACGAGGCCCTGGGGGTCGACCAGGAACAGGCTGGGGACGCTCACCAGGCCGTAGGCGCCGGACACCCGGTAGGGGGGTGGCTCGCTCAGCGTGGGCACCGCCTGCCCCCACCGGCTGCGGTAGGCGGCCAGGGCAGGGGCGGGGTCCTCGCCGATGGCGACCACGGCGGCGCCCGACGTGGCCATGGCCTCGACCATCGGCGCCGCCATCTGGCAGACCGGACAGGTGGCCTTGAAGAACGCCAGGATCGTCGGTCCGTCCGAGTCCCGCCAGGGGTCGGACACGGGGGACGCGGTGTCGATGTCGGGGAGGGTGAACGACGGTGCCCGGTCCCTCGGAACCAACATGACCGAACTGTAGGCATCCCACGGGGGTACTGTCGCCCGGCGATGCCAGCCAAGAAGAAGGGCCCGGGCAGGGGGCGAGGCCCGTCCAACCGGCCCCCGAGCCCATCCAAGCGGACGACCGTCCCCAAGCCGGCGCCGGCGTCGCCGCAGGCACCGGGCCAGCAGCCAGCGGCGGGCAAGTCGCCGTCGGGCGGTCAACCGGCCCCCGCCCGATCGAGCGGGTCCGCCTCGTCGCCCACCGCTCCCGCCCCGCCGGCCAAGTCCGCCGCCACGCCGGCCGAGCCGCCCGCCACGCCGGCCACACCGAGCAGGTCCGCCGCCCGCCGGCCGAGCCGACCGCCGCGCCGAGCAAGTCCGCCGCCACGCCCCCTGCCACGCCGGCCAAGCCCGCCGCCACGCCGGCGAACCCGGCCAAGGCGGCGGCCAACCCGGCCACGCCGGCGAACCCGTCCAAGGCGGCGGCCAACGCGGCCAAGTCGGCGGCGAGGCCAGGCCAGGCGGCCCCAGCTCCGGCGAAGTCGACCGCCAAGTCGGCCAAGTCAGCAACGGCGGCCAAGTCGGCCAAATCGGCCGCGTCTCCGGCCAAGGGGTCGGCCCGGCCGGCGGCGGCGACCAAGCCTTCCGTGACGCCGGGCAAGGGGGCGGCGGCCGGCGGCGGGGCGTCGGCGAAGCTGCGGGCGGGCGGCGGTCCCACCCGCGAGGAGCGGATGGCGGCGGCCGAGGCGGCCCGGCGGACGAGGACGATCCGCAACCGGGCGCTCCTCGCCGGCGGGGTGGCGGCGGCGGTGCTCCTCGTCGGCTACGTCATCGTCTCCGACCGGCGGGAGCGGGGCGACGAGGCGGCCCAGTTCCAGACCGGGTCGTGCCGCTTCGACCGCAGGACCGACCCCGACGGGGGCCCCGGGCGCAACCACGTCGCGAATCCCACCTACGAGGTCGACCCCCCGGCGGGTGGCGACCACACGCCCCAGGCGGCCCGCCCCGGCATCTTTACCGACGCCAACACGCCGCCCGAGGGCCAGATCGTGCACGCCTTGGAACACGGCTACGTGGTGCTCTGGCACCGGCCCGACCTCGACCCGCAGACCCTGACCACCCTCCGCGAAGTGGCCCAGAAGCACCAGCCCAACGTGCTCATGGTGCCCCGCCCGACGCTCGACACGCCGGTGGCGGCCACCGCGTGGCACGTCCGGCTCCAGTGCGACACCCTCGAGGTGGACGCGATCGAGCGGTTCATCAGCACGTTCCTCGACAGGGCCCCGGAGAAGGGGTTCATCACCGACCGGGGACCGGCGGGCTAGCCGGACTCCATGCTCCCGAAGCGCTTCCGCCGGGGGGCCCCGGCCACACCCGCCGTCGTCCTCGCGCTCGTCCTCGGCCTCGCCGCCTGCAGCCCCGGGACGTCGGCCGGGTCTGCATCTCCGTCCACGAGCACCAGCTCGAGCACGACATCGACCAGCACCACCACGTCGACCTCCACGACCACCACGACGTCCTCCACCGTCCCCCCGGCGGACGAGGACACGACCCCCACCGGGCTCGGCCAGGGCGACGCGGGTGCCGCCGTGCTCGCCCTCGAGCAGCGCCTCGACGTCCTCCACTACGACGTGGGCGACGTCGACGGCACCTTCGACAAGGTCACCATGTATGCGGTCATGGCGTTCCAGAAGGTCCACGGCTTCGGGCGCGACGGCGTGGCCACCGACGAGATCGTGGCCGCCATGGCGGCCGACCCCGGTACCCATGCCGCGCTCGCTCCCCGCGGCGGTCCCAACCGGGTCGAGGTCGATCTCGGACGCCAGGTGCTCTTCCTCTACGAGGGAGGGGCGCTCAGCCGCATCGTCCCCGTCTCCACCGGAAACGAGGAGCGGTTCTGCTCCGAGGGGTACTGCCGGTACGCGGTCACCCCGCGGGGCGCCTACTCGGTCTATCGGCGGGCCTCCGGATGGGAGACGGGCCCGCTGGGCGACCTGTACAACCCCCTCTACTTCAACGGCGGGATCGCGTTCCACGGCGCCTATTCGGTGCCCGGCTACGCGGCGTCGCACGGCTGCGTGCGCCTGCCCATGAACGCCGCCGAGTGGTTCCCCACCAAGGTGGGTGTGGGATGGCCGGTGTTCGTGTCCGGGGGCGTGGGCGACGAGATCGGCCCACCCCAGCCCGAGGCGCCGCCGGAACCGGTGGCTCCCGCACCGACGATCACCCTGCCGTCGGCCGCGCCCCCTCCCTGAGCCGGACGCCCACGACGGCCCCCCGCCCGGGCCGCTACGACTTCAGGCCGTTGGTCTCCGGGCCGTTGGTCTCCGGGCCGTTGGTCTCCTGGCCGTAGCCGGCGTAGCCGGTGAGCTCCAGCTCCTCGGCCAGCTCGGCGCCGCCGGTGGCGACGATCCGGCCGCCCTGCAGCACCGAAACCACGTCGGGCTTGAGCTCCCGCAGCAGCCGGCTGTAGTGGGTGATCACGAGGACGCCCACGCCCAGCTCCTCGGTGATGGCCTCGATCCGCCGGCTGACGGCCCGCAGGGCGTCGACGTCGAGGCCGGAGTCGATCTCGTCGAGCACCGCGATCCGGGGGGCCAGGATCCCGAGCTGCAGCGTCTCGTTGCGCTTCTTCTCGCCGCCCGACAGGTCGACGTTGAGGGCGCGGTCGAGAAGCGCCGCCGGCAGCCCGATGCGGCCCGCCTCGGCCGCCACCCGCTCGCGGAGGTCGGACGTGTCGGTGCCCCGGGCGTCGAGGGCGGCGGCCAGGGCCGCCTCCAGGGACACGCCGGGCACCTCGGAGGGATACTGCATGGCCAGGAAGAGCCCGGCCTGGGCCCGCTGCCACACCGGCATGCCGACGAGGTCGATACCGTCGAGGGTGATCGTCCCGCCGAGGACGTGGTAGCCGGGCTTGCCCATGATCACGTTGGCCAGGGTGGACTTGCCCGAGCCGTTGGGGCCCATGACGGCGTGGACCTGCCCGCTCACCACCGACAGGTCGATGCCCCGCAGGATCTCCTGGCCCTCGATGCCGGCCCGCAGGCCGGTAACCCGCAGCTCGCTCATCTGGCACTCGAGTCGGCACTCATCGGCGGGGCTCCTCGTGGCCGGCCAGCTCCACCATGACGTCGCCGTCGAGGACCTGCACCTTGTAGACCGGGATGGGATTGATGGCGGGCAGCGATTGTGGCTGGCCCGTGATCAGCGAGAACGTGCTGCCGTGCTTCCAGCACTCGATCTCGCATTCGTCGGGCCACAGCTCTCCCTCGGACAGGGAGAAGTCGGCATGGCTGCAACGGTCGCCCACCGCGTAGAACGTGTCGCCCAGGCGGACGAGGGCGATGCGATGCTTGCCGACGTCGAAGCGGCGGGCGGTGCCCGGGGCCATGTCGTCGGCTGCGCAGAGCTTGACGGCGGTGGACATCATTGGGTTGACCGCGCGTCGCCGGACGCTGCGGTGGGCGCGTCGTCGCGGGATGCGAGGCGGCGGGCGATGGCGGCGCGCAGGCCGGCTACCAGCGACGGGCTGGGCAACCGGTCGAGGACCTCGCCGAGGAAGCCCAGGACGATGAGCCGCTCGGCGGCCACGGGGGGCACGCCCCTGCTCTCCAGGTAGTACAGCTGCTCCTCGTCGACCGGGCCGACGGCCGAGGCGTGGCTGCAGCGCACGTCGTCGGTGAGGATCTCCAGGTTGGGGACCGACTCGGCGCCCGCCCCCTCCGACAGCACCAGGTTGCGGTTCGTCTGGAAGGCGTTGGTCCCCCGGGCCTCGGGCTGCACCCGGATCAGCCCCGAGTACACCGACCGGCCCCGGTCCTGCAGCGCCCCCTTGAACAGCAGGTCGCTGCTGGTGGACGGAGCGACGTGGTCCTGGAGGGTGCGGAAGTCGTGCATGCGGTCGCGGTCGGTGAAGTAGACGGCGTTGAGCTCGGCCGAGCCGCCCTTGCCGTCCATGCGGGAGTCTGTGCGCACCCGGGCGTAGTCGCCCCCCAGGGCCACGACCGACGAGTGCAGGCTGGCGTCGCGCCCCACCCGGCTGGCCTGGTAGCCGAGCTGGGAGACGCGGGGCCCGAGATCCTGGACGTTGAGGTAGCGCAGCCGGGCGGCGTCGGCCACGTCGATCTGCACCACCGGGTCGACGAGGGCCGTCACGTCGGCCGACGCCAGGTGCTCGACCACCGTCACCTGGCTGTCCTCGCCGGCGGACAGGACGGTGCGGGGGAAGGAGGCCAATCCCGTGTGGTCGCCGCCCTCGCCGTCGAACCAGTGCAGGATCAGCACCGGGTCGGGGACATGGACGCCAGGCGGGACCCGCAGCACGGCCGCTCCCCGGAGGAAGGCGGCGTTGAGCTCGGTGAAGGCGTCGACGCCGGTGTCGGAGCGGGCGAGCACGTCGTCGCCGTCGGGCAGGTCGAGCACGTCGGCCAGCACCACGCCGCGGGCGGCGACGGCGGGGTCGAGCTCGCGGTGGACCACCCTGCCGTTGTGCAGCACCAGCAACCCCGACCGGGCCCCGGACAGCGCCAGCACCTCGGCCAGGCCGGCCGGCATGGCCGACAGTCCGTTCCCGCCGTTGCCGTTGCCATGTCCGCTGGTGTTGGCGTCGGAGGCCGGCGAGTAGGCGCCGAGATCGATCTCGGACACCCGGCTGTAGCGCCAGATCTCCTCGGCCTCGGTGGGCAGGGCGCGGGCCGCGAACCGCTCGGCGGCGGACGTTCGGCGGGTGCGGAGCCAGTCCGGCCCTTCCAGGGCGGCGGCGGCGTCCGGCGTGAAGCGACTCAAGGCAGGCTGTCTTTCCGAAACTGGGTGGTGGTGCGGGGCGGCGCGATGACGCGACAGCGCTGCCCCGATCGTGCTCCGATGCTAGCGGGCCGGCTGGGCCGGCCCGCCCACCGGGTCGTGAGCTGCGTCCGAGGGACCCGACCCGTCGGACCCAGACCCGTCGGAAGCGGTGCCGTTCTCGCCGTTGGTCGAGTCGCCGTTGCTCGGTCCGCCCGGGAGCTCCTTGAGCTCGGCGATGCGGGGCGGCAGCGCCTCCGGGGGGCGGACCTCCCGGCCGGCGGCCTCGTTGACCAGGCGGCGGACCTCAGCCCCGTCGATCGTCTCGTTCTGGATGAGGGCGGCGGCCACCAGGTCGAGTCCGGCCCGGTGCTCACGGAGCAGGTCGCGGCAGCGGTCCTCCTGCTCCCGCAGGATGCGCTCGACCTCCTGGTCGATGACCCGCGCCGTGTCCTCCGAGTAGTCACGCTGGCGCATGAGGTCGTCGCCCAGGAACACCGCACCCTGGGAGCCCCAGGCCATGGGGCCGATCTTGTCGCTCATGCCCCACTCCCGCACCATCTTGCCGGCCAGGTCGGTGCAGCCGACCAGGTCGTTGTTGGCGCCGGTGGAGGTGACCCCGTAGACCAGCTCCTCCGAGATGCGCCCGCCCAGGCGAACGACCAGCGAGTCCTGCAGGTAGGGGAGCTGGTAGATGTGGCGCTCCTCGACCGGCAGCTGCTGGGTGACGCCCAGGGCCATGCCCGACGGCAGGATCGTCACCTTGTGCACGGGGTCGGCGTGCTCGAGCACGTAGGCGGCCACCGCGTGACCACCCTCGTGGTAGGCGATGACCTGCTTCTCCTTGTCGGACAGGGCCATCGACTCCCGCCGCTGACCCATGAGGACGCGGTCGCGGGCCGACTCGAAGTCGACCATGTGGATGTCCTTGTCGCCCCGGCGCACCGCGTGGAGGGCGGCCTCGTTGACCAGGTTGGCCAGGTCGGCACCGCTCATGCCGGGCGTGCCGCGGGCGATGACCTCGAGGTCGACATCGGGCGCCAGGCGCTTGTCCTTGCAGTGGACCTGGAGGATGGGCAGGCGCTCCTCGAGGTCGGGCAGGGGCACGACCACCTGGCGGTCGAAGCGGCCGGGACGGAGCAGGGCCGGGTCGAGGATGTCGGGGCGGTTGGTGGCCGCCATCATCACCACGCCCTCGGTGGTCTCGAAGCCGTCCATCTCCGAGAGCATCTGGTTGAGGGTCTGCTCCCGCTCGTCGTGGCCGCCGCCGAGGCCGGCGCCCCGCTTGCGGCCGATGGAGTCGATCTCGTCGACGAAGATGATGCAGGGAGCCTGCTTGCGGGCCGACTGGAACAGGTCGCGCACCCGCGCCGCGCCCACGCCGACGAACATCTCCATGAAATCCGACCCGGTGATCGACATGAACGGCACGCCCGCCTCGCCGGCCACGGCCCGGGCGATGAGGGTCTTGCCGGTGCCCGGGGGGCCCACCAGCAGCACGCCCTTGGGGATGCGGGCGCCGATGTCGCGGAACTTCTGGGGCTGCTTCAGGAAGTCGACGACCTCGTTGATCTCCTGCTTCACCCCCTTGTAGCCGGCGACGTCGGCGAAGGTGGTCTTGGGCTTCTCGGTGGTGTACACCTTCGCCCTCGACCGGCCGATCGACATGATGCCGGCCATCTGGCCCTGGGCCCGCTTGCCCATCCACCACCAGAACAGGATCAGCAGCCCGATCGGCAGCAGCCATATCAACAGGGTGCCGACGAGGTTGGAGGTGGGCGGGACGAACTCGTACTTGACGCCCTTCTCGTCGAGGAGGGCCAGGTCGCCGTCGGGGATGACGGCGGGGGCGGTGGAGGTGAAGTCGATCTTGGTGTCGCCGTCGCCCACGTCGCGGGCCACCTTGTATTTCCCCTTGATGCGCGACGTGTCGTTGTTGATCTTGACGCTCGCCACCTCGCCCGCCTCGACCCGCTGGCGGAAGGTGGAGTAGTCGATCTTGTCGGCGTCGGTGCGGGAGATGGACGGTGCCGCCACGAGGGCCAGCACGGCGATGGAGATCAGGACCCACACGAGGGGCCGGGGCCACGACGAGCCGGGTACCGCGACCCCGGAGCCGGGGGGACGTTCCTTTTGCGCGCCTCTTGGATCCGGCGGCCCTTTTGAACCGGGCCCTTTCGAACTGGGCCCTTTTGAACTGGGCCCTTTTGAACTGGGCAGCGGGCTCACGCCGGCAATGGTATGCGCCAGCGGTCCCCTACTCGGTCTCACCATCGCCGACTCCGCCAATCGGGGCCGGTAGCGTTGCGGCGATGCATCGCCCCCGCCTGTGCGCGCGTCCAGGATGCGGGCAGCCGGCCGCGGCCACGCTCAGCTTCCAGTACGCATCCAGCACGGTCTGGCTCGACGACCTCGGTCCCAAGGAGCCGAGCACCATCGACCTGTGCGGGCACCACGCCGACCGGCTGGCCGCCCCCAAGGGCTGGACCGGCCACGACCGCCGGGCCGAAACGCTGCGGGAGCGTGCCGAAGAGCGCCGGCACGAGGCCGGTACCGCCACCGGCGACCTCCGGGCCCAGGCTTCCTGAACCGAGGGGGTCGCCCCCTCCCTTCGGCCGATGTCCTGGCCCCCGGTCGGCGTCCCCATGTGGCCGGTTGCGGCCCCGGGCTGGCCGTAGGCTCGCCGGGATGGAGGAACCCGACGCCCCGGAACCAAACGCCCCGGAAGCGGAACCGGCCGACGTCCGGCCGACGCCGCGCTGGGGGCTGGGCGACGCCATCCTCGGCCTGGCCGTGGGCGTGGTGCTGTCGAGCGTCCTGGCCGGGATCTGGCTGGGGATCACCGGCGACGACGAGCTGAACATCCCCGGCCAGGCCTTCAGCCAGGTGGGACTGTGGATCGGGTTCGTGGGCAGCGCGGTGCTGGCAACCCGGCGCAAGGGCTCGGGGAGCCTCACCGTCGACTTTCATTGGGCCTTCCGCCGGGTCGACCTGCTGCTGGGCGTGGCCGCCGCCGCAGTCGCCATGCTGGTGGTCGTGCCGGGCGTGACCTTCCTCCTCGGCCCCCTCCTGGGCGACCCCGAGGTGTCGGGGCCGGTCCAGGATCTGGTCGAGAAGGCGCACGGACCGGGCATCGTCGGACTCGTGCTGGTGGCGGCCGTCGGCGCCCCCCTGGTGGAGGAGCTGTTCTTCCGCGGCCTGCTCCTGCGGTCGATCGAGAAGCGGCTGGGGGCCGCGTGGGCGATCGCGGGGTCGTCGGTGCTGTTCGGGCTGGCCCACCCCAACGAGCTCCCGTGGAAGGGCCAGGTGATGGTGATGGCCGCCCTCGCCGCCCTCGCCGTCGTCATGGCCGTCCTGACCGTGCGCACCGGCCGCCTGGGCGCGGCGATCGTGGCCCACGCCGTCTTCAACGGCGTCAACCTGATCGTCGCCTTCAACACCTGAGCGTGGAGTTCCTGTTCGAACTGGTCTTCCAGTTCGTCTTCGAGGTGCTCGGTGAGTTTCTCGTCGACGCCGGCTACCACGGCACGGTCCGGGTGTTCCGTTCCCGGGCCGGCCGATTCGGGGCGGCGTCGGCGGTTGGGCTCGGGGCCGGGCTGTTCTGGGGGGCGTGGCTCAGCGATGCGGGGCGGGTGCAGGAGCCCCGTGCGCTCTGGATCAGCCTGGGATTCGGGATCGTGGCCGGGCTCGGGGCACTGTGGCGCCGGCGCCGCGGGGATCGGCCCGGCCGGCAGCCCGTCCTGACGCCGCCGTGGCGTTGGCCCGCCTACCGCCTGGTCGGCTTCGCCGTCCTCAACCTGGCCGTCGCCGCCGGCGTCGCCATCGGCTTCAGCCCGCAGCCGCTCCGGTAGCCCCGCCGGTCGACGGCCTGATCGAATCGCCTACTCGAACGGCCAGAAGATAGTGGTGGGCGTCGACGACGTCGTGGTCTCGTCGGGGGGCGCATCGGTGGTGGACGTCGTCGGGTCGGGCACCGGGTCCGGATCCGGCTCCGGCTCCGCGGGCAGCGTCGAGGAGGTCACCGGGTTCGGCGGCGGCTCGGGCGGAGCGGCGAGGCCCTCGGGACCGGGGCCCCTGCCCACCAGGATGACGGCCGTGCCCCGGCCGACCTGGTCGTAGAACGTCGGCGCGGCGTACATGGGGATACGGATGCAGCCGTGGGACGCCGGGTAGGGGGGTACCGACGGTGACCCGTGGATGGCGATCCCCCCGTTGAAGTACATCGGCCACCACAGCTCGCCCAGCGGGGCGACCTCGAGGCCCTCCGCCTTGCGCCCGATGGAGAAGGACCCCGGCGGCGTCACCGCGATGTCGCACTCGCCGTCGACGCAGTACTCCTCGCCGTTTCCGCTGGAAATGGGCAGGATGCGGGTGAGGGCGCCGCCGCTCCACAGGATGAGGACCTGACGGTTGAGGTCGATCTCCACCCTGGTCGACGGTCCGCCCGGCACCATCGGCCCCGGAGGCCCGGCGCCGGGGAGGGCCGCCAGCAGCTCGTCGTCGATGTCGCCGGAGCGGCTGAGCCCCTCCATCTTCTGGAACGCCATCACCGCGTAGCTCGTGCGACCCCCGAACCGCCCATCGGGCGTGCCCACGTCGTATCCCAGCTCCGCCAGCCGTTCCTGGACGGCCAGGACGTCGGCCGAGCTCACGACCTCCTCCACGGCCGGGGCTTCGGCGGTGGAGGTTTCGGTCACCTCGGTGGTGGCCGTCGGGGCCGCGGTGGACGGCACGGTGGCCGTGGCCGCGATCGTGGTCGACGTGGCGCCGGAGGTGGCCCGCACGTCGTCGCTGTCGGGGGAGGAGCATGCGGCCAGCAGCAGGACGACGAGCGCGCCGAGCACCGGTCGCCTGAGGGTCGTCATCGTCGACATATATCGCTCATTCTTCCCGCCTCGACCACCGAAAGTGGTCCATGGTTCCACACCGGGCGCGAATCCGGTGACAACGACGATACGGGCTCGATACTGCCCAGGCGTGCTTCGCGCTCAAGTGTGCGACCGATTCCGCCGATACCTCCATTGCCTTGGGAGGGCAACGACGCTAGAGGGGGTCCAGAAATGACGTGCCCGCACTGCCATTCGCGTGAGCTGGTCGAGATCCGCATGCAACTCCACGCCGAGAGGGTGACGATGCACTCGTGCCCCGCCTGCGAGCGTCGCTGGTGGGACCGAGACGGCGAGGCCGTCGGGCTCACCTCGGTCCTCGATCTGGTCGCTGTTCGCTGAGGGACAGGCGCCCCGAGCCCGCCGGCAATTGCGTCGCCGTCAACGGTTGACGCAACCCGCTCGGCGGGGAATGACAAGATACTGAGATGGCAGTGCAGCGGCGGCCGCCGCTTCGGGCGGCTTTCGACCGCATGAAGATGCCCAACTTCAAGGCACCGTCGTTCCGGGGGCGATCCTCACGGGAGCGGCGCGACAACGATTCGGGCCTGCGGATGCCCTCTCTGCGGGTGCCTTCGTTCGACGAGGTGAAGCTGCGGGCCAGCCAGGTGTCGATCGAGACCTGGCTCACCGTCGGGATCGTGGTGGCGGCCATGATCTTCGTGTTCATCCAGCTCCAGCCGTCGCTCCTGCTGGCGAACACCACGCCCTCCGGTGGCGACATGGGCTCCCACGTGTGGGGTCCCGACTACATGCGGCACCACCTGCTGCCCAACCTCCGGATCACCGGATGGGCTCCCGACTGGTACTCGGGCTTCCCCGCCTACCACTTCTACTTCCCGCTGCCGTCGCTGATGATCGTCATCCTCGACCTGGTCCTGCCTTACGGCGTGGCCTTCAAACTGATCACCGTCTTCGGTCTGGTCACCCTCCCCCTGGCGGCCTACATCTTCGGGCGGCTGGCGGGGATGCGCTTCCCCGGCCCCGTCATGCTGGCCGTGGCCACCCTCCCGTTCCTGTTCGACCGGGGCTTCACGATCTACGGCGGCAACATCCCGTCCACCCTGGCCGGCGAGTTCTCGTTCTCGATCAGCCTGTCCTTCGCCCTCGTCTTCCTCGGCCTGGTGGCGCGCGGCCTCGACACCGGGCGCAACCGGAGCCTGGCGGCCGTCTTCCTCGCCCTCACCGGGCTGAGCCACCTGCTGCCCACCCTGTTCGCGGTGGTCGGCGCCGGGCTGTTCTACCTGCTCCGCCCGGGCCGGTCCCGCCTGAAGTTCCTGGGCGGCATCCTGGCCGTGGGCGCCCTCCTGGCCGCCTTCTGGTCGTTCCCGTTCGGGATGCGCCTCGGGTACGCCAACAACATGGGCTGGGAGAAGATCACCCAGTACACGGAGAACCTGTTCCCCGACAACAAGGCCTGGCTGTGGTTGGTGCTGGCCCCCGCCGGCGTCCTGTGCGCGGTGGCCCTGCGCCGCCGGGTGGGACTGTTCCTCGTGGGGATGGCCGCCATCTCGGGGGCGGTGTTCGTCCTGGCCCCCGCCGGCCGGCTCTGGAACGCCCGGGTCCTGCCCTTCTGGTTCCTCAGCCTCTACCTGCTGGCGGGCGTGGCGGTGGCCGAGATCGGGCCCGCCCTGGGCCGGATCCTCGCCACCGACCCCGACAACCCCCGGCCGCTGGCCCGCCGGCTCACGCCCGTCGTCGGCGCCCTGGCGGTGTGGATGTTCGTCGGACTGCCACTCGGGGTGCTGCCCAAGTGGCTCCCCAAGCCGACCAGCACCGATCTCAGCTACGTCGACGACTGGGCCAAGTGGAACTACTCGGGCTACGAGCGCAAGACGGCCTACCCGGAGTACAAGCAGGTCATCGACCTGATGGACCACGTGGGCAAGACCAACGGTTGCGGGCGGACCCACTGGGAGTACGACTCCCATCTCGACCGCTTCGGCACGCCCATGGCCCTGATGCTGCTGCCCTACTGGACACGCGGTTGCATCGGCTCCATGGAGGGCCTCTACTTCGAGTCGTCGGCCACCGTCCCGTACCACTTCATGAGCGCGGCGGAGCTGTCCAAGGCCCCCTCCAACCCCCAGCGTGACCTCCCCTACACCGGCCTCGACGTGGGCAAGGGTGTCGAGCACCTCCAAATGCTGGGCGCCCGCTACTACCTGGCCTTCTCCCCGGAGGCGACGGCCCAGGCCGACAAGAACCCCGACCTCACCGTCGTCGGCGTCACCGGCGCGTGGAAGGTGTACGAGGTGCGGGGGTCCGAGATCGTCTCCCCCCTCGGCTTCCAGCCGGCGGTGATCACCGGCGGGGGCAAGGGGGAGCGGGAGTGGATGGCCGTCATGGCCGACTGGTACCAGGACTTCGACGCCCACGACGTCCACCTGGCGGCGTCGGGACCCAAGGAGTGGCAGCGGGTCGAGGTGCAGGACGTGGCCACCGACTCGAAGACGGTCGGGGCGAACGTGCAGGTCGACCCCGCCGAGCGCCGCCCCCTCGACCCGGTGCAGGTCCGCGACATCCGCACCAGCGACAACCGCATCACCTTCGACGTCGACCGGGTGGGCGTGCCGGTGCTGGTCAAGGCGTCGTACTTCCCGAACTGGAAGGTGTCGGGGGGGAGCGGCCCCTACCGGGTCTCGCCCAACCTGATGGTGGTCATCCCCGACTCCAACCACGTCAGCGTCTACTACGGCTTCACCCCGGTCGACTACCTGGGGTGGATCCTCACCTTCACCGGTATCGGGCTGGCGATCAGGTGGTTCCGCCGGGGACCGGTGGAGCTCTACGACCCCTACCGCGACGGCCCGAACACCGATGACGCCGATGCGGATGACGCCGAGCCGGCTGACGCCCACCGCGACGCGGGCGACGCCGGCCTCGGCCACGCGGGTCGGGCCCGGCCGGGCCAGCCGGACTGGGCCGGTCGCCCGGCCGACCCGGGGGCACCGCCCGGTCCGGGCCCGGCCGAGCAGGAGCCGGTGCCGGTGTCCGAACGGGGTGGCTGAGCCTCCCGTCTCCGCCCGCCACCACCCTTGACCATCGAGGATCTCCACATCCCCCCGCCGGGGTCGGTCAGCCCGTCGGCTCCCGTCGGCGCGGTCCGCCGGCGCCGCCTGGCCGCGGTCATCGCGGTCGGGCTCGCCCTCGCGGTCGGGCTGGTGTTCCGGTTCGTCACCGTCTCCCACCTGTGGCTCGACGAGGCGCTCACCGTCAACATCGCCCGGCTCCCGCTGGGCGACATCCCCGAAGCCCTGCGCCACGACGGGGCCCCGCCCCTCTACTACCTGCTCCTCCACGGCTGGATGGCGGTGTTCGGCAGCGGCGACGTGGCCGCCCGGGCGCTGTCGGGGCTGCTGGCGGCGACGTCGCTGCCGCTGATGTGGCTCGCCGGCCGTCGCCTGGCCGGGACCCGGGACGATGGGAAGCGGTACGACGGGAAGCGGGACGACGGGGCGACGCAGTGGGTGGCGTGGGCCGCGGTGCTGCTGCTGGCGTCGTCGCCGTTCGCCATCCGCTACGCCACCGAGGTGCGGATGTACGCGCTGGTCGTGCTGCTGGTCCTCGTCGGTTACCTCGCCCTCGACACCGTCCTCGACCACACCTCCCGGCCCGCCTCGGTGGCGCTGGGGGTGGTCACCGGGCTTCTCCTTCTCACCCACTACTGGTCGTTCTTCCTGGTGGTCGCCGTGGCGGTCCTGCTCGCCCTCCGGTGGCGACGAGGCGATCCGGTCCGGCGCGGCGGCGCCCCCCGGGCGCTGGGGGCCATGGGTGCCGGTTCACTTCTGTTCCTGCCCTGGCTGCCGTCGTTCGTCGAGCAGATGGGGGCGACGGGCACTCCCTGGGGAGGACCGCCCAAGCCCCGGGCCGTGTTCGACGTCGTCCTCCAGTTCGCCGGGGGATACTTCGACACCGCGCTGCCCCTGGGACTGCTCCTCTACGCCCTCCTCGCCCTCGGGCTCTTCGGCGCCGCCGCGGCCGGCGCCGGCCGGTCGGGGCCGCTCGTCACCCTCGACCTCCGTGGTCGCCCGCCGGGACGGATGCTGGCAGCCGTCTTCGGCCTCACCATGGTGCTGGCCATCGTGGTCGGCCAGCTCACCAGCGCCGCCTTCGCCGTCCGCTACGCGGCGGTGGTGTTCCCGATGGTGCTGCTTCTCGCCGCCCTGGGCATCGCCACCCTCGCCGGCAGCCGAGCCGCACCGGCGGTGCTGGCCCTGGCCGTCGTCCTGGGCTTCGCCACCGCCATCCCCAACCTGGCCGGCGACCGCACGTCGGCGGGCCGGGTGGCGGCCGCCCTGCGGGCCGAGGCCCGCCCGGGCGACGTGGTCGCCTACTGCCCCGACCAGCTCGGACCCTCGGTGAGCCGCATGTTGCGCGAGGGGTCGGCTCCCGGGCTGGTGCAGGTCACCTTCCCCCGGGCCGAGGGACCGGATTTCGTCGACTGGGTCGATTACGAGGACGTCAACCAGGCGGCCACCACCGCCCCGTTCGCCCGCATGCTGCTCGACCGGGCCGGACCCGGACAGTCGGTCTGGGTGGTCTGGGCCCCCGGCTACCGCACGTTCGGCACCAAGTGCCAGGCCCTGCTCACCGACCTGAAGCAAGCCCGTCCCCAGGAGCGCCGCGTGCTCAACGTTTCGACCACCAACTTCGAGCGGCCCGGACTCGTGCAGTATCCGCCCTCCTGAACGAGGCCGGTAGGGTGCCGGAGGTGAACGAGGAACCCCCCGCCGTCGAACTCCCCGTCGCCGAACTCCCCTGCCGCCGATCCCCCCGCCGCGGAACTCCCCGCCGTCGAACTCGACGTCGTCATCATCGGAGCCGGCCCGGCCGGTCTGACCGCGGCCTGGCAGTTGGCCAAGCTCGGCCTCACGTCCACCGTGCTGGAGGCCGATTCGGTGGTGGGCGGGATCGCCCGCACCGCCGAGCGCGACGGGTGGCGCTTCGACATCGGCGGCCACCGCTTCTTCACCAAGGTGCAGGCGGTGGAGGACGTGTGGCACGAGATCCTGGACGACGACGAGTTCCTCCTGCGGCCGCGGATGAGCCGGATCTACTACGACGGCAAGTTCTTCGACTACCCGCTCAAGCCCATGAACGCCCTCAGGAACCTGGGCGTGGTCGAGGCGGTGCGATGCGTGTCGTCCTACGGGTGGGCCCGGGTGCGTCCGCCCAAGGACCAGACCAACTTCGAGGGCTGGACCACGTCCCGCTTCGGCAAGCGGCTCTACTCGATCTTCTTCAAGACCTACACGGAGAAGCTGTGGGGCGTGCCCGCCACCTCGATCCAGGCCGACTGGGCCGCCCAGCGCATCAAGAACCTCTCGTTGATGAAGGCGGTCACCAACGCCATCCTGCCCAAGCGCAACCAGAAGGAGATCACCAGCCTCATCGAGGAGTTCCAGTACCCGAAGTTCGGTCCCGGGATGATGTGGGAGCGGGCCCGGGAGCTGGTGGAGGCCCGGGGCACCAAGGTGATCATGGAGTCGCCGGTGACGGCCGTCCACCACGAGGGGGGCAAGGCGGTGGCGGTTTCCACCACCACCGGACGCCACCCGGCCAGCCACGTCGTCTCGTCGATGCCGATCAGCACCCTGCTCAAGATCATGGACCCGGCCCCGCCGGCCGAGGTCCTCGACGCGGCCAACGGGCTGGGCTACCGCGACTTCCTCACCATCGCCCTCGTCGTTCCCGAGTCGGCCGGCTTCCCCGACAACTGGATCTACGTGCACTCGCCCGACGTGCGGCTGGGTCGCATCCAGAACTTCGGCTCGTGGTCGCCCTACCTGGTCAAGCAGGGCCGCACCTGCCTGGGACTCGAGTACTTCGTGTTCGAGGGCGACGATCTGTGGACCATGGCCGACGCCGACCTGGTCGAGCTGGGCAAGCGCGAGCTCCACACGCTCGGCCTGCTGGCCGATCCGTCGAAGGTGGAGGCGGGCTACGTGGTGCGGATGCCGAAGGCGTATCCGATGTACGACGCCACCTACAAGGCCAACGTCCTCACGCTGCGGAAGTGGCTGGCCGAGAACGCGCCCAACGTGTTCCCGGTGGGGCGCAACGGGATGCACAAGTACAACAACCAGGACCACTCCATGCTCACCGCGATGCTCTCGGTGGAGAACATCCTGGGCGCCGACCCGCCCCACGACATCTGGACGGTCAACGTCGAGGAGAAGTACCACGAGGAGAAGGCGAAGCCGCCGGCGGAGGCCGCGGCGAGCTAGTTCTCTGGTGGGATATGTACGTCAGAGGTACAAATACCACCAAAGTCTGCGCGTGGCTCCGGGCCTGAGCGGGTGATCCGGCTGGCGGAGTCTTGTCTGGTCGTCCTGGTCGGGCCGTCGGGGAGCGGGAAGTCGACGTGGGCCGCCGAATGGTTCCCCGCCGGGCGGGTGGTGGCGGCCGACCATCTGCGGGCCCTGGTGGGGGACGGGGAGCACGACCAGCGGGCCGGGTCGGACGCCTTCGAGGTCCTCGACCTCGTCCTCGACCGGCGGTTGCGGCGGGGACTGCTCACCGTGGTCGACACCCTCGCTCTCGACCGCGAGCGGCGGCGGGGCTACGTCGCCCTGGCCCGCCGCCATGGCGTGCCGGTGGTGGCGGTGGCGTTCGACGTCCCGGCCGCCGAGTGCCGGGCCCGCAACGGATCACGTCCGGGCCGGCCGGTGCCGGCCAAGGTGCTCGCCGGCCAGCTGCGGCGGTGGCCGGAGGTATTGGGCGAGCTCGCCGACGACGGCTTCGACGCCGTCCACCAGCCCGGGCCGGTCCGGGTCGTCGACCGTCAACTGGTGGGCGCGCCGGCCGCCGCCCGTCGCCAGCAGGAGGATCCCGTGACCCTTGATTTCGGGCTGCAGATCGCCACCTTCCACGGACCGGGGGGCGGTCCGGCCATCGGACCCCGGCTGGCCGCCGTCGCCCGGGCCGCGGAGGTGGCGGGCTTCACCTCGGTGTGGGTGATGGACCACTTCATCCAGATCCCCCAGGTCGGCCGCCACTGGGAGGACATGCTCGACAGCTGGACCACGCTCGGCTTCCTCGCCGGCCACACCAACCGGGTCACCCTCGGCCCACTCGTCACCGGGGTCACCTACCGCAACGTCGCCCACCTGGCCAAGATCGCGGCCACCCTCGACGTGCTGTCCGGCGGCCGGGCGGTGTGCGGCTTGGGCGCGGGGTGGTTCGATCGCGAGCACAAGGCGTACGGGTTCGACTTCCCGCCCGTCCGCCAGCGCTTCCGCCTGCTGGAGGACGCCCTCCGCCTGCTCCCCGTGATGTGGGGACCGGGTGCCCCCGCCTTCGTCGGGGAGGTGGTGGAGGTGCCGGAGGCGATCTGTTACCCCCGGCCCGTCCAGGAACGGATACCGATCCTGGTCGGGGGCTCGGGCGAGAAGCGGACGTTGCGGCTGGTGGCCCGCTACGCCGACGCCTGCAACCTGTTCGGCGACCCGGAAACGGTCCGCCACAAGGTCGAGGTGCTGCACCGGCATTGCGCCGAGGTCGGGCGTGACCCCGCCGAGGTCCGCGTCACCCACCTCTCGTCGGCCTTCGTCACCGACGATCCGCCCGACGAGGTGCAGGTCAGAGCGGTCGCCGGGTCGGTCGAGGAGCACGTGGGGCGCTACCGGGAGCTGGCCGAGGCGGGGGTCCGGACGGCCATCGTCCGCCTGGCCGGGCCCGAGGGGGCGGGCCTCGAGGTGGCCGCCGTCGAGGGCTTCGCCGAGATCATCGCCGCCTTCCGCCCCAGGTCCGAGGCCTGACGCCGACCTCAGGGCTGCCACATCAGGGCTGGGGGCGGCCTTCCTTCCAGAGCACCAGGCGGAGGCGGGCCAGGCCCACGATCGACCGGGGGATGCGGCGGGCGATGCTCGTGCGGGACGGGCGGGTCTCCTCCACCCTTACGGGCAGCTCGTCGACCCGCATCCCGGCCCGCTCGGCCCGGATGACGAGCTCGGTGTCGAACAGGTCGGTGCCGAACTTCGAGCGTTGGACGAGGGCCACCACGTCGTCGCGACGGAGCACCTTCATCCCGTGGGTGTCGGACACCTTGAGCCCGAAGCCGACGTGGAGGATGGTGCTGAAGGTCCACGTCACCAGCTTGCGGGACAGGGCCCGGGTGTCCTCCGCCCCCGGCCCCCGCTTCGCGCCGACGACGACGGACGGCCCGTCGGGCTTGTCGATGACCGCGAGCGCCCGGGCGAGGAAGCCGAGGTCGTAGTAATCGACGTCGAAGATCGCCACCGCCCGGCCCTCGGCCGCGAGGAACCCCTGCCGGAGGGCGTTGCCGTAGTCGGCCTGGTCGAGCGACAGGGCGCGCACCTCGGGGTACTCGCCCGCCAGTATGTGGGCCTCCGCCGCGGTGGCGTCGGTGGAGCCGTTCTCCACGACCACGATCTCGAATGCGCCGCCCCAGGCCCGCAGCCCCTCGACGACCTCGCCGACCGCCTTGGCGAGGAATGCCTCCTCGTCGTGGGCGGGCATCACCACCGAGATCACGGCCTCATCCTGCCCCAACTACTGTTGCCACCACGTTGGATCTCTCCGGAATCTTCAAGGCGTACGACATACGCGGGATCGTGCCCGACGACTTCGACGCTTCGGTCGCCCGGGGTGTGGGCGCCGCCTTCGCCCTGTTCACCGGCGCCTCGCCCATCCTGATGGGCCGCGACATGCGGGCGTCGGGGGCCGAGCTCTCGGCCGCCTTCGCCGCCGGTGCCACCGGTGAGGGGGCCGATGTCGTCGACCTGGGCCTCATCTCCACCGACCTGGCCTACTTCGCCGCCGGCAGCCTCGACGCCCCCGCCGCCATGCTCACCGCCTCCCACAACCCGGCCCGTTACAACGGCATCAAGCTGTGCCTTTCGGGAGCCCGCCCGGTGGGCCAGGACACCGGCCTCCGCGACATCCAGGCCATGGTGGAGAAGGGCGTCGGCACCGAGCCCGGGTTCGGAATCGCGGAAGGCGAGGGAGACGCGAGGGGAACGGTCAGCACCCTCGACCTGCTGGGCGAGTTCGGCGACCACGTGCGGTCCTTCGTCGACCGGTCGGTGCTGCGCCCGCTCCGGGTGGTGGCCGACGCCGGCAACGGCATGGGCGGACTGGTGGCCCCCGAGGTGTTCAAGGGCCTGCCATTCGACGTCGAGCTTCTCTACGGCGAGCTCGACGGCACGTTTCCCAACCATCCGCCCGACCCCATCCAGCCCGAGAACCTCAAGGACCTGCAGGCCCGGGTGCTCGAGGTGGGAGCCGACATCGGCCTCGCCTTCGACGGCGACGCCGACCGGGTGTTCCTGGTCGACGACAAGGCGCAGCCCGTGTCGGGCTCGACCACCACCGCCATGGTGGCCGCCGCAATGCTCGAGAAGCATCCCGGGGCCACGATCCTCTACAACCTGATCTGCTCCAAGGCGGTGCCCGAGATCGTCGGCGAGCGGGGCGGCACGGCGGTGCGCACCCGGGTGGGGCACTCGTTCATCAAGTCGGTGATGGCCGAGACGGGCGCCGTCTTCGGCGGCGAGCACAGCGGCCACTACTACTTCGCCGACAACTACCGGGCCGACTCCGGCATCATCGCCGCCCTCGTCGTCCTCGAGCTCCTGTCCAAGGCCGACCGGCCCCTGTCCGAGCTGCGCCGGCCGTTCGAGCGCTACGCCGCGTCGGGGGAGATCAACGTCACCGTCGACGATCCCCAGGTGGTCGTGGAGCGGGTGGCCAAGGCGTACGCCGACCCATCGCTCGGGGCCGGCCAGGAGCGGGTCGACGGGCTCACCGTCGACCTCGGCGACTGGTGGTTCAACCTCCGGGCCTCCAACACCGAGCCGGTCCTGCGGCTCAACCTGGAGGCCGCCGACCCGGCGTCGTGCCAGGCCCACGTGTCCGAGGTGCGCAGCCTCATGATCGGAGAAGGCTGAGGCATGGCGCTCGACTCCCGGCTCCTCGAGATCCTGGCGTGCCCCGACGACCGGGGCCCGCTGCTGTACTTCGTCGACGAGGACTCCCTGTACAACCCCCGCACCCGGCGCCGGTACGCGGTCCGTGACGGGATCCCCATCATGCTGGTCGACGAGGCCGAGCTGGTCGACGACGCCGAGCACGCCCGGCTGCTGGCCAAGGCCGAGGCCGACGGCGTCCGGCCGACGTTCGAGCAGTGACCACCACCGCCGAGCCGGCAATGGACAGGACACCGCTCGACAGCCAGGGCATCCTCGAGAGCACCCTGGGCCTGCCCGAGCAGGTCGCCGCCGGCATGCGCGCCGGCCAGGGTCTCGAGGGCCTGCCCGACCACGACGACGTCGAGAACGTGGTCGTGCTGGGGATGGGCGGCAGCGCCGTCGCCGGCGACATCCTGGTCAACGTCGCCGGGCCCTTCCTGCCGGTGCCCGTGCTCACCTTCCGCAGCTACAACGTCCCCGCCTTCGTGGGCGAGGGCTCGCTGGTCTTCGCCGTCTCGTTCTCGGGCGACACGGAGGAGACCGTCGAGGCCGTCACCGAGGCCGCCCTGGCCGGGGCCCGGGTCGTGGCCATCACCACCGGCGGCGAGCTGGCCCGCCTGGCCGAGGCGTGGGAGGTGCCCGTGGTGCGCATCCCCCCCGGGATCCCCCAGCCCCGCACCGGCCTGGGCGCCCTGGCGATCCCGGCCCTGGCCGTGCTGGAGGACATCGGGCTGTTCCCCGGCGCCACGGCGTGGGTCGACGCCGCCGTCGAGCAGCTGAAGATCCGCCGTGACCAGCTCCTCGAGCCGGGCAACGTGGCCGAGACGCTGGCCCGGGCCATCGGCCGCACCTTCCCCGTGATCCACGGCGGGGGCGGGCTGGGCGGGGTGGCCGCCTACCGGTGGAAGGCGAGCATGAACGAGAACGCCAAGGTGCCCGCCTTCTGGAACACGCAGCCCGAGCTGTGCCACAACGAGCTCTCGGGATGGGGCCAGCACGGCGACGTCACCCGCCAGGTGATGACCCTGGTCGGCCTGCGCCACGACTTCGAGCACCCGCAGGTCATGCACCGCTTCGAGCTCACCTACCGCCTCCTCGACGAGGTGGTGGCCGGCATCGAGGAGGTGCAGGCCGAGGGCGAGGGCGAGCTGGCCCAGCTCCTCGACCTCATCCTCGTCGGCGACGTCACGTCGATCCACATGGCCCTCCAGGAGGGCGTCGACCCCGGCCCCATCCCGGCCCAGGACGACATCAAGCGCGCCCTGGCCACGTCGGCCGGCGAGCGGGCGGCAGACGAGCTCACCAACCCAGAACCATCGAATCCGGAAGGAATCCCACCCGAATGACCGAGCAGACCTCTTCCGCGTCGACCCCGGCCGGCGATTTTGCCGACGCCTCCCTCGCCGAGCTGGGACGCCAGCGCATCGCGTGGGCCGACAGCCACATGCCGGTGCTGGCCAGCATCCGGGCCCGCTTCGAGAAGGAGCGCCCCCTCGACGGCGTCACCATCGCCGCCTGCCTCCACATCACCACCGAGACGGCCAACCTGCTGCGCACGCTGAAGGCCGGCGGCGCCAACGTCGTGGCCTGCGCGTCGAACCCCCTGTCGACCCAGGACGACGTGGCCGCCTCCCTCGCCATCGACGACGGCATCCCCACCTACGCCATCAAGGGCGAGGACACCGAGACCTACTTCCGCCACCTCGACGCCATCCTCGACGCCCACCCCCAGGTCACCATGGACGACGGCTGCGACCTGGTGTCGCGCCTGCACCGGGAGCGCCCCGACCAGGTCGGCGAGGTCATCGCCGGCACCGAGGAGACCACCACCGGGGTGATCCGGCTGCGGGCCATGGAGCTCGACGGCGCCCTCAAGTTCCCGATCGTGGCCGTCAACGACGCCAACACCAAGCACATGTTCGACAACCGCTACGGCACCGGCCAGTCCACCCTCGACGGCATCATCCGGGCCACCAACGTGCTGCTGGCGGGCAAGACCATCGTGGTCGCCGGCTACGGCTACTGCGGCAAGGGCGTGTCGAGCCGGGCCGACGGGATGGGCGGCCACGTCATCGTGTGCGAGGTCGACCCCCTGCGGGCCCTCGAGGCCATCATGGACGGCTTCCGGGTCATGCCGATGGCCGACGCCGCCCGCGAGGGCGACATCTTCATCACCGTCACGGGCGACCGCGACGTCCTGCGCCGGGAGCACTTCGAGGTCATGAAGGACGGCGCCATCCTGGCCAACTCCGGCCACTTCGACATCGAGATCGACCTGGGCGCCCTGGCCGAGATGGCGGAGGCCGCCGGCGGACGCCAGCCCGCCCGCCCGTCGGTCGAGGCCTTCGACCTGGGCGGCCGGCGCCTGTTGGTCGTCGCCGAGGGACGCCTGGTCAACCTGGGGGCGGCCGAGGGCCACCCGGCGGCCGTGATGGACATGAGCTTCGCCAACCAGGCCCTGTGCGCGGAGTGGGTGCTGTCCCGCCGGGGCGAGCTGGAGACGAGGGTCTACGACGTCCCGCCGGAGATCGACGAGGAAGTCGCCCGCCTGAAGCTCGACACCATGGGCATCACCATCGACGTCCTCACCCCCGAGCAGCAGGAGTACCTCACGTCCTGGACCGTCGGGACCTAGGCCGCCCGGCCGGTAGAGGTTGTCGCCCCGGGCGACGTCCGGAACGTCGTCGCAGGCGAGGACATCGCGAGCGCCGCGGTCCGGCTCGACCCCGAGTGTGCAGAAACCCTTGTATATCGCTGGTTTCTGCACACTCGACTGTATTGACGACGTGCAAGTGGCTGTCTCACCCTTTCTGTAGCGTTTCGTTCGTGTTCCTGCCAGTGTCGTGCCCGGTGTGCGGTGCCCTCGGGGCGGCGCCGTGCCCCGGGTGCGCGGCCGAGCTTCGCCGGGCGCCCGTCCTCCCACCACCGCCGGCCCTCGACACCTGCCTGGCGTTCCTCGCCTACGAGGGGGCAGCCCGGGAGCTGGTCGCCCGACTGAAGTACCGCAACGCCCGGTCGTCCCTGCCGTTCCTCGCCCGGGCGATGGCCGGGATCGTCCAGGCCGAGGGCCTGGTGGTCGACGTGGTGACGTGGGCCCCCACCACCGACGCCCGCCGGCGCGGGCGAGGGTTCGACCAGGCCGAGCTGCTGGCCCGGGCCGTGGCCCGTCGCCTGGGGCCCGGCGTCGCCTGCCGCCGGCTGCTCCTGCGCCCACCCGGTCCGGCCCAGACGGGCCAGCCGCTCGACGTGCGCCGGGCGGGCCCCGTGTTCCGCCCCGCCCGCCCGTCGCCGGCGCGGGTCCTGCTGGTCGACGACGTCGTCACCAGCGGGGCCACCGTTTCAGCCGCCGCCCGGGCCCTCAAGGCGGCCGGCGCGGTCGAGGTCCACGTGGTCGCCGCGGCCCGCACCGCCTCCCGTCGCCGCCTCCCGTGGTCGGGCATACACTCCGAGCGTGTGGCCGTGTGTGGGTCTGTGGTTGAAAGTCGACGCCAGTCGCAGGCGAAACGACCCACGTAAGGCAACCCGTGGTTGCTGAGCATGGTGCGGCTTAGGAGTAAGCCCTGCCCCGCAGGAGCCCGATTGGCGGGCTCCGACGGGAGAGGGAGGAAAACGGGAACCACGGGCGGTGCCGGGTCGTCGTCGACGGCCGCCACCGCTGGGGCCCGTGAGCTCTCCGGCAGGCGAGTGTGGGGGAAAAGACCAGGTCAGCCGCACACGGCCATGCCCTCGTCAAGGGAACGTGGAAGCAGAGGAGCACGAGAGTGGACGTGACGATTCGAGGCCGCAACGTCGAGGTCTCCGAAGGCCTGCGCGCCATGGCCCAGGAGAAGATCACCAAGCTCAGCCGCCATCTCGACGGGTGGGAGCACGCCGAGGTCCACTTCTCCGAGGAGAAGAACCCCCGCATCTCGGCCAAGGAGGTGTGCGAGGTCACCGTCTGGGGCCACGGCCATGTCATCCGGGCCAAGGCGGCGTCGTCCGACGCCTTCGCTTCGGTCGACCGGGTGATCGACAAGCTCGAGCACCAGATGGAGAAGCTCAAGTCCCGCCTGCAGAGCCGGTCCCACCCCCGACGGGGGCCGGTAGACTCGGGTCACCAGGACCTGCCTCCCGAGAGCGACGATTCCGGTGACGGGGAGGCCGGGTCGAACGTCTCCCGGATCGTGAAGACCAAGCGGTTCGAGATCAAGCCCATGACCCCCGAGGAAGCGGCGCTGCAGATGGACATGCTGGGCCACGATTTCTTCTTCTTCACCAACGCCGATACCGGCGTGGCTGCGGTCGTCTACCGCCGCAACGACGGCGACGTCGGGCTGATCGATGCCAACTGACCGAATGCCAACTGACCGAATGCCAACTGACCGAATGCCAACTGACCGAATGCCGACGGAACAGGCCCGCTGACCGGATGCTGAGGCGGATCTCCCAGTGACGGCACCCCTGTGAAGGAGCCCGGCGGCGAGCCCATCCGGGTGCTCGTCTGCGACGACCACGACCTGTTCCGCAAGGGCCTCCGCATGGTGCTGGAGGCGGAGGAGGACATCGTCGTCGTCGCCGAGGCGGGCGACGGTGAGCAGGCCGTGACCCGGGTCGAGGAGCTGGCGCCCGACGTGGTGCTGATGGACGTCCGCATGCCCCGCCTGGGCGGCATCGACGCCACCCGCATCATCCGCCAGCTCTTCCCGACCACCCGGATCATCGTCCTCACGGTGAGCGACGAGGAGGACGACCTCTACGGGGCGGTCAGGGCGGGCGCCAACGGGTACCTGCTCAAAGAGGTGTCGATCGAGGAGGTGGCCGACGCGGTGCGGGCCGTGTACGCCGGCCAGAGCCTCATCTCGCCCTCGCTGGCGTCCAAGCTGCTCAACGAGTTCGAGGGCCAGGTGGGCACCATCAAGGAGTCGCTGCTCGGGTCCGGGCCCAAGCTGTCCGAGCGCGAGGTGGAGATCCTCAAGATGGTCGCCCTGGGCCTGGGCAACCACGACGTGGCCGAGCGGCTGGGCGTGTCGGAGAACACGGTTCGCAACCACGTGGCCAACATCCTGGTGAAGCTCCAGCTCCGGGCCCAGATCGAGACCGCCACCTGAGCGGGGGAACCTGACCCTGCTGCGGCCCCGGGGGACGTACACCGAGTGGTTCTGGCCGCCGGCCGGGCGCGACGGTGGGTTCGGCGCCTTCGAGCACGTGCTCACCCCCGAGGTCGACCCCGGTCCCCGCACCACCTGGTTCTGGGCCCACCAGTTCCGGCTGGCGGGCGGCGACGGCGGCTACCTGGGCCTGCAGACCTGGGGCAACCTCACCACCCGCCGCCTCGACCGCATCGCCATCTTTTCCATCTGGGACGCGCTGGGCGCCGAGGGCGAGTACCCGGGCCCCTTCTCCGGCGAGGGCACCGGGTGGAGCTGCCGGATCTCCTACCCGTGGGTCGCCGGCCGGTCCTACCGGCTCCGGGTGTGGACCGACGAGCCCGGATGGTGGGCGGCCTCGGTCGCCGATCTCGCCGACGTGGATTCCGGGGCCGGCCGCCTCATCGGCCGCATCCGGGTCCGCGACGAGGTCACCGGACTCGACCGGTGGTCGGTGATGTGGACCGAGTACTACTCGGCCCTCACCCGGTGCTCCGACCTCACCCACTCACGGGTGGTGTTCACCACCCCCACGGCCGACGGCTCGATCGTGCCCGAGCGGGAGCACAGCCACGTCAACGAGGGCGACTGCGAGGGCTCGAGCGTCGAGAGCGTCCCCGGCGGTGTCCGCCACGAGATGGGGCGCCCTACGGGCTGAGGCCCTTCTTGCGCAGGAGGGTGACGTTGCCCTCCTCCATGATCGTCTCGTAGTCGCCCCGGATCTGATCGAGGACTCCCTTGGGCTGCGGGTCGAGGGCGGTGGGCAGCAGGATGTACTCCACCCGGTCGGCCTGCGGCAGGCGCTGCCCCTCGGTCTTGAACGTCCCCCAGTACGACGCCGCGAACGGGTTGGGGAACATGTAGATCTCCTCCCGGTGGTCGAAGTGCGGCACGTAGCCGTAGAAGGCGGAGAGCACCGCATCCCGGGGGATGATGTCGTTGGCCCGCTCCAGGAACGGGATGCTGTTTCCGTCGGGCGAGGCGATGGCGGCCTCGTTGCGCCCGAGGGGGGTCGGGCCCCACAGGTAGGCGGTGACCAGGGTGCTGGCGGCCACGATGCCCACCATCACCTGCCGGCCCGCCATCGACCGGGCCCGGGAGATGGCGAAGATCGTGGCGCCCAGGAGCATCGGCAGGAGGAGGGTGCCGTAGTGGTAGTGGAAGTCGTACTGGTAATAGAAGGTGCTCAGGACGTTGGCGGCCAGCACCGGAACGGCGACGGCGAGCAGCTTCGGGTCGAGGAGCGGCATGAAGGCGACCGGCGTGAACATCTGCCACACGTACCAGGTGCGGGGTTTCTCGGTGGCGTAGCTGATGAAGTCGCCGGGATGGAAGAGGACGGTCTTGACCAGGCCGCCCAACCCCCCGAAGGGCACCCGCCAGGAGTTCAGGCTGCCCACGCCGTTGTACATGGGCAGGATCCACCAGAGGGCGGCCGAGATCATCACCAGGGACATCAGCGAGGCGATCACGCCCACCCGCCGGTCGTGGCGGATGGCGACGTAGATCCCGAGGGGCAGGGTGAGCAGGGCCACGTCCTCCTTCACCAGGAGCACCAGGCCGACGCAGATCAAAAAGCCCAGCCATCGCCGCCTGACCATGAACCAGAGCGCGAACAGGACGATGACGGGCTCGAAGGCGTCGGGGTGGAACTGCTCCAGGTTGGTGAACGCCACCGCCGGGTGGAGCAGGTAGACGACGGCCAGGATGGCGGCCAGGCGCTCGGAGTTGAGCTTCTCGCGGGCGAGGAGGAACACCGGCACCGCCGCCCCGCCGAGGGCCGCCGCCTGGGCGAAGAGGAGGACCTTGGCCGAGGGCAGGATCCAGTAGACGGGCACCAGCGGGAGCATGATGAACGAGGTGTGGTCGCCGAAGAGGTGGCGGCCCATCACCGTGACGAAGGGCCGCTTGAAGCGGCTCATCAGCCAAAGGCCCTGGTCGTAGATACCGAAGTCGAAGGCCTGGGTGCCGTAGCCGTCGTGGTGACGCATGGTCCAGTAGGAGAACAGCCAGACGTAGGCGACGGTGGCGACCACCAGGATGCCCCGGCCCAGCCGATCCTTGGTGACCGGCCGGGTGGCGGCGTCGGGGGTCCAGTCCCATTGCTGCCACGGCATGGCCGCCACCCCGGGGTCGGTGCCCCGGGTGCCCAGGAAGCGCTCGACCACGGTCGCCGACCGGAGCGGAGCCGCCCCGCCGCCGCCTTCCCCGATGTCCCCTGCCCCGATCTGGCTTGCGGGGCCACCGGTGGCGGCCCGCTCGCGGGCGGGGATCAGGACCGGGGGACGGGGGAGTCGGGCCGGGCTCAGCAGCCCCCGCCGGCGGAGCCAGGTGGCGACGGCGGTGAAGTCGACCTGGTCCCGATCGGTCGCGGCATCGCCCGCCCGCCCTCCCGCCGGTCGCACCGGAGGAGGGGGTCGACGGTCGCCCGATGCGCGGTCGTCCCGCCCGCCCCCGTCCAGCACCCCATGGGCCGAACCGTCAGCGGCCGGACCGCCAGCGGCCGGACCGTCAGCGGCCGGACCGCCAGCGGCCGGACCGTCAGCGGCCGGGCCGTCGGCAGTGGCCGGACCGTCGGCAGTGGCCGGACCGTCGGCAGTGGCCGGACCGTCGGCAGTGGCCGGACCGCCAGTAGCCGGGCCGTCGGCAGTGGCCAGGCCGTCGGCAGTGGCCGGACCGCCATCGGCCGGACCGCCGTCGGCAGCGGCCGGGCCGGCGCCGGGGCGCGGGTCCACCAGGCGCTCCGGCTCCCGTCCGCCGAGCTCGTCCTCCGTCCGCGCCACGGTCCCATTGTGGCCCGGATGCGAGCTCCGGTGTCCACACCCGACCACCCGGCGCCGAGGCGCCCCCCGGTAGACTGAGGAGCATGTCGATCCTGACGAAGGTCCTCCGCGCCGGGGAGGGCAAGAAGCTCAAGGCGCTCACCACCCTGGTGCCCGACATCAACGCCTTCGAGCGCGAGATCGAGGCGCTGTCCGACGCCGATCTCCAGCACAAGACGGTGGAGTTCCGTGAACAGATCGACCGGGTCCGGTCCGAGGGCGACGACGCCATCGACGAGGCCCTGAACGACATCCTCCTGGAGGCCTTCGCCGTCACCCGCGAGGCCGGCCGGCGCACCATCGGCCAGCGCCACTACGACGTCCAGCTCATGGGTGGGGCGGCCATGCACTTCGGGTGGATCGCGGAGATGAAGACCGGTGAGGGCAAGACCCTCGTGTCCACCCTTCCCGTCTACCTCAACGGCCTGAGCGGGCGCGGCGTGCACGTGATCACCGTCAACGACTACCTGTCCGAGCGCGACGCGAAGTGGATGGGCCAGATCCACCGCTGGTTGGGCCTCACCATCGGTATCGTGCTGCCCAAGTACGACCAGCCCGAGATGAAGCGCCAGGCCTACGGGGCCGACATCACCTACGGCACCAACAACGAGTTCGGGTTCGACTACCTCCGCGACAACATGGCCATGTCGCGCGAGCAGATGGTGCAGCGCAACCACTCCTACGCCATCGTCGACGAGGTCGACTCCATCCTGGTCGACGAGGCTCGCACCCCGCTGATCATCAGCGGCCAGGTGCAGGACGCGGCGGCCCTCTATTACAAGTTCTCCAGCATCGTCCGCACCCTCGTCCGCGACGACGACTACGAGGTCGACGAGGAGAAGCGCACCGTCTTCCCCCTCGAGGCGGGCATCACCAAGGTCGAGCGGGCGCTGGGCGTCGAGAACCTCTACGACGAGCTCTCGGCCAACTATGTCCACCAGCTCCAGGCCGCCCTGCGGGCCAAGGAGCTCTACAAGCGCGACGACGACTACGTCATCCAGAACGGCGAGGTCAAGATCGTCGACGAGTTCACCGGCCGCATCCTGGAGGGTCGGCGCTGGTCGGAGGGTCTGCACCAGGCGGTGGAGGCCAAGGAGCGGGTGCGGATCAAGCACGAGAACCAGACCCTCGCCACCATCACCCTCCAGAACTACTTCCGCATGTACAAGAAGCTGGCGGGCATGACCGGCACGGCCGAGACCGAGGCCGCCGAGTTCGCCCACACCTATGACCTGGCGGTGGTGCCGATCCCGACCCACCGCAACATGGTGCGGGTCGACCACCCCGACCTGATCTACAAGTCGGAGGAGGCCAAGTTCAACGCGGTCGTCGACGACATCGCCGAGCGCTACGAGGCCGGCCAGCCGGTGCTGGTCGGCACGGTGTCGGTCGAGAAGTCCGAGCGCCTGTCCCGGCTGCTCGACAAGCGGGGCGTGCGCCACTCCATCCTCAACGCCAAGCAGCACGAGCGGGAGGCCGTGATCGTGGCCCAGGCGGGGCGGCTGCATTCCGTCACGGTCGCCACCAACATGGCGGGCCGGGGCGTCGACATCCACCTGGGCGGCAACGCCGAGGGCCTGGCCAGCCTCGACACCCTCGCCGAGGGCCTCCTCCTCGAGGAGCCCGACGGCAAGGCCCGGTTCGAGGAGCTGCACAAGGCCTACCAGGCCGAGTGCTCGGCCGAGGGCGACAAGGTGCGCGACCTGGGCGGGCTCTACGTGCTCGGCACCGAACGCCACGAGAGCCGGCGCATCGACAACCAGCTCCGGGGCCGGTCGGGCCGCCAGGGCGACCCCGGCGAGAGCCGCTTCTACCTGTCCCTCGAGGACGAGCTGATGCGCCTGTTCGCCACCGGCGCCATGTCGTGGGTGATGGGCAAGGCCCTCCCCGACGACGTCCCCATCGAGGCCAAGATGGTCACCCGGGCCATCGAGAAGGCCCAGGGCACGGTCGAAGCCCGCAACGCCGAGATCCGCAAGGACGTCCTCAAGTACGACGAGGTCATGAACGAGCAGCGCAAGGTGGTCTACCGGCGCCGCCAGCAGATCCTCGACGGGGCCGACCTCCGCGACGAGGCGCTCACCCATCTCACCAAGGTGATCGAGCGCCAGGCGGGCGTGTTCTGCTCCACCGACTACGCCGAGGACTGGAACCTCGACGGCCTCCTCCACGACATCGCCACCTACTTCCCCACCGGGTTCACACCGGAGGAGCTGGCCGGCGCCAAGAACGCGGCCCAGATCCGGGAGAGCCTGCTGGCCGAGGCCCTGCGCTACTACGAGCAGCGCGAGGAGTCCCTGGGCGCCGACACCATGCGGGAGATCGAGCGCCGGGTCATGCTCTCGATCCTCGACCAGCGCTGGCGCGAGCACCTCTACGAGATGGACTACCTCCAGGAGGGCATCAACCTCCGGGCCATGGGCCAGAAGGACCCCCTCTCGGAGTGGCAGCGGGAGGGCTTCGACATGTTCGGCCAGATGATCGACGCCATCTCCGACGACTTCGTCCGCTACGTGATGCACCTCGAAGTGGTGGTCGAGAACGCCCCCCAGCCGGAGCTGCTCAACGTGCAGTACGAAGGACCGGAGGACCCGGTGACGGGCTCCGCCGCGGTGAAGCAGGCCGCGGTGCGGGAAGCTGCGGCGAACCCCGACGCCGTGGCCCCGGCGGCACCCGTCGACGACACCCCCACGGTGGCCCAGGTCGTCCGCAGCGAGCACGAGAAGCTCGGCCGCAACCAACCTTGCTACTGCGGAAGCGGCAAAAAGTTCAAGCTGTGCCACGGGAAGTAGCCGCCAGCTACCGGTCCGACCCGTCAGGCCGGCGAGCGAAGCGAGTTGGCCCGACAAACCGTGAGCGAAGCGAACTTGGTTTGTCGGAACAGAGGGTCAGTCCCGCCGAAGGCGGGTCCAGGCAGTTGATCTGCCTGTGAGGGATTTTTCGGACTCGCTCGAGGGGCTGCGGGGGCGGCTCGGGGAGATGGAGAAGACGCTTGATCTGCCGGGGCGTAGGTCCCGGTTGACGGAGTTGGAGCGGTTGGCTTCGGAGCCCTCGTTGTGGGACGACCCGGACTCGGCGCGGGCGGTCACGGGGGAGATGGCCCGGGTGAAGGACGACGTCGACGAGCTCGACGGGTTGGGGCGGCGGCTGTCCGATCTCGAGGTGCTCTACGAGCTGGCCCGGGAGGAGGACGACGAGTCCTTCGAGTCCGAGCTGGAGACGGGCATCGCCGGGTTCGAGGGCGACCTGGCCGTGCTCGAGCTTCGGGCCATGTACTCGGGGGAGCACGACGAGCTCGACGCCGTCTGCGAGGTGCACTCGGGCGCCGGCGGCACCGACGCCCAGGACTGGGCCGAGATGATGCTGCGCATGTACCTGCGGTGGGCCGAGCGGCGGGGGTTCGCGGTGGAGGTGGAGGAGGTGTCCTCCGGCACCGAGGCGGGGATCACGTCGGCCACCTTCATCGTCCGGGGCCGCTACGCCTACGGGCTGATGAGCGCGGAGAAGGGCGTCCACCGCCTGGTGCGGATCTCGCCGTTCGACTCCCAGGCCCGTCGCCACACCGCCTTCGCCTCGGTGGAGGCGGTCCCGTTCCTCGAGGACCTGTCGGGCGAGGTCGAGATCGAGGAGAAGGACCTGCGCATCGACACCTACCGGTCGTCGGGCGCCGGGGGCCAGCACGTCAACGTCACCGACTCGGCGGTGCGCATCACCCACATCCCCACCGGCATCGTGGCGTCGTGCCAGAACCAGCGCAGCCAGCACCAGAACAAGGACGTGGCCATGAAGGTCCTGGCCGCCAAGCTGGCCGAGCGGGCACGCGAGGAGCGCCGGCTGGAGATGGCGGTGCTGGCCGGCGAGCAGCGCGACGTGGCGTGGGGCAGCCAGATCCGTTCCTACGTCCTGCACCCCTACCAGATGGTCAAGGACCTGCGCACCGACCACGAGGTGGGCAACATCGGGGCCGTCCTCGACGGCGACCTCGACGGGTTCATGGAGTCGTGGCTGCGGTGGCGGCAGAGGGGGCGGGCCTGAGCGTCCTCCCCCGAGTCGGGGAGCGGGCGGGGGGTGGTCGCACCCGGCGGCCGGTAACCGTTACCATCGGGCCTGCCGCATCGTCCCCGCGATACTCATTCGGGACACTCATTCGGGGAGGCAAGCTCAGGCACCCATGATCGGGCACCCATGATCCGACTTCGCAACGTCACCAAGGTCTACAAGGGCAACGTGACCGCGCTGCGGGGCCTGTCGCTCGACATCGCCAAGCAGGAGTTCGTCTTCCTCGTGGGCCCCACCGGCTCCGGGAAGTCGACGCTCATCCGGCTCCTGCTCAAGGAGGAGAAGCCCGACTCGGGCCGCATCTGGGTGGCGGGCAAGGACATCGGCCAGCTCGGGTCGTGGAAGGTGCCGCTCCTGCGCCGCAACATCGGCTGCGTGTTCCAGGACTTCAAGCTCCTGCCCAACAAGACGGCCTACGAGAACGTGGCCTTCGCCCTCGAGGTCATCGGCCGCCCGGCCCACGTCATCCAGGCCCAGGTGCCCCAGGTCCTCGACCTGGTCGGCCTGTCCAAGAAGCGGGACCACTTCCCCAGCGAGCTGTCGGGCGGCGAGCAGCAGCGGGTTTCGGTGGCCCGGGCGTTCGTCAACCGGCCGCTGATCCTCCTGGCCGACGAGCCCACCGGCAACCTCGACCCCAACACGTCGGTGGGCATCATGCGCCTGCTCGACCGCATCAACCGCACCGGCACCACCGTCGTCATGGCCACCCACGACGCGGGCATCGTCGACACCATGCGCCGGCGGGTGGTCGAGCTCGACCGCGGCTCGCTCGTCCGTGACCAGGCCCGCGGCGTCTACGGAGCGTTTACTTGATCGTCCTCGCTGCGCTCGGACGAGTTGGCGGGGCTACGGCGGCCGGCGGAGCCGGCCGCCTCCGCGCTGACCGCTTGCCGGGGGCGGCAGCCACAGCGGGCGCCTTCGGCGCCGGGAGTGGCCGCCGCCCAGGTCAAAGGCACAGTCAAAGGCACAGTCAAGGGCAAAGGCATTAGGTCATGGCAGTCAATCTTTCCTATGTTGCGCGTGAGACCGTCTCCAATCTGCGGCGGAACTTGTCGATGGCGTCGGCTGCGTTGCTCACGGTGGCGGTGTCGCTCACGCTCGTCGGGGGCGCCCTGCTCGTGAAGCGGGGGGTCGACCGGGCCACGGTGCAGTGGAAGGACAACGTCGAGCTCTCCATCTTCATGAAGCCCGACGCCTCGGCCCCCGAGTCGGAGGCCATCGACCGCCAGCTCAAGGCCATGCCCGAGGTCCGGCGCTACCACTACGTCAGCAAGCCCGAGGCCTTCGACGAGTTCCGCCAGATCTTCGCCAACGAGCCCGACGTCCGCGACAGCCTCACCGTCGAGCAGATCCCGCCGTCGTACCGGGTGGTGCCCAAACAGGCCGAGCAGACCAAGCTCATCGGCGAGCGCTTCCAGGACACCGCCGGCGTGTTCCGGGTGAGCTACGCCAAGGAGGAGGTCGACGCCCTGGTGTCGGTCACCAACTTCCTCCAGATCATGCTGTGGGCGGTGGCGGCGGTGCTGCTGGCCGCCGCGTCGCTGCTCATCCTCAACACCATCCGCATGGCCATCTTCGCCCGCCGCCGGGAGGTGGCGGTGATGAAGCTGGTCGGGGCCACCAACTGGTTCATCCGAATACCGTTCATGCTCGAGGGCCTCATCCAGGGCCTGGCCGGGGCCGCCCTCGCCTACGGCGTGGTGTGGATCGGACGCGACCTGATCCAGAGCCGGATCACGGGCGCCCGCAACGACATCCAGCTGTTCAAGCAGTTCCTGGTGACGAGCGGCGACGTCGCCGGCACCGGGCTCCTGTTGCTGGTGGTCGGTGTCCTCGTGGGGACGGTGGGTTCCGCATTGGCGGTAAGCCGCTTCCTCGACGTCTGACGTCTCTCACGACGTCTGTGCAGTGAGGTGGGCGTAGTTGGCTGTTGCTCGTGTGACTGGTGTTGCTAGCGTGGCGGCAGTGAAATCCCGCAGGGTGGCGCGCCTGGTGATCGCGGCCGCGGCCGTGCTGGTGGTGCTGCCCGGCTTCGCTCCCGGATTCGCGGACTTACGGGCCATGGCCCAGACGGAGGACGACAAGTCCCGGGTCGACGGCCAGATCGAGTCCCTCCAGGCCGAGGTCACGGAGGCGTCGGCCGAGGAGGGACGGCTGCTCGGCCTGATCGACGCCAGCTCGAGCCGGCTCGGCGACCTCGATGCCAAGGTCGCCGGCTTCGACGATCAAATCGCCGGCGTGCAGCGCACGGTCGACGCGGCCCAGTCCCGGCTGTCGACCCTGGAGGCCGAGCAGCGCCGCACCGAGGCGCGCTTGGGCGAGGCCACGGTGGAGCTCACGGCGGCCAAGCACGCCCTCGCCCAGCAGGCCATCGCCGCCTACACCGGCCAGTCGGAGGCGGCCCGCTACGCGGGGATGCTGCTGGGTTCGGGGAGCATCGACGAGCTGGTCGTGCGGCGGTCGTACCTGAAGGCGGTCGTCGGCAGCCAGGCCGACGTCATCGCCGAGAACGAGCGCCTCCGCAACGAGGTGAGCGACCTCCGCGACCAGCTGACGGAGTCGCGCGACGACGCCCTCGTCCAGCGCAACGTGGTGGCGGGCGAGCGCGACCGCCTCCAGGAGGCGCGCGACGCGCAGGACGCGGTGCGGTCGGACGCGGCGGTGGAGCTGGCCGGGCAGGAGGAGCTGCGGAGCCAGGTGTTGGCCCGCAAGGAGGAGTTCCAGGCCCAGGTCGACGTGCTCGAGCAGGAGTCGGCGGCCATCGCCGAGACCCTGCGCCAGCGGGCCGCAGCCCGGGAAGCGGCCCGCCAGGCCGCGGCCGCGCCTGCCGCCGGCGCCGCACCCGCCGCCGGCGCCGACCCGGAGGCCCTCGCCTCCGCCATCGACGACCTGCCGGCCAGCGTTGGCGGGCTCCTCTATCCCGTCCCGGGGGCGCCCATCACGTCGGCCTTCGGGTACCGGATCCACCCCATCTACGGCGACGCCCGCCTCCACACCGGCATCGACATCGGGGCCTCGTCGGGCACGCCCATCATCGCCGCCGCCGACGGCGTGGTGGCCAGCACCGGCAGCCTCGGGGGGTACGGCAATGCCACCGTCATCGAGCACGGGGGCAACATGGCCACCCTCTACGGCCACCAGAGCACGATTCTGGTGTCGGACGGCGAGCGGGTCACGGCCGGCCAGACGATCGGCCGGGTGGGTTGCACCGGCGCCTGCACCGGGCCCCACCTCCACTTCGAGGTCCGCATCGACGGCGAGCCCGTCGACCCCATGGGGTACCTGTAACGGGCCTGGTCAGGACCTCGGCTTCACCCGGGGCTGGTCGCCCACCCACGCCGACAGCAGCTCGGTGCGGCGGTCGTTCCAGTCCTCGGTGGTGAGGGCGTAGCGGATGTGGTCCTCCCACACCCCGTTGATGGCCAGGTAGCGGTAGGCGATGCCCTCCTCCCGCAGTTCGAGCTTCTCCGCCACCCGGCGGCTGGCCCGGTTGCGGGGGATGATCGCCACCTGCAGCCGGTGCAGGCCCAGGTCCTCGAAGGCGAACCGGGCCGCCACCACCAGCGCTTCCGGCACGTAGCCGTGGCCGGCGTGGGCCTCGTCGATCCAGTAGCCCACGTAGGCGTTCTGGAACGGCCCCCGCTGCACGCCCGACAGGTTGATCTCGCCCGCGAAGCGCCCGTCGACGAAGATCCCGAACCCGTAGCCGGAGCCCATCTGCCACTCCCGCTCCCGGGCGCCGCAGCGGGCCACGAAGGCGGGGCGGCTCTCGGTGTCGTCGGGTGCGCCGGGCGGCGGCTTGGGCTCCCACTTGGTCAGCCAGCCCCGGTTGCGCTGCCGGACCTCCCGCCAGCCATCGAAGTCGGCGGCGGCGAGCGGTCGCAGAACCACCCGGCGGCCCCGGAGCTGGGTCGGGACGCGATCACCGATGGCCATTCCGTCCGACCCTAACCGTGCTGCCGAGGGGAGGGCCTGTCGAGGGCGGACCGTCCCACTCCGTCCGGCTGTCAAGCGATGCTCATGACGAGGCCGTCGAGGATGTCGGCCTCGCTGACCAGGCAGTCGGCGAAACCGAAGTAGCGCATGATCGCGGCCAGCACGACGACCCCCCCGACGATGACGTCGGCCCGCTCCGCCTCCAGGCCGGGGTTGTGCACCCGCTGGGCGCGGGTCTCGGTGGCCAGGGTGCGGAAGACATCCTCGATCGCCTCCCGGGTGAGGCGGAAATGATGGATCCGGTCACGGTCGTAGTCGATGCCGAGCTCCACCGCGGCCACCGCCGACACCGTGCCGGCCAGTCCCACGAGGCACGCCGCGCCCGCCGCCGCCGGCAGGTCGCGGACCACGTCGTCGAGGTAGTCGCGGGTGACGGTGAGGGCGCCGCTCAGCTCCTCGGGGGCGGGAGGGTCGGAGTGGAGGAACTTCTCCGTCATGCGAACGCAGCCGATGTCGATGGACACGACACCGTCGGGACCCGGGCCGGCGGGACCTCCGCCGCCGGCGTCGGCTCGCCGCGGCGTCCCGACGGCGAACTCGGTGGAGCCGCCGCCGATGTCGACCACGAGGAAGGGACCGTCGGCGGGGTCGAGCTCGGCGGTGGCACCGAGGAAGGACAGCCGGGCCTCCTCGTCGCCCCCCAGCAGCTCGGGACGCACGCCGACGGCGGCCTCGGCGGCGTCGAAGAAGTCGTCCCGGTTGGCCGCGTCGCGGGCGGCCGACGTCGCCGTCATGCGCACCCGGTCCACGCCCAGCCGGTCGAGGACCCGGCGGTACTCGGAGAGGACGGCCACGGTGCGCTCGACGGCCTCCGGCGCCAGCCGGCCGGTGGCGTCGACGCCCTGGCCCAGGCGGGTGATGCGCATGAGGCGCTCGAGCGTGGCCCCGCCGGCGTCCACCACCAGGAGCCGGGTGGAGTTGGTGCCGCAGTCGATGGCGGCCCGCGCCCCGGTCATGCTTCGTTCTGCATCTCGGCCAATCGCGCCCCGACCCACCGTCCGACCGGGTCGTCGCCGCCGGCCAGGTGCCAGGCGTAGTGGGCATGGAGGCACTTGACCCCCTTGCGGGTGCCGCCGACGCCGCCCGAGGGCCGGGGTCCGACGTGGCCGGGGGGCAGCGCCGCGTCACGCTCGGCCGCGTGGCGTTCGTGGGCCAGGGCCAGCTCCCGGGGATCGACGGCGGCCTCCGCCGCCCGCACCCCGCCCGACGACTCCAGTCCGCTCACCTGGCGCCGCAGCTCGGCGTGCACCAGCCAGTACCGGGTGGGCATCGGTGTGCCGTCCCCCATCAGGGGGGCGTTGCGGATCACGACCGGCCGGCCCTCGTGGTCGCGGACCACCACCTCGAAGTCGCCCTGCGGCGGCCGTCCGAGCAGGACGGTGACCGCGGTCACATCGTCCGTCGTCGCGGTCGGGCTCACTTGGTCGCCAGCAGCTCGGACAGGCGCCGGGCGTAGCGGGGGCCGTCGCCCTGCTCGTCGTGCTTGAGGTAGACGAAGCTGTCGCGCCCACCGGCCCGCAGCGTGGCCAACTTCTCGGCCCACGCCTCCAGCCCGGCCCGGTCGTAGCGTTCCCGGCGGAGGCGGACATAGGCCACCGGCCCGATGGTGAGAGGCGCGTGCGCCTCCCGCTCGGCGTCGTTGTCGACCACGACCAGGGTCGCGTGATGGGCCTCGAGGCGGCTGATCACCTCACTGGTGTACCAGTTGGGGCCGAGCTCGAACGCCGCCACCGGCCCCTCGGGGGGCGGGGGCAGGGCGCCCAGCAGCCGGTCGAGACGCGCCAGGTCGGGGTCGTGGTGGGGCAGGCTGAAGAGCACCGGCCCGAGGTTGTCCCCCAGGGGGGCGACGGCGGCGAGGAAGGCCGCCACCCGGTCCTCCACCCCGTCGAGGTCGCGGCGGTGGGTGATGCCCATGTGCGCCTTGGCGGCGAATCTGAACCCGGGCGGCACCTGGCTCCGCCAGCGCTCGAGGGCCGAGGCCGACGGCAGCCGGCGATAGGTGGCGTGGGCCTCGACGGTTGCGAACCGCCGGCCGTAGAAGTCGAGCATCCGGGCCGCGGAGGTGCCGTTGGGGTAGAAGCGACCCAGCCATTCCGGGTAGGACCAGCCGCTCGTCCCCACGTTGACGTCGGCCACGGGCCAACGTTAGGAGCGATCAGAACAGCGACGAAAGCCGGCCCCACATCCTGCGCAACCAGCCCTGCTCCTCGGCCGGTGCCGGAGCGGGCGGCGGAGGGCTGGTGGTGGGGGGAATGCCGTCGGGCAGGATGACATACGCCTCCTCGCCCGGCCGGACCAGCTGGTAGTGGAGGCGGGCCAGACGCTCGATCTCCTCGGTGGAGTCGAGCACCGCCGCCCGCTGCCGCAGCGCCTCGTTGGTGGCCGCCAGGCCGGCCACCTGTTCGGCCAGCTGGTCGTGGTCGCGACGCTGGGCCAGCCAGGCCTGGGTGGGAAAGACTGCCAGGAACAGCACGCCCACTAGGGCCAGGGCGGCCACGGCCACCCCCACCCGGTGCCGCACCGCCTTGCGGATCATGGCGATTGTGCCGATTGGGGTGCCGAGCGGGGCGCCGGCGCGACCGCCAGCTCGGCCCCTCCCCGGAACACGGCGGACTCGCCCAGGTCCTCCTCGATGCGCAGCAGCTGGTTGTACTTGGCCACCCGTTCCGAGCGGGCCGGGGCGCCGGTCTTGATCTGCCCGCAGTTGGTGGCCACCGCCAGGTCGGCGATGGTGGTGTCCTCCGACTCGCCCGAGCGGTGCGACATCACCGACCGGTAGGCGGCCCGGGCGGCCACGGCCATGGTGTCGAGGGTCTCGGTGAGCGATCCCACCTGGTTGACCTTGATCAGGATGGCGTTGGCCACGCCCGCCGCGATGCCCCGCTCCAGGCGTTCGGAGTTGGTGACGAACAGGTCGTCGCCCACCAGCTGGATGCGGCGACCGAGGGAGGTGGACAGCGCCGTCCACCCGTCCCAGTCGTCCTCCGACATCCCGTCCTCGATCGACACGATGGGGTACCGGTCGACCAGGCCGGTGAGGAACTCGGCGAAGGCGTCGCTGTCGAGCTCCCGCCCCCCGCCGGCCAGGACGTAGGTGCCGGTGCCGGCGTCGAAGATCTCGGTGGCGGCCACGTCGAGGGCGATGGCGAGGTCGTCGCCCGGCCGGTAGCCGGCCTGCTCCACCGCCTCCAGCAGCACCTGCACCCCCTCCTCGTTGCCGAGGTCGGGGGCGAAGCCGCCCTCGTCGCCCAGCCCGGTGGCCAGGCCCCGGTCCTTCAGGATCTGCTTGAGGGCGTGGTAGCACTCGGTGGCCCACCGCAGCCCTTCGGAGAACGACGCCGCGCCCACCGGGACGAGCATGAACTCCTGGATGTCGAGGGGATTGTCGGCATGGGCCCCGCCGTTGAGGACGTTGAGCATCGGCAGGGGCAGCACGCAGGCGTTGGCCCCACCCAGGTAGCGGTACAGGGGAAGGTCGAGCTCGTCGGCTGCGGCCCGGGCCACCGCCAGCGACGCCCCGAGGATGGCGTTGGCCCCCAGGCGGGCCTTGTTGGGCGTGGCGTCGAGGGAGATGAGCTGGAAGTCGAGGCCCCGTTGGTCGAAAGCGTCCCAACCGACCAGGACGTTGCGGATCTCGGCGTTGACGCTGTCGACCGCCCCCTGCACGCCCTTGCCCAGGTAGCGGGTGCCGCCGTCGCGGCGCTCCACCGCCTCGTGGCTGCCGGTGGATGCGCCCGAGGGGACGATGGCCCGTCCCCGGCCCCCGTCCTCCAGGACCACCTCGACCTCGACCGTCGGGTTGCCGCGGGAGTCGAGCACCTCCCGGCCCACCAGGTGCTGGATGGCGCTCATGCTGTGGTGTCGCGTCTGTTGCTCATGGGGCTCCTGTGGGGAAAGTTAGCTGACGGGCCTGGCCGGTTCCGCACATGGGAGGACGGGTCGGGGTCGACGCCCCGCCTGGGCGTCCTCCGATCATTGCATCAGGCATCCCGCGGGGCTCGATCCGAGCCCGATCGGACCCGGAACCGGTCCCGGTGGCGTAGCTTCGGCGCCCAATGAACGTGTTCGACCTGGTGGTCGCGGTCGTGGTCGTCGGCGCCGTCGCCGGTGGCTACCGCGTCGGCCTCCTGGCCCGGGTCGCGGGCTGGATCGGCTGGGTGCTGGGCCTGGTGGTGGCGGCCTCCTTCTCCCACCGGGTCCTCGACCTCGTCCACTCGCCCGATCCCCAGGTCAAGCTGCTCATGGCGGTCGGCATCTTCCTCCTCGTGGCCAGCCTGGGGGCGGCCTTCGGCGAGATGGTCGGGTTCCGGCTCCGCAGCCTCCTGCCCGTTGGCGGTCTGCGCATGGCCGACCACGTCGGAGGCGCCGTTCGCCGGCGGCATCGGGGTCCTGGTGGTGCTGTGGCTGCTCCTGCCGGCCCTGTCCGACGTCCCCGGGGAGATCTCCCGGCAGGTGCGCAACTCGCAGGTGGCCCGGGCCATCGACTCCGCCGCGCCCCGTGCCCCCGGTCCCCTCCAGGACCTGCGCCAGCAGGTGGCCGACGCCAACTTCCCGGAGGTCTTCTCCCGGCTCCGGCCCGCCCCCAACACGGGTGCCCCGCCGGTGGCGACCGCCCTCTCCCCCGAGCTGGTGGCCCGGGTGATCGACTCGACGGTGCGGGTGAGCGGCCAGGCCTGCGGACGGGTGCTCACCGGCAGCGGGTTCGCGGTCGACACCGACACGATCGTCACCAACGCCCACGTGGTGGCCGGTGTCGACCGCCCGTCGGTGATCCGTCCCGACGGTCGCCGGCTGGCGGCCACGGTGGAGGTCTTCGATCCCAACCGCGACCTGGCCGTCCTCGCCGTCCCCGGGCTCGACCAGGCGCCGTTGCCGGTGGGTACGGCCGAGATCGGCAGCGACGGCGCCGTCTTCGGCCACCCCGGCGGCCAGGAGGAGGTCGAGGTCTCGCCGGCCCGGATCGAGAGCGCGGTGGACGCTCTCGGGCGCGACCTCTACGGGGAGTCCTCCATCCGCCGCGACATCTACATCCTCGCCGCCCAGCTGGCGCCGGGTGACTCCGGCGGGGCGCTCGTCGACACCGAGGGGGAGGTCGTGGGCGTGGCCTTCGCGGTGGCGCCCGACCAGCCGGCCACCGCCTACGCCCTCACCAGTGACGAGCTCACCGCCGTCCTCGACCAGCCCCGGCTGGGCGCCGACACCGGCCCCTGCCTCCGCTAGCGGCTCGAGCCCGCGGCCCGGTCGAGCGCCGCCGCCGGTCATTTCGCCAGGATGCGGCGGAGGGCGGGCTCGATCTCCTCGTCGACGAAGGCGAACCCCGATCCCTGGAGGACGGCCGGCAGCACCCGCTGGCCGGCGAAGAGCATCTCGGCCACCATCTCCTTGCCGAACATGGTGTGGAGGGCGAGCTTGGGCACCGGCAGCACCGTCGGCCGCCCGAGCACCGCGCCCAGGGCCTTGGTGAACTCGGCGTTGGTCACCGGCGTCGGGGCGGTGAGGTTGACCGGGCCGGCGATCGCGTCGGTGGTCAGCACGTGGCGGATGGCGGACACCTCGTCGTCGAGGCTGATCCAGCTGAGGTACTGCTCGCCGGAGCCGACCTTGCCGCCCAGGCCCATCTTGAACGGGAGGAGCTGCTTGTCGAGCGCCCCGCCCCGGTCGGTGAGCACCACGCCGCTGCGCAGGCGCGCCACCCGGATGCCGGCGGCGGCTGCCGGTTCGGCGGCGTCCTCCCACTGACGCACGACGTCGGCCAGGAAGCCGGTGCCGGGGCCGTCGGCCTCGGTGAGGGGCTGCGGGCCACGGTCGCCGTAGAAGCCCACGGCCGAGGCCGAGGCCAGCACCTTCGGTGGACGGTCGAGCTTGGCGAGGGTCGAGGCCAGCAGCGTCGTGCCCTGGACCCGGCTGGCGAGGACGGCGGCCTTGTGCTCGGCCGTCCACCGGTGGTCGCCGATGCCCACGCCGGCCAGGTGGACCACGGCGTCGTGGCCTTCGAGGCCGGCGGCGTCGATGGTGCCGGCCGAAGGCGACCAGCGCAGCTCGTTCGGTCCGCCGGCGTTCCCCCCGCACGAGGCGGGTGACCTGGTGGCCGTCGCCCTCGAGGCTCTCGACGAGGGCGGTGCCGATGAGTCCGCTGGCGCCGGTGACGGCGACCCGCATGACCTGCTCCTTACCTCCCGGCCTAGGCCGCCACCTGGCGGGAGCGCTCGATCACGTGGTCGATGATGCCGTAGGTGCGAGCCTCCTCGGCCGTGAACCAGCGGTCGCGGTCGGAGTCGAGCAGCACCTGCTCGACGGACTGGCCGGTGTGGAACGCGATGCGCTCGGCCATGATCTTCTTGGTGTAGATGATCTCCTTGGCGTGGATCGCGATGTCGACCGCAGTGCCCTGCATCTGGGCCGACGGCTGGTGCATCAGGACCCGGGAATGGGGCAGGGCGTAGCGCTTGCCCGGGGCCCCGGCGCAGAGGAGGAACTGGCCCATGGAGGCGGCCAGTCCGAGGCAGATCGTGCCCACGTCGCAACTGATGTACTGCATCGTGTCGTAGATCGCCATGCCGGCCGAGACCGACCCGCCGGGGGAGTTGATGTAGAGGAAGACGTCGCGGTCGGGGTCCTCGCTCTGCAGGAGGAGCAGCTGGGCGCAGATGAGGTTGGCCGACACGTCGTCGACCTGGGAGCCCAGGAACACGATGCGCTCCTTGAGCAGCCGCGAGTACACCTCGCTCGAGCGGTCACCGACGTAGGTCTGGGCGTTGTAAGTGGGGACCACGAGGTCGGGGGTCATGCACCGCTCCTGACATCTGTTTCTGGGACGTTCGTTTCCTGGGGACGTTCGGTCCTGGGGACGTTCGTTCCTGGCGTGATCCCACGGTAGCGGTTCCCCTCTCGCTTCATTTTCCGCCGCTCGGCTTCCGGCCGGCGGCGGGATCGGAGGAGAGGTGGGCGCGGAGAGACTCGAACTCTCATGCCGAAGCACTGGCACCTAAAGCCAGCGTGTCTACCGATTCCACCACGCGCCCGGCGGATCCGCGCCCACGCTACCGCCCGGCTCACCGCCCGCTGCGGCGGGTGGGTCAGGTAAGGGCGGGTTCGGAGCCGGCCGCCACCTGGTAGCCGACGTCCGCGCCGGCGATGTTCGGGGCGTCGGTGCCCGCGGTGAGCCCGTTGGCGCTTCCGGCGGTGACGGAGGTGTCGGTGGTGTCGGTGGTGTCGGTTGACGCCGCCATCGCGGCCACCAACGCCGGCGCGACCGCAACCGGCTCCGGCGACGGGGCGTGCCCGTCGGCGACGACGACTCCCTCGGGCTTGCGCCGGGTCCGGTCCTCGACCGCCAGCCGGATCGCGGTGCGCGCCTGGCCGTCGATCAGGATGTCGGCGAACGTCGGGATGCACACCAGGTCGAGGTTCGACGGCGCGACGAAGCCACGGGCGATGGCGATGGCTTTGATCGCCTGGTTGAGGGCGCCGGCCCCCACCACCTGGACCTCGACCGCCCCCGCCTGACGCAGCACCCCCGCCAGGGCGCCCGCGACCGAGTTCGGGTTGGACTTGCTGGAGACCTTCAAGACCTCGACCACGTGTGTCCCCCATCCTGACGCGCCCTTGTGTGTACAACCGTTCGACGGCACCGGGACGAGTTCCTGCACGGCTCCCGAGCGATGCGAACGCCGCAGACCTAGAGCCGCTGCTGACCCGGCTGACCTGCCTGTCGGGCGTGTTGCTTGTCGTTATATATACGGGCCGTCTGACGCAGGTGATCCAGCCCGGCGACCGGATCACCCTCGCCCCTCCGATCCTGTTCGGCCTGATCGTGAACCCGGCCTGGTACTTCGTGGTCGCCCGGTGGCTGCGACCGGCCACGGGTGACGGCCCGCCACCGTCACCCGCCGGCTGATCGAAACGCCGCCGCCCTGGTCAGTCGAGGGTGGTCACCCGGCCGTTGGCGGCTGCCGGTGCACTGCCCGCTGCCCCGTTGCCTGCCGCCCCGTTGCCCGGCTCGGCCGCCCCGCTGGCCGGCTCGGCCGCCGGGTCGACGCCCTTGACCTTCTGGCGGATGCGCTCGGAGATCTCGACCATGATCTCGGGGTTCTCGAGCAGGAAGCCCTTGGCGTTCTCCCGGCCCTGGCCCAGCTGCTCGCCGTCGTAGGTGTACCAGGCGCCCGACTTCTTCACGAAGCCCATGTCGACCCCCACGTCGAGCAGGGACCCCTCGCGGCTGATGCCCTTGCCGTACATGATGTCGAACTCCGCTTGACGGAACGGCGCAGCGCAGTTGTGGACGACGACATCGTTCGCAACGAACGTGTGCAGCCCGTCGACCTCCAGGTCGTAGACGGCACGCCACTCCCGCGGCCTGACAGCGGTGACCCGGTCGTACCAGACGTCCTCGTCGAGCATCTGGGCGAGGAACTCGCTCTCGAGGGCGTTGGCCAGCGCCTCGATCCGGTCACGGCGAAGCCGGCTGTGGCCCAGTACCTGCCTCAATCCGCCCACCGGGTTTCCCGCGCCGTCACCCACGAGCTGTGCTGCCAGTGCGGGAGTGATGCCCAGCCCCCGAAGGTAGGCGAGCACGGGTTCGGTCTGCGTTGCCGCGAGGTAGCCGCGCTGAGAGCCGCGGTGGCTGCGGAGCTCCGGACGGGACAGTTCGGCGGTGAGCAACTGCCCTCTGGGACCCCACATCGGCAGCGCCTCGGCCAGGCGACGAACATTGTCGATGCCGCTCACCCGGACGGTCCAACACGGCAGCTTGCTCTGGACGTTGCGGCCCTTGATGATGCTCGGCCGCTGTGACTTCGGGTCGCGCACCTGGACGGAGCTCCCGATACCCCAGCGCAACAGCAACCAGTGGATCTGCTCGGCCAACTGCTCGGAGGTGGTGGTGAAGCCGCAGCGGATGCCTCCCGTCTGCTCCCGACTCACGTATCCGTCGGACTCGAACACGCCGAAGAGCAGATTGCCGAGGACCGCGGCCGAGACGTCGGGAGCGAAGAAGGCGGGCGGGATTCGCTTGGTCGAGGCCAGGTGGCCCCAGATGCCGGCCCGGCGCACCAGTTCCAGGAGCCCGTTCTTCTCACCCTTGCGGTGGGAGAAGCTTGTCTCGATGCCGTCTCGGCGGGAGTCACATCCGAGCGTCGAGGCGATGGCGATCGCATCCTGCTGGAGGATCTCCTGGGTGTTGATGAAGGCACACGGCGTCTTGCCGCCCACGTACCCATCGCCGATGAGGTAGCCGAGCATGCGAGCGTGGTCGGGGGTCACCGGCTCCTCGGACCCGAAGGTGCCGATCCGGCGGGGACGGGCCACGGCGTCGCCGGGGGTGAGCTCACCCGCTTCGCGCCAGCCTCGGTCGGTGAGAACCCGGTGGTCGGGTGTGGCCCACAGTGCCGTGCCGTCACGGAAGTGCAGCCCGATGACCTCTGCCTCGCCCTGGTCCATCCGGCTGACGATCGGCCGGGCGTGGAGCTGGCCCAGCTTGTCGACGGCGGCGACGGACCCGCCTTCGCCACGATCGACGATGTCGTCGATGCGGGACGTGACCCCCGTGGTGGGGTCGAAGACCTTGGTGCCGGCGGCCAGGCACTTGTTCTTCACCACCTTGACCCGGGTGCGGTTGCCGATGACCTCGACGCCGTCCTTGATCGACTCGATGCGGCGGATGTCGAGCCGGACGGACGCATAGAACTTCAGCGCCCGGCCGCCGGGGGTGACCTCTGGGGAGTTGTGGACCATGACTCCGTCGACGAAGTAGTTGTGAGAGCCCTCCACCTCGATGTCGAAGCGGTGCATCGACCGGGTCTGCGGCTTGGGTGCGATCGCGGTGATCGGCATCGGCGTCAGCTCGTAGCGCATCGTGGCGAACACCGGCTCGACGGCGAAGCGCCCCCGGAACCGCGGAAGCAGCTTGTATTCCATCGAGGGATGGATGAAGGGAGCGACCAGGGCGTGGAGCTTGGTGGTTTCGTCCTTGGCGAACACGAACGTGGCCTTGTCGCTGCGGGAGATGAGCTTGGGAGTGATCCCCCAGGTGTCGCTCAGGTAGGCGGCCAGGCGGGTGCGGGTGGTCGGCTCCATGGCCTCGACGCAGATCTCGGAGCGACCGCTGCCGTCCTTGGTGCGCTCCTGGACGCCCTTGGCCCGGATCGTGAAGCCGCCGTCGTCCATGTACCAGACGGCCAGGGAAAGCGGGGTGAGCTGCTTGAGGTAATCCTCGCTGAGGACCTTCTTGCCGTCGACATAGACGGCCCTCCGTAGCTCGGCCAGCTCGGGGAGGGGTGCCATGTCGCAGAACACGGCGCCGTCGCGGGCTCGGATGTGACGGCTGAAGCCGATGTTGGCGAAGAGCGACGCCTGCCAGTCGCAGTACTCGATCTGCTTGGGGCCGTGGCCGAACCGGTACCGGGCACCGTTCCCGCTGCGGGTCTCGGAGAGACAGCCGTCTCCCATCAGGCCACCGAGGATGACCTGCCACTGGAAGGCGGATAGGCGGTGGGGCACCGCCTGCATGACCCGATCGCCGACGCGGAGCTCGCCCGCCTCACGCCAGCCGCCAGCCGTGCGGATCTTGTGGTTCGGAGTACAGCCGAACTGCGAACGACCGTTGTCGCCACCCCTGGCCACGGTGAACTGCAGGAACTCTTCAGTGCGGCCGTTGTCGAACCAGTTGACGATCTTGCGGGGAACGACCGCATCGAGCTCGGGGTCGTAGGACAGCACCTCCACGGGCATGCGCTGATTGACGATCTTGCCGATCTTCTCCTGGCTGCCGTCGGCCAGGGTGACCCGGGTCGAGTAGCTGAAGCAGCCGTAGATCACACCTATTTTTTCGCGGAGCTGGTTGATGAAGAGGGCGATGGTGTCGGTCTTGTTGAGGGTGGCGGTGAGCTTGCGCAGGGCCTGGGACATGAGCCGGGCCTGGAGGCCGACGTGACTGTCGCCCATCTCGCCCTCGATCTCGGCCCGGGGGGTGAGGGCGGCCACCGAGTCGACGACGAGGACGTCCAACGCCCCCGAGCGGATCAGCATGTCGGAGATCTCCAGCGCCTGCTCGCCCGTGTCGGGTTGGGCGATGAGGAGCTCGTCGACGTTGACGCCGATGGCCCGGGCGTAGACCGGATCCATTGCGTGCTCGGCGTCGATGTAGGCGCACGTGCCGCCGTTGCGCTGGGCCTCGGCGACTACGTGCATGGCAAGGGTGGACTTGCCCGACGACTCCGGGCCGAACAGCTCCACGATGCGACCCCGGGGAAGGCCGCCTACGCCGAGGGCGAGGTCGAGGGCGAGGGCACCGGTGGGGATGGACTCCACGTCCATCGAAGTCTTCTCTCCCATGCGCATGACGGCGCCCTTGCCGAAGCTCTTCTCGATCTGGCTCATCGCCATGTCGAGCGCCCCGCTCCTGGGTGACCTGTCTCGTTCCACCGGTGGTTCCCTTCTGCTCGTCGGACTGGACGGCAACCCACCCTACGAAGGGGGTGCGACACTTTCGGCCCCCCAAAATTCAGCGGGGCAACTTCAGCAGCGTAACTTCAGCCGGGTAACTCCACGAGCGTAGTTCCGAACGCACGTTCGGTCAAGGATCGTCGAGGATCACACCTCACCCCTCGCGGTCGGTGAGGACCTCCTCGAGGATCTCCGCGGCCCGGTCGAGCGCCGCCAGGTCCTCCGGCCCCAGGGCCGCCAGGCGGCCGGCCAGGTTGGCCACCCGCCGCCGCCGCCCCGCCTGCAGCATCCACCGGCCCCGGGCCGTGGGGCGCACCTCGGTGACCCGGCGGTCGTCGGGCGACGTCGACCGGATGACCAGGCCGAGACCCTCCAACTCGGCGACCAGCTTGCTGGCGGTGGGGGACCGCACCTGCTCGGCGGCGGCCAGCTGGCCGACCGTCAGCGGGCCGCCGAAGACGATCACCGACAGGGCAGACAGCCGCGCGCCCGTGAGGCCGGTGGCCTCGTCCTCCCGTCGGACCCGGCGCAGGAGGCGGATCGCGGCCGAGTGCAGGTGGTCGGCGACCTGCTCAGGGGTTGCCAGGGAGCCGATAGATAGGTAGCCTACCGAACATATGGACCTTTTCGAGGCCATTGAGGCCGGAAATGTGCTCCAGGTCCGGTCGATCGTGGCCGAAAACCCCTCCCGAGCCGGCTCCCGGAGCCCGGAGGGCGTCTCCGCCGTCCTTTGGGCCCGCTACCGGAACCTTCACGACGTCGTCGGCGCTCTACTCGCCGCCGGCCCGGTGCTCGACGTTTTCGACGCCGCCGGCCTCGGCCGCCTCGACGCTCTCACCGAGTTGGTCGACCGGGAGCCGGAGCAGGCGAACGCGTGGTCGGCCGACGGCTTCACCCCGGTCGGCCTGGCCGCCTTCTTCGGCCATCCGGAGGCCGTCCGGTTCCTCGTCGACCGGGGGGCCGACGTGCACGCGGTCGCCCGCAACCCCATGCGCGTCCAGCCCCTCCACGCCGCAACCGCGGCCCGCAGTGTCGAGTCCGTCCGCATCCTCCTCGAGGCGGGGGCCGACCCGAACGCCGAGCAGCAAGAGGGCTGGACCGCCCTGATGGCCGCCCGCCGGCACGGCGACTCGGAGATCGTCGACCTCCTCCTCGCCCACGGCGCCCGCGACCCTCACGCTCGAGGCGGCGAGCCGAACGCGAACCGCTCCACCACCTCGTAGCGCGAACCGGTCCGACGCCAGGTGGCTCTCCACCAGGCAGACTTCGTCGACCGTCCACCGCGCCGAGACCTCCTCGCCCGCCAGCGGCCGGAGGTCTACCCGGGCGCCCTTGGCCACCCGGGCCAGGGTGAGGTGCCCGGCGAAGTCGCGGTCCTCGGGCGGGCGGCCCAGCCCGGCGGTGGCCTCGACCACCCGCCCGGCCAGATCGCCCAGGCCGGATACCGGCACGTGCAACACCCGGTTCCCGAAGCGACCCACGGCCGGCCCGAGCGCCGCCTCCACCGGACCCGGCCCAGCGCGCCCCATCGACGTCCGGGCGACGACCGACCGCAGCGCGTCCACCACCGGCCGCTGGTCGTCGACCGGCCCCAGGAAGCGCAGGGTGACGTGCCACTGCTCCCGTCCCGTCCACCGCAGCCCGGGGACCGCCGGACGGGAGAGCCCGGCGAGGGCCGCCAGCACCCGGTCGGGGGGCCACACGGCCACGAAGAGCCGAGGCACCGGCGAGGCCTACTCCCGGTCGAGCAACTGCCGGCGGAGCTGGTCGACGAGTGACAGCGCGGCCAGCTGGCGGACGAGCTGGCGCCCGCCGGGCAGGTGCAGCTCGCGCACCTCGACCTCGCCTTCGAGGTCAACAGCGGTGAAGACGGTGCCGACGGGCCGGCCGTCCTGGGTGGTGGGCCCGGCGACGCCCGTGATCCCGAGGCCGACGCCGGCCCGCAGCACCCGCCGCGCCCCGGTGGCCATGGCCGAGGCCGCCGGCGCGCTCACCACCGGACCCTCGGGCACGCCCAGCAGGTCGAACTTCACGTTGCTGTCGTAGGCCACGATCGAGCCCTTGAACCACTCGCTCGAGCCCGGCACCTCGGCCAGCCGGGAGCCCACCAGGCCACCCGTGAGCGACTCGGCCACGCCCAGCATCAGCCCCTGCGAGACGAGCAGGTCGCCGACCGCCTTCTCCATCGACTCGTCGTCGACCCCGAAGACGAGAGGACCGAGGACCGCCCGCAGCTCGGCCTCCTCGGCGTCGAGCAGCGCGGTGGCGGCGTCGAGATCGGGCGCCTTGGCCGTCAGCCTGACCTTGATCCCCTCGATGCCCGAGGCCAGGAAGGCGATGGTGGGGTTGGTCTGGCGGTCGACCTGATCGGCGATGAGCTCGGCCAGCGTCGACTCGGGCGCCCCCCAGGTGCGCAGCATGCGGCTCACGATCACCGACCGCGGCCCCGCCCGCCGCTGCAGGTCGGGGACGATCGCCCGCTCGATCATCTCCCGCATCTCCGCCGGCACGCCCGGCACCGCGTAGACGACCTTTTCCCCGCCGTCCGGCCCTTCGCGGGCGGGACACACCAGCCCCGGCGCGGTGCCGATCTCCTGGAGGACGAACGTCGCCCCCTCGGGCAGGTCGGCCTGGCGCAGGTTGCTGGAGGCCATCTCCCGGCCCCGCCGGTGGAACATCCCCCGGATGCGCTCGACCATCGCCGGATCGCGCACCAGCCCCACCCCGAGCACCTCGGCGATCGCCTCCCGGGTGATGTCGTCCTGTGTCGGACCCAGCCCGCCGCACACGATCACCGCGTCGCTTCGGCCCAGGAGCATCCGGAGGGCGTCGGCGATGCGCTCGCAGTTGTCGCCGACCCGGGCCTGGAGGTGCGAGTCGACGCCGGCCAGGGCCAGCCGCTCGCCGATGAAGCCCGAGTTGGAGTCGACAACCTGGCCGAGGAGCAGCTCGGTGCCGACCGCCAGGACCGAGCAGGAGAACGGGCGGCCGGCCGGCGCCCCGCCCTCAGAGGGCACGGACGACCCGGCGCCCTTCGTTGAGGTACTGGGCGCCCGTTACCAGCGTCATGGCGACCGCGGCCCACACGACGAGGTCGACGAAGCCGGCGTAGGCGTCGGACGACGACGGCACGATCGCCAGCCCGACGGCGATGGCCTGGACCCAGGTCTTGACCTTCCCCGACAGGCGGGCCGGCACCGAGATCCCCCGCCGCCCGACGTAGGACCGGTACAGGCTCACCGCCACCTCCCGCGAGGCGATCAGCGACACCGGCACCCACCACAGGGCGCCCTTGGCCACCAGGGCGGTCATGGCGCCCAGCACGAGCACCTTGTCGGCGAGCGGGTCGAGGAACGCGCCCGACCGGGTGGCCCCTTGGCGGCGGGCCAGCCAGCCGTCGGCCAGGTCGCTCACGCAGAGGACGAACCACAGGCCCAACGCCGGCCACTCGGTGTCGGTGCCGGCGATCAGCAGGATGACGACGGGGAGGGCCACCACCCGGGCCATGGTGATGGCGTTGGCCGGCGTGGCGAGGGCGGAGGGCCCGAAGGCGGACGTGGACACGCGGCCTATCCGGCCTCTAGAAGGCTCTGGCGGCAGTGGCTTCGAGGTCGACGCCCGCCGCACCGGTGACCGTCACGGTCGCGAACGTACCCGTCGCGAAGCCGGCGGTCAGATTGACCACGCCGTCGATCTCGGGCGCCTCCCGGTGGCTCCGGCCCACGCCCGGCTCGTCGACGAGGACCTCGATCGTCGAGCCCACCAACGCCTCCCGGCGATCCATGGTGATCCCGTCCTGCAGCTCGCCCAGCTCCCGCATCCGCTCCGCCACGATCCCGTCGTCGACCGCTCCGTCGAGGCCGGCGGCGAAGGTGCCGTCCTCCGCCGAGTAGGCGAAGAAGCCGGCCCAGTCGAGCTGGGCGTCGACGAGGAACCGGAGCAGCAGGTCGTGGTCGTCCTCCGTCTCGCCCGGGTAGCCGACGATGAACGACGAGCGGAAGGTGGCGTCGGCCCGGCGGTCGCGGATGGACGAGATCCGGCGGAGGAACCGCTCGCCGTCGCCCCAGCGCCGCATCCGCCGCAGCAGGGGCTTGGCCACGTGCTGGAGGGACAGGTCGAAGTAGGGGACGCCCGTGGCGCAGATGGTGTCGACCAGCCGGTCGTCGAGCTCGGACGGGTACAGGTACAACAACCGGACCCGGGGGACGCGGGCCGCAACCGCCTCCACCAGGGGGACGATGGCCCCCTTCCGGCCGACGTCGCGGCCGTAGGACGCCAGGTCCTGGGCCACGAGGACGATTTCGGCCACCTCCAGGGACTCGACCTCGGCGAGGATCGACTCCTCCGAACGCGACCTCTGCCGGCCCCGGAACGACGGGATGGCGCAGAAGCCGCAGGTCCGGTCGCAGCCCTCCGCCACCTTCACGTACGCCCACGGTGCGGCCGACTTCGGCCGGGGCAGGTTGAGCAGGTCGAGCCGGGCCACGTCGACCGAGCCCCCTGCAGGGGCCGCGGCGGGGGACTGGCGGCCCAGGGTGACAGGCACCCCGAAGCCGGCGACGGCGTCGACCTCGGGGAGCGCCTCGGCCAGCTCCGCCCCGTAGCGCTCGGCCATGCAGCCGGTGACCACCAGCCGGGCGCCGGGGCGGCGGACGTCGGACAGGGCGAGGATGGTGTCGACCGACTCCTTGCGGGCCGGCTCGATGAACGCGCAGGTGTTGACCACCACCAGGTCGGCGTCCTCGGGCCGGTCGGCCGCCACCATCCCGTCCGCGGTCAGGGTGCCCACCAGCTTGTCGGAGTCGACCTGGTTCTTGGGGCAGCCGAGGGTCTCCAGCCAGAAACGGCGGGCAGGGACGGCGACCCCGGCGGTGCTTGCCGGGCCGGTCACGGATCCCAGCCTACCCGGGGCACCCTTCCTCCCCAGTGGCGGCCGCCCAGTGGCGGCCGCCCAGTGGCGCCTGCCCAGCGGCGCCGGGCGGTTACTCCGCCTTCTTGCCCAGCATGCGGTTCATCTTGGTACCGCAGACCGGGCACAGGCCCTGCGCCGCCCGGCGGCCGTTCTTCAGCTCGACTTCCTCACCGTCGAACTCCCGCTTCTCGCGGCACTTCACGCAGTACGCCTCGTAGTTCGCCATGACTCTCTCTTTCCTTCGTGTCGACAGCCTTGTTACCCCGCCGGGGTGCCAGCGGTCGAACGCGGTGGAAGAGCGCATCCGAGCGCACCCAAGGAGGCACGTCGCATGTACCACTTCGCCGTAGTCGCACTGTTCGGTCTGGCGATCTTGAAGTTCGCCGACCTGCTGGTGGAGCTGGTGCCGTCGTTGGGCAAGACACGAACGCTACTCACGTTCGCCATGGCCATCGCGGCAACCGTCGCTGTCGACTACTCGCTGTTCACCGGATTCGGGGTCGAGCTGCGCGAGCAGTGGATGGGGACCTGGGCCACGGGAGCCATCGTCGCCTCCCTGGCCGGCGCCTGGTCGGCCGTCCTCGGCTGGCTGGGTTCGGGCCGGACCGAGACCACCGGGCGTCGCCCCGTCAAGGGTGACGGGGAGGCCCGCCGCATCGCCGCCTGACCGCTACGGCAAATCGCATCCCAGTCCCCCGAGGGCGCCTCAACGACGAGGCGCCCTCGGCGCGTCCGGACCCCCGCGACCTTCTGCTCGGACTACCGGGCGTCCTGCTCGCTGCTGGGCTCGACTACTGGGCTCGACTACTGGGCTCGACTACTGGCGGGCCCGGAGCTCGTCGAGCTCCTCGGGCGTCATCAGCACGGCCCGGGCCTTCGAGCCCTCGGACGGCCCGACGACACCCTTGCGCTCCAGCAGGTCCATGAGCCGCCCGGCCCGGGCGAAGCCGACCCGGAGCTTGCGCTGCAGCATCGAGGTGGACCCGAGCTGCGAACGCACCACCAGCTCCATGGCCGCTTCGAGGTGCTCCTCGTCGTCGGCGTCGACCCCACCGTCGCCACCGCCCGCACCCGACGCCTCCTCGCCCTCGACCCCGTCGACGTACTGGGGCGACGCCTGCCGCCGCCAGTGGGCGACGACCTTGCGCACCTCGTCCTCGCCGACCCACGCCCCCTGCACCCGGCGGGGCACGTTGGACGAGGCGATGGCGAGCAGCATGTCGCCCTGGCCGATGAGCCGCTCCGCCCCCGGCTGGTCGAGGATCACCCGGCTGTCGGCCAGCGACGAGACCGCGAACGCCAGCCGGGACGGGATGTTGGCCTTGATCACGCCCGTGATCACGTCGACCGACGGCCGCTGGGTGGCGATCACCAGGTGGATGCCGACGGCCCGCGCCATCTGGGCGATCCGGCAGATCGACTCCTCGACGTCGCGGGCGGCCACCATCATCAGGTCGTTGAGCTCGTCGACCACGACGACGATGAACGGCAGCCGGGGGTACGCCTTGTCGCTGCCGTGCCCCGCCTCCTTGGGGTCGGGTTGCAGGTCGCCCCGGTCGTAGGCGGCGTTGTAACCGGTGACGTCGCGCACGCCGACCTCGGCCAGCAGGTCGTAGCGGCGCTCCATCTCGTGCACCGCCCAGGCCAGGGCGTTGGCCGCCTTCTTGGGGTTGACGACGACCTGGGTGAGGAGGTGGGGGAGCCCGTTGTACTGGCCCAACTCGACCCGCTTGGGGTCGATGAGGATCATCCGGACCTGGTCGGGTGTCGACCGGACGAGGATCGAGGTGATCAGCGAGTTGATGCACGACGACTTGCCGGCGCCGGTGGCCCCCGCGATCAGGACGTGGGGCATCTCGGCCAGGTTCGCCAGCACCGGCCGCCCGGCGATGTCGCGGCCGAGGGCGACCTCGAGGGGGTGGGTGGCCTTGGCCGCCTCGACCGAGGTGAGGATGTCGCCCACCAGCACCAGCTGGCGGGCCTTGTTGGGGACCTCCACGCCGATCGCCGACCGGCCGGGTATGGGGGCCAGGATGCGGACGTCGGCGGACGCCATGGCGTAGGCGATGTCCTTGTGGAGGTTGGTGACACGGGCGACCTTGACGCCGGGGCCCAGCGCCAGCTCGTAGCGGGTGACGGTGGGCCCGACGGTCATCCCCACCAGCGACGTCTCCACCCCGTGGGCGGCCAGGGCGGCCTCGAGCGTGCGGCCCTCGGCCTCCACCAGCCGGCGGTCGACCTCCTGGGCCTTGCCCAGCTTGAGCAGGGAAAGCGGGGGCAGCCGCCAGGCGCTGCGCTCCGCCGCCGGCCCCAACCCGATCTCCAGCTGCTCGGCCTTTCCGCCCGAGTCCGCGTCCGACGGCTCGGGGTCGGGATCGGCGACGGCCGCGATGTCGACCCCGGCGTTCTCGGGGCTGGCCTGGGGGACGGGCGGGGCGTCGGGGAGATGGGGGACCGCCAGAGTGGGGATCGTCGGGGGCGGAGCGGCCAGACGGGGCCCGCCGTCCAGCAGTCCGTTGTGAGGGCGCCAATTGTCAGGGCGGCGATCACCGGGATGCCCGGCCTCGAAGGGGTCGACGGGACGGGGCTCGGGGACGAGGGCGCTGAGGGAGCGTCCGGCCCGGGCCACGCCCCGGTGGCCGGCCCGGGCGAGGGAGACGGCGTGGCGGCCGGCGGCCCGCACGGTGGTGCGGCCGACCACGAGAGCGCCGATGCCCATCGCCGCCAGCAGGACGGTGGCCGCCCCCCAGCCGGCGAGGACCGACCGCAGCGAACCGCCGGCGACCAGGCCCACCAGGCCGCCCGCCTCGCGGAGCTCGGATGACGGTGCGCCGAAGCCGGGCCCCCCGGTGCCCACGTGGAGCAGCCCGCAGGCGGCCACCGCGATCAGGCCCAGCCCGGCCGCCAGCCGCCCGTACTCATCGAGGGCCCGGCGCCAGAGGATGAGCCCGCCCGCCACGACGAGGGCGACGGGCAGCCCGTAGCGGCCGAGCCCGAAGGCGGAGCCCGCTCCGTCGGCCACGGCCCGTCCGACCGGCCCGGCCAGCTCTCCGTACACGGCCAGCGCGCACACCACCCCGGCGGTGACGAGGGTGACCCCCGCGAGGTCGGGCCCGTGCCCACCGAGGATGGGCCCCTCGCTCTGGCGACCGTCCTCGGCGGCCGGCGAGGGCTTCCGCGGTGCAGAACCTGAGGATTTCCTGGCGGGGGCCCGGCGGGATGCGGCGCCGGAGGATGACGGGACCGGCCCGCCGCCCCGGGTGCGTGATCCGGCGGTCGGGGCAACTTTTCTGGAGGAGGGCTTTCCCCTCGCGGCCTTCGGTCGCGGCGTCCCGGACTCTTGGCGCGTCGCCACAGTGGCAACAACAGTAACATCAGCAACAGGCGCCATCCCGCTCCGTGGCCGCGCAGGCGCAGGCCGCGGCATTGGTGCTACGGTGCCCGCCCGGAGGGGACACCGAACACCTAGTGCCCTTCCATGTAGCGGGGTGAAGACACCTATTTACAAGGCTGTGCCGGAGGGAGTAGATCTCTTCGGCAGAACGCTGTTGGCGATAGCGCAGCGGGTTCCCAGAGGCAGTTGGCGCTCGCGCGCCCGAAAGAGGGGGTACACATTGGCAGCAGCATCCGCCGAACCGGTCATTCACATCCTGTGGATTCAGGCCGGACTGAGCTGCGACGGAGACTCCGTAGCCCTCACCAGCGCAACGCAGCCGAGCATCGAGGAGATCGCACTCCAGGCGTTGCCCGGCCTTCCGAAGATCGCAGTTCACTGGCCGTTGATCGACTTCGAGTGCGGTCCGGTCGGCGGCGCTGACGACTTCCTGGAGTGGTTCTTCCGCGCCGAGCGTGGCGAGCTGGAGCCCTTCGTGCTGGTGGTCGAAGGTTCGATCCCGAACGAGGCGATCAAGTCCGAGGGCTACTGGTGTGGATTCGGGAACAACCCGGCCACCGACCAGCCCATGACCACGAGCGACTGGCTCGACCGTCTGGCTCCCGTGTGCACCGGCATCCTCGCCGTCGGCACCTGCGCCACCTACGGCGGCCTGCACGCCATGTCCGGTAACCCCACTGGCGCCATGGGCGTCGCCGACTACCTCGGCTGGGGCTGGCGTTCGAAGGCGGGCCTGCCCGTCGTCAACGTTCCCGGCTGCCCGATCCACCCGGACAACCTGTCCGAGACGATCCTGTACCTGCTGTACATGGCCACCGGCCAGGCTCCCCTCATCCCGCTCGACGACGCACTGCGTCCCGCGTGGCTGTTCGGCAACACCGTCCACCAGGGCTGTGACCGGGCCGGCTACTACGAGCAGGGTGACTTCGCCACCGAGTACGGCTCCCCGAAGTGCATCGTCAAGCTCGGCTGCTGGGGTCCCGTTGTGAAGTGCAACGTGCCCAAGCGTGGCTGGACCAACGGCGTGGGCGGTTGCCCCAACGTCGGCGGTATCTGCATCGGCTGCACCATGCCTGGCTTCCCCGACAAGTTCATGCCGTTCATGGACGAGCCCCCGGGCGGTAAGGTGTCTACAGCAGCCTCCGGCCTTTACGGTTCGGTCATCCGTGGCCTGCGTGAGGTCACCGGCAAGACCGTCGACAAGGAGCCGAAGTGGCGTGCCAAGGGCACGAAGCTCCTCACCGGCTACACGCCCACCTGGCGCTAGCCGCATCATCTGCAAGTTCGTCGTAACTGACCAAGAACGCTAGAGAGAGGGAAACATATGGCAGCTAGGGCAAGAGCTAGGGGCGGCAGCGACCTCGTCGAGATGGCATGGGACCCGGTAACCCGGATCGTCGGAAGCCTCGGCATCTACACGAAGATCGACTTCGCCCAGGGCAAGGTCGTGGAGTGTCACAGCACCTCCTCGATCTTCCGGGGCTACTCGATCTTCATGAAGGGCAAGGACCCGCGCGACGCGCACTTCATCACCAGCCGCATCTGCGGCATCTGTGGTGACAACCACTGTGTGTGCTCGTGTTACTGCCAGCAGATGGCATTCGACGTGCAGCCGCCGCACCTGGGCGAGTGGATCCTGAACCTCGGTGAGGCAGCCGAGTACATGTTCGACCACAACATCTTCCAGGAGAACCTGGTCGGGGTCGACTTCTGCGAGAAGATGTTCGCGGAGACCAACCCCGGCGTTCTCGACCTCGCGAACGACACCGAGGCGCCTGGCGCCGCCGAGCACGGTTACGGAACCATCGGCGACATCATGCGGTCCCTCAACCCGTTCTCGGGCGACCTCTACCGCGAGGCCCTCATGGTCTCCCGGTACACGCGTGAGATGTTCTGCCTGATGGAGGGTCGCCACGTGCACCCGTCCACCCTGTACCCGGGTGGCATGGGCACGACGGCTTCCATCCAGCTCATCACGGACTACATGGCGCGCCTCATGCGCTACTGCGAGTTCATGAAGAAGATCGTCCCGATCCACGACGACCTCTTCGACTTCGTCTACGAGGCCATGCCCGGCTACGAGGCCAACGGCCAGCGCCGTATCCTCACCATCTGCTGGGGCGCCTTCCAGGACCCGAACGTGTGCAACTTCAAGTACCGCGACATGACCGAGTGGGGACGTGCGATGTTCGTCACCCCCGGCATCGTGGTGGACGGCAAGTTGGTCACGAACGACCTGGTCGACATCAACCTCGGTCTCCGCATCCTCCTCGGCCACTCGTACTACGAGAGCTGGGAAGGCCAGGAGATGTTCGTCGACCGTGACCCCCTGGGCAACGCGGTTGACCGCAACCACCCGTGGAACCAGCACACGATCCCGCAGCCGCAGAAGCGCAACTTCGACGGCAAGTACAGCTGGGTCATGGCTCCTCGTTGGTACGACGGTCGGGACCACCTCGCCACCGACACCGGTGGTGGTGCCTTCGCCCGCATGATGGCCATCGCCCTTTCCGGCCTGGTCGACATCGGTTGGTGCAAGGCCACTGGTAACTCGATCATCATCAACCTCCCGAAGACGGCCCTCAAGCCTGAGGCCAGCTTCGAGTGGCACGTGCCGAAGTGGTCCAACACGATCGAGCGTCACCGGGCACGCACGTACTTCCAGGCCTACGCGGCTGGGTGCGGAATGTTCTTCGTCGAGAAGGCTCTCGAGGAAGTCCGCGCCGGCCACACCAAGACCTGGGAGCCGTTCACGGTCCCCGACGAGGCGATCGGTTGCGGTTTCACCGAGGCCGTCCGCGGCGTTCTCTCCCACCACATGGTCATCCGTGGTGGCAAGATCGCCAACTACCACCCGTACCCCCCGACGCCCTGGAACGCCAACCCGCGTGACATCTACGGGACCCCCGGACCCTACGAAGACGCCGTGCAGAACACGCCGATCTTCGAGGAGAACACTCGGGAGAACTTCAAGGGCATCGACATCATGCGTGCCGTGCGTAGCTTCGACCCCTGCCTGCCCTGTGGTGTCCACATGTACCTGGGCAAGGGCAAGATGGTCAAGAAGCTGCACTCGCCCACCATGGTCAACAGCGGGGAGTAGTCATTCCTAGCGAGAACCTTCGTGCGGTCGGTGACCGCATTGAGTACTTGGTCAGTGAGCTCAGGTCGTCGGCACCGCCGGCGACCTGGGCTCTGGCCGAGGAGGCCCTGGGCCTCGTAGCGAAGCTCTACGGCGGTGCTCTTGACCGGATCCTCGAGATCCTCGTCAACGCCGAGGCCGCACCACTCCTTGCCGAAATCGTTCACGACGAGCTGGTGAGCAGCCTGCTCGTGCTCCACGGCCTGCACCCCGACGATCTGCCCACCCGTGTGCAGAACGCGCTCGACTCGGTGCGCCCGTACCTCGAATCCCACGGTGGCGACGTCGAGCTGATCGCGGTGATCCCCAGCGAGGGCATCGTCAAGGTCCGCCTTCTCGGCAGCTGCGACGGTTGTCCATCGTCGTCGGTCACCCTGAAGCTGTCCGTGGAGCAGGCCATCCACGAGGCGGCCCCCGAGATCATCGACATCCAGGTGGAGGGCTACGTGGAGCCGGCTGCACCCGCCGCTCCCCTGCCCCCGACCACCCCGATCCAGCTGAGCGTCAAGCCTGCCGGAGTGAGCCGGTAACTTCAGAACTATGTCCAATCCTGATTTCCTGCGCCTCGGGTCGTACCGTGCGCTCTCCCCGGAGGGCGGCGAGACCGACGAGGCCCGCCCCCTGGCTGCGATCGAGAAGCTTTTGCAGCCCAAGCCGCGGCCTCGTCCCGGCGAGAAGTGCGAGATGTGCGCGGTCGACGTTCCCGACGAGCACTCGCACATCGTCAACCTCGAGAGCCGCAGCCTGCTGTGCGCCTGCCGCCCGTGCTACCTGCTCTTCACGTCGGGTGGCGCCGGCGGTGGACGCTACCGGGCGGTGCCCGACCGCTACGTCTCGATGGAGACGTGCGCCCTTTCCCCCAGCCAGTGGGACGCGCTGCAGATCCCGGTCAGCACCGCCTTCTTCTTCTTCAACTCCGAGGCCGAGCAGCTGGTGGCGTTCTATCCCAGCCCGGCCGGCGCCACCGAGTCCCTCCTCCCGGTTGAGACCTGGGCGGAGATGACCGAGGCCAACCCCGCCCTCACCACCATGGAACCCGACACCGAGGCCCTCCTGGTCCGGGTCGGCGACCGGTCGGGGCCGGACGAGTCCTTCATCGTTCCCATCGACGCCTGTTACGAGCTGGTGGGGTACCTCCGCCGGCTCTGGCGGGGCTTCGACGGCGGCACCGAGGCGCACCAGGCCATGAGCGACTTCTTCGTCCGGGTGCGCGATCGGTCGAAGCCTATTGCTTCAGGGCCCATCGATTCAGGGCCCGTTGATTCAGGGCCCGATGCGTCAGGGCCGATTCTTTCAGGGCCGGCTCCTACGAGCTCACAGTGAGCGATCTCACATTCGAGGTCGTGGGCGTCTCTCCTGAGCGCTACGCGGCCGCGCCCACGATCAGCTTCCGGGTGCGCGTCACCGAGACCACCGGCGATCCGATCCACGCGGTCGCCCTGCGTACCCAGATCATGATCGAGCCCCAACGGCGCCGCTACGTGGAAGCCGAGGAGGAGCGCCTCCTCGCCCAGTTCGGCGAGACGCACCGGTGGGGTGACACCCTCAAGCCGTTCCTGTGGACCAACGTCAGCACCATGATCACGAGCTTCACCGAGAGCGTCGAGATCGACATCCAGGTCCCGTGCACCTACGACTGGGAGCTGGGCTCCACCAAGTTCCTCCACGCGGTCGAGACCGGCGAGGTGCCGCTCAACCTCCTCTTCGGCGGCACCATTTTCAGCAAGGGCGAGTCCGGCTTCACCGTCGAGCCCGTGCCGTGGAACAAGGAAGCCCGCTTCGGGATGCCGGCCAGCATGTGGCGGGCCGTCATGGACATCTACTTCCCAGGCACGGCATGGCTGCGCGTCCCCCGGGAGACGCTCGACAAGCTCGAGCGTTTCCGCACCATCCGGGGCCTGCCCTCCTGGGAGCGCACCTTCGACGTGCTCGTCGGCGAATCCAACCCGCCCAACGGGCTCAAGGAGCCCAAGGCCGAGGTGGCCGAGCCCGCTCAGGCCGAAGGCGTCGTGGTCGAGTTGGCGCCGGCGCCCACCAACGGAGCGTCCTCTTGAGCCTCCACGACGCCCGTCGGGTGGCCGACGCCGTGCTCTACGAGGGCTACGTCCTCTTCCCCTACCGGGCCAAGAGCCTCAAGAGCCAGGTCCGCTGGCAGTTCGGCGTCGTCGCGCCCAAGTCGGTGGCCGAGAACGACCCCGGTGAACGGTGGTCGATGCAGACCGAGGTGCTGGTCGACTCCAACGGGGCGCCGGTGCTCGACGTCAAGCTCCGCTTCCTGCGGGTGCAGTCCCGCACCGTGGAGGCACTGGTCAACGTCGACGGAGGAGACCAGTACTTCCAGCCGGTGGCGTCGCTCACCGTCGACAACCGCATCATCACCGACTGGCAGGAGGCCATCGAGGAAGAGGTCGACCTGGCCGAGGTGCCGCTGGCCGAGCTCGTCGCCAACGGCCGCGACATCCCCCTCGACTTCGCCGCCTCCGAGTCCACCGAGGACATCACCGACCAGGCGGGCACCGTCGTGGGTCGCATGATCCGCACGACGGTGCCGCTGCACGCCGTGGCCCGGGTCACCGCCGAGGCCGACGACAGCCCCTTCTCGATCGTCAAGGTGCGCGTCGTCATCGAGAACCTCACCGACTGGGCTCAGGACGGCGCTTCCCGCGAGGAGTTCGTGCGCTACTGCATGGCGGCCGTGCACACGCTGCTGGCGGTGCGCGACGGCTCGTTCATCTCCCTGGCCGACCCGCCCGAGTTCGCCAAGTTCGCCGCCGCCGGCTGCGTCAACAGCGGCACCTGGCCCTGCCTCATCGGCGACGAGAACCACCGCGACACCATCCTGTCGTCGCCCATCACCCTCTCCGACTACCCCGAGATCGCTCCCGAGAGCGAGGGCGACTTCTACGACGCCACCGAGGTCGACGAGATGCTGCACCTCTTCACCGCCACCCTCACCGAGGAGGAGCGGGCCGAGGCCCGGGGCACCGACCCCCGGTCGGCCGCCATCATGGACCGGGTCGACAACATGCCTCCGGAGATGATGGAGAAGCTCCACGGCGCCATCCGCTCCCTGCGCTCCATCCCCCTTCCGGGGCGGGCCGTCGTCGACGACGACGAGGACGAGGAAGACGACGAGACGACGGCGAGATCGACCTCGCCACCGGAGTCGAAGGGATGGGCCAGTTCGGCGACGAGTTCCCCACCTTCGACAGCGGCACCGACGGATCCATGACCCCCTTCCGGCTCGACGCCCAGAGCGACGGCCAGTACAAGCCGTTCGAGGACACCACCCTGCTGGGCGGCACCCAGGTGGGCAAGGGGGCCAAGGTGCGTCTCCACCCCGGGGCCCGCTCCGACGCCCAGGACATGTTCCTGGTCGGCCTCATCGCCACCGTCGAGGGTGTCTTCCACGACATCGACGGTGATGTCCACCTTGCGGTCTCGGTCGACGACGACCCGGCGTCCACCGAGCTCCCCAGCTGGATCGGCCGCTTCCGCTACTTCCGGGTCGAAGAGGTCGAGGTGCTCAGCCAATGAGCGAGCCCGTGTCCCGACCGCAAATTCTCGTTGCCGGCATCGGCAACATATTCCTGGCCGACGACGGTTTCGGCGTCGAGCTGGCGCAGCGCCTGGCTTCCGAGCCAGTCCCCGATGGCGTCACGGTCACCGACTACGGGATCCGGGGCCTGCACCTGGCCTACGACCTGCGGGACAGTGACTTTGACCTGGTGATCCTCCTCGACGCGCTTCCTCGTGGCGACGAGCCAGGTACGGTGTATCTTTTCGAGCCCGACATGTCGTTCGATCGTGACGAGGTCGAAGTCGACGCCCACGAGATGCACCCTCTGGCAGTGCTGGCTTTGCTGGCGGACCTCGGCGGAGAGGTCAGACGGCTGCTGGTGGTCGGCTGTGAGCCGGCCGAACTGGAGGAGCGCATGGGGCTCTCTCCGGCGGTGGCTGTTGCTGTTGACAAGGCGGTACAGGTGGTGGGAGAACTGCTCCAGCGAGAGATGTCGGCACTGGTTGCCGGAAAGGAGAGCTGAAACATGCTCGGTAAGTTGGTCAAGAGCTTGGTCGTCGCACTCGTAGCAGGGGTAGTGGTCAATTCGCTCCCCGACATCCAGCGTTATCTCAAGATCCGGGAAATGTAAAAGGGGGATTAGCCATGCTTGGAGTCATTATTCTGGTCGCGGTGGCTTTGGTGGTCGTTAACTCGGTGCCTGACATCCAGAGGTACCTCAAGATTCGGGAGATGTAGGAAACGTGAATATTGTTGGAATCGTGGCGCTCGTCGTGCTGGCTCTGCTGGTCCTCGGGTTCCTGTTCATGTTCCTGCGGTCCATTCCCGACATGGCCCGGTATAAGCGCATTCGCGGCATGTAGTTCTCCGGGGCGCGGGTGATCCGATGGCATGCCACCGGCCCACCCGCTCCTCCCGGTGCAGTTTGCCGGCATCGCCCTGAGCCGGTGAGGACACGCTGTCCTCACCTGCCCAGGACGAGTCGAGTCGTTGTTCGGATCGTGGTTCGGAATCGCACCGTCGCTCTCTTCGTCGCGCGGCTGCCGCCGAACGAAAGGGAGGCGCCGAGATGTGTCTCGGAATACCCGGCAAGGTCGTCGAGCTGGTCCCAGACCAGCGCGACCTGGCCACAGTCGACGTCATGGGGGAGAAGCGCAACATCAACACCGGCCTCATCGAGGAAGGTGTCGCCCCCGGTGACTGGGTTCTCATCCATGTCGGCTTCGCCATGCAGAAGATCGACACCGCCGAGGCGGAGTCGGCCATGCAGGGCCTGATGATGATGCGGGGCCCGTCCGACGACGGTGGCGACGAGTTCGATGGATTCGACGAACCCAAGGAGGTTTCGAAATGGGCGTTTTGATCGGAGTTGCCGTCGGCTTCATCGTCGGGGCGAGGTCGGGCACGGGCAGCCTCAGCAACATGAAGTCGGCCGTCGCCGGGCTGGCCTCGTCGGGCGAGGTCTCGAAAGTGCTGAGCGGCGCGATGGCGGGGGCCATGCCGATGGCCGGCCAGCTGCTGAAGACGGGCCGGGGTGCCCTGGAGGGCCTCCGCAAGAGCTAGCAGCACCGCACAACCGGCCGATTCGGTCTCCAGATATGCACGATGCGGACCGGCTTCCACGCCGGTCCTGCGTGCGTTCTGGGGGCGAAATTCGGCGGACACGTACCGGCGCCATGCGTCGCCGGGGCCTTCTGGCGATTTCTTTGGGCATCGCACTCGACACGTACCGGTCCTGCCGTCTACCGTCCTCCCTGCATCCAGGGCACGTACGGGTGCGGAGGTCGACGTTGTACCGGCTGGCTCTCACGGGAGACGGCCGGCAGGTGAGGCACAGCAGGGCCGCTTCGTGGGAGCGGATCTCGTCCCCGGACGAGCTCCGACACCGACGGATCCGGTCGTGGACCGAGACAAGGGGGAAAAGGTAGATGGCTGTTCTGTGGTGGGTCGGCATCGTCGTCATGCTGCTCGCGGGAGTGGTGGTCGCCAAGAGCGCCGCTAGTGTGCTGGGCCGCGTGAAGACGATCCAGGGCCTCGCGGGCGAGATCATCACCGGCGCCGGTGGCATCAGCCGGAAGCTGGACGCAGTACCCAAGCTGGTCAAGACCCAGGAGTTGGCCGTTGCGGCCCACCGCCTGGTCGGCAGGTACGGCGCGGCCCTGCTGCGGGCCCTGTAGCCCTTTCGTTAGTTTCCCGGCAACCCGAAGAACAGAAGGAGTTCCATGGGACCCGAAACTGTGGCCACGCTGGTCGTGGTCGCCGTGATCGTTCTACTCATCGCCTACCACCTCATCGCCATTGCGGCCGGCCTCAAGACGGTCGTCGGTGCGCTTGACGTCATCGCCGACGCGCTGGTGGGGATCAAGAAGCAGACCGACCCCGTCAACCGGGTGGTCGGTGGCATCGCCGGCGAGGTGCTGGCCATCGACGACGACCTCGAGGGGCTCCTCGAGCTCGTCGGGGCGGCGTTGGCGGCCAAGGCTGCCGGCAAGCCGTCGCCGCACAAGGCTCCGCCCGCCGCCAAGGTCCAGACCGGCGCCCGTCCGCGGGCGAGCGCCACCCCTCCCGGGTCGAAGATGGCTCAGGCCGTCGCCGCCGCCCGCAGGGGAGGCCGCTAGAGGTTCCACGTCGTACGGGCGCTGGGGCGTCCGGGTTGAGGTCCGAGGGGAGGCGATGCCCTCCCGAGTCGCTGCGCCGAGCCAACGCTCGGCGCAGCGCCGCGACCGGGCCCCAGGAGGGCCGAGAAGCGGCCTGACACCCCGGAAGTGGTCCCCACGCGCTTCGGCGCCTCCAGGGCGTCCCAGGGGCCTGGGAAGGCATTTTGGTGTCCGGTCGGTGCTCGGCGGGACCAACCTCGGGCGCCACGCCGCCGAGGCGCCCGTCGGTAAGGTGTCCTGCTGTGGGCGGCGCGGGCGAGCTCTCGGAACGTCGGGACGTCTTCATCTCCCACGCCCACGAGGACAAGGTCGATGTCGCCCGACCACTGGCCGAGGCCTTGATTCGGAGGCGCCTGACCGTCTGGCTCGACGAGTACGAGCTCCGCATCGGCGACAGCCTCCTGGGCAAGGTCGACGACGGGCTGGCCAACAGCACCTTCGGGGTGGTGATCCTGAGTCCGAGCTTTCTGGTCAAGCGCTGGCCTCGCCGGGAGTTGGACGGCCTCTTGACGAAAGGGATCGCCGACGGGCGCGTCGTCGTTCTCCCCGTCTGGCACGGCGTGGGCCCCGACGAGGTGCGCCGATACTCCCTTCCGCTGGCGGACCTGTTCGCGGCCAGGACCGAGGACGGGATCGAGGCGGTCGCCGACCAGATCCTGAGGCAAGTCAGGTCGACTCGAGTTGCCGAGGCCCGGAATGAGGCACGGAATGAGCCACCGGACGTGACCCTGCCGCCGAGGGTCCCCCGGCCGAAGCCGCCACCCGCCGGGCGCCTGCCCGCACCCGCGATCGCGAAGCCGCTCGGTTCGCCCTCGAGGCTGCTGGTCGCGCTGGCCGTGGCAGTCATCGCCCTGCTGCTCGTCCTCGGCGGGCTCACCCTGTACAGCAGGTCGTATTTCGTCGGAGTGGACCGGGAGGCGGTCGCTCTCTTCCAGGGCCCCCCCTCGGGCTTCCTGTGGTTCGGCACGAGGCTCGTCGAGCGGAAGGTGGACCTGTTCCTCACCGACCTCTGCCCCACCGAGCAGGCCGAGGTCCGCGCCGGGATCCGGAAGGGCTCGCGATCCGCGGCCGACCGCTACATCGCCGAGATCCGGACGAGATCGCGGGCCGTCGGAGCCTCCTGCTAGCGCAGGCAGCGGACGTCGGCTACCCGCGCACCCGCTTCCAGCTCGCCTGCGATGCGGTCGACCTGCGTCGGGTCACGGAGGAACTCCTGCAGCACCCTCCACATGCCCTGGCCGCCGGCGCCACCGAAGGAGGCCGGCTGCTGGTCCGACAGGTCGTAACGGAGCAGGTCGGTCTCACGCAGCGAGCGCGCCACGGACAGGGACGAGTCGTCGGGATAGACCGCCAGGTCGAGGGCCTGGTTGGGGGAGATGAAACCACCGGCCCTCGCCCAGGGCACGGCCGCCTCCGGCGTGGCCAGGAATCGGACGAGGCTTTTGCCGGCCGCACTGTCCATCTTGAGCACCACGCCCACGTCGCCGCCGGCGACCACTGCCGACCGGGTGCCTTCGACGGCCGGGAAATCGAAGAACCGGAAGTCGACGCCCACCACCTTGCCTGGAGGAAGGGCGCCGGCGACGAAATCGCCACCGGCGAGCATCGCAGCCGACGGTGAGTCGCCGAAGACCTGCTCGACCGATTTCGGGAACGTCGTGGCGAGGGACCCCGTCTTGCCCCCGGCGATCCAGTCGGACCGCAGCACCTGACCCAGCGTGGCCAGGGCGTACTTCACGCTGTCGTCTGTCCACGCGATCTGATGGCAGGCGAGTTGGTCGTACTTGTCGGCTCCGGCCGTGCGCAGGTAGACGTTCTCGAACCAGTCGGTGAGGACCCAGCCGTCTCCGCCACCGACCGACAGCGGCGACACGTCGGGCTTCATCAGCCTCGGGGCCACGGCCTGCAGATCGGACCACGACCGGGGCGGAGTCACCCCGGCCTCGGCGAAGGCGCTCGGGCGGTACCACATCAAGGACTTGTGGGCGGCCTTGAACCAGACGCCGTAGAGCGTGCCGCGCTCCGACCCCAGCTGCCGCCACATCGGGGCGTAGTTGCGGTCCACCAGCGGACCGGCCACATCCTCGATCGGCACCAGATATCCGATCCTCGCCAGTTCGCTCAGCAGGCCCGACTGCGGCAGGAGGGCCACGTCGGGTGGGTTGCCGCTCTCGATCCGGTCGAGAAGGTTCTTTCGGAAGGTGTCCGAGGGGATCTGGGTGTACCGGACGTCGATGTTGCCGTCGTCCTCGAACAGGTCGAGAACCCTCCGGAACTGCTCCTGCTCGCCTCCGGCCCAGACGCCGACGACCTCGATGACCGCAGGCGGGCCCTCGTCGCCGCCGCAGCTGGTCGCCACGCCGAGGAGAACCACGCACGCGAGCAGCGCCCGGGCCGCGCTCCCTGGGGTTGGGAGGATCCTCCATTTCGCCATCGGTGTCACCGCCGTTTCCGCGCCGTTCCTGGATGTACTCCTGTAACGCTAGCGGTGCGTCGCCCGCGCCCGGGAAAGCAAGAGCGGCGCCGGAGGCCGGCGCCGCTCTTGTCGGGGATCAGGTCCCCATCGATGGGTGGATGTCTAGGCGGAGAGACCCTCGGCCAGCTCGCAGGCGACGGTGAGTCCGCCGGCGGCCTCGCCCAGGATGCGGTTCACCTGGTCGGCGCCTGGGCCGATGATCGCGCAGTGGTTCTCGACTGCGTTCACGCCCTTGGCGATCTTGACCAGGTTGGCGATGACGTCGACGAGCTCGCCGTCGATCTTCTGCAGGAAGTAGACGAGGACGCCGGCGAGAAGGACGATCTCGACGCACGTGAGCACGACTTGGAGAGCGATCATGTCTACCTTCCCTTACTTCGCCGGGGTGAGGAGCTTGACGTGGAGGCCGAGCTCCTCGCGGAGGGCCTTGCACATCTCGACCGTGGTCGGGAGCATCCAGGTGCACACAGTCTGGGCTGCGACCCGGCTGGCCATGTCCCAGATGGCCTGGACGCCCTTGTTGACGTCCTTGACGTACTGGAGGAGCAGGAACAGGAGCAGGATGACCGCCGAGATGACGACCGCCCCCAGCCCCAGCGTGATCCACCAGAACAGTTCGTGTTCCGACGCGAGCATGAGATGCATTTAGCCTCCTAGGGCCTTGCGAGCCGTGGCAGCGTGCTCGACGACGGATAGCAGCGCCTGGTTGAGCGTGGCGACTGCCGGGATCGAAGTGGTGTTCTTACGGACGTCGTCGAGAATGTCGACGACTGCGCCGGCCTGCTGCCCGATTCGCCGTGCCAGGGACAGGATAATGGCCACCAGAATGACCACCAGCACGATCACAACGGCTGCGATGACGTAGCCGACATACCAACCTGTCAGAGTGACAGCGTACAACATAGGCCTCCCCCGGGCTGCGGTGTTCGGGCAGTGTATCTACGACCTACCCGGGCGGCAAGGGAGACGGATCGCCCGTCGCCCGCCACCCCGGCGGGGCCTCTAGTGGTGGTGGCTCCAGGGGTCGTCGAGGGGCCACCGGCAGCGGTCGGCGTTGCCCGTCATCGACTCGAGCTCGGCGATGAGATCGGCGAAGAACGCCCGCCAGGCCTCCTCGTCGGCGGCCGGCCAGCGCCCGGTGAACGACATCCAGGCGTCGGGGAGGGTGGCCACGCCTTCCAGGCCGTTGCCCTCCGACCACGAGTACTCCTCGCCCCGTCGTTCGATGTAGAGCGACTCGCCGTCGTCGAGGGCCAGGCCCCGGAGTGCGTCGGAGAGCTCTTCGAGGGTCATCAGGCCTCCATCACCACGGGGACGATCATAGGCCGTCGGCGCGTCTTTTCGTTGACGAACCGACCCACGGCCTGGCGCACGTGGCGCTTGAGGGTCTCGATGTCGATGGCGCCCTCGTGGGCCGCCTGTTCGAGCGTCTCGACCACCCGCTGGCGGGCCTCCTCGAGGAGGGCCTCGGCCTCGGGGGCGAAGACCCAGCCCTTGGTGATGATCTCGGGCCGGTTGAGCAGCTCGCCGCTCTTGGCGTCGACGGTGACCACGACGACGATCACGCCCTCCTCCGAGAGGACCCGGCGGTCGCGCAGCACGCCGTGGCCGACGTCGCCCACGATGCCGTCGACGTAGAGGTAGCCGGCGGGGACGGAGTCGACGAAGTCGATCGAGTCGTCGGTGAGCTCGATGACGTCGCCGTCCTCGGCCAGCAGGACGTTGTTCTCGGGGACGCCCATCTCGATCGCCAGGCGGGCGTGGTGGGTGAGGTGGCGGAACTCGCCGTGCACCGGGATGAAGCTGGCCGGCGAGGCCAGGCTGAGCAGGGTCTTGAGCTCCTCGCCCTTGGCGTGGCCGGTGACGTGCACGTCGGCCAGGCCGGAGTGCACCACCGTCGCCCCCAGCCGGTAGAGGCCGTCGATGACCTTGTTGACGCTGTACTCGTTGCCGGGGATGGCGTGGGCGCTGATGATGATCGTGTCGCCATCGCCCACCTTCAGCCACTTGTTCTCGCCGGCGGCCATCAGGGACAGGGCCGACATGGGCTCGCCCTGCGACCCGGTGGAGATGACGCACACCCGCCGGGGGTCGTAGTCGGCGATGCGCTCGATGTCGACCAGGGAGCCCTCGGGGATGGTGAGCAGGCCCATCTGGCGGGCGAGGGCCACGTTCTTGGCCATCGACCGGCCCAGGGTGGCCACCACCCGGCCGTGGGCGACGGCGGCGTCGGCGATCTGCTGCACCCGGTGGATGTGGCTGGCGAAGCAGGCGGTGATCACCCGCTTGTCGGTGTGCTCGGCGAACAGCGTGCGCAGGACCTTGCCCACCGAGCTCTCGGTGGCGGTGTGGCCCGGCTCCTCGGCGTTGGTGGAGTCCGACAGCAGCAGCCGGATCCCGGGCCCTCGGGCGATGGCGCCGATGCGGGCCAGGTCGGTGCAGCGCCCGTCGACCGGGGTGAGGTCGATCTTGAAGTCCCCCGAGTGCAGGATCACGCCCTGCGGGGTGTGGAAGGCGGTGGCGAAGCCGTGGGGCACCGAGTGGGTGACGGGGATGAACTCGCAGTCGAACGGGCCGATCCGCCGCCGCTCGCCGTCGGCCACGGGGACGAGGGTGGTGCGGTGCAGGAGGCCCGCCTCCTCGATCCGGTTCTTGGCCAGGCCCAGGGTGAGGGCCGACCCGTAGATCGGGAAGGAGAGGTCGCGGAGCAGGTACGAGAGGCCGCCCATGTGGTCCTCGTGGCCGTGGGTGATGATGCAGGCCTCGACCCGGTGGGCGTTCTCCCGGAGCCAGGTGAAGTCGGGCAGGACCAGGTCGATGCCGAGCATCTCGGCGTCGGGGAACATCAGCCCGCAGTCGAGGATGATGAGGCGGTCGTCCTGCTCGACGATGGCGCAGTTGCGGCCGATCTCGCCCAGGCCGCCGAGGAAGGTGATGCGGACGGGCGCCGTCACCGGGACAGCAGTTCGCGGTCGGACGGGTCGGGGTGGCTGCTCAGGGCGGACGTTGCATCCAGCCCGGCCAGCACGTGGCGGGCCTGGTCCTCGAGGCCGGCCGGCGCCGGTCCCATCGGCAGCCGGCATTCCCCGACGGGCAGCCCCAGCACCCGCATCATGGCCTTGGCCGGGACGGGGTTGGGCGCGGCGTCGCCGGACTCGTAGATATAGGACTCGAACAAAGCTGCGTTGACCTCCCGGGCCTTCGTGGTGTCGCCCTCGGCGAAGGCGGCGATCATGTCTGACATCTGGGCCCCGACCCAGTGGGTTGCCACGCCGACGACCCCGACCGCCCCTACCGCCAGCAGGGCCAGGGTGAGGTCGTCGTTGCCGCTGTAGAGCTCGAAGCTGGCGGGCGTGGCCGCGACCAGGCGGGCGGACGCGGCCACGTCGGATGCCGCGTCCTTCACCCCGGCCAGGTTGGACACCTCGCCGGCCAGCCGCACGAGTACCTCGTGGGACACCTTCCGGCCGGTGCGGACGGGGATGTCGTAGATGAGCACCGGCAGCGAGGTGGCGGCGGCCACGGCCCGGAAATGGGCCTCGATGCCGGCCTGCGACGGGCGGTTGTAGTACGGCGTGACGGCCAGGACGCCGGCCGCGCCGGCCCCCGCCGCCTGGCGGGTGAGCTCGACCGAGTGGGCCGTGTCGTTGCTGCCGGCGCCGGCGACGACCGGGATGGTGACGGCCTCCGAGACCGCCCGCCACAGGTCGAGCTTCTCGGAATCGGTGAGCACCGAGCCCTCACCGGTGGTGCCGGCGACGACCAGCCCGTCGCTGCCGTGGTCGGCCAGCCAGCGGGCGACCGCGGCCGCACCGTCGAGGTCGAGGTGACCGTCGACATCGAAAGGAGTGACCATGGCGGTGACCACCGCGCCGAACCGGGCCATCACCCCAGGTTACCCGCCACCCCCCGCAGCCCCGACGGGACGCCGGTCACGGTGGCACCGCGGGCGGACTCGCGGCGAGGGCTTGGAATCGTCGCCACCACGGCCAGGGCGCCGTCGAGGGGCCACGAGGCGAAAGCGGGTGGTCGCCCCGCCGCATGGATTAATTGCGAAGCATCCCGTAGGGGTGCACCACCGGCGGGTTCGGACTCGTGGAGCGAGAGTAATCTGGACATCCGTCCGGCAGGAGGGAAGGCTGAGTCGGTGCGTCGAATGCCCCCGATCCCGGTTCGAGGCTCTGACGCGGCATGCCTGAGGCCTCTTGCCCGGACGTAGCCGGCGTCACACCCCTTTCGGCCGGGGCGTGAGACCGCGTCGGCCGTGCCCGAGCCACAGCGGGGCTCGGGTCACGATCGGGCGTCGCAAGGGCCGCCGCGCCCTCGTCGTCGGAGCCGTCCTGACGGTGTGCGTGCTCGGCTTCGGGGGGTTCCAGGCCGCCAAGGCCGCCCGGGCGGCCTTCGCCGGAAAGGCCGCGCTGCAGCGGGCGGAAGCCCAGATCGACGGCGGGCACCTGGACGAGGCCGGAGCGTCGCTGACGGTAGCGAGGGCCCGCTTCGCCGACAGCCGTCAGGAGGTGGGGGAGCTGGAGCGGTACCTGCCGTTCAGCCGGTGGGTGCCGTTGGTCGGAACGCAAGTTCGTGGAGTCGAGGAACTTGCCGAGTCCGGGGTTCTGCTCTCCGAGGCGGGGATGCGCCTCACGGATGCCACCAAGTCGCTCCTGGACCCCCAAGAGGAGCAGCAGGACCTGTCGGCGGCCCTGACCGGGCTCCGAGAGGTCCAAGGACTGTTGCGCCTGGGTGTCGACAGCATCGACGAGGCGGCGGAGAAGGTCGACGCCCTCGACAGCCCGCTTCTCTTCGGGCCAGTCGGCCGAGCCCGGTCCGACCTCGCCGGCCGGCTACCGAACATCCGACGGCAGGCGGTGGAGGCAGCCGACGGCCTGGGCGCCATGATCACCTTCGCCGGCGGCGACGGCCCCCGGAGCTACCTCGTCCTTTCACAGAACCCCGATGAAGTGCGCCCCACGGGCGGGTACATCGGCACCTACGGCGTTCTCAGCGCGGTCGGCGGAAAGCTGTCGCTCGAACGCTACGACTCGATCGAGAGCTGGTTCCTTGTCCACCCGGAAGCGGTGGCCACCCCGGAGGAACGCGGCTCCCCCTTCAGGTTCGACCCCCGCAAGGAGCAGCGCATCGCCAACGTGAACACGGGGCCGGACTGGACACAGGCGGCCGCGCTGGCGGCTCGGCTGTGGGAGCGGGGCGGCGAGGCGCCGGTGCAGGGCGTGCTGTCCTTCACCCCTTCGTTCCTGGGACGAATCCTCTCGGTCGTGGGCCCGGTCCGGGTCGAGGCATTCGACGAGTCGGTTTCGGCCGAGACCCTGGTCGAGCGTCTCGATTTCTACACCCACCTCCTGCCGCGGGCGCCCGGAGTGGACCGCAAGGAGTTCGTCGCCGAATTGGCCAAGTCGATCATGCCCAAGCTGTTCGACGCCCCGGCGTCCCAGTGGGAGTCGCTGGCGAAGGTGATCGGCCAGGCCTTTTCCAGCCGGGAGGCGATGGTCTGGTCAACCGACACCGAGGTGGCCCAGGTCCTGTCCGAGCGGAGGTGGGACGGATCCGTTCCGGCCACGACCGGCGATTTCGTTCGTCCGGCCGAGTTCCAGTACGCCAACAAGAACGGCCGGGAGCTACGGCGGACGTACGAGCATCACGTGGTGGTCAACCCCGACGGCTCGGCACGCATCAGGACGGTCTTGACTCTGGTCAACTCCGAGCCTCCCTCGTCTCAGAACCTCAACAGCATCACCTACGTCACCATGTACGGTCCCACCGGGGCGGTGCTCGACATAGCCTCCGACCCCCTTGCCATCCCGGAGATCGCGGTGAGCGGTCACCCGGCGGTCGGGTGGTTCCGGACGGTGGCGCCGCAGTCTCAGACATCCGTAAAAGTCGTATGGAACGTCCCGAAGATCATCGAAAACATTGCCGACGGCGATCGGGCCTACTCCCTGGTCTGGATGCGGCACCCCGACCATACGGGCGACTCCCTCAAACTAACTGTGGACCTGCCCTCGGGGTGGCGTTGGGCCCAGTCGGCACCGCCGGCCAAGTTCTCCCTCGACCGCGACCTCGTCGGGACCTGGCCCATCGAGGGGAGCTGAGCTGGGCGCGGGCACCGTGCGCGCAATCCCTGAGAGGACGCCCGCCGTACAATGTGACAGGTAGATGATCAGCCGCTGACGGGGGCTCGGTGGACACAGGACCCGATACGCTGATCGGGGTGTCTGGGGAGAAGCCCGCCGGTGATCAGGAGCTCCGCGATTACCTTGGTGTGCTTCGGAGGCGTCGCGGCATCCTCGCCGCCACCATCGCGGCGGTGGTCGGCAGCGCCCTGCTGGTGTCGTTTCTCCAGACCGAGGTCTTCGTGGGCACGGCCAAGCTGCGTATTCAGCCCCGTCCCGGAATCTCACCATTCGAGGCCGCCCCCGGTCAGGGCTCCACCAACGCCGACTTCATCGCGACCGAGATCGAGGTGCTCAAGGGGGAGCCGGTGCAGGACATCGTCCGGAAGGAACTGGGCTCCGCACCCTCGATTTCAGTCAAACCGATCGGCACGACGGCCGTCGTGCAGGTAGTGGCCGAGAGCACCGACCCGAAGGCCGCCGCCGCCGCGGCCAACGCCTACGTCGCCGCCTACATCACCCACCGGCGCCAACAGGGCGTCGACGACTCGCTCGCGGCCCAGAACGAGGTCCAGAGCAAGATCAACGACCTCCAGGCCCAGATCGACGCCCTCGACCGCCCCGACGCCCAGGTCCCAACTGCCCAAGCCCAGCGCCAGGCCCTCGTGGCGCAGCAGGCCCTGTTCAAGAACACCTTGAGTGAACAGCAGGTCAACAGCGCCCTCATCACCGGGGGGGCGGAGATCGTGCGCCGGGCGACAGTCCCCAGTGTGCCGGTGAAGCCCACGCCGTTTCGTACCGGAGTGCTGGCGCTCCTCGGGGGGATAATGGTTGGCGTCGGCCTCTGCTTCCTCGTCGACCACCTCGACGACACAATCAGAAGCGCAGAGGACCTCGAGCGGTTGCCTGGAGGCATGCGGGTGATCGGCGAGATCCCAATCGTCGAAGGCTGGAAGGCGAAGGACACTTCGATGTTGGTGGCCGCAACCGCGCCGCGCTCGGCGTCAGCGGAGGCCTACCGGGCTCTCCGGACGGCGCTCGACTTCATAGCCTTGGATCATCCGACGCACACCCTCCAGGTTACGAGTCCGAACCCGAGCGAGGGCAAGACCACGACGTTGGCCAACCTCGCCGTCACCTTCGCCACCGCCGGAAAACGAGTTGTGGTCGTGTGCTGTGACTTGCGCCGACCCAGGCTCCACGAGTTCTTTGGGCTCTCGAACGCGGTCGGGTTCACGTCAGTTCTCCTCGGCGAGCGTCCAGTGTCCGCCGCCCTCCAGGCCGTTCCCGGTATTCCCCGCTTGCGGGTGCTCGCATCGGGGCCCCTCCCGCCGAACCCTTCGGAACTCTTGAGCTCGAAGCGAGCGGCCGATGTCTTCGCCAGTCTCGCCGCCGACTGCGACATCGTCCTGATAGACTCCCCGCCACTGCTCCCCGTCACCGACGCCCAGGTGCTGTTCCGGCACCTGGGCGCCACCCTGCTCGTTGTTTCTGCTAGGTCGACGACTCGCAAGGCGGCCACCGCCGCCCTGGCCAAGGTGCGCCAAGTCGATGGCCCCCTGATCGGCGCCGTGCTCAACGGGGTGAAGGTCGAAGGCGGGTACGGCTACGCCTACCGCTACGAACCGCCCAAGGACGCCGGATCGGGCCCGCCCACAGGTGCTGCGGCGCCGAACGGGTCGGCGCCGGCCCGGGCGACTTCGACCAGCGGCTCGGAGCCAGCGAAGCGCGGTCGGAAGGCAAGGCGCTGAGCCCTGACGCTGTGGGATGTGTGCGCCCCTGAGGCACTGCGCCGTTTCTCTCTTGCGGCGGACTGGCCGCGCGTTACAGTCACCCTAAGGCTTCGGGTGCCCCGGATCCTGGCATGGCTGGCGTTGCCCACGGATCTAGGACGCAGGGCAGGGTTGAGCGAAGCGCCGTGCGATTTGTGGGAGCTGAGGAAAAGGCGGATCCAAAATGCATGCGAGGTTCAAATGCCCACTGTCGGGCACATTGTGCGGGGGGTCAGGGCGTGCGGCCTCGTCCTTTCATGGCGCTGTAACCTTCAGGACACACGCCGCCGCTACCGTCACGGTGACGTCTCGGCAGCCGCAGTGGGTGGGTCGAGGCGTTCTCACAGACCTCGACCCTGGCGGAGTGTGGCATGTTGCTGGATAGCGACACTCGAGTAGCTTCGGGCCGAAGCCCCCAGCCGATCGACGCCGGGCGCGTCGACCTCCGTGGGCAGGCGCCGTCGAACTGGTTGCGCCGCTACGCGTGCGCGCAGGCGTTGGGGGACTCGGCGGCCGTGATCGTCGCCGCGATCGCGGCCGAGTGGTTTCGCTTCGGCAGTCTCGACGCCTCGTCTACCGGCCGGGTAGCTCTGCCTTACCTCGTGTTCTCCCTGGCTGCAGCGCCAGCGTGGGTCATCAGCATGATTTTCAGCGGAGCCTACGATCGCCGTTACTGCGGCTGGGGCACCGAAGAGTACCGGCGGGTTTTCGACGCCGCTGTGCGGTTCCTCCTAGTGGTGGCACTCGTGGCCTTCCTCCTGAAACTCGACGTAGCCCGCAGTTTCGTGGCTATTGCCGTCCCCCTGGCCTTAGCGCTCACCCTCTTCAGCCGCTATGCCCTGCGGCGCTGGCTGCATCGCATGCGACGGACAGGTAGGTACACAAAGCGGGTGTTGGTCGTTGGGTCCACGAACGCCGTACGAGATCTCGTACAGCAGCTCAACAGTGCAAGCAACGGCCTCACGGTCATCGGCTGCTGTACGCCCGACTGGGGGCCGGAATTGGTGGTTGACGGCCACGCGATCCCGGTTCTGGGCGAGCCGGTCGCCGCTTTGGAGGCGGTCGTGGGTTCGCGGGCCGACGTCATTGCCATCGTCGACACGCACTCGCTCACCAACGGGCTATTGCGTCGCCTCGCGTGGCAGTTGGAGGGCACGGGCGTCGACCTCATGGTGGCCCCTTCTGTCACTGACGTCACCGGCCCGAATATCTCGATCCGAACGTTATCGGCGATACCGCTGCTTCTTGTCGAAGAGCCGCAGCTCAAGGGCCGCAAACGGTTGGCCAAGGAGGTCTTCGACCGTACCCTGGCTTGCGGCGGTTTGGCCACGTTGCTGCCGGTGTTATTGGTGATCGCCGCCATCGTGCGGCTCACGAGCCGAGGTCCGGCATTGTTCCGACAGGTGCGGGTCGGCCTTGGGGGTAGGCACTTCGTCATCTGGAAGTTCCGCACAATGAGGACTGGTTCCGAGGACCTCCTGGCAGACTTGATGCACTTGAACGAACAGGATGGTGTCCTGTTCAAGATGCGCGACGACCCGCGAGTCACCCCCGTCGGCCGGGTCCTCAGGCGTTGGTCGCTGGACGAGCTCCCGCAGCTCTGGAACGTCGTCCGGGGTGACATGTCGATTGTGGGGCCGCGGCCGCCTCTTCCAAGCGAGGTCGAGCGCTACGACAACCACGTCCGCCGCCGCCTCCTCGTGAAGCCCGGACTTACGGGGCTCTGGCAGGTCGGCGGACGCGCCGGCCTACCGTGGGAGGAGGCAGTCCGCCTCGACCTCTACTACGTAGAGAACTGGTCGCTTTCCATGGACGCCACGATCATCGCCAAGACATTGACAGCCGTCCTTCGTTGTCGAGGGGCTTGCTGAGGAAATCCTGGGTCCTTCTTGCGCTTAAGCTCCCGTACGAAGATTGCCGTCCGTCATCTACTTCGAAGGGCTGGCTTCGACCTCGTGCGGTCACTTCCACCCGAGGATACGCTTCGTCGCCGGATCGGGCTGCTCCAACGCCACCACATCGACGTGGTCTTCGACGTCGGGGCCAATGCCGGCCAGTATGGAGCAACGATGCGGGCCCTCGGATATAGGGGAAGGATCGTGTCCTTCGAGCCGTCGTCGGAGGCATTCCGAATTCTTTCCCGTGCGGTGCAGCGAGATCCTGGGTGGACGGCAGTGAATAGCGCCTTGGGTGAGCAGCAGGGCCCCGTCACGCTCCACATCTCCGCCAACTCCCAGTCCAGTTCGCTCCTGACCATGCTTCCTGCCCACGTGGCTGCCGATCCAGGATCCGCGTTCGTTTCCGACGAGGCTGTCCAGATGACTACCCTCGCTCACCAGATCGATCGACATCTTGAGCCTGGTGAGCGCCTGTTCGTCAAGATCGACACCCAGGGGTCCGAGCTAGACGTACTCGCCGGAGCCGGCGACCGACTGGGCCGCATCATCGGGCTCCAATTGGAGCTGTCGATGGTTCCGCTCTACGACGGTCAGCCGCTGATCGATGGCCTGATCGGTACGGCGCGGGAGATGGGTTTCGTACCGATGGCCTTGGAGCCGGACTTCTACGATCCTGCCACCGGTCAATTGCTACAGGCGGACGGCGTATTCTTTCGAAGCGACAGCATGAGCACGACGACGGCTGGCGGGTTGCCATGAGCAGCTCGTTGCGACCGAGCGCCACCGGAATGACTCTCGTCTCAGGCCACGAGCTATGACGTATCCGATGCTGCGCCAAGGCTGGCCAGCTTGCCGGACCGGCCACTATCAGAACAAGGGAGACTTGTGAAGAAGGCACTTGTAACCGGGGCCGGGGGATTTATCGCTGGCCACCTCGTTGAGCGACTCAAGGCTGACGGCTATTGGGTGCGGGCAGTCGACCGATTCAGCCGCGAGTTTGGTGAGAGCCCCGCGGACGAGTACCGAATCATTGATCTACGTGACCGGGATGGTTGTGCCGATGCTCTCCAGGGTCCGGATGGTCCTTTCGACGAGGTCTACCAACTTGCTGCAGACATGGGCGGTATGGGGTTCATACACTCCGCTGAGTGCGAGATCATGCGCAACAACGCTCTGATCAACCTGAATATGATCGATGCTGCCGCCTCAGCCGGGGTGGCTAGATACTTCTACTCGTCGTCGGTCTGCATCTACCGGGACATGGAACCCGGAGAACCGGAGCTCAATGAAACCGATGCATACCCTGCCCTACCCGACAACGAGTACGGCTGGGAGAAGCTCTACGCAGAGCGTGTGGCCATGGCCTACGGGCGCCGTTACGGCTTGGCGGTCCGCATCGCCCGGTTCCAGAACTGCTACGGCCCAAAGGGCACGTGGCAGGGCGGACGCGAGAAGGCGCCTGCCGCGACGTGCCGGAAGGTGGCAGAAGCCCCAGATGGGGGCACTATCCAGGTCTGGGGCGATGGGACGGCGGTACGGTGCTACATCTACGTTGACGACCTCGTCGACGGGATCATCCGGCTGACGCATTCCGAGCTTGAGGAGCCGGTAAACATTGGCACCAGGGAGTACGTCACAGTCAAAGAGCTCGTCGATGTCGTTGCCGAGGTTGCGGGCAAGGCGATCAGGATCGAGTGGGTCGATGGGCCCGTCGGTGTCCAGTCGAGGAACTTTAGCAACGACCGGATCGAGTCTCTCAGTTGGTCGCCGCGCCACACCCTGCGTGACGGGATCGCCGCAACGTATCCGTGGATCGACGAGCAAGTCTCGCTGGCGCCGTCGCTCGTCTCCACGTGTGGCATTCACTGACGTTGACGCCACGAACCCTTCTCATCGTCGGGATAAACTACGCCCCAGAGGAAACCGGCATAGGACCATATACCACCGGCCTGGCTGAGCACATGGCCGCCGCGGGTTGGAAGGTGACGGTTACTACAGGCATGCCCCATTACCCCCACTGGCGGGTGGGTGCCGACTACCGGTGGCGGATGCGGGCTCCAGAGTGCCGAAATCGCGTAGGCCTGGTGAGGTTGCGCCACTTTGTCCCACGTCGTCAGTCAGTGCTGGGCCGAGGCCTCTATGAGGCCTCTTTCGCGCTTCACGCCGTGGTCCGGCGAGATCAGTTGGTAGGCGCGGACTGTATTGTTGGAATTGTACCGAGCCTTGGCGGAGGGGCCGCTGCGGGACTGATCGCTCGTCATCACCGAGTTCCATTTGGACTCGTGTTCCAGGATCTCGTCGGCCGGGCAGCGGCGCAGAGCGGCCTTCCGAAGGGTGGGAGCGCGGCGGTGGCTGTACGATCCCTAGAGAGGCGAATAGCCCGCCGGGCTGCCGGGGTGGCGATAGTCTCCGAAGCGTTTCGGCCTCACCTGGAGGAAGCAGGGGTCGATCCGGAGCGAATCGTTCACCTTCCCAACTGGACGCACGTCGCTCATCCAACCGGGATAGTTTCGAGCACCCGCGCCCATTTCGGATGGCCGCTGAACCAGCACGTCGTACTGCATGCCGGAAACATGGGTTTCAAGCAGGAGCTGGGCAACGTCATCGGTGCCGCCCGGCTTGCTCGGGACTACGCGCTGCCGATTCGATTTGTACTCATGGGCGATGGAGGTGAGCGGAAGCACCTACAAGCGTTGGCTGCTGATGTTGCGAACGTCGAGTTTCTCGATCCACAGCATGCCGACGTCTTCATGGATGTTCTAGCTGCGGCCGACGTGCTGGTCGTGAACGAGCGTGCGACCGTTATTGATATGTCCCTTCCAAGCAAGATCACGTCGTATTTTGCGTCGGGCCGTCCGGTAGTCGCGGCAGTGCCCGATCGAGGCTCCACGGCAATGGAGTTGATGCGTTCCGGGGGCGCATTTTTGACACCTGCCGGCGATCCCGCTGGGCTCCTTGCGGCAATCAGACAAGTTCTGGCGGAGCCGACTCTAGCTGCAGCGCTGGTCGATCGAGCGAGAGCATATGCGGCAGAAAGACTGAACAAAGAGAATTCGCTCGAACGGTATGAGCAGTTCATTCTGCGCCTCCTTGCGCCGGCCGACACCGAGCGAGCCGAAGTACCGAGGCTAGAGACATCAAGGTCTCGGGGGTGGCGCAGGAGAGCCATATCGGGACACCGACCATCCGTATGATATCGTCGTGTCTGTGATGTTGGACTTTCCGTCCCTTCAGTGCCTGATTCGTGAATCGAATCGACTCGGGAAGCTGAAGGACACCGTGGGTCTATCGGGCTTCTCGGGTGCTAGCCTTCTCGGAATGCTTCAACGCTTTGCGGACCACCAAGGGCATCATGGCGACTACCTTGAGATCGGTGTATTCCAGGGTTTGAGTTTGATATCGACGGCCGTATGCCTCCAGGGAATAGCATACGGGGTGGACAATTTCTCGCAGCATGACCGCGACTCAACGAATCGCTCGATAGTCGAGCGCGGGATCGCTCAGAATAATACCAAGAATGTCACCCTTATCGATGCCGATTATGAGGAGGCGTTCGCCACCCTCGGAAGCCGCCTCGGAAATCGGAAGATTGCTCTCTACTTTGTCGATGGGCCCCATGACTATCGCAGCCAGCTATACTGCCTGTTGGCCGCACGCCCGTTTTTGAGCGAAGGCGCCATCATCGTCGTCGATGACTCGAACTATCGTCATGTCCGACTGGCCAATAGCGACTTTCTCGCATTGAACCCGGAATATGCGCTCCTTTTCGAGGCGTACAGTGAATGTCACCCAGACAATATGACGCCAGATCAGATCAGGTCAGCGTGGGCTGGATGGTGGAATGGGGTAAATGTTATCGTTCACGACCCGACGTCGAGGCTGGAGCGAACCTGTCCGCCGACCCTGAAGAGCCGGCGAATGTTCGAGAACGACCACCTCACCCAGTCCGGCAAGCTAGGCGTGCTCGCACCTGAACTCACAACACTCCTGAGTGCGATCAGTGCGGGAAAGATCCGGGTAGCGGCGAGGCAACTCGGCAAGGTGATCGTGACAGCGCGGCGGATTCCGGAGGATCTCCGTGGCGACTTTGTGGCGGTCAACACGTGGAGTCGCGATTTGCCTTCTGCGCGGTTCAACCCTTCCCTTGGTGACCGGTCAGGAGCGCTGTGACGGCGACCGAGCGGCCCTCGTGTGTTCACCGTGAACACCAAGCCCGCGCCCGCCTTCGGCGATGGTGATCGTCGACTCCCTCTCGCGATGGTTCCTGGGAAACGGGTCTTTCGACGAAGTCGAGATCCTCCGTCCGATCTTGCCTGCCGTGGGGACCATGATCGATGTCGGTGCCCATCACGGTAAGAGCGCCGACCCTTTCATTCATCGCGGCTGGCGGGTCCACGCATTCGAACCGGATGCCACGAATCGTACGGTTCTTACCAAGCGGCTCGGAAGCAGCCCACGAGTGACCATCGACCCACGCGCCGTCTCGGACAGCGATCACGAAATGCTGCCACTGTATTCGAGCAGCGTGTCGACGGGCATCAGCAGCCTGCTCCCATTTCACGAGAGTCACAAGGTGTCAGGAACTGTCGAGACTGTGACGCTCAGTAGGTATTGTCGAGAGGTAGCCATCGATCGCGTTGATTTCTTGAAGATCGACGTCGAAGGACTTGACCTATTTGTGTTAAAGGGTTTCGATTGGCGATATAGTCCAGCGGCGGTGCTTTGTGAGTTTGAGAATAGAAAGACTGCACGCCTGAATTACACCGTGGACGACCTGGTGTCCTACCTCCAGATGCGCGGATACAGGATTCTTGTGTCGGAGTGGTGCCCGGTAAAAGAGTATGGACGCGAGCACCGTTGGCTCGGGCTCTTTCGGTGGGGCGAGCGCGAGATTGATCCCGCCGCTTGGGGCAATATCGTAGCGATTCGCAGCGAGGACGATGAGGCAAAGGTGCTCGCAGCAGGGATAGAGGAGGCACGAGGCGCACGCCGTCGCTATTTCGTCCGCTATCTCGCATGGCGTGCAATCGCGATGTTTCGTCTTGTGAAGCGGCGATGGCGCAAGTGACGATTCTGAGGGCTCCGGAGCACATGCGGGGGACAGGCGTTGACCTAGCAAGAGTTCACCAATATGGCCGCACGTTGATTGGCGTACCGAGTGGGTTCGACGGGGTGCCGAGGTGAGCGACGCCGTGCGGGCCATGATGATTCGTCTGTATCCCGAGATGGGTGCCGGCGGCTTTAGCCGTGCTGATTCGACGATCGCCTTCTTCTCCAGAGTGAACGCCTTGGTCGGCCCGACAAGCATCGTGCTCGATCTCGGCGCGGGGAGGGGTCAGCGGTTTGTGGACGACCCGGTACAGTATCGGCGGGAGCTGGCGACCTTGCAAGGAAGATGCGGTGCTGTTATCGGTGTCGACATCGACCCTATCGTGGCGGAGAACCCGAGGCTCGATAGGTGGTTCGTGTTGGAGGATGGCGGAAGCCTCCCTCTTGACGATGACTCGATAGACCTCATCTACTCGGATTTCGTGTTCGAGCACATCAGGGATCCCGCCAGCATTGCGCCGGAGATACTCCGTATTCTCAAGCCGGGAGGATGGCTGTGCGCCCGTACCCCAAACAAGCATGGCTACATCGCGCTCGGTGCTCGCCTCATTCCGAATCGGCGTCATGCGAAGCTTCTGCGGTGGCTACAGCCGCAGCGGCGAGACGTCGATGTCTTTCCCACTGAATATCGCCTCTGCACACGGAGAGATATCGGGCGCTGGTTCCCGCCCTCGGTCTGGGAGAACTATTCGTACATCGATCGTGGCGAGGTAGCGTACGTCGGGGCTTCACGTCTCGCGGGGCGCGCGCTCCGAGTATGGCTCAAACTATGTCCACAAGGGCTCGGCGCTATGTGGTTCATTCTTCTCCGCAAGCGGTGCGATGGGCTGCCGCGTGAGGAGGGCAACGAATCTGGATGAAGAAGAACTCGGTCAGGCTGCTTGCGTGTATCGAATGAGACTTCAGACGGCGATGCTGCCGACCCGCGCGTCCCAGGTCTTCCGCGCGGTGGCTCCTTTTCGCCCGGCCTATCGCCACGCGGTACTGGTTCCGGAGTTCGAATCCATAGAAGCGGCGAACGATATGCTTCAGCGCCTGCAATGGTATTTCGGTAATACAGAAGCGGCTGTGACGATACGGGTGGGAGGCTTCATCAGAGAAGTCGTCGTCGCTCGCGAGGGGGTGCGGCCCGCTGGGACGCCCCGACGGTTGAGGTCTCTGAAGCGGGCGCTTATCTTGGTTCATGCAGCCTCCGGAACCGGCCGGATCGTGGCGCGAGGCCACCGTGCTCGGGTCATGGACGAAACCGCCTTTGGCAAAACGGCAATCATGACAGCGGCGCGGCTGTCATACGCGGATCTGCTTCCGAGTAAATCGAGGCGGGCCTTGGTCCGACTAGCAGCATCGCGGACAATGAGTCTGCGGTCATGGCTGCAGAAGTTCAGAGGGTGTCAGCTCTTCGGCACCGGACCGTCAATCGAGCGTGTCCACAGCGGCTGGGTGGCGGAGCATCGAAGCGATCGACCGGTGCTGAGGATTGCTTGCAACTCGATCGTCTCGGACGCTTCGCTCATGGAGACTATTCGGCCGCACATCCTGACGTACGGGGACCCCGCCTTTCACTTTGGCGACTCGGAGTATGCTCAAACTTTCCGAGCGGACGTACGGGTATGGATGGCTCGGTGTCCGGAATTGCGGCTCGTCGTCCCGTTGGAGTTCTTCCCCCTTATCGAGGACGAGCTGGCGGAGTTCGGTGCTCGGGTGGTTCCCTGTCGTCTCGGGCTCCCCCGATCATTCGATCCGCTCGCGTTCCAACGTCGGGGAAACCTGCTGCGGACGGGTAATATTGCCACGTCGGCGATGATTCCTCTCGGCGTGGTGGCTGGTTCAACTATGGAGGTCTTCGGCTTCGACGGTCGGGCGTCCTCGGACGAGCGATTTTGGGCTCACAGCCCGCGCGCCCAGTACGGGCATCTCTACGCTTCTGTCATGGAGTCTCATCCGTCATTCTTTCGCGACACCTCCTTCGTCGGATACTACGAAGAGCACTGCCGACGCCTAGCGGCATCGTTCGAGCGAGTCGAGGTCCATGGGATCCGCGTGCTTTGTCGCACGAACAGCCATATTCCATGTCTCGCCGCTCGGTATCTACCAATTTCGGCCGAGGGGGACCTGTGCGGCTAGAGGCGACCACTGAGCGGCTGACCGTTGGGATCATTATTCGGGCTCGGAACGAGGCCGAGCATCTGCCCCGCCTACTGGCAGCAATCGCGGTGCAGTCCCTTGTTCCGGATGAGATAATTGTCGTTGATTCGGGATCGTCGGATGGTACGGACGTCATCGCTCAGGAGTTCGGTGGCCGGCTCGTCCGGATAGAGCCGGAGCGGTTTTCGTTCGGCCGCTCGCTAAATATCGGGTGCTCCGAAGCTCACTCACACATCTTGGTCATCGCGTCGGCGCATGTGTATCCTAGCGACGAAAAATGGCTTGAGCTGTTGGTCGCCCCTTTCGCTCGAGACTCAAATCTGGCCCTGTCCTACGGGCGGCAAACCGGTGACGCCCGCACTCACCACTCCGAGCACGAGATCATGCGCCGCTGGTTTCCGACGTCCTCCGACGACGATCAACGGATTCCGTTCTGCAATAACGCAAACTGCGCCATCCGAAAGTCGGTATGGGAACAGCTGCCCTACGACGAGTCCCTGAGCGGGCTGGAGGATCTCGACTGGGCGGCGAGGGCGCTCAACGCGGGTTACCGTATAGCGTACGTCGCAGAGGCGGGCGTGGTGCACATTCATAGACAATCCTTCTCGATGATCGTCGAGAGATATCTGCGCGAGGCAATGGCGTACCGGAGGATCTTTCTAGACGAGCGGTTCCCGATGCCCCTCGCGGTGGGGTTATTCGGCGCGAACGTGTGCCGAGACTATCTCTCGGCCACGCGTAGGGCGGTTCTGCTGAAGAACCTGTTCGAAATTCCCCGTTTTCGAAGCGCGCAGTTCTGGGGTGCTTACCTGGGGTTTCGACACGAGTCTGTCGTCCGAGCCCGCCTGAAACGACGTTTCTACTACCCGAAGGGCGTCGGCAACTGGCGGAGAACCAAGTGACAATTGTTGCGCCAGGGCCTGTCCGGGGGTGGTGCGCTCTTGTTCCAATGCGGCACGATAGTGAGCGTGTTCCTGGGAAGAACCATCGACTCATGCAGGGGAAGCCATTGTTTACCTATATCATCGAAACTCTCCGAAGTGTCGGGGAGATCGACCTGATCGTAGTCGACACTGACAGCGAAACGATCAGGGAAGTGTGCGCTTCACGGTATCCCGAGATCCTGGTCGTCGAGCGGCCAGACGCCCTCCGGGGCGGCACGGTGCCGATGACTGCTGTTATCGCACACGACGTTTCGTTGGTACCGCACCAGTGGTTCCTTCAGACCCATAGTACCAACCCATTCCTAAGCCCAGATTCCGTACGCCGAGCTATTCGGCGGCTGGAATCGTCCCCAGCAGCGGACTCGCTATTCGCCGTGTCGCCCTTCTATGGTCGGCTGTTCGACGAGGAGGGTCGAGCGATAAACCACGATCCGGCCGTCCTCGTTCGGACGCAGGACCTGCCTCCGGTCCTCATAGAGAACTCCCATCTTTATCTATTCCCGCGCGAGGCGGCGCTTGCAGGGCGGAGAATTGGTTCGACTCCCATCATGTTCGAGGTCAGGGTCGAGGAGGCCCTTGACATCGATACCGAGCATGACTGGATCATGGCGGAGCTGTATGCGGGGTACCTTGCCAGATGCGGGTAGCCATCACCTGTCTCCAATTGCAGAGAGACATAGACGCCTGGCGTGACCGATTTGATTCGGAGGGACTCGAAGTCGTCCTGCCGAAAGTGGACGGTCAACGTCTCGCCGGTCGGGAGCTGATTTCAGCGCTCGGTGATGTCGTCGGCGTCATTGCCGGCGATGACTTGTTCGACCGCGTCGTGCTGATGGCGCTGCCTCGCCTGAAGGTGATTTCGAAATGGGGTGTAGGGGTCGACGGGATCGACCAGGCGGCCGCGCTCGAGCAACGAATTGTCGTAACGAACACGCCTGCAATGTTCGCGGACGAAGTCGCCGATGTCGCATACGGGTACCTCATCCTCCTCGCTCGCTCCCTCCATGTCATCGACCGAGAGGTTCGGGCGGGGCACTGGCCGAAACCCATGGGTATATCGCTCGCAGGCCACACGTTAGGGGTGGTGGGATTGGGATCGATAGGGTCGGAGATCTCGAGGCGGGGCTTGGTGAGCAAGATGCGGGTGCTGGGTGTTGACCCGGGTGCCGTGGCGCAAGAGAGGTCGCGGGAACTGGGAGTGGAAGTCGTCGACCTGGCGGAGATGCTTCCTGTGGCTGACTTCATCGTCCTTAGTTGCGCTCTCACCGCTGAGACCCGTCACTTGCTCGGAGAGGCGGAGTTCCGTCGGGTCATGCCCGGTGCTCGATTGGTCAACGTGGCGCGAGGCGGCCTCATTGACGAGGGTGCTCTTCTTGGTGCGCTGGCCGACGGTCGCATCGGCGGCGCGGCCCTGGATGTCATGGAGCACGAACCGATCCAGCCACAGAATGGCCTCCTGATGTTCCCCCAGGTGATCCTCGGATCGCACAACGCATCGAATACACGGGAGGCGTGTGAGCGGGTCCACCAGCGCTCGATTCGAAATCTGGTCGAGGGGCTGCGGCGCCAATGATCGCGTCCGAGAGTCGTGTGTGCGTCATAACGGGAGTGCTCGGTGGCATTGGGCAGGCCGTCTCTGCCGCCTTCGTCGATGCTGGTTGGCGGGTCGTCGGCCTCGACGCGAAAGCCGGTGCAGCGCGTGGCGTGATCGATTGTCTTCAGCTCGACATAAGTGACTCGACAGCAGTCTCGCAGGCGGCCGATTACATCAACGGAAAGTACCGAGGCTTGGACGCCCTCATCAACAACGCGGCTGTGCTGAATCGCAAGGCACTGCTGCAAACCTCGGATGAGGAGTGGCGCACCACCATCGAAACAAATCTCTCGGGCGCGTTCTACTGCACGCGAGCCTTCCACAGCGCGCTCCGCGGGAATTCCGGGGCGATCGTGAACATGTCCTCAGTACACGCTCTGGCCACGTCCGAAAACATGGGAGCATACGCGGTTTCCAAGGCTGCGCTCATCGCACTGACTAGGGCAACCGCGCTTGAGTTCGCTGCCGATGGGATACGGTGCAACGCTGTTCTACCTGGTGCTGTCGACACTCCCATGTTATGGGATGGGCGGTCGACAGATGTGGGGGTAGATGGGTTACAGCGGCAGGCAGAAACACTTCGTCGGCTCACGCCTTTGGGCCGCATCGCAAGTCCGGAGGAGATTGCCCCGGTGGTCCTACACTTGGCGGATAATCGTTGGTCGTCATATACGACCGGTGCGACGCTGGTGATCGATGGCGGCGCAACGCTAAGGCTGGCCACCGAGTGACGACAGCGGAGTTGCTCTTGAACGTCGGATGCGAGTTGGCCGAAGGACCGATCTGGAACGAACGCGAGTCTCGATTGCTCTGGGTGGACATCGAGCGGGGCAATGTTTGGATAGCCGACCTCAACGGTGGGGAGCCATTCGTCGTTCGGGTTGGCCGACCCGTGGGATCGATCGCGCCCTGTAGGGACGGCTCGCACCTTGCCGCCGTACCGGAAGGCTTGGTGCGCATGACGGCGGGTGACTTCTCGGTGATGGAGAAGCCCGACTATCACCTCCCCGTTGTCAACTCATTGCTGCGGATGAACGATGGCGCGGTCGATCCCATCGGTCGGTATGTCGTCGGCACGACGTCGCGCGGCGAAACCCGCACCGGTGCGGCTGCGCTGTGGTCTTTCGACCGGCGTCGCATTCTTTGCCTTCGTTCCGACCTTTCGATCTCCAATGGTATCGGCTGGACATCTGATGGATCTCGGATGCTTCATATTGACACGCCCACACAGAGTATTTGCGAGTTCGAGTATTGCCTAGACACCGGGGTCGTCGGAAGGCTCTCCTCGACCGTCGAGATCCGCCCACAGTACGGCGCCCCAGATGGCCTAGCGATTGATGCAGAAGGCGGAGTATGGGTTGCGCTGTGGAACGGCGGGGCCGTTCATCGCTACATCGGGGGCCACCTTGACCATGTAGTTTCTGTCCCTACACCTCTCGTGAGCTCCGTGGCGTTCGCAGGACCTGATCTCGAGAGCCTGGTGATTACCACCGCGGTAGTGCCTGGAGCGAACTCCCGGTCGTCGCTTGGCGGCGCGTTGTTTCACTGCCGGCCCGGGGTTCGAGGTCTCCCGCAGGTGCTGTGCGACCTCTGATGGGGGTGACGGCGAAAGCGCCAGGCCGTGGCATGGAGACCCCGTATGGTGCGACGCATGACCGGGACGGTCGGAGCCTGAGCGATCCCGATTCCGCCGGTATCCCACGTTGCTGGGCGGGAGACTGCTTTGGGAGCCGAGTCTCTCGGCTCGCCGCCCATGTCGACACCTCGGCACCCGCGCAACTTCAGCCTGGTCGGTGTTCTGTTGTCGGCCGTCAAGCACATAGGTCGTCCCGCACCACTAGATGTGTTGGTCGATGTACACCAGGATTTGGGGGTTCGCGGGGCGTCGAGTAGTCGCGTAGGGGGTTGTCGCCGCTGGAGTGCGGTTGAGGTGCCGGCGATTTACGGCAACGTGCACAGCCGCTGGCGGGCGCGGTGGCGAGGTTCTCGACGCGAAGCGTCATGAGGTCGGAACGCCACCGACGCCCGTGTCCTGGACGGGCACAACGGAACTCTCGCTCGGTGTAGCAGCCCTCGTCGCTGCTCCCAACGCCGCCACTAGGACCAGTGGATAGACCAATGATGGAATAACTAAGGGCGAGATGAATGGAGTCATCAGGGCCACCGGCGTGAGGAGTGCGATCCGGGTGACAGCCAAATGGTCGTCGCGTCGACCTACCGGCGCCACCCTCGCTATCAGCGCGCCGAGTGGCAGGAAGGCAAGAGGAGCGAGCATCCCGAAGTCCAGCCAGAAGTCTCGGACGCTCGTGGCCCAAGGGTTCGTTCCTTGGCCCTGCCAGCGGTAGTACCATGCAATCTCTTCTCGGGCGTGGCGGAAACTCGACCTGTCGACCAACCCGAGGTTGTACCGTCCGAGCATGTGGGACCAGTCGGCGTTCGCGACGAAGTCGTCGAGGTTATGGGTGGGAGCAACGAAGTAGCAGGTCGAAAGGGCAAGGGCTCGAGTGTTGGTGCTCGCCGATCTGGTCAACCAACTACCGAGGTGCTCGACGGGACAGGTGCGACGGACGAAGAAGTCCGGAGCCTGCTTGAAATTGCTGTTCCGGGCGAGAACGAAGGAGCTGCCGAGATAGACGAATGCCAGAGCTGCTGCGATCGCGAGGAGAGTGCCTCTGGCGAGGTTGACGGGAAACACCACGATCCATGCGGCGCCCAATGCCAAGAGCATGAGCACGAAATCCGACCGGCCGCCTAGCCGGAGGCCCCCTTCCACCACGGCAAGGGCGGCGAGGATGGCGACGATGGCGTGGCCGTGGTGGCGGTGCTTGATGAAGACTGGTAGCAAACAGACGAAAGCGATTGCCGGGTACTTGAGCATCTGCGCCAGCGAGGCAGCCAAAGAGGGATCGGGTGCCGTCCCGCCCAGGAACTCCAGCCGTGCCGTCTGTACGAGGGGAATCGTCCCGACGATCGGCAGGGCGCCAGTGAGCGCGGCAGAGACTGCCGTGAGGCCGACGAAAGCCGACGACGCCCAGAAAAGTATCCCGCCACCAAGACGCCGATCGTCGCCGACTCGGTCCCGTACCGAGCGAACCGAATAGGGTCCGCCTCCGACGTGGAAGCCGGCGACAAGCGCGCCGTGGCTGCAGATGATCAGGATGGCGGTCGTGGCGGAAAAGTCCGTTCTCGCGACGAACACTGGAAGGGTGTTGAGCACAGTGGCTGCCAGCCAGGCAAGCGTCACAGTGAAGTCGAAGCGGAGTGGGTGGATCTTGCGGTATGCGAACCCGCCAACGCAGGCGATGAAGTAGCCCAGGATTACATAGATCATGCAGCCTCGACCCTAGTCAGGGCCTGAGTCCCACATCGGGCCAAGAACCGTATAAGCGAGAGCGGCGGAAGCCGGCAGGTCCGACAGTTCGGCAACCGAAGCCCAACGGCGGGTGGACCGAAGGAGATCCCGGTCTGCGTCGGCGTCAGCGAACACCTCATCGTCGGCACCGCTGCGGCGGTCACTTCGAAAAGCACGCGACTCGTCGAAGACGCGCGTGGTGGCTGGACCGGTTGCGCTGCTCCCGTTGTGGCGGGGTCAGTTGGCGGGCGCGGTAAGCGGCTGGCTCGCCGCTCCTGTCCTGGCGGTACAAGCGTGCGACCGATCCCCGCTCAGACGCGGAGGGTTCTCTATTAGTTCCCAAGACGCAGGCCTCGAGCCAGTCCGCCGAGCGGGATCTCCCGCTGGCATGCCTCAGCGTCGGAGTGGTCGTGTTGAGTCTCGCTCGGGTGCGCCGAACTCGTGCTGGCCCGCATAAGTTAGACGCGTGTATGCTTCGACCATGTGGACTGCGCCTGCGATCACCCTGACCGATGAGCAACGAGCTGAGCTGAAGCGCAGGGTGGCCGCCCACAAGACGCCTGTGCGAGCGGCGTGTCGGGCCCGGATCATCCTGTTGGCCGCCGAGGGCGTGGCCTCCCGGCAGATCTCGGCCACGGTCGACATGCACGAGTCGAACGTGGCCAAATGGCGCAATCGTTTCCGTGAGCGGGGCCTGGAGGGTCTCGAGGACGACCCCCGAAGCGGGAGACCTCGCCGGTTCGGCCACGACGACCGCATGGCCATGGCCGCCGCCGCCACCTCCGAGCGTGATCCCGACGACCCCGTCTCCACCTGGACCCACGTGGAGCTGGCCGAGCGGCTGTGGTCTGAGGGCGTGGAGGTGTCGGTCTCCCAGCTCGGACGCATCCTGGCAGCCATGGACATCCACCCTGACCAGGTCAGGGGCTGGCTCAACCGCCGGGACGACCCGAACTTCTGGGACCGGGTGCGAGACGTCTGCGGCCTGTACCTCGACCCTCCCGAGCGTGCCCTGGTGCTGTCGGTGGACGAGAAGACGGCGATCCAGGCCAAGGAGCGCCGCCACCCCGACCAGGCTCCCGCTCCTGGGCGACCACGACGGCGGGAGTTCGAGTACCGCCGTCACGGCACGGCCAGCCTGCTGGCGGCCATGGACGTGCACCGGGGCAGCGTGGTCGCCACACCCATCGAGCGGAACAACTCGGTGACGTTCTGCGCCTTCCTCGCCACCATCGAGGAGGCCGTCGACGCCGACCTGGCCATCCACGTGATCCCCGACAACGGCTCCAGCCACGTGTCCAAGGTGACCAAGGCATGGTTCGACGCTCATCCCCGCTGGGTCGTGCACTACACGCCCGTGCATGCCAGCTGGGTCAACCAGATCGAGCTGTTCTTCTCGATCCTGCAGCGCAAGGTCATCCGCAACGGCAACTTCACCTCCCGCGAGGACCTCGTCGCCAAGCTCCTGGAGTTCATCAGCGATTACGACCAGACCGCCAAGCCATTCGCCTGGACCTACTCCGGCGACCCCCTCAAGGTGGGATGACGGTGCCGAGTTACACGCGTGGGATTTGTGCGCGGAAGCACTAGGCCTGACCCGGTTTGACGGACATTCACCATCAGGCGCGCAGCTTTCGGAGAGGATACTCATCCTGGAGACCTGGGACCCAGGCTGGGATTGACGCCCCGAGGAATGCCGCACATTTAAATTCACGGGAGCTGGTGTCGGCTGGAGGGCTGACAACTGTCAGTCCTCTCGGTGTGTGTCAAGGCCGCGGATCGATGAAATCGGTATCAGCAACCTGAGCCTCAATAATTGATTCGAGGGCCATGGAATGGGCTGTGTACATCTGATTTGTCCGGCGCCATGCGAACGACCACACGATCAGGCCACCAATGCTGCCGACGGCCATGGCGTACGTCCCCGCAACGCTCGCTCGGAACACCGCCAAGCCCGTTGCCGTGCAACAAATCTGAACTAATGCAGCCAAGATCTTCGTCCGTACCGCGGACGCTGGTCCAGCGAAACCATAGACGCCGACGTGGAGCGGCGCCTCAAGGGCGTGGGCAACATGAGCGAGCGCGATCCCAATCAACAAGGGAGACGCAGCCGCCCACGTTGCTGTGCCGAGAAATGCCGCGGGTGCGGGAGTGCCCGCCAAGACGAGAAGTGCAACGATCCCCACCGAGCTTACCGTCACACTGACCCTACGGAGGTGCCGCATGATCGCGGTCGGGTCGGCCCGTCCTGCGGCTCCCTCACGTGCTACTTGTGGCAGAGCGGTTGCGACGAGGCCTGCGACCACCACCGGGACGAATCCGAAGAGGGAGACAACCAACCGCATCGCCCCAGCGCCGTGCCATCCGACGAAGAATGCGAATGCGCCGAACAGGGCTTGGTTCCGGCCGAGCTGAACGCAGCTGTCGAGGACGAAAGCGCGGCTTGTGCGTCGCCGAGATTCCGATCGCTCGACCTCACCACGACGGATCAGCGATCGGGACGACAAGAGGCACGGCAGCAAGGAAGCCGATGCACCGGCCACCCAGGCGATTGCTGCCGCGCCACCCCCACGGATCGTCGACAATTCGATGCCAATCAGGATTGCAACCTGGACCGCCAACCACACAGCGTCGCATCTAAGAGATATCCTCGGGTGACCGGCAGAAAAGAACTGATAGCGCAGTATGTCCTGTAGTGCAACGATGGGTATCGCTAAAGAGACAATAGCGCCGCTAGCGGACGAAAGGAATGCGTGAGACACCACGGCAGTGAGCGCAGCCGCGGGGATCGTCAGGACCAGCGATCGCGAGATTGGCGGCGCACCCGACTCTGCAATGTTCGCATAGAGCAAAGGCTGACCCCACCAGCCACGCGAGACGCTAAGGATCCAGCTAACAGTGAGGTAGATTGCAGCGAACCGGCCAAAATCGGCGGCGTCGACTTGTCGCGCAATCGTCAGCCCGAGGAGGACATTTGTAATCGCATAGATCGACTGGTCTGCAATGCCATGGAAGGATCGGCCAGAGAGGCGTGCAGTCGGCCTTCTCATTGAGCAATCGTCCAGATGCGAAGGAAGGGGCCGCTCGGCAATGGTGGACGGCGGCAACTAGTGGGCGTGCCGGGACGCCTCGACGGCGAGGTCGTGCTTCACCATCATCTCCACCAGTTCAAGGAACGCGACCTTGGGCTTCCAGCCCGGTGATTCCGGTAACCAGGGCGCGGGGCACCAGCAGACCTCTTTCTGTTCCTGGGGTGCGGAGTTGATGAGTTGGTCAAGCAGCCTTCCGCCAGCTACAGACGAACATAGTCGTCTGCAATCCGGACGACGTCATCGTCGCAGGAGGTGCTCACCGTGCTGAACCTCGGCAGTCGAAGCCCGGGGGTGACGACGATGCGCTTGACCTTGTGATGGGGACCCTCGTCGACGACGGTGTAGCTGCCCCACGGCCGGACGTCGTGCTCGACGCCGATCTGTGTCATCTCCCCACGCTGGTACCGAAACGCCCGCCGCGACCAGAGGATGAAGTCCCCGGGGGACCTGGAGTCAACCGCGCTGACAGGCGGGTACGGTGCAGGTCATGGCCGCTGAGTGCGCCGTCGATCAGCTCCTCGGCGGGCGCTACGCCCTTGTCGAAGTGCTCGGGCACGGCGCCTCGGGTGTGGTGTGGCGGGCCCGCGACCAGTTGCTGCAGCGGGACGTGGCCGTCAAGGAGATCCGGTTCCCGCTCGTCGTGGGCCACGCCGAGGATGCGTCCCTCCGGGAGGCCATCCTGCGGGAGGCCCGGGCCGCGGCCCGGCTCAACCACACCGGGGCGGTGACCGTCTACGACGTGGTGGAGGAGGACGGCCGGCCCCTGATCGTCATGGAGCTGGTCGATGCCCCCACCCTGTCGGAGCTGGTAGAGGCGGGCGGTCCCCTGCCTCCGGAGCGGGCGGCCGCCATCGGCCTGGAGCTCCTCGACGCCCTCGACGCCGGCCACGCGGCGGGCATCGTCCACCGCGACGTCAAGCCCCGCAACGTCATGGTGGCCGAGTCGGGCCGGGTGCGGCTGGCGGACTTCGGGGTGGCCGCCGTCCTCGACGACGCCCGGATGACCTCGGGGAACGCCGTGATCGGATCGCCCGCCTTCATGGCGCCCGAGCAGGTCACCGGCGGGGAGATCGGCGCCGCGGCCGACATCTGGGCCCTCGGCGCCACCTTGTACTTCGCGGTCGAGGGACGTCCGCCCTACGACAAGGGCTCGGCCATCCCCACCATGACGGCCATCGTCCTCGAGCCGCCCCGCCCACCGGAGCGGGCGGGGGTGCTGACGCCTCTGCTGGAGGCGTTGCTGGACAAGGATCCGGCGGCCCGTCCCGCGACGCCCTTCCTCCGCCTGTGGCTGGCCAACCTGGCCGGCGGCCGGGCGTCGACGACGCCCGGTGGCGCGGGACGGGGCGGGCTCGACGCCACGTCGCAGTTCCCGGCGCTGGTGCCCGAGGACATCGAGGTCCCGGGACCCGAACAGCCGCCCGGTGGACCGCTAGTGCCGGGACCGGTCGGCCCCGGTGGGCCGGACGTGGTGGTGATCCCCAAGCCCCCGCCGTCGGAGGTGCCGCCGCCGGGTCCGGCCGTGCCTCCCACGCCCGGTCCCACGCCGTCCCCGACGCCGCCCGGCCCGATGCCGCCCCCGACGCCGGCCCACTCCCCCCCGAGCAGGTTCCGCCGGCGCCGGCCGAGCCCGGCCATACGCCGTCCCCGACGCCGACCGAGCCCGGCCCGCCGACCGAGCCCGGCCATACGCCACCCCCAATCCCCCCGGAGCAGGTTCCGCCGGCGCCTGAGCCTGAGCCTGAGCCTGAGCCCGAGCCCGAGCGTGTCCCGCCGGATACGGACCCGATGCGCGTCCCGTCCGAACCGGACCCGATGGTGGTCCCGATGCCTCCGAGCGCAAGCGGCCGGGCGAGGCCGACGACCACGCCGCCCGTTCGATCCGCTGCCGGACGGCGTCGGGGGAGCGGGCCGTGGTTGGTGGCGGTCGCGGCGGCGGTGGTGGCGGTCGCCCTCCTGGCCGTCGTCCTGTCCGGACGGGGCGACGACGGGGGCGACTCGGACGACGGTGGCGACGGGCAACAGGCGCAGCCGGCGGGGGAGTCGGCCACCGTTCCGGCCGACTGGGTGCCCTACGCCGACCCGGCCACCGGGTTCACCATCTCCCACCCGCCCGGCTGGACGGTCGAGGTCGACGGCAGCCTCACCGACTTCGTCGACCCGGCCACCGGTGCCTACCTGCGGGTCGACCACGTGGAGCCGCCCGGCCCCTCGCCCGAGGGCGCCTGGCTCGACTTCGAGCCCCGGTTCGCGGCCGAGCACGCCGGCTACCGCCGCATCCGCATCGAACCGACCACCTACGCCGGCTTCCCGGCCGCCATCTGGGAGTTCACCTACGGCGGGGGAGGGGCCCGCCAGCGGGCCGTCGACCTGGGCTTCGTCACCGGGCGCTACGGCTTCGCCCTGAACTTCCAGACACCGGAGGCGGACTGGGACCGCCTCCAACCGGTGTTCGACGCGTTCAAGGCCGGCTTCAAGGCCCCCACCTCCTGATCGCAGCGGCGAACGTGCCGGACGCGGTGGTCGTGGGGGCGGGGCCCAACGGCCTGGCGGCGGCGGTCACCCTGGCCCGCGCCGGGTGCTCGGTGGTCGTGCTGGAGGCGGCCGACGTCGCGGGCGGGGGCTGCCGGTCCGACGAGCTGACCCTGCCCGGCTTCGTCCACGACGTGTGCTCGGCCATCCATCCCCTGGGCGCCTCGTCCCCCGTCTTCGCCGGCCTGCCCCTCGCCGACCACGGCCTCGTCTGGGCCCATCCCGAGGTTCCGGCCGCCCACCCGCTGCCCGACGGGCGGGCGGCGATCCTCGAACGGTCGATCGACGCCACCGCCGACGGACTCGGGTCCGACGCCCGCGCCTGGCGCCGCCTGGTGGGCCCGTTGGCCGAGCGCTGGGACGACGTGAGCGCGTCGATCCTCGGCCCCCTGCTGCGGGTGCCCCGTCACCCGGTCACCCTGGCCCGCTTCGGGCTGCGGGCGCTGTGGCCGGCCACGACGCTCGCCCGCCGGGCCTTCGACGGCGAGCCGGCCCGGGCCATGTTCGCCGGCCTGGCCGCCCACGCGATCCTCGACCTGGGCGCCCCGCTCACGTCGTCGTTCGGGCTGACGTTCGCCGCCTCGGCCCACGCCGTCGGCTGGCCGGCGGCCGTGGGGGGGTCGCAGCGACTCACCGACGCCCTGGCCTCGTACCTCCGCACCTTGGGCGGGGAGGTCGTCACCGGCCACCGGGTGGCCGCCCTCGGCGACGTCCCGCCCGCCCGGGTGGTGCTGTTCGACCTCACCCCCCGCCAGGTGACGGCCATCGCCGGGGATCGCCTGTCGTCCCGTCTCCGGCGCCGGCTGGGCCGGTTCCGCTACGGGCCGGGCTCGTTCAAGGTCGACTACGCCCTCGACGGGCCGGTGCCGTGGACGGCCGAAGGGTGCTCCCGGGCCGGGTCGGTGCACGTCGGCGGCACGCTCGACGAGGTGGCGGCCGCCGAGCGGGATGTCGCCCAGGGCCGTCATCCCGAGCGGCCCTTCGTCCTGACGTCGCAGCCGAGCTGCTTCGACCCCACCCGGGCGCCCGCCGGCAAGCACACGTTCTGGGCCTACTGCCACGTCCCCCACGGGTCCACCGTCGACATGACCGGCGCCATCGAGGACCAGATCGAGCGGTTCGCGCCCGGCTTCCGCGACCGGGTGCTGGCCCGCCACACCATGTTCCCGGCCGACCTCGAGCGCCACAACGCCAACAACGTGGGGGGCGACGTCGCCGGCGGGTCCCACGGCGGGCTGCAACTGGTGGCCCGGCCCCGGCTGGCCCGGGACCCCTACCGGCTGCGGATCGAGGGCATGGACGCCTACCTGTGCTCGGCGTCCACGCCTCCCGGGGCCGGCGTGCACGGCATGTGCGGCTGGTGGGCGGCCCGGTCGGCTCTCGACCGTCTGGGGCTGAAGCCGGGCTGACCCCCGGGCTGAGGGCGGCCTCGCGCGCCTCGCCGGGCCATCAGAGTTCGAGGACGAGGCCCTCGGTGGCGGCCACCACGGCGACCGGCCCGCCCTGGTGGGCGGCCACCAGGGCGTCGATCTCGTCGTCGGTGCGGGACGGGTCGTGGTGGAAGAGCACCAACCTCCGGGCGCCGGCCGCCTGGGCCAGGCCGACGGCGTACTCGACGGCGGAGTGACCGAGGTGGCGGCGGGTGGGGAACTCGGCTGCGGTGTGCTGGGCGTCGTGCACCAGCACGTCGACGTCTCGGGCGAGGGCCATCGCCGCCGGGTGGTAGGCGCCGAGGCCGTCGGGGCCGGCGCCCACCTCGATCGGGCTGTGGTCCGAGAGGTAGGCGATCGTGGCCCCGCCGTGGGAGACCCGGTATCCGAACGTCCGGCCTCCCGGGTGGGGGATCTCGGCCGCGAGGACATGGAAGCCCTCGAGGTCGTGGTCGCCCGGTTCGACCGACGTCACCCGCCACCGCCCGGTGAGCTGGCTGGGCGTGACCGGGAAGTGGGGAGGGGAGAAGGCCCGCTCGAGCACCTGCTCCGGGTCGCCCTGGGCCGGCATGACGACGTCGACCGCGCTGCCGGGCCGGTTGCCGGCGGCGAAGAACGGCAGGCCATGGGTGTGGTCCCAATGGAGGTGTCCGAGGAGGATCGTGCCGGTGAAGGGGTGGTCGCCGAGCAGGGTGGTCAGGTTCCGGAGGCCCGTCCCCCCGTCGAGGACGAGGGAGGGCCGTTCGCCGTCGTGGGCCAGCGCCACGCACGAGGTGTGGCCCCCGTAGCGCACGAAGTCCGCGCCCGGGGCACACGTCGACCCCCGGACCCCACAGAAAACCACGCGCATGAGGGAGTTTCTACAGGAAGAGGTGTCCCGCCGACGGGCCGTGAGTGCCGGACGAGCCGAGATCGCGTCACTTCGTCGGCAAGGTTGCCGGCCAAGCGGACATGGACCGGTTCTCGAGAGGGCCTTCGACGGGCCGGCCCCCAGCCCCGGTTCGTCGGAGCCCTCCCGTCAGCGGCGAGGCGGATCCGTCGACCTCGCCCGACTGTCGGCCGATCACGACCTCGGTCCAGACCTTCTCGACGGGAGCGGCGGTCGTCGCTGTGCCCTGGTCGTCTGTGGAGCAGCGGCGGGCGCGCCGTGGGGTCAAACGGCGATCGATCACCTGAGGCACCCAATTCGTGCCTTCGCTGCCCTTTCGCGCGAAACCGCAGGTCAGAGGTAGGTAGCAGAGCTTTCCCGTCCTGCAGCGCGTTATAGTCCGGGGCTAGGTCAAACGACCTCGCATAGCCCCCGGAAACCGGCCACCGATCCCACTGAGGGGCCTACATGAGCGAGCACCACAACCCTCGCACGGTCGCACCTGAGCGCTTCGACACGGACGGAAGGACAGACAAGTGAGCGATGCATTCCGAGCGAACGTCGATTTTCCTGTTCCGCCCTTGTCCCCGAATGCCCAGGAGTGGCGAGCACAGTACGAGCGGATGTTGGCTGACGGTTCCGTGGTGAACAAGATCCGCCCAATCCATGAGCAACTACGCGATGTTATGGACGAACTGGGCATTTTCCAGTCGTAGTCCGCTCGTGTGGATCAGCCTCGATGGTTTGTCGACGCGGAGGAAGCATTCCGGCGGTGGTCGTTCAACGATCGCCCGAACCCGACCGAGAAGGCTTCCATGATCGGATGGCTTCGGTGGCGAGAGCAAGCGGGTCCACCCCGTTTAGCAGGGCACTCAAAGGACGGGCTACCTGAATGCGTCGGTCCGTACGGCGAGACGATTGAGTATGACGTGATTGAGGCACCAACCGGCACCGGTCCACCATACGGAATCATTGCCATCAAGGAAATAACCAGCAGCCACTAAGCTAAGGTCTATCGATTCGCTGGGTAGCTCAATCGTCGACCACTATTCCTGCCCAACCATCTTCTCCATACGGGCCGCAATCGTCCAACACGCGCCGGGGACGACCACAAGGGGGCGGCCCGGAAGCGTTCACTGGCGATCCGGGGGAATCGCGATCCGACGCCGGAACGAACGGCGCGTAGCGACGGTGCTCCGATGGCCAAACGCCCGGGCGACTGGATGTGCCGCCAACGGTGTGGGACGGGCAAGTGCCCCCGGTAGGATTCGAACCTACGCACCCGCCTCCGGAGGGCGGTGCTCTATCCCCTGAGCTACGAGGGCCCTGATCCACGAGGGCTTCGCCTGGGATCGTACCCGCCAGCCGGAGCGGGAGCGTCCCCCCGGTACCATCGTCGGGGTGGGCAGGCTGACCGTGCTGGTCATCGACGACGACCCGGTGATCCTCGAGTTGCTGCGCGTGAACTTCGAGATCGAGGGCTTCGACGTGGTCTGCGCCCGTGACGGCGACGAGGGTTTTGCGATGGCCCAGGAACTTCAGCCCGACGTGGTGATATCCGACATCATGATGCCGCGGCGCGACGGCCTCCAGCTGCTCTCCGACCTGAAGTCCGACCCCCGGACCGAGAACCTTCCCGTGATCCTGCTCTCGGCCAAGGCCCAGAAGTCGGAGGTCGAGCACGGCCTGGTGATGGGGGCCGACGACTACATCACCAAGCCGTTCGATCCGATACAGCTCATCGACCGCCTGAACGCGGTGGTGGGCAAGTCCAAGCCCCGCCGGTAGCGGCTTTCCCCATGATCCACCAGGTTGATTAGGGACCTCCTGGCCGAGTCTCTGCGCGCCGCCCTGGTGGCCGACGGGATCGAGCCCCCGGCCACCATCTCCGTCGAGCGGCCGGCCCGTCCCGAGCACGGCGACTGGTCGTCGAACGTGGCCATGGCCCTGGCGGCCGCGGTCAGGCGTCCGCCGCGGGAGCTGGCGGCGGCCATCGCCGGCCGGCTGTCGGCCGACCCGCCCCGGTACGTGGCCGAGGTCACCGTCGCCGGACCCGGCTTCGTGAACTTCCGCCTCGACCACGGCTGGCTGCACGACGTGTTGCGCCAGGTGGTGGAGGGTGGCACCGAGGATTACGCCCGGCCCGACCTGGGCCGGGTCGGTCGGTCAACGTGGAGTTCGTCAGCGCCAACCCCACCGGTCCCCTCCATGTGGGCGGCGGACGGTGGGCGGCCTACGGCGACTCCCTCTGCCGGATCCTCGAACGCTGCGGCTTCCGGGTCCACCGCGAGTTCTACGTCAACGACCGCGGCAACCAGATCAAGATGTTCCTCGACTCGATCGCCGCCGCCCGGGCCGGGCTCCCGACGCCGGAGAACGGGTATCAGGGCGCCTACATCACCGAGTGGGCGGCGGAGATGCCGGCGGACGCGGATCCCCGGGAATGGGGCGAGCGGCGGGTGCTCCACGACCTGCGCACCGCCCTCGAGCGCATGAACGTCCGGTTCGACACCTGGTTCAGCGAACGGTCGATGGTGGCCTCGGGGGCCATCGCCGCCGCCCTGGCCGACCTCACCGCCCGGGGGAGCACCTGCGAGGCGGAGGGGGCGGTGTGGCTGCGGGCCTCCGCTTTCGGGCTGGCCAAGGACGAGGTGCTGGTCAAGTCCGGCGGCGAGCCCACCTACCTCCTGTCCGACATCGCCTACCACCGTGACAAGTTCGAGCGGGGCTTCGACCGCCTGATCGACGTGTGGGGGGCCGACCACCACGGCCACGTCGCCCGCCTGAAGGTGGGCGTGGCCGCCTTGGGGCACGACCCCGACGACCTCGAGATCGTCCTGGGCCAGCTCGTCACCATCCTGAGGGGGGGCGAGCTGGTGCGCATGGGAAAGCGCAGCGGCGAGTTCGTGGAGCTGGCCGAGGTGCTCGACGAGGTCGGCCCCGACGTCGCCCGCCTCACCTTCCTGCTCCAGTCGATCGACACCCGCCAGACGTTCGACCTGGCCACCGTGGTGTCGAAGTCGATGGACAACCCCGTCCACTACGTCCAGTACGCCCACGCCCGCATCGCGTCCATCGCCCGGGTGGCGGCCGAGCGGGGCATCGACCGTCGGCCCCTCGACGAGGTCGACCTCGGCCTGCTCGTCCACCCCCGCGAGCTCGACGTGCTGCGCAGCCTGGCCGAGCTGCCCGAGGTGGTGGGCGACGCGTGCCTCACCCGGGCCCCGCACAAGGTGACGACGTGGGTGCGGGAGCTGGCGGGACGCTTCCACGGGTTCCACCACGACTGCTACGTCATGGGGGAGGGCGTCGGCCCCGAGCTGACCCAGGCCCGGCTGTGGCTGGTGGAGTCGGCCCGCGTCGGCCTGGCCATCGGCCTCGACCTGCTGGGGGTCACCGCCCCCGAATCGATGTGACCCGATTGATCCGCGCAATTACACCGCGTGAGGGGGCAAGCGCGCGAACTGGTCGGAGGGGCGTGAGCGGAGCCCTCCCCCGCCACCTCCTGCCCGACACCGCCTCGGTCGACGCCGGCGGGCGGCTGCGCGTGGGCGGCATCGACCTGCTCGACCTGGCCGCAGAGCACGGGACGCCCCTTTTCGTCTACGACGAGGAGCACCTGCGGGCCCGCTGCCGGGAGGCGGTGGCCGCCTTCGGCGACGGGGTGGCGTACGGGTCGAAGGCGTTCCTGTGCCTGGCCATGGCCCGCCTGGTCCACGAGGAGGGCATGCACGTCGACGTCGCCACCGGCGGCGAGCTGCACGTGGCCCTGGCGGCCGGCGTCCCCCCGGAGCGGATCGTCCTCCACGGCAACAACAAGTCGGTGCCCGAGCTGACCCGGGCCCACGACCTCGGCATCAAGGTCGTCGTCGACTCGTTCGACGAGATCGACCGCCTGGAGGCCGTGCACGCCGACGACGGACTCGCCACGCGGGTGCTCGTCCGGGTGACGCCGGGGGTCGAGGCCCACACCCACGAGTACGTGATGACGGGTCAGGTCGACTCCAAGTTCGGATTCGGGCTGGCCAGCGGCGACGCCGCCCTCGCCGTCGCCCGCCTGCGCCAGTCCCCCGCGTTCGAGCTGGTCGGGGTGCACGCCCACATCGGCAGCCAGATCTTCCTCCTCCACTCCTACGAGAAGGCGGTGGAGGTGCTGGCCGATTTCGTGGCGCCCCTCGCCCTGCCCGAGGTGTGCCTGGGCGGGGGACTGGGCGTGGCCTACGTGGAGGGGGAGGACGCTCCCACCATCGGCGAGTGGGCCAAGGTCCTCCAGGAGGCGTGCCTGGCGGCGGGGATCGCGTCGCAGGTCACGGCCGAGCCGGGACGGGCCATCGCCGCCGCCGCCGGCCTCACCCTCTACCGGGTGGGCACGATCAAGGACGTCCCCGGGGTGCGCACCTACGTGTCGGTCGACGGGGGGATGAGCGACAACCCCCGGCCCGTGCTCTACGGCAGCGGCTACGAGGCCTTCCTCCCCCGGGCGACCGACGCGGCCCGGCCGAGGACGGTCACGGTGGTGGGCAAGCACTGCGAATCGGGCGACATCGTCGTGCGCGACGCCCGGGTGCCGGCCGACCTGGCCGTGGGCGACGTCCTCTGCACGCCGGTCACCGGCGCCTACGGCCATGCGATGGCGTCGAACTACAACAAGGTGCCCCGGCCGGCGGTGGTCTTCGTCCGGGACGGGGCCGCCCGGGTGGTCGTGCGCCGGGAGACACCCGACGACCTCCTGCGCCTCGACCGGTAGCGTGGACCCCATGGACGGCAACTCCGCGGTACGGATCGGCCTCCTGGGCTGCGGCAACGTCGGGGCCGCCCTGGTGGACCTGGTGGCCGCCAACGGGGACGCGGTGGCCTCTCGCACCGGGCTACGGCTCGAGATCGCCCGGGTCGCCGTCAGCGACGTATCCCGGCCCCGGACGGTGGTGCTGGCCGACGGCGTGCTCACGGCCGACGCCGCGGGCGTGGTCGCCGACCCCGACATCGACCTGGTGGTCGAGGTGATCGGCGGCATCGAGCCCGCCCGGACCCTGATCCTCACCGCCCTGGAGGCGGGCAAGCCGGTGGTCACCGCCAACAAGGAGCTGCTGGCCACCCACGGCGCCGAATTGTTCGACGCGGCGGTGAAGTCGGGCGTCGACCTCCTGTTCGAGGCCGCCGTGTGCGCCGCCATCCCCCTCATGCGGCCGCTGCGGGAGTCGCTGGCCGGCGACCGCATCCACCGGGTGATCGGCATCGTCAACGGCACCACCAACTTCATCCTCACCCGGATGACCGAGAACGGGCAGAGCTTCGACGACGCCCTGGCCGAGGCCCAGGCCCTGGGTTACGCCGAGCGCGACCCCACCGCCGACGTCGAGGGCTTCGACGCCGCGGCCAAGGCCGCCATCATCGCCAGCGTCGCCTTCGGCGTCGACGTCCGGGTGGGCGACGTCTACCGGGAGGGGATCACCGGCATCACCACCGACGACATCGCCATGGCCGCCCGCCTCGGCTACGTGGTCAAGCTGCTGGCGGTGGCCGACTCGGTGCCCGCCCCCGGTGGCGACCAGGTGGCGGTGCGGGTGCACCCGGCCATGGTGCCCGTCGCCCATCCCCTGGCCGCGGTGCGGGAGGCGTTCAACGCGGTGTTCGTCCAGGGCGACGCCGCCGGCGAGCTCATGTTCTACGGACGGGGCGCCGGCGGGCGGCCCACCGCGTCGGCCGTCCTCGGCGACGTGGTCGACGCCGCCGCCAACCTGCGCCAGGGCACGTCGGCGTCGGCCGGGGTGGCCGGACTGGCCGTCGCCCGGCTGCGACCCATGGACGACCTGTCCTCCCAGTACTACCTGTCCCTCGACGTGCTCGACCGTCCCGGCGTGCTCGAACGGGTGGCGGCCGCCTTCTCCCGCCACGGCGTGTCGATCGTCCAGGTCCTGCAGGTGGGGATGGGCGACGAGGCCCGGCTGGTGCTCGTCACCCACACCGCCCGGGAGAGCGACATGCAGGCCACCGTGGCCGACCTCCGGGAGCTGGAGGCCGTCGACCGGGTGGGTTCGCTCCTCCGGGTCATCGGGCCCGAGTAGGTCTCGCATGGCGCGGCCGGGATGGCGGGGGCTCATCGAGGAGTACCGGGAGTACCTGCCGGTGACGGCGGACACCCCCGTGATCACCCTGCTCGAGGGCGCCACGCCGTTGCTGGCCGCCCCCCGGCTGTCGGAGCGGGTGGGCGCCGAGGTGTGGCTGAAGGTCGAGGGGGCCAACCCCACCGGCTCGTTCAAGGACCGGGGGATGACGCTCGCCATCTCCAAGGCGGTGGAGGACGGGGCCAAGGCGGTGGTGTGCGCGTCCACCGGCAACACGTCGGCGTCGGCCGCGGCCTACTCCACCCGGGCCGGACTGACGTGCGCGGTGCTCATCCCCGAGGGCTACATCGCCCTCGGCAAGCTGGCCCAGGCCCTCATCCACGGGGCCCGGGTGCTGCAGGTCAGGGGCAACTTCGACCAGGCCCTCGACGTGGTGCGGGCGCTGGGCGAGACGGCCCCCGTCACCATCGTGAACTCGATCAACCCCTACCGGATCGACGGGCAGAAGACGGCCGCCTTCGAGATCGTCGACGTGCTGGGCGACGCCCCCGACATGCACTGCGTGCCCGTCGGCAACGCGGGCAACATCTCCGCCTACTGGAAGGGCTTCCGGGAGTACCAGGACGCCGGGCAGTCGTCGCGGCTGCCGAAGATGTTCGGGTTCCAGGCGGCCGGGGCGGCGCCCATCGTGCTCGGCCATGTCGTCGACAACCCCGACACCATCGCCACCGCCATCCGCATCGGCAACCCGGCCTCGTGGTACGGCGCCACCGCCGCCGCGTCGGAGTCCGGCGGGGGGATCCACGCCGTGACCGACGCCGAGATCCTCTCCGCCTACCGTTTCCTGGCCTCCACCGAGTCGGTGTTCTGCGAGCCGGCGTCGGCGGCGTCGGTGGCCGGCCTGCTCAAGGTCGGCGTCGGGCCCGGTGTGCGGACCGTCGTCTGCACGTTGACCGGCCACGGCCTGAAGGACCCCGACCGGGCCATCGCCGAGATCGCCGTCCCGTCCCCGGTGGACGCCGACATCGGCGCGGTACGAGCCGAACTGGGGCTCTGAGGGTCGCGTCCGCGAACTGGTCGGCGGGTTGGTCGCGAAGGTGTGGTTTCAGGCGGGGTCGATGCGGAACACCGACCCGCTCAACGACAGGGCGTAGAGCTCGCCGGCGGAGTCCTGGCCGAACGAGGACAGTCCGTCGACGCCCAGGTCGAGGTCCGCCTCCTCGGTGACCTGTCCTCCGGACTGGCGGATGGCGCGGACGTCGCCCCGGCAGTAGTCGCCGAACAGGTAGGCACCGGTGAGGCCCGGGATCGCAGCCCCCCGGTAGACGTAGCCGCCGACGACCGAGCAGCCACCGTCGGACTGGTCGTAGTCGAGGATGGGGCGGACGGCGCCGGCCGGCGCGGAGCCCTTGTTGGCCCGGGTGCCCTCCAGGCCCGGCCAGCCCCAGTTCTCGCCCCCCTTCGACGAGGCGGCGGCGAAGTCGACCTCCTCGATCGCGTTCTGGCCCACGTCGCCGATCCACAGGTCGCCGGTGGACTTGTCGAACGAGTAACGCCACGGGTTGCGCAACCCCAGGGACCAGATCTCGGCCCGGGCGCCGTTCCGTCCGACGAAGGGGTTGTCGGGCGGGATCGTGTACGGCAGCCCGGCCGAGGGGGCGGGGTCGATCCGCAACATCTTGCCGAGGAGCTCGCCGAGATCCTGGGCCCGATTCTGGGGGTCGTTGCCGCTGCCACCGTCACCGAGGCCGATCCACAGCCGGCCGTCGGGCCCGAAGGCCAGGTTGCCGCCGTTGTGGTTGGCGAAGGGCTGGTCGACCGCCAGCACCTCGCGGGCGGTGGACGGGTCGGCCCGGCCGCCGGCGAAGGCGTACTCGACGACCCGGGTGTCGCCGTCGGGGTCGGTGAAGTTGACGTATAACTTGGCGCCGTCGGGGGAGAAGGCCAGCCCGAGCAGCCCCTGCTCGCCGCCCGTGGACACCCGGCCGGTCAGGTCGAGGACGGGAGTGGGGTCGAGGGCGCCGCCCCGCACGGCCCGCACCCGGCCGCCCTTCTCGACGACGTAGAGGGCGTCGTCGCCCGACCGGACGGCGAGGGCGACCGGCTGGGTGACGCGGACGACCTGGGTCAGCTTCACCGCCACCTCGTCGAGCGCACGTGCAGCCGTGTCCGGTGCCCCGCTCGTGGAGGCAGGACCAGTGGTGCCGGGTTCCGCAGTGGTGGTGGCCGTCGTTCCATCCGCCGCCGGGGCGGGGGTCGTGGCCGGGCCGGGGGTCGTGGCCGGGCCGGGGGTCGTGGCCGGGTCGTCGTCGCCGCAGGCCACGGCCCCGAGGGCGAGGCACGAGGCCGCAAGCAGTGCGGCCAGCCGGGGCGAAGGCATGTCCGTCCGAGGGTATCGACGGTCGCCCCTCTCCAGGGATCAGGGGCGCCGCCGCCTCCGTCACCCGGCCGACCGGGGTTTCGACGGTCGCCCCTCTCCAGGGATCAGGGCGCCGCCGCCTCCGTCACCCGGCCGACCGGGGTTTCGATCGTCCGGAAGGACGTGATTTTCGGCGCCCCGGCCCAGATCACGGCTCCGGCGATGATCCGAAGGCCCAACGCCAGGCCCGGCTGTCGCGATCGTGCGGTCGAGCGTGCAGCTATGTCGGTAGGTCCGACGCAACGGCACGCCAGCGACAGGTCGGGGGCGGCGTCCGCCGGGTGGCCCGCCGACGCCGCGGAACGCTGTCGAGCGTGCAGGCATCCGATGCAAGTGCACGCTCCCCGGCAGGGCCGGGGCACTCACCGCTGATGCCGTGGAACACGGGTCGAGTGTGCAGTTGCGTCGGTATATCCGACGCAACTGCACACTCAACCGGCCCGGGGGGGAGTAGCGGCTCCGCTTCTTGGGGGGGAGGCGCCTGTAGCATCCGCACCAATGAAGTACGTGGTGTGCGTTCCGGACGGGGCGGCCGACGATCCGATCCCCGAGTTGGGCGGGCGCACGCCGCTCGAGGTGGCGTCGATGCCCCACCTGGCCAAGCTGGCGGCCCGGGGCGAGGTCGGGCGGGCGGCCACCATCCCTGCGGGCATGCCGCCGGGCAGCGACGTCGGCAACCTGTCGATCCTGGGCTACGACCCCGCCGTCCACCACACCGGTCGGGCCCCCATCGAGGCCGCGGCCATGGGGCTGCGGCTGCGCCCCGACCAGGTGGCGTACCGGTGCAACCTGGCCACGCTGGACGACGACGGCACCATGGTCGACTTCGCCGGCGGCCATCCCACCACCGAGGCGGCGGCCGCGGTCGTCGCCTCGCTCCAGGAGGAGCTGGGCGACGACGAGGTCACGTTCCACCCCGGCGTCCAGTACCGGCACATCGTCGTCGTGCCCGACACGTGGGCCGACGCCGACTGCTTCCCGCCCCACGACCTCACCGGCAAGCCCGCGGTGTGGCCCACCGGCCCCGCCGCCCCCCGCCTGCAGGCCCTCATGGACGCGTCGAAGGCGATCGTCGGCCCGTCCGACCTCGACGCCACCCAGGTGTGGCTGTGGGGCCAGGGCCGCCAACCCGTGCTCCCGTCGTTCGAGTCGACCTACGGCCTCACCGCCGGGCTGGTGTCGGCCGTCGACCTCATCCGCGGCCTGGGCGTGCTCATGGGCATCCCCGCCTCCGACGTCGAGGGCATCACCGGCTGGTACGACACCAACTACGAGGGCAAGCGCGACGCCTGCCTTGAGGCCCTGGCCGGGGGGACCGACCTTTTCCTCATCCACGTGGAGGCCAGCGACGAGGCCGGCCACGCCGGCAACCTCCCGGCCAAGATCGAGGCCCTGGAGAACTGGGACAGCCGCATCATCGGTCCGCTGGTCGAGGGGCTCGACGCCCTCGGGCCGTGGCGCCTCCTGCTCCTCCCCGACCATCCCACCCCGGTGGCCCTGCGCACCCACACGTCCGACTCCGTCCCCTACCTGCTCGTCGACTCCGCCGTCGACGGGCCCGGCGGTACCTACAGCGAAGCGGGTACCGCCTCCGCCCCACCCGTGCCCGGCCACCGGCTCATGAGCCGGCTGGTGGGCACGAACCCGACGAAACGCTGATCCCCCGGGCGGGCGGCCGCCCGGCGTGACCGGCAGCGTCCGAGAGAACGCCCATTGAGGACCCTCGTCCTGATCGACGGCGAGCACTACCCGCCGGTGGTCAGGTCCGCAATCGAACACCTGCCCCGGCGTGTCCCCGGCGCGGTGGTGGTGGGCGCGGCCCTGCTCGGTGGCGGGGAGAAGCTGGCGACGGGACTTCCGTCCGACCTGGGACTGGGTGTCCCCGTCGTCCGGGGCGACTGCCTGCACGGGGCGCTCATGGCCGGGCTGGCGACGTTCGCCCCCGACCTGGTCGTCGACCTGTCGGACGAGCCCGTCCTCGACGCCCGTCAACGCATGGACCTGGTCGCCCGCACGCTGGCCGCCGGCATCGCCTACCTCGGCGCCGACTTCCGCTTCGACCCCCCGCCCCGCCCCCGGCTGGCGACCAAGCCGTCGGTCGCCGTCATCGGCACCGGCAAGCGCACGGGCAAGACGGCTGTGTCCGCCTCCCTCGCCCGGCTGCTGGCCGAGCGGGGGTCGCCGCCGGTGGTGGTGGCCATGGGTCGCGGCGGCCCGGCCACCCCCGAAGTCGTAGACCCGTCCACCTTCGACCTCACGGCCACCGGCCTGCTCGCCCTCGCCGCCTCCGGCCGCCACGCCGCCTCCGACCACCTCGAGGACGCCCTGATGGCGGGCGTGGCCACCGTCGGGACGCGGCGCTGCGGCGGGGGACTGGCCGGCGCCCCGTTCACCAGCAACTTCCCCGCCGGGGTATCCGAGGCCAACGGAAGATCGGAGTCGCTGGTGGTGTTGGAGGGAAGCGGGGCATCCATTCCGCCCGCCCATGCCGACGCCACCATCTGCGTGATGCCGGCATCCGTCGACCCGGAGTTGGTGACGGGATATCTCGGTGCCTACCGGGTGTTGCTGAGCGATCTGATTGTGGTTACCATGGTGGAGCCATCGTTCGCCGTCATGGGCGCCGGCGCTCCGACAGGAACCAGTCCCCTGAGATCGGGTTCTGCGTTCCTCGAGGAAAGCGTCCGGAGGCTGGTACCTGGGGTCCGGGTTGTCCACACCGTGTTTCGGCCCTTTCCCCTCGAACCGATTTCCGGTCGCCGGGTCTTCTACGTCACTACTGCACCGGTTTCCGCCAGCAAGGTGTTGGTGGACCATCTCGAACAACAGCACGGGTGCACCGTCGTCGGGGTCTCACACAACCTGGCTCGCCGGCCAGAGTTGACGGCCGACTTGGCGGCCGCTCCCGACGCCGACATCGTGCTGGTGGAGTTGAAAGCGGCGGCGGTGGACCTCGCGGCGAGGACGGCCCTCGATCGGGGAATGGGAATCACGTTTTGCGACAACAGAGTTGTATCCATCGGAGGTGACGGCACGTTCGAAGACCTGGCACTGGCCACGGCCGACCTCGCCGTCCAGCGATACGCCTCATGGGAATCCCAACCGCGGATGACCCAATCACCGACGACCCAATCACACGTCACCCAATCACAGGCGGCACAATCACAGGCGGCACAGGAACAATCGTGAAAGCGGTCGCACCCCGTCACATGGTCGTGGGCGACCGCGAGTACGAGTTCCCGTACTCCAAGGGGCTCATGGCCTCCGCCATCATGGCCACCGGGCTCGCGCCCGGACGCGCCTTCCACGTGGCGGAAGTCATCGAGGAGCGCCTCGACGAGCAGGCCGTCGTTTCGATCTCGAGGATCGACCTCAACGAGCTGGCCAAGGACGTGCTGCGCTCGGAGGTCGGCGACCGCTACGCCGAGTCGTTCTTCAAATGGCAGATGGTGCAGCGCCTCGACCTGCCGCTGGTCATCCTGCTGGGCGGGGCCACCGGCGTGGGCAAGTCCACCATCGCCACCATGCTGGCCAGCCGGCTGGGCATCACCCGGGTCATCCCCACCGACGCCATCCGCGAGGTCATGCGGTCGATGTTCACCGAGGACCTGTTCCCGAGCCTGCACACCTCGTCGTTCGACGCCGCCCGCCTCGTGCCCTGTTTAACCTTTAGACATCCTGGAGATGGCCGAATGACGATGACAGCCGAGCGCAAATCCGCGCTCATGAAAGACTATGGAACCAAGCCCGGTGACACGGGCTCACCCGAAGTGCAGGTTGCTCTTTTGACAGAGCGCATCAATGGTCTCACCGACCATTTCAAAACCCACAAGAAGGACAATCACTCACGCCGCGGTTTGTTGAAGATGGTGAGTTTGCGCCGTGGACTTCTCGACTTCCTGAAGTCGAAGGATGAGGGCCGTTACCAGGCCCTGATCAAGCGTCTCGAAATCCGCCGCTAAACAGCGGCTGACAATTGTATGAGCGGGCGGATCACCGAATTGCCGCCCGCGTCCCCTTTTCACAAGTCTGGCAATAGGGCCAGGTTTTGATCGCTCAATGGGGATGCCGTCCGGTCAGGTGAACGGAAGTGGCGGCGAAGAGCAAAAAGGAATGTTACATGTTTAAGATTGATGTTGAAGAACTGGAATGGGCCGGAAAGCCCTTGCGCATTGAAACCGGCCGCATGGCGCGCCAGGCAGACGGCGCGGTTGTTGTGACCTACGGCGAGACGACGGTTCTTGCCACGGCCGTTGCGGCGCGCTCGGAAAAGCCCGGAATTGATTTTTTCCCGCTCACCGTGAACTACCAGGAAAAGACCTATGCGGCGGGCAAAATTCCCGGCGGCTATTTCAAGCGCGAAGGCCGGCCCACGGAAAAGGAAACGCTGGTTTCCCGCCTGATCGACCGCCCGATCCGCCCGCTTTTCCCTGAAGGTTTCCGCAATGAAACCCAGGTGATCACCACGGTGCTCTCCTATGACCTCGAAAATGACAGCGATATCGTGGCCCTCATTGGCGCATCGGCAGCGCTCACCATTTCCGGCATTCCCTTCATGGGCCCGGTTGGCGGGGCGCGTGTCGGCTTCATTGATGGCGAGTATGTTTTGAACCCGACGCAAGAGCAGATGAAAACCTCTGATCTTGATCTGGTGGTCGCCGGCACGTCAGACGCGGTTCTGATGGTGGAATCGGAAGCCAAGGAACTTTCGGAAGAGCAAATGCTTGGCGCCGTGATGTTTGGCCATGCGGGCTTCCAGCCTGTCATCGATGCCATCATCCGCCTGGCTGAACGCTCATCGCGCGAACCGCGTGATTTCGTGGCGCCGGACAATGAGAAGCTTTACAAGGCGGTGAAGAAGTCCGTCGAGAAGGACGTTCGCGCCGCCTACGCCATTCCGAAAAAGGAAGAGCGCGTGGAAGCCGTGGCCAAGGCCAAGGACAAGGTTGTGGCCGCCCTCGTCGATGCGGAGAAAGATACCTCGCCAACACCGCAGAAGGTGGCCGAAGCCTTCAAGTATCTCGAGAAGGATGTTGTGCGCAACAGCATTCTTGATACGGGCCTTCGCATCGATGGCCGCGACACCAAGACGGTGCGCCAGATCGTTGCCGAAGCTTCGGTGCTGCCGCGCACCCATGGTTCAGCGCTGTTTACCCGCGGTGAAACCCAGGCGCTGGTTGTGACCACGCTCGGCACCGGCGAAGACGAGCAATATGTCGACTCGCTCGACGGCACCTACAAGTCCAAGTTCATGCTGCATTACAACTTCCCTCCCTTCTCGGTGGGCGAAGTGGGCCGCATGGGCGGCGCCGGCCGCCGCGAAATCGGCCATGGCAAGCTGGCCTGGCGGGCGATCAATCCGATGCTGCCGCCGGCTGACCAGTTCCCCTACACCATTCGCGTGGTGTCGGAGATCACTGAATCAAACGGCTCATCCTCGATGGCAACCGTGTGCGGCTCTTCGCTGGCGCTGATGGATGCGGGCGTTCCGCTGAAATCACCGGTGGCCGGCATTGCCATGGGCCTGATCAAGGAAGACGAGCGCTTTGCCGTATTGTCCGACATTCTCGGCGACGAGGATCATCTCGGCGACATGGACTTCAAGGTGGCGGGCACCAGCAATGGCGTGACCGCGCTGCAGATGGACATCAAGATCACCGGCATCACCGAGGAGATCATGAAGGTTGCGCTGTGGCAGGCGAAAGACGGCCGCCTGCATATTCTTGGCAAGATGGCCGAGGCGCTTGAAAATGCCCGTCCGGGCCTTGGCGAGCATGCGCCGCGCATTGAAGTGATCAAGATCCCGACCGACAAGATCCGTGAAGTGATCGGCACCGGCGGCAAGGTGATCCGCGAAATCGTGGAAAAGACCGGCGCCAAGATCGACATCCAGGATGACGGCACGGTGAAGGTTGCGTCCTCCTCGGGAGCCGCCATTACGGCCGCGATGAAGTGGATCAAGTCAATCGTGTCGGAACCGGAAGTCGGCGAAATCTATGACGGCAAGATCGTCAAGGTCGTGGACTTCGGCGCCTTCGTCAATTTCTTCGGCGCCAAGGATGGCCTCGTTCATGTTTCGGAACTTGCGCCAAGCGCGTGAACAAAGTCTCCGACGTGGTTAACGAAGGCGATGCGGTAAAGGTCAAGCTTTTAGGATTTGATAACCGTGGCAAGGTCCGCCTGTCCATGAAGCAGGTTGACCAGGTGACCGGCGAAGACCTGTCAAAGCAGCAGGCTGAGGCGGCCCCGGCCGAGGAAGCCGACGCTTCTTAAGCTCGATACGCCCCAAATTCTGAAGGCGCGGGGAGTTCTCCCGCGCCTTTTTATTTGTTTGCTAACCATGATTGGGAGCTGGCGGAATTTTCGCTAAAATCAGAAGGACAACCGCTTAAACCTATTGAAAACACGCAGTGATACTTAACTGGAACGTCACAAAATTTGGACGACCTAAAAGGTATCAGATGGCAGAGCCTACGGCACAAGAACAGCTGTTTCTGGAACTGATCAACCGGGCGCGCCTTGATCCCTTGGCCGAGGCTGCCCGTCATGGCATTATGACCTGAACGCGGGCCTTTCTGCCGGGACACTTAATGCCGGCGCAGAAGCAGGTTTTGACCTTCAATGAGCTTCTCAATGACTCTGCCGACGGCCACACGGCGTGGATGATGAGCGCGAACAAATTCCAGCACGAGAGTGCAGACGGCGTTACCAGGGCGGCGCGCGGATGGCGGCAGCGGGCTACGTTTTTCCGGGAGCCCCTCTGGCTGGGGCGAAAATCTTGCCTGGGCCGGTTCTACCGGCGCCATTGATGTCGAATGCCTATGTTCTTAACACTTGCACAAGAACCTGTTTCTGAGCGCCTGCCACCGCGCAAACTACAATGAAGGAAGCTTCAAGGAAATTGGCGTGGGCGCGACGGCGGGAGTTTCAAGGGCTTACAACAGCCTGGTGGTGACGCAGAATTTTGCGGTTTCGGGAACCAATGCGTTTGTGACGGGCGTTGCCTATCAACGACACCAACGGCGACAACTTCTATTCCGTCGGTGAAGGCCAGGGCGGCATCACCACGGAATTGTGGCACAATTCCACGGTTCTTGAATACCACCGATAGCTGGTCGTCCGGCGGTTATTCGCTTGAGACCGCCTCGACCGGCGTGATGCATATCACGTTTTCCGGCGGCGGGCTCGGCGCCACGATGGGCGCCACGTTCACGCTGGGCACGACCAACGCGAAACTTGACCTGGTGAATGGCAATACGATCCAGGCCTCCGTTTCGGCAACCCTCACCGACGCCGCGTTGAACTTGACGCTGCTGGGAATCAACGGAACCAACGGCACGGGCAATGGGCTGGCCAACATCATCAAGGGCAATAGCGGCGCCAACACCCTGAAGGGCGCGGCGGCAATGATACGCTTGACGGCAAGACAGGCGGCGACACCTATCTTTGGCAATCCGGCGACGGCTCGGATACCGTCAATGACACGTCGACCTCGCTGAGCGAGACAGACATTTTGAGCCTGACCAACGTGGCCTCGACCGGGGTCGCGCTCTACAGGTTCGGCAATGATCTCAGGATCACCATCACCGCGACCGGCGAAATCATCACGGTCAAAAACCAGTTCAATGCGTCGACTTTGGGTGACGGCATTGAAACCTTGAGTTTCAGCAATGGCGTGAACTGGAATGCGGCCGAAATCGCCAGCAATTTGACGCCGCCGCCGCCGATCAACGGAACGACGGAGCGGATCTGCTTACCGGTGCGGCTGACGTTGATAGCATTTTTGGCTTTGACGGCGATGACATTCTCAGCGGCATGGCGGGCGCCGATATGCTTGACGGCGGAGATGGCTTCGATACGGCCAGCTATGCGGCCTCGGGTGCGGCGGTCACGGTAAATTTTGCAACTCCGGGGTTGCAGCAGGGGGCGATGCCGCCGGCGATACATTTTTCAGCATTGAGAACATCACGGGATCGAATTTCAATGACCTCCTCACGGGCGATGCGGGCAATAACCGTCTGGACGGCGGCGCCGGCGTCGGATACGATGGCGGGCGGCGCAGGGCGATGACACCTATGTGGTGAGCGTGGCGACCGACAAAATCACCGAGCTTGCAGGCCGAAGGGCACCGACACGATCGAGACGGCGCTTGCCACCTACAGCCTTGCAGCCCTCGCGGCAGTAGAGAACCTCACCTATACGGGCACCGGGAACTTCATCGGCACGGGCAATGCCCTGGCCAACACCATCCGTGGCGGCATCGGCAATGACACTTCTGAATGGCGGCGCGGGCGCTGATATCCTCATTGGCGGCGAGGGCAATGATACCTATGTGGTCGACAATCCCGGCGATGTGGTTGACGAGGGCACGGGCTCCGGCACCGATCTGGTGCAGGCGGCGGCGAGCTTTGATCTTTCTGCGGTGCTGGGCGATGTCGAGAACCTGACCCTGACGGGCACGGCGGCGGTCAACGGCACGGGCAATGGCCTTGCCAACACCATCATCGGCAACACCGGCGCCAATATCATTGAAGGCAAGGGCGGCGCCGACATCCTTGATGGCGGTGCGGGCCTTGATACAGTCTCCTATGCCTCGTCTGGGGCGGGCGTGACGGTCACCCTTACGGGAGCTACGGCTTCGATATTGGGCGGGCTGGCGATGCGGCAGGCGACTCGATCAAGAACTTCGAGAACATCCTGGGCTCGGCCCATGCGGATACGCTGACGGGCGATGGCCTGGCCAATGTCATTGATGGCGGGGCCGGAGCTGATGCGATGGCAGGCGGCGCCGGCAACGACACCTATGTGGTGGATGATGCGGGCGATACAATTACCGAATTGACGACCGGCGGCATCGACCTGGTGAAGTCTTCCATCGCCTACTCGCTGGCTGGAACCAATGTCGAAAACCTGACGCTGACTTGGCTTCGATCATATCGATGCCACGGGCAACGCCCTTGCCAATATCCTCACGGGCAATGCGGGCAACAACCGGCTGGACGGCGGGGCTGGCATCGACACGATGGTCGGCGGGCTTGGCGATGACACCTATGTGGTGGATGTGGCCACCGACAAGGTCACCGAGCTTGCGGGCCAGGGCATCGACACGATCGAGACCTCGCTTGCCACCTTCAGCCTTGCAGCCCTCACGGCGGTTGAGAACCTCACCTATACGGGCATTGCGAACTTCACCGGCACAGGCAATGCCCTTGCCAACACCATTACCGGCGGCATCGGCAATGACATGCTGAATGGCGGCGCTTGGTGCTGACACGCTTATTGGCGGTGACTGGCAATGATACCTATGTGGTCGATAATGCCGGCGATGTCGTTGATGAGGGCGCGGGCTCCGGAACCGACCTGGTGCAGGCGGCGGCGAGCTTTGATCTCTCGACCAGCCTTGGGCGATGTCGAGAACCTGACACTGACGGGCTCTGGCGGCGATCAACGGCACGGGCAATGGGCTTGCCAACACCATCATCGGCAACGGCGGCGCCAATGTCATCGAAGGCAAAGACGGCGCCGACCTCCTTGATGGCGGTTCGGGCCTTGATACTGTGTCCTATGCTTCGTCCGGGGCCGGCGTGACGGTTGTGCTCAATGGCGCCATGCAACGCTTGGACATTGGCGGCGATGCCGAAGGCGATTCGATCAAGAACTTCGAGAATATCACTGGGCTCGGCCCATGCGGACACGCTGACAGGCGATGGCTCGGCCAATGTCATTGATGGCGGGGCCGGAGCTGATGCGATGGCACGGCGGGGCCGGCAATGACACCTATGTGGTCGATAACCTGCCGGCGATGTCATCACGGAAGCCCTTGCACCGGCGGCACCGACCTGGTGAAGTCCTCGATCGACTTACTCGCTGCTCAAACCAATCTCGAGAACCTGACCCTCACTCGGTTCCGATAACATCGATGCCACGGGCAACGCCCTTGCCAATATCCTCACCGGCAATGCCGGCAACAACCGGCTTGATGGCGGGGCTGGCATCGGACACGATGGTCGGCGGGCTTGGCGATGACACCTATGTGGTGAGATGTGGCAACCGACAAGGTCACGGAGCTTGCGGGCCAGGGCAGCGACACGATCGAGACCGTCGCTTGCCACTTACAGCCTTGCAGCCCTCACGGCAGTTGAGAACCTCACCTATACGGGCACTCGGACGAACTTCATCGGCACGGGCAATGCACTTGCCAACCGGATTGCCGGCGGCATCGGCAATGATACGCTCAAGGGCGGCGCCGGCGGCGATACGTTCGTCTTCAATGTTGCCGCCTTTGGCGACGACAAGATCACCGACTATCAGGACAATCTGGACAAGCTTTCCTTCTCGCTCAGTGTTGCCGACAGTTTTGATGATTTTGTGATTACCGGCAACGGCACAAAGAGCGTGACGGTGACCCATGGCGACGACAGCATCATTCTGACCAGCGGCACGGCGTTCACGCTTGCGGCGGATGATTTCATCTTTGTCTAACGGTGCGCCCTGCGCTTAAACAGGCGCATGCAAAATCTTGTGATGATTCCCGCCCTTGGCTGCGATGGCGGGCTTTATGCCGACATCCTGCCGCGGCTCTCCGCTGTGGTTGAGCCCGTCACGATTGTTGCGGACAGGGACACGTTGACGGGCTGCGCGCAGCAGGTGCTGGAGCAGGCGCCGGAAAAGTTCATTGTTCTGGGCACGTCCTTTGGCGGCAGGACGGCGCTTGAAGTGGCGTTTGCCGCACCTGAACGGGTGCAGGGCCTGGTGGTCATCGGCGCCGGGCCCGGCGTTGCGGCAGATCCCTCCGCAGGTTTCAGGCGGACGGAAAGATTGCGCGGCAATGAGTTTGAGAATGTCGTCACGGAAATGGCTGACATGGTTTCCCACATGCCGGGGCCAAACGGGGCGAAGGCGCGCAACGCTTTTATTTCCATGGCGCACGAACATGGCGGCGCCTTGCTGGCGCGGCAATCGGCGGCTTTGTCGAAACGCGCTGGACCTTTGGCCGAGGCTTGGCGAAATTGCCTGTCCCTCGCTCATGCTGTGGGGGCGGGAAGACAAGTTCTCGCCCGCCGCCGACGGATTGAAAATGTCGACGTCCCTGCCGCATGGGCGCTATGCGGAAATTTCCGAGTGCGGACATTTCCCCAGCCTGGAAGCGCCGGAGGAAACCGCCGATATCCTCTTGCACTGGCTGCAGGACAACAAATTTATTTGAGGCTGATGAGATACCTTCGGCAATGGCTTCGACATCGGCTTGCGGAAGCTTTGCCATATTGGCCTGGACCTGGCCCATGCCGCCGGAAGACATGTGTTCGTAACCAAAGACTTCGCCATTTTGAAGGGCCAGGACCAGATCCTTCTGGTCCTTGTACCGCCCCGTTTCGATCAGGCCGTGGAGGCTTGGCACCTTGCCCTGGCCTTCGGGATGGGGCCCGCCCATTAAAAACCGGCTGTTGTCGCGGGCCATGATGAGGTTACGGGGCGTGTGGCATTCGCCGCAATGGCCGGGGCCGTTCACCAGATAGGAGCCGCGATTCCAGCTTGGCGTTTGGCGGCATCGGGCTGCCAGGGAGTGGTATCCAGGCCTGCAAATTTCCACAGGCCAAGTCCCCGGCGCAGCAGGAAGGCAATGGGTATATCAGCCTCGCGCCTGGGCGAGGCAACGGGCGGCAGGCTCATGAGATAGGCCTTGATATCCAGAACATCTTCGACGGGCATGGCCGCATAGGAGGTGTAGGGGAAGGCCGGAATGAGATGCTGGCCGGATTTCGAAATGCCGCGCTGCACGGCATTGACGAAGTCGAGGTCCGACCAGTTTCCAATGCCGGTTTGCGCATCAGGCGTCAGGTTGGGCGGGTAGAGAACGCCGATGGGGGTTTTGAGGGGGAAGCCGCCACTCGGCAAATTGGGATCGAGCCCGGCCTGTTCGGCATTTGGCTTGTGGCAATTCCTGCAGCCGCCGGCGGTGTAGAGAACTTCGCCGTTGGCGATATTGCCCGTATGGGCGGGAATTGCCGAGGCCGGCAAAGGCCGCGGGGCGCTCAGAAGCCAAAACGCCGTGAAGCCCAGCACTATAAGCAGTGCCAGACTCCCGAGACTTCGTTTTGAGACGCAGCTTCAGGCTGGATTATCCCTTGGGGCGGCGGAATTTTTCGTGGCAGCCATGGCAGGCAGCGCCGAGGGCGGGAAATGCGGCCTTGAAGCCTGCTTCATCGGTTGTGGCGGCAAGGGCTGCCCTGGCATCTACCCAAGCCTGATATTTGGCTCCGATATCGCTGCCTTCGGCCCAGATTTCGGGCTTTGCCCAGGTCTCAACGGTGGCACCTTCCATGCTGCTGGCATCCCAGGCCTTGGCTTCGGCCGCGGCCGCGTCGGCGGCGGCCATGGCATCAAGGCTGGCTTTCACGACGGCCGCGTCATAGGGCGCTTCGCCTTTCATGATGGCAACCAAGGCGCCCATGGCCTTGCCGTTTGCCTTCATTTCAGCCTGGCGGGCCTTGATCTGGTCGTCGGCGGCGGCATAGGCGAGGGAAAAGCCCAGGCCCAACACGATGGCACCGGCGGCGATTGACTTGCAGAGGTTTTTGGAAAGCATTGTCCGTCTCCTGGATTGGCAATGGGCTAGGCAGGGATGGGTAACATTACATGTTACGTGGATATGTCCAGCGCCGGATCATCACGAATTGGTGAATATTTTTTGCGAGATGAACGGCATCTGAACGGCGGGTTCGGATCGTATTCAGGCCCATGGGCTTAGGGTTTCCTTAGGTTCAATGATTTACCGTGGGAAACCAAGGAAAATGGAAAAACAAATGTTGACCGAGCAGACGAACGCCCAAGCAAACCGCGCGATGCGGACCAAGAAGCTGAGCCCCGAGCTCAATGAATTCCTGCATATGCTTGATGCGCTCGAAGGCCAGACGGGCGGCCAGGACAGCGTCCTGCCGCACAATCGCGCTAACTTCACTCTTCAAAACTAGATATCCCGGCCTTGGCCGTCGTGGCCCAGGCATTGGCGACTCGCCTGCAAGTCATAGATTGTGCCGCGATTGGCGCCATGCCGCTCAATTTCCACGGCTTTTTTCTCCACGTCGGCGGCTTCGAAATTACGGGCAAGGCCCTTCAGGGCGTGGGCGCAGCGGAGCGTTGTTTCCGCATCACCCGCCTCGAAGGCCGCGGCCGCCGCATTGGCATAGTGAATGCTTTCGGTGGCAGCCAGGGTCATGAGCTTTATCCAGGTGCCCTTGGGCAGGGTGGCGCGAAGCCCGTTGAGAATGGAACCGGGCTTGGCGGGCTCAACGATGACGGGCGGCGCCACGGGCAGCGGGGATTTCAAAACGCCCCTTATGGCGCGGTGAAGTTCATTGCTGTCGGCGGGTTTTGGCACGGCATGATCGAAGGCATCGCGCCAATGGGAAAATTCGGTGGAGTCGGCGAGGAAGGCCGAAAGCGCCAGAATGGGCGTTTTGGAGGTTTTTCCGCCAAGCGCGCGAATGCCGCGGGCCGCCGTCACGCCATCCATGACCGGCATTTCAATATCGAGCAGAATGACATCGTAGAAGGATTTTTCCGCCTGGCGCAGGGCGAGTTCGCCGTCTTCCACCGCATCAACCTCAAGCCCCATGCGCTTGAGCATGGCGGTTGTCACGATGCGCGAGGCGGTTGAATCCTCGGCATAGAGAACGCGCGGCCGGGTGCCATCGGCATGTTTGGAGAATTTTTGATCGGGGCGCAGATTCTGGCTGGCTACGGCGGCAACGGGCATTCTTTTTCTGCACTCACAAATCACGTTTGGAGGCAGACTAGGGGGTTAATTATTGTCGAATGGTATTTATTGCCGTTAACTTGTTGCTATGACTAACGGGAGATTAACCCGTCCCAATCTGAATCACTTCGTGCCAAACATGCGGTCACCGGCATCGCCAAGGCCCGGCACGATATAGCCGTGGGAATTCAGATGGCTGTCAACCGCGGCCGTATAAATCTGCACGTCCGGATGGTCCTCGGAGAAACGCTTTATGCCTTCCGGGGCGGAGAGCAGGCACACCAGGCGAATGTCCTTGGCGCCTTTCTCCTTCAGCCGGGTAATGGCCGCCGCCACGGAATTGCCGGTGGCCAGCATGGGATCCACCACAATCACCCGGCGCTCGGCGATATCCGCCGGGACCTTCATGTAATATTCGACGGGCTGGAGGGTTTCCGGGATTGCGGTAAATTCCGATGTGGCCGACGCGGGCCGAGGGCATGAGATCAAGCATGCCTTCGAGCAGGCCGTTGCCGGCCCGCAGGATGGAGACGATGACAAGTTTCTTGCCCTTGAGGATGGGCGCTTCCATTTCCGCCACGGGCGTTTCGATGGTCTGCGTCGTCATCGGCAGGTCGCGGGAGACTTCATAGGCGAGCAGCAGGCTGATCTCGCGCAGGAGCTGGCGGAACACGGCGGACGGCGTGTGCTTGTCGCGCATCAGGGTGAGCTTGTGGAGGACGAGCGGGTGATCCACGATGGTCAGGGTTTTTGCGAGCGCCGATGTGGCCATAGTTCACTCCTTCAATTTGGCCTTTCATTTCGGCGTTTCCGCGCGGCAAACTCAAGGCCAGCGGCACGTTCATCCACGGCTTTGACTTGATTATGGCCGTGGTTCGCCCTATCTGCGTAACATAACTAGTTACAGAAGAGAAAGATCATGACGCAGACCGCAAAACCCATCGCCGCCGGCACCTCCATCGGCCACGTGCACCTGAAAGTTTCGAATATCCAGAAATCCCTGGATTTCTATTGCGGGGTTCTGGGCTTTGAGCTGCAGCAGCTTTATGGCGACCAGGCGGCGTTTGTTTCAGCGGGCGGCTACCATCATCACCTGGGCATGAATACCTGGGAAAGCCTTGGCGGCTCACCGCCGGCGCCGGGCACCACGGGGCTTTTCCATACGGCGATCCTTTATCCGACGCGGGCCGACCTGGGCGATGCCTTGCGGCGGCTCAAGGCCCACAATATTCCGCTTGATGGCGCTTCCGATCATGGCGTTTCAGAAGCGCTTTATCTGCGCGACCCCGACCAGAACGGGGTGGAGCTCTATTGGGACCGGCCCAAGGACAAGTGGCCGCGCAAGCCCGACGGCAGCCTTGCCATGATGACGGCGCGGCTTGACCTCACCAGCCTGCTCAAGGAAGGCGCTGAGAGCTGACGGTTATCGCTTTCATATCTCAAGATGCCCGTGCTCGACACGGGTATCTCCGTCTTGCGGAGATGACCGGATCAAGTCCGGCATGATGAGGTTATTATTAAGATGGCGGCTCTGACTGCCAGCGGCAGGGCTTCCTCGAGGGCCGCCAGGTTTTCGTCAGTTCCCACGCTGATCCTGATGCAGCGGTTGAGTGGCGCCACGCCCGGCATGCGCACGAATATGCCATGGGCGGCGAGGCCCTCCAGAATTTTCCGGGCATAGGCGCCGTCGCGGCCGCAATCAACGGCGACGAAATTGGTGGATGAGGGAACGCAGCCGAAGCCATTGAACTGGGCAATAGCATAAATTTTTTCGCGGGCCCGGGCGACGCGCTGCTGCACGCTCTTGAGATAATCCTGATCGGCAAGGGCCGCGATGGCACCGGCCTGGCCCATGCGGTTCACGCCGAAATGATTTCTGATCTTGTCGAAGGCCGAAATGAGATGGGGATGGCCCAGGGCATAGCCCACGCGAACCCCGGCCATGCCATAGGCTTTTGAAAAGGTGCGAAAGCGCAGGACATTGGGATTTGTCATATCAAGGGCAGGAACGGCGCCTTCGGCAAAATCATGATAGGCCTCATCCAGCATGAGCAGCGCGCCCGCCGGAATGTTGTCGATCAAATCCTGCACGACGCTGGCCTTCCAGCAGGTACCCATGGGATTATCCGGATTGGCAAAATAAATCAGGCGGGCGTTTTCTTTCTTCGCAAGGTCCAGCAGGGAAGAGGGATCCTCGTGGTCGTTCACGTAGGGCGTGGTGACAAGCCTGCCGCCGAAGCCTGCGACATGAAAATTATAGGTGGGATAGGCGCCGAGGGAATTTGCCACCGTCACGCCGGGTTCCACAAAAAGCCTGACGGCCAGGCCGAACAGGCCATCAATGCCTTCGCCAACCGTGACATTCTCCATGCCAATCCCATGATGCCTGGCAATCGCGGCGCGGAGATCATGAACTTCCGGATCGCCATATTTCCATGATTCGAGGGCTGCTTCCTGCATGGCGGCAATGGCCTTGGGTGAGGGGCCGAAAACACTTTCATTGGCGCCGATGCGGGCGCGCAAAGGAATGCCGCTGCGCCGCAGGATGGTTTCAGGGCCAACGAAGGGAACGGTGGAGGGGAGGCTGTCGATGAGGGGAGTAAAGCTGGTCATGGGGCCATATTGCTGATTAAATTCGTCCATCTGATATAATCGGCGGGGATAAGTCAATGCGCCGTGGGATGCATGTGCTGCGGCTCATTTTAGTGACGAGGAATTGGCAGGCATGTCCGAATTTTTGATTGGCTGCATTAAGCCAGAGCCCGGCTCGGCTTTCTTCTTTTTCCATCCTTGCCATCATGGCGGCCTGGGAAGTGGCCGCGCCGCGAAGGCGGCAGGAGATTCCCCGCCTCTTGCGCTGGAGCAATAATCTGGGCGTTGTGGTGATTGATACGCTTCTCTTGCGCCTGACCTTTCCCGTTACTCGCGGTGGGCATGGCGGTCCTGGCCGCCGAGCGGGGCTGGGGCCTTGCTGAACATATTTGCTTTGCCTGGCTGGCTGGCGGTTCTCCTGTCGCTGTTGCTGCTTGATCTGGCGATTTATTTGCAGCACGTGATGTTCCATGCGGTGCCGGCACTGTGGCGGCTGCACCGCATGCATCATGCGGACCTGGAATTCGATGTCACCACGGGATTGCGGTTTCATCCCATTGAAATCCTGATTTCGATGGGGCTCAAGCTGGCGCTGGTTGTGGTGTTTGGCCCGCCCGCGATCGCGGTTCTGGTTTTTGAAATTCTGCTGAATGGCACCTCGATGTTCAGTCACAGCAACATCCGCCTTCCGCTGGGGCTGGACCGCATCCTGCGCCTCATCGTGGTCACGCCCGACATGCACCGGGTTCATCATTCCATTCACCCGTACGAGACCAACAGCAATTTCGGCTTCAATCTGCCGTGGTGGGACCGCCTGCTGGGAACCTACCGGGCCCAGCCGCGGGAAGGCCATGAGGGCATGACCATCGGCATCGAACAATTCCGCACGCCGAGGGAGCTTTGGCTTGACCGGATGCTGCTGCAGCCCTTGCGCGGGCCGGCCAGCGGCTATCCGATCAATCGGGAGGAATTCGAATGATGAAAAGTGACGAATCACGTACCAGAGTACATCCGATCATTCGAGCTTCGCATAAGAATTCATGATGAAGCCAGCATTTCATGGCTACATCTAAATTCTGTGCGATTTCTGACTACAAACAATCATTACTGGCCGGGACTTGCTCAAGCTGCAATGCTCAACTCAGTTCTGAGCTTTCTGTAGCAGTTCGTCAGAAAAGCGACAATAGCCTCTTCGAGCAGCGTTTATTGCAATATTTGCCGGTGAGCAGGTCCAGCTACACGTACGTGCTGCAGGCAGTGACTGCAAGATTACGCTCCTCTCTGACCACGTAACATTCCGCAGCGGTTCTCAGTTGACTCTTCCTGGAGGGTAATGCAAAGGTAAAGATTCAACTTGATCCGCCATGTTCGCAGGTCAACTCTGCTGACCAGCTTTCGAAACTGGATTCAGCATACTGATTTGAAATTGGCGGCCCCGACTGGATTCGAACCAGTGGCCCTCAGTTTAGGAAACTGATGCTCTATCCAACTGAGCTACGGGACCTCGCGACACCCTTATAGTTTGTAACACCCCCAAAAGAAAAGGCCCGGATTTTTGATCCGGGCCTTGTCCCTTGAGGTCTTGGAAAATTCTTATGCGGCTTCTTCGGCGGCGGCTTCTTCTTCGGCCTTTTCGCCGGCGGCCTGGGCGCGCTTGGCGTTCTTGGCGAGGAATTCGAGATCTCCTTCATCGCCATGTCGTCGTCGATCTTCCGGACCGCGGCGATCTCGCGCGCCATGCGCTCCAGGGCCTGCTCGAAGAGCTGGCGCTCGGAATAGGACTGCTCGGGCTGGCGCTCGGAGCGGTAGAGATCGCGCACGACTTCGGCCACCGCAATCAGATCGCCGGAATTGATCTTCGCTTCATATTCCTGGGCGCGCCGCGACCACATGGTGCGCTTGATGCGGGCCCGGCCCTTCAACACCTTCATCGCCTGCTCGATCAGGCGGCTTGTCGGCGAGCTTGCGCATGCCCTTCTGCTCGGCGCGGCTGGTCGGCACCTTGAGGCGCAGCTTCTCCTGCTCGAAATCGACGATGTAGAGTTCGAGCTTGAGCCGGCGATCTCCTGCTCCTCGATCTGCACGACCTTGCCGACGCCATGGGCCGGATAGACGATCAGTTCGTTGATCTTGAAGGAGAGCTTCTTGGGCGCTGCGGGAGCCGCGGCAACGGCGGGCTTGGCCACGACGGCCACGGGTGCGGCCACGGGCTTTGGCCGCCACGGCTGACGGGCTTTGCAACAGGCGCGGGGCCGCATGGACAGGCTTGGCGTGCTTCAGATGCCCGGTGACCTTGGTCAGAATGGGCTTCTTGGCCGACGGGCTTTGCTACGGGCTTGGCGCGGGCCACCTTTGCCTTGGGCTTGGTTTTTACAACTTTAGCCTTGGCTTTCGCAGCTACGGCCTTGGCCTTGGTTGCATGTTTTTTCCTTTGCAACCGATTTCTTGGTATGGGCTGCCTTCTTTGCCAAAGCTGCCTTTTTGACGGTTTTTCTCATTTTTGTCCTTCGCCTTCGCCTGGACCCCGGATTCGCCGCCAAATATGGGCGAAAAAATATCCGAGCTTTGGGGGCTCGGGTCTCATGCTTCAGGAGCATTGTTTACATTAAAAGCGAATATAGCACGATTTTAATGAAATTTAAAGTCCGACCTGTCCGTGTACGGTCTATCTCGGGCATCGGATGCCCTGCGTTATTCACAGGATGGTTAACGAATTCAGTCGCCTTCACCGGGGTTTTCCGAGAAATACTTCTCGAACTTGCCCTCGACCCCATCGAACTCCTTGGCATCGGCCGGCGGCATCTCGCTTGATCGTGATATTCGGCCATTTGGGCGCATATTCGGTGTTGAGCGCCAGCCATTTTTCGAGGCCAGGCTCGGTATCGGGCTTGATCGCATCGGCCGGGCATTCGGGCTCGCACACGCCGCAGTCGATGCATTCGTCGGGATGGATGACGAGCATGTTTTCGCCCTCGTAGAAGCAGTCCACCGGGCAGACTTCCACGCAGTCCATGTATTTGCACTTGATGCAGTTTTCCGTGACGATGTAGGTCATTCGCTACAATCCGTTCTTTATTCCGAACGATCTATAGCAAGGCTTTTGCCTTGTGCAGCAGTCTTTCCGACGCGGGAAGGGGCAGAGGCTCAGGTCTTCATATAGTCTGGCATGCTTGGGCAAGGGCCCGCGCCTGGTGCCGAGGGCCTTCACCTTGAGGACCCGGACTGGCCGCCCACGGCCATGGTCAGGACATCGTCGGGGCGCACCTCATGGCCGGGCTTGGCGACCTTGCCCGGTTCACCCGCACCTGGCCCGCTCGACCAATTCTGCGGCCGGGGGCGCGTCTTCACCATCCGGGCAAACCACAGCCATTTGTCGATGCGCTGCGTCACGTCTTCTTGGCGAGCATTGCGCCTTGAGCGCTCCCAGAACGGCAAAGGGCGAATCGGGGTCCATGGGCTTCTCCGGCCGGCGCTCGGGTCCTCGCGGCGCTCGGGCCGCTCCTTGGCGTGATGCTTGCGGGCTGGGCCTTGGCGTCCGTTCTTTCTGCTCCACGGGCCTGTGGCTGAGGCTTGGGCCTTGGCTTCCGGGCGCTGGCGGAAGGGACCCGTATCCTTGGGCCACCAGACCTCGATTTCGATCTCTTCGAGGGCGGTCTCAGGAGGTGGCGAGACAGGTTCTTCCGCCGCTGGCGGGGTCTCGGTTTCCGCGACAGGGGCAGCGGGTTCAGGTTCGGGGGCCACTGCCACAGGTTCGGGCTCCGGCCGCCACAACCGGTTCGGAGATTGCTTCGGTTTCTGCGGGCAGGGGCCGCGGCCTCCGCGACGGGTGCGGCCGGTGCGTGCGCGGGCGTTTGATCTTCCTCTTCTGCATGCGGAAATCGAGGCTGCGCAGGATGGCCTCAAACTCTTCGCCGGAGCAGCCGACGAGCGACATCATGTCGGGAACGACGGTAAAGCCGCCGCCTTCGACGGACCCTGCGGGCGCGGTTCTTCGGGGAAGCGGGGGCGCCAGAAGACCCGTTCGCGGATCAGATCGGCCAGGCGCTCCAGCATGTCGATGCGCACCACGCGGGGCCCGCAAATGCGATAGCCGCAGACGCCATAGAAGCCGCGCGGCGTCGAGCGGTCGAAGACCGCCGAGGTCAGGCCCTGGCCCGGCGGCTCGGGAAGGTTTGCCAGATCCAGGCTGCCGGCCTTTCTCAATTCCAGGGCCCAGAGCAGCAGGCGCAATTCCGTCGCGGCGGGCTTGAGCAGCAGGGGCACGAAAATATGGAAGGCGCCAAAGCGCACGCCTGGGCGCGGAGCACGGCGCGCTCTTCCTGGGACAGGCTTTTTATCTCTTCGAGCACGTTTTCGCGCGGCAGCACGCCCAAGGTCTCGACCAGGCGGAAGGCGATGCCGCGGCCGTGCCCGGCAGGCCTTCGTCCTCCTCGAGCTTGACCAGGGGCTCGAGCAAGGTTGCGATATGGCGGTCGAGGAATTTCTGCGAGCCGGGCCTGCACCGCTTCGCGGTCGGGCCGTGAGCTGATCGTCGGCAATGATCGGGCTACGGGCTTGAGCAGGTTTCGCCCGCTTCGAGCTTGCCGATGGGCTCATTCTGCCAGACGATCTGGCCGTGGCGGGTGAGTTTCAGATCGGGATCGGGGGAGGCTGCGGCGGCCTTGGCGCGCGCGGTGATCTCGGCGCCACGGCCTGAAGGCGGCGGCCTTCAGGGTGCGCTGTTCCTGGCTCTCGCCGCGCCATCGGGAATGAAATGAAACCCTTGATGCGGCCTACATACTCGCCTTCCACATGAATGGCGCCATCTTCCTCAACCGTCGACATCAACTCTTCCTTTTGGGCCAACCGACGCATGAGCACGCTCGTGCGGCGGTCGATAAAACGCTGTGTGAGCCTTTCATGCAAGGCATCTGACAATTTCTCCTCAATTTCGCGGGCGCGCGGCTGCCAGAAGAGCGGCGCCTCCAGCCAGTTGCCCGCGATTGGCAATAAAGGTCCATGTCCGGACATGGGCAATGCGGTTGGAAAGTGTATCGATGTCGCCGTCGGAACGGTCGCAATGGTTCAGCTGGCGCGCGAACCAGTCCTCGGGAATATAGCCCGGTGGTCTGGCGAGGAACTGGAAAATGCGGCCCACGAGATGGGCATGCTCGGCGGGCGAAATATTGCGGTAATCCGGGAATCTGGCAGACCGCCCAGAGGAGCGCCACATCGCTCCTGGATTTGGCCAGCTCGGCAACTCGGCATCACGCGCCACGGCTTCCAGCGCCAGGACATCGGGGCCGGCCTGGGCGCGGGTCAGGCCCTCGTGCTGGGGCATGGTGGCGAGGCTGCGGCGCAGGCGCTCGAGCGAGCCGAAATCGAGATCGCGGTTGCGCCATTGCAGCGAGCGGATGCGATCGAATTTGTGGTTCTCCAGGCGCTCGATGGTTTCCTGCTCGAAGGGTTCGGCCTCGCCGGTGCAGCCAAAGGTGCCGTCATTCATGTAGCGGCCGGCGCGGCCCGCGATCTGGCCGAGCTCGCCGGGGTTGAGCTGGCGATACTGGAAGCCGTCGAATTTGCGGGTCGCGGCGAAGGCCACATGATCCACATCCATGTTGAGGCCCATGCCGATGGCATCGGTCGCCACGATGTAATCGACATCGCCCGACTGATAGAGCGCCACCTGGGCATTGCGGGTGCGGGGCGACAGAGCGCCCAGCACGACGGCGGCTCCGCCGCTCTGGCGGCGGATGAGTTCGGCCACGGCATAGACGATCTCGGCGGAGAAGGCGACGATGGCGGATCGCCGGGGCAGGCGCGACAGTTTCTTGACGCCGGCATAGGTGAGCTTGGAGAAGCGCGGGCGGGCGATGAAGCTGGTGTCGGGCAGCATGGCTTCGATGATGGGCCTCATGGTGGCAGCGCCCAGAAGCATGGTCTCCTCGCAGCCCGCGCCGGTGCAGAACCCGGTCGGTGAAGATATGGCCGCGCTCGAAATCGGCGCAGAGCTGAATCTCGTCGATGGCGAGGAACGGCACGTCGATGTCGGGCGGCATGGCCTCGACGGTTGCCACCCAATAGCGCGGGGCGGCGGGAATGATCTTCTCTTCGCCGGTGACGAGGGCCACGGCGTGATCGCCGACTCTCAGCCGCACCCGGTCATAGATTTCGCGCGCCAGAAGCCGCAGAGGCAGGCCGATCATGCCGCCGCCATGGGCCAGCATGCGCTCGACCGCCAGATGGGTTTTGCCGGTATTGGTGGGGCCCAATACGGCGGTGACATTTCGGATTTGCGGCATCACCACAAGGTAGATGCGAAATGGCTGATGTCAACCGGAGGCGGAGGCTTTTCGAGGCTGTGTCAATTCGCTCCGCCTGCGAAAGATTTGGATTCAAAGCAGAACATAAGGTGGGCGAATCGCTGACTCATGACAGATTCATTTTATGTTCCGGCGCAATGACTGGGGTTTCCGGGTGGCGATTTTTCCCGCGGCGGATTTCACACCAGAGGATCGATGGAAACCTGGCCTTCCCGTTAAGATTTGTTTCCACCTGTTAACGAGGGGTTAAAGCCTTGGCGCCACTTGGACTTTTAAAATTAACGAAGCGTTCTGGTTTGAGAACAGAAGGTGGGCGAATCGCGGATTGCCATATTTTCACTGTTTGTTCTCGCAAGATATGGTGGCCGGGTTTGCCCTGAGCCACTAAAATTCGGTTTCGCTTGAAGGGTTTAGGCTGATCTGGGCCCTGGCTGTTAACCCATCTGTCCTAAAGCGAGACGGGCGGCCTTCGGCGGAAATTATTGCCGTTCTGCTTGACCGGCGCTGGCTCTCCACTTATAGAAGCGCCAACCGAGCCGGACCCCTCATGGTCTGGCCTTTATTATATCGCGGAGTACGTATTATGGCTCGAGTTTGCGAGTTGACAGGCAAGAACCCACTGGCGGGCAACAATGTGAGCCATTCCAACAACAAGGTCAGGCGGCGCTTTTTGCCGAACCTGTGCAGTGTCAGCCTGATCAGCGATGCCATGGGCCTCACCTACCGGTTCCGCGTCAGCGCCAATGCGCTCAAGACGGTTGAGCATCGCGGCGGGCTTGATGCCTTTCTTTTGAAGGCAAGCAACGATGACCTTTCCATCAAGGCGCGCAAGCTGAAGAGCTCGATTGCCAAGAAGCTGGTGGAAAAAGCTGCCTGATCATTTCAAATCCCCGGATTTGCAGAAGCCGCTCCAAAATGGGCGGCTTTTGTTTTAGGTTCAGGCCATGAGCAAACCGCCAAAACGCCATTCGCCGACGGCCACACGCAGCGGGGAACCCATCGTTCACCCCTCTGCGGTTTTACGGAATGCCAAGCTCGGGCGCTTTACCGAAATCAAGGAGCGCGTGGCCTTTTCCGATGCGGAGCTCGGCGACTATTCCTATGTCGAGCGCCAGGCGGAAGTGATCTATGCGAAGATCGGAAAATTCTGCTGTATTGCCGCCAATGCGCGGATCAATGCGCTTGAACATCCGCTGGAGCGGGTGAGCCAGCACAAGATGACCTACCGCGCCAATGAATATTTCCTCGGCGCCAAGCTTGACGGCGAATTCCGCGAGAAGCGGCAGGGGAAATCGGTTGAGACCGGCAATGATGTCTGGATCGGGCATGGGGCGATCATCAAGCCGGGGGTGAAGATCGGCCATGGGGCGGTTGTGGCGGCGGGCGCCATCGTGACGCGGGATGTGCCGGCCTATGCCATCGTTGCCGGGGTTCCGGCAAAATTCATGCGCTGGCGGTTTGAGCCGAAGATCAGTGCACGGATCATCGCGCTTGCCTGGTGGGACTGGGAGCATGACAGGCTGGCGGGGGCTATCGAAGACATGCGGCTGCTGAGTGCCGAGGCATTTCTCGAAAAATATGAAACCTAAGACTTAGGGGCGCGATAGAACACGAGCGTGGGCTCGCCCTTGTAGGTGGTTTCCAGTTTTTTACGAAGCCGATTTTTTCGGCAAGGCGGATTGAAGCGGTGTTTTCGGGAGCAATCATGGCGGATGTTTCCTTCCCGGCAAAATGGGCATCGCCCCAGGCGGTGATCGCCTGCAGGGCTTCGGTTGCATAGCCCTTGCCATGGACAGCAGTCTTGAGCGCCCAGCCCATTTCGGGCCGGTCATCGAGCGGCGGATCAATGTCACGGTGGTAATCGGCAAAGCCCATTTCGCCCACGTATGCGCCGGTGGCCCGTTCCTCCACCACCCAATAGCCATAGCCCAGCAATTCCCAATGGCCGGAGTAGCGGAGCAGCCGGTTCCACGCTTCTTCGCGCGTTGAGGGGCGGCCGATGATGTGGCGATAGACGGCAGGCTCGGACCACATGGCGTGGAGAGCGTCAAAATCCTGAAGGGTATGCCCCCGCAGTATCAGGCGATTGGTTGGGATGCGATCAACAAGGCTCATGGCGTGTAGGCAAATTGCAGAAGAAGGGTTCTTTGCCTGTCGGTGTTGAAGTTGTTGTCCGACAGGATGTTGAGGCGAAGCTCGCCATTCCGTTCGCAGACGGCAAGGCCTTCCATATTGTCGATGGCGTAGAAGGGAGCCCGCACATCAAGAAGCGTTTCGGGCTGGACAGTTTTTCCCTGTTTGATGGCGCTTGCGGGGAACCGGCTCATGGCCATGCCGGGCAAAGTCATGGCACTGTAGCTGCGCTGCAGAACCAGAACATCGCCATTTGGCAATAGCGCGATATCGGTGATGTTATAGCTTTCAAGCTGCTTGATGGAAAAAGCGATGCTGCGCTTGCCATTCCAGGCCCAGGCTTTGGTGTTTCCCTGGGCATCGAGGTTGGTTTCGGCAACGGCGATATAATAGCCCTTGAGCGCGCCGCTGTTGAAATATCCCACGGATTCAAGTTCGCCGTTGCGCTTGCCGCGAACAATATCTTTGGGCGGATTGAGATTCTGGAACCTGGCCGTCATTCCCTTGCCGTTGAGATCATAGGCTCCCACGCGGGTGCGGGATTCAAAGCCCACAATGGTTTTTCCATTTGGTCCGGCAGCGATTGCTTCCGCATCGCCCCAGCGCTTGCTTGGCGGCGGCTTTCCCTTGTCATCGAGAATGGGCATGAGGAAGCTGTGGTGAGGCCTGACAGGGCATTTTTGTTGTAGGTCACATTGGCGGTGAGCCAGCGGCCCGCGTCACTCACGGCGCGCAATGAGGTGCACTCATCGGCCATGATCAGGCCTGACAGGCCGCCGAATTTCTTGTTCGCGCTGGTGAGTTCAATGCCACCGCGCCAAGTCAGGGACCGAAGCTTGTGGCATTGGTGAGAAGGGCGAAGCGGCTGAGGCTGGCGGATGTCACGGTCACGGGCTCTGCCGAGGCGGAAGATGCTGCAAGACCCATAAGAAGTCCCAGCGCGGGCAGAAAACCTCTCACGCGCGGGCACGCCGGCGCGTGGGTTGGGCAGCGCGCTTGTCCTGGGGGCCGTTTTCCTCGAAGAGCTCGGCGAGCTTTTCGGTCATGGCGCCGCCCAGTTCCTCGGCATCGACGATGGTGACGGCGCGCTTGTAATAGCGCGTCACGTCATGGCCGATGCCGATGGCGATGAGCTCGACCGGCGAGCGGCCTTCGATGTCGGCGATGACCTGGCGCAGGTGCTTCTCGAGATAGTTGCCGGAATTGACCGAGAGCGTTGAATCATCGACCGGCGCGCCGTCGGAAATCACCATCAGGATGCGGCGCTGTTCGGAGCGCGCCAGCAGGCGGTTATGCGCCCAGATCAGCGCCTCGCCGTCGATATTCTCCTTGAGCAGGCCCTCGCGCATCATCAGGCCGAGATTGCGCCTGGCGCGCCGCCAGGGCTGGTCGGCGGATTTGTAGATGATGTGGCGCAGGTCGTTGAGGCGGCCGGGATTGGCGGGCTTGCCGGCGGCCAGCCATTTCTCGCGCGACTGGCCGCCCTTCCAGGCCCGGGTGGTGAAGCCCAGGATCTCGACCTTGACGCCGCAGCGCTCGAGCGTGCGGGCCAGAATATCGGCGCAGGTTGCGGCGACGGTGATCGGGCGGCCGCGCATCGAGCCGGAATTGTCGAGGAGCAGCGTCACCACGGTGTCGCGGAATTGCATGTCCTGCTCGACCTTGAAGGACAGCGGATGCATGGGATCGATGATGATGCGCGTGCAGGCGCGCGGCATCGAGGATGCCTTCCTCGAGATCGAAATCCCAGGAGCGGTTCTGCTGCGCCATGAGGCGGCGCTGCAGGCGGTTGGCGAGGCGCGCCACGACGCCCTGCAGATTGGACAAGCTGCTTGTCGAGATAATTGCGCAGCCGCGTCAGTTCTTCGGTATCGCAGAGATCCTCGGCGGAAATCTCCTCGTCGAACTGGTTGGTGTAGACATGGTAGAAATCCTCGTTGGAGAGCGACGAGAAGGGAAGCTGCGGGCCGCCACGGCTCCTCGCCGTCATCCTGCTCCTCGCCTTCCATGTCATCGGGGATCTCGTCCATGTCCTTCGACTGCTGCTCCATTTCGGAGGCATCGGTCTCGCCTTCGGAGTCCTGCAACTCCTCGGCGGCGGACTGCTGGCTTTCCTGCTCCTCGCCGTCGGGCGTTTCCTGGCGCTCGCCGGCATCGGGCTCGGTGTCGTCCTGCTCGTCGGTCTCGTCCGATTGATCGGGATCGTCGCCAAGCTCATCGGCCATATCGAGGGCGGCGATGATGTCGCGCGACATGCGCGCAAATTCCGCCTGGTCGTGAATGGCGTTGCCCAGGTTGCTGAGGCGCGACGCGGCCTTCTCCTCGATCCAGGGACGCCAGAGATCGACATCATCTTGGCATTGGCGGGCGGCGCCAGGCCGGTCAGGCGTTCGCGCACCATGAGGGCCACGGCCTCCTCAAGCGGCGCATCCCTGGCGGTTGCTGGAGCGGTTGACCACGGCCTTGGCAAAGCGGTCTTCCAGGGCGGCATTCAGGTTTTGCGCCATGCCGGGCATGGCGCGGGCGCCCAGCGCCTCGACGCGGGCCTGCTCCACGGCTTCGAAAACCGCGCGGGCATTCTTGCCCTCGGGCCGGTACTTGCTGTGGATCTGGTCCGAGTGATTGGCGATGCGCAGCGCGAAGCTGTCGGAGACGCCCGCGGGTGATGGCCATTTCCTTGGGCGTGAACTGGCTGGTGACCTGCGGCAGCTTGGCCTTGTTGCCGGAAAGCGACGGCGTTTCATTGCCGAAGCTCACGGTGAGTTCCGGCTCATCGGCAATGGTCTTCATCGCCAGTGTCAGGACGCGCTTGAATTCGCCTGCTGGTCCTTCACGGGCCTCTGCCATTGGCTCATGTGCCTTCACGCGATGGCGACATGGGCCGGATGATTCGGGCAGTTCCTCGCCAAAGCAGCGCTGATAGAACTCGGCCACGATGGGCGCGCTCGAGTTCGTCGCACTTGTTGAGGAAGGTCACGCCGGAAGGCAAAGCCGAGGTCGCCGAAGATTTCGGCGTTCTGCGCCCAGGTGATGACGGTGCGCGGGCTCATCACGGTCGAGAGATCGCCCTGCATGAAGGCGTTGCGGGTGAGATCGGCGACGCGCACCATGTTGGCGATGGTCTTGCGGCCCTTTTCGGTGTCGTAGCTCTTGCACTTGGCCAGCACGATGCCGGTTTCCTGCGCATGCGGCAGATAGTTGAGGGCGGAGACGATGGACCAGCGGTCCATCTGCGCCTGGTTGATCTGCTGGGTGCCGTGATAGAGGCCGGTGGTATCGCCGAGGCCAATGGTGTTGGCGGTTGAGAAGAGGCGGAAGGCGGGATGCGGGCGGATGACCTGCGACTGGTCGAGCAGGGTGAGCTTGCCGGAGGATTCGAGAATGCGCTGGATGACGAACATCACGTCGGGGCGGCCCGCATCATATTCGTCGAAGACCAGCGCCACGTTGTGCTGATAGGCCCAGGGCAGAATGCCTTCGCGGAATTCGGTGATCTGCTTGCCGTCCTTGCAGCACGATGGCGTCCTTGCCGATGAGATCGATGCGGCTGATGTGGCTGTCGAGATTGATGCGGATGCAGGGCCAGTTGAGGCGGGCGGCCACCTGCTCGATATGGGTTGATTTGCCGGTGCCATGATAGCCGGTGATCATCACGCGGCGGTTGTAGGCAAAGCCGGCCAGGATCGCGAGCGTGGTCTCGCGGTTGAAGAGATAGTCCTCATCGAGATCGGGCACGTGTTCGCTGGCCGTCGGAATAGGACGGCACGATCATGTTCGATTCAAAGCCAAAGAGCTGGCTTACCGATGCGGTGGAATCGGGCATGCCGTGGGCTTCACCATTTGCCATACTATTCATCTGTTCATTCTTCTCTTCCGGGCGTGTCATGGAATGTTCTGGGTTCTAAACGGTTCAAGGGGGTGCTGCAAGTTCTAGACACTGGGCAAACTAGCAGAAACCGCTGGCCCGCAATGTGTCATAGGCATGGATCACCGCTTTCAGGGTGTCCTCGTTCTCGCGCGAGCCGCCGTTGGCATCGGGGTGAAGGCGTTTCACCAGGATCTTGTATTGCGACTTGGCCTTTTCGGCGGTGGCCGTTTCGTCCAGCCCCAGGGTATTCAGCGCCTTGATTTCATTCTTGCGCAGGGCGCGGCCCAATTTGGCGTTGACATTCTCGGCACTTGGGGTGAACATGGCATAGGGATCGTTCACATTCCGGGCCTTGCGGCGCATGCCATTGATGTTGGCATAGGAGTTCTGGCCCAGTTTCCAGGTGGGCCGGTGGCCGGTCTGGGCATCCTTCTGGAAGCCCGCCACGGCATCATCCTTCATCCCCTCAAAATAATTGTAGGTCTTGTTGTATTCCTGGACATGCTGGGTGCAGTAGTTGTGGAACTGGCCCTCGGCGCCGCGGCCCTTGGGCGCCTTGTGGCGCGACGGCTTCGCGCAACCCGGCCATTCGCACATGGTTGGGGCCGGCGGCTCCTTCTTGTTGGGACCGGTTTTGATGCGGATTTTGTCGAAATATTTTGAATCAAGTTTCATGGGGCATGATTATGGGGATATGAAGCAAAAGTCGCAACCCTGAACCGCACTGGACGCAAAATGATCTTAGGACTGGTCGGAAAAACCCTGGAAACCAAGCTGCAAACGGCATTTTCACCCGTTTCCCTGCAGGTGATTGATGAATCGTCGCAGCATCAGGGCCATGCGGGCGCCCGGCCTGACGGGGAAAGCCATTTTCGCGTCAAAATTGTCGCGGCGGCGTTCCAGGGCAAATCCCGGGTCGAGCAGCACCGGATGATTAACCACGTTCTGGCAGCCGAACTGAAAGAGCGGGTGCATGCGCTGGCGATCGAGGCGGCAGCGCCAAAAACCTAGTTTCGGGTATTTTTCAGGCGTTCCTCGAAGGCTTCCAAACTGTCACCTGCTTCGGCACGTTTATGGAAATAGACCCGGCGGGCAAACCAGTTCATGGCCGGGGTTCCAATCATCAGGTCATAGAGCCAGTTCGGCGGGCCAAATCCATGACTTTGCGAAGGGCGCGTTTCTTGGTGAAGGAGGGAAGTTCCGTGGCCAAAATCTTTTCCGGCGGAGGCCCGTGACGCAAGAGATGATCGGCGATGAGTTGGCCGGCCCGGCGGCCATAGCGAAATGCCAGCCTGATGCCGCCGCCCGTTAACGGGGAAACATGGCCCGCCGCATCACCAATGAGCATGACATTGGATGCGGCAAAGTCCTTTACTGGCCCGCCGCAGGGAATAAGGCCGCTGCGCCGTTCCTTGATTGCCGCGGAAGAGTAGCCGAATAGCGCTTCAGTATGATTGAGAAAAGCCTTGAGGTCGGGCTTCGCGTCCGCATTGGTTGCAAGGCCAACCTGAAAGAAGCCGGGGGCAGGCGCTACCCATGCGAGATAGCCGCGGGCCAGTCTTGTATCCAGAAAACAATGCAGCAAATCGGGATCGGCCTTCGGCAAGTCCTGATATTCGATTTCGAGACCAGTCAGGAATTTTTCATTGCGTCCGAGATTAAAGAGCCTGGCCACGGTTGAGCGGGCACCATCGGCGCCCACGAGATAGCGCGTTTTAATGTCGAATTGGGGCAAGACGATTTTCCCGTCCTCGCGCCGGGCAACCTCAACTTTTCTGCCGCAAATGATTTCAGCGCCGGCGTGGCGCGCCTCGTCAGCCAGCCAGCGCACAAGACCGGCTGTGTCTGTTGTCAGAAAATAATAGCCGGGGGCGCGCAAATCGATTGATTTGAGCGAGGGAGAATAGAGCCTCACGCCGTGAATGACGCGTGAAAATTTTGCAGGCGTATCGACCTCCTCGGCGGCTTCCTTCACCAATATGCCGGTCGTGTGAATTCGGGCACCGGGATCGGACTTGGATTCAATGACGATGACTTTGAGGCCGCGAAGGGCCGCCGAGCGGGCGCAAATGAGACCGGCGAAACTGGCGCCGACAATTACAAGATCGACCTCGCGGGCAATCATGCTAGCCGAGGTTTTCCGGGGTCAGCTTTAGCGAGGTGACCTGGTGCTTGCGCTTTTTGAGGACTTCCAGGCGGAAGCCGTGAAAATTGAAAACCTGGCCCACTTCCGGAATCATGCGGGCATCATGGATGACGAGGCCGGCAATGGTGGTGGCTTCCTCATCCGGCAGGTTCCAGTTCAGGGCGCGGTTGAGGTCGCGCAACGGCACGGTGCCTTCCACGACATAGGAACCATCGGGCTGCGGCTTGATGCCGGAGGAGACGAAATCATGCTCATCCTTGATGTCGCCGATAATCTCCTCAATGATGTCCTCAAGGGTAATGAGGCCCTGCACCTCGCCATACTCGTCGACAACGATGGCGAAATGGGTCTTGCGCCTGAGAAACGCCTTGAGCTGGTCGGCGAGCGGGCGCGTATCGGGCACGAACCAGGGCGGGTTCATGACATCCTCGATTTTGACCTTGGTGGAGTCCCCGTCATTTTCCTGCATTGCCGCGAACAGGTTTTTGGCATGCAGGATGCCGACAATGTTGTCCTGCTTGTCCTTCCACACGGGAAAGCGCGTGTGTCCCGATTTCAAAACCTGCTTGACGATTTTCTCGGGCGCGTCCGCAGCATCGATGCTCACCATTTTGGTGCGGTGGATCATGGCATCCAGAACCTCGAGATCCTGAAGATCGAGAATGCCGCCCAGCATGTTGCGGTCATTGGTGATGAAGGCGCCTTCCTTGTGGTGAAGGTCAATGGTGCCGCGCAGTTCATCGTGGGCGGACAGGACATCATTCACATTGGACATATTGGCGCCGAAAACGCGGAGAATATTTTTCACGAGATATTCAACGGCGATCACCACCGGGCCGAACACCGCCACGAGCACGCGCATGATGGGGGCAACGGCAAGCGCCACCCTATCGGGATAGGCGATGGCATAGGTCTTGGGCATGACCTCGCCAAAGATCAGCACGAGCACGGTCATGACCGCAGAAGCAATGACTGCGCCGCTGTCACCGAAGGCCTTGAGGAGGACTGCCGTGGCAAGGGCCGAGGCCGAGATATTGACGACATTGTTGCCGAGCAGCAGTGCGCCGATGAGGCGTTCACGGCTTTTGGTCAGGGACAAGCGCCACCGAGGCGCGCCAGCTTCCGCGGCGCTCCAACTCCGTAAGGCGGGCCCTTGAAGTTGCCGTGAGGGCCGTTTCGGAGCCGGAAAAAAACGCAGACAGGAGAAGCAGAAAAACAATTGCGACGGCCGGAATGCTGAGATCAAAACTCATTTTCTTTTTAAATCCTCCGTTAGGAAATCGGCCACGCGCTGAATCGGGAACATTCTTGGCAATGAAGGCATCGCCAATGGCGCGCGCCAGAATGAATGTCAGCTTGCCGCTTTGGGCCTTCTTGTCCTGCCGCATGATGTGCGACGAGATCGGCAATGGGATGGAAGCGGTCCCTCAATATCGTTCATATGGGTGGGAAGGCCTGCGGCTTTCAAGTGTTTGGCAACCCTGTCTGCCGTGCCCGGTTTACAATGCTTCAGGTGTTCGGAGAAGCGAAAGGCCTGGACCATGCCGATGGCAACACCTTCGCCATGCAGGAGACGGTTGCTGTAGCCGGTGGCGGATTCAAGGGCGTGGCCAAAGGTGTGGCCGAGGTTGAGGAGGGCGCGAACGCCTTGTTCCGTCTCATCTTCGGCAACGATGGCGGCCTTGGCGCTGCAGCTCCGGTGAATGGCGTAAGCGCGCGCCTGGGCATCGCCGCGCAGCAGGATTTCCGCATTGGCTTCGAGCCATTCGAAGAATGAAAGGTCGCCGAGAAGGCCATATTTTGCCACCTCGGCGTAACCCGCAGCCAGTTCGCGGCGCGGCAGTGTTTCAAGCAGGCTGGTGTCGGCCAGAACCTTTATGGGCTGGAGAAATGCGCCAATGAGGTTTTTGCCATGGGCCGAGTTGATGCCGGTCTTGCCGCCCACGGAGGAATCGACCTGGGCCAGAAGCGTCGTCGGAATCTGGATGAACTCGACGCCGCGCCGGAGAATGGCTGCGGCAAAGCCGGTGAGGTCACCAATGACACCGCCACCGAAGGCGATGATTTTATCGCGCCGTTCAACGCCGGCGGCGAGCAGTTGTTCGCATAAATCAGCCAGCGCGGCGAAGCTCTTGGTTTTTTCCCCGGCGGGCAGAATGATGGCAACCGATTTGATGCCTGCCGCCGCCAGGGATGCTTCCAGGGTTTTGAGATGGTGGCGCGCCACGTTTTCATCGGTGACGATGGCGGCGAAGGGCCGGTTGAGAAGCGGCGCAATGTGGCGGCCGGCTTCCTGCAACAGGTTTTCCCCGATGTGAATGTCATAGGTCCGGTTTCCGAGATTGACGGATACGATATCGCGGCGCCTGCCGTCAGATGCTTGCATTGTTTAGCCGCTCCCAACCCGGCCACTTGGCCAAAACCTTGATGACTTCATTGACCATTTGCGTGTGCTGCACGTCGCGGCTTTCAACCGTCACGTCAGCAGTGGCATAGATGGGATAGCGCTGGTCCATCAGTTTTTGCATGACGGCCTCGGGATCCTCGGTCTGCAGCAAGGGACGGTCGGCGCGTTTCATCACCCGTTTCATCAGCAGGGACAGATCGGCCTTCAGCCAGACCGAAATGCCACGGGCCTGAATGCCCTGGCGGGTTTCCTCATTGATGAAAGCGCCGCCGCCGGTTGACAGAACCTGCGCGCCATTTTCAATCAGGCGTGAAATCACCCGGCGCTCGCCTTCGCGGAAATAGGCTTCGCCATGATCCTTGAAAATTTCAGGAATGGTCTTGTCGGCGGCAATCTCAATTTCATGGTCGGCATCGACGAAGGGAACGTCAAGCTTTTCGGCCAGCCTGCGGCCGATGCTGGATTTGCCGGCGCCCATCAGGCCGACAAGCACGATCGAATGATTTCCGAGCTTTTCCCGGATATCTTCTATCTCCTTTGAGAGAGAACGCCGCGCCATTGTTCCCTTCCTTGTGCTGGCGGAGCTTTTAGAACGGCGGGGTCAGTGCGCCAAGACTTTTGATTAGGTAGCCATTTGCTGGCATCTGGGATAAACTGCCAAGTGATTTGGAGATTTGCGCTTGCCTGACAGCCTTCGGTTCCTGCTTGTTATTCTCATATTGGGCGGCGCTGTCTATGGCATCGTATGGGGGTTGGCAAATTTCCCACCGGAGCAGTCGGAGATCGTGAAGTCCTTACCCCATGAAAAACTCAGGCAAAGATAGCATCAGCAAAGCCTTCGGCATCGCAATCGGCATGTGGAGCGGTTTCTCGAGATGATGAGCGCCGAGCGCGGGGCGGCGGAAAATTCCCTGCAGGCCTATGGGCGCGACCTCCAGCATTACGTGGCCTTTCTTGAGGCCAGGGGCGGGGCGCTCCTCAGCGCTTCGAGCGACGACATCCGGGCCTATCTGGCAAGCCTTGAAGAACACGGCTTTGCCCGCACCACGGCGGCCCGGCGGCTTTCGGCGGTTCGCCAGTTCCACCAGTTTATTCACGGCGAAGGCCTTGTGACGGCCAATCCGGCGGCCATTGTGGAAAGCCCAAAGGCGGGCCGGCCCTTGCCCAAGATGCTTTCGACCCAGGACATTGACCTGCTGCTTGCCGAGGCACAGGCGCGGGTTTCACGGGCGGAAGGCAAGGCGCGTTTCAAAGCGGAACGGCTTTATTGCCTGCTGGAACTTCTGGCGGCCACGGGCCTTCGCGTTTCGGAACTTGTCGGGTTAACGGTGCGGGCGGTGACCGCGGATGATGCCTTTCTGGCGATCAAGGGCAAGGGCGGCCGGGAACGGCTTGTGCCGGTTTCCGACCGGGCCAGAAGCGTTCTTCAGGCCTATCTCAAAACCCTGGCCTTGCGGGAGGCGGCTGAAACAAAATGGCTGTTTCCCTCGCATGGGGCGAGCGGCTGCCTGACCCGCCAGCATTTCGCCATAGAACTTAAAGCCCTGGCGGCGGCTTGCGGCCTCGACCTTGGCAAGGTTTCACCGCATGTGCTGCGCCACGCCTTTGCCAGCTATTTGCTGGAATGCGGGGCGGACCTGCGGGCGGTTCAGCAAATGCTGGGGCATGCGGATATTTCGACCACCCAGATTTACACCCATGTCCAGGCGGGGCGCCTGCAGGCAGTGGTGGAGATTCACCATCCTTTAGCTAAGAAAAGTTGACTTTATCCCGTCCGGCGGTCACATCTGGCGCACCCAAAAGCCAATTCATTCAATACCCTTTGAGGACGTATGATCTATCTGGACTTTGAAACGTCGGTTACCGAACTTGAAGGAAAAATCGCCGAGTTGCGGGCCCTGGCTGCCGGAGACGCAACGGTTTCAATCGCCGACGAAGTCAAGGCTCTGGAGAAAAAGGCTTCCAAGAGCCTGGCTGATCTCTATGTAAATTTGACGCCCTGGCAAAAAACCCAGGTGGCGCGGCACCCGGACCGGCCCCATGCGCTGGCCTATATCAATGGCCTGATCACCGACTTCGTGCCCATGGCGGGCGACCGGAAATTTGCCGAGGATTTTGCCGTTGTCGGCGGGCTTGGGCGGTTTCGCGGCTCATCGGTGGTGGTGATCGGCCAGGAAAAAGGGGCCGATACGCAAGCGCGCCTCAAGCATAATTTCGGCATGGCGCGGCCCGAGGGCTACCGCAAGGCTGTGAGGCTCATGGAACTGGCCGAGCGGTTTGGCATTCCGGTGATCACCTTTGTCGATACGGCGGGCGCCTATCCGGGCATTGATGCGGAAGAGCGCGGCCAGGCCGAAGCGATCGCGCGGTCGACCGATTGCTGCATGGGGCTTGGGGTGCCGCTGGTTTCCCTGATTATCGGCGAGGGCGGTTCGGGCGGGGCGATTGCCATTGCGACGGGAAACAGCGTGCTGATGATGGAGCATGCGATCTACAGCGTCATATCGCCGGAAGGGGCAGCCAGCATCCTGTGGCGTGATGCCGGAAGGGCCAAGGATGCGGCGGCGGCCCTGAAGATCACGGCGCAGGATCTCAAAAAACTGGGCGTAATTGATGATATCGTTAATGAACCGTTAGGCGGCGCGCACCGCCAGCCGGAACAGGCGATAACTGCTGCCGGCGAAATGATTGGACGGATCCTGGAGGCCTTTGCCGGCGTTTCGCCGGACGTGCTGCGGACGCAGAGACGCGAGAAATTCCTGGCGATTGGCCGCAGTATTTAGAAAGATCGCGGTATATTCTCAGCGGATTATTGCGAAAAGGCCTATGCGAAAAAGGCCCACAATTACGTCAAACATGACTGTTTGACAGTTGTCGAAAGCGTAGCCAACACGGGTATCAACATCAAGTCCCATGGCGCCTGCAATCAAGCCATATTCAATGGCGGTGGCTCCGCTGGTGTCGCGAAGAAAAGCTTTGCTAGATATTTTGCATTCTTCATTGTGGCAACCCTGCATGAAGCGACAATCGCTGTCATCCCAGACCTTAATCCCGACTTGTTTTCAGAATGTTAATTCATTGTCTTCCTTTGTATTAATCCCTTTTTGGGGCAGCCGTTTCGGTGAATTGAGATGAACAAGAAGTTATCAAGACGGGCGGTTTTTCAGGGTATTTTGCGCCGCGCCGTTCGGGGCAGGCCTTGCCGGCGCGCAAACGCCTGCCGAACTCAAGGTGGCTTCACGGATTATTGAGGTTAACGGCCGCGCGGCGAAGGTTTTTGGCATTGTAAACGGCGGGGGCGGAAACGGGCTTTCGCTGATGCTGGGGGAACGGTTCCGGGCGCGGGTCAAAAACGATCTGGATGTTGAAACGCTTTTGCACTGGCACGGATTGAACCCGCCTTCCGCCCAGGACGGCGTTCCCATGCTGTCGCAGGCGCCGCTGAAACCCGGCGAATCCTTTGACTATGATTTTGTGAACACGCGCTCCGGCACCCATTGGATGCATTCCCATCTCGGATTGCAGGAGCAGCAGCTTCTGGCGGCGCCCCTGATTGTGCGCGAAACGGCGGAACCCCTGTTTGACGAGCAGGAGCATGTGGTGATGCTCCATGATTTCACGTTTCGCGATCCGCAGGAAATTCTGGCGGAGCTGAAAGGCGGCGGCGGAGGGCATGCGGGCCATGCGATGGGCGGCATGGAAATGGCCATGCTCAATGACATCATGTTTGATGCCTATCTGGCCAATGACCGGACGCTTGGCTGATCCGGAAGTGGTGCGGGTTGGCAGGGCCACGCAAATCCGCTTGCGGATCATCAATGGGTCAGCCGCCAGCAACATGTGGATTGACCTGGGCGCCCTTCAGGGCGAACTCATCGCGGTTGATGGCAATGCGGTCTATCCCCTCAAGGGTTCCCTGTTTCCCTTGGCCATCGCGCAAAGGGCGGATATCCGCGTGAAGCTGCCGGAGGGCAGCGGGGCATGGCCCATTCTTTTCAGGCCGGAAGGATTAAGCGCACGGACCGGCATTTATCTCGCAACCCAGGGCGCTGAAATTGCCAGGCTCGCAAGCGAGGGCGACATGGCGCCGGAAGTGGACCTGGCACAGGAGATGAAGCTGCGCTCGGTTGCGGTGCTGCCATCCGAACCGGTGACGCGGACGGAAATTCTGGCGCTGACGGGCGGCGGCGCGGATTATCTCTGGGGCCTCAACGGCAAGTCTTCCATGCATGAGACGATTTTCACGGTTCGCGAGAATGAACGCATCGAAGTCATCATGCAGAACCAGACCGGCATGGCGCATCCCATGCATCTGCACGGGCATTATTTCAAGGTTGTGGCAATCAATAACGTGCCCATCGAAGGGGCGTTGCGCGATACGGTTCTGGTTCCGCCCTCAACCTCGGTGACCATCAGGTTTGCCGCGGACAATCCCGGGAACTGGGCTTTCCACTGCCACCATCTCTACCACATGAACGCGGGCATGATGGGGGCCATCAGATATTCCAACGCGGCCTAGCTGACTTAAACGAAAGCCCCGTGGCAGTGCTTGTATTTCTTTCCTGATCCGCAGGGGCAGGGTTCGTTGCGGGCAACCTTGCCCCAGGTTTCCGGCCGCTTCGGGTCAAGAGTGGCGGCGGCTGTGGCCGTTGCCTGGCCGAAGATCGGAAAGCCTTCGCCCACATCGTCTTCGCCTGAGGTGGCGTCGATGTGGTGGGCTTCCATGAAGGGAAGATCATCCTCATCGGGCAAAAGTTCGCCGGGGGCCTGCGACTGGATTTCAACGCGCATGACCTGGGCGGTGGCTGGTTTCGCGCAATTTGGAGATCATCGCCTCGAAGAGGTTGAAGCCTTCGGTCTTGTATTCGTTGAGCGGGTCGCGCTGGCCGTAGCCGCGCAAGTGGATGACCTGGCGCAACTGTTCCACCGTTACGATGTGGTCGCGCCAGAGCTGGTCGAGGGTTTGCAGGACAACCGCCTTTTCAACCTGCTGCATGATGGCGGGGGTGAATTTCTCGCGCTTTGCCTGATAGAACTCGTCTGCAGCTTTCGTCACGCGTTCGCGGATTTCCTCGTCGGCGATGCCTTCTTCCTTGGCCCAGTCTTCAATGGGAAAATCAATGGCCACGGCTTCGCGCAGGTGCTGGCGCAGCTCGGCGGTTTGCCACTGCTCGGCATAGGTGTTGTCCGGCATGTATTTTGAAATGAGATCGTCGATAATCTGGTGGCGCATGTCGTCCACGGTTTCGGAAACGTCTTCGCCCTTCATGATGCCGATGCGCTGCTCAAAGATCACCTTGCGCTGGTCGTTCATCACGTTGTCGAATTTCAGGAGGTTCTTGCGGATGTCGAAGTTCCGCGCTTCAACCTTCTGCTGGGCTTTTTCCAGGGCCTTGTTGATCCAGGAATGGACAATGGCTTCGCCTTCCTTGAGGCCCAGTTTCTGCAGCATGGAATCCATGCGCTCGGAACCGAAAATGCGCATGAGATCATCTTCAAGGGAGAGATAGAACCTGGACCGTCCGGGATCGCCCTGACGGCCGGAACGGCCACGGAGCTGGTTGTCGATGCGGCGGCTTTCATGGCGCTCGGTGCCGATGACGAAGAGGCCGCCGGCGGCGATGACCTTCTGCTTGTTGGCTTCGATTTCGCTCGGTAATGGCGGCGATGCGCTTGGTGCGCTCGGCGCCTTCGGGAACATCGGCCAAATCCGTTGCTATGCGCATGTCGAGATTGCCGCCGAGCTTAATGTCGGTGCCGCGGCCTGCCATGTTGGTGGCGATGGTCACGGCGCCGGCAATGCCTGCCTGGGCAATGATGGCTGCTTCCTGTTCATGGTAGCGGGCGTTCAAGCACATTATGCGGCACGCCCATGGACTTGAGCATGGCGGCCAGGGTTTCGGATTTCTCGATGGAGGTTGTGCCCACCAGAACCGGCTGGCCGCGCTCGCGGGCATCCTTGATGGTTTCGATGATGGAGGCATATTTTTCGCGGGCGGTGCGATAGACCTCATCGTCTTCATCCTTGCGGTCCACCGGCACGTTGGTCGGGATGTCGATGACCTCAAGCTTGTAGATGTCCATGAACTCATCGGCTTCGGTGGAGGCCGTGCCGGTCATGCCCGCCAGTTTCTTGTAAAGCCTGAAATAATTCTGGAAGGTGATCGAGGCGAGCGTCACGTTTTCCGGCTGGATGGCGGTGTGTTCCTTGGCTTCCAGGGCCTGGTGCAGGCCTTCGGAATAGCGCCGTCCCGGCATCATGCGCCCGGTGAACTCGTCGATGATGATCACCTGGTCGTCCTTGACGATGTAGTCCTTGTCGCGCTGGAACAGCTTGTGGGCGCGCAGCGCCTGCTGCACGTGGTGAACGATGGTGACGTTTTCGGCGTCGTAAAGATTGTCGCCCTTCAGCATGCCGGCAGCGCCCAGAACCTGCTCCAGATGTTCGTTGCCCTTTTCCGTCAGGGTGCAGGAGCGCTGCTTTTCATCGAGCTCGTAATCATCGGCGGTCAGTTCGGGAATGTACTTGTCCAGGGTATTGTAGAGATCGGACTTGTCATCGAGGGGGCCGGAAATGATCAGGGGCGTTCTGGCTTCGTCGATGAGGATCGAATCCACTTCGTCGACGATGGCGTAGTTGTGGCCGCGCTGGACCATCTCGTTGAGATGGTATTTCATGTTGTCGCGGAGGTAATCGAAGCCCAGTTCGTTGTTGGTGGCATAGGTTACGTCGCAGGCATACATCTCCCGGCGCTCGGTGTCCGACAGGCCATGGACAATGACGCCGGTGGTGAGGCCCAGGAAATATAAATCTTGCCCATCCAGGCGGCGTCGCGCTTGGCCAGGTAGTCGTTGACGGTGACGACGTGAACGCCCTTGCCTTCGAGGGCGTTGAGGTAAACCGCAAGGGTTGCAACCAGGGTTTTGCCTTCACCGGTTTTCATTTCGGCAATGGCGCCGTCGTTCAGCACCATGCCGCCGATCATCTGCACGTCAAAATGGCGCATGCCAAGGGTGCGCTTGGAGGCCTCGCGGACCACGGCGAAGGCCGGAACGAGGAGATCGTCCAAGGTCTTGCCGGCGGCCAATTCGGCCCGGAAACTCTGCGGTTTTGGCTTTCAGGTCGGCATCCGAGAGGGCCGCGAATTCGGCTTCAAGCTGGTTCATTTCCTCGACGGGAGCGCGATATTTGACGACTTTCCGGTCGTTGGTTGTGCCGAAGAGTTTTGCCGCGATTGACCGCAGTCCGAGCATATGATTCGTTCCTTGTTTCGGGAGGGCCCGTGAAAATCTGTGTCGAGAATTGCTGCCTGATAAGGCTTCGGTTCTCAAAGGTCTAGACTTAGTTGCGTGGCCGGATTCCGGGATTGTTCGATCTGAATCCACAATTAGGGGCGGATTCCTGATATTTCAATGTGTTGCAGGGCAGCAACAGGTGTCCAAACTACGGCTGCACCCTCTTGCGCGGCCAGTTCAACAAGACCAATGTGCGCGGCAATTCAGGCTTATTGCCATCACGAGAGACAAGAAAATCCGGCTTATTCTTGCCTCTTTTGGTGGCCATTGAGCGTTGCGGCGGGGCTTGTTCCCGCCTGGAATAAATAGAATTTGGACAATGGGTCTCATGCCACGCATTCAAGATTACGTGAAGATTGCACTGCTAACCGGCTTTCTTGGCGGCGCCATGGCGCTTGGCGCCGGGGCGCAGGAGATAAAGGACGACAAGGTCGTTGCCATCGTCAATGGCCACGAGATCAAGATTTCGGAAGTGCAGATGGCCACCGATGACATCATCGGCCAGTTGCCGGATTTGCCGCCGAAACTGCGCTATCCCTTCGTTGTCGAGTTCCTGATTGAGCGCCACCTGATGGCCCAATTGGCGGTCAAGGAAGGCGTTGCGGACACGGATGAATACAAGCGGCGCTTGGCCCTCTACCAGGCCAAAGCCCTGCGCGATGCCTATTTTTTCCAGAAAATCCGCCCGCAGGTAACCGACGAAGAGATCAAGGCGGCCTATGACTCTGAATCGGCGAAGGTTGCGCAGACGGAGCGGGTGCGGGCGCGGCATATTCTTTTGGGCACCGAGAAAGAGGCAACCGACATTCTGGCGCGCCTCAAGGCCGGCGAGAAATTTGAAGATCTTGCCAAGAAATACAGCCTCGACGGATCAAAGGACTACGGCGGCGACCTCGGCTATTTCACCGCGCCTGAAATGGTTGCCGAATTCTCCAAGGCGGCGTTTGCCTTGAAGGTTGGCGAAGTTTCACAGCCGGTGAAGACCGATTTCGGCTGGCACGTTATCAAGATTGAAGACCGCAAAACTGGGCGCGGCGCAGCCTTTTGACCAGGTGAAGTCGGCGATCCGCAATGTTCTCCTGCGCAAGAAGGTGCAGGAAACCATGGACGAGCTGCGCAAGACCGCCAAGATCGAAGTTCTTGACGAAGACCTCAAGAAATATGCCGCCGAAGTGGAGAAAAAGCGCAGGGCCATGATCGACAAGCAAGAATGGCGTTGTGGCCCAGCCGCCAGCCGAAGCCGAGGGTGATACGGGCGGCAAGGGCGACCTGCAGATTCCTGAACAATAATCCTGTCAGGGGCGGAACATGGCGCATAGTGTTTCACCGCTCGCACCGCGTGCGGTTCCGCATCTTCCTGCCATTGACGGCGTAGAACTGGCCATTGCCGAAACCGGCATCCGCTACAAGAACCGGCCTGATGTGCTGCTGGCAACGCTGGCGCCGGGCACAACGGTTGCCGGCTGCTTCACCCTTTCCAAATCCCGTTCGGCGCCGGTTGACTGGTGCGCCCAGAGCCTGAAGGGCGGCGCGGCGCGGGCCGTGGTGATCAATGCGGGCAATGCCAATGCCTTTACGGGCAAGGCCGGGGTTGCGACGGTTACCGCCGTTGCCAAGGCAACGGCGCAACACCTGAAATGCAAACCGGCGGAAATTTTTCAGGCCTCAACCGGGGTCATCGGCGAGCCGCTAAATCCGGCTCCGATTGTCGGCGCATTGCCGGGATTGTTTGCGGCGGCCAAGGCGGAGCGCTGGGCCGATGCGGCGCGCGCCATCATGACCACGGATACGTTTGCCAAGGTGGCAACGGCGACCGTGAAATATGCGGGCAAGACGGTGACCATCAACGGCATCGCCAAGGGCTCCGGCATGATTGCGCCCGACATGGCCACCATGCTGGTTTTCATCTTCACCGACGCGGCAATTCCTTCGCGCCTTCTGCAGGCCCTTGCTTTCCGCCAGTGTTGCCAAGAGTTTCAATTGCATCACGGTTGATGGCGATACGTCCACATCGGACACGGTGCTGTTGTTTGCCACGGGGAAAGCCGGGCCTGCGCCCAAGGGCTTGAAGTCCGCAACTGACGCGCGGCTGAAAGGATTTCGCCAAAGGGCTCGAGGGCCTGTGCCTTGATCTGGCGCAGCAGGTTGCGCGCGATGGCGAAGGCGCGGAGAAGCTCATTGAAATTGCCATCACGGGTGCTGAGTCTGACAAGGCGGCTCACAGGATTGCCATGTCGATTGCCAATTCGCCGCTGGTGAAAACGGCCATTGCCGGCGAGGACGCCAATTGGGGCCGCATTGTCATGGCCATCGGCAAGGCCGGCGAAAAAGCCATTCGCGACAAGCTGCGCATTCGCATCGGCGGCATCCAGGTTGCGAAAAATGGCATGCGCGATCCCGATTACAAGGAAGCCGAGATCATGCCCCACATGAAGGGGCGGGAGATCATGATTGAAGCCGATGTGGGCGTGGGGCGGGGCAAGGCCAAGGTCTGGACCTGCGATCTCACCCATCGCTATATCGACATCAACGGTTCCTATCGCAGCTGATGCGCATCCTTCTTGTTGCAGCGGTTGCCCTTGTTGATCCGGATGGCCGCGTGCTGATTGCCAAGCGGCCGGAAGGGAAAGCGCTGGCGGGCCTGTGGGAATTTCCGGGCGGCAAGGTTGAGCCCGATGAGCGGCCGGAAGCGGCGCTGATCCGCGAATTGAAGGAAGAGCTGGCCATCGATGTGACGGAATCCTGCCTGGCTCCGCTCACCTTCGCCAGCCATGCCTACGAGGAGTTTCATCTGCTCATGCCGCTTTATGTGTGCCGGCGGTGGAAGGGCGTGGTGACTTCGCTTGAAGGGCAGGAGCTGCAATGGGTGAAACCGTTGAAGCTCCGCGACTATCCCATGCCGCCGGCCGACAAGCCGCTCATCGCGCATCTCATCGACTTGCTTTAGTTCAGCTTCGTCTCGGGAACCTTCAGGGCATCGGCCAGGCGGAATTTTGCCGAGCCGGGCTTCAAGGGCTTTTGCTGGCTTTCATGGGGAGACCAGGCGGTGGCCCAGGCCACTTCGATGGTGGCGCGGATGCGGCCGTCATCATCGGAAAACTTCTGCTGATAGATTGAAATGGCTTCGCCCAGGAGATTGCGGGTGACAGGCTTTCGTGACCGTCCCGGTCATGACGTTTGAAAGACCCAGCGACCTGATTTCATGAATGAGGGCGATGGCATCGGGGTAACGCACGATGGTGCGGTCGAGGTCCACAACGGGAAGGGCGAGATCGGCGCGCTGCAACAGCCCGCCCATTTCGCGGATATCAATCATGGGAGCAACGCGGGGCGAGACGCCGCCGGTCACAAGGTCTTCGGCTTCCAGCCATGATTGGCGCAGTTCGTTCAGGGTTTGGCCGGCAAACAGACAGGCCATGAACAGCCCATCGGGAATGAGGGCGCGGCGGAGCTGGATGAGGGCTCCCGGCACATCGTTGACGAGATGAAGATCGAGAATATCGAATATGGCATCGAAAGCATTGGCCGTGAGGGGCAAGATTTCCGAGGCCGTGGGTTCAAGGACTTCCAGGTTTTTGACTTTGCCCGTGGCGCGAATGGCGGCGGCAATGGGTTCAGGATCAACCGCGATGAGGCAGGCGTGATTGAACTCGCGGGTTATGGGGTCCAATCGTTCAGCCAGTTCGGTGGCTATGGAAGTGGAAAGGATGTCCGGCCGGTTTTGTTTGGTGCGTTCCAGTCGTGCGAGATACAAGTCACGGTCGAAAATATTTTCTGCACCGGACGTCATCGCCGTTAGCTAAGCAAGGCATCGTGAAGCATCTGCCAGCACTCGCGATTTGGGGCGGAAATGATTCCGCCTTCAAATATCGTCGGCAGATAGGGACTGCCATCCAGCAGGGCGGAATAGCCGCCGGCTTCCGCATGGATCAGCACGCCGGCCGCATGGTCCCAGGGCATGAGCTTGTAGTGCAGGGAAAAATCAACCAGCCCTTCGGCCACGATGCGGTATTCGTAAGCCGCGCAGCGGTAGCCGAAGCTGGCTTTGACCTTGGCAAGATTGGCGGCCACGCGGGTGCGCAGGGGTTCCGGCATGATGTACCACGAGGTTGTGCCGGTCATGTTGGAAAGCTGTGTTGGCTTGGCCACGCGGATATCGCGGGTGACGCCGCTTTCGGATTTGGCCCAGGCGCCCTGGCCTTTGAGGGCAAAGGTGCAGTCGCGGCCCACGGGATCATAAATGATGCCGCCCACCGTGACGCCGCGTTCGACGACCGCGGCCAGCACGCCAAACAGCGGCAGGCCCCAGGCGAAGTTGCTGGTGCCGTCCACCGGATCGATGATGATGGCCAGATCAGCGCCGGCAATTTTGTTCAGAAGGCCCTTGTCTTTTTCAACCGACTCTTCGCCGATAAAAACAGCCTTGGGGAATGCCTTGGCGACGGCTGCCTTGATGGCGGCTTCGGCGGCTTCATCGGCATCGGTCACCAGATCGAGGGCCGAGGTTTTTTCGCGGATGGCCCCTTCGCCCAGGCTGCGGTAGCGCGGCATGATTTCCTGGTCGGCGGCGATGGTCACGATGTCGGCGAGCCGTTCCAAATCGTTTCTTGCAAATGACATTCTTGCTATGCTCCTGATCGGCCCTGCTTTAGATGAGGCGTTTGCAAAAAGCCATGGACGAAGTATCCGAGCAATCGACGTATTCCTTCACGGCATGGGGCAGGCGCCTCGGGCGGCGGGTGATCGATTTTCTGGCGCCGCCGAAATGCCTGGTCTGCCATGAAGCGGTGCTTGAACCGGCAAGCCTTTGCCTCTCCTGCTGGGCCCATCTCAGGTTGATTGATGCGCCGGTTTGCAATGTGCTGGGAATACCCTTTGCCTATGACCAGGGCGAAGGGGCGATAAGCCCGGCGGCGCTGGCCGACCCGCCGCAATGGGACCGGGCGCGGGCGGCGGTGGCCTATGACGAGGCGTCGCGGCGGATTGTTCATGGGCTGAAATACCGGGATACCATGGAGGCGGGATTGCTGATGGCGCGGTTGATGGCCCGCGCCGGGCAGCCGCTTATCAATGAGGCCGATGTGGTTATTCCGGTGCCTTTGCACCGCTTTCGCCTGTGGAGCAGGCGCTTTAACCAGGCGGCTTTTTTGTCGCAGCAGATTTCCCGCCAGTTCGGCAAGGCCTATCGCAGCGATGTGCTCCTGCGCACCAAAGCCTCGCGCTCGCAGGTGGGCCTGAGTTTTGATGAACGGCGGAAGAACGTGGCGAAGGTTTTTCATGTGGCGCCGGAAGGTTTTGGCCATATCGCGGGGCGGCGGATTTTGCTGGTTGACGATGTGTTAACCACGGGGGCCACGGCCGGCAGTTGTGCCGCCGTCTTGAAGAAGGCGGGAGCGGCGCATGTCGATGTGCTGACCTTCGCCCTTGTTCTGGAGCCCAAGCGGCCTCATATTGGCTGATGGAAAACACTATGGCCAATATCACGATTTACACGACCCGAACCTGTGGATTTTGTTACGCCGCGAAGTCTCTTTTGACGAAGAAGGGCTTGAGCTTTGACGAAATCGACGTGAGCGCCGATCCCGCCGCGCGGCAGCGCATGATGCTTCGCACCAACGGGCGGCGCAGCGTGCCGCAGATTTTCATTGGCGAGACCCATGTGGGCGGCAATGAAGATCTGTATGAGCTTGAGCGCCGCGGCGGGCTTGACCAGCTTTTGATGGCAACGTGAGTTTCAAGGCAGCCCTCATCCAGATGCGTTCGGGCGTCGATATGGCGCGGAACCTCAGTGATGCCAGTTCCATGATCAGGGAAGCCGCAGCGCCAAGGCGCGCAATATGTGCTCACGCCGGAAGTGACCAATATTTTTGAAGCGGACCGCCAGCGCCTGCGCGCCGTTGTGGCCACGGAACAGGAAGATGCCAGCGTTGCGGGTTTTTCGCGGCTGGCGCAGGAGCTTGGCATCTGGCTCCATGTGGGTTCGCTGGCCTTGCGGCTGTCGGAAGACAAGCTGGTTAACCGTTCGCTGCTGTTTGCGCCTGATGGAACGGTGGCGGCGCGTTACGACAAGATACACCTCTTTGATGTGGACATGCCGAGCGGCGAGCGCATCCGGGAATCGGATTTTTTTGCGCCGGGAGGCGAGGCCGTGGTTGCCGCACTTCCCTGGGGGCCTTTGGGCCTCAGCATCTGCTACGACATGCGTTTTCCCAAACTTTACAATGTGTTGGCCAATGCGGGTGCGATGTTCATGGCGGTGCCTGCGGCCTTTACCGTGCCCACGGGGCAGGCCCATTGGCATGTTCTCCTGCGCTCGCGCGCCATTGAAACCGGGAGTTTTGTGTTTGCGGCGGCGCAAGGCGGAGCCCATGAAAGCGGCCGGCATACGTTCGGCCACAGTCTGGTGGTCAATCCCTGGGGAGAGATCATCGCCGAGTTGGGAACGGAACCCGGGGTTTTGCCGTTTGAGGTTGATGAAGGATTGGTAAACCGGGACCGTGGTAGAATACCGGCGCTTAAGAATGCCCGTGCCTTTAACTTGAAGCCGCCCCAGGGAATAGCTAACTAAGCATCATGATTAGGTATGATCTCATCTGCGACAAGGGCCATGAGTTTGATGGCTGGTTCAGGGACAGTGCGGCGTTTGAAAAACAAATCAAGCGGCACCTGGTCTCCTGCACCCATTGCGGTTCGGAAGATGTGAGCAAGCAGCTCATGGCGCCGGGCATTCCGGTGAAGTCCAACCGGAAGGCGGACGCTTCGCAGAAGATGGTGGCCGGCACGGTTGATCCCCGCACGCAGAAGCTGATGCAGATGATGCGCGAAGTGCGCAAGAATGTTGAAGCGAACGCCGAGTATGTGGGCGACAGGTTTGCCGATGAAGCGCGCAAGATCCATTACGCCGAAAGCGAAAAGCGCGGCATCTATGGCGAGGCCAAGCCCGAAGACGCCAAGGCCCTGATCGAAGAGGGCATCGAAGTTCATCCGCTGCCAAGACTGCCGGAAGAGGTTCGAACCTAGGCTGCTTTCTGCCCCACCAGCATGTAGTTCACATCCATGTCGCGTGACCTGCGCCATTCGTTGGCGAGGGGATGATAGGTGACGCCGGTTTCGCCTTTGATGGCGATGTGATTGTCGGCGAGCCAGGTTTTCAGTTCAGCGGGTGTGATGAATTTTTCCCACTGATGGGTGCCCTTGGGCAGCCAGCGCAGGACATATTCGGCGCCGATGATGGCAAGGCCGAAGGATTTGAGGGTGCGGCTGATGGTGGCCACGAACATCAGGCCCTGGGGGTTCAGCATTTCAACGCAGATCCGGGTGAAGCCTTGCGGGTTCGCCACATGCTCGATCACTTCCATGTTAAGGATAACATCGAAGCGCTCGCCGGCCGCTGCCAGGTCCTCTGCGGTCGCGCAGCGGTAATCGATGGCGAGTTCCTGCTCCTCGGCATGGACCTTGGCGGTCATGATGTTTTTTTCCGAGGGGTCAACGCCGAGGATATCGGCGCCGAGCCTTGCCATGGGTTCGGTCAGAAGCCCGCCGCCGCAGCCGATATCGAGGAAGCGCAGGCCCTTGAAGGGCTTGGGGTCATAGGGATCGCGGCCAAAGCGGGCGCAGACCTGCTCCTTGATATAGGCCAGCCGGACCGGGTTAAAGACATGGAGAACGCCGAATTTACCCTTGGGATTCCACCATTCGGCGGCCATTTTGGAGAATTTCTCCACTTCGGCGGGGTCAAGGGTGGTTTGCGCTGCGGCAGTCATTTCAAACATCCATTTTTATGGGGGCCATTATTGCATAAGCAGGGACCCTCATCTATGAGTACGCCGCGTCGCACCTTAAAGAGTTCACTTTACATCTGATTTGGCTGCAAGCCAGAGTTTCGGGATCAAGAAGGATTTTGGCCGATGGGCCGTTTGGTTATGAAGTTTGGAGGCACTTCGGTTGCGGATATCGGGCGTATCCGCAATGTGGCGCGCCATGTCCTGCGTGAGGTGAAGGCGGGCCACCATGTGGCCGTCGTCGTCTCGGCCATGGCCGGAACCACGGACCAACTGGTGGCCTGGTGCAAGGAAGCAGCGCCGGTGCATGATGCCCGCGAATATGACGCCATTGTCGCCTCCGGCGAACAGGTAACGGCGGGGCTTCTGGCCATCGTACTTCAGGATATGGGGGTTCCGGCGCGCTCCTGGCATGGCTGGCAGATCCCGTTGAAAACCGATGGCGTGCATGCCTCGGCGCGGATTGCCGAAATCGATGCGACGGAAATCAGGAAGCGCATGGAGCAGGGCCAGGTTGTGGTCGTTGCCGGGTTCCAGGGCATCGGCCCGGACAAGCGCATCACCACCCTGGGGCGCGGCGGCTCGGATACGTCAGCGGTGGCGATTGCCGCCTCGCTTGAGGCGGCCTGCGATATTTATACGGATGTGGACGGGGTTTATACGGCCGACCCGCGGATTGTGACGGGGGCGCGCAAGCTCGACCGGATTTCCTATGAGGAAATGCTGGAACAGGCCTCATTGGGGGCCAAGGTCCTGCAGCCGCGCTCGGTTGAACTTGCCATGGTGTACAAGGTACCCTTGCAGGTAAGGTCGAGTTTTGAAGCGCCGGACTCGCCCAATCAGAACAAGCCGGATGGCAGCGGGCCGGGAACAATTGTTTGCGAAGAGGACAAGATCGTGGAACAGCATGTAGTCAGCGGAATTGCCTATTCGCGCGATGAAGCGAAAGTTTCGATCCGCAAGGTCAAGGACCAGCCGGGCGTTTCGGCTTCGGTGTTTGGCCCCTTGGCGGAAGCCGACATCAGCGTCGACATGATCGTGCAGAATGTTTCAACCGACGGCTCGACCGCCAACATCACCTTCACCGTGGCGCGCAAGGATCTGCGCAAGGCCATTGAAGTTCTGAACGGGGTGAAGGACAAGATCGGATTTCTCGAGCTTACCCATTCCGCCGATGTGGCCAAGGTTTCGGTGGTCGGCATCGGCATGCGGAGCCACGCGGGCGTTGCCGCGAAGATGTTCCGTTCGCTGGCCGACAAGGGCATCAACATCCAGGCGATCACGACATCGGAAATTAAAGTCAGTGTACTGATTGATGAGGCCTATACGGAGCTCGCGGTGCGGGCCCTGCACCAGGCCTATGGATTGGAAGCTTGAAGCCCATGCAACGCAGCATCCGTCAAAAATACATGACCCGCTGCCGCTGGAAACGGCAGCGCGAGGACACCTGCTGATGGCCCACTCCGCCCTTGGCCCGCGTGTCCTGCTTCGGCGGCTCCGCGAGGTTATGGCGGAGCCGGACACGGCACAAAAGCGGCTCGATAAAATCGCGACCCTGATCGCGGCCAATATGGTGGCCGAGGTGTGCTCCATCTATGTGATGCGGCCGGGGCAGGTGCTTGAGCTTTATGCCACGGAAGGCCTGAAGCGCGCCGCCGTCCACAAATCCAAGCTGAAAGTGGGCGAAGGCCTTGTGGGCCTCATCGGCGACCAGGCGATTGGCCTCAATCTGGCCGATGCGCAGAACCATCCGTCGTTCAAATACCTGCCGGAAACCGGCGAAGAGATTTACCATTCCTTCCTCGGCTCGCCCATCATGCGGGGCGGCACGGTGATTGGCGTTCTGGTCGTGCAAAACCGCACCCGGCGGCATTATTCCGATGAAGAGGAAGAGGCGCTGCAGACGACGGCCATGGTGCTGGCCGAGGTCATTGCTTCGGGTGAACTGCGCGAAGTGGCGCGCGAAGTGGCGGCTGACGTTGCCCATATGCGCAGCCATCACCTGCGCGGCGAGTCGCTGGCTGACGGCATTGCGCTCGGCCATGTGGTTTTGCATGAGCCGCGCGTTCGCGATCCACAATCTCATTGCCGAAAGCATTCCGCTGGAAAAGAAGCGGCTTGAAGAGGCGGTCGAGCAGCTTCACCTGCAAGTCGACCAGTTGCTTGATGGCACGGAATCCTTGCGGGGTGCGGATTATTCCGATGTGCTGGAAACCATCCGCATGTTTGCCCATGACAAGGGCTGGGTGAACCGCCTGGGCGAAGCGGTTGATACGGGCCTCACCGCCGAGGCCGCGGTCGAGAGGGTGCAGAACGACAACCGGGCGCGGATGATGCGCACGCCCGACGCATATCTGCGCGAGCGCATGCATGATCTCGACGATCTTTCAAATCGCCTGATGCGCATTCTGACGGGTGCGGTTGCCACCGCCTCACGCAGCGATCTGCCGGCCAATGCGATTATCGTTTCGCGCAACATGGGGCCTGCCGAACTTCTGGATTATGACCGCAGCAAGATCCGCGGCGTCATCCTCGAAGAAGGCGGAAAGACCAGCCATGTGGCCATTGTGGCGCGGGCCCTTGGCATTCCCGCCGTGGGCCAGGCCACGGGCCTCATTGATCTCGTGGATACGGGAAGCTCCATCGTCATTGACGGCAACACCGGCGAACTGTTCGTCAGGCCGTCGCAGGACCTGCAAAAATCCTATGCGGAGAAGGTGCGTTTCTATGCGCGCAAGCAGGCGCAATATGCGGTGCTGCGCGATGTGCCGGCGGTTACCAAGGACGGCGTGAAGATCAATCTCAACATCAATGCGGGGTTGATTGTTGATTTGCCGCATCTGCATGATTCAGGCGCCGACGGTGTTGGGCTTTACCGCACCGAGCTGCATTTCATGATGGCCAGCAGGTTCCCGCGCCTCACCTCGCAGGTGCGCCACTACAAGGCCATTCTCGATCAGGCCAATGGCAAGCCGGTGGTTTTCCGCACGCTCGATATCGGGGCCGACAAAACCCTGCCTTACTTGCGGCAGCCGCGGGAAGACAATCCGGCGCTTGGCTGGCGTTCCATTCGCATGGCGCTGGACCGGCCGGCATTGCTGCGCCTGCAGGTGCGCTCCCTTTTGATTGCGGGGCAGGGCCATGACCTCAAGATCATGTTCCCGATGATTGCCGATGTGGATGAATATCTGCGGGCCAGGGACATTGTTGAACTGGAAAAGGCCTATCTCCAGGCGCGCGGGCATGTGCTGCCAAAGTCGCTGCAGCTTGGGGTGATGATCGAGATTCCGGCGCTCATCTGGCAGCTCGACCAGCTTTTCCCGCTTATCGATTTTGCCTCGGTCGGGTCCAATGACCTGGTGCAGTTCCTCTTTGCCTCGGATCGCGGCAATCCCAGGCTTGCGGGGCGCTATGATCCCTTGAGCCCGGCAGCGCTTGGCGCCATGCGGCTGATTGTTGAAAAGGCAAAAGCCCACAACAAGCCGGTCACGCTTTGCGGTGAACTTGGCGGGCGCCCCCTGGAAGCGATGGGGCTGCTCGGCATCGGGCTTACTTCGGTGTCCATGGTTCCCTCGGGCATCGGCCCGGTGAAGGCGATGCTGCTGGAACTGAATCAGGCCAAGCTCTGGTCCTTCATGGCGCCGCTGCTGAAAAGCCCGGCCCATTCGATCCGCGGCGATCTCCTGGAATTCGCCCAGCGCAATGGTGTTCCCGTATAATTTAATGCGGGCGTTAGCTTGCTGATAACCATTCTGCGTCATTCTCTCGAAAAGCAGCGTTAGTAAACAGTTAATGCTTGGTAGCACGAGAGAGTAAGACCATGGACGACCCACAGCTTGAATTTGGCCGGGACGAAACGGAATATGAAGCCGCAGAGACTGGCTTCCGCGAAAAGCCAGATGGCGCAAGCGATCCCGCCGGAGAAGCCGGCTGGTTCCTGCAGCGCGAGCGTGAAAAGCGTGGCGAAACCCTGGAGGATGCCGGTGAAGCCACGGGCATTCATCCCTACCATGTGGAGGCCATTGAATTCGGCGACATGACGCGCATGCCAACGCGCATGGAAGCCCTTGAGATGATTTCGGCCTATGCGGAATATCTGGGATTTGATCCGGAGCCGCTGCTTCATCACTACATTGAATTCCTGCCGCGGCCGGCGATCGCGCCGCGCACCAGCCATCCGGCAAATCCGGCGCCGCTCTCGAGCGCCAAAATCCTGAGCTTTGGAAAGATGCCCAAGCTGATGCCCCTGAACATCAAGTTGTCGAATATCCCCGGTGGGGCCGGTGGCCTGGTTGCGTCCGTTGCGGGCGCGATTTTTCTTTTTGCCGGCGCAAGCTGGATGATGATTCCCTCGGCAGAGCTTGCGGCCCCTGAACCGCAGGTGGCGATTGCCGCCGATCCGATGCCGACGGCCTCCACGGGATCGGAAGCCGCCAACGTCAAGATTACTGAAGAAGCCGATGCCGACGATGTTCTGGCCTCGGCCGAATGACAGCGTTCCCGCGCAGAGCGACACTCAGACGGGTGAAGATTTAGGCGGGCTCGGGGCCTTCATTGCCGAGCAGGTGCCGGAAGACCAGACGGCTCTTCCCGTGCCTGCGCCAAAGACCGTGGCACTTGATGTGCCGATGGTTGACGATGTGATGCAGACCCCCGAGGGCCGTGTCTTCGGCGCCAAGAACGAAGCGACCCGGCTTGTGCTGAAAGCCAAGGCCCCGGTCTGGGTGCGGGTTGAAGATGCGCAAGGCAATGTGGTGATGACCCAGATGCTGATGAAGGGCGACACCTACCAGGTGCCTGACCGCGAAGGCCTTGTGGTGATTGCGCGCGACGGCGGGCTTTTGAGCTATGTCATCGACGGCAAGGAAAAGGGCATTCTCGGAACGCCCGGTGAAATTCTGGTGGGCCGCTCGCTCAATCTCTCGACCTTCGAAGGCTGAACCCCGGCCCTTGGCGAAGGGGTGCGGCTTCCGCTACAAGCCCCGCCATGAGTGCAATCCAGACCGAAAAACTTGACCGGATCATCCACCGGTTTGCCAATGTCGAGCATGAGCTTTCCTCTGGCCCTGCCGGAGACGTATTCGTCAAGCTTTCCAAGGAATATGCGGAGCTTGAGCCCACGGCCAAGGCGGCGCAGAACCTGAAGCAGGCCTATACCGAGCGGCGTGACGTGGACGAGATGCTGAAGGCCGGCGGCGAGCTGGCCGCCATGGCCGAAGCCGAGCGTGAAACCCTCGATGCCAAGATCGTGGAGCTTGAACATGCGATCCGCATCCTGCTGCTGCCCAAGGATGCCGCCGATGAACGCAACGTCATTCTTGAAGTGCGGGCCGGCACGGGCGGCGATGAGGCGGCGATTTTTGCCGGCGACCTGTTTCGCATGTATCAGCGCTATGCGGCCTCAAAAGGCTGGCGGGTTGAAGTTATTTCCGCAAGCGACGGCGAGCATGGGGGCTACCGCGAAGTCATTGCCAATATCTTCGGGGCCGGCGCCTATGCGCGGATGAAGTTTGAATCCGGCGTGCACCGGGTGCAGCGCGTGCCCGATACGGAAACGCAGGGGCGCATCCACACCTCCGCCGCAACGGTTGCCGTGCTGCCGGAAGCGGAAGAAGTGGACATCAAGATTGAAGACAAGGATTTGCGCATTGATGTTTACCGCTCATCAGGCCCCGGCGGGCAGTCGGTGAACACAACGGATTCGGCGGTGCGCATCACCCATCTTCCCACCGGGCTTGCGGTTGCCCAGCAGACGGAAAAGTCGCAGCTCAAGAACAAGAACGCGGCCATGAAGCTGCTGCGGTCGCGGCTTTACGATCTGGAACGCAACCGCATCGATTCCGAGCGTTCGGCCCAGCGCAAGGGACAGGTGGGGTCCGGTGACCGTTCCGAGCGCATCCGCACCTATAATTTTCCGCAGGGGCGGATTACCGATCACCGCATCAATCTCACGCTTTACAAGCTCGACCAGATCATTGAAGGGCCGGCTTTGGAGGAATTGATCCTGGCCCTGATGGCGGAACATCAGGCGGAACTCCTGGCCACTGAAACCTCTGATGTCTGACACGCGGCGCGCGCTTCTAAAGCAAGCGGGCGAACGCCTTGCCGCAGGCGGCATTGAAACGGCAGCCCTTGATGCGCGCCTCCTGTTTCAAGCGGCTTCAGGCTTGCGGCATGAAGACATCGTGGCGGAACCGGATTTGATTGTGCCGCCGGATGTGGCGGCGCGGTTCTCGATGTTCATCGAACGCCGCTGCAAATTTGAACCGGTTTCCCGCATTCTGGGAACCCGCGAATTTTATGGCCGGAGCTTCCGGGTGACGCCTGATGTTCTGGACCCCCGCGCCGACACGGAAACGCTGATTGGGGCGGCGCTCGGGTTGGCGAAGGGCAAGGGGCCCCTGCGCATTCTGGACCTCGGCACGGGCTCCGGGGCCATTGCGGTGACCTTGCTGGCCGAATTGCCGGGAGCCACCGCCGTTGCCAGCGACCTTTCGGCGGCGGCCCTTGCGGTGGCGAAAGGCAATGCCGAGGCGCTTGGGTGTGGCGGGCCGGGCCAGCTTTGTGCAGGCGAACTGGTTTGAGGGGATTGATGGCACAGTTCGATCTCATTGTTTCAAACCCGCCCTATATTCCGCTTGGGCGATATCGCCGGTTTGGCCCCCGATGTGCGGGAGTTTGACCCGCCAAGGGCCCTTGATGGCGGGCCTGACGGGCTGGAGGCCTACCGCCGCCTTGCCAGTGGGGCGGGGGGCCATTTGGCCCCCAAGGGCCATGTTGTTCTGGAGATCGGGGCGGGCCAGGAGAACGCGGTTAATGAACTCTTTACGGGGCAGGGTTTTGCCCGGGAAAGCCGCCATTTTGACCTGGCCGGCCATGTCCGCTGCCTGGTCTTCAGCCGGCCCTAAAGCTGCGGCTTGTGGACACAAGTCAAAAAAACCATTGGAAATCACTTCCTTCTGCGCTACATAAGAGTCGGTAATTCATTCTGCCCTTGCGATGGCGTTGGGCGGCATGTTGGGAAAAAGACCATAGGTCACAAGTTCCACACATCTCGCTTTTTTGCAGTCGGGGATGGTGTTTCCGATAGGGGAAATATCTGCGGCAGAGGTCTGCGACCACAACCTTCGTATTAGGATTAGTTCGACTCTTTGATCAGGGCCGATTTTTGAAATTGTAATGCAAAATCTCAACAACATGGGACGGCAATTTTTGCCGCAGTGATGATTTGAACTTCGATAATGGACACCGCGCACGTCAGGGCCAGCACAACAACAAGCGCGGCCGTGGCCGCAATAACCGCAGGCCGGGCGGTGGCGGCGGAGGCGGCAGCCACAACAATGGCGGCGGCGGCAATTCCGCCAACCGGGTTTATGAGAGCAACGGGCCGGACGTTAAGGTGCGCGGCACGGCGCAAACAGTTGCCGAGAAATACATGCAGCTTGGCCGCGATGCGCAATCCTCCGGCGACAATGTGATGGCCGAGAGCTATTTCCAGTTTTCCGAGCATTATTTCCGGGTGATGGCCGCGGCCCAGCCGGTGGGCCAGCCGACAACGCAGTTGCGCCGTCCGGAAGATGAGGATTTTGAAGAAGAAGGCGGCGATGCCGCAGAAGGCGAAACCGATACCGCGCAGGCCGCGATGGTTTCCGAAGGCGGGCAAGCCGGCACGGGCGAGCAGGCCGACAGCGGCGGCGAAGTCAAGCGGCGGCAACCGCCAGCGCGACAACCGCGATGGCAACCGGGAGCGTTTCCGCCCCCGCTGGCAGAACCGGGGCGATCAGCCGCGCGATGGCGACAGCGAGCCGCGTGCCGGCCGAGGCTGAACCGCAAATGGCCCGGGAAGCAGCCGTTGAGGCGCGCCCCAATGGCAATGAAGAAGACGCTGGCTCCGGCCAGTGGGAGGCCCCGTCATTCCTCCGCCGTCCGGCTCCCGTCGAGGTGGCGGACGAGCCGGTTGCCGAAAAGAAGGGGCGCAATCCGCGCCGCGCCCGGGCTGTAACCGCCGAAGACGGAGAATAAAATTTCCGGCCTCACTTGATGGGACGCGGAACAGCCCCATATTCTCCTATAGGGCGTTATTGAGGTGCCTATGAGGGCCTCTGGTAAACGTGCCTAGAGGAGAAGCGGATGGATTTCGAAAAATACACGGAACGCTCGCGCGGCTTTATCCAGTCGGCGCAGACGCTGGCCCTGCGTGAAGGGCATCAGAAATTTACCCCCGAACATGTGCTGAAAGTCCTTCTTGACGATGAGGAAGGCTTGGCCGCGGGCCTGATCAAGGCGGCGGGCGGCGACTCGCCGCCTGGCCCTGCGGGATACGGAAGCGGCCCTTGCCAAAATGCCCAAGGTATCAGGCGCCGGCGCGGGGCAGGTTTATCTCTCGCCGGAAATGGCGCGGGTGTTTGAGGCCGCGCAGAAACTGGCGACCAAATCGAACGACAGTTTTGTGACCGCGGAACGGCTTTTGCAGGCCCTGGCCATCGAGACCAGCGAGGCCTCCAAGATTCTCAAGAAGGCGGGCATCACGGCGCAGACATTGAATCAGGCGATTGACGCGGTTCGCAAGGGCCGCACGGCGGACACGGCGTCGGCCGAGCAGGGCTATGATGCCCTGAAGAAATATGCCCGCGATCTCACCGAAGCGGCCGAGGCGGGCAAGCTTGATCCGGTCATTGGCCGGGATGAGGAAATCCGCCGCACCATTCAGGTGCTGTCACGGCGCACCAAGAACAATCCGGTTCTCATCGGCGAACCCGGCGTGGGCAAGACAGCCATTGCCGAAGGCCTGGCGCTGCGCATCATCAAGGGCGATGTGCCGGAGAGCTTGAAAAAGAAGAAATTGCTGGCGCTCGACATGGGTTCGCTCATTGCCGGAGCGAAATTCCGCGGCGAATTCGAGGAGCGGCTGAAAGCGGTTCTTTCGGAAGTTACCGCGGCGGAAGGCGGCATCATCCTGTTCATTGACGAAATGCACACGCTGGTGGGCGCGGGCAAGGCCGATGGCGCCATGGATGCTTCAAACCTTTTGAAGCCTGCCCTGGCGCGCGGTGAATTGCATTGCGTCGGCGCCACGACGCTTGATGAATACCGCAAGCATGTGGAAAAGGATGCGGCCCTGGCGCGCCGGTTCCAGCCGATTTTTGTGGGCGAACCGTCGGTCGAGGATTCGATTTCCATCCTGCGCGGCATCAAGGAAAAATATGAACTGCACCACGGGGTGCGCATTACCGACTCGGCGATCGTTGCGGCTGCAACACTTTCCAACCGCTACATCACCGACCGGTTCCTGCCGGACAAGGCCATTGACCTGATGGACGAGGCGGCAGCACGGCTGCGCATGCAGGTTGATTCCAAGCCGGAAGAGCTTGATGAAATCGACCGCCGCATCATGCAATTGCAGATCGAGCGCGAGGCCCTGAAGAAGGAATCCGATACGGCCTCCAAGGACCGCCTGCAGAAGCTTGAAAAGGAACTGGCCGAGCAGGAAGAAAAATCCGCCATCATCACGCGCAACTGGCAGGCCGAGAAGGAAAAGCTGGCGGCGGCCTCCAAGCTCAAGGAAGAGCTGGAGAAGGCGCGCCTGCATCTCGATCAGGCCCAGCAGCGCGGCGATTTCGCCAAGGCGGGCGAGCTTGCCTATTCCACCATTCCCGCACTGGAAAAGAAATTGAAGGTGGCGGAAGAGGCGGGCGAGTCCGACATGCTGGAGGAAGCGGTGACCGAGGCCCATGTGGCCCAGGTGGTTTCGCGCTGGACCGGCATTCCGGTTGACAAGATGCTGGAAGGCGAGCGCGAAAAGCTGCTCCAGATGGAAGTGGAGCTGGGCAAACGGGTTGTGGGCCAGGCCGAGGCGGTGGAAGCCGTTGCAACGGCCGTGCGCCGCGCCAGGGCGGGCTTGCAGGATCCCAACCGGCCCATAGGCTCCTTCATGTTTTTGGGCCCCACGGGCGTCGGCAAGACCGAGCTGACCAAGGCATTGGCGAATTATCTGTTTGATGACGAGCATGCGCTGGTGCGCATCGACATGTCGGAATACATGGAGAAGCATTCGGTCTCGCGCCTCATCGGCGCGCCTCCGGGCTATGTGGGCTATGACGAGGGCGGCGCGCTTGACCGAAGCGGTGCGGCGCAGGCCCTATCAGGTTGTGCTGTTCGACGAAGTCGAGAAGGCGCATCCGGATGTGTTCAACGTGCTGCTGCAGGTGCTTGACGATGGCCGCCTGACCGATGGCCAGGGCCGCACGGTGGATTTCAAGAACACGCTGATCATCATGACCTCGAACCTGGGGTCGGAATATCTTGTGGCGCTTGGTGAAAACCAGGATGTGGAAGAGGTGCGCGACCAGGTGATGGGCGTGGTGCGCGGGGCCTTCCGGCCGGAATTCCTCAACCGGCTGGACGAGATCATCCTGTTCCACCGCCTGAAGCGGACCCATATGGGCGCCATTGTCGATATCCAGTTGCTGCGGCTCAAGAAGCTGCTGGCTGACCGGAAGATCGAAGTGGTGCTGACCGAAGAGGCGCGCAGCCTGCTGGCGGAAAAAGGCTATGACCCTGCCTATGGGGCGCGGCCTCTCAAGCGGGTGATCCAGAAATCCATTCAGGATCCGCTGGCCGAAGAAATTCTGGCGGGCCGGGTGAAGGATGGCGACAGCAGTCGAAGTGGGCGTTGCCTCGGGCAAGTTCACCTTCAACGGCCTGGTGATGGGCGACAAGCCCAAGATCAGCAATGTGGTGACGCTGCACTAATATGCTAGCATGGGGGC